>NZ_CP052860.1:6083415-7300098 GCF_012935715.1 Pseudomonas sp. ADAK13
GCGTCGGCAATACAGCATCATTCATGGCAAGTAACCTGCGCGGCGCGAGTTAATCTCAAATGAGATTCATTCTATTTAATATCCCGCCGGCATACCACGTTCTTTTACACGCAGCGTTTAAAGCATCGCGGCCTTCTGTCGGAGCATGTCGATAAACAGCCCCAGCTCGCGGCTCACCGGGTCGCCCTTGCGCAACAGCATCCCGAACGGCGCCAGCTGCACCTCCAGCACCACCGGCAAGGCCACCACGAGGCCCATTTTCAGGTAGTCCCGCAGGGCGCTTTCCGACAGCACCATGATTGCGTCGGTGAGTTGAATCAGTTGTTGCATGGAATACACCGAACTGCACTCGATGATGTCCGCCGGCTGCGGCAAGGCCAGGTGTTGCAGCGCCTCGTCAAAACCAATGCGCGCCGGGCTGGTTTGCGGTTGCAGGATCCACGGCCAGTCGCTGACCAGCTCCGCCAACGGCAAGTGTTCGCGTTGCGCCAGGGGATGGCCGGCGTGCACCACCACAAGCATGCGTTCATTACCCAGGGGCTCGAAACTGTAATGCTCGCTGTCGGTGGCGGCATTGCGCCGGGCGATGGCCAGGTCGATGCGGCCCTGTTCCAGCAACTGGATCACCTGGTCGCTGGTGTCGCCCATGATGCGAATGCGCATCTGCGGGTTGAGCGACTTGATCTGCGCAATCGAGTCCATCACCAGGTCCGGCGCCGCGCCCATGATCGTGCCGATCGACAAATACCCATAGCCGCCCTGCTGGCGCACCCTCAATTCCTCGGCGCAGCGGTCGAGGCCGCTGAGGGCGGATTCGGCAAAGCGGATCAGCTCCTTGCCCAGCGCCGTGGGGCGCATACCACGGGGCAGGCGCTCGAACAGGTCGCAGGCAAACATGTCCTCGATCTCCCGCAACATGCGCGTCGCCGCCGGTTGCGACATGTTCAGGCTCTGGGATGCGCGGTGCAGGTTCTGGCTGGAACTCAAGGCCACCAGCATATGCAGATGCTTGTAGCGCAGGCGGTTGAACAGGCTGCGGGAGATCGCGGGACTACTCATTATTTTCCTTGTTATCGATACCCTGAGGTTATCAGTTGTAAGCGAGATTCGATTTGTAGCGCATAGATCGAGCGCCGTACAGTCCTTCCCATAAGAACAAAACAACCGGACTGACCCATGAAGACCCTGCCTGCGTCTCTGCTCGCCAAGATTTCCTGGCGGCTGCTGCCCTTCCTGCTGTTGATGTACATCATGGCCTTCCTCGACCGCGCCAACGTCGGGTTCGCCAAGCAAGCCTTCCAGGCCGACACCGGCCTCAGTGATGCCGCTTTCGCCTTTGGCGCCGGGGTGTTTTTTGTCGGCTATGCGCTGCTGGAAGTGCCGAGCAACCTGATCATGCATCGCGTCGGTGCCCGCCTGTGGATGTGCCGGATCATGGTCAGTTGGGGCCTGGTGTCCGCCGCCATGATGTTTGCCCATAACGAAACCAGCTTCTACGTGTTGCGCTTCCTGCTGGGCGTGGCCGAAGCCGGGTTTTTCCCCGGTGTCATTCTCTACCTCACCTATTGGTTCCCGTCTGCGGTACGCGGCAAGGCCATGGGGTTCTTCTACTTTGGCGCGCCCCTGGCCTTCATCTTCGGCAGCCCGCTGTCGGGTCTGTTGCTGGAGCTGGACGGGTTCTCCGGGCTGCACGGCTGGCAATGGCTGTTCGCCGTGGAAGGCCTGATGGCCACGGCGGTCGGCATCTGGGCCTATTGGTACCTGGACAACCGCCCCGCCGATGCCAAATGGCTGACCGTGGCAGAGCAGCGCCAGATCCAGGACCTGCTGGACCGCGAAGACCAACACAAAACCACCCACGGGCACAGCCTGCTCAATGTGCTGTGCCAGCCCAGCGTGCTGTACCTGTGCCTGGTGTACCTGCTGATCCAGGCCAGCGTCTACGGCGTGGTGTTCTACTTGCCCACTCAGGTCAGCGGCCTTTTGGGCACCAGGGTCGGCTTGATGGTGGGCCTGGTCTCGGCCATTCCGTGGGTGTGCGCGCTGTTCGCCGCCTGGTGGATTCCCGGCTATTCCGACCGCACCGGCGAGCGCCGCAAAACCGCGTCCCTGACCCTGTTGATGGCCGCCGCCGGGATTGCCTGCTCCGTGACCTTCGCCAACCCGCTGCTGGGCATGCTCGCCCTGTGTTTCGCCGCCTCGGGATTTATCGCTGTGCAACCGGTGTTCTGGACTTTCCCCTCCAGCTACCTGGCGGGCAGCGCCGCGGCCGCCGGCATCGCGTTGATCAACTCCTTCGGCGCCCTCGGCGGGTTTATCGCCCCGGTGCTGAAGAACTGGGCAGAAACCGCCTTCCACTCCCCTGCGGCCGGCCTCTACCTGCTGTCCGCCACCACCGTGCTCGCCGCCTTGCTGGTACTCGGTATCCATTCGCCAGGCCAAAAAGCGACGAACACGCCGGCCACTGTTTAATCAAGGAGTCACACCATGGGCAACATCACTATCAAGCACGTACGCGCCTTTGTGCTGCGCGGCGGCGGCGCGGACTACCACGACCAGGCAGACGGCCACTGGATCGACGATCACATCAGCACCCCCATGAGCAAATACCCCGAATACCGCCGGAGCCGCCGCAGTTTCGGGATCAACGTACTCGGCACGCTCGTGGTGGAAATCGAGGCCAGCGACGGCACCGTCGGGTTTGCCGTGACCACCGGTGGCGAACCCGCCGCCTACATCGTCGAGAAACACCTGGCGCGCTTCCTGGAAGGCGCCCGCGTCACCGATATCGAGAAAATCTGGGACCAGATGTACCAGTCCACTCTGTACTACGGGCGCAAGGGGCTGGTGATCAACACGATCTCCGGTGTGGACCTGGCGCTGTGGGACCTGCTCGGCAAGATCCGCCAGGAGCCGGTGCACCAGTTGCTCGGCGGCGCGGTGCGGGACGAGTTGCAGTTCTACGCCACCGGCGCTCGTCCGGACCTGGCGCAGAAGATGGGCTTTATCGGCGGCAAGATGCCCCTGCACCACAGCCCGTCGGAGGGCGAAGAAGGCCTGCGCAAAAACCTCGAGGAGTTGGCGACCATGCGCGAACGGGTCGGCCCGGACTTCTGGCTGATGCTCGATTGCTGGATGAGCCTGGACCTGAACTACGCCACCAGACTGGCAACCGGCGCCCACGAATTTGGCTTGAAGTGGATCGAGGAAGCGCTGTCGCCTGACGACTACTGGGGCTATGCCGCCCTGCGCAACAACGTGCCCAAGGGCATGCTGGTCACCACCGGCGAACACGAAGCCACCCGCTGGGGCTTTCGCATGCTGCTGGAGATGGGCTGCTGCGACATTATCCAGCCGGATGTGGGCTGGTGCGGCGGCCTCACCGAACTGGTGAAAATCTCCGCCCTGGCCGACGCCCACAACGCGTTGGTGGTGCCCCACGGCTCGTCGGTCTACAGCTACCACTTTGTCGCCACCCGCCATAACAGCCCGTTCGCCGAGTTCCTGATGATGGCGCCCAAGGCCGACGAAGTGGTGCCGATGTTTCACCCGCAACTGCTCGGCGAGCCAGTGCCGGTGAAGGGCCGCATGCGCCTGTCGGTGCTCGACAAGCCGGGGTTTGGCGTGGACCTCAACCCCGATTGCCAACTGCACCGTCCGTATAACCGCTGAGGACTCCTGCCATGAACATGCCCCACAACGCTTTCAAGGCCGCGCTGCGTAAAGACGCCGCGCAATACGGGATCTGGGCCGGTTTCGCCACGGCCTATGCCGCCGAAATCGTCGCCAGCACCGGTTATGACTGGATGCTGATTGACGGCGAACACGCCCCCAACACCGTGCCCAGCGTGCTCAACCAGCTCCAGGCCGTGGCGTCCTATGGCACCGCGCCGGTGGTTCGCGCGGTGAGCAGCGACGCCAACCTGATCAAGCAACTGCTGGATGTGGGCGCCCAGACGCTGATGATCCCGATGGTGGAAACCGCCGAACAGGCCCAGGCCCTGGTGCGTGCAATGCGTTATCCGCCCCACGGCATTCGTGGTGTCGGCGGCGGCTTGACCCGCGCTACCCGCTGGGACGGCGTGGCCGACTACCTCAATACCGCCCATGAACAGCTGTGCCTGATTGTGCAGGTGGAGTCACGTCTCGGGGTGGAAAACGTCGCGGCGATTGCGGCGGTCGAAGGTGTGGACGCGGTATTTATCGGCCCGGCCGACCTGTCCATCGGCCTCGGTCACGCCGGCAACCCAGGGCATCCCGAAGTGCAGGAACGTATCCGGCACGCGGTCGACGCCACGCTGGCGGCCGGCAAGGCTTGCGGCATCCTCGCCCCCAACGAAGACGACGCCCGCCGTTACCAAGCCTGGGGCTGCCAGTTCATCGCAGTGGCCATCGACATCAGCCTGTTGCGCCAGAGCGCCATGGCCGCACTGGCCCGCTACCGCCCCGTCGCCGACGCCCAGGCGCCGTCACGCACTTACTGAGGAGCTGCCCATGTCATCCGTACCGGTCTACCAGAATTTCATCAACGGCCGTTTTACCCCCAGCGATGCCCACCTGGAGGTGTTGAACCCGGCTACCGGCGCCCTGCTGTCGAAGGTCCCGGCGTCCACCGCTGAAGACGTCGATCAGGCCCTGGCCGCTGCCCGTCATGCGCAAAAAGACTGGGCCCGCAAACCCGCGATCGAACGCGCCGGGCACTTGCGCCGCATTGCCGCCAAGCTGCGGGAAAACGTCGCCCACCTGGCACGCACCATCACCCTGGAGCAAGGCAAGGTCACGGGCCTGGCGGAAGTCGAAGTCAACTTCACCGCCGACTACCTCGACTACATGGCCGAGTGGGCGCGACGCATCGAAGGCGAGATCATCACCAGCGACCGGCCCAACGAAAACATCTTTCTGTTTCGCAAGCCGCTGGGCGTGGTGGCCGGCATCCTGCCGTGGAATTTCCCGTTCTTCCTGATCGCCCGCAAGATGGCCCCGGCGTTGCTGACCGGCAACACCATCGTGATCAAGCCCAGCGAGGAGACGCCCAACAATTGCTTTGAATTCGCCAGACTGGTGGCCGAAACCGATCTGCCAGCCGGGGTCTTCAACGTGGTCTGCGGCGATGGCCACGTCGGTGGCGCCCTCACCGCCCACAAGGGCGTGGACATGATCAGCTTCACCGGCAGCGTCGCCACCGGCTCGCGGATCATGGCCGCCGCCGCGCCGAACATCACCAAGCTCAACCTGGAGCTGGGCGGCAAGGCCCCCGCCATTGTCCTCGCCGATGCCGACCTGGACCTCGCGGTAAACGCCATTCGCGCCTCAAGGATCATCAACAGCGGCCAGGTGTGCAACTGCGCCGAGCGGGTGTACGTGGACCGCAAGGTGGCCGACCAGTTTATCGAGCGCATCAGCGCCGCGATGGCTGCCACCCGCTATGGCGATCCCATCGCCCAGGCCGATGTGGAGATGGGCCCGCTGATCAACCGCCAGGGCCTGGACAGCGTCAATCGCAAGGTGCGCACCGCGCTGGGCCAGGGTGCATCGCTGGTCACCGGTGGGCAGATTGCCGACCTGGGCCAGGGCTTTCACTTCCAGCCCACGGTATTGGCCGGTTGCCGCGCCGACATGGAAATCATGCGCGAGGAGATCTTCGGGCCGGTACTGCCGATCCAGATTGTCGACGACCTGGATGAGGCCATCGCCCTGGCCAACGACTGTGACTATGGCCTGACGTCGTCGATCTACACCCGCGACCTGGGCAAGGCGATGCAGGCGGTGCGCGACTTGTCGTTCGGCGAAACCTACGTCAACCGCGAGAATTTCGAAGCCATGCAAGGCTTCCATGCCGGTGTGCGTAAATCCGGAATCGGCGGCGCCGATGGCAAGCACGGCCTGTATGAGTACACCCATACCCACGCGGTGTACCTGCAGGGCTGAGGTGGTGCAACGGGCCCTGGCGCGGTAGCGTGCGGGCCCTTCCCGATCAATTCTTCCGACAAGGATTGCGCAATGCCTCTTACCCCTTACAACGGCCCGATCATCGACAGCCACTTGCACCTGTTCGACCCGCGCCGCCCCCAGGGCATTCCCTGGCCCGAACCCGGTAACGCGCTGTATGCCGCGCATTTGCCGGCGGATTATTGGGCGCTGGCGGGCGACCATAACGTGATCGGTGCGATTGCCGTGGAAGCCAGCCCGTGGCGCGACGACAACCGCTGGCTCCTGGAAACCTTGCGCAGCGATCCACGCCTGCTGGGTTTCGTCGGCAACCTCGACCCGCTGCACAGCGACTTTGCAGCAGACCTTGAAGCCCTGGCCCATGAACCGCTGTTCCTCGGCCTGCGCTACGGCAACCTGTGGGACCGCGATCTGCTCGACGACCAGACGCGCCCCGGCTTTATCGACGGCCTGCGCCGCCTCGCCGAATATGGGCGCAGCCTGGACAGCGCCAACCCGAACCCACGCCTGATCAAAGGGCTGCTGCACGTGAGCGATGCCTTGCCCGAGCTGCGCATCATTGTCGATCACCTGCCCAACGCCAGCGTGCCGGCCGGTGAAGCATCGGCGTACCACGCCGACCTGATGCGCCTCGCCGAGCGGCCCAATGTGTTTGCCAAACTGGCGGAAATCCCCCAGGTCGGCCCGCAGGGCCTGATCCTTGACCCGGCCTTCTATAACGACCGCCTGGCGGTGCTGTGGGAAGCCTTCGGCGAAGACCGTTGCTTCTTTGGCAGCGACTGGCCCAACAGCGATCACCTGGCCAATTTCGCCACCACCCTGGGCCTGGTGAAAGCCTGCCTGGCGGGCAAACCCGAGGACGTACAGGGCAAGTTTTTCCTGCACAACGCGGTGCGGATCTACAGCCCCACGCCACCCCACGGAGGCCAGTCATGCAGACCCGAGCCTTTCGCATGAACCTCAACCCCGGGCAGCACGCCGAGTACCGTCGACGCCATGACGCGATCTGGCCGGAACTGGCCCAGGCCCTGCGCGATGCCGGCGTGGTGGACTACCGGATCTACCTCGACGAGGCCAGCAACGCCTTGTTCGCCGTGATGACCCACGAAGACCAGCACCGCCTCGACACCTTGCCTGGCACCGCGCTGATGCAGCGTTGGTGGCACTACATGCAAGACATCATGCCCAGCCACCCGGACGCCTCGCCCGTCAGCGTGAATTTGATCCCGATGTTCAGCCTCACTCCAGGCTGAATCAGCGCGGTACCACAACAATAAAAAAGGATTCGACTACGTGGAAATCATTCTCTTCGGTGTGATCCTGCACTTCATCGGCGGCTTCGCCTCCGGAAGCTTCTACATCCCCTACAAGAAAGTCCGCGGCTGGGCCTGGGAAAGCTACTGGATCACCGGCGGCCTGGTGTCATGGCTGATCGTGCCGCTGATTGCCGCGCAACTGACCGTGCCCGGCTGGGCCGACATCCTGCGCCAGGCCGACACCAGCACCCTGCTCTGGACCTACCTGTTCGGCGTGCTCTGGGGCATTGGCGGGCTGACGTTCGGCCTGACCATGCGCTACCTCGGGTTGTCCTTGGGCATGTCGCTGGTACTGGGCCTGACCTCGGCCCTCGGCGCCTTGATGCCGGCGCTGTACCGCGACCTCTTCACCGACGCCACCGAAGGCACCCTGACCTCAATGCTCGCCTCCCAGGGCGGGCATTGGGTGCTGTGGGGCGTGGCGGTATCGCTGGTGGGCATCGCCGTGTGCGGTAAGGCCGGGCTGATCAAGGAACGGGAAGTGCCGGAAGCGGTGAAATTCGCCAGCATCAGCGAGTTCTCGGTGGCCAAGGGCATGCTGGTAGCGGTGATATCCGGGGTGCTGAGCGCGTGCTTCAGCTACGGTATTTCAGCCGGGCGCCCACTGGCTGCCGCGGCTGTCGAGCACGGCGCCAACAGCCTGTTCCAGAACAACGTGACCTTCATGGTGATCATGTGGGGTGGCCTGACCACCAACGGCCTCTGGTGCCTGTGGTTGAACTGGCGCAACCGCACGTTCCACAACTACACCGACCGCAGCACGCCGCTGTTAAGCAATTACCTGCTGGTGGCGTGCGCCGGAACCCTGTGGTTCCTGCAGTTTTTCTTCTACGGCATGGGCGAAAGCCGCCTGCAGAACGATGCCAGTTCGTGGGTGCTGCACATGTCGTTCATCATCATCGTGTCCAACGGCTGGGGCCTGTATTTCCGCGAATGGCAAGGCACCAGTGCTACCAATAAAAGCGTATTGGTGGCCGGTATCGCGGTGATTCTCGGCGCTATCGCCATGGTCGGTTACGGCAACTATCTCGGCTGAGGCCGTTTGTTTTCGAGGAGTTCATTTATGTTACTTGCAGATAAAACCGTGATTATTACTGGCGCTTCCCGGGGTATCGGACGCGCTGCTGCCCGTGAGTGCGCGCGCCAGGGGGCTCGTGTGGTGATTGGTCATAGTGGCAGTGGCCAGGGAACTGAGGCGGCGTTGTCGTTGATCGAGGAGATCAAGGGGTTTGGTGGGCAGGCGGTTGAAGTGGGCGGTGATGCCGCTGACCCGGACACCGGTGACAAGCTGGTGGCGGGCGCGCTCAAGGCATTCGGCAGTGTGGATGTGTTCGTCAACAATGCCGGGATTTGCCCGTTTCACTCCTTCCTCGACATGCCGCGCGAGGTGTACCTCAAGACGGTCAACACCAACCTCAACGGCGCCTACTTCGCCGTGCAGGCGGCGGCCAACCAGATGAAAAACCAGGGCAAGGGCGGCGCGATCATCGCCGTCAGTTCCATCAGCGCGCTGGTGGGTGGCGGGATGCAAACGCATTACACGCCGACCAAGGCCGGGCTGCACTCGTTGATGCAGTCCTGTGCGATTGCGTTGGGGCCGTATGGCATTCGCTGTAATTCGGTGTTGCCGGGGACGATTGCTACCGACATCAACAAGGAGGATTTGGCGGATGAGGAGAAGTTGGCGTACATGACGTCACGTACGCCGCTGGGGCGGTTGGGCGAGCCCGACGACGTTGCTGGCCCCATTGTGTTTCTTGCTTCGGATATGGCGCGGTATGTGACCGGGGCTTCGCTGTTGGTAGACGGGGGGTTGTTTGTCAACTTGCAGTAGCTTTTTTTGGGGGGCATATCCGTTTTTTGGGTGATGGCTTCGATTGGTTCCGCTCTTACAGCGGGTCACTTTTGAAAGGAGCCCAAAAGTAACCAAAAGGCTCTTGCCCCACCACTCGGCACCTCGCCTAGGCTCGGTGTGCCCTCACTCCGGCATTACTCCGCGGGCCGCCGCGACGGGGCGTCCCTGCCCCGTCGCGGCTAAACCGGCGTCCTGCCGGTTTACCCGCTCCGTACTACCTGCGTTCGGCCAGCGTGGTTTAACGGGGCGCCTAAGATCAAGATCAAAAGCAGATCAACAGCACAGCGGCCTACAGGCCGGCTTGAGTGGTGTGAAGCAAAGGCAAGATCAAAATCTAAAGCGGGCACGATCCCCTGTAGGAGCTGGCTTGCCTGCGATGGCATCGCCTCGATGTACCTGAAAAATCGAGGTGTCCGCATCGCAGGCAAGCCAGCTCCCACAGAAAAGCAGAGCCGCATCCGTTTCAGATTTGGTTTTCGCTTTGGCTTTCGCTTTTGATCTGGCTTCTACCACTCAAGCCGGCCTGTAGGCCGCTGTGCTGTAGATTTTGATCTTGATCTGGCCCTGACTGCCCCAATAAGCCCGAGGCCGAACGCAGGGATTGAGGAGCGGGTAAACCGGCAGGACGCCGGTTTAGCCGCGACGGGGCAGGGACGCCCCGTCGCGGCGGCCCGCGGAGCAATGCCGGAGTGAGGGAACACCGAGCCTAGGCGAGGTGCCGACAGGCGGGGCAGAGCCCTTTGGTTACTTTGGGGCTTTTCCAAAGTGACCCGCTGTAAGAGCGGAACCATAAGCAGCCGTTACTCAACCAACGGATATGTACCCCAAAAGCCCCCTACCCCTCACAATCAAAAACCTCCCCCGCCTGACCACACTACCCACCGCAAGCACCGCCCCCGGTGCCAACACACCATTGGCTCCAACCCGCGACTGATCCCCCAACAGCGCCCCAAACTTGTCGCACCCGGTACGCTGCAACTGCCCATCAACCCGCACCTGGACCTCCTTGTCATCCCGCTCATTACGGTAATTCGCAACGATACTGCCCGCCTCCAGATTCACCCCGCGCCCCAACACCGAATCACCCACAAAGTTGAAGTGCGCCAACTTGCTGCCACTGAAAACAAAGGACGTCTTGAGCTCCGCACCCGGCCCGAAGATGCAATATTCATCCACCCAGCAACCACCACGAAGGTAAGCCCCGGCCGCGATAAAACAGTGGGCACCAATGATCAGCGGCGCTTTCAAAACAGCGCCAGCTTCAACCACCGCAGTACGGTGCACGGCGATCTCGTCATGAATCTCGTAATCGTCGTCAGAAAGCCCCGCCAGCAATTGACGCACGATGCCAGGCGCCTGGGTCACCAGTTCCCAGGGTGCAAGGTCAACCCAGGGTGCCAGCGGCGAACGGGAAAAATCCGCGATGTAATCGGTGAGTCGAATCAACGTCGAGCCCTCTACAGATCAGAGAAGCCCGAAACGCTAACACCCCCGTCACTGCCCGTCGAGCAGCACCGGCTTGCCCAGTTCGCCGATCTTTTCCAACCGCGCCCGCACAATGTTGCGGCTGATATTCAGCAAGCGCCCGGTCTGCAACTGGTTGCCATGGCAGTAACGATAGGCCGCACGAAAGACCGTCTCCTCGATGTGCTCGTAAAGGTCCGGAATGTTCTGCTCGAACAACGCATTCAGCGCCGCCTCCAGGCTCACCGGCCCGGTGATCGCGGGCGCGGCCTGGTTTGCCTCGTCCTGGCGAATGCCCGAGGAACGCATGTCCACCAGGTGCAGGTCCGGCGGCTGCACCAACTGATTACGGCACACCAGCAACGCATGGTGAATCGCGTTTTCCAACTCGCGAATATTGCCCGGCCAGCTGTGTTCCAGCAGCTTGCGCTCGGCATCGATGCTCAGCGAAGCGCGGTTGTAGCCCAGGCGCTGGCAGTGTTCTTCAAGAAAAAATTCCGCCAGCGGCAGGATGTCGCCGGGACGCTCCCGCAGGGGCGGCAGGCGGATGGTGGCGACGTGCAGGCGGTAGAACAGATCCTCACGGAAGTGCCCGGCCACCACCGCGTCGGCGAGGTTGACGTTGGTGGCCGCCACCAGCCGTACGTTGATCGGAATCGGCGTACGCGAACCCAGGCGCACCACTTCGCGCTCCTGTAGCACCCGCAGTAATTTGACCTGCATGTTCAACGGCAAATCGCCGATTTCATCCAGAAACAACGTACCGCCGTTGGCGGCTTCAAACCAGCCGGCCTTGTGGGTGGTGGCGCCGGTGAACGCGCCTTTTTCGTGGCCGAACAACTCGCTTTCCACCAGGGTTTCGGCAAACGCGCCGCAGTTCACCGCCACAAACGGCTCACGCCCGCGACGGCTCAGATGATGGATATGACGCGCGACCAGTTCCTTGCCGGTGCCGGTCTCGCCGATGATCAAGGTGTTGGCCTCACTGGGGGCCAGGCGCTCGATACGTGCGAGCAATTCCTGTGAGCGCGGGTCCTTGAAGACCAGCACGGTGGCGCGCACCGACTTGGTCAATTCACGGGCGTTAGGGTGGGTGATCAGCGACATGGTGCATTCCTGGCAGTAAAAGCGCGTGTCAATAGTGCATGAAGTTTTCTATACCATTTAATTATTAATTAATATTTATATATTCCCGAAAAGAATATACCAACACATCACACCCCACCTGCTGCTGGAGCAGCAATCGGCCAGCACCTGCCTGTGCGCAGATCAGCACCAAGCCATTGCCAGGCGGCTCTTCGAAAACCCGCAAAGCCACGTTCTACAAGGCGTGCAGCGCGTTTTTCCACTGATGGCATGCAATCTGCTCTCTCCCTCCCAACGCCACCTCCCCTGTAGGAGCCGGCTTGCCAGCGATGAGGCCCTCAAGCCTTGCACCGACTAAACGGACGCTTTCGCCGGCAAGCCGGCTCCTACAAGGGGTCGCGATCACTTAGCAGGGAGATCCCAATGAAAAGTTTCTGGCGCAACAGCATTGCCACCGTGTTCGGTGTGCTGGTCAGCACCGGCGTGCTGGCTGAACAGGCGCCACCGGCGTCGGTGAAGATCGCCATCGTCGCCTACACGCAAGGGGGCAAGCCGGTGTTCGGCGGCATCGCCGGGCGCGTCATCGAAGACGGCTGGCTCGAAGCGCAACTGCGTGAACGCGGGGTCAAGCTGGAGTGGATCGCCCTGCCTCACGCCGGCGCCGGGCCGCAGATCAACGAAGGCTTCAGCAATAACAGCCTGGACTTCGCCGTGCGCGGTGACCTGCCTTCGGTAATCGCCGGGGCCGGCGGTGTGCCGGGCAAGCTGATCGTGCCCGGTGGCAGCGGCAACAATATCTACCTGGTGGTGCCCGAAGGCTCCCCCGCGAAAACCATCGACGACCTCAAGGGTAAGCGCCTGGCGCTGCATCGCGGCCGGCCATGGGAGTTCGCCTTCAGCAACTTCCTGGCCAGCAAGGGCCTGAAGCTCGACGACTTCAAGATCGCCAACCTCAACCCGCAAGTCGGCGCCGCGGCCGTGTCTGCCGGCAAGGTCGACGCGGCGGTGTTGCTCAGCGAGGCCTATGCCCTGGAAGACAAGGGCGTGGGCAAGATCATCTGGTCGACCAAACAAGGCAGCAACGACTGGCGCCTGGTCTCCGACCTGTGGGGCACCGAGGCCTTCGTGCAGCAGCACCCGGACATCACCCAATTGCTCGCCACGGCCTGGGTGAAAGCCGCGTGGTGGATTTCCCAGCCACAGAACCAGGACGCCTATTACCAGCTGTCTTCCCGCGCCGGCACCGCCGAAAGCGTGCTGCGCCGTGACGATCAGGACGATCCGGTGGCCTGGAAGGATCGCTGGGCGCCAAAAAGCGACCAGCAACTCAAGGCTCATTACCAGGCCCTCACCACCTACGCCCTGGCCAATCACCTGATTCGCGACACCTACGACATCGGCCCGTCACTGGCCACCGGCTTTACCAACCAGGCCCTGATCGACCTGAAACTCACTGACTACTGGCCAGCCCTGCGTGGCCAGGTCAGCACTAATCCGTAATAGGGAAATTGAGCATGAAACTGCCGCACTCCTTTGCCTTTGGCCTCAGCGTTCTGGCCCTGTCCATGAGCGTGTTCGCTGCCGACACCTACGCCCCCAAACCCGACCCGCTGCAAGGCGATGGCCGCGTCTCGGCGTTCTACACCTGGGAAAAAGCCATCCCGGCCGTTCCCGGCAAACTGCTGCGCAGCGAGCCCCTGGACAGCACCCTGAGCCTGGCCAACGCCGCCAGCGCCCAACGGATTCTGTACACCTCCACCGACGGCATCGATAACAAGACACCGATCGTGGTGTCCGGCGCGCTGTTCCTGCCAAAAGGCACGCCGCCTGCCGGTGGTTGGCCGGTGGCGAGCTGGGGCCATGGCACCGTGGGCGTGGCGGACGTGTGCGCACCGTCCTGGCAAGGTCGCTCGTACCGTGACGTGGCCTACCTCAATCGCTGGCTGGCCGAAGGTTTTGCCGTCGTCGCCACCGATTACCAGGGCCTCGGCGTGCCCGGCGGCCACCCATTGCTCAATAGCCGCATGGCCGCCTACGGAATTCTCGACGCCGCCAAGGCCGTGGTGGCCGGGGTACCCGGGCTGGCCGACAAGGTGTTGATCGTCGGTCAATCCCAGGGCGGTGCCGGTGCCTTCGCTGCCGCGGCGTATGCCGCCACCTACGCCCCGGACCTGGGAGTGAAAGGCAGCATCGGCACCGGTGTGATCTACACCCTCGACTACGCGAAAAACCCCAGCGAAGAAGTGCGCAACAAGGTCGACCCAACCCTGGCCTACGGCTTCTACACCCTGCTCGCCGCCCAGCAATACGACCCGAGCATCAACCCGGCCGACTTCTACACCGAAAAAGCCCTGCCGATTTTCGAGCAGGCCCGCACCAGTTGCCTGTTCGCCCTCGAAGGCGACGTGGAAGGCCTCGGCCTGAGCATCGCCAACACCAAGAAAGACTACAAGGGCAAGCAGCTCGCCCCGTGGCTGGCGCAAGTGTCCTACCCGACGCTGAAAACCTCGAAGCCGATCTTCATCGGCACCGGCGCCGAAGACACCACCCCGGCCGCCGCGACCCAGGTCAAGTTGATGCAGGACGCATGCAAGGCCGGCTCCATCGTCGAAGGCCACCTGTACAAAGGCCTGGGCCACAGCGCCACGGTCAACGCGTCGCTCAAGGACTCGATCCCGTTTGCCCACAAGGTCATCAACGACCAGCCGATCACCCCGATCTGCGCCCCCACCGCGCAATAAGCAGGAGGCTTGCATGAGCATCGAATTCTTTACCCGCCTGCCACTGCACGGCGAAACCCAGTTCCTGCCCGGCGACCCACGCAACCGTGGCGACTGGCATCGCGGCGGGCCCAGCACCGGTGCGGTGTCGGGCTTCAGTGTCGGTGATCACTTCACGTACATCGACTACCTCGGACAAATCGCCAGGGCTGCGGAAATCAACGGCTTTGGCGGCGCGCTGATGGTCAACGCGCCCACCGGCGAAGAGCCGTGGACCGTCTGCGCGCTGCTGGCCCGGGAAACCCGCACCCTGCAATTTGTCACCGCGTTCCAGCCCTACCACTACACCCCGTGGGTGGCCGTGCAGCAGGCGGCGACCTACCAGCGCGCCACCGGCAACCGCCTGGTGTGGAACATCATCAACGGCGGCTCGGACGCGATTCAACGCCAGGTGGGCGACTTCAGCGACCACGATGAACGCTACGAACGCGCCACCGAATTCATGGACGTGGTCAAGGGCTATTGGCACAACGAAACCTTCCACTACGACGGCAAGTTCTACAAGGCCGACGGTGGCGGCTTGCGCGGGCCGTTGAAGAAAGCCCAGTTGCCGCTGATCTGCACCGCCGGTTCGTCCATCGCCGCCCGGGAGTTTGCCGCCAAGCACGCCGACTTCTACCTGATGCGCGCCGAACACCCGGACGAAATCGCCGCCCTGATCGCCGACCTGCGCGAGCGCGCGTTGAAATGGGGCCGCACCGACATTCGCTTCGGCCTGTCGATTGACGTGATCACCCGGGAAACCGAAGAACTGGCCCGCACTGAAGCCAAGCGTTTCTTCGACGAAGGCATCGCCCGGGGCGCGGTCAAGGCCGTGGCGGCCCATGCCGGGTTGCGTACGGCACGCAAGCTCAGCTATGAGCACGGCTTCAGCGAAAAAACCGAAACCCAGGGCTTCGATGACTTCTTCATCCACCCCAATGTGTGGACCGGCTTTGGCTACATCGGCATTCCGCCGGGCTGCGCGCTGGTGGGCAGCTACGAGAACGTGGTGGCGCGAATTCGCGAGTACAACGCCATCGGCATCGACCTGTTCTTCCTTGCCGGCTACCCGCACCTGGAGGAAGCCTACCGCCTGGGCGAGCACATCCTGCCGCACTTTTTCAATGAACGCGCCGAACTGAGCCGCTCCCAGGAGCCCGTGCTGGAACTGCGTTCCTCCAACGGTCCGGCCGGAGTCTGATGCCATGAGCCTACTGCTTAGCCGCCGGGACTTTCTCGGCTACAGCGTGACCGTCGGCGGCGGCTTGCTGCTGGCCGGTTGCGGCCCCGGTGACACGCCCAAAAGCGTCACCGCCAACGACCAGCCGCGCTACGGCGGGCGCCTGCGCCTGGGGATCCTGGATGGCAACCAGAGTGGCAACCTCGATGCCCACAAGCCCGTGGGCAGTGGCATCGTTCGCGGCTTTGCGCTGTACAGCAAGCTCTGGGAATGGGACGAGCAGATGCAACCGCGCCTGGCCCTGGCCGAGTTTGCCGAGCCGAATGCCGACGCCAGCAGCTGGACCCTGCGCCTGCGCCCCGGCCTGGAGTTTCACAACGGCAAGACCATCGACGCTGATGACCTGATCTTCTCGATCCGCCGCCTCACCGACCCACAGTTGGCCTCGCCCTACGCGGCGCTGCTGCACTGGGTGGACCGCGACAACCTGGTCAAGCTCGACAACCGCACCGTGCGCCTGAGCTTTCGCGACGGGCGCAGCTACATGCCGCTGGCAGAAACCTGGGTCAACTTCGGCGGCATCGTGCCGGTGGATTACCACCCGGTCACCAACCCGGTGGGCGCCGGCCCCTACAAGCTCAAAAGCTTCACCCCCGGCCAGCGCTCACTGTTTACCCGCTTCGAGAACTACTACAAGGACGGCAAGCCCTACGCCGATGAGCTGGAGATCATCGACTTCAAGGATCAGGTCTCGCGCCTGGCCGCCCTGCGTTCCGGGCAAATCGACATGGCCAATGTGATGCCCACCGAGCAGTTGCCGATCCTGCAAAAGGACCCACGCCTGAAGGTCATCACCTCGGTGACCGGTAACTGGCTGTCGTTCGACATGAACCTCGACAAGCCGCCGTTCAACGACCCAAGGGTGCGCGAAGCGTTTCGCTTGATGGCCGACCGTGAAGAGCTGGTGCGCCGCGCGCTGAACGGCCAGGGCCGGGTAGCCAACGACCTGTATGCACCCAGCGACCCGACGTTCAACCACGACCTCGGCCCACGCCCCTACGACCCGCAACGCGCGGCACAACTGCTGAAGGACGCCGGCCAGGAGAACCTTGAGGTGGAATTGATCACCACCCCGGGGCCGGGACTGAGTTCGGCGCTGGTGCTGGCCGAACAGGCCAAACGTATCGGCGTGACCCTCAAGGTCAAGCAGGTGGACCTGGCGACTTTCCAGGGCCCGCTGAAAAACGACTGGACCCTGAGCACCGGCGGCAGCATCGGCGCGCCGTTCCTGGCCAGTGCGATCCATACCGACGCGCCGTTTGCGGTGTCCAACAAGACCCACTTCAACGACCCGCAATTCAGTGAGCTGTTCCTGGCCGCCATGGCCCAGCCCGACCTGGAAAAACGCAAGGCCCTGGTGCATCAGGTCCAGCAGATCCAGTACGAACGCGGCGGGATGCTGATCTGGGGCTATGCCGACTTGCTCGACAGCGTCTCCACCCGCGTCGGCGGCGCGCAGTCGGAAGAGTCGCTGTTCAGCACCTGGCGCTTCGAAAAGCTCTGGCTCAAAGACACCGCCTGAGCCACTTGCACCGTATCGCCCTGTAGGAGCCGGCTTGCCGGCGATGGCGTCCGGTCGACCGGCGCAGGGCTCGAGGGCCTTATCGCCGGCAAGCCGGCTCCTACAAGGGACCGTGCGCTCTTCATTCTTTTTATGGGGCATTTCTGCCATGCACGCTATCGCCTTGCGTTTACCTCTGCTGCTGGCCGCAAGCCTGCCAATCCAGGCCTTTGCCGCCGATACCCAACTGCAAACCGTGACCGTGCAGGCCAGTGCCAGCCAGTCCGATGACGACGCCCTGCCCACTCGCCCACCGACGTCGGTGTACGGCGGTACCGAAACCAAAGTCCTCGATACGCCGCGCTCGGTGGTGCAAATCAACGCCGAGCAACTGGCCAACGACTCGATCCGCAGCGCCGACGACCTGGTCAAGTACGCCCCCGGCATCACCCGGGGCGGCGGCCAGAACGCCGGCATCGCCCCGCAGTTTCGCGCCCAGGGCTCCGAGGTGTTCCAGGACGGCCAGCGCGCTTATGGCGTGCGCCACCCGGCAAACTTCAACGCCTATGAAGGTGCCGACATCGTCGCCGGACCGTCCTCGGTCACCTACGGCTCGGTGTCCGGCAGCGGCGGTTATGTGAACTACCTGAGCAAGAAGCCCGACTTCGACGCGTTCAAGACCAAACTCAGCGGTGAACTGGGCTCGTGGATACCGGACGGCACCTCCCGCAGTTCCAACAAGTTCAGCATCGACAACACCGGCCCCTTGAGTGACAACCTGGCCTACCGCCTGAGCATCACCAAGCAGCGCCAGCAGGACTTCTACGACAACGTCGACAACAACTTCGACGCTTTCTACGGCGCCCTCGCCTGGCGCAACGACAACGTGCGGGTGGACTGGAACGCCAGCTACGACAACTACTACGACTACAACATCACCCACGGCTGGAACCGCGCCACCCAGGACCTGGTGGACAACGGCAAGTACTACGCCGGCCGCGCCACGCCGATTATCCAGAACGGCAACACCCTGTGGTCACCGGTGCTGGCCTCCGGCGCCACCGATGCGCCAACCCTGGGTTGGGTCAAACGCCAACGCAATGCCCAGGGCCAATACAGCGTGGTGGATGGCAGCTTCCAGACCGCCTCGCCCAACACCCAGAGCAACCCCGGCAGCCTGCGGGGCTGGGTGTATGACCCGACGCTGGCGGGTAACGGCGAACGCTCGCTGTCTTCACAAACCGGGCAACGCAAGGAAGACGAGAGCAGCTCCCGGCGCTTTACCACGCAGCTGCGTATCGAGGCCGACCTGTCGCCCACCATCACGCTGGCCAACAGCACGTTCTACCAACGCTCCAAGGACATCACCGATGCCGTGGGTTCGTTCCAGGTGCAATCCAAAGACAACATCTTCGACAACCGCTTCGAATTCCGCTCACGCAATGAAACCCGCCTGGGGGGCTGGACCCTGCGGGATGACAGTAACACCGGCCTGATCTATCGCCGCGAGTTCAACCAGTCGATCGCTGCCAACAACAGCTTCGGCTCCACCATCAACGCCTATGACTTGACCCAGGACTCTTCGGGCAAGAACCCCGGCGACCTGCTGGGCCTCACCGGTGCCAACCCGGCCGGTGGCAATGGCGCGTGGATCGGCCAGCCCGGCGTGCCGCAGTATTCGAATTACTACGGCTGGCTGAACCTGCCGCCGATGTACCCGGCCGGGCACGGGCTCTATGCCGAATCCGTGGCGCCCTACACCGCCGAAAGCACCTGGACCACCAAGACCCTGTTCAGCCAGCACAACCTCAAGTACGGCGACTATTTCGGCCTGAACATCGGCGCCAGCCGCAGCTGGATCGAGGCCGAGATCGATAACCCGTTCGTGCTCGCCGGCGGCAACCCGCGCAAGGACAGTGACAATTACCGGCTGTTCGCATTCCAGGTCAGCCCCTACGTCAAGCCCACGGAAAACACCACGCTCTACTACACCTTCGATCGCTCGCTGGCGGTCAACACCGGGTTCTTTTCCAACGGCCTGGGGTGGGGCAGCGGCAGTGGCGCCAACCTGCTCAACCCGCTGGCGTTCCAGAGCCTGAGCGTGTTGCACGAAGTGGGCGTGAAGGTGGAAGCGGTGCCCAACCAATTGTTCATGACCCTCGCCGCGTTCAAGCAGGCCCGGGACCAGGCGCCAGACAGCAACAACAGCATCGCGCGGCTGGTGATCAAGGGCGTGGAAGCCACCGTGCGCTATCAGCCGGATGACCACCTGCGCAGCGGCTTGAACCTGTCCAAGCTCAACGCCTACAACGAATTCACCTCCCAGGCGGGCTTTGCCTCGGCCGGGTTCGTGCCCGACAACGGCACGGTGTTCGGCGACAACAACAGCCTCAACCAGCGGCCTTCCGGGCGTTTCGACGCGGTGCAGATTCCTGAATACACCGCCAGTGGCTACGTCGACTACCGCTTCGACTCGGGCTTTGGCGCCGAGCTGTCCGGCTGGTGGACCAGCAACTGGTACCTGAACCTGAGCAAGACCGTAAAGATCCCCAACGAATACAACCTCGACCTTGCCGTGTACTACCGCCAGCCGCAGTGGAGCACCACCTTGCGCGTGCTGAACCTGACCAACGAACTGAACTTCGTCAGCGGCCTGGCCGGCTCCACCAACACCTTCCTGCAACCGATGCCTGGCCGCACCTTGCTGGCCCAGGTCGACTACCAGTTCTAACCCTCAAAGGAGCCTCAGCATGTCCATTGAATTTGTCGGCATGATCTTCCCCCGCCAATGGTCCGAGACCCGTGGCGTGCGCAGCCCGGATTTCGACCTCGATTTTATCCGCCACCACGCCCGCGCCCATGAACACGCAGGCTTTGACCGGGTGCTGATCGCCAGCGGGCCCGGCAGTGCCGACAGCCTGCAAATCGCCGCCTACGCGGCGGCGCACACCGAACGCCTGGGTTTCATGATCGCCCACCGCCCGGGGCTCACCGCGCCGACAGTCGCAGCCCGGGCCTTCGCCACGCTGGACCACACCACCGGTGGCGGGCGCATTCGCCTGCACGCCATCACCGGCATCACCGCCGAGCCCCAGGAAGGCGACTTCCTGCTGGACAAGACCGAGCGCTACCAACGCACCGACGAATACCTGGAGATAGTGCGGCGCACCTGGACCGCCGAAGAGCCGTTCGACTTCGAGGGCAAGTACTTCAACATCAAGGGGGCGTTTTCCCCGGTCAAGCCGCTGCAACAGCCCCATATCCCGATTTCGTTTGGTGGCTCGTCGGACATTGCGTACCAGATTGCGGTCAAGCATGCGGATCTGTATGCGCTGTGGGGCGAACCGTTGAGCGGTGTGGCGGAGCAGATTGCCAAGCTCAAGGCGGCGGCCAGTGCAGCGGGTGTGCAGGCGCCGCGGGTGAGTTTGTCGGTGCGCCTGATTTTGGGCGCGACCGAGGAACTGGCCTGGCAACGGGCCGAGCAGATCCTGGAGCAGATCAAGGCCAATCCACAGTTTGCGGCGGGCAGTCCGTGGCAGAAGCGAATCAAGGGAACGGGGTCGGAACGCTTGCTGGCAGCGGCGGCTTTAGGCGACCGGCATGACCGCGCGTTGTGGATGCCGACGGCGACGGCTGTGGGGGCGTATGGCGACACCACGGCATTGGTAGGCACACCGGAGACCGTGGCCCAGGCGCTGCTGGATTATGTGGACCTGGGGGTCACGACGTTTTTGAACCGGGGGTATGACCCGCTGTATGACACCGTGGATTATGGGCGCTGGATCATTCCGGCAGTGCGCGAGGAAGCCCGGCGCAGAAAGGCCGCGTAAAGACGGCCTCCACCATCGCCGGCAAGCCGGCTCCTACAGTAAAACGCGCACACCTGTAGGAGCCGGCTTGCCGGCGATGGCGCCCCCACAGACACACCCTGAGCCAAAAGCCCGCGCCAAATCTCGACGTTACGCACTAGCCTTTCCTGCCTGTATTTCCAACAGGAGGACAAGGAATGTCCACGCTTCCTCACGCCAAACACCTACGCACCGGCCGCTATTCCGAACCCGGGCGGATTTACATGCTGACAGCAGTCACCCAGCACCGCGATCCTGTCTTCACCGATTGGCGGGTAGGCCGATTAGTCGTTCATCAATTCCGTCAGGCCCAAACCGAAGGTTTGGTTGACTCTCTCGCCTGGGTCGTCATGCCCGATCATTTCCATTGGCTGGTCGAACTCAAACACAGCACGTTGCCGCAACTGATGCTTGCAACAAAGTCCCGCAGTGCGCGTGCGGTTAACGCGCACTTGGGGCGCTCGGGGCGTTTCTGGCAGAAAGGTTTTCACGATCGGGCGATTCGTCGGGAGGAAGACCTGCAGGCCGTGGCTCGTTACATCATCGCCAACCCAATACGGGCGGGGCTGGTGCGGCGGGTACATGACTATCCGCTGTGGGATGCCATTTGGGTGTGAACGGACGGACGCCATCGCCGGCAAGCTGGCTCCTACAGGTTTCGTGTAGGAGCCGGCTTGCCGGCGATCACTGCGCAGCAGTGTCGGTCAGCCCAGCGAGGGCGAATGCTCCAGCAACGTCTGCGTATACGCCGCCTGCGGCTGATCCAGCACGCTATCCACCGCGCCCTGCTCCACCACCCGCCCGACCTTCAGCACCAGCACCCGGTCGGCAATCGCCCGCACCACGCCCAGGTCGTGGGTGACAAACAACAACGTCAAACCGTCCCGCTGCAACTGGCGCAGCAAATCCAGGATCGACGCCTGCACCGAGACGTCCAGCGCCGAGGTGATCTCATCGCAGATCAGCAGCTTCGGCTCACACAGCAACGCCCGGGCAATCGCCACGCGCTGGCGCTCACCGCCAGACAGGCTGTGGGGATACAACCCGGCCACTGACGCCGGCAGCGATACGCGCTTGAGCACCGCCTCCACCCGTTCCCGTGCGGCGGCGCCGCTCACGGCAAAGAAATGCGCCAGCGGTGCACTCAAGGTCTGGTACACCGTCTGCCGCGGATTCAACGCCCTATACGGGTTCTGGAAGATGTACTGAATCTGGTGCCGCAACCCCGCCTCACGCTGCCGTGCCTGCAGCGGCAACGGTTGCCCGGCATAACGCAGCTCGCCTTCGGCATTCTCCCCCAACCCGGCAACGGCCCGCGCGAGGCTGGTCTTGCCGGAGCCGGACTCGCCCACCAGCGCCAGGCACTCCCCCGGCAGCAGCTGCAGCGACACGTCAAACAGCACCTGCCGGTCATACGCCACGTTCAACCCGCTGATCTCCAGCAGCGCGGTATCGGTGCGCGCATCCACGGCGGCAATCGGTGCCAGGGCGATGCGCTGCAACGGCTGATCATGGGGCGTGAAACACGCCACTTCATGCCCCGCCGACAGCGTCTGCAATAGCGGTTCCTGCTGTGAACACTCAGGCCCAAAACGCTCACACCGCGGCCCGAAGCCACAGCCTTGAGGGCGCTGCCCCGGCGCCGGGGCATGCCCGCCAATCGCCCGTAATTCACGGCGCCCGGCCACATCGGGAATCGCCGCCAGCAAGCCACGGGTGTAGGGATGGGATGGCCGACTGAACAACCCGTCCCGGCTGGCCGTTTCAACAATCCGCCCGGCGTACATCACCATGACTCGGTCCACCAGGTCCTTGATCACCGCCAGGTCATGGGACACATACACCGCCGCCACGCCCTGGCTTTTGCACAAGCGGCGCAAGGTGGCGAGGATATGCGCCTGGGTGGTGACGTCCAGGGCGGTGGTGGGCTCGTCCAGCACGATCAGCCGGGGCCGCAGCACGAACGCCAGGGCCAGCATCACCCGCTGTTGCTGGCCGCCGGACAGTTGATGGGGAAAGCGCCGTAGAAACTCCGGGTCATCCGGCAAACCCACATCACGCAAGGTTTCAATAATCCGCTGTTGCTGCGCAGCCTTGTCCAGCTGGAGTGGATGCACCGCCAGGGTTTCGCGCAGCAGGCCGCCAATACGCAGCGCCGGATTGAGCGCGGTGGCCGGGTCCTGGGCAACATAGCCGATCAGGCTGCCACGGGCGCGGCGCAAGGCTTCACCTTCCAGGCCCAACAGCGCCTGGCCGGCGATGTGCACCTGGCCCCCGACAATCCGCGCGCCGCGCCGGGCATGGGCCAGCAGCGCGGTGGCCAGCGTGGTCTTGCCGGATCCCGACTCCCCCACCAACCCGAGGATTTCGCCGGCCTCCAGGCTAAAAGACACCCCGGACAGCACATCCACCTGCCCCGGCAATTCAACCCGCAAGCCGCTGACCTGCAGCACGGTTGTCGCAATTTCCGCGATCGCATTCATGGCTGTTTTTCTCCCAGGCGCGCGCTGCTGCGGCCGATGCCTTCAGCGAGGATATTGGTGCCATAGGCAAATACGCCGATCAGCACCGCCGGTGCCAGCACGGCCCAGGGCTGCACCAGCAACCCGGCCTGGTTTTCATTGATCATCAAGCCCCAGTCCGCCGTCGGCGGCGCCACGCCATAACCGAGAAAACTCAGGCCCGAGAGCATGCCCACGCCCCAGGTCAGCATGTTGCCGAAGTGCACCAGCAATGGCGTGAGGATGTTCGGCAGGATCTCCTTGAAGAGGATCCGCCGCCGCGAATAGCCCATCATCTGCGCCGCCTCGACAAATTCCTGCCCCGCCACCGCCACCGCGCTGGCCCGCGCCAGGCGAATCACCCCGGGGATAAATGCAATCGACACCGTGAGCACGATCAACCACGGCGCACGACCCAGCATCGAGACAATCAACAGCACCAGGATCAGGTCGGGAAACGCCAGGGACACGTCCGCCAGCCAGGTGATCAACTGGTCCAGGCGCCGCCGCGACAGGCCGGCGAGCAAGCCAAGGGTGCTGCCCACCGCGAGGGCAATGCTCGCCGCCGCCACTGACATCCACAACACCGACAGGCCACCGCTGAGCAGCCGCGACAACACGTCATGCCCGAGGAAGTCATACCCGAGCAACGCCCAACCCGTTGGCGCGCCGTACACCGGCCCGACCATGTCCGTCGAACCATGGGGCGCCAGCAACGGGCCCAACAGCGCCACGGCGATCACCAGCACGGTGATCAGCGCACCTTTGCGGGTCTGCGGCTCGGCCAGCCAGCGGGAAACTCGACTCTTGCTCATGCATCACCTCGGGAGCGCCGCCACCACGGGGTAATGCCCCGGCGGTTGCGCGAAATCATTGTCACGCGACGGGCCGTGCGCAGCTTGGGCGTGAGCAGCACCGTCAGCAGGTCAGCCAATAGGTTGATCAGTACCACCGCCAGGGTGATCACCAGCACGATGGCCTGGATCATCGGCAAATCGCGCATCTGGATCGCCGCGTTAAGGGCCGTGCCGATGCCGGGGTAGCTGAAGATCACCTCGGCCAGCACTGCGCCGCCGATCAACGTGCGCAGGGTCAGCGCCACGCCTTGAATCGCCGGCACCAGCGCATTGGGCAAGGTGTGCCGCCATACGATCCGCCAATGGGGAATGCCCCGTAGCCGTGCGGCAATCACGTAGTCGGACTCCAGCGCGTCGATCATCGCCGCACGTACCATCCGCGTGAGGTACGGCAGCGCCGACAGGCTCAGGGCCAACACCGGCAGCACGAGGAACGGCAACTGGCGCCACAGCGACTGATCCGGGTCGAGGATCGACACCGCCGGCAACCAGTCCATATGCGGCATGGAAAACAGCAGCACCAGGCCAATGGCCAACAGAAAGCCCGGCGTGGCCTTGAGGAAAATCAGCAACGACAGGCTCCAGCGGTCGAGGTGGCTGTCGCGGCGCAGTGCCAGGTACACACCAAGGCCCAGCGCCGCCGGCACCACCACGGCGATGACCCCGGCGAGCAGCGCCAGGGTGTAGCCGAAACGGCCCCACAGGATGCTGCTGACTGGCGCGTTGGAGTCCAGTGACACCCCCAGGTCGCCGCTCAGGGCCGAGCCGAGCCAGCGCAGGTATTGCCGCAGGATCGGCTGGTCCAGCCCCAGTTGATGTTGCAGGGTGAGGATGCTTTGCAGCGGCGCGTCGGGGCCGAGAATCACCCGGGCCGGGTCCGAGGGCAGCGCCTGGGTGGCGATGAACACCACCAGGCTGATCACCCAGGCGGTGAGCAGGCCGTAGCCCAGGCGGCCGACGAACCACGACAGCCAGGCCGGCGTTCGCAGGGGCTTAGACATGGTTCAACCACAACTCGTCAAAGCGCCAGGAGGCGAAGGTGGTCTGTTCCGGCGTGAGGCCGCCGACCCGTACCGACGCGGCGTCCAGCACGTCGTTGAAGCCCCAGATCAGCAGGCCACCGCGCTCGTGTTGAATCTGCTGGGCCTCGTGCACCAGGCCTTTGCGCAGTTGCAGATCCGGTTGGGCCAGGGCCTGGCGGTACAGCGCGTCGAAGCGCTCGTCGTGGAAATTGCTGCGGTTGTAGATCGCCAACGGTGCGTCGTTGTGCAACGCCGACGCGAGGAAGCCACGGGCCGGCGTCGAACCCGGCGACAGCTGCCACTGTTCACGCTGCGGGCCGTTGAATACGGCGCCGTCGACCTGGGTCACACGCACCTCCACGCCGGCCTTCTTCGCCTGCTGGGCAAACACCAGCGCGGCATTCACGCCGGGGCCGGACGGGGTCGTCAGTTCAACACGCAGATCGGTCTGCCCGGCCTGGCGCAGCAGCGAACGCGCCTGGTCCAGGTCATGGGGACGCTGCGCAATGTCATGGTTGTAGGTGGGGTCATGGGGCGAATACAGGTCGTTGGCGATGCGCCCGAAACCGTTGAGGCCACGGTCTACCAGTTCCTGCCGATCGGCCAGCAAACGGAACGCCTGGCGCACCCGCACGTCATCAAACGGCGGCTTGGCCAGGTTCAGGTTGAAGCCGGTGAACGAGGTGCTGGGCGACACACACAGCGACAGGCGCGAGTCGGCCTTGAGCAATGCGCTGTGCTCGGCCTGCACGCCACTGGCGACGTCGATCTGCCCGGCCCGCAAGGCCGCGACCCGCGACACCTGGTCCTTGAACTCGATGATTTCCAGTTCGTCGGCGTAGGGCTGGCCGGGCTTGTAGTAATTCTCGAACCGGCTGTAGAGCGAACGCTGGCCGGGCACGAAGCGCTTGAGCTTGTAGGGGCCGGCGCCCACCGGATTGCTGATGGGGTCGTAGTCGGTGGGCACGATGCCGCCGAAGCTGATCAGGGTTTCATCCAGCGGGAAGAAGCTCTGGCCCTGTTTGAAGCGGATTTCGATGGTGCGCTCATCCAGCTTGCGCAGCGCATCGCGGTCGATGGCACCCACCAGGCCGGCAAACGGCGAGGCCAGTTTCGGGTCGGTGAGGCGCAGCAGCGAGAACAGCATGTCGTCGGCGCCGATGGTCTTGCCGTGGTGAAACTCCAGGCCTGGCTTGATGCGGATGATCCAGGCGCTGGCGTCGGCGTTCGGCTCGGCGAACTCGGCCAGGGCCAGGCGCGTGCTGACGTCGGTGTTCCATTCCCAGAACTTGCTGTACAGCGCCCAGCCGCGAATGATCCCGCCGCCCACCGGTTTGTGGGCATCGAGGTTGCCGGACTGGTCGCCGTCGATGATGCCGATGCGCAGGCGTCCGCCGGTAGTCGGTGTGCTCGACAGCACCGCCGCCGGCGCTGCACCGCTGTCACAGCCACCCAGCAGCAAACCGCCGCCGATGGCCAGGCTGTTGCCGAGGAACACCCGGCGGGAAAAACCTTCGCTCATCAGTTACGCCTCTTGGTGTTGCACGGCGTTCAGACGCGGCACTTCAAAACCGTGGTCCAGGTCCAGCAGCGGGAATAGCAGGTCTGCCACCCGGTGCGCTTCATCGATCAGCGGGAAGCCCGACAGGATGAACGCCGAGGTGCCCTGGGCTTCGTACTCGCGAATGCGCTCGGCCACCTGTTCGGCGCTGCCCACCAGGTAAGTGCCGGCGGCCGGGCCGAGGATGTTGAAGCCGAACAGGCTCGGGCCGAGCCACACGTTGGGGTAAATCTCCAGGTCTCGGGCCTTGGGCAGGCGGCCGGCGCGAATGGTCTCGACGTTGCGTTGGGTTTGCGGGTCGTCGCTGTGGAAATCCTCGAAGCTCACGCCGGGGGGCAACTGGCGTTCGATGGCAGTGCGGGCGGTTTGCAGCGAGGTGCGTTGCAGCAGTTTCTCGGCGTGGGCCCAGGCCTCTTCTTCGGTCTCGCGCACGATGATTTGCAGGCGGGTGCCAAAGGTCAGTTCACGGCCGATCTTTGCTGCTTCGGCGGCGACCTTGCGGAACTTGTCGCCGAGTTTTGGCGGGGTGTTGGCGAAGCTCAGGTACACGTCGAGCAATTGCACCGAATGCTCAACCCCCGGCCCTGAAGTACCGGCACCCCACAGCGGGATGCCCGGTTTCTGGTACGGCGGATGCCAGCCGCCCAGCGGATGTTTGGCCGCCCCCGGCGCACGCGGGGCGAGCTTGACGTATTCGCCGTCATAACCCCGAGTATCGCCGGCGTAGAAGCCCTGGAAGGCGCGCCAGTATTCGAGGCTGAAGGCGTAGCGTTCATCGTGTGGGTAATGCACGCCGAGGGTGGCCAGGCCGGCGTCATTGCCGTTGACCACGTTGAACAGCAGGCGGCCATTGGAGAACTGGTCGAAGGTCAGGGCCCATTTGGCCAGGACGGCAGGTGACAACTCGCCGGGGTGTTGCGCCACCAGGAAGCGCAGGCGCTGGGTGGCGTCGATCAGCGAGGCGGCTACTGCCAGACTTTCGTTGGGGCTGGAGCCGAGCAGCGAGCCGTAGAACCCCAGGCGGTCGCTGGCGACGGCGAGTTGCTTGAGGTGTTGGAAGTCGGTCTTCCAGCGGCCTTCGGGCTCCCATGGATAAGGGCCGTCGGGCGTGGTGAGGTACCAGAGAATTTTTACCGCCATGGGGCAACATCCTTGAAGTTGGAAGCCAAAATGGGCACTGATTTTTCCTGTGGTGAGGGGGCTTGTCCCCCGTTGGGCTGCGCAGCAGCCCCAATAAGATCACCGCGTTTTTTTCAGACAGGATGGGATCGCGGCTTTTAGGGCTGCTTCGCAGCCCAACGGGGGACAAGCCCCCTCGCCACAACAGCGCCCTGGTACTCAGGTGCGGCGGTCGATGGCGGGGACCAGGCCGAGTGCTGTTGCTTGTTCGTATAAGCCACTCATCTTCCACTGCTGGGTCAACACGCCAGGCCCGTAAGCCCGCGAACCACCCAGGGCATCTGCCAGCAATTGCAGCTGCGCGCCCTCCTCCAGCAACAGGATGAATTCAGCCGTGGCCCGCAGCCCTTGCTTGCCCCACACCGTGGAGCCGCCGTTGGCTTCGAGGATCGCCAGGTTGAAGGGGTTTTCAGCGATCTTGTCGAGGATGAAATCCACTTCCTGCTGGCGACGGTCGATGTACACCGGCAGCTCGCGCGCCAGCTGGTAACGCTGCACCGGCACGTAGTGGAACGGCAGCGTGCGATGGGTCTGGGCCCAGGCGCCGAGGTACGGCGAGTGCACGTGAGACACCGTGGTCACGTCCGCATGCTGCTGGAACAACTTGGTGTAGCGCCCCAGGCCGCCCTTGCCTTTGCCGAAGATCACGTTGCCGGCAAAGTCGGTGACGGTGGCCTGCAGCGGCTTGCGGTAGTTCCACGGGCCGCCGTAGTTGACCGACACCAGCAGTTCCTGGCCCGGCACACGCTCGATAAAGCCCACGGTGCCGTTGGCGGTGATGGTGTTGGTCTCGCGGAAGACGGTGAAGGCTTCTTCGGCTTCCAGCAGGACCTTGTCGATAAAGTCCTGCAGTTCCTGGGTGATCGGTTGGGCGTGGACAATGGCAGTCATTGCAGTTTCTCCGGGTTCAGGCGCGGCGCTTGGCCAACAGTTCATGGGCAGCTTGCAGGGGGCGCGGGTCGACCCAGTCGGCGATCGTAAAATCGCGCTCCAGGAAGCCGTGCAGGTACAGGAAGTTTTTCTGGATACCGAGGAAGTCCAGGCGCTGGGCCGACAGGTCCGGCGCCAGGGTGGTATGGAAATCGCCGCGATAGGCCTCGGCCACCCCGGCACTGCCGGCGCGGGTTTCTTCTTCGAGAATCGCGTTCAGGCCCTCACGATTGTTCGCAGCCCAGTCTGCCGCGCTGAGGGTTTGCGCGAGGAAACGCACCACCAGGTCAAAGTGGTTGTCCAGCAGGCTCTGGTGGACGGTGATCGGGCGCGGCGTGCCGTTATTGATGCGGTAGCGCGGCTCGGCGATCAGGTCCAGGTCGATGCCCACCACCAGGCCTAGACGGCGTGCGGCATCGGCGGCCGAAGCGCCCTTGACGTACACCGCATCCACTTCGCCGCGCGCCAGGTAATCCAGGCCCGACCACAGGCGCTGCAAACCTTCCTGTGGGTTGGACGCCTGCTCCTGATCGTGCAGCGCCACCTCCACCAGTTGCACATCATCAAAGCCCAGGCCGGCCAGGCTCAACGCGCCTTTATAGCCGTGCAGGCTCATGGCCCGGGCGATGCTGCCCGGGCGGCTGTCGCCCCAGGCCGGCAAGGCCAGGCGCTTGCCTTTCAGGTGTTCGGGACGCGTGATCCCGGAATCCGGACGGACCAGGATGGTTTGCCATTCCTCGATCCAGGTCAGGCCGATCAAACGGCTCGGCGCACCGGCGGCACGGGCCGCCAGTGCCGGCACGTTGCCGCCTTCGCGAAACAGCCCGGGCAGCTCGTGATCGTAGTGGTGATGCCCCAGTTGGCGGGCCTCCTGCAAGGTCGAGACCGGCAGGCCGTCGGCGGCGAATTCCTCGCTCAGCCAACCGAGTTTGTAGGCGATGCCGGAAGCGGTCGGCACCGGGCAGCGGGTAAACCAGATCTGCTCAAGCGCAGGCTTGGGCAGGATGGCGGAAAGGGTCATGGGCAGCTCCATTGAATTGGGCAAGGCAGTCCATGGGGGTATTGCAGAGGCCGTGCCAATTGGCCAAAGCCCCGGTTTACAAGGCTTTGGCGCAAACAGCCAAAGCGCTGTTGCTGGCCTGTCAGCAGCGCTGCTGCTGGCCCAGCAGTCACCCGTTCGCCACTGCTGCCCCAGCAACACCCCCGTTGTCGCAGCCCCCGCCAGGCGTGGTTTTCGGCATTGGCGCAGAACTTGCTCAAGGCACCTTCAATGCCCGACATCCAGCGCAATCCCCTGTAGGAGCTGGCTTGCCAGCGATGGCCTCAAGTGCACCGCGTAAACCCGTCAGTACGCGTCATCGTTAACCACCATCGCAGGCAAGCCAGCTCCTACAGAGGGGCTTGAACGCACGGGCCAAATCAGGGGAAGAAACTATGAGTACGTTCGAACAGGTACCGGTACGCCAACTGCACAGCGAGGCCGAGGCGATTGCCGCGGCCAAAGAGATCGCCGTGGAAATCGCCGCGATCGCCGCCGACAGTAGCCAGAACGGCCAACTGCCGTGGCGCCAGGCGCAATTGCTGTCCCAGAGCGGCCTGACCGCCATCGGCGTGCCCAAGGCATTTGGCGGGCTGGGTGCCTCGGTGCAAACCATCGTCGAAACCGTGCGCCTGGTCTCGGTGGCCGATGGCGGTGTGGGGCAGTTGCTGCAGATTCACAACGTGATGCTGCGGGGCATCTTCAACGGCTATCCGGATGCAGTGCGTGATCGCCTGGTGGCTGACGTATTGGCCGGCAAACGCTTTGGCAACGCCCTGGCGGAAGTCGGTGGCAAGAACAAGTTCGCCCTCAAGACCCGCGTCGAGCGGCGTGCCGACGGCAAGCTGGTACTGAATGGCAGCAAGTTCTACTCCACCGGTTCCTACCTTGCCGAGTGGATCTCCCTCACCGCCGCCTCCGATGATGGCGGTGCTGGTGTGCTGCTCAACCGCAACGCGCCGGGCCTGACCCTGGTGGACGACTGGGAAGCCTTCGGCCAGAAAAACTCGGTCAGCGGCACGGTGAATTTCGACAACATCGAACTGGACGAAGACTTCGTCTCCCGGCGCAAGGGCCCGATGAAGCGCACCGGACTGACCTTCCCGCAGATCCTGCACGCGGCGATCGATACCGGGATTGCCTCGGGCGCGCTGACCGCTGCGGTGGACTACCTCAAGCACAACGCCCGGCCGTGGGTGGAAAGCGGCGTGGACCACGCCAATGAAGAGCCGCACATCATTAAGCAGATCGGCGAATACGCGGTGGCCCTGCGCGCGGCCGAGTCACTGCTGCGGGATGCGGCGCGGGTGTTTGACGAGCATGAACTGGACCCGGAAAACAAGGAACTCCAGGACGAGTTGATCCTGTCGGTGGCCACCGCACGGGCGCATTCGGACAGCGCCTCGTTGAAGATCTCCAGCGATATTTTCTCGTTGCTGGGGGCCAGTTCGTCGTTGAGCAAATGGAACCTGGACCGGTTCTGGCGCAACGCGCGGGTGCACACCACCCATGACCCGATTCGCTGGCGTTTGCACCATGTGGGCAATTACTACCTGAACGGGATTGATCCGGGGGAGTACACGGCGATCTTGAACGCCAAGGAAACCCAGGGAGCTACCACTCGCTAGACCCGCCCGACACATCCCTGTGGCGAGGGAGCTTGCTCCCGCTGGAGTGCGCAGCAGGCCCCTCTTTCGGGGTCGCTTCGCAACCCAACGGGAGCAAGCTCCCTCGCCACAGTTTGGGAACGATCAATAACCCCCATTGAGCTTTTCATGATCGAAAGACACCCTCTTCTGCGCAGCCTGGCGATCTACCGCGAAATGCCCTGGCGTTTCGCTCTGGTCGCCGGGCTGTTCGTGGCCATCAACCTCGGCCTGGTCTGGCAACAATGGCTGATCGGCCATGCCGTCAACGATGTGAGCGCCGGCCGCGCGGTGATCCGCCAGGCCGACGGCAGCCTCGACGCCAGCCTGGGCTGGCACTGGTTATGGCTGATGCTCGCCGTGGCCCTGGGCCGTGGCGTACTGCAATACGCCGCCAGCGTGTTGTCCCTGGTGCTCAGCCAGGAACTGCTGACACGCCTGCGCGAACGCATCCTCGCCCAGGTGCAAAGCCTGCACCTGGGCTATCACTGGCAGCACGGCATGGGCGAGATGATCACCCGCACTACCCGCGATGCCGACAAGGTACGGGACGCCCTGATCACCTTCTGGCGCCAGGTGGTGGAAACCCCGCTGGTGGTGCTGGCCACCGTTGGCCTGTTGAGCTGGTACAACCCGTGGCTGGGGCTGGTACCGCTGCTGCTGACCGTCACCGGGCTGTGGATTTTCGTGCGGCAGACCGAACGCCTGGTTGAACTCGACCGCAACGTCGGCGCGGCCTACGACCGGGTCAACCAGGACCTCAGCGAAGGCATCGGCGGCGTGCGGGTGATCAAGTCCTTTGCCCTTGAGCAGAGCCGTATCCAGGGCTTCTCCGAACAGGTCGCAGTGTTCGCCGGGCTGGCCCGCCAGGCGCTGGCTTATTCCAGCTCACGCATTCCGCTGCCCCAGGCAGTGGTCGCTCTCGGCCATGTCTGGATCCTGGTCTACGGCGCCCATCTGGTGGCCGCCGGCCAACTGGGCATTGGTGAGCTGGTGACCTCGCTGCTGATCGCCACCACCCTGGTGTTTCGCATCGAAGGCATTGGCCGGGTGATGCAGACCTTCGCCGATGCCCGGGCCAGTGCCGAGCGAATCTGGCAACTGCTGGACGCCCCGGCCGCTATCCGCAGCGGCAGCGCCACCCTGCCCGCTTCGCCCTTGGGGCTGCACCTGGAGCACGTCAGTGTGAGCGCTCCCGGCGGTGGCCGGGACATTCTGCATGACTGTTCGCTGACCCTGGTGCCCGGAGAAATTGTCGCGTTGGTGGGCGCCACCGGTACCGGGAAAAGCTTGTTGGCCAGCCTGCTGCCGCGCCTCACCGATGTCAGCGCCGGACGTGTGTTGCTCGGCCATGACGATGCTGGCTGGCAAGACATTCGCGAACTGGACCTGGGCACGCTGCGCCAACGGGTGCACGTGGTGCCGCAAGAGAGCTTCCTGTTTGCCGGCAGCCTCGCCGCCAACCTGCGCCTGACCGCCCCCGACGCCACCGATGAACAATTGCTCGAGGCCCTGCACCTCGCCGCTGCCGACGACATCTTGCTGCGCCTGCCCCACGGCCTCGCCACGCCGCTGGGTGATCGTGGCGTGACCTTGTCCGGCGGCCAGCGCCAGCGCCTGTGCCTGGCCCGGGCGTTGCTCGGCAAACCGGACATTCTGTGCCTGGACGACGCCACCAGCGCCCTCGACGCCATCAGCGAACGCCGCGTGCTGAATAACCTGCGGGAACTGCGTGGCACCACGGTGCTGGTGATCTCCAGCAAGTTGTCGACCATCCTCCTGGCCGATCGGGTGCTGATGCTGGCGCACGGCAAAATCGCCGCCGCAGGGCCACACGCCGAGCTGCAACACACCAACCCGCACTACCGCGACCTGCTGGGGATCGACCATGGCTAATCCAATCGCCGGCAAAGCCTTGAGCGATATCGAAATCGAAGAAATGCTCGCGAAAAAGGCCCTCGACCGCAGCATGTTCAAACGCTTGCTGCCACTGCTCAGGCCAATCCGCCGCTCGATTTTCGCGGTGATCGGCATTGAGTTATTGCTGGTATTCACGGTGTTTTTGCGACCCTGGTTCGTGCGTGAACTGCTGGACCGTGGCTTGATTCAACAAGCCGACCACTGGCTGCTGGATGAGCGCCTGGTGCTGTGGCTGGGCCTTGGGCTGGCCGCCAGTTGGCTGGTGCGCTTCCTGCTGGCCGGGGTCTCGCAGTTCGTCGCCGGAGGCGCGGCGATTCGCGTACTGAATGCCCTGCGGGTACAGGTATTTGCGCATGTCCAGGGTTTGAGCGTGAGCTACTTCGACCAGACCCGCGCCGGGCGGATCATTTCCCGGGTTGACCGCGACGTGGATGCCCTTGAGCCCCTGGTGATCCAGGGCCCGCCGGAGCTGCTCGGTGCCGTGCTGCGCTGCGGCCTGGCGTCGGTGATGCTGTGGCGTATCGACCCGCGCTTCTTCCTCAGCCTGGCGGCCACCGTACCGTTGCTGGTGCTGGCGACCTGGAGTTTCAAGCGGATCTCCCAGCGCAACTGGGCCAGGGTCGCGGAAAACCGCAGCCGCTTTACCGCGCACCTGGTGGAGAGCGTCAGCGGCGCCCGAATGCTGCAGCAGTGCGCGCAGGAGGCGCCGAACCTGCGGCGTTATCGCGGGTTGCTGGATGACTTCAACCACGCGCTGATTCGCGGCAGCCTGCGGTCGGGGTGGTTCGCCCCCTTTACGGCGTTGCTGAGTTCGGCGGGGATCGCCTTGTTGCTGCTGGTGGGCGGTTATGGACTGGCGGCGGGCGAGGTGTCGGTCGGGCAAATGGCGGAGAGTCTGTTCTACGTGTTTTTGTTTTTGGGGCCGTTGCAGGAACTGTCGGACCTGTTTGAGCGCTATGCCACCGGCTCGGCGTCGGCCCAGCGGATTTTCCTGTTGCTGGATACCCAGGCGCAGATCACCGACAGCGCTACTCCCCGGCACTTGGGCCGGGCACGGGGTGAGGTGCGGTTTGAAAAAGTGGACTTCAGCTATGTGCCGAGTGCGCAGACGCCGGTGATCAATGGGCTGGATTTGCATATCCCGGCGGGTGAAGTGTTGGCGATTGTCGGGCCGTCGGGGCACGGGAAAAGCACGCTGGTGCAGTTGCTGACGCGGTTTTACGAGGTGCAGTCGGGCGCGGTGCGGCTGGATGGGATTGATGTGCGGGAGTTGGCCCAGCATGCGTTGCGGCGCAATGTCGGGGTGGTGTTGCAGGACAATGTGTTGTTCAGCGGGAGCATTCTCGACAACTTGCGGCTGGCGGCACCACTGGCGGATGACGCGACATTGATCGCGGCGGCCCGGGAGCTTGGGGCGGATGAGGTGTTGGAGCGGTTGCCGCATCAGTACCACACCGAGGTCGGGCCTTTGGGTGCCCATTTGAGCCATGGGCAGCGGCAGCTCGTTTGCCTGGTGCGGGCGTATCTGGCGGACCCGGCGGTGCTGGTGCTGGATGAGGCGACTTCGGCGGTGGATATTCACACGGAGCGGCGGATTCAGCGGGCGTTGCGCAGGCTGTGTCTGGGGCGCACGGCGATCATCATTGCCCACCGGTTGGCGACCATACGGGACGCGGACCGGATTGCCGTGGTGAGGCATGGGCAGGTGGTGGAGCTTGGGGCGCATGATGCGTTGATTGAGCGTGGGGGGGCTTATGCGGCGTTGTATCAGACCTATTTGCGGAGTGCTCGGGTGGGGGATTTGGTGGCTGGGTGATTGGGGGGTATATCCGTTGCTGCGGTCAGGGCTGCTATTGGTTCCGCCCTTACGGCGGCTCACTTTTGAACAGCGCAAAAGTAAGCAAAACGCTCTTGCCCCACCACTCGGCACCTCGCCTAGGCTCGGTGTGCCCTCTCTCCGGTACTACTGCGCGGGCCGCCGCGACGGGGCGTCCCTGCCCCGTCGCGGCTAAACCGGCGTCCTGCCGGTTTACCCGCTCCGTACTACCTGCGTTCGGCCAGCGTGGTTTAACGGGGCGCCTAAGATCAAGATCAAAAGCAGATCAACAGCACAGCGGCCTACAGGCCGGCTTGAGTGGTGTGAAGCAAAGGCAACATCAAGATCAACATCTACAGCGGGCACGGTCAAATGTGGGAGCTGGCTTGCCTGCGATGCAGACAACTCGGTACATCAGACACACCGAGGTGATGCCATCGCCGGCAAGCCGGCTCCTACAGAAAAGCAGCTCTGCTTTCGCTTTGGCTTTTGCTGTGGCTTCTACCACTCAAGCCGGCCTGTAGGCCGCTGTGCTCTTGCTTTTGATTTTGATCTGACTGCCCCAATAAGCCCGAGGCCGAACGCAGGGATTGAGGAGCGGGTAAACCGGCAGGACGCCGGTTTAGCCGCGACGGGGCAGGGACGCCCCGTCGCGGCGGCCCGCGGAGCAATGCCGGAGTGAGGGAACACCGAGCCTTAGCGAGGGGCCGACAGGCGGGGCAGAGCCCTTTGCTTACTTTGGGGCTTTTCCAAAGTGAGTCGCTGTAAGAGCGAAACCTTAAGCAGCCGTTACCGCAGCAACGGATATGTACACCCAAAACAGCGACTGCTTCACCCCCAACACCCACTGCTGACCCAGTGTTGCTACAGACGCACCCCACCCACCCAAAAAACCCAACACCCCCGCCCCCATTGGCCCAAGCCCCCATGGCATGCCCGTTGCAGTCCCAATACCAAAAGGTCCCCGCACCTCACGCGACTGACTCCGGAGCACCCATGACCACTGAATTCTTCTGGCGCCTGCCACTGGGCACCGACGGCCCCCAACTCACCACCGACAAACACAACCGGGGCAACCCGGACTACCGCCCCGGCAATATCGCCCCGGGCCGCCTGCCCAACGGCCAACCCGACGACTTCACCTACATCGACTACATCGCCCAGGTCGCCAAGGCCGCCGAACTCGCCGGTTTCGAAGGCGCCCTGCTGCCCACCGGCCCGGAGCCGTGGATCGTCGCCGCCGCCCTGGCCCGGGAAACCCGGCGCATCAAGTTCCTGATCGCCTTCCAGGCCACCTGGACCCTGCCCGCCTACGCCGCCCAACAAGCCGCGATCCTGCAAAACCTCAGCCGCGGCCGCGTGGAATGGAACATCATCACCGGCGGCAACCCCGCCAGCCAGCGCGCCAACGGTGACTTCCTCGAACACGACCTGCGCTACAAGCGCACCGGCGAATTCCTCGACATCATCCAGGGCCTCTGGGAGAACGAAAAATTCTCCTACGACGGCGATATCTACCAACTGGAAAACGGCGCCCTGCCCCACGGCCTACACCACGAACGCAAGCCCGGCGTGTACTTCTCCGGTTTCTCCGACGCCGCCCTCGACGTCGCCGCCAAGCACGCCGACGTGTACCTGAACTGGGCCGAACCCATCGACAAGCTCAAGCCACACATCGAGCGCGTACGCGAATTGGCCGACAAACAAGGCCGCACCGTGCGTTTCGGCCTGCGGGTCGATCTGTTCGCCCGGGAGACCGAGGAGCAAGCCTGGAAGGACCTGCGCCGCCAGTTCGACAAGCTCGAAGGCAAGAGCAGCCAGGTCGCCAAGGGCTTTACCAGCGGCTCGGATTCGGTCGGCGGCGCGCGCCAGACCGCGTACCACCAGAACGTCGACCGGTTCGACGACCTGATCATCGGCCCCAACCTGTGGGCCGGGTTTGCCAAGGCCAAGCCCGGCCCCACCGTGGGCCTGGTCGGCAGCCACCAGAACATCGCCGAGCGCCTGGTGGAGTACCGCGACGCCGGTTTCTCGACCTTTATCCTCGCTGGCAATCCACACCTGGAAGAAGCGTTGCGCATTGGCCAGGAAGTCCTGCCGCTGGTGCACCAACGCCCGGCCATCCAACCTTTGAAAGCCAGCGCCTGAACGCTGTGGGAGACCCCCTGATGACCCAACCTCTCGATACGCTCTGGTACACCCGCTGCCCCGTGCCCACCGGCCTGGGCATTGCGGTGCAAAAAGGCTGGCTGCAAGACACCGTCGGTGCCCTGGGCACCGAGGTGCAGTCGCTGCGTGAGTCCGATGACAAAGCGGTGCGCGAATCGCACTTCGATCACACCCTGCGCAATTCGGTACGCCATGGCGGGAATATCCCGGCGATCTGGGCCCGCGCCCAAGGCCGGGAAACCCGGGTGATCGGGTTGTCGTGGGCAGATGAAGTGCAACTGATCCTGACCCGCCAGGACAGCGGCATCAAAACCGTCAATGACCTCAAGGGCCGCACCTTCGGCCTGCCGGACTGGGCCGGCGCACAGATCGACTTCACCCGCGCCCAGGCCCTGCGCGGGCTGGAGAACGCGCTGTCACTGGAAGGCCTGAAGGTCGGCGACGTGAAGCTGAAGAACTTCCGCTACGGCGGCACCTTCAGCGATACCCCGGTGCGCAATATCGCCGGTACGCCGGTCACGCAAAAAGTCAGCGAACGCAACCTGGAGCTGATCGGCCTGCTGCGGGGTGAGGTCGATGCGATCTTCCTCAAGGGCGCCCACGCCGCCCAGCAGGCTCATGATTTTGGCCTGCACACGGTGATCGACACCGGCTCCCACCCGGACCCGCTGATCCGCAGCAACAACGGCACGCCACGCACCCTGGCGGTAGACCTGAACCTGCTGGAAAACCACTTTGACGTGGCCACCGGCATCCTCGATTCGGTACTGCGCGCCGAGCAATGGGCCCACACCCACCCGGAGGAAACCCGGCGCTACCTGGCACAGGAAACCAACAGCAGTGAGTATTGGGTCACCGCCGCCTATGGCAACGACGCCCACTTGCGCCTGCGCACCGGGCTCGATGAACAGGCGATTGCCGCGCTGCAGGACTTCACGCATTTCCTGCACCGCTGGCGCTTTATCCCGAAAAGTTTTGATGTGCGTGAATGGATTGATGCACGGCCGCTGGAAGCACTCTTGAACGGCAAAACCGCGCTGGCAGGCTAACCCGTGCAGGAGCCGGCTTGCCGGCGATGCCGGCCTAGAATGCGGCAATGACCTTTCGGACCTCATCGCCGGCAAGCCGGGCTCCTGCAAAGGTTTCCTATTTCATGGATTTGAACGAAGACCCTTATGAGCAAACCACTCGATACTCTCTGGTACACCCACAGTCCGGTTCCCACCGGCCTCGGCATTGCGGTGCAGTCCGGCCGCCTGGCGGAGGCTTTCCTGCCTTTTGGCACCAATATCCAGTCGTTGCGCGAGTCCACGGAGCGCGAAGTTCGCGAAGCGCATTACGACCATCACCTGAAAAATTCGGTGCGCCACGGCGGAAATATCCCGGCGATCTGGGCCTACGCCAGTGGCGTGGAAACCCGGGTGCTGGGGCTGTCGTGGAGCGACGAGGTGCAGTTGATCCTGACCACCGCCGAGAGCGGTGTGCGCAGCGTGCGCGACTTGAAAAACCGGCGCTTCGGCCTGCCGAAATGGGCCAACGTGCAGATCGACTTCACCCGCGCCCAGGCCCTGCGCGGCCTGGAAAATGCCCTCAAGCTCGAAGGCCTGGAAGTCTCGGACGTGGAGCTGGTGGACTATCCCTACGGCGGCACCTACAGCGACAACCAGGTGCAATACGTCTACGGTTCTCCGGCCAGCCTTGGGGTGAGCCGCTTCAGCCGGCGCAACAACGAGCTGATCGGCCTGCTGCGCGGTGATATCGACGCGATCTTCCTCAAGGGTGCCCACGCCGTGCACCTGGCCAACGAGTTTGGCTTGCATGTGGTGGTGGACACCGGCTCGCACCCGGACCCGCTGATCCGTTCCAACAACGGTACGCCGCGTACCCTCACGGTGGACATCAACCTGTTGCAGGAGCACTTCGACGCCAGCGTGAAAATCGTCGACACCGTGCTGCGTACCGAGCAATGGGCCTGGGCGAATCCGGACGAAACCCGGCGTTTCCTGGCCCAGGAACTCAACACCAGCGAGTACTGGGTGACCGCGGCCTATGGCGAAGATGCCCATCGCCGGCTGCGTACCACACTGGACTCACGCTCCATCGAAGCCTTGCAGGACTTCACCGACTTCCTGCATCGCTGGAACTTCATTCCACGGCGTTTCGATGTACGCGACTGGATTGATTTCAGCGTGCTGGAAAAGGTCATCGGCTCCACCTCTCGCGTGGCCGTCTAACCCCACCGCAGGAGCCGGCTTGCCGGCTCCTGCAGTGCTTGCCTGGCAACACTTCCCCTGCTGCTCCAGCAGCACCCTCCAAGCAACTTCTGCTGAATCTTCGACACGCTTTTCAAACGGCCTTCGGCTGCGCTTTCAATCGCTCGTAAACGCCCGCTTATTTAATTTTTTAATCGTTATATATCATCATCTTACAATCATGTATCGACCCTGAAATCTGCTTGGCACGATCTCTGCTCTAGCCCCTTCAAGGAAACTTTTCCGGGGGAGATTTCATGCACACACTTAATCCGATCACCAAGGGCCTGTGGCTCGCTTTACTGCTGGCAGGCGGCACCGCCAGTGAACCTTTATTGGCCGCCGAAGCAGCCGAAAACGACGCCAGCAACACCGAGCCGTCGCTCAAGACCGTGACCGTCACCGCACAACACCGGGAAGAAACCCTGCAAGAGGTTCCGGTGGCGGTATCGGCGGTCCAGGGCACCAGTATCATTGCCGACGGCGTACGCTCGATGGGCGACATCACCACCTTTATTCCCAACGCCTCGGCGAAGAACCCCGACGGCGACGGTCGACCACGCTGGTACATCCGTGGCCTGGGCACCGGCGACACCGGCGCGGCCACCGTGTACCCGGTGGGCATCTACGCCGACGACGTGTACCTGAACGCACCGATTGCCGGTGGCGGCCCGCTGTTTGACCTCGAACGCATCGAGATTCTGCGCGGCCCCCAGGGCACGCTGTATGGCAAGAACACCACCGCGGGCGCAGTCAATATCATCTCGAAGAAGCCGACCTTCGACACCGATGGCTACGGCACGATTGGATTTGGCAGCAAGAACGAACGCATCGTGAACGGCGCCATCGGCGGCACCCTGGTGCCGGAAAAACTCGCGGCACGGATCTCGCTGTACTCCGAGGAGCGCGACGGTTTCCAGAAAAACCTGATCGACGATCACACCTACGGCGACGTCAACAAGAAGGCCGTGCGCCTGCAGTTCTTCGCCCAGCTCAACCCGGACCTGGATGCGCTGTGGAAGATCCACAGCCGCGAGTTCAAGGGCGACGGCGCCAACGGTGCGCTGACCCTCGGGCGTTACTACAACGTGGGCTACACGCGCCCCGCCGGACGCAATATTGCACTGAACGTGGACGACGACTCCAAGCTCAACCACGACGGCACGTCGCTGACCCTCAACTGGCACCTGGGCGACTACACCCTGACGTCCATCAGCGCCTACGACTACATCCGTGGCCAGTCCAGCGGTGATGCCGACTACACACCTTACGAGGTCAACGGCACCTCCACCGCCGACAACAAATACACCCAGTACTCCCAGGAAATCCGCCTGGCCTCGCCCCAGCAGGAAACCCTGCGCTGGCTGGCCGGTGCGCACTATTTCCATGAAGACCTGGACAGCAGCGCCGGACGCTTTATCGCCCCAGGCCCGACACCCAATGGCACCGGCTCCAACCAAATCAACGGCGCGACGGATTTTCGTGACCTGAACTACAACCACACCACCGATAGCTACGCGCTGTTCGGCAACCTGACCTACGACCTCACCGACAATTTCAGCGTGACCGGTGGCCTGCGCTGGACCCAGGAAAAGAAAGACATCGACCTCAACCTCACGCAGTTGACCCGCGCCACCGCCAACGGCCCGCTGATTCCCCTGGCGGGCGTCGGCACCAACGGCAACCGTCAGGAAGACAAGACCTGGGAAGCCTGGACCTATGACCTGACCCCGGAATACCGGATCAACGACAACGTGCGGGTGTTCTTCCGCTATGCCCACGGCTTCCGTTCGGGCGGCTTCAACACCGGGCTGTCCACCAGCCTGTCGCAACTGACCACGGTGGACCCGGAACAACTCGACGCCTACGAATTCGGCGTCAAGTCCGAGTGGTTCAACCACCGCCTGACGGCCAACGCGAACATCTTCTACTACGACTACTCGGACATTCAGGTCAACCTGCTGACCGTCAACAACGGCGTACTGACCACCGCGCTGACCAACGGCGCCAAGGGCAAGGTCAAGGGTGCCGAGCTGGAACTGGAAGGCCAGCCCACCGACTACCTGCACCTGCGGGCGGCGATTTCGTTCCTTGACTCCGAATACACCGACTTCAAGAACACCAACCCCAACACCGGTGCGGTCACCGGTGACTACAGCGGCAACAGCTTCGTGCGCTCGCCGCGCAACGTGGTGTCGCTGGGTGGCGACTACACCATCCCGCTGGAGATCGGCGGCAAGCTGGTGGCCGGTGCCGACGTGAGTTTCCGCGACAAGGAATACTTCCTCGCCGACCGCCAGAGCAGCGCCGACAAGGACTTGAGCCAACCGCACTACACCTTGGCCAACAGTCGCCTGACCTGGTACAGCGCCGACGAAAAACTCAGCGTCACCGGGTTTGTGAACAACCTCACCGATCGCCGCTACCAGGTGCATGGCCGGCCGAACGGTGGATTGGGGCAGTACGTGATCACCTATGGCGACCCGCGCACCGTGGGACTGAGCGTGACCAGCCGCTTCTGACTTCAGCCGCCGGACACTATTCACCAAACGCCGGAGATCAAATGTGGGAGCTGGCTTGCCTGCGATAGCGGTGGGTCAGCCAACCACTATGTGGCTGTGCCGCCATCATCGCAGGCAAGCCGGCTCCCACAGTTGACCTTCTTTGTTTGAACCATAGCGTCCGGCCCGCCATCGCCAACACTCTTCGAAAGGACCTTTCTATGTTCCAACGTACTCCGTTGGCCGGCGCCATCGCGCTGGTCATGGGCAGCCTTGCCGTGCCCGCTGTAGCCGCCGAGACACAGCCCACCGCCAAGAACGACAGCCTCGACACCGTGGTAGTACTCGGTACCCGTCGCAGCGATGTCACCGCCCTGCAAAGCGCCGCGCCGGTGGATGTGCTGAGCGGCGAGCAGTTGCAGCAAACCGGCGCTGCCGACCTGTCCGGCGCCCTGACCGCGCTGTCGCCGTCCTTCAGCTTCCCGCAGTCGCCTCAAGGCGCGTTCGCCGGGTCCATCGCCCAAGGCGCCTCGCTGCGCGGCCTGGCGTCCGACCAGGTGCTGGTGCTGGTGGATGGCAAGCGCCGCCACACCAGCGCCAACATCACCCGCCAAAGCCTCGCCAACGGCCGGGGCGCGGCGGCGGTGGACTTGAGCCTGATCCCGTTGAGCGCGATCGACCACGTGGAGATCCTGCGTGACGGCGCCGCCGCCCAATACGGCTCCGATGCCATCGCCGGGGTGATCAACATCGTGCTCAAGCAGAAGGACGACGGCGGCAACGTCGGCTATCGCTTCGGTGGCTACAACAAGGGCGACGGCATGCAGCGCAAGTACAGCGGCTGGAAAGGCTTCGAGCTGCCCAACGACGGCTTCCTGACCCTGAGTTTCGATGCCGGCAGCCAGGACCCGGCCAGCGACACCAACCCGGACAACCGGATCTTTTATCGCGGCGATACCAGCGTCAATACACCGCGCGAACAGAACAACCGCTACCGCACCTGGAACTGGGGCTCCAACAGTGTCTCCGACCAGTACAACTTCCTGGCCAACAGCGAGATGGGCGTTGGCGAGGGGCTGACCGCCTACGGCTTTGCCACCTACTCCCACAAGAACACTGACTCCACCGGTTTCTTCGACCCGCCCACCGCGCTGTACAACAACTACGGCAGCGTTTCCTTGCAGCGCTACCCGGACGGGCGTTTGCCGATCACCCGCTACACCCTGGAAGACTATGCCGCCACCGGCGGCCTGCGTTACGAAAACGAGCAGTTGGGCAAGTTCGACCTGGCGCTGAACCACGGCACCAACATCGTCAAGTCCACCGACTACAACGCGATCAACCCCAGTTGGGGTACCAACAGCCCGGCGACGATCTACACCGGCGAGCGCAAGAACGACCAGACCAACGTGACCCTGGACTGGGTACGGGATTTCCCCACCGACTTGCTGTTCAAGCCATTGACCGTTTCCGCAGGCCTGGCCTGGCGCCAGGAGAACTACCAATTGAGCGCAGGCGCGCCGGCGGCGTCGCAAAATGGCCCGCTGTTCAACACCATCGACCCGGTGACCGGGCGCCGGCTCGCCGGGTATTACTCGGGGATCACCCCGGTGGATGCCGCCTCGCTGCAACGCAAGGTGCTGGGCGCGTATGTGGATGTCGAAGGCCAGGTCACCGAGAAGTTCCAGGCCGGCGTTGCAGTGCGCACCGAACACTATTCGGACTTTGGCGACACCACCAACGGCAAGCTGTCGCTGCGCTACGATTTCACCCCGCAGATCGCCGCACGGGCCAGCGCCAGCACCGGCTATCGTGCGCCGTCCCTGGCCCAGAGCGGCATGTCGTCGTTCAGTGTGCAGGTGGTGGAGCAGCCACCGGGCAGCGGCAACTACGTGGAGGTGCAACAGCGCACGCTGCGCGCCAACAGCCCGGAAGCCCAGGCCCTGGGCGGCACCCAGCTCAAGCCCGAGGAGTCGACCAACTACTCGCTGGGCCTGGTCTGGCAACCGCTGGATAACGCATCGGTAACGGTGGATGCCTACCGCATCAACATCAATAACCGCATCACGCTCTCCGACCAATTGCCGGCCTCGGTGGTCTCGCCGATCTTCGCCGGCACGCCTTACGCCAATATCCAGAGCGCGGCGTTCTACACCAACATCGCCGACACCCGCACCGACGGTATCGAGCTGACCGGCAACTACAAACTCAATCTGCAGCAATGGGGCCGGGTGAACTTCAATGCCGGCTACGCGCGTAACCGCACGCAAATCACCGACCTGCGCAACGTCGGCAACATCGCCGGCAACCAGATCATTGGCCGCACGACCCAAGGCCTGATCGAACACGGTACGCCGGACTACAAGCTGACCCTCAGCGCCAACTGGGCCTATGAACAATGGGGCGTCACCGTGGCCCAGCGCCGTTATGGCGAATGGAAAAGCCTCAACGCCGCCAACCCGAACCTCGACCAGACGTTCAGCCCGCAATGGGTCACCGACCTGGACGTGTCCTACAACCTCGGCAAGGGAATCAAGCTTTCCGCCGGCGCGACCAACCTGTTCAACACCCACCCGGACAAGGCCTCCGGCGCGCAGCTGTATGGAGTGCCGATCTACTCGATCACCAGCCCTGAAGGTGCGCAGGGTGCGTTTTACTACACCAGTGTGAGCTACGACTTCTGAGGGGATTGCTGATGGGGTGTTGCTGGAGCAGCACCCCATTGTTGGCCAGGCATCATTCGGGCATTCGGATATACACCCATGCATTGTGGGAGCTGGCTTGCCTGCGATAACGGTGGATCAGCCAGCCTCAATGTTTACTGGCCCACCGTCATCGCAGGCAAGCCAGCTCCCACATTTGGCCTTCATTGTTCTCCTCTGTTGTGTTCACTGGCACATGTCTTGCGATGCTCCCCCAGTACTTCGCCGAAATAAGACCCGCCATGCGCCCCTACCGATTACTGACTGCCCTGACCTGGCTCATCTCGCCCCTCGCCCTGCTCGCCACCTGGACGCTGGTGGCGCACCTCGGGATCTTCCCGCGCAACCTGCTGGTACCGCCGGCCCAGGTCCTGCACACCTTCGAAGAACTGCTCGCCAGCGGCGAACTCGCGGAACACCTGGGCAACAGCCTGTCGCGCCTCGGCCTGGGCTTTGGCATCGGTTCGCTGTGCGGCCTGGCCTTTGGCGTGCTGATGGCCTTGTCCAAGAACGTCGAGGTGTATTGCGCGCCGCTGTTCCACACCCTGCGCCAGATCCCCAGCATCGCGCTGATCCCGATGTTTGTGCTGCTGTTCGGCATTGATGAAACCTTCAAGATCATCATCGTCGCCAAGACCGCGTTTTTCCCGGTGGCCCTGGCCGCCAGCGAGGGGGTCAAGGGCATTCCCCGTAGCTATTTCGAAGTGGCCGACGTGTACCGCCTGCGCTGGCCGACCTTCGTCTGGCGCATCGCCCTGCCCGCCGCCGCACCGCCGATCATCACCGGTTTTCGCATCAGCCTGACCCGCGCCTGGGTGGTGCTGGTGGCCACCGAGTTGCTGGCGGCCGACAGCGGCCTGGGGCAAATGATCGAGATGGCCCGGCAGATGCTGCGCATCGACGTGGTGATGGTGGGCGTGGTGGTCACCGGGGTGATCGGTTTTGCCCTCGACTTTGGCTTTCGCTCACTGGAACAGCGGCTGTTTCGCTGGCAAACCCGCTAGGAGCCCGGCATGAACCTCTTGAAAAAGTCCCGCGGCCTGTTGCTGCCACTGTTGTTGATCCTCGCCTGGGAATACGCCTCGCGCCAGGACGCGGCCGGCGCGTATGCCTTCGTGCCGCTGTCGGCGATTGGCTCGGCGTTGCTGGAAATGCTCGGCAACGGCGAGCTGCTGGTCAACCTGCTGGCCAGCCTGGCCCGCACCAGCAGTGGCCTGGCCCTGGGCATCCTGTTCGGCGTGGTGCTGGGAGTGCTGATGGCGCTGTCCGGCGTGGCCAACCGTTTGATCGGCCCGTTGTTCCATTCGATCCGCCAGGTGCCGATGCTGGGCTGGATTCCGCTGATTGCCATGTGGTTCGGCAATGGCGAATTTTCCAAGGTGCTGATCGTCAGCCTCGCGGCCTTCTACCCGATGGTGCTCAACACCTACCAGGGCTTCAGCCATGTGGAGCGGCGTTATCGTGAAGTCGGCCAGGTGCTGGTGCTCAGCCCGGTGCAGCAGTTCGTGCATGTGCTGCTGCCGGCGGCGCTGCCGAGTATTGCCACCGGCGTGCTGCATGCCCTCGCCTTCGCCTGGGTCACCGCCATCGGGAGCGAACTGTTCCTGTCCTCCGGCGCCGGCCTGGGCAACCTGATGATGAACGCCGAGGCCGGCTCGCGCATGGAAGTGATCGTGCTCAGCGTGCTGTGCATCGGCCTGCTGGGCTACCTGATGAACCTGCTGTTTACCCGCCTCAGCCGCCACGTGCTGCGCTGGCGCAATCTTCGTTGAAGGCCATGAACATGAACGCAATCGCCCACCACGCCCTCCACACCGCCGTGCAGACCGGCGCCCTGCAGATTCGCGGCCTGAACAAGGCCTACCGGATCGAAGGCAAGCCGCTGCCGGTGTTGCACAACATCAACCTCGACGTGCGCCCCGGGGAGTTTGTCAGCATCGTCGGCGCCAGCGGCTGCGGCAAATCCACCTTGCTGCGGCTGATTGTCGGGCTGGAGGCCGAGTACGAAGGCGACATCCTGCTGGACGGCCAACGCATTGCCGCCACCAGCCTGGAGCGCGGCATTGTGTTCCAGGACCACCGCCTGTTCCCGTGGATGACCGTCAGCCAGAACATCGCCCTGGCCCTGAAAAATCACAAACTGGCCCAGGCCGAAAAGGATCGGCAGGTGGCCGAACACATCGCCCTGGTCAACCTCACCGGCTTCGAAAACGCCTATCCCCACCAGCTCTCGGGCGGCATGGCGCAACGTGCGGCGATCGCCCGGGCGCTGATCAACACACCCAAGGTGCTGTTGCTCGATGAACCACTGGGCGCCCTCGATGCCCTGACCCGGGTGCATTTGCAGCGTGAACTGCAGCGGATCTGGGTGCAGCAGCGCTGCACGGTGATCATGGTCACCCATGACATCGAAGAGGCGTTGTACCTGGGGGACCGGGTGATCGTGATGGATGCCCACCCAGGGCGAATCAAACATGAAATCCGGGTGGACTTGCCGCATCCGAGGGAGCGCAGCTCATCGGTATTGCAAGGCTACAAAGAGCAGTTGCTGGAGGAACTGGTCGGGCACTGAAAACCCTGGGCACGCGGCGCTTTACATTTTGTATAGTTCTGGATATTTTATCCAGACAGCAAATGCAATGCGCCCGTGCCCGGTTCATTTTCAGAGGTCCTTTCCATGCAATTGTCTTCGTACCATGACGTGATCAAAGCCGCCGAACGCCTGGAGGGCTTCGCCAACCGCACGCCGGTGTTCACCTCGCGCACCCTCGACGCCGAGACCGGGGCCCAGGTGTTCATCAAGTGCGAAAACCTGCAACGCACCGGTTCATTCAAGTTTCGCGGCGCGTTCAATGCGCTTTCACGGTTTGACGAGGCGCAGCGCAAGGCCGGTGTGGTGGCGTTTTCCTCGGGCAATCACGCCCAAGGCATCGCCCTGGCCGCGCGTCTGTTGCAGATGCCGGCCACCATCGTAATGCCCACCGACGCACCGGCCGCCAAGGTCGCCGCCACCCGGGAATACGGCGCGACCGTGGTGTTCTACGACCGCATCACCGAAGACCGCGAACAGATCGGCCGCACCCTGGCCGAGCAGCACGGCATGACCCTGATTCCTTCCTACGACCACCCGGACGTACTCGCCGGCCAGGGCACTGCCGCCAAGGAACTGCTGGAATTCACCGGCCCCCTGGACGCCTTGTTTGTTGGCCTGGGCGGTGGCGGCATGCTCTCCGGCACGGCATTGGCCACCCGTGCGCTGTCGCCCGATTGCCTGCTGTACGGGGTCGAGCCCGAAGCCGGGAATGACGGCCAGCGCTCCTTCCAGACCGGCAGCATCGTGCACATCGACACTCCCGCCACCATCGCCGACGGCGCCCAGACCCAGCATCTGGGCCACCACACCTTTCCGATCATTCGCGAGCAGGTCACTGACATCCTTACCGTCTCGGACGCCGAATTGGTCGCAGCGATGAAGTTCTTCATGCAGCGCATGAAAATGGTCGTGGAGCCCACCGGTTGCCTGGGTCTCGCGGCGTTGCGCAGCGTGAAGGATCAATTCAAGGGCCAGCGCGTGGGCATCATCGTGACGGGCGGCAACGTCGATATCGAGAAGTACGCGAGCCTGCTACAGGGCTAAGCCTTCCAACAAAAAAAACACTGAACCCGACTGTGGCGAGCGTGCTTGCCACACGGTTTCCTGCTGCCTGCAATTTCTGCCGCCGATAAAAACGCCCGGGTTTTCCCGAGGCTTTAACAACAAGAGGTGCTTATGAAAAATCGTTACCTGGCCCGGGCCATCGTGATTGCGATCATCCTCGGTGTGCTGGTGGGGGCCGTACTGCACGCCCGACTGGACGCCGACACTGCCAAGACCATCGCCGGTTACTTGAGCATGGTGACCGACGTATTTTTGCGCCTGATTAAGATGGTCATCGCGCCGCTGGTGCTGGCGACGTTGATCAGTGGCGTGGCGAGCATGGCAGACAGTGGCTCTATCGGCCGCGTCGGGTTCAAGGCGATGGCCTGGTTCCTGATTGCGTCGGTGGTGTCGCTGCTGATCGGCCTGGTATTGGCCAACCTGTTCCAGCCGGGCGCGGGGCTTAACCTGAGCGTGGCGGCGAACGGCAGCAGCGGTTTGAACACCGCCACCTTCAACCTGTCGGGCTTTTTGTCCCATGTGTTCCCACGCAGCATCGTTGAGGCCATGGGCAACAATGAAGTGCTGCAAATCGTGGTGTTTTCGTTGTTCTTCGGCGCCGCGCTAGCCTTCGTCAAGGGCAGCGCCAGGTCGCCGATCCTGCACGTACTGGAAGAGTTGACCCAGGTGATGTTCCGCATCACCGAGTACGTGATGGTGATTGCACCGCTGGCGGTATTTGCCGCGATTGCCGCCACCATCAGCCTGTACGGGCTGGGGATGGTGGTCAGCTTTGGCAAGTTGATCGCGCAGTTCTACCTCGGGCTGGCAGTGCTGTGGCTGGTGATCAGCGGCGTGGGTTACCTGGCGCTGGGCGCACGCTTGCGGCAATTGCTGCGGCTGCTGCGCAGCCCGGTGTTGCTGGCGTTCTCCACCGCCAGCAGTGAAGCCGCCTACCCCAAGACCATCGCCGCCCTGGACAGCTTCGGCTCGCCCAAGCGTATCAACAGCTTTGTGTTGCCCTTGGGTTACTCATTCAACCTCGACGGTTCGATGATGTACCAGGCGTTTATCGTGATGTTCATTGCCCAGGCCTATGGCATCGAGATGAGCTTCAGCCACCAGGTAATGATCCTGCTGACCCTGCTGGTGATCAGCAAGGGCACCGCCGGCGTGGCCCGCGGCTCACTGGTGGTGCTCGCGGCCGGCCTGCCGATGGTGGGTCTGCCGGAAGCCGGCTTGCTGCTGATCCTGGCGGTAGACCCGATCCTCGACATGGGCCGAACCGCCACCAATGTGTTCGGCTGCGGCGTGGCCACGGCGGTGATTGGTCACGGTGCCACCGATGAACAACCTGCTCCCCTTCCCTCTATTGCCTGAGAACTGCCGATCATGAAGATTCACCACACACCCACTGCCTCCCAGCCTGCCGGTCACTACGCCCAGGCCGTCAGCCATCAGGGCACGCTGTATATCTCCGGGCAATTACCGGTGAGCCCGGACGGGCGCCACAACATTGATGCGTCGTTTGCCGAACAGGCTCAAGTGGCGCTGGACAATCTGTTGGCGATTTTGAAGGCCGCAGGCGGCTCACCCGCAGACCTGGTGAAAGTCACGGTGTATGTGGTGGGGGTAAAACACTGGCCTGAATTCGACGGCTTGTACGCTGCCGCGCTGGGGGACCACCGCCCTGCCCGCGCGGTGGTGCCGGTGCCGGAACTGCACCACGGCTACCTGATTGAAATCGAAGCCGTGGCGCGTTCGGCGTAGGTCATTTGGCGTAGGTGTAGACCGCCGCCCGCGAGACCCCAAGGTGCGAGGCAACCGTTTCCATGGCCCGTCGTATGTCCATCACGCCGGCGTCCTTGAGCTCTTGCATCAGCAAGCGGCGATCGGCGGCCTTCAGCGCACGCGGCGTGGTCGCCAGGCGTGCGGCGAACTGATCGATACGCGCACGAATGGCATCGGCACCGGACGGGTCGAGAGACTCGGCGGGCCGGTCGCCGCTGACCGAGCCGAACTGTTCCAGCATGCCCTGCAAGCCACGGAACAACGAGAGGTCGACGTTCATGCACAAAGCCGCGACGTACTTGCCGGTGGAGTCCTTGATACCGATGGAAGTGCTCTTGACCTGGCGGCCATCGGCGAACTGGTTCTGGTAGTTGGCGATCACCTGCGGGTACTCGGGATCGGCAATCCGCGCCAGGCCCAGCTCGGTCGCAGGGTCTCCCGGCTGGCGCCCGGAGAGGTTGTTGTGGATGGCCATGATTGCGTGCTGCGGGTCGCGCAGGTCGTGCAGCACGACCTCGCAAAACGGGCTGAAGGTCTTGCTCAGGCCTTCGGCAATCTGTTCGAGTTGGCTGATCAGGGCCGCTTGTTCGGGAGTGTGTTTTTTCATTCAGACAACATATCCAGTACTGGATAGACCGTCAATTTACCTTTTGGAGTGTGCACGATGGATACCCCGACCGCTTTGCTGGATGTCAGCCGGATGCAGCGCAATATCCTGCGTATGCAGCGGCGCGCCGATGACTTGGGGGTGAGCTTGCGGCCCCATGTGAAGACCCATAAATGCGCCGGGGTGGTGGCGGCGCAAATCGCTGCAGGGGCCACGGGGATTACGGTTTCGACGTTGAAGGAGGCCGAGTATTTTTTCGACCTCGGCATTCGCGACGTTCTGTATGCGGTGGCGATGGCGCCGCATAAATTGCCCCAGGCGTTGGCGTTGCGTCGTCAGGGGTGTGCGCTGACGCTGATCACCGACAGCCTTGCCGGGGCCCGGGCGATTGTCGAGTTTGGTGCGCTGCAGGGTGAAGTTTTTGCGGTGCTGATTGAGATTGACTGTGATGGGCACCGGTCCGGGGTGAAGCCTCAGGATCCGCTGTTGCTGGAGATCGCCAGGCTGCTGCATGGCGGCGGGATGCTTGCCGGGGTGTTGACTCATGCCGGGGAAAGCTACGGGCTGGATACGCCTGAGGCGTTGCGGGCGATTGCCGAGCAGGAACGGGCGCGCTGTGTGGCGGCGGCCGAGGTGATTCGGGGAGCGGGTTTGCCTTGTTCGCAGGTGAGTGTGGGTTCGACGCCGACGGCGCTGTCGGCGGTCAGCCTGGAGGGTGTGACTGAGCTGCGGGCCGGGGTTTATGCGTTTTTTGATTTGGTGATGCATAACGTTGGGGTGTGCCGCGTTGATGAGCTGGTGTTGAGTGTGCTGACTACGGTGATCGGGCATCAGCCGGAGAAAGGCTGGATCATTACCGATGCGGGGTGGATGGCGATGAGTCGGGACCGTGGGACGCAGTCGCAGAAGCGGGATTTTGGGTACGGGCAGGTGTGTACCGAGGGCGGTGAGGTGATTGAGGGGTTGGTGGTGGGCAGCGCGAATCAGGAGCATGGGGTGGCTTGGTTCGACGGCGTTTCGGTGGATGTGGTTGAGCGGTTTCCGCTGGGGACGCGGCTGAGGGTTTTGCCTAACCATGCGTGTGCTACGGGGACGCAGTTCGGCAGCTATAGCGCGTTGTTGGAGAACGGGGATGTGCAGGTTTGGGAGCGGTTGCGGGGGTGGTAGATTGGGGGCATATCCGTTATTTGGGTGATGGCTGATATGGGTTCCGCTCTTACAGCGGGTCACTTTTGAAAGGAGCCCAAAAGTAACCAAAAGGCTCTTGCCCCACCACTCGGCACCTCGCCTAGGCTCGGTGTGCCCGCACTCCGGCATTACTCCGCGGGCCGCCGCGACGGGGCGTCCCTGCCCCGTCGCGGCTAAACCGGCGTCCTGCCGGTTTACCCGCTCCGTACTACCTGCGTTCGGCCAGCGTGGTTTAACGGGGCGCCTAAGATCAAGATCAAAAGCAGATCAACAGCACAGCGGCCTACAGGCCGGCTTGAGTGGTGTGAAGCAAAGGCAACATCAAGATCAAAATCTAAAGCGGGCACAGTTAAATGTGGGAGCTGGCTTGCCTGCGATGGCCTCGCCTCGGTGCATCTGAAAAACCGAGGTGTCTGCATCGCAGGCAAGCCAGCTCCCACAGAAAAGCAGAGGTGCATCAGTTTCAGATTTGGTTTTCGCTTTGGCTTTGGCTTTTGCTCTGGCTTCTACCACTCAAGCCGGCCTGTAGGCCGCTGTGCTCTTGCTTTTGATTTTGATCTGACTGCCCCAATAAGCCCGAGGCCGAACGCAGGGATTGAGGAGCGGGTAAACCGGCAGGACGCCGGTTTAGCCGCGACGGGGCAGGGACGCCCCGTCGCGGCGGCCCGCGGAGCAATGCCGGAGTGAGGGAACACCGAGCCTAGGCGAGGTGCCGACAGGCGGGGCAGAGCCCTTTGGTTACTTTGGGGCTTTTCCAAAGTGACCCGCTGTAAGAGCGGAACCATAAGCAGCCATGACCTAACCAACGGATATTCACCCATACCAAAAGAGTATCAAACCATACCAACCCGATATTAGACGAAAGCAAAACCACCAGAGGAAACTACCCACAATTACAAAAATACCTAAAGAGTATAAAAAATGCCCACCCACTCATCCTGGATCGTGCTGTCCATCACCGGCCTCTACATGCTGAGCCTGGCGCTGATCAGCTACGGCGTCCGCCGCCATTCCCGCAGCGCCAACAACTACACCACCGGCGGTGGCCACTTCCCGGCGTTCCTGATCGGCTTCCTGATGCTCTCCGAATTTATCGGCACCGCAGTCAGCATCGGCACCGCCCAAACCGGTTTCAAGGTCGGCATCTCCGCCGCATGGAACCTGTTCGCCCTGGCCCTCGGCTTCGTACTCTTCGCCTGGCTGCTGGCGCGCAAATACAAGGACCTGGGCGACAACACCATCTCCGGCGTACTCGCGCGCAACTACGGCCAACGCACCCGCTTCGCCACCTCGATCATCACGATCTTTGCCCTGGAGATCGTCGCCGTCTCGATCTACGCCAGCGGCGGCGCGGTATTGGCCAGTGTGATGCAAGTGGATCGAACCCTCGCGATCGTGATCGTCGGCGTGGTCTCGGTGCTGTACGTGAGCATCGGCGGCATGCGCTCAGTGATCTACACCAACTTCGTCCACGCCGCCTTGAAGTACCTGGGCGTCGGCCTGGCCCTGTGGTTTGGCTTGAAGCAAGTGGGCGGCATCGGCCAGTTGCAGGCGCAATTGCCCGCCAGCATGTTTGACTGGACCACCGTCGGCTGGGGCCAGATCGTCGCCTGGATGATCGCCGGTATCGGTTCGATCTTCTCCACCCAATACGTGATCCAGGCGGTGAACACCGTCAGCCATGCGGGCAAGGCCCAGCGTGCGTGTTTCTATGTGGCAGTGCTGATGGTGCCGTTCGGCATCGGCGCGGCATTGATCGGGATGTGCAGCGCGGTGCTGTTTCCCAATGTGGATTCGCTGCAAGCCTTCCCGACTCTGATCGCCAGCATGGACCAACTGACGGCCGGGCTGGTGGTAGCAGGCCTTGCCGGCTCACTGTTCGGCACCATCTCGGCGGTAAGCATGGGCTCGGCGACGTTGTTGCTGCGGGACTTCTACGAACCCTGGTTCAACCCGGAAAAAAGCGACGCCAAATCCCTGCGCTTCGTGCGCCTGGCGACCATCGCCGTCGGCCTGTTGCCGATTGCCCTGGCGCTGACTTCTGACAAGGTGCTGATGATCGCCTTCCTCGGCAAGGCGTTACGCGCCTCCCTGGCCGTGCTGGTGTTGATGGTGTTCTACGCGCCGAAATTCGGCACGGCGGCCGGGGCATTCCTGAGCATCATTGCTTCGTTGCTGGCGACCGTGGGCTGGTTCCTCGCCGGTAATCCGTGGGGCATCGACAACGCGTACATCGCCCTGTTTACGCCGCTGATTATCATGGGCATCAGCCATTTGACGCGCCGCAAGACACCGGCCGAACCCCTGGCGGCGGCCGCTCACTGAGGTAGGATGGCAGCCCACCCAATAAGGAAGTTGCGCAATGCTGCCCATCCGCACCCCGTTGATCCTGCACCCCGGCCTGTCCACCCCTAACCGGCGCATCTGGCTGAAGCTTGAGAACCTGCAACCCTGTGGCTCGTTCAAGTTGCGCGGGATGACCACGCTGTGCGCCTACGCGGCCAGCCAGGGCAAAACCACGGTGGTGTGCCCTTCCGGCGGCAATGCCGGGTTGGCCACGGCCTTTGCAGCAAGAGGCCTGGGATTGCAGGCGCGGATCGTGGTGCCCTCCACCACCCCCGAAGCCACCCGCGCGCGTATCCGCCAGGCGGGCGCCGAGGTGGTGGTGCACGGTGATCTGTGGGATCAATCCAACGAGCTGGCGCTGCAACTCGCCGAAGCGCCGGACGCGTTGTATGTACCGGCTTTTGATCACCCACTGTTGTGGGAAGGTCACAGCCGCATGATCGATGAGATTCTTGAGGATTGCCCGCAGGTGGGCGCTATCGTGACCTCCGTGGGCGGCGGTGGCTTGCTCGCGGGGGTGCTGACGGGGCTGGAGCGTCATGGACGGTTCGACTGCAAGGTGATTGCCTGTGAAACGGCGGGCGCGGCTTCGTTTGCGGCCGCTGTGGAGGCTGGAAAGCCGGTGCGCCTGGCGAAGATCGATACCGTGGCCAAGTCGTTGGCCGCGACCCAGGTGGCGGCGTGGCCGGTTGAACATATCGGCCAGTTTGCCCATCAGTGCGTGGTGCTGAGTAACGCCGAGGCGATGATGGGCGTGGCGCGGTATGCCGATGATTTACGGCAGTTGGTGGAGCCGGCGTGCGGGGTTTCGTTGGCTGTGGCGTATCTGGAGCATGGGGCGATTGCCGGGGTTGAGGATGTGGTGGTGATTGTGTGTGGTGGGGTGAGTATCAGCGCAGAAACGGTTGCTCAGTGGCAGAACACCGCCTCTCTATGATCGTTCCCACGCTCTGCGTGGGAATGCCACCCTGGACGCTCCGCGTCCGTTCGTGATGTCGTGACGCGTAGCGTCACAGGATGCATTCCCACGCAGAGCGTGGGAACGATCAGTTCAGGCATCCTGCAGGATAAGATCCGCGCCCTTCTCCGCCACCATCAACACTGCCGCATGGGTATTCCCTGACGTCACGTTCGGGAAAATCGACGCATCGACAATCCGCAACCCTTGCATCCCGTGCACCTTCAGGCGCTTGTCCACCACTGACACCAACGGGTCCGAGCCCATGGCACACGACCCGCACAGGTGATAGATCGAGCCGCTGTTCTCGCGGAAGTACTGCAGCATCTGTTCATCGGTTTCCACCGCAGGCCCCGGCAACACCTCGGCCACGGTCACGCCCTTGAGCGCCGGGGCCTGCATGATCGTGCGCATCAGCCGGCTGCCCTGGATCACCTCGTCGATGTCCTTCTGGGTGCTCAGGTAGTTGGGGTCGATCAAGGCCGCATCCCGTGGGTTTTTCGAGGCGATGCGAATCGTCCCGCGGCTGGTGGGCCGGCACGGGTTGAAGCACAGCAGGAAGCCTGAATACGGCTCGGGCTTGAGGCTGGCCTTGTTGTTTTTCGGGATCTGGTACGACAGCGGGTTGAAGTACAGCTGCAGGTTGGGGTGCGCCTGTTCCGCGTTGCCGCGAAAGAACCCGCCGGCCTGGTTGACGCTCATGGCCAGCGCGCCCTTGCGGGTCAGCAGGTATTTGAGGCCCAGCTTGAACTGGCCGAACAGCGAGCTGAGCTGGTCGTTCAGGGTCGGGATATTGGCCTTGTAGTAATAGCTGGCGCACAGGTGATCCTGCAGGTTCTGCCCCACCGCCGGCAGGTCCTTGACCAGCGGGATGTTGTGTTCGGCGAGCAGTTGCTTGTCCGCCACCCCCGACAGTTGCAGGATCTTTGGCGTATCCACCGCCCCCGCGCACAGGATCACCTCCTTGCGCGCGGTGAAGGTGCGGACCACGCCGTGCTGGGTCACGCTGATGCCGGTGGCCCGCTGTTGGTCGTCGAACAGCACGCGGTCTACCAGCGCATGCAGTTCCACCGTCAGGTTCGGTCGACCCAACGCCGGGTGCAGGTGCGCAAAGCTGCTGGAGCAGCGCTCGCCGTTGCGGGTGTTGACGTCGTAGAGGCCCGCACCTTCGAAGTCCGGCCCGTTGAAGTCATCGCTCAGGCCGTAGCCCAACTGCTCACAGCCCTTGAGGAACACATCACAGATAGCGTGGGTCTGGCCCTTCATCGGGGTGATGCTGATGGGGCCGCTGCTGCCGTGGTATTCGGTGTCGCCCAACGGGTGATTTTCCAGCTTGCGGAAGTACGGCAGCACGTCCTGGAAACCCCAGCCGTCGTTGCCGTTGGCCGCCCAGTCATTGAAGTCATGGGCCTGGCCGCGCACGTAGATCATGGCGTTGATCGAGCCGGAACCGCCCTGCACTTTGCCGCGTGGGGCATAGATGGCGCGGTCGGCCAGCTGTTTTTGCGGCTGGCTGTAGTACATCCAGTTGAAGGTCGGGTTGTAGTACATCTTGGCAAAACCGACCGGGATCTTGAACCACCAGGAGCTGTCCTTGCCGCCGGCTTCCAGCAGCAACACCGAATGCTCGCCCGAGGCGGAGAGTCGGTTGGCCAGGACGCAACCTGCGGCGCCGGCGCCGGCGATGATGTAGTCGTATGTCATTCACAGTTACCGCATCAGTCGTTTTTTTTAGCCCTTGGCGGGCGAAGTGTCTTTCACGTCAGCCGGCGTAGGCGCCATTTGCAGGTGCAGGCGTTCGCCGGTGTACGGCGTGTGCTTGCGCACCACGTCCATGTTCAGCTCCACCCCAAGGCCCGGCTCGGTGGACGGGATGATGTAGCCGTCCTCCCATTGCAGCGGCTTGGTCAGCACTTCGGCGTGGAAGCCGCCCCAGGTCATGATGCTTTCCTGGATCAGGAAGTTCGGCGTGCACGTGGCCAGCTGGAAACTCGCCGCTGCGCCAATCGGCCCGTTGTACAGGTGCGGGGCGATTTGCGCGTAGTAAGCCTCGGCCATGCTCGCGATTTTCTTGGCTTCCAGCAGGCCGCCGCAGCGGGCCACGTTCATTTGCAGGATCGATGCACCACCGGCCTGCAAGAGCTTGAAGAACTCGTACTTGGTGGTCAGCCGCTCGCCGGTGGCGATGGGGATGGTGGTCTTGGCTGCGACCTGGGCCATGGCGTCTTCCTGGCCCGGTGGCACGGGCTCTTCGAACCACAGCGGGTCGTATTTTTCCAGGCGCTTGGCCAGGCGGATGGCCGACGACGGCACCATCTGCCCGTGGGTGCCGAACAGCAGGTCGCACTTGTCGCCCACCGCTTCGCGGATCTTGCGGCAGAAGGTTTCGCAGCGTTCCAGCACTTCCAGGGAAATCTGGTGGCCGGAGTACGCGGTGTACGGGCCTGCCGGGTCGAATTTGACCGCGGTGAAGCCCTTGTTCATGTTCTCGACGGCGCACTCGGCGGCCAGGTCCGGGTCGTCGTAGTCGTACTCGCCCTTGCTGTTGACCGGGTACAGGTAGGTGTAGGAGCGCAGGCGCTCGTTGACCTTGCCGCCCAGCAACTCATAGACCGGCTTGTTGGCGGCCTTGCCGATGATGTCCCAGCAGGCCATTTCCAGGCCGCTGACCACGCCCATCATGGTCAGGTCGGGACGCTGGGTGAACCCGCTGGAATACGCCTGGCGGAAGAAACGCTCGATGTGGTGCGGGTCGTGGTTGAGCAGGTAGCGCTCGAACACGTCCTCGATGATCGGCAGCATGGCTTTGGGGCCGAAGGTGGCGGCGTAGATCTCGCCCACGCCTTCGATGCCGCAGTCGGTTTTGAGTTTGACGAACAGCCAGTACATGCCGCCAATGTGGGGTGGCGGTACGGCGACAATATGGGTTTCAAGGGCGACGATTTTCATCTCAGGCACCTGTCTGGTTGAATTTTTTACGATTGATTCGGGCGCGCAAGGTCAGGGCCGCGAGGGTCCCGAGCACGCCGATGAAGGCGATGTAGCCGAAGTACAGGTTGTAGCCAACCTGCCCCGGGTACGTGTCGGTGAGGTAGCCATTGATCAGCGGGATAAAGGTGTCCGGCAGGTAACCCACCACCGAGACAATGCCGATGGCCAGGCCGGTGATGCGCAGCGGGATATCGCAGCTGTCGAGGATCGCCCAGTACAGGCCGCGAATCGCATAGGTCATCAGGCCGATAAAGATCACCGTGCCGATCAGCAAGCCGAGGCTGCCAATGGCCGGGAACACGATCAGGCCGACCATCGCCAGGGTCACCAGCACCAGCGCGATGATCAGCACCGAGATGTTCGAAAACTTGTCCCCCAGCCAGCCGCCGCCGATCCCGCCGATAGGCCGCATCCACAGCTTGATGGTGGTGATGGTGCCGGCCATCACGGCGGTCATGCCGCTGCCTTGCAGGTAGTCAGAGAAGCTGTAGGTGGCCCAGAACATGTGATAACCGCAGAACACAATGGCAGTCACCAGCCACAGCTCAGGGATTTTCACCAGGGTGGTGAGGTCGGCGATCAGGTTGAACTTGCCCTTCTCTACCGCCGCGGTTTCGGCCATGGACTTGGGGTCCTTGAGCAGCACCAGCACACAACCAATCGCGATACACACGAACGAATACAGGTACACCACGTGCTTGAAACCTTCGGCGGCGGTTTGGCTGCGGGTCTCGGTGGCATAGGCGAACAGCCCCAAGGCCACGGTGGCCAGCAAGGCTTCCACCAGGCCACGGCCGCCGTCGAGGATGCCGAAGAACCGGCCTTGCTCACTGTGATGGGCAATCATCTTCACCCGCTTGAGCACCGAGGCCCAGAAGGTCAGGCCGGTGGTCAGGCCCCAGCAACCGAAGATAATCATCAGGCCGGTCATCGACGGCACGGTGGAATACCAGATGCCCAGGGCACCGGTGGCCACCAGCGAAAAAAAGATCAGGAAGCGCGGTGGCAGGCGATCCGCCAACCAGCCGCTGGGCAGGTAGCTGAGCAGGAAGATCGTGCCGAGCATTGAATACAGATAACCCAGCTGGCTGTGGTTGATCTGGAACACGTCGAGCATGGTGGTCTGGTAGACCTGGCGCAGGTAGAGGATCGGGTAGATCGCCCCGGCGGCCAGCACCAGCAACATCAATTGGAAGTAGCGACTGGCTTTGTCGCTTTTGGCCGCGGACACGGCATCGAAACCCTGGGCAACGGGTGCAGGCTTGGACATCTTGTAGACCTCGGGCACCCGATGCGCGGGTGCCCCGATAATTGTTTTTATTGAGGTAAAGCCGGTGGTCGGTGACTCAGTACTTCATGACCACCAAACGGGTCTGGGTGAACTCAAGCATCCCGTGCTTGCCGTCATCGCCGCCCAGCCCTGAGCGTTTCCAGCCGGCGTGAAAGCCCTGGTAAGGGTCCGCCGGGGTGCGATTGACGTACAACTCGCCGGCCTCAATGGCATTGGCGACTTTCATGGCCGTGCGGTAGTTCTCGGTGTAGAGCACAGACGACAGGCCGAACTGGTGGTCGTTGGCCATGGCCAGCGCTTCGTCGATGTCGCGGTACTTGAGCACCGGCAGCACCGGGCCGAAGATTTCTTCCTGGATGATTTCCATGCCTTGGCGGCAACCGCTGAGCAGCGTCGGCGGGTAGAAATGGCCCGGGCCTTCGGGGAGTACGCCGCCTGTTTCCAGTACAGCACCGTCGGCGATGGCGCGCTCGACCATGGCGTGAATATTCTGCCGGGAGCTGGCGTTGACCAGCGGGCCCATCAGGCCGGCGTCCGTGGCGCGATCGCCAAATTTTACGGCGCTGATCTTGGCCTTGAGCAGCGCCAGGAATCGGTCGTAGACGCTTTCCTGCACGTACACGCGCTCGACCGCCGTGCACAACTGGCCGCAGTGAGTGGTCTTGGAGGCGATGATGTCGCTGGCGGCTTTTTCCAGGTCGGCGTCGGCCTCGATGATTGCCGGGGTCTTGCCGCCCAGTTCCAGGGATGGCTTGGCGATGTTGGCCTTGCAGTAATCCAGCACGATGCGCCCGGCGTTGACGCTGCCGGTCAGCGTGATCAAGCCCACGGCCTTGTGGGTGCACAGGGCGGCGGCGGTGGCGTGGTCCATGGTCAGGATGTTGATCACGCCGGCCGGGATGCCCGACTGCTCAACCGCGCGGGCGATTTCGAAGGCAGACAACGGGGTGTTGTTGCTCGGGCGCACCACCACGGTGTTGCCGGCAATCAGCGCCGGGGCGATTTTGCGCAACAGGGTGTAGACCGGGTAGTTGAACGGGATCAGGCACGCCACGACGCCAATCGGCTCGCGTTGCAGGAACAGGTTTTCGTCCGGGGTGTCGCTGGGGATGATTTCGCCTTCAATGCGGCGGGCCCATTCGGCGTGGTAACGGGTGATTTGTGCGGCGTAGCGGGCTTCGTTGCTGGCGTCGTCGAGGCTTTTTCCGGACTCGCTGGCCAGCGCCTTGCCTATGCTTTCAGCGCAGGTTTCGAGGGCGTCGGCGAAAGCCCGCAGGTGTTCGGCGCGCTGGATGCTGGTGAGCTTGCCCCAGGTTTTCTGTGCGGTAGCGGCGGCGTCTACGGCAGCAATCGCCTCGTCGGGGGTGGCGGCGGACACCTGGCCTACCTGGGCCTCGGTCGCAGGGTTATAGACCGCGATCCGGGCGGTGGTGGCAGGTTCGGCAAACTGGCCGTTGAAAAAATTGCGCTCGATTTGCATGTGGTTTTTGCCCAATCGTTGTTGTTTTGCGAGTGACTTGCAGTTTTGTCATTGGGCGGGGGTTGGACAAACGATTTATTGACGGGGGTAACGTGCGAAAAATGCAGGTTAGTGGCTGATCCGTATTAATGACCCGGGTCTGAGTCTGTATTGTTCCGCCCATCCTTCCTACAGTGCCGCCCACTTGGAACCGTGGGAGGACTAAGCATGCAACCACCATCAATCGCACAGGCCTACAACTACAAGGTCGTGCGTCAATTCGTCATTGCAACCATCGTTTGGGGCGTGGTCGGCATGGCCATGGGCGTGTGGATCGCCTCGCAACTGGTCTGGCCCGAGATGAACCTCGACCTGCCCTGGACCACCTTCGGGCGCCTGCGCCCGCTGCACACAAGCCTTGTGATCTTCGGCTTTGCCGGCAGCGCGCAATTCGCCGCCAGCTACTACGCAGTACAGCGCACCTGTCAGGTACGGCTGTACTCGGACAAGCTCGCAGCCTTCACATTCTGGGGCTGGCAATCGGTGATCGTGATCATGTTGGTCAGCCTGCCGCTGGGCTACACCACCACCAAGGAATACGCCGAGATCGAGTTCAGCGGCGCCGTGTGGATGACCGTGGTGTGGGTCGCCTATGCGATCGTGTTTTTCACCACTGTGGTGCAGCGCAAGACCCAGCACATCTACGTCGGCAACTGGTTCTTTGGTGCGTTTATCGTGGTGATCGCCATGCTGCACGTGGTCAATCACCTGTCGATCCCGGTGGACTGGTTCAAATCCTACCCGGTGTATTCCGGTGCCACCGACGCCATGGTGCAGTGGTGGTACGGACACAACGCCGTGGGTTTCTTCCTGACCACGGGCTTTCTGGGGATGATGTACTACTTCGTGCCCAAGCAAGTCGGGCGGCCGGTGTATTCCTATCGCCTGTCCATCGTGCACTTTTGGGCGTTGATCACCCTGTATATCTGGGCCGGCCCCCATCACTTGCACTACACCGCGCTGCCGGACTGGGCCCAGTCGCTGGGCATGGCGATGTCGCTGATCCTGCTGGCGCCCAGCTGGGGCGGGATGATTAACGGCATGATGACGCTCTCGGGGGCCTGGCATAAATTGCGCACCGACCCGATCCTGCGTTTTTTGGTGCTGTCGCTGGCGTTCTACGGGATGTCGACGTTTGAAGGGCCGATGATGGCGATCAAGACCGTCAACGCCCTCTCCCACTACACCGACTGGACCATCGGCCACGTCCACGCCGGCGCGCTGGGCTGGGTGGCGATGATCACGTTTGGCTCGCTGTACCACATGATCCCGAAGGTTTTCGGGCGCACGCAGATGCACAGCGTGGGGCTGATCAATATGCACTTCTGGCTGGCGACCATTGGCACGGTGCTGTACATCGCGTCGATGTGGGTCAACGGCATCACCCAGGGCCTGATGTGGCGGGCGGTGAACGATGACGGCACCCTCACCTATTCCTTTGTGGAAGCCTTGCAGGCAAGCCATCCGGGGTTTTTAGTGCGCTTTGTCGGCGGGGTGTTTTTCCTCAGCGGCATGTTGCTGATGGCGTACAACACCTGGCGCACGGTGCGGGTGGCGGACTTGAAGGTGGCGCAGCTTGACGCGCGGATCGCCTGATGTGGGAGGTCGTGCTGAACCTGGCGGCGGTGATCGGCCTGTATGGTGCGGTGGAGTATTGCTTGCGGGGTGAGTCGAGGGAGAGCCTGGATGAGGCCAGCCTGATGCCGTTCGCCGATGACCCGGAAGTGGCGCGGCGGGTGGAGTTGGCTACGGGCAAGCGGGTTAACGCGGTGGCGCCTGAAGAGGCAAAGCCGGGTTGGGGCAATGTCGATATCTGAGAAAGGAATGCACCACCTGTAGGAGCTGGCTTGCCGGCGATGCGGGCCACTCGGTGCTTGTGAAACACCGCGGTGATGCTATCGCAGGCAAGCCAGCTCCCACAGAAGCCATGACTCACCCGCGTTCGCGGGGAATCAGGCTCTGCAACTGCAAGGCCAGGAAGTTGGCATCGAAACCGAAGGTGTCCGGGTCTTTCAGGCCGTTGGTTTTCTTCCACAACCAGTCGTTTTTCCCCGGCAGCAGCACCAGGGAAATGCTGCCGTAGCGGGCGGCGGTCAAGCCCATCACCGACAGTGAAATCAGGCCGCCGGCGCCCATTACATCCGGCACGAACTCCACGGGTTTGCCGGCAATATGGATGGTCAGTTTCTCGGTCTTAAAGGTGGAGGTCTCCACCGGTACGCTCGGGCCGGAAGCCACATACGCTTCGCGCTGCACTTCCAGCAAACCGACGGTTTTCACCGGCTCCAGCCACTGCTCGATCTGGCCGAACAGCTCGCCGATCTTCTGCGCCCAATGGGCCGACTGCACGTCGAACTGCTGCTTCTTGTGGGCTTCGCTGTCGGCGTAATGACGAAGCATCTCGCCCAGTTGTTGTACATCGTCCATTGCCGTGTTCCTTGGGTGACCCAGGTTGCGAGCCTTGATCATGGCAGATGCGGCACACCGGCGTATGACTAAAGCACCGCGCTTGGGTAATGTGGTGCCCTCGCCCGTCCATTTCAGGAGCATCGAATGCGCACCATCGGCCTTATCGGCGGCATGAGCTGGGAGTCCAGCGCCGAGTATTACCGCATCATCAACCAGAGCGTGCGCGACCAGCTCGGGCCACTGCGCTCGGCGCAACTGTTGATGTACAGCGTCGACTTCGGCCCGGTGGAGCAGGCCCAGCACGCAGGCCGCTGGGATGACGCAGCGCTGATTCTCGAAGACGCCGCCCGTCGCCTGCAAGCCGGTGGCGCCGAATGCATCGTGCTGTGTACCAACACCATGCACCTGGTGGCACCGCGTATTGAAGCGGCGGTGTCCATACCGTTTCTGCATATTGCAGACGCGGCCGGCGCGGCGGCGGTAGAGGCCGGCACCCTCACCGTCGGCCTGCTGGGCACCGCATTTACCATGGAACAGGAATTTCTCAAGTCACGCCTGGCGGCCCAGGGGCTGACCGTGCTGGTGCCGGACGCAGACGAGCGCCAGGCCGTGCACCGGATCATCTATGAGGAGTTGTGTGTCGGGGTGATCAGCGACGCATCGCGCGAGGTGTACCAACGGGTGATCGGGTCCCTGGCGGCACGCGGCGCCCAGGCCATCATCCTCGGTTGCACGGAAATCAGCCTGTTGATCAAACCGCAGCACAGCGACCTGCCACTGCTGGACACCACCGAGCTGCATGCGCAGGCTGCGGTGGCGTTTGCGTTGCAGGACGACTAGGCAGGCTTGCGGATGCGCGCCATGGTCAGGGTGTCGACGAATACGCCGTCACGCACGGCGTAATCCCGCAGCCGGCCTTCGGTCTCGAAGCCGAACTTGTGGTACAGCCGGTGGGCGGCTTCGTTGTCGGCGTACACCGTCAGTTCCACCCGGTGCAGGTTCATCCAGTTGTCCGCCACCTCCAGCGCCGCGCCCAGCAACCGGGAGCCCACGCCCTTGCCCTGCCAGGCGGTGGCCACGCCCATGCCGAACGAACCGACGTGGCTTTGGCGCACCCGCAAGTACTGTTCGAGGCCGAGCTGGCCGATCACCTCGCCGGCATGCAGCGCCACCAGCTGTAGCCGCCGTTCGTTGTCCTGCACCAGGCGTTTGCGCCAGGCCTCGACCGACTGGAAAGGCATTTGCAGCACCTGACGGCAGACAGCCGGATCGTTGTAGAGCGCAGTGACGCCTTCAAGGTGGGCCTCGGTGAAGCGCGTGATAACGATTTTGGGTTCAGGTGTGTGCATGGTGTTTCGTCCTGTGAAAAACACGTGGCCGACCAGTGTAGGCGGCACAGCGGCTTTTTGGCGAGCACAAATCCTGCCGCACATCGTGCATCTGTAGGATAGCGATCGCCCCTCGCAGCGCCGATACTTCACCCAGGCCCTGCCCCGTTTCGGCCTTCAAACCCTGTGACTAAAACAATAAAAAAGTCCCACAGAGGAACGCCCATGAGCCGCCTTGATCTTCCTGGCCTGTTACAGGCTTTCAGCACCCTGACACTTGATCTGCAACGCCTGGCCCAACACCAGGACATTGAACAGTTTCATGGCCATGCCCTGACGCGCATCAGCCAGTTGCTGCCTTTCGACAGCGCCTGGTGGGGCCGTGCGGCGATCATCGATGGCCTGCCGGAGGAACACAGCAGCTACCTGCATCACCTGCCCGCCACCTACCTGGCCGACTGGCAATCGATCCGCCATGTGGACGTGACGGTCGGGTTGGTGCACGAGGCGCCCGGCCAGGCGGTGATTGTCGACATGCTCGACGCCGCCAACGGCCCGGGTCAGAACTGGTTGGGGCAGCGCTACGGCATTGGCGAGTTGTTGTGCGTGATTCACGTCGACCCGCAAACCCGCCTCAGCGATCACTTGAGCCTGTACCGCAAGCCCGGCGCGCCCCGCTACAACCAGGACGACTGCCAACTGCTGAACAACCTGATGCTGCACCTGGTGGCGTCGGTTTCGGCGAATCAGATCCGAACCCTGGTGGCCATGCGCGAAACCCTCACCAGCCCGCGCAACCTGGCCCTGGCGGTATGCGACCAGCGCGGGGTGTTGCAGTGTGCCGAACGCGGGTTTGTCGACCTGTTGCTCAGTGAGTGGCCGCAATGGAGCGGTCCCGCCCTGCCGCTGCCGTTGGATGAACGCGGGCATGAGGGCAAGCACATCCACATCGAGGCCTCGGCCGTGGGTGACCAGTTTCTGTTGGCGGCGCGCATCAACCGCGCCCTGCCCCAACTGAGCCCGCGGGAAAACGACGTGGCCCAGGGCTTCGGCGAAGGCAAGACCTACAAGGAAGTCGCCCGCGACCTGGGCTTGTCGCCGAACACCGTGCGCCATCACATCCGCGCCATCTACAGCAAGCTTGGGGTCAAGGACAAGGCGCGCATCGCGCACTTGCTGCACGCCCCGCCCGACTGATCTCAGCCCTTTATCCATTGCTTTTTTGCGCTGTCGTTTTGACGGCCACGGGCGCCCTTTGCCCATTTTCCGCTGCCATCCATAACAGTCCATAAGAGATGCCTTGCGATGAATCACCCTACCTTGCGTCACCTGGCCATGCTGCTGGGCGGTACCCTGCTGAGCCTCGACAGCCAGGCTGCCGACCTCAACGCCCGGGATTTTTTCGGCGCGCCGTCCGGCACCAGCCTCGGCGTGCTGTACTTGCCCGCCTCGCGCTACGATGACTTCCACGGCCCGGCCGACACCACGGGCAAGGCCGACTTGAAGGTCAACGCCGTGGCGTACCGCCAGGTGTTTTTCACTGACGTCTGCGGCACGCTGTGCACCCCGCAATTTATCCTGCCCTTCGCCGACATCAACGCACGCTTGCCCGGCGCCAGCCAACACACCGGCGAGAGCGGCTTTGGTGATCCGCAAGTCGGCGGCACGCTGTTTTTCATCAACGACCCGGCCTCGCGCACTTACAGCGGGCTGTTGAGCCTGATCACCGTGCCGGTGGGCGAGTACCACAGCAAAAACCCCGACGTGTCCCCCGGTGCCAATCGCTGGGGCGCGACCTTCGTTTACAACTACACCCAGGGCATTGGCGAGAAATGGGTACTGGAAGCCAACCTCGAAGCCCAGTTGTACGGCACCAACAACGACTATTTCGGCAGCGACCTCAAGCAAGACCCGCTGTACCGCCTGCAAGCCTTCGCCTCCTACGACTTCAGCCCCACCACCTACGGCGCACTGCGCCTGATCCATGCCGATGGCGGCGCGCTGCGCATCAACGACCAGCGCATCGACGACACCCATAAACGCTACACCCAGGTGGGTTTCGAGGTGGGGCACTGGCTCGACCGGCAGAACCAGCTGATGTTCAGCCTTTCGCAAAACGTCGCGGCGTCCAACGGCTACGCGGGCACCGACGCCCTGCTGCGGCTGGTTCATGTGTTCTGAATCACTTTCCCGGAGCTTGCCCATGAACACTCAGACCCACGCTGCAACCGCCGGCTATTCGGCGCGTTCCTGGCCCTTGCTGGCGGCGATCATCCTGTTCGCCGCCATCACCCCGACCATCCTGATGACCGCACCGGCGGTGGCCGCGCAACTGGCCAGCCAATGGCAACTGAGCCCGTCACACATCGGCGACCTGTTCTCCACCGAGCTGGGGGCGATGAGCCTGGCCACCTTGCCTGCGTTCTGGTGGCTCAAGCGGGTGGACTGGCGCCTGGCAGCGCTGGTGGCCGCCATTGCGTTCATTGCCGCCAACCTGCTGTCGATGCTCGCCGACACCTACGCCACCTTGCTTGCCTTGCGCTTTATGAGTGCCCTGGCGGGCGGGTCGCTGATGATCATCTGCCTGGCCAGCGCGGCCGCCACCGCCAACCCCAGCCGGATCTACGGCTTGTGGGTGATGGGGCAACTGGTGGTCGGCGCCGTCGGCCTCGGGGTGTTGCCCGGGTTGTTTGCGCGCTATGGGCTCGGCGCCTGCTACTTGATTCTTGCGGGGTTGATGACGCTGCTGCTGCCCCTGGCCCGCTGCTTTCCATCCGGCAGCCCGCCGCGCCAGCCAACCGATGCCGCGCCATTGCCGGGCTCCCGGGTGAAGGCTGCGCTGGGCATCGCCGGGATCCTGACTTTCTATATCAGCCTCGGCGGCGTCTGGACCTTTATCGGTGCCATCGGCAGTGGCGCTGGGATCTCCGCACAACACAGCGGTGAAGTGCTGGCCGTTGCCACGGTGATGGGAATCGTCGGCGCCGGGTGTGCCTCAGTCTTCGGTACGCGGCTGCCGCGCCTGCTGCTGTTGCTGGCCGGCTACGCCCTGATGGCGGGTGCCGTGCTGTTGCTGAGCGGCATGCCGACGCTGATGCGCTTTGCCCTGGCGGCGCTGCTGTTCAAGTTCACCTGGACCTTCATCCTGCCGCTGATTCTCGCCTGCCTGGCTGACCTCGACCGCAGCGGCAAGCTGATGAACACCTCCAACCTGGTGATCGGCGCCGGCCTGGCCATCGGGCCGGCGATTGCCGGGCGGCTGATCGAGGCCAGCGGCGGGTTTACCTCGCTACTGGTGGGCGGCGCCGCCATCACCTTGTTGTCCCTGGCGCTGATGCTCGGCAGCCGCACCCCGCCTGACGCTGTTTTAACCCGCTGAACTGGAGACTCTGATGAACCGATCCACTGCGTTTTTCTTTGATGAACTAAGCCTCTGGCACAGCGCCGGCCCCCACGCCCTGACCTTGCCAGTGGGCGGTTGGGTGCAGCCGCCTGCCGGCACCGGGCATGCCGAGTCACCGGAGACCAAGCGGCGCTTGAAAAGCTTGCTGGACGTGTCCGGGCTGAGCCGTCACCTGCAACAGCACAGTGCCGCCCCAGCCACGGAGGAGGATTTGCGGCGAGTACACGGCGCCGACTACCTGCAACGCTTCAAGGCCCTGAGCGATGCCGGCGGCGGCGAGCTGGGGCCCCAGGCGCCGATTGGCCCAGGCAGCTACGAGATCGCCAAACTCTCTGCCGGGTTGACCATCGCTGCGGTAGACGCGGTGCTGAGCGGGCACGTCGGGAATGCCTACTCGCTGTCGCGGCCACCGGGGCATCACTGCCTGGCGGACGGCGCCATGGGCTTTTGCTTCCTGGCCAATATCGCCATCGCCATCGAGGCGGCCAAGGCGCGCCGTGGGCTGGGCAAGGTCGCGGTGATCGACTGGGATGTGCACCATGGCAACGGTACCCAGTCCATCTTCGAAGCACGCGGCGATGTACTGACGATCTCCCTGCACCAGGACGGTTGCTATCCGCCGGGTTACAGCGGTGAACAGGACCGTGGCCACGGCGCGGGCCTGGGGGCGAATATCAATATCCCGTTGCCACCCGGCAGCGGCCACGCGGCGTACCTGCATGCGATGGAGCGCATCGTGGTGCCGGCCCTCGAGCGATTCGAGCCCGAACTGATCATCGTCGCCTGCGGTTACGACGCCAACGCCGTCGACCCGCTGGCGCGGATGCTGCTGCACAGCGAGTCGTTCCGCCTGATGACCCGCGCAGTGCGTGAGGCTGCCGAGCGGCTGTGCCAGGGCCGCCTGGTGCTGGTGCATGAAGGCGGCTACAGCGAGGCCTACGTGCCGTTTTGCGGGCTGGCGGCGCTGGAGGAATTGGCCGGCGTGCGCACGGCGGTGGAAGACCCGATGCTGGAGTTTGTTCAGCTGCAGCAGCCCAAGGACGCGCTGCTGGGCTTTCAGCGCCAGTGGGTCGACCAACTGGCGCAGGGCTTTGAGGCTTAAACCGCCGGGGCCGCCAGGCGCCAGACCCGGGCGATGTCCGAGGCGCGTTCGCGCAACAGGCGCGGCGCCTCGCTGCAGGCCTGCTCCAGGGTAGTCGGGCCGGACGGCAAGGCGAACGCGGCATCCACACCGTGGGCGTACATCTGCTCATAGCCATCACCCAACGTGCCGGCGATCACGATCACCGGCACGTTGTGCTGCTTGGCAATCCGCGCCACGCCAAACGGGGTCTTGCCCCGCAGGGTCTGGGCGTCGAAACGGCCTTCGCCGGTGATCACCAGGTCGGCGCCGCGTACCGCGTGTTCAAGTCCTACCAGTTCAGCGACGACTTCAACCCCTGCACGAAATTGCGCGCCCAGGAACGCCTTGGCGGCGAACCCCAAGCCACCGGCGGCGCCGCTGCCGGGCTCGTCACGCACGTCTTTCGGCAACACCTTGGCGCAGTGATCGGCGAAATGGCCGAGGGCAGCGTCCAACTGCTCGACTTGTTGGGGATTGGCACCTTTTTGCGGGCCGAAAATCGCGGAGGCACCGTGGGGGCCGCACAGCGGGTTGTTCACGTCGGCAGCGATTTCGAAGCGCACCTCGGCCAGGCGTGGGTCCAGTTGTTCCAGGCTGATGCGCGACAGATTGGCCAGTGCCAGTCCGCCCAAGGGCAATGCGGCACCTTCGGCATCAAACAATTGCACACCGAGGGCCAGCATCGCGCCGGCGCCGCCGTCGTTGGTGGCGCTGCCGCCAATCGCCAGGATGATGCGCCGGGCGCCGGCATCCAGTGCCGCGCGGATCAGTTCGCCGGTGCCAAACGTGCTGCTGGAACAGGCATCCCGCTTACCCGGCGGCACCAATTGCAGCCCGCTGGCCTCGGCCATTTCGATGATTGCGGTGTGGCTCTCGGCCAACCAGCCCCAATGCGCATCAATGCGGGCGCCCAACGGCCCTTGCACGTTGGTGGTACGCAGCTCGCCCTGGCAGGCGGCGAGTACCGACTCCACCGTGCCCTCACCACCGTCCGCCATCGGGCACTTGATCAGCTCGGCGTCGGGCCACACCGTGGCCAACCCCTCGGCAATGGCATTCGCCACGCCTTCGGCACTCAGGCTGTCCTTGAACGAGTCGGGGGCGATGATTATTTTCATGGGCTTTCTCCGGTTTTTATAACGCCCATGCTGCCAGTTGGCTCAGGCAATAACGCCGGTCCATTGCACAAGAGTGGCTGGGGTTTGTTGTTCATTTCGACAAAGCCTGGGGCAAGAGCTGCACGCCGAGGTACAACGCGAGCATGCCGTCGAGGGTCAGCGGGTCAACGCCGCTCAGCTCGGCAATGCGCTCCATGCGGTAGCGCAGGCTGTTGCGGTGGATGCCCAGGGCATCGGCGCAGGCCTGGCTTTGCCCGTCGTGGTCGCACCAGCTGCGCAGGGTCGCCAGCAACTGGCCGTTGCTGTCCTTGGCCAGCACCTTGCGCAGCGGGTTGAGCAGTTCGTCGAGGGCATCGTCGTTGCGGTGGCGCCAGAGCATCACCGGCAGGCGGTAACGGGTCAGGGTCAGCAAACGTGATTCCGGCAACACATCGCGGCCATAGGCGAGCAGATCGCCGACGCGTCGGTAGCAACGGCGCAGCCCGGCCAGGCCGTCCGCCTGGCCGCCGACGGCAACCCGCAGGATGTTCCAGCCCAGGCCTTCGAGCTTTTCCAGCAGGCGCGGGTTGTCGACTTGCACTGACGCCGGCCGGCACCACAACAGGGAAAACTGCGCGGAGCTGACGCACCAGCTGTCGGGGTAGCGCGAGGTCAGCCAGGCGCTCAAGGCCTCGGCCGACTGGCCGCTGCCCAGTTCAAACAGGTACGGCGTGCGCGCCAATTGCGGCTTGAGGCCCAGTTGCTGCGCTTCGTCCACCAGGCGCGGTGAATCGCCGGTCTCGGCCAGCAGCAGCGCCAACAGATCATCGCAACGCTGGCGGCGCCATTGCTGCTCGGCTTGCTGGTGGCGCTGGCTCACCAGCATTTCGGCGGTCATGCGCACCAGCTGGGCATAGGTACGCAGCACTTCCGGCTCGCCGGTAATGCCCAGCACGCCGATCAGGCGCTGATCGTGCAACAACGGCAGGTTGATCCCGGGCTGCACGCCCTTGAGGTGCTTGGCGGTCTGGCTGTCGATTTCCACCACGCGCACGTTCGCCAGCACCAATTGCGCGCCTTCATGGCGGGTGTTGATACGCTCCGGTTCGCCGCTGCCCAGAATCAGGCCCTGGCTGTCCATGACGTTGACGTTATAGGGCAGGATCGCCATGGTGCGATTGACGATATCCTGCGCCAGGTCATGATCCAGCTCGAACATGGGGCTAAATTCCTGAAAAAACGGGTTGTTCATAGGCACAGCGCAAACCATGCCTGACTGTGCGCGAGCACAAAGACATCACCCCTTGAGGTGGCCGAGACTCATTGGGCGATCAACGTTACCCTCGCATCGCGAAAAATCATAATAAAGAGAGACTGCCATGTCACAGAGCGCCGCTGTCACCCAGGCCACCGATGACGATAAAAACGCCGTATACAAGCGCATTACCCTGCGCCTGATCCCCTTCATTTTCATCTGCTACCTGTTCAACTACCTCGACCGCGTCAACGTCGGCTTTGCCAAGTTGCAGATGCTCGACGACCTGAAATTCAGCGAGACCGTGTACGGCCTCGGTGCCGGGATCTTCTTTATCGGCTACGTGCTGTGCGGCGTACCGAGCAACCTGGCGTTGACCCGGTTTGGTCCACGGCGCTGGATCGCGCTGATGATGATCGTCTGGGGCACCCTGTCCACCTGCCTGCTGTTCGTCACCACCCCCACCCATTTCTACGGCTTGCGCCTGCTGACCGGCGCCGCTGAAGCCGGTTTCTTCCCGGGTGTGGTGCTGTACCTCTCGCAGTGGTTCCCGACCTTCCGCCGTGGGCGGATCATGGCGCTGTTCATGTCGGCGATCCCGGTGTCCGGCTTGCTCGGCAGCCCGTTCTCCGGCTGGATCCTCAACCACTTCGCCGCAGGCCAGGGCGGGCTCGCAGGCTGGCAGTGGATGTTCCTGCTGCAAGGCATCCCGACGGTGATCCTCGGCGCCCTCGCCTACTTCCTGCTCAGCGACAGCTTTGCCAACGCCAAATGGCTCACGCCTCATGAACGCGCAGTACTGGAAGCCGACCAGGCGACCGACCTGGCCAACAAGCCGAAAACCACCAGCGACTCGCTGCTGGAAGTGTTCAAGAACCCGGCCATCTGGGCGTTCGGCCTGATCTACTTCTGCATCCAGAGCGGCGTGTACGCCATCAACTTCTGGCTGCCGTCGATCATCAAGAACATGGGTTTCAGCGATAACCTGGTGATTGGCTGGTTGAGTGCAATCCCGTACTTGCTGGCGGCGGTGTTCATGCTGCTGGTGGGCCGCTCTGCCGACTTGCGCAAGGAGCGTCGCTGGCACTTGGTAGTACCGATGCTGATGGGCGCGATCGGGTTGGTGATTGCGGTTAACTTTGCAACCACGCCGGCGATTGCGATCCTCGGCCTGACCATCGCCACCATGGGCGCCCTCACCGGCCTGCCGATGTTCTGGCCGGTACCGACCGCCATGCTCAGCGCAGGCGCTGCGGCGGGTGGCTTGGCACTGATCAACTCCATGGGCCAGATGGCCGGGTTCCTCAGCCCGTATATCGTCGGGTTTGTGAAGGATGCCACCGGGTCTACCGACATGGCGCTGTACTTGCTGGCGGCGGTGATAGTGGCGGGCAGTGTGCTGGCGTTGCGGATGACGCGGACACTCAAGGCCTGACATCAGGGCAAACCGGCGCTGTCGACCTCCATGGCGGCGCCGGTGTTTTTATATTCAGAACGCCGCCGGACACCCGTATTCACTTCAACGCCAGAGCCAGGTAACAAACAGGCTACAAACCTTACCTAACCTTTACTCTGGCGCCGCGTAATCCCCTCAAAAAGCACTGTCTGAAACGTATGCCCGGGAATATGATTAAAACCGGTTCGATGCATAAGTAGAGGACTTGTCATGATCAGTCGACTCTCAAAAGTGAAAGTAGCCCTCGTGCTGATTGCCACCCTCGCCATCGCGGGGCAGGCAGAAGCCCGTGGCGGGTACGGCTATGGATGGGGTCACGGTGGCTACCGTGGTGGTTGGGGCTGGGGTGGCCCGGCGTTGCTGGGGGCCGTGGTCGGCGGGCTCGTCGTAGGCTCGGTCGTCGCCAACTCCCAGCCGCCGGTCTACGTGCAACAGCCGGTTTACGTCCAGCCGCAGCCGGTGTACATCCAGCAACCTCCGCCGGTGTACTACCAGGCGCCGCCTCCGGGCTATTACTACCCGCCGCAACCGGCTCCGGTGCCGCGTTATTAAGCAAGATGCGGTGGGTGATACAGCAGGCCCCGCCCGAAAGCGGGACCTGTTTTGATTGACCTGCGCTTAGAGCAAGCCGCCACCATCCACATCAATCACGCTACCCGTGATAAACCCGTTCTCCATCGCCAGCACGTACCCGGCAGCCACTTCTTCGGCCTGCCCCACTCGTCCTACCGGCAACGCCCCGCCGGCCTTGGCAAACATCGCCAGCCGCTGCTCCTCGGACAACCCGGCATACGCCTCGGTGTCGATTACGCCCGGGCTGATCACGTTGACCCGACGTGGCGCCAGCTCCTTGGCCAACTGCTTGCCCAGCGCTTCAGTCGCCGCATTGATCCCGGTCTTGATGAACTGCCCCGCCACCGCTCGACGACCCAGTTGGCCCGAGGTCAATGTGATGCTGCCGTGCTCGCCGAGAAATGGCAGCGCCGCCTGGATCGCCCGCAGCGAACCCCAGAGCTTCACGTTGTAGTTGTCTTGCGCTAGGTTCAGGTCAGTCTCGATCAACGTCTTGGCCTGCACCGCAGGGCCGGCGGTGTAAACCAGATGGTCAAAACGCCCCACTGTTTCAAACAGGCGCTGCAACGAGGCGGCGTCGGTCACGTCCACCTGTTCGCTGCGCACACCGTTCTCCACGGCTGAAGACAAGCGCCGTCCGGCCAGCACCACGTGGGCCCCGCGTGCCACAGCCTGTTTGGCCACGGCTGCACCAATGCCGCTGCTGCCACCGATGACGATGACGGTTTTGCCGTTGAGGGGAGAAGTCATGGAGAAATACCTGGTTGGGAAAATGAGGTTTCATCTTCCCAGCTTGGCAATCGTTGAAAAATCCCGGTAAAACGACAAGATCTTTAAAGGATTTTTACAGATGAGTTCGATCCTCGACCTTGAAGTCTTCGTGCGTACGGCCGATACGGGCAGCCTGTCCGCGGCTGCTCGTAGCCTCAGCCTGACTCCGGCCGCAGCCAGTATCGCCCTCAAGCGCCTGGAAACCCGCCTGGGCATCCGGCTGCTGGCGCGCTCCACCCGCAGCATGCGGCTGACCGAAGAAGGCCGGCGCTACCTCGACAGCGTGCGTGTGGCCCTGGAGGCGTTGTCGGAAGGCGAACAGGCGATCAAGCAGCAAGGCCAGAGCTTGAGTGGCTTGCTGCAATTGGCGGCGCCCTCGGATTTCGGGCGCAATGTGCTGCTGGGCTGGCTGGACGAGTTCAAGCTCGAACACCCGAACGTGCGCCTTCAGTTGCTGCTCAACGACAGCAATGCCGACCTGTTCCGCGAGACCGTCGACATTGCCCTGCGCTTTGGCGTGCCACGGGATTCCAGCCTGGTGGCCCTGCCGGTGGTGCCCGATCACCAGCGCGTGGCGTGTGCCAGTCCTGAGTATCTGGCACGCCATGGCACACCGCGCACGCCCCAGGACTTGGCGCAACACAGCACCCTGCGCTACATGCGCCAGGGCCGTGCGAACAACACCTGGTACTTTCGCCAGGGCGCCCTGCTCCAGGAAGTCGAGGTGACAGGGGACTACCTGAGCGATGACGGCGAGATCGTGCGGCGCTGGGCGCTGGCCGGCCATGGCATCGCCTACAAAGCGCGGCTGGATGTGGCCCGCGATATCAAGGCCGGACGCCTGGTGCCGTTGCTCACCGATTGGCAAGGCGAGCCGACGCCGTTCAATTTGATGTGCCCGCACCGGCTGCAAGTGTCGGAACGGGTCAAGGTCCTGCACCGCTTCCTGCAACAGCGCTGCGCCGAACTATTACCGCAATAACCGTCGCAGGGCTTGTTCCAGAGCCTTGCTCTCTGGTATTGGGTAAGTACTGTCTCCCCCTTTTGAGGTGTTCACGATGATTTACCGCACACTGGGCCAGTCCGGGTTGAAAGTCAGCGCGCTGACCCTGGGCAGCATGATGTTTGGCGAGCAGACCAACACTGAGGATTCGCTGCGCATCATCGACAAGGCCTGGGACCAAGGCATCAATTTTATCGACACCGCCGACGTCTACACCGGCGGGCGCTCCGAGGAAATCGTCGGTGAAGCCATCGCCCGCCAGCGCCAGGATTGGGTGCTGGCCTCCAAGGTGGGCATCGGCCCCGTGGATGGTCTGCCAAACCGCAGCGGCTTGAACCGCAAACGGATCTTCAATGCGCTGGAAGCCAGCCTGACGCGCCTCGACACCGATTACCTGGACATCTACTACCTGCACCGTGAAGACCACAACACGCCGCTGGAGGTGACGGTTTCGGCCATCGGCGACTTGATCCGCGAGGGTAAGATCCGCCATTGGGGCCTGTCCAACTACCGCGGCTGGCGCATCGCTGAAGTGATCCGTGTGGCCGAGCGCCTGGGGGTGGACAAGCCGATCATCAGCCAGCCGCTGTACAACATCGTCAACCGCCAGGCCGAGGTGGAGCAGATCACCGCCGCTGCCGCGTACGGTTTGGGCGTGGTGCCTTACAGCCCGCTGGCCCGAGGCGTGCTCAGTGGCAAATATGCGCCGGACGTGACACCTGAAGCCGGCAGCCGCGCCGGGCGCCAGGACAAGCGCATCCTGGAAACCGAATGGCGCGTCGAGTCCCTGCGCATCGCCCAGCAGATCCAGCAATACACCCAGGGCCGCGGCGTGGGGATTGTCGAGTTCGCGATTGCCTGGGTGCTGAACAACTCGGCGGTCAGCTCGGCGATTGTCGGGCCGCGCACCGAGGCGCAGTGGGACGCCTACACCGGCGCGCTGGAGGTGAAGATCACGGCGGAGGATGAGGCGTTTATTGATTCGCTGGTGACACCGGGGCATGCCTCGACGCCGGGATTCAATGATGTGAGCCATTTCGTGTCGGGTCGGATTGCACGATAGCCGAGCGGGCTACACCTGACCTGCGGTGAGGGGGCTAGTCCCCTCACCACAAAACAGCACAAACATCTCACCGCAAAAGCACTATATTCCCTCCCTGAAATTTCCCCTCTTTTGTAGTCATCGGTTTTCGCGAGGACAGCGTGTCTAAAGGTGTTGTGTTATCGGTATTGGCCTCGGTGTTGTTTGCCGTGATGTATTACTTCACGTCGCTGCTTACGCCCTTGAGCGGCCTGGAGATCTTCGGCTGGCGGATGCTGCTGACAGTGCCCTGCATGACCGTGTTCATGATCGTCAGCGGCGAGTGGCGCCGCGCCTGGGAGTTGGTTCGGCTGGCCGCAGCCAAACCCGGTTTGATCGGCGGGCTGGTGTTGTCTTCGGCCTTGCTGGGGGTGCAGTTGTGGCTGTTCATGTGGGCGCCGCTCAACGGTCGCAGCCTGGATGTATCGCTGGGGTATTTCCTGCTGCCGTTGACCATGGTGCTCACCGGGCGCCTGGTGTATGGCGAACAGCTGTCACGCCTGCAAAAGGTCGCGGTGTTTTTTGCAGCTTGCGGCGTGCTTAACGAGTTGTACCAGGTAGGCGGTTTCTCCTGGGCCACGCTGGTGGTGATCATCGGTTACCCGATCTACTTCATCGTGCGCAAACGTCTGAAGACCGACCACCTTGGCGGGCTGTGGCTCGATATGGCGCTGATGTTGCCAGTGGCGTTATGGTTCGTCCAAAGCGGCGAACAGGGCTTTGCGGTGCTCGATGCCCACAAGGGGTTGTACGCCTTGATCCCGATGCTGGGCGTGATCAGTGCATCGGCTCTCGTGTGTTACATCGTCGCCAGCCGCTTGTTGGCCTTCAGCCTGTTCGGGCTGCTCAGCTATGTGGAGCCGGTGCTGTTGCTCGGGGTGGCGTTGCTGCTGGGAGAAAGCATCAAGGCCGGTGAGTGGCTGACCTATATACCCATCTGGCTGGCGGTGATGGTGCTGGTGTACGAAGGGTTCAAGCACCTGGTTCGCCAGCGCAAAGCCTGATTGCAGGCAAAAAAAAGCCCGGTCGCGGATATCCACGACCGGGCTTTTTTACATCAACCATCAGTCAGCGGTGAGCACACCGCGACGTACCTGGTCGCGCTCGATGGATTCGAACAGTGCCTTGAAGTTACCTTCGCCGAAACCGTCATCACCTTTACGCTGGATGAACTCGAAGAACACCGGGCCCATCAGGGTTTCCGAGAAGATCTGCAGCAGCAGGCGCTTGTCGCCCGCCACTGACGAACCGTCCAGCAGGATGCCCCGCGCTTGCAGTTGGTCCACCGGCTCACCGTGGTTCGGCAGGCGGCCTTCGAGCATTTCGTAGTAGGTGTCCGGCGGCGCGGTCATGAAGCGCATGCCGATCTTCTTCAGCGCGTCCCAGGTCTTGACCAGGTCGTCGGTGAGGAACGCCACGTGCTGGATGCCCTCGCCATTGAACTGCATCAGGAACTCTTCGATCTGGCCGGCGCCCTTGGACGATTCTTCGTTCAGCGGGATGCGGATCATGCCGTCCGGGGCGCTCATGGCCTTGGAGGTCAGGCCGGTATATTCGCCCTTGATATCGAAGTAACGCGCTTCACGGAAGTTGAACAGCTTCTCGTAGAAGTTCGCCCAGTAGACCATGCGCCCGCGGTACACGTTGTGGGTCAGGTGGTCGATGACTTTCAGGCCGGCGCCCACCGGGTTGCGCTCGACGCCTTCGAGGTACACGAAGTCGATGTCATAGATCGAGCTGCCCTCGCCGAAGCGGTCGATCAGGTACAGCGGCGCGCCGCCGATACCCTTGATCGCCGGCAGGTTCAGTTCCATCGGGCCGGTTTCGATATGGATAGGCTGGGCGCCCAGTTCCAGGGCCCGGTTATAGGCCTGTTGCGAGTCCTTGACGCGAAACGCCATGCCGCACACCGACGGGCCGTGCTCGGCCGCAAAGTAGGAAGCGATGCTGTTGGGTTCGTTGTTGAGGATCAGGTTGATCTCGCCCTGGCGGTACAGGTGCACGTTCTTGGAACGGTGGGTCGCCACTTTGGTGAAGCCCATGATCTCGAAGATCGGCTCCAGGGTGCCCGGGGTTGGCGATGCGAATTCGATGAACTCAAAGCCCATCAGGCCCATTGGGTTTTCGTACAGGTCTGTCATTTTCGGTGCCTCATCATTCTTGTCATTAACGGATGTCGTTAGTTGCCAGCAAGGATGAGGTGGGCAGGCGGCGCACAGGAGATACCCCGCACGCTGCGGGCGAGGAAGTCACCAAAGATGAGGGCGGACCCGAGTAGCTTCATGATTACATCAGTCTCTGACGGGCGAGGCTTGCGTTAGCGCAAGTCCTTATTCTTGTATGCGTAAATCGATTCTACACAGCGTAAACAGATTTGTCCGTACTCTTATCAAATCCCCATTGCCCTCACCCGCGCAAGGGGTTTGTTGCACAGGTAGATGCCCAGCAGGATCACGGCCCCTCCCAGTAGCATCGGCGCGGTGAGTTGTTCGCCGAGCAGCAATGCACCGCAGATCACCGCCGTCAGCGGATTGAGGGCGATGAACACACCCGCGCGGGTGGCGCCGATACGGCGCAGGCCATCGTAATAGCCGATGTAGGCCAGCGCCGAGCCCAGCACGCCGAGGTACAACAAGCTCGTCAGTTGGGGCAGATCAATCGCGCCCAACGCATCCACCGTCAATCGCCCCGTCACCAGCGTGGTGAGTGTCAGCATCAGCGTGCCCAACAGGATCGACCAGGTCACGGTTTGCAAGGGGCCCAGGCTCTGGTTGAGGCCGCGGGAGAACAGCGAATACACGCCCCACCCCACCACACAGCCAAAAATCAGCAGGTCACCGATCCAGGCGTTCGCAGCGCCCTGCAACAGCTGCGGGTTGCGACTGACGATCACCAGCCCCGCACCGCCCAGGCACAGCGCAATACCCAGCAGTTTGAGCGGCTCCAGGCGCTCTTTGAACAACACCCACGAAGCCAGGCCAATCACTGCCGGGTTCAGCGCCACGATCAGCGACGCCCGGGACGCGTTGATGTACTGCAGGCCGTAGAAAAAGCACAGGTTGTAGAAAAAGATCCCGAAAAAGCCGAGGACGGTCAGTTGCGCAAGCTGCGCGGTGGTCGGGCGTACCAGTCGAATTCGCGCCGCGCCCAGGAAGGCCAGCAACGCCACGCTGGCCAGCAAAAAACGCACGGTCGCCGCCAGCAGCGGGTCCAGGCCAGCGGCCAGATAACGTCCGGCAACGAAGGTGCCGCCCCAGATCATGGTCACGGCCGCCAGTTTCAGATACGTGAGACGGTCAGAGGTCGGTGTCATCGGATTTCTACTCAAACATTCAGGATTGGCTTATTGTTTGGCTAATCCCTTGTCATCGTAAAATGAGTAAATACTCATGACCCTTACCCAGCTGGAAATATTCTCCCTTGTGGCCGAGCTGCAAGGTTTCACCAGCGCTGCCAATCGCCTGGGCATCAGCCAGTCGGCGGTGTCCCACGCGATCAAATCCCTGGAGCAGGAGTTGGGGGTCGAGTTGATTCGCCGCCATCAATCCCAGGTCGAACTCAGTGATATCGGCCAACAACTGCTGTTGCGCGCCCGGGCCATGCTCGGGCTGGCCAACACACTGCAACAGGAAGCCGCCGACGCCCGCGGCATGAAGCGCGGGACGTTGCGCATCGGGTCGTTCGGGCCCACTTCGTCGATTCGATTGTTACCCAGGATTCTGCAGCACTTTCGCCAATTGCATCCGGGCATTGAGGTACATGTGGATGAAGGCCCGGATCGGCAGGTAATGCAGTGGCTGGAAGAGCGGCGCGTCGACGTGGCGTTCGTGGTGCTGCCCGAAGAGCGCTTCGATACGTTCCCGTTAATCGAGGACCAGTTGGTCGCGCTGCTGCCGTCAGGCCACCCCCTTGGCGCGCTGCCAAGTGTCAGCCTCAAGGCCCTGTGCGGCGAACCCTTTATCCTGACCCAGGCCGGCTCGTCCGAACTGGTCTCAAGGCTGTTCGTCGGTGCCGGGCTACAGCCGGACGTGCGTTACCGCTGTTCGCAGTTGCTCAGCACCCTGGACACCGTACGCCGGGGCGATGGCGTGACCATCGTCGCCGAGTTGTCGCTGCCTGAGTCCACGGACGCCGCGTACCTGATCAAGCCCCTCAAGCCCGTCGTCAAGCGTCAGGTGGGGCTGGCGGTACTGGATCGGCGACAGTCGTCGCCAGCGACCCTGGCATTTGTTGAACTGGCCACACGCTTGCCGCTTGATTGAACATGCGCGCTCGCGTGGCGCCATCTATCATGGCCAATACCAATACGCTTTGTTGGAAGGCCGCCGTGGTTGTCCCGACCGCATTTGAGCGTCTTATCGCCCCCTCCCGTTACAGGCCGCACTAATGCCACTGACCGTCAAAGGCCCACGAAAAGCCTCCACTCGCCACCTGATCACCCTGCTCAGTGGCGCGCTGCCGATTTTACTGGGTGTGTTTATTCTGTATTGGCAAGCCGGGCGCACCCTGGAGTACAGCACTGCACAGACGGCACAGGAGGCCGTGCGCCAGTTCGACTTGATGCTCGACAACACCGCCCTCGCCGCCCAGGACCTGTTGCCGATGGCTGGCCATGAATGTGATAACCCGACACAACTGGCACTGCGCGAACAAGTCACCCGCCGCCCCTTCGTGCGCGCCACGACTTTGTCCTGGCAGAGAAACATTTATTGCAGCTCATTGTTTGGCGGCAACTACCAATCGCCGGTCAACCCTGAAGACTACGTCGATGGCCGCCTCTGGCTGATGAAAGGCAACCCGGTCACGCCCGACACCGCCTTGCTGGTGTATCGCCTCACCGAAGGTGACCGGGGCGCGTTTGCGTCTATCGATGGCTACCACCTGACCAACGCCCTGCGCCTGATCAGCCGTTTTGCCGACCTGGTGCTGCAGGTCGGGCCCAACTGGCTGTCGGCAGATGGCAAAGTTCACAACACGGCGCTGCCGACCTTTGCCGTGGCCCAGCATCATCTCGATTCCAAGCGGTATACCTACAGCGTGGAAGTCGGGATGCCGGAAGGCGAAACATGGCGCTACATGAAAGACCGGTTTCCGGCGCTGTTCGTCCTGGTGGTGTTTTTTGGCGTACTGGCGGGCCTGCTCGCGCACTGGCTGCAAAAACGCTCGTCAGCACCGACCCATGAACTGCAGCGGGCCTTGGGCGCCAATGAATTCATTCCGTATTATCAGCCCGTGGTGCGTGGCGACAACATTCGCCAGTGGGCCGGCTGCGAAGTGCTGATGCGTTGGAATCACCCGAAGGAAGGCCTGGTGCGCCCTGACCTGTTCATCCCCCTGGCCGAACATTCCGGCCTGATCGTGCCAATGACCCGCGCCCTGATGCGCCGGACCGCCGCACAACTGGCGCCCCACGCCGCGCAATTTGCTGACAACTTTCATGTAGGTATCAACATCACCGCCCGCCATTGTCACGACCTGGAGCTGGTGGAGGACTGCCGCGAATTCCTCGCTGCCTTCCCGCCGGGCAAGGTGATCCTGGTACTTGAATTGACCGAGCGCGAGTTGATCGAGCCCACCGACATCACCCGCCAGTTGTTCCAGGCGCTGCATGAAATGGGGGTAATGATCGCGATCGACGACTTCGGCACCGGCCATTCCAGCCTGGGTTATTTGCGCAACTTCAATGTCGATTACTTGAAGATAGATCAAAGCTTTGTAGCGATGATCGGTGTTGATGCACTCTCGCGGCATATACTCGACAGCATCATTGAACTGTCCACCAAGCTCGACCTGGGCATCGTGGCAGAGGGCGTCGAAACACAAGAACAATGCGATTATCTCGCCGCTCAAGGCGTGGATTTCTTGCAAGGTTACCTGTTTGGCAAGCCTGTTCCTTGCGACGAGTTCATTAGATTCCTGAACGGCCATTGAATAGCCAGCCACTTCAATGGAAATATTGTTAATTATACAAAAGACATGATTTACTCATGGCTGATTAACTACTACAATTTTTCCTGCCTGTGCTGAATTGGCAGGAGGGCCACTTTCATTGAGTCGCCTTAAGGCTCTTGGCTTATCGCTTTGTTTGCAGTAGATATCAGCCAAATACACTATTGGAGTATAGATTTTGTCCAGACTCGCCGAATTTCGCGCAGCAGAAAAAGCCCTTCAAGAGCAGCTTGCCCAGCTGGAATCCCTGAAGAACGATGCTGGTTTGAAGAAAGAAATCGAATTCGAAGAAAAGCTGCAAGGGCTGATGAAAACCTACGGCAAAAGCCTGCGCGACATCATCTCCATCCTGGATCCTAACCCGAGCAAGTCCGGCGCTTCCGTCGCCGCCGCACCAAAACAGCGCCGCGCACGTGTGGTCAAGGTTTACCACAACCCGCACACTGGCGAACTGATCGAAACCAAGGGCGGCAATCACCGCGGCCTGAAGGCATGGAAAGAACAGTACGGCGCAGCCACTGTAGATTCCTGGCTTCGCGGCTAATGCCTTGCGGCTAGTACAAACGCACTAAGAAAAGCCCTGCACATGCAGGGCTTTCTTGTTTTCGGGCAGCAATATTGAAACAAAATAGTACCGTGGCATTTTCAAAAACGAACTTTAAAAAACATTTCACTTTGTTCAAATCGAATATTTTCTGCGCTGCCTACAGCGCTCAAAGTTTAAGGCTGTCTCGCACCGAACTGACTTCGTCCTTGCTGGACTCGTAAGCTTCGGCCTGGCCTGCGTATGAAAAAACATAGGCCTTATCGGTATCAAGCGCCCCGACCAACGTTTGCGACAGCACGTGCCGACCGTTCTCGGTGATGACACAGGTAGTTTCCAATGCTTCAAGCCGGCTCAATGTTGTGGGGTGCATCTTGGTGCACACACTTTGATAACCACCCTGGGCAAAGTCCTTCTGGATGGATTTGCGCATTTCCAGCAGCACACCTTGCAGGTTGACCGTATGCCCCACTTCGATCGGGGTGCCCGTCAACTCCATGACCATTAACGTCGCACCATTTTCATCATTCTTTATTGCACGCTGGCGCGACACTGTGGAAGGCTGAGCCGGCGCCTGATCGTCGGGCACCACCTCCTCCACCTGCCAGCCGCTGGGCCAATGAATTTCCGGGTCAGCCGCCCATGCGGCGGTGCTGCCCAACAACAGGCCCAGGGTCGTTAACAGCGGTGCGCGAAATCCGATCATTGCGAAAAACACTCAAGGTTCAAGCGACAAAGTTTGGCCCCCCGCACCCGCTGCTCGCAAGGGCTGCGTGACCTTTTTCATTTGGCGCAGCAGGCATGGCTGCGTATCATGGACCGGCTGCAAGGATGCCAGCCGCAAGCCAAGGGATGCTCCAACCGGAGCCACGTTTGCCCCATTCTTCTCTGGAGGGCCCATGAGCCTGCACGAACTGAACACATTCCCGGGCGTCACCGCCCAACCTGACACCGCCACCTCGAACTTCGTGTTCAACCACACCATGCTGCGGGTCAAGGACATCACCAAGTCGCTGGATTTCTACACCCGCGTCCTGGGTTTTTCCCTGGTTGAAAAACGTGACTTCCCGGAAGCCGAATTCAGCCTGTACTTCCTGGCCCTGGTCGACAAGGCCCAGATCCCGGCCGACGCCGCCGAGCGCACCCAGTGGATGAAGTCGATTCCAGGCATCTTGGAACTGACCCACAACCACGGCACCGAAAACGACGCAGACTTTGCCTATCACAACGGCAACACCGACCCGCGTGGCTTTGGCCATATCTGCATCTCGGTACCGGACATCGTCGCGGCCTGCGCACGCTTTGAAGAGCTGGGTTGCGACTTCCAGAAGCGCCTGAGTGATGGCCGCATGAAAAGCCTGGCCTTCGTGAAAGACCCGGACTCTTACTGGGTTGAGATCATTCAGCCAACACCGCTGTAAGATTTGGCAGGCAATAAAAAACCCCATGATCACTCATGGGGTTTTTCATTTCCGGGCCAGAATTTACGCCGGGGCGGAAGTGCGGATCAGGTGGTCGAAAGCACTCAGGGAAGCCTTGGCGCCCTCGCCTACTGCGATCACGATCTGCTTGTACGGCACAGTCGTTACGTCACCGGCGGCAAAAACACCGGGCAGTGACGTCTCGCCACGTGCATCGACGATGATCTCGCCACGTGGAGTCAGTTCCACAGTGCCTTTGAGCCAGTCGGTGTTGGGCAGCAAACCGATCTGTACAAAGATGCCTTCCAGGTCAATCGTCTTGAACTCACCGCTGTCGCGATCCTTGTAGGCCAGGCCGGTAACTTTCTGGCCATCGCCCTTGACCTCACTGGTCAGCGCGCTGGTGATCACGTCAACGTTCGGCAGGCTGTACAGCTTGCGCTGCAACACGGCGTCGGCGCGCAGCTTGCTGTCGAACTCAAGCAAGGTCACGTGACTGACGATACCGGCCAGGTCGATGGCTGCCTCAACGCCGGAGTTACCGCCGCCGATCACCGCCACACGCTTGCCCTTGAACAACGGGCCATCGCAGTGCGGGCAGAAGCACACGCCCTTGGCTTTGTATTCCTGCTCGCCCGGTACACCCATTTCGCGCCAGCGGGCACCGGTGGCCAGGATCACGGTCTTGGACTTGAGGGTCGCACCGCTTTCAAAACGGATTTCGTGCAGTTCACCCGCGTTCTTCGCCGGGACCAGCGCAGTGGCGCGCTGCAGGTTCATGATGTCCACGTCGTACTGACGCACGTGGGCTTCCAGGGCGCTGGCCAGTTTCGGCCCTTCGGTTTCCTGTACCGAGATAAAGTTCTCGATCGACATGGTGTCCAGTACCTGCCCGCCGAAGCGCTCAGCCGCAACACCGGTGCGGATGCCTTTACGTGCAGCGTAGATGGCGGCTGCCGAGCCCGCTGGGCCGCCGCCGACGACAAGTACGTCGAACGCATCTTTGGCGCTGATTTTCTCGGCGGCCTTTTCGATGCCGCTGGTGTCGAGCTTGGCGAGGATTTCTTCCAGGCCCATACGGCCCTGGCCGAAGTTCACACCGTTCAGGTAAACGCTCGGCACCGCCATGATCTGACGATCATCGACCTCGGCCTGGAACAACGCACCGTCGATGGCGACGTGGCGGATATTCGGGTTCAACACTGCCATCAGGTTCAACGCCTGGACCACGTCCGGGCAGTTCTGGCACGACAGCGAGAAGTAAGTCTCGAAGCTGAACTCGCCTTTAAGGGCGCGGATCTGTTCAATCACTTCGACACTGGCCTTCGAGGGGTGGCCGCCGACTTGCAGCAGCGCCAACACCAGGGAGGTGAATTCGTGGCCCATGGGGATGCCGGCGAAACGCAGGCTGATATCGGCACCCGGGCGGTTGATGGAGAACGATGGCTTGCGCGCATCATTGCCATCGGTTTTCAGGGTAATCAGCGTGGTGAGGCTGGTTACGTCCTGCAAGAGGGCAAGCATTTCCTGGGATTTCGCACCGTCGTCGAGGGAGGCGACGATCTCGATCGGCTGGGTGACCCGTTCCAGGTATGACTTCAACTGAGCTTTAAGATTGGCGTCCAACATACGGGCGATTTCCTATTAATTCGGTTTATTGCAGACAAAAAAACGCCCGAGCGAATCTCGCCCGGGCGTTTTGAGGGCGGATGCAGCTTACTTAGGTGCGGTAACCCGCCCTTGGCATTTCACAGACTTAGATCTTGCCGACCAGGTCCAGGGACGGAGCCAGGGTGGCCTCGCCTTCTTTCCACTTGGCTGGGCACACTTCGCCCGGGTGAGCAGCAACGTACTGAGCGGCCTTGATTTTGCGCAGCAGCTCGGAAGCGTCACGGCCTACGCCGCCATCGTTCAGTTCAACGATTTTGATCTGGCCTTCAGGGTTGATCACGAAGGTGCCACGGTCTGCCAGGCCTGCTTCTTCGATCAGTACGTCGAAGTTGCGGGAGATGGTCAGGGTCGGGTCGCCGATCATGGTGTACTGAATTTTGCCGATGGCTGGCGAAGTGTTGTGCCAGGCAGCGTGAGCAAAGTGGGTGTCGGTGGAAACGCTGTAGATTTCGACGCCCAGTTTCTGGAATTCGGCGTAGTTGTCAGCCAGGTCTTCCAGTTCGGTTGGGCAGACGAAGGTGAAGTCGGCTGGGTAGAAGAAGACGACAGACCATTTGCCTTTCAGGTCAGCATCAGTCACGTCTACGAAGTTGCCGTTTTTGTAGGCGGTAGCTTTGAACGGTTTTACTTGGCTGTTGATGATAGGCATCGTTGACTCTCCGTCAGGGTTTGTAGAAGGGCTTAGTAAGTTGATGAGGTGAATCCTACCCACTCTCCTGGCCGATGGCTCATTGGCAAACCTCATGCTGACGATTGGTTTTCGCTATCAAGGGACTGTATTAATAGAAGAAACCTTCAATCACTCGAGGGCTGCGCGGGTCATGCCGAGAAAGGGTGTCGCTTCAACATAGCGCATGGCGGATTTCATGTCTTTCCAGCCGACGTAAGTCATCAGCGACTTCAAGTCCCAACCGCTGCGATGGGCCCAGGTGGCAAAGCCCCGGCGCAAGGAGTGGCTGGTGTATTGATCGGCCGCAATGCCGGCGCGCTCCAGGGCCTGGCGCAACAGCGGGATCACGCTGTTGGGGTGCAGGCCCTCCTCGCCCAGGTTGCCCCAGCGGTCAATGCCGCGAAACACCGGGCCGCGCACCAGCGCCGAGGCACTGAGCCACTCACTATAGGCCTGGACTGGACACAGGCGTAACAACGCCGGTGTCTGGTAGGTGCGGCCGATATTTTCCCGATCACTTTTACTGCGTGGCAAATACAGGGTGATGCCCGAGCCTGGCACCGCCTGCACGTGCTCGATAGTCAACCGGCATAACTCGTCGCTACGAAAGCCGCGCCAGAACCCCAGCAGGATCAACGCCGCGTCACGCTTGGCCCGAAGCCAGCGCGGATGATCTTCGGCGCCTCGGGCGTCGCTGCCTTCCCGCTCAAGGAAATCAATCACCTGTTCCAGGTGCTGGAGCTGCAAAGGCTCAGCCTGCTTTTCCTGGGCCGGGTGCACGGCCCGGATGCCTTTCAGGACTTTGCGCACCACCGGCGCCTTGGTCGGATCGGGAAAACCCTGGCTGGTGTGCCACTGAGCCAGCGCCGACAAACGCAGCTTTAGCGTGTTGACCGACAGCACGCCCGCATGCGCCACCAGATAGCGCGCCACGCTGTCGCTGGTGGCCGGCAGAAACCCACCCCAATTCACCTCGAAATGCTCGATCGCCGCCCGATAGCTGCGGCGGGTGTTATCCCGAGTGGCCGCATTCAGATAACGGTCCAGTTCACTCATACCTGTACTGCCATTGGGCGACATCCACTCATAAACCCTTGTCACACGGGATAATACGCCAATATCCCATCTGTTAAATCAACAATTTAAGCTTAAATATAATCGTGATATAGTACGTATATACATACTACGTACCACAGTACTAAATCGACGGAGACTCCATGGCTCGCGGCGGCATCAATAAAGCAGTAGTTCAAACGGCACGCCTGGCGATCCTCGCCCGCGGCGAAAACCCAAGCATCGATGCCGTACGCATCGAGATGGGCAATACCGGCTCGAAAACCACGATTCATCGCTATTTGAAGGAGCTGGACGAAAGCGAAACCCGCCAGACCATCACTGAAGCGCCCATCGACGACGAGCTGGGCGAACTGGTGGCACGCCTGGCCCAGCGCCTCAAGGAGAAGGCCCAGGAGCCTATCGACCTGGCCCTGGCGCAGTTCCAGCAACAGAAAGCCGCCCTGCTCGCCCAGGCCGAAGCGCTGGAAGGCGCCCACAGCCAACTCAAGCAACAGTTCGATATCCAGGCAGCCGCCCTGGCCGATGAAAGCGCGGCCCTGCAAAGCACCCGCTCCAGCCTGCAAACCGAGCAAACCCGCAACGCCGGGCTGAGCCAGGCGTGCAGCGATTACGAGCTGCGGATCAACGATAAAGACGAGCAGATTCGCTCACTGGAAGAGAAGCACCTGCATGCCCGGGATGCCCTTGAGCATTACCGCAACGCGATCAAGGATCAGCGCGAGCAGGAACAGCGCCGCCATGAAGGACAGTTGCAGCAGGTACAGGCAGAGCTGCGCCAGGCCCAGCAGAGCGCGACGGTGCGCCAGGATGAGATCACCCAACTGCACCGCGATAACGAGCGCCTGCTGATTGAGCATCGGGTGACAGTGAAAGAGCTGAGCGCCTTGCAGGAACAGGCCCGCCAGGACCGCGAACAGCAGCGCCAGCTGAGCGAACAGGTGAATGTGATCGACAGCGAGCGCACCCTGTTGCAGGAACGCTTGCGGGTTGCACAACTGGAGAATCAGGCACGTCAGGAAGCGCTGGCCGAACACCAGCAGGTCAACAAGACCCTGGAGCTGGACCTGGTCAAAGCCCAGGCCAGCATCGAGGCGCTGCGCCTGGCGGCCGTCGTTGCGACGGCGCCAGAGGCAACTACCGAGGGCTGATTACTGCGCCACCGGCGTGCGCATGGTGACGAATTCTTCCGCCGCCGTAGGGTGCACGCCGATGGTTTCGTCGAAATGCTGCTTGGTCGCGCCCGCCTTGAGTGCGATCGCCAGGCCCTGCACGATCTCGCCAGCGTCAGGGCCGACCATATGGCAGCCCAGGACCTTGTCAGTCTCGGCATCCACCACCAGTTTCATCAGGGTCTTTTCCTGGCACTCGGTCAGGGTCAGCTTCATCGGCCGGAAGCGGCTTTCGAAAACCTGCACCTTGTGGCCGTCCTCACGCGCCTGCTCTTCGCTGAGGCCCACGGTGCCGATGTTCGGCAGGCTGAACACCGCGGTCGGGATCATCGCGTAATCCACCGGGCGATACTGCTCAGGCTTGAACAAGCGACGCGCCACGGCCATACCTTCAGCCAGCGCCACCGGCGTGAGTTGCACACGACCGATCACATCGCCAATCGCCAGGATCGACGGCTCAGCGGTCTGGTAAAGGTCGTCCACTTCGACAAAACCACGCTTGTCCAACTTGACGCCGGTGTTCTCCAGCCCCAGGTTATCAAGCATCGGGCGCCGGCCGGTGGCGTAGAACACGCAATCGGTTTCCAGCACGCGACCGTCTTTCAAGGTGGCCTTGAGGCTGCCGTCGGCCTGCTTGTCGATACGCTCGATGTCGGCATTGAATTGCAGGTCCAGGCCGCGCTTGGTCAGTTCTTCCTTCAAGTGTGTGCGTACCGAACCGTCAAAACCGCGCAAGAACAGGTCACCGCGATACAGCAGCGAGGTCTGCGCGCCCAGGCCGTGGAAAATCCCGGCGAACTCGACGGCGATATACCCCCCGCCGACCACCAGCACACGCTTGGGCAGTTCTTTGAGGAAGAACGCCTCGTTGGAGCCAATGGCGTGCTCGCGCCCCGGGATTTCCGGGATCTGCGGCCAGCCGCCGGTGGCTACCAGAATGTGTTTGGCGGTGAAGCGCTCGCCGTTGATTTCCACCTGGTGCGGGTCCACCAGCCGCGCATGCCCTTCGTGCAGGGTCACGCCGCTGTTGACCAGCAGGTTGCGGTAGATGCCATTGAGGCGGTTGATCTCGCGATCCTTGTTGGCAATCAGGGTCGCCCAGTCGAAGCTGGCTTCACCCAGGGACCAGCCAAAACCGCTGGCTTGCTCGAAGTCTTCGGCGAAATGTGCGCCGTACACCAGCAGCTTCTTCGGCACGCAGCCCACATTCACGCAGGTACCGCCCAGGTAGCGGCTTTCCGCTACCGCCACCTTGGCGCCAAAACCTGCAGCGAATCGCGCAGCGCGCACACCGCCGGAACCGGCACCAATTACATAAAGGTCAAAATCGTAGGCCATTTCACTCTCCTCGGCAGGACAACAGCATACCTGCTTACATGGGGCCGAAAAACGAAAAAGCCACCCGAAGGTGGCTTTCCCAGATCAAGCAGGCAACCGTGAATCAGTAAGCCTTGCCAGTCTTGTAGAAGTGCTCGTAGCAGAAGTTGGTTGCTTCGATGTAGCCTTCAGCGCCACCGCAGTCAAAACGACGACCTTTGAACTTGTAGGCAATCACGCAACCGTCTTTTGCCTGCTTCAACAGGGCGTCGGTGATCTGGATCTCGCCACCCTTGCCTGGCTCGGTCTCTTCGATCAGCTTGAAGATGTCCGGGGTCAGGATGTAGCGGCCGATGATCGCCAGGTTCGATGGGGCATCTTCCGGCGCCGGTTTTTCAACCATGTCGCGTACGCGGATCAGGCCATCACCGATATCGTCGCCGGCAATCACGCCGTACTTGTTGGTTTCCTGAGGGTCAACCTCTTGAACCGCGACGATGGTGCAACGGTACTTCTGGTACAGCTTGACCATCTGGGTCAGCACGCCGTCGCCTTCCAGGTTTACGCAAAGGTCATCCGCCAGTACCACGGCGAACGGTTCGTCACCGATCAGCGGGCGACCGGTCAGGATCGCGTGGCCCAGGCCTTTCATTTGGGTCTGGCGGGTGTAGGAGAACGAGCACTCGTCGAGCAGTTTACGGATGCCGACCAGGTATTTTTCCTTGTCGGTGCCCTTGATCTGGTTTTCCAGCTCGTAGCTGATGTCGAAGTGGTCTTCCAGGGCGCGTTTGCCACGGCCGGTCACGATCGAGATTTCGTTCAGGCCGGCATCCAGTGCCTCTTCAACGCCGTACTGGATCAGTGGCTTGTTCACCACCGGCAGCATCTCTTTGGGCATGGCCTTGGTCGCTGGCAGGAAGCGAGTGCCGTAACCGGCTGCTGGGAACAAGCATTTCTTGATCATATGAGTCCTTACAAAGGGCTGTGCGTACGAAATTCGGCGCAGTCTAATCAGGCCGCAGTCACCTTACAATGGGTCCTGCTGGCGTTGCGATGTCAACATAGAGAAAAAATGTCGGCGTAAGTTCCGCCGGCATTCAATCAAGTGCCTTCGTCGCTGTTAAAAATCGTCGGCTTGCGCCCGTCATTCAAAGGGCTTCAACCTTTTTAGCACGCTTTATCGCGATCGGCACTGACCTGCAACAACTTGCGCCGCCCCACGCCGTTTGGCGCTATCATTGCAGCCTGAACCAAACAACGAGATTGATAGATGTCAGAACCAAAAGGCGTGAACGGCTACCTGATCACCAAGCGAGCGGACGGCTGGCACTTGATCAACTTCCACGGCGACAGCGTTGCCGGGGCATTCGCGAGCGAAGCCCAAGCCATTGCGGTGGCCGAAGTGTTTGTGGATGAAGCAGGCCACGCGTCGAGCAAACGTCCCAAGACCAAGTAAGGCCTGTTTCAGGGGCTGCTTCGCAGCCCAACGGGGGGCAAGCCCCCTCACCACAAGACAGTGTCAGCGCTCCCTTCCAACACCCTGATGACGACTCCTACATGAACAAGATTCTGGCACTGATTGCGGTACTGGCGCTTACGGGTGGTTGCACCACCACCTCCGACACCGTCCTGAAAAACGGCGAACAAGGACTGGCTATCGACTGCTCCGGCGAAGCCAACTCCTGGGCCAGTTGCTATGAAAAGGCGGACGCGTCCTGCGCGGGCACCGGTTACCGGATTGTCGGCACTGAAGGTACGCCAGCCCTGAAAGAAAGCGACAAGACCCTGGGCAAGGATGTCGGCAACTACAAAACCCGCAGCGTGACCGTGGTCTGTAAGTAATTACATGTGAATTTCGGCGAACTTGATGCCCAGGCCGCGAATGGTCTCGATCAAGTCGTCCAGGCGAGAGAAGGATTCGACTTCATCTTGGTCATCTACCAGGAAATAGCTGCGACCGCCGCTCTTCTTGAAGAATACGATCCACTCGCCTGTATCCGCAGGATTTTGAATCACATGGGTCGCAGAAATATGACCCCCTGCATGTCGCTCTCTGACTTGCTCACGCTTCATGACTGAATATCCGAAAAGACAATGCCGCTGATTCAGCGGCATTTTTTATGGGTGATCGACAGTTTAACGGATGCCTTGGCCAATCAGCACGCCATCGACCGTCTGCCCGTAAAGATTGATGCCATCATTGGCGTGAAACTTCACCCGGGTTTTCTCCACGGAGCCTTCCACCAGGCGCGGGTCCTGAGGCCGCTCGTGGCGATTGACGTAGGCCGCCACGTCCCAGGCCTGTTGGTCGGTCAGGCTGCCGCCCTTGCCCAGGGGCATGTTGTGCTTGATGAAGGACGCTGCCGTGTTGATCCGGTGCATCCCCGCGCCCCAATTGTAGGAGTCTTTACCCCAGAGTGGCGGCATCACGTAGCTGTCGCCGACTTTCTGGCCCTGGCCTTCAGCACCATGACAAACGGCACATTGGCCCTTATAGACTTCAGCGCCCTGGGCCAGGTCATACCCCTTGTCGGGGGCCGGCACGTCCGGGTAGCCACGCCCCGGCAGTTCGACGCCCAAGGGAGCCTTGCTCGCCAACCAGTAGGCATACACCGACAACGCAGTAATCTCCGGGCTGTCTGCTGCCGGTGGCGTGCCGCCATTCATGCTGAACTGGAAGCAACCCTGCAGGCGCTCGGCGAAGGTGTTGACCTTGTCGTTCTTTTTTCGATACGCCGGGTACATCGGATAGGCACCCCACAGCGGCGCGGAGTTGGCCAGGCGTCCCTGGTCCAGGTGGCAGTTGCTGCAATTGAGGCCATTGCCGACAAACTGCGGCGCCAGGCGCTTGGTGTCGACAAACAGCGCGTAACCCTGTTTAACCAGCTTGCCGTAGGCGTTGTCCGGCAGCTCACTCTCTTTCGGCGGCTGGAACTGCTCGGCCGCAGGATGAGCAGCAGGCTGCAACTGTGACTGGTCCTCCATGGCGATGGTGGCCGCATGGGCCGGCACACTGATCAGGGTTCCCAGCAACGGCGCACACAAGAAACGCTTCATGGCTTGGCCTCCTGGCCGCTCAGCGACGCGAAATAAGTGGCCACCGCCTGCACTTCTTCAGCGCTGAGAGATTTGGCGACATGCCCCATCAGATCGTTCGGATCGTTATGGCGTGTACCACTGCGCCAGGCGTTCAACTGCGCTGCCAGGTAGGCTGCCGATTGCCCGGCCAAGGGTGGAAATGCCTCGCCGACACCCACGCCGGCCGGGCCATGGCAACTGACGCAGGCCGGGATCTGGCGCTCCCACGCGCCTTGCATGGCAATCTTTTGCGCAGCGTCAGTTGGCATATCGCTGCGGTGCACCGGGACAGGCGCCGGCGCGGGCATTGCCGCCAGCTCCTCGGTCACGGCGTTGATTTCTTCTTCCGTCAGTGCGCTGGCCAGCGGTTGCATCACGGGACTGTTACGCGCGCCGCTTTTGAAATCCTGCAGTTGCTTGCGCAAATAACCCGCAGGCAAACCGGCCAAGCGCGGAAAACCCGCCGCCGCCAGCCCCAGGCCATCAGCCCCGTGGCAAGCCACACAGGGCGCCGCTCCCGGCTGGGAACCGCCCTGTGTAAACACGTTTTTTCCCTCTAGCGCGTGGGCGCTGCCCACTATCAGCAACAACGCGCTACCCATCAGAACTCGTTCCAGAGACATCATCACGACTCCATTTTTATAGTTATATGCTTAGGCGAATCAGGCATAAGCCTACAAATGGTAGGGTAATGATCGGACTGTCACAACACCCAATGGCGAGTGGAAAACCAGGCGCTGAATATCGCGCACAAAAAACCCGACACTGCGATGGCAGGTCGGGCTTCTTGATCGGATTCGAAAGTGGGTGACCTACCGGATTAACCGGAAATGCAAGCCTCGCCGGCCGCCTTCACGTCACCCGGGCGAATCGGCACATTGGACATGCTCTCGTAGAGCTTGATGCTGCTGCCGCTGGAACGCTCTTCGATTTCGAAGATAGCCGACGGATCAGCAGAGAATTTCTGCGGCACAATCACTTGAACACCCTCCTTGTGGGGCTCGATCTGGGACGGCCTGCGGGTTTTGGACAATTTCTGAACCACACACGCCGCGTATTCCTGCGGCTTTTTGCCCGAGATCACTGCCAGCGTCGGTGGGGTCTGCTTGATATCCGCCACCGAAGCACATCCACCCAACGCCAGGGCCAGAACCAACACACTCCACTTCATATAAAAAACCTCCGATAAAGACCCTACGACAGCGAGGAAGGTATTTTTCTCCCGCCCACGTTGGATTTATCCCTGATAACTCGGTAAATAACTGTTTTAAATTGTCGAAGTCGTCGACGACGGTCCGATAATAAACGTGCTGGGGCTGATAAACTCCATCTTAACCTACGTATCGTTCTGATTTTTCAGAAAAAGCCCTTCTGGAGACACCCAATGAAATTCATCCACCAGCGCGAACACCTTAATGAAGGAGATATCGTCGTCATTGAATGCTCGCAAACCTGCAACATCCGCCTGATGAGCGACGCGAACTTTCGCAGCTTCAAGAACGGTGGCCGCCATACCTACCACGGCGGCGCATTTGACAAGTTCCCTGCAAAAATCACCGCTCCGAGCACCGGGTTCTGGAACATTACCCTGGACGTCGTGACCCGCCGTGCCATCAGCGTGACCAAGAAGCCGACCTTGTCCCACAAGATCCGCATCGTGCGCCGCACCCATTCGAAACTGAGCTGACAGGAATGCCCGTGACTACCACCAAATATGTGATCAAGTACAAACTCAACGGTGAGCGCCGCTTCGAATTCGCCCAATTGCAGGCCGGCAGCCTCGAAGAAGCCAAGGAAGCCCTGGCGAAAATCCACGACGCCAGCGATGAAATCACCGATATCAATGTGAGCAAGGCCCTGTAATTCGAGCGCAAGCATCGGAGTGTCACGCCGCTGACGACTTCCTAGACTGGCAGCCTTTACCCGCTGCCACAGGAACTCGTCGATGCCTCCTACTCCACTGCAAGAACGCCTGGCCAACCTGAACTGGGACGCGATCGAGCGAGACCTCGATCAACAGGGCAATGCGCTGATCCCGGGCCTGCTGGAGCATTGTGAATGCGCAGCACTCAGCAGCCATTATCCCCGACAGGACCTGTTTCGCTCCCACGTGCTGATGGCCAGGCACGGCTTTGGCCGTGGCGAGTACAAGTACTTCCGCTACCCGTTGCCCTCGCCGATCTGCGAGCTGCGTGAACAGCTGTATGGGTACCTGGCGCCCCAGGCTAATCGCTGGAACGAGCGGATGAACCTGCCGATCACCTACCCGGCGCACCATGCCGACTTCATCGCCCGCTGCCACGCCGCCGGGCAGCAACGCCCTACGCCGTTATTGCTGCAATATGGCCCCGGTGACTACAACTGCCTGCACCAGGATCTGTACGGCGAACATGTATTCCCCTTACAAGTGGCCATCCTGTTGTCGCAGCCGGGAGAGGATTTCCAGGGCGGCGAACTGGTACTGACCGAACAGCGGCCAAGAATGCAATCCCGTGCCCATGTCGTACCGCTGAACAAGGGCGACGCGGTGGTCTTCGCGGTCAATCAGCGACCCGTGCCCAGTGTGAGGGGCTTTCATCGGGTCACCTTGCGCCATGGGGTCAGTGTTCTGCACAGTGGCATGCGCCATACCTTGGGAGTGATTTTTCACGATGCGCAGTAAGAGCAATCCCGGCCCCACCCTCGATCTGTTTGCCGACGAGGCCTTGCGGCAACCCGCGGGGCGCGAGCAAATCGGCGAGCAGTCCTGCGTGCTCAAGGGCTATGCCCTGCCCTGGGTCGAGCGTTTGCTGCCGGAACTGCGGCGCATATTGGCCCAGTCGCCGTTCCGGCAAATGGTCACGCCGGGCGGTTTTACCATGTCGGCGGCGTTGAGCAGTTGTGGGGAGTTGGGCTGGACAACCGATCCCACGGGCTATCGCTACTCCCCGGTAGACCCCAACAGCGGACAACCTTGGCCAGCACTGCCCGAGGCACTGCGCCAACTGGCGATCACGGCCGCAGCAGATGCGGGTTTCGCTGATTTCGAGCCGGATGCCTGCCTGATCAACCGCTACGTGCCGGGGGCCAAAATGTCCCTGCATCAGGACAAAAACGAGCGCAACTACGCAGCCCCGGTGGTCTCGGTGTCCCTGGGTTTGCCGGCGATCTTTCTGTTCGGCGGCCATGAACGGAGCGACAAGCCACAAAAGGTCTCGCTGTTCCATGGCGATGTGGTGGTGTGGGGCGGCGTGGACCGCCTGCGCTTTCATGGCGTGATGCCGATCAAGCCCGGCACTCATCCGGTGATGGGGCCGCAGCGTATCAACCTGACATTTCGAACCGCCGGATGAATTTGACCGCAAGCATCGGAGTGATGGGAATGCCGCACGGGACTAACCTGGCATTCCTCAACCAGGAGTCATCACCATGACCGCGCGCCACGCCACCGAACAAGATCCACGCTGGGCCGCCATCGTCGCCCGCGACGCCAAGGCTGACTTGACCTTCGTCTACGGTGTGAAAACCACCGGCGTGTACTGCCGCCCCAGCAGCTCCGCACGGCGGCCGCGCCCGGAGAACGTCGAATTCTTCGACACCCCGCAACAGGCCGAAGCCGCGGGCTACCGACCCAACAAACGCTATTCGGGCGACCAGACCCAAGTCGCCGCACGCCATGCGCAACTGGTGGCAGGCGCCTGCCGACACATCGAGCAAGCCGAAACCTTGCCGTCCCTTGAAGCCTTGGCCGCCCTCGCCGGCTTGAGCCCGTTCCATTTTCATCGGGTGTTCAAAGCGGTGACCGGCCTGACGCCCAAGCGGTACGCCAGCGCCCACCGCTCGCGCAAGGTGCGTGACGGGCTCAAGGACCAACACTCGGTAACCGACGCGCTGTACGACGCGGGCTTCAATTCCAACAGCCGCTTTTACGAAGCTGCCGACCAATTGCTCGGCATGAAGCCTGGCGACTACAAAGCCGGCGGCACCAACACAGACATCCGTTTTGCCGTCGGCGAATGCTCATTGGGCGCGATCCTGGTGGCGCAGAGCAATCGCGGCGTATGCGCGATCCTGCTGGGGGATGACCCGGACAAACTGGTGCGCGACCTACAGGACCAGTTTCCCCGTGCCAATCTATTGGGCGCCGATCACGACTTCGAACAATTGATCGCCCAGGTGGTGGGCTTCATCGAAGCGCCGGCCCTGGGCCTGGATTTGCCCCTGGATTTGCGTGGCACCGCGTTTCAGGAACGGGTTTGGCAGGCCTTGCGGGAAATCCCGGTGGGTTGCACCGCCAGCTACGCCGAGATCGCCCAGCGCATCGGCGCCCCGACTGCCTACCGCGCCGTGGCTCAAGCGTGTGGCGCCAACAGCCTGGCCGTGGCGATTCCCTGCCACCGTGTCGTGCGCGCCGACGGTAACCTGTCGGGCTATCGCTGGGGCGTTGAACGCAAACGCCAACTGCTGCAGCGCGAAAGCCCGGCAGAATCCTGAAGACGGTTAGTGGAGTTTACGTTTGCGAAACTCCGCCACCTTATGCCGGTTGCCACACAGCGCCATGCTGCACCAGCGGCGCTTGTGCCCCTTGGTACGGTCGTAAAACCACAGCACGCACTCGGGATGCTCACAGGTGCGGATCAACCCGAAATCCCCTTCCACCAGCAACGTCGCAGCGGCTTCGGCAATCGGTGCCAGGAACTGCTCAGCGGTTTGCTGTTTGCGCTGTCGCTCCAGGCGCAACTCGCCAGGTGCCGGCCAAGCCAGCTGCGGGTGACTGACCGCCTTGCGCAAAAATGCATTGAGTGCGCCAGGGTCGCCCTGCTCGCCGGCCTTGCGCTGTTCGAGCAACTGCCGGATCACCTCCCGCAAGCCCCGCGCCGCGCCCAGCAGCGCGCCCTCCTCGAACACCGGCACCGTGCCCTCATCGCACCAGCCCAGCCGCACCAGCCAGCGCTCGACATCGCCATCGCCTTGCCAGAATTCAAATGGCACGCCGTCGACATTCGCCCGGGTATTGAGCATGTCCAGCACCGGATGGTCGGCCAGAACGTAGGGTTCCAACGGGGATGGGGTGATGGCGGTCATGGCGAATCCTCTTCAAGTCCGGGTCATCGTAACCGCTGACTGGGCTTTTGGATAGTTACCAATCCACAAAAACGTAACCTCTTAAATTAATTTGACAGGTTACTTTTTCGGGCGCAGCCTAAAAATCAGTAACCCGACAAATAATCTTATCCAGTTACAAAGAGGACTCCGATCATGTCGATTTCAACCCCAGTGGTTCGCTACCAGCACGTTGATGCCGATGGCGTGCGCATCTTCTACCGCGAAGCCGGCGACCCGTCCGCCCCCGTGATGTTGCTGCTGCATGGTTTCCCCAGTTCGTCCCATATGTACCGCGACCTGATCCCGCTGCTTGCCACCCGCTACCGGGTCATCGCGCCAGACCTGCCTGGTTTCGGCTTCACCGAAGTCCCCACCGAACGCAATTACCACTACAGTTTCGACAACCTGGCGCTCACCGTCGGCCATTTCGTCGACGCCCTGCAGCTCAGCCGCTATGCCCTGTATGTGTTCGACTACGGCGCGCCGGTGGGCCTGCGCCTGGCGGTGGCGCACCCGGAACGGGTCAGCGCGCTGGTGTCGCAAAACGGCAACGCGTACCTGGAAGGCTTGGGTGACGCCTGGGCGCCGATCCGCGCCTATTGGGCCGAACCCAGCCAGGCCAATCGCGAGGTGATTCGCCATGCCGTCATCAGCCTGGAAGGCACGCGCTATCAGTACCTGCATGGCGTCCCGCAACCGGAGTTGGTCGCACCAGAGTCCTACATGCTCGACGTGCTTTTGATGCAGCGCCCCGGCAATGACGAGATCCAGCTGGACCTGTTCCTCGACTACCGCAACAACCTGACGCTGTACCCGGCGTTCCAGGCGTTTTTCAAGGCCACGCAAGTGCCGGCGCTGGTGATCTGGGGCCAGAACGATCCGTTCTTCATCCCGCCGGGCGCCCATGCCTACAGCCGCGACAACGCCAACGCGGTGGTGGAATTACTCGACACCGGCCACTTCGCCCTGGAAACCCACGCCGCGCATATTGCCCAGCGGATTCATGAGGTATTGGGCCACGCCATCGACTGATGGCCGCGCACGAAACACTGGATTCGTCCAGTGAATAATACAGACTGGCCTGGTGCTGCCTGGCCCTGCTAAAACGACGGAACAGCATTCCACCGTTGGAGAAGCGTCCCATGAGCACCTGGCCAGACACCCGAATTCTTGACCTGCTGGGCATTGAGTTACCGATCATCCAGGGGCCCATGGCCAATGCCACCAGCACGGCGATGGTGATTGCCGTCAACCAGGCCGGCGCTCTCGGCTCGATGCCCGCCGCAGCACTGAGCATCGAGCAATTACGCGAAGCGCTCTCTGTCATTCGCCAGGCCAGTTCGCGGCCACTCAACGTCAATTTCTTCTGCCATCAGCCACCGGCGCCGGATGCTGAGCGCGACCTTCAGTGGAAGAACCTGCTGGAAACCTACTACCGCGAACTGGGCGCCGACTTTGACGCGCCTACGCCCGTCTCCAACCGCGCACCGTTCAACAATGCCGCCTGTGAAGTGGTGGAAGAGTTCCGTCCGGAAGTCGTGAGTTTTCACTTCGGCCTGCCGGAAAAATCCCTGCTGGACCGAGTCAAGGCCACCGGCGCGAAAGTGCTGTCGTCGGCCACCACCGTTGAAGAAGCCATCTGGCTGGAGCAGCACGGCTGCGACGCAATCATTGCCATGGGCGCCGAAGCCGGCGGCCATCGCGGGATGTTCCTCAGCGACGACCTCAATACCCAGATTGGCACCATGGCCCTGGTGCCACAGATCGTCGACGCGGTGAGCGTGCCGGTGATCGCAGCCGGCGGCATCGGTGATGCACGGGGCATTGTCGCCGCCTTTGCCCTCGGCGCCTCGGCGGTGCAGATCGGCACGGCGTACCTGTTTACCCCTGAAGCAACGGTGTCGAAGTCACACCACCACGCCTTGCGCAACGCCCAGGCCAGTGAAACCGCGCTGACGAACCTGTTCACCGGGCGCCCGGCACGGGGCATCGTCAACCGGGTGATGCGTGAACTGGGCGCGATCAACCCGACGGCACCGGCGTTTCCGCTGTCCGGTGGTGCGTTGATGCCGCTCAAGGCCAAGGATGAAGCCGGCTTCAGTAACTTGTGGTCGGGCCAGGCACTGCGCCTGGGCAAAGACATCTCCACCTATGACCTGACACTGGAACTGGCCGCGCAAACCCTGGAAAAACTCGGCCGACGCTGAACCTGAACTCCCGGGACAACTTTGCACTGTACCGGCAGTGGCGAACCGCTATATATTCCCATACATAGCGGTAGCCTCCCTCTGCCTATAACAAGCCGCAAACCCCAAGGAGCTTCTTGATGATGATTCGCGCCTCACGCCTGGCCCCCACGGCCCTCGCTACCCTGATCGCTGCGTTTGCCTTTTCTTCGGCGCATGCCGATGAAGTACAGGTGGCCGTGGCTGCCAACTTCACCGCACCGATCCAGGCGATTGCCGCCGACTTTGAAAAAGACACCGGCCATAAACTGGTCGCGGCCTACGGCGCCACCGGCCAGTTCTACACCCAGATCAAGAACGGCGCGCCGTTTGAAGTGTTCCTCAGCGCCGACGACACCACCCCGCAGAAACTCGAAGCCGAAGGCGAAACCGTCAAGGGTTCGCGCTTCACCTACGCAGTCGGCACTCTGGCGCTGTGGTCGGCCAAGGAAGGCTACGTGGATGCCAAAGGCGAAGTACTGAAGAAGAATGAATTCCAGCACCTGTCCATCGCCAACCCGAAAGCCGCGCCGTATGGCCTGGCCGCCACCCAGGTACTGGCGAAGGAAGGCTTGACCGAGAAGGTCAAGGACAAGATCGTTGAAGGCCAGAACATCACCCAGGCCTATCAGTTCGTGTCCACCGGCAACGCCGAGCTGGGTTTTGTCGCGCTGTCGCAGATCTACAAGGACGGCAAAGTCACCAGCGGTTCGGCCTGGATCGTGCCCTCTTCGATGCATGACCCGATCAAGCAAGACGCGGTGATCCTCACCAAAGGCAAGGACAGTGCAGCCGCCAAGGCCCTGGTTGAATACCTGAAAGGTCCGAAAGCCGCCGCGGTGATCAAGTCCTACGGTTACGAGCTGTAAATGCCGCTGTCGAGTGCCGATTTTTCCGCGATCTGGCTGACCCTGAAGCTGGCGTCACTGACCACGGTCATCCTGCTGATCATCGGCACTCCGATCGCCCTGTGGCTGTCGCGCACCCGTTCGTGGTGGCGCGGCCCCATTGGCGCCGTGGTGGCCTTGCCGCTGGTGTTGCCACCCACGGTGATCGGCTTCTACCTGCTGTTGACCATGGGGCCCAACGGCTACTTCGGCCAGTTCACCCAATGGCTGGGCCTGGGCACCCTGACGTTCAGCTTTGCCGGGCTGGTAATCGGCTCGGTGATCTATTCCATGCCGTTCGTGGTGCAGCCGTTGCAAAACGCCTTCTCCGCCATCGGCACTCGCCCACTGGAAGTGGCCGCGACCTTGCGGGCCAATCCCTGGGACACCTTCTTCAGCGTGATCTTGCCCCTGGCGCGCCCGGGGTTTATCACGGCGTCGATTCTCGGTTTTGCCCACACCGTCGGCGAGTTCGGCGTGGTGCTGATGATCGGCGGCAATATTCCGAACAAGACCCGGGTGGTCTCGGTGCAGATCTACGACCATGTCGAAGCCATGGAATACGCCCAGGCCCATTGGCTGGCCGGCTCCATGGTGGTGTTTTCTTTCCTGGTGTTGCTGGCGCTCTACTCCAGCCGTAAAACCAAAGCGGGCTGGAGCTGATGTCGATGATCGAGGTGCGCCTGCAACTGAAGTACTCCGGGTTTGCCCTGGACGTCGACCTGCAACTGCCAGGCCGCGGGGTGACGGCGCTGTACGGTCATTCCGGCTCCGGCAAGACCACTTGCCTGCGCTGCATCGCCGGGCTGGAGCGGGCCGAAGAAGGCTTCGTGCAAATCAACGACGAAGTCTGGCAAGACAGCCGTAAAGGCCTGTTCGTGCCACCGCACAAGCGCGCCCTGGGCTACGTGTTTCAGGAAGCCAGCCTGTTCCCGCATTTGTCGGTGCTGGCCAATCTTGAGTTCGGCCTCAAGCGCATCCCGCGCCAACAACGACGCGTGGAGATGAGCCACGCCACCGAACTGTTGGGCATCGGCCACCTGCTGGACCGCCATCCGCAGCACCTTTCCGGCGGCGAACGCCAGCGCATCGGCATCGCCCGCGCGCTGCTCACCAGCCCGAGCCTGCTGCTGATGGACGAACCCTTGGCGGCGCTGGACAGCAAACGCAAAAGCGAAATCCTGCCGTACCTCGAACGCCTGCACGACGAACTGGAAATTCCGGTGCTGTACGTCAGCCATGCCCAGGACGAAGTGGCGCGCCTGGCCGATCACATCGTGTTGCTCAGCGACGGCAAGGCCCTGGCCAGCGGCCCCATTGGCGAAACCCTGGCCCGGCTGGACCTGCCCATGGCCCTGGGTGACGACGCCGGCGTGGTGATCAACGGCACCGTCTGTGCCTACGATGAGCACTACCAATTACTGACCCTGCAACTGCCCGCCAGCCAATTGCAGATGCGCGTGGCCCATGCACCGCTGGCGCTGGGCAAACAGCTGCGTTTCAAGATCCAGGCCCGGGACGTCAGCCTGAGCCTGCAAGCCGAGGAACACAGCAGCATCCTCAATCGCCTGCCGGTGACCGTGACCCAGGAGATTCCTGCAGACAACGCCGCCCACGTGCTGGTGAGCCTCGACGCGGCCGGTACACCACTGCTGGCGCGCATCACCCGGTACTCACGGGACCAGTTGCAACTGCATCCGGGCCAGACGTTATGGGCGCAGATCAAGGCGGTGGCGGTACTGGCCTGAATCCATTGGCACGACCGCAAAAACCTGCGGTCAATCAGAAATACCTGCCAAGGAATTTGCGCCATGCCCGATCCCGCGTTGCTTGCCGACCTGCCCCGCGACCTGCATTACGTCGACGACACCCAGCCCGGCATTTCCCGGAAAAAGCTGCGGGGCAAATTCCAGTACTTCAAGGCCGATGGCACACGCATCAGTGACGCCGACGAAATCAAGCGCATCAACGCCCTCGCGGTGCCGCCGGCCTACACCGATGTGTGGATCTGCGCCGACCCGCGCGGCCATCTGCAAGCCACCGGGCGCGATGCCCGAGGGCGCAAGCAATACCGCTATCACCCGCGCTGGCGCGAAGTGCGCGACACCGACAAATACTCCCGGCTGCAACAGTTCGGCAGCGCCCTGCCCAAGTTGCGCAAGCAGTTGGAAGCGCAGATCGCCGCGCCCGGCTTCAATCGGGAGAAGGTGCTGGCCACGGTGGTGCTGTTGCTCGATGCCACCCTAATCCGCGTCGGCAATACCCAATACGCACGGGACAACCGTTCCTACGGCCTGACCACCCTGCGCACGCGCCATGTGGACGTCAAGGGCAGCGAGATCCTGTTCCAGTTTCGCGGCAAGAGCGGCATCGAACACCAGATCACCGTCAAGGACCGGCGGCTGGCCACAGTGATCAAACGCTGCCTGGAGCTGCCAGGGCAGAACCTGTTCCAGTACCTGGACGAGAACGGCGAGCGCCACACGGTCAGCTCCACCGACGTGAATGCCTACCTGCACACCCTTACCGGCGCGGACTTTACCGCCAAGGACTACCGCACCTGGGCCGGCAGCGCCCTGGCGTTGGCGGTGTTGCGCGAGCTTGAATGGCAGCCGGAATCCGATGCCAAAAAGCACGTGGTGGAAATGGTCAAGAACGTCGCCAAGCAATTGGGCAATACCCCGGCGGTGTGCCGCAAGTGCTATATCCACCCGGCCGTGCTGGAGCATTTCAGCCTTGGCGAGCTGGCAAAACTGCCCAAGCCACGGGTGCGCAAAGGCCTGAAAGCCGAGGAAGTGGGGCTGGCAATGTTTCTGGAGCAACTGGCCGAGCGCTTGTAGAAAAAATCCAAACCGGGTTAACCTGCCCGTCCTTTCTGATCCCGGGATGACCGCTGACGTGAACCACTAAGCCTTCCAACATGTAAACGCAACGAGCCGCCTGGCGCGCTTGTTGGCTTGTGCCACATTGTTTTGGAGGTGCTGATGACTGACGTCAAACGGCTGCCTGTGCTTGTTTCCCTGCAACATGTGTATTTCCAGTTCGCCAATGGCGAAACCCTGCTGGACGACCTGAACCTGTCTTTCGATCGCACGCCCACCGGGATTGTGGGGCGTAATGGCGCGGGCAAAAGCGTGCTCGCGCAATTGATTGCCGGCAGGCTGGCGCCCTCTTCCGGTACGCTTGAGACCTGCGCCCGGCTGGCCTATGTCCCACAGACCCTGAGCCTTTCTCCCGGGCAAACCGTCGCGCAAACCACCGGCACCGCCGACGTGCTGGCCGCCCTGGACCGGTTGGCCCGGGGCGAAGCGCACACCGACGACCTGGAACGGATCGATGATCGCTGGGACCTGGCCGAGCGCCTGCGCCAGGCGTTGGACGCCGCGGGACTGGCCGGCGTCGGTTTCGAGGACCGTGCCGATCAGTTGAGTGGCGGCCAACTGGCCCGCCTGGCGGTGATCGGCGCCCTGCTGGCCAATCCTCAACTGCTGATTCTCGATGAACCCACCAATCACCTGGACAGCCAAGGCCGCGAATGGCTGCTGGGCATACTGGGCGAGTGGCGTGGCGGCTTGATCGTGGTCAGCCACGACCGGCAATTGCTCAACCGCATGCGGCGAATCATTGAGCTGTCGCCCTTGGGCACCCAAGTCTACGGCGGTAACTACGAGGCGTTTCAGGCTCAGCGTGAGACCGAACAACACGCCGCCCAGGCCACCCTCGAACATGCGCGCCTGGTGCGCAGCCGCGAACGCAAGCGCCTCAAGCAAAGCAACGATGACATCCAGCGCCATGCCGCCCGCTCCCGCAAGCACGCCGAAACCGCAAACGTGGACCGTTTCACCAAAGCGCGCTGGAAAGGCGCCGCCACCGAAATCGTCAGCACCGTACGCAGTGCCCATCAGCAACACAAGGATGCGCTGGATGAGCGGGTGCGCAAAGCCTACGAACAGGTGGTGGATGAGACGCCCACCCTGCTGGCATTACCCGGCACGGCGGTGCCTTGCGGTCGGCAGGTGTTGACCCTGGAGCACACGCAACTGCCCTGGCTGGATCCGCAACGGCCGACCACCTTCCTCAGTGCCCAGCTTATGGGGCCGATGCGGGTGGCCGTCCACGGGCCGAACGGTTGCGGCAAATCCACGTTGCTCAAATTGCTGGCGGGGCAGTTACGGCCGGTCAGCGGTGACTGCACGGTGCATGTACCGACGGCCTATATTGATCAGCACCTGGCGCTGCTGGACGACCAGCGCTCGATCGTCGAACAGCTCAACCTGCTGGACACCCCGCTGGCCGAGGGTGAATTGCGCACACGCCTGGCCTTGCTGCAACTGGACGCCTTGCGCGTGACACAACCCGTGGCGCGGCTCAGCGGCGGCGAGCGGCTGAAGGCCGCGATGGCAATTGCCCTGTGGCGCAAAACCCCGGTGCAACTGTTGCTGCTGGACGAACCGACCAACCATCTGGACATGCAATCGGTGATCGCCTTCGAGCAGGCATTGCAGGGGTTTACCGGGGCGATGGTTGCGGTGTCCCACGATGCCGAGTTTCTCGCCGCACTCCACCCCAGCCACACCCTGACATGGCAACCTGCGGGCTGGCGCCTGGAACCGGTGTGAAAGGCCTGCGCCAAGTCATTGCAGCCGAACGCAAAGCGCCCTACGGTAGTGGCCGGATAATCTCACCGAGGAACCCGGCCCCATGCTGCCTTCATCCCTGAAGCCCTACACCAACGCCGCCCTGTTGCACCGCCACAAATGGCGCGGGCGTGTCGGGCTGATGCTGGTGGCCAGCCTTTCCGTCCTGGCGGGGATGACCGACGCCATCGGCTTCATGGCCAGCGGGGATTTTGTCTCGTTCATGAGCGGCAACACCACGCGCCTCGCCGTGGCGATCAGCGAAGGCGACCTGGGACTCACCGGGCGCCTGACGCTGTTGGTGGCGACTTTTATCGCCGGTAACGCGCTGGGCGTGATGGTCAGCCGCATCAGCCGGCGCCATGCCCTGCCGCTGTTGCTGTGCATCGCCACCTTGCTGTGCGGGGCCGCGGCCTGGCCGTTCGAGGATCAGTTGCCAGCGTTGCTGGCGGCGATCATCGCCATGGGCATGCTTAACGCCGCCGTCGAAGAAGTGAATGGATTACCGGTGGGCCTGACCTACGTCACCGGGGCGCTGTCGCGATTCGGGCGCGGGCTGGGCCGCTGGATGCTCGGTGAACGGCGCAATGGCTGGCGCGTGCAACTGATCCCCTGGGCCGGGATGTTTGCCGGTGCGGTGATCGGCGCGGTGCTGGAGCATCACATGGGGATTCGTGCGCTGCTGGTCAGCGGTTTGCTGTCGGCGCTGCTGGGGCTGGTGTCGCTGAAGATTCCCCGGCGCTGGCACCTGGGGTATATGCCACGCTAGAAAAAGACTGCCCTCCCGGCGCTCCGGCCTCGACGTCCCTGTACCGGTAAAGAGCCGTCACGCCGGGTGAGCACGGGAATACTAAGACAATGCCCGCGGGGCTGTCCGCAGGGCATTTCTGAATTTTTCTAACGTAAGGGATTACAGGCAAGTCGCCAGTGCGGCGAGGCGACGCTTGGCCGGGTAGTCATCCTGGGCTGCGTAATAGTTGACGGTGGCGCCAGCGCCCGCGCTGCGTACATCGACAAAATAATCACCCGCCGTGGTGTAGATGGTGAAGCCGCCGGCCTGTGCGGGCTCCATAAAACCACCGGCGTCCACGCCGAATACGGCTTCGTCCTGCCAGCCGAACTGGATGCACTGGGCAACCACCAGCGGCGCCTTGTCCGAGGCCAGGGTTTTGTAGGGCGTACCGGTACGCGCCTCTTTCATCTTAGAGCCTGCGCAACCGGCCAGCGATGCCAGTACCAATGCGCCAATGACCACCATCCGCATACCGTAGCTTCCTTGGAAAAAACGCGACTGTACCATTAGCAGGCGACACCGAATGATTATTGCGTCACCCTGCCGCCTACTTACGAACCCGCTTTTACCCGGAAACCCCATGACACCCAACGCCGAGCGCTACAACCCCTCCACCGACTACGCCGACAAGCTGATCAGCCGCATCGGCCAAACGCCTTCGTGGATCGCCAAACGCATCGGTGTGACCGACAAGCGCATCCGCTACATCCTCGACGGGATGCGCACCGTCAAGGGCGAGAGCACGCCGATCCAGATGACCTACACCGAGCAGTTTGCCCTGGAGTGCCTGGCGGCCGAGGCCAAGGCCAACAAGAAAGCCGCGGCCCCGGTTATCGAATAGCTGACAGATTCATGAACTTTGTTTCACTGTGAAGGGAGACCTTGCCGCCTATAGTCGGCAGGCTCATTTTTAAGAAGTCTCCCTTCTAGCTCGCCCTCCCGCGGGCTTTTTTTTGCCTGTTTTTCAGAGCAGCCAGCGGAACAGATAGAACAGCGCCATGCTCAACAGCACGGTGATCAACACGCTGCGGGTCCAGAACATCAGCGCCACCGCGCTGATCCCGGCCAGCAGGTAGGGGTTGCTCACGCTCAGATTGAGTGTGTGGTCGGCGAGGAAAATGATCGGGCCGCAGATGGCGGTGAGCATTCCCGGTACGGCAAAGCCGAGAAACTCCCGCGCCCCGCGATTGAGGCGCACCGGCAGGCGCGGCTCGATAAACAGGTAGCGGTTGAGAAACACGATCAGGCCCATGCCAAAAATCATCACGAAGATCATTGCTGCCCCACTCCCAGCCGCTTGCAGGCAAACCCCGCGCTCATCCCCAATACACCGGACACCACCACCGCCGACTCCCAATGCAGGTAGCTCAGCCATACCGAACACAGCAACGACACCGCGACACAGACAATGGTCGGCACGTCGCGCACCACCGGGGTGATCAGGGCGATAAAGGTTGCGGCGATCGAGAACTCCAGGCCCAGTTGATCGAGCCCGGGAATGCTTTTGCCGAGCACGATGCCGGCGAAGGTAAACACGTTCCAGATGATATAGAACGTCAGGCCAACGCCCAGGGCGTACCAGCGGTTGAAGGTCTGGCGGTCATATTGGCTGACCAGGGCGAAGAATTCGTCGGTCAGCAGAAAGCCCAGGCTCATGCGCCACCGGGCCTTGAGCGGCGACAGCGTGGGACGCATGTGCATGCCGTAGAGCAAATGCTGGGAGGTCAGCAACAAGGTGGTCAGCAGGATCGAAATCAGGCTGGCGCCGCTCTTGACCATGCCGATGGCCACCAGTTGTGCAGCACCGGCAAACACGATGGTCGACAGCCCCTGGGCTTCCAGCGGGGTGAATTGGGCGTCAATTGCAGTGGAACCGGCCAGCAATCCCCAGGGCGCGCAGGCCAGGGACAACGGAATGATCGCAATCGCGCCACGGGAAAAGGCGTTTAGAGGCAGAGCATCAGGCATACACAACGGGCTCATCGACAGTCAGTCGACAAGCATGCCAGCGGTGTCAGGGATTGTCTTGAACGATCGTGCTCACGCCAGCTTGACCGACACTCGCTCCACCGCATCCCGGGCTTCGCGCAGTTCGTGGGCGTCCTGGTTGAGCCGGTGGATGGTATTGAGCAGGCGCTGGCGCAGCACTTCATCACTGAGTTTTTCGACGGCGCGCATCAGGTCAAAGGCCGCGGTTTCGTTATTGTCCGCGACGGAATCGAGGGTCTTGCGCAGGTTGCGAGTGGCACGGGTCACACGTTTTCTTCCTTCATCACCAATGGGCAGGCACTTTAGGACATTTGTGTTTCAGTTTAATTTCAACCACTTGTCGTCGATTGTCGGGCCGTTGACGTAGATCAATCGAAACAGGGTTTGACCAATACATATGGAAATACGTATATTCGTATCTCCATATGTATCAAGGCGTCTCACATGGCCGATCCCTTCTCCCCGCCCAACGTCTTCAAATGCCTGGCCGACGCCACCCGCGTCCGGCTGACGCTGTTGATTGTGCGCGAAGGCGAACTTTGCGTGTGCGAGTTGATCCATGCTCTGGACGACAGCCAGCCAAAAATCTCCCGCCACCTGGCGCAACTGCGCAGTTGCGGGTTGCTGCTGGACCGTCGCCAGGGCCAGTGGATTTATTACCGCCTCAATCCGGCATTGCCTGAGTGGGTGACGGCGGTGCTCGACACCACCCTGCAAGCCAACCAAGCCTGGTTAAAAACAGACGCCCAGCGTCTGGACACCATGGGCGACCGACCACAACGGGCCAGCGCCTGCTGCTGACCCTGCGGAGAGCTTTTCATGCTTGTTGCCGTTGCTATCTTTCTGTTCACCATCATCCTGGTCATCTGGCAGCCCAAGGGCCTGGGCGTAGGCTGGAGCGCCACGATGGGCGCGATCCTGGCCCTGGCGCTTGGCGTTATCAGCCTGGCGGATATTCCGGTGGTGTGGCACATCATCTGGAACGCCACCGGCACGTTCGTCGCACTGATCATCATCAGCCTGCTGTTGGACGAGGCCGGCTTTTTCGCCTGGGCCGCCTTGCATGTGGCGCGCTGGGGCCGTGGGCGCGGCCGGCGATTGTTCGCGTATATGGTGCTGCTGGGTGCGCTGGTCTCGGCGTTGTTCGCCAATGACGGTGCGGCGCTGATCCTCACCCCCATCGTGATGTCGATGCTGCTGGCGTTGCGCTTTTCACCGGCGGCGACCCTGGCGTTTGTCATGGGCGCCGGGTTTATCGCCGACACCGCGAGCCTGCCCCTGGTGGTGTCCAACCTGGTGAACATCGTCTCGGCCGACTACTTCAAGATTGGCTTCAACGAATACGCCGCCGTGATGGTGCCGGTAAACCTGGTGAGCGTTGCCGCGACCCTCGAGGTATTGCTGTGGTTTTTCCGACGCGATATTCCGCAAACCTACGACCCGGCAGACCTCGACGATCCCGCCAATGCGATCCACGACCGCGCGACGTTCCTGGCCGGCTGGTGGGTGCTGGGCATTCTGCTGGTGGGCTGCTTTGCCCTGGAACCGCTGGGCATTCCCATCAGCGCCATCTCCGCCGCTTGCGCCACCTTGCTACTGGTGATCGCCGCCAAGGGCCACAAGATTTCCACCCGCAAGGTGCTGAAGGAAGCGCCCTGGCAGATCGTGATTTTCTCCCTGGGCATGTACCTGGTGGTCTACGGCCTGCGCAACGCCGGGCTGACCGACTACCTCGCCACCTGGCTCGACACCTTCGCCGGTTACGGCGTATGGGGCGCCGCCCTGGGCACTGGCGTGCTGACCGCCCTGCTGTCTTCGGCGATGAACAACCTGCCGACCGTACTCATCGGTGCACTGTCCATCGAGGCCAGCCATGCCGTGGGCGTGGTCAAGGACGCGATGATCTACGCCAACGTTATCGGCAGCGACCTCGGCCCCAAAATCACCCCCATCGGCAGCCTGGCCACCTTGCTCTGGCTGCATATCCTGGCGCGCAAAGGCATCACCATCACCTGGGGTTACTACTTCAAGGTCGGCATTGTGCTGACCCTGCCCGTGCTGTTGATCACCCTCGCCGCCCTCGCCTTGCGCCTGAGTTTCTGACGGAGTCCACTCAATGAAAGTCCTGTTCATGTGCACCGCCAACAGCTGCCGCAGCATCCTTTCGGAAGCGCTGTTCAATCACCTGGCGCCAGAAGGATTCCTGGCCATCAGTTCCGGCAGTTTTCCCAAGGGCCAGGTACTGCCCCGCAGCCTGACCACCCTGAAGGCCGCCGGCATCAGCACCGAGGGTTTGTACAGCAAGGGCAACGACGCCTTTGAAGGCAACCCGCCGGACATCGTGATCACGGTGTGCGACAAGGCTGCCGGGGAAGCGTGCCCGGTGTATTTCGGCCCGGCACTCAAGGCGCACTGGGGGCTGGAAGATCCGTCAGATGTTCAAGGAGATGAAGCTGAGATCGACGCTGCGTTTCACACCACCCTGGACATAATTGAACGCCGTTGCCGGGACTTTTTCGAGATTCCGTTTGCCAGCCTGGGTCCGGTCGAAATCAAGGCCGAACTCGATCGCATCGCGGCGCTGTAACCGGAGCAACTGATGAGTACCCTGCCCAACCTGAACCACGACCTGTCCAAGCCGCAACAACTGGACCCACCGCCGCGCATCCTGCTGCTCTACGGCTCTACTCGGCCACGCTCGTTCAGCCGTCTGCTGGTGGAAGAAGCCGCGCGCCTGTTGCAGCACTTTGGCGCCGAGACACGCATCTTCAACCCCTCGGGCTTGCCACTCCCGGACGATGCGCCCAACGACCACCACAAGGTCCAGGAACTGCTGCAACTGATGCAGTGGTCCGACGGCCAGGTCTGGTGTTCGCCGGAGCGTCACGGCTCGATGTCGGCGGTGTTCAAGGCACAGCTGGACTGGGTGCCATTGGCCCTCGGCGCGGTGCGTCCGACCCAGGGTAAAACCCTGGCAGTGATGCAGGTATCCGGCGGCTCGCAGTCGTTCAATACCGTCAACCAGTTGCGGGTGCTGGGACGCTGGATGCGCATGTTCACCATCCCCAACCAATCGTCGGTGCCCAAGGCCTATATGGAGTTCGACGACCAGGACCGCATGAAGCCGTCGGCACTGTATGACCGGGTGGTGGATGTGATGGAAGAGCTGGTGAAATTCACCCTGCTGCTGCGGGATCGCCCGGACCTGGTCGACCGCTATTCAGAGCGCAAGGAGAGCAGCGAAGCACTGTCGAAACGGGTCAATCAACGGTCGATCTGAAGCCCTTTTCCGGCGTATGCTCGCGGGCAACCGTCACTGCGAGCCACCTCAATGCGTTCCATGCAACACGCCTGGCTGGGCAACTACGAAGTCAGCAGTACCTCCTGCACCGGCTTGACGTTTGCCCGCCACAGCCACGATGAATGTGTGATCGGCGTCAACCTGCTCGGCGAGGAACAGGTGTGGCTGGACCGCCGCACCTTCGAGGCGGGCCCCGGCAGCATCACCTTGTACAACCCGGGGCAAATTCAGGGCGGCGGCGCGGCCGAGGGGCAGCCGTGGCGCTTTGTCAGCCTGTATGCGACCGCTGACCAATTGGCGACCGACCTGGGCCTGGCGCACCTGGAGTTCGACCGTTCGCTGTGCTTCCAGCCGGAATTGGCGATGAAGCTGGCCGGGGCGATCGAAGGCTCGTTGAGTGCCGATCCAATGGCCCGCGAGCTGAGCGAAGAAGCCCTGGTGGTGCTGCTCGGCGAAGTGGTCAGTTACAGCGGCGTGCGCCTGCCCGGTAGCACCGCAGCGGGTCGCGGGCTGGTGATCAAGGCCCAGGAGCTGCTCGCCGAAAACCTGCATCAGGCCGTTGCCCTCGACACCCTCGGTGATGAGCTGGGCCTGTCGAAATTCCATCTGCTGCGGGCCTTTCAGAAAGAAACCGGACTGAGTCCGCGCCAGTGGGCGATGCAACTGCGCACCCGACGCGCCAAAGGCCTGCTGCGCTCGGGCGTTGCAGCGTCGCAGGTTGCCCACGCCCTTGGGTTCGCCGACCAGAGCCATCTCAATCGGCATTTCCGGGCGGCTTACGGCATCACACCGGGGCGCTATCAAAGCGTACTCAAGGGCTGAAAAGCGCAATCTGGTTCAAGACGCCTCACCTGCCCTCGCGCAAAATGCCGGCCATCACTTGAAGGAAGGCAGGCAGGCATGTTGACGATCTTTTTTTCGGCGCTGGTATTTGGTTTTGTGTTTTGCCTGTCGCCGGGGGCGGTGTTGGCGGAGACGCTGCGCCGTGGGCTGTTGCATGGGTTCACGCCGGCGCTGCTGGTGCAGATTGGATCGCTGGTGGGGGATGCCGTGTGGGCGGTGATTGGGCTGACGGGCATGGCGTTGTTGATCCAGCATGAGTCGGTGCGGGTGCCGCTGACGGCCGTTTGTGGGTTGTATCTGGCCTGGCTCGGGGTTCGCAGCCTGATGGACGCCTGGCGCTTGCCAGAGGCCGAAAGTGCACCGGCCGGGTCCGGGCAGAATGCGCTGGTGGTGGGGGCGGCTATTTCGTTGGCTAATCCGAAGAACATTGTTTATTGGGGGGCGCTGGGCAGTGCGTTGTCTGGGATAGTCGGGGCGGCGCCGAGCCATGGGCAGACGTTGATGTTTTTTGCGGGGTTTATGGTGGCGTCGGTGCTTTCGTGCTTTCTGATTGCGGCACTCGTCAACCTGCTGCGCCAGAACGCGTCACCCCTATGGCAGCGTGTCAGTTATGGGGCGTGTGGGGGGGTGTTGCTGTATCTGGCGATTCTGGCTTTGCGTGCGATTTGAGGGAGGGGTTGGGCGGTGGGCATATCCGTTGCTGCGGTCACGGCCTCCTAAGGTTTCGCTCTTACAGCGACTCACTTTGGAAAAGCCCCAAAGTAAGCAAAAGGCTCTGCCCCGCCTGTCGGCACCTCGCTAAGGCTCGGTGTTCCCTCACTCCGGCGATGCTCCGCGGGCCGCCGCGATGGGCCATCCTTGGCCCAGCGCGGCTAAACCGGCGTCCTGCCGGTTTACCCGCTCCGCACCACCTGCGTTCGGCCTCGGGCTGAATGGGGCAGTCAGATCAAGATCAAAAGCAAGAGCACAGCGGCCTACAGGCCGGCTTGAGTGGTAGAAGCCAGAGCAAAAGCCAAAGCCAAATCTGAAACTGATGCAGCTCTGCTTTTCTGTGGGAGCTGGCTTGCCTGCGATGCAGACAACTCGGTCTCTCAGGTACACCGAGGCGAGGCCATCGCAGGCAAGCCAGCTCCCACATTTGACTGTGCCCGCTCTGGCTTTAGATTTTGATCTTGCCTTTGCTTCACACCACTCAAGCCGGCCTGTAGGCCGCTGTGCTGTTGATCTGCTTTTGATCTTGATCTTAGGCGCCCCGTTAAACCACGCTGGCCGAACGCAGGTAGTACGGAGCGGGTAAACCGGCAGGACGCCGGTTTAGCCGCGACGGGGCAGGGACGCCCCGTCGCGGCGGCCCGCGTAGTAATGCCGGAGTGAGGGCACACCGAGCCTAGGCGAGGTGCCGAGTGGTGGGGCAAGAGCCTTTTGGTTACTTTTGGGCTCTTTTCAAAAGTGACCCGCTGTAAGAGCGGAACCAATCGAAGCCATCACAAAAAAAACGGATATGCCCCCCCCGGAAAAATCAAGCCACGCCTCTGATCAAGCCGGCCACCGCCGGTGCAGATCATCGATAACATAGTCGTGCCTGTGCACCCCGCCATGGTTAAGCGCCAAGTGCGGATGCCCCACCGGCAGATCATCATGACGATGGAACATCTGGATTTGCTCATGACCCGGTCGCCACAGAAAAACGCAAGCCATCAGCGCCAACACCGCTATCACCGCCATCGCGGCAAACGACGCCACCAACCCCGCATTGGCACTCAACCAACCCGCCAGCGGATAAGTGATCAACCAGCAAACGTGAGACAGCGCAAATTGTGCGGCAAACAACGCCGGACGATCTTCAGCGTGCGCAGAACGACGCAACAAACGCCCTCCCGGTGTTTGCGCCAGCGAGTAACCAACCCCCAGCACACACCACAACACCCACAACTGGCCGTAACCCGACAACTGGATACCGGCGCTCAACCCCACTATCAACAACCCGCCCCCCGCCAACATCGCCACCCGGTCACTGATGTTTTTCAGAAGCCCGGGCAACGCCAATGCGGCAATCATCGACCCCGCACCAAACGCCGCCAGCGCCATCGCAGTAAACCGTTGCGGCAATTCAAAGCGCGACTGCACGAGCACCACGGTGTTGACGATCACCATGGAGCTGGCCGCCGCCACCGCCAGGTTCAACGCCAACAACCCGCGCAGGCGCGGTGTCGCAAGGAAGATCCGTACGCCCCGGGTGGTGCGTTCATAAATGCTGCGAGGCACCATCGCCCGGGCCTGAGGCAGCAGCACCGAAGACACCAGCAGCGCCGACACCACAAACCCCACCGACGTACCGGCAAACAGGCTGTGGAAGCTGATCACCGTCAGCAATGCGGCGGCCAGCATCGGGCTCACCACGCTTTCCATGTCGTAGGCCAAACGAGCCAGGGACAGCGCCTGCGTGTACTGCTTTTCATCGGTGAGGATGTCCGGGATGGTCGCCTGGAAGGTCGGGGTGAAAGCCGCCGAGGCTGACTGCAGGACAAAGATCAACAGGTAGATCTCCCACACCTGCGTCACAAACGGCAGCGCCAGGGCCACCAGCGCCCGGGTCAGGTCCAGGGTCACCAGCATCGCCCGACGTGGCAGGCGCTCGGCAAAGGCCGCGGCCACCGGGGCAACGCCGATATAGGCGGCCATCTTGATCGCCAGCGCCGTGCCCAACACCGCGCCCGCCTGGGCACCCGCCAGGTCGAACGCCAACAAGCCCAGCGCAACGGTGGTCAAGCCGGTGCCGATCAGCGCGATGATTTGCGCCAGGAACAAGTGGCGATAGGTTCTATTGCCGAGAACATCGAACATGGGAAGTTGCCTCGTGCGCACACACATAGAAGTTGTTGCGGCATTGTGACTCCGCGTTATCCACCTGGTACAGATCATTTATCAATAAGTGCATTGGATACTAGAACTTCCCTCCCCTTTTGTCTGAACGAACTCTGAACCGGTAACAAATTAAGTCATTAAATGTTGACAGGCCGCAACTGCCTGAGTAGATTGCCCGTGCCTGCAACTCCGGGCCATTTTTTAACCTCACAAAAGAAGCCAATGGACACAGTATCTAGTCGCTGTCCGATCACCGTGAATGCGGCGAATCGGGCGCAAAACCCAGAGAAAATGACGGGACTCGCCTTTCCGGCCGAGTAAGCTGCGCTAGAGCCTGACGCTCCAACGTAACTGCCTCACCGGATGCCAGTCCGGTCCCGAGGTGTGTTATGACCTTTCAACTGATTGCTTTGCCTGATCTGCGTACGCTGGCGTCGGCCCTGCGTGCCAAATTGTGCCGCGAGCCCGTAGGCTTTTCGCCTACCCGCAGCGCTTTTGTGACCTCATCTCCCCGCGTGTGCCCGGCTCCCCTGGCCCACTGGCGTATCTGCCCCACCACCGGCCACCTGGTCCAGCAATGGGATCACGCCGACCCTCAAGACCCACAGAGACGGGACGTTTCCGGCCTGGTCGCGCAAGCGAGCCTGATGCTGAGCCTCTACGTGGACGCTCGCGCGGCGTAAGCCGGCTGGAAACAGCAACTTCCTGATTATCTGTTAATTATTTAGCTGGAGTTCTCTATGGACGAAGCCAGTAGTAGCCCGCTGCGCGCTAGTTAACTAACGCGCTGTTAGCGGGCCTCTAGAAAGTTACTCAACACTTTATTTAAACCGATCGCGAAGTCAGCGACTCGGCATGCTTTCGCTCGCCTGTCATCAGGTAAGTACCGGGTATGTTTTGTCGAAAAATTGGCGACAGGAGTACACACAATGAGCGCAGTAAAAAACCCGAAACTGCACAAGAAAAACGGCACCGACACCGACACCAAGCTGTCGATGCGTGCTGCCCGCGAAGCCCAGAACGGCCTCTCGGCAACCCTCGCCAATGTCCGGGCAACCAAGGATGGCCTGACCGAACTGGACGCCTCTGCCCGCCTGCAACGTGAAGGCTACAACGAGGTGGCCCACGACAAGCCGCCTCACGCCATCGTGCAATTCCTCCAGGCACTGAACAACCCGTTCATCTATGTGCTGCTGACCCTGGGCGGCATCAGCTTCGTTACCGATTACTGGCTGCCGCTGCAGGCCGGTGAAGAAGCCGACCTGACCAAGGTCATCATTATCATGACCATGGTCATGCTCAGCAGCCTGCTGCGGTTCTGGCAGGAACACCGCTCGGCCAAGTCCGCCGAAGCCTTGAAAGCCATGGTGCGCACCACTGCCACGGTGTTGCGCCGCGAACAAGTGGGCTCCACGCCGACCCTGCGGGAAGTGCCGATGCGCGACCTGGTGGCCGGCGATATCGTGCAACTGTCAGCCGGCGACATGATCCCGGCCGATATCCGCCTGATCGAGTCCCGCGACCTGTTCATCAGCCAGGCCGTGCTGACCGGCGAAGCCTTGCCGGTGGAGAAGTACGACACCCTCGGCGATGTCACGCAAAAATCCGCCACCTCCACGGCGGCAGACCAGGGCAACCTGCTGGACTTGCCGAACATCTGCTTCATGGGCACCAACGTGGTCAGCGGCCGGGCGAAAGCCGTGGTGGTTGCCACCGGCCCACGCACCTACTTTGGCTCCCTGGCCAAGGCGATTGTCGGTTCCCGGGTACAAACCGCATTTGACCGTGGGGTGAACAGCGTCAGCTGGCTGTTGATCCGCTTCATGCTGGTGATGACGCCGATCGTGTTTTTCCTCAACGGTTTCTCCAAGGGTGACTGGAGCGATGCCTTGTTGTTCGCCCTGGCAGTTGCGGTGGGCCTGACCCCGGAAATGCTGCCGATGATCGTCAGCGCCAACCTGGCCAAGGGCGCAACCGCCATGGCCAAGCGCAAAGTGGTGGTCAAGCGCCTCAACGCGATCCAGAACTTCGGTTCAATGGACGTGCTGTGCACCGACAAGACCGGCACCCTGACCCAGGACAAGATCATCCTCGAGCACCACGTCAACGCCTTTGGCAACCGTGATGACTCGGTACTGACCCTGGCCTGGCTCAACAGCCATCACCAAAGCGGCATGAAGAACCTGATGGACCAGGCGGTCGTACAGTTCTCGGAACAGAACCCGAAGTTCCAGGTGCCGTTCGCCTACAGCAAGGTCGATGAATTGCCGTTCGACTTTATCCGTCGTCGCCTGTCGATTGTGGTCAAGGACGCGCAAAACGATCACCTGCTGGTGTGCAAGGGCGCGGTCGAGGAGATGCTGAGTATTTCCACCCACGTGATGGAGGGTGACGTTGCCGTCGAGCTGGATGATCGTCGTCGCAACGAGTTGCTGGCGATTGCCCAGGATTACAACGAAGACGGCTTCCGGGTGCTGGTGGTTGCCACCCGCAACATTCCAAAGGCGCTGGCGCGCAACCAGTACACCACCGCCGATGAGCGCAACCTGGTGATCCGTGGTTTCCTGACCTTCCTCGATCCGCCAAAGGAAACCGCAGGCCCGGCCATCGCTGCCCTGCGCGAAATTGGTGTGGCGGTCAAAGTGCTCACCGGCGACAACGCCATCGTCACCAGCAAGATCTGCCGCCAGGTCGGCCTGGAGCCCGGCGTGCCGTTGCTGGGCGTGGAAATCGAAGCGATGGACGACGCCACCCTCAAGCTGCGGGTTGAGGAACGCACGGTGTTTGCCAAGCTGACGCCGCTGCAAAAGTCCCGGGTGCTCAAGACCTTGCAGTCCAACGGCCACACCGTGGGCTTCCTCGGCGACGGCATCAATGATGCACCGGCCCTGCGGGACGCCGACGTGGGTATCTCGGTGGACAGCGCGACGGACATCGCCAAGGAGTCGGCCGACATCATCCTGCTGGAAAAGAGCCTGATGGTGCTGGAGGAAGGCGTGCTGAAAGGCCGTGAGACCTTCGGCAATATCATGAAGTACCTGAACATGACCGCCAGTTCCAACTTCGGCAACGTGTTCTCGGTGCTGGTGGCCAGTGCATTCATTCCGTTCCTGCCGATGCTGTCGATCCACCTGCTGCTGCAAAACCTGATGTACGACATCTCCCAGCTGGCCTTGCCGTGGGACAAGATGGACAAGGAATACCTGGCCAAGCCGCGCAAGTGGGATGCGAAAAACATTGGCCGCTTCATGATCTGGATCGGACCGACCTCGTCGATCTTCGACATGACCACCTTTGCCCTGATGTGGTACGTGTTCTCGGCCAACAGCGTGGAAATGCAGACCCTGTTCCAGTCCGGCTGGTTCATCGAGGGGCTGCTCTCGCAAACCCTGGTGGTGCATATGCTGCGCACCCGCAAGATCCCGTTCTTCCAGAGCAACGCCGCATGGCCGGTGATGATGATGACGTGCATCGTGATCGGGCTGGGCATCTACGTACCGTTCTCGCCGCTGGGCGCGATGGTGGGCCTGGAGCCGCTGCCACTGGCGTACTTCCCATGGCTGGTGGGCACCCTGGTCGCCTACTGCTGCGTGGCACAGCTGATGAAAACCCTCTACATCCGCCGCTTCAAGCAGTGGTACTGATCAACCGCCCCTGAAAAGCGCTGGCTATCGATGGATAGCCAGCGCCTGCGGAGACTGACAATGAACCGACTCATGAGCTACCTCGACAACGCCGCACGCGCGATGCTGGTGTACGGCCTCGCCCAAGCCGCCAAGGCGGTGATGGTGCTGGGCGTACGGCTTTACGTACGCAACCTGCTCAGCGCCGTGGAAATGCGCTTCATGCTGGGCTTTTCCAGCACGTTGAACAGCACCTGCCTCCGCTTGCTGCGCCCGCGTCGATAAATGGCAATACGCAATACAAGGAAACTTCACCATGCGCGTCTTGATCTGTGCAGGTCGTCATTACGCCGATACAAAAATGTCCCGCCAGGTGCTGGACGCCTACCACCGCCTGCGCCCGGTGCAGGTATTGATCCACGGCGGCAGCCAGTTCCTGGGCAGCGACGTGGAGGACTGGGCCCGGGAAACCGGCGTGGATGTGGTGCGTTACCCACCCAACTGGCAACGCCATGGCAAGCAGGCCGAGCGTCATCGCAACCAGTTCATGCTCACCGACAGCCGGCCCGACGTGATCATCGCGCTGCCCGGTGGCGACGACACCTCGGAACTGGTGAGCCAGGCCAAGGCCTGCGGCATCCATGTGCTGACGGTAGACAGCTGAATCAACCCTTACTGGAGCATCCAGACATGAACGAAGAACCCAGTTGTAGCAGTACCCAGTTGCACACCCTTTTCTATTTGAATCACGGCGCGTCCCTGCCAAATCCGGCCGGGACACGCCTCAGGCTGTTGATCGAGGTTCACCATGTACAAGAAACACACCCCTGACGGTTTCACCAAATACCGCAACCGCAGCACCCACGTTACCTTCCATCCCCTGCCCGCCTCCAAGCTACGAGCGGTGCGGCGTAATCTGATCTTCGTTGGCGTGACCCTGGGCGTCGTGCTGGTGCTCAGCCTGATGTCAAATGCCTATGCGGCCGGCGGCTCCTACGTGGTCGACGACGGCGCGATCAATGCCCCGGGCGAATGCAATGTCGACGCCTGGTTCACCGCCAATCGGCACGACGGCTCAACCCACAGCGAAACCCTGGCGCCGGCGTGCACCTCCACTGCCATTCCGTGGTTGCAGTGGACTGCCGCCGTGTCGCGGGCCAACCATGATGGCGAGGGCGAAACCCAGGTGAATCCGCAGCTCAAGGCGCAGTTGTGGGCCCGGGAAGACCTGGGCCTGGAACTGGCCGCGTCTGCCGGCGTGCATTACGCGCTGAACCGCCAGCATTCGTTTGATGGTGCGGACTTGAATGTGCCGTTTACCTGGCAGCCCATGGAGGCCCTGCGACTGAACTTCAATGCGGGCTGGAGCCATGCCTATAACGACGGCGACCAAACCCATCGACCGACCTGGGGCACCGGGCTTGAATACACCCTGGCCGACTCACTGACGCTGATCGCCGAACGTTACGGCCAGCAAGGCGGCGACCAGGCCTGGCAAGCCGGGCCGAGGGTGCATATCGGTAAAAATGTGGATGTGGACCTGGTGGTGGGGCGCAGTTTGATCGGAGATCGGCATCAGTGGCTGACAACCGGCGCTACACTCAGGTTCTAAAAACCAAGGGAAGTACACACAACCTGTGGTGAGGGGGCTTGTCCCCCGCTGGGCTGCGAAGCGGCCCCAGAAAGGCAACCGCGATCTTTCAGAAATACAGCGGTGGATGAATCAGGGCCGCTTCGCAGCCCAACGGGGGACAAGCCCCCTCGCCACAGCCCCCTCACCACACGTGTCAGACGCAAGACTTGCCGCAGCGGCTAAACCTGCCCTTTGGCCTGCTGCTCCAGATGCACCTGCAACGCAGGATCAATCTTCAACTGCCCCGCCAGCTCATCCAGGTAATTGCGTTCCGCATCCTGCTGGTCATCCACCAGCATCACACTGACCAGGTACACCTCGGCCGCCACCGCCGGGTCTGCGGCAAACTCGGCAAAGTCCGCCGGATTCAGCGGTTTGGCCACCTCGGCATCCAGCCATGCCTGCAACTGCGGATTATCGGTGTGCTTGCCGATCTCGGCCGAGATCATCTGCTGCTCGCGCTGATCAATCTCGCCATCGGCCTTGGCCGCCGCGATCAACGCACGCAACACGGCGTGGCTGTGTTCCTCGACCTGAGCGCCGGACAATTGGTCAACCGTTTGCAAGGTCTGCTGCGGTGCCGACGCCTGTTGCCGCTGCCAGGCCTGATACGCCTGGAACGCCATCATCCCCAGGGAGGCCAGCGCCGCATAGTTGGTGCCGCCGGTGCGCCCTTGGGGCGCCGCACGGCTTCCGCCCAACAGGCCACCCAGGCCTCCGAGCAAACCGCCCAGGCCACCGCCGCCGGAAGCTGAAGCGCCACCGCCGCCCAGCAAGCCGCCGAGCAACCCGCCCAAATCGCCGAGCCCGCCCTGGGACGCCGGAGCAGCGCCGCCCTGCTGACGCGTCGAGGCCTGGCCAGCGCGCAGCAATTGTTCCAGTAGATCGCCGGTATTCATGGTGTCACCCTCCCAGGGCGCAGAGTTCCAGATCAACAACAATAGACCGGCTGCGCCAGAACACCATGACCGCCCGGCAGGCACGCACTATCATGCTGCCAACCCCCCATGGAGGACGCACCACGTGACCCGTACCGAGCAGATTATCTTGATGGCGAGCTACAACCAGTGGATGAACCGCAAGGTGTACGAGGCTGCCGGCGGCCTGAGCGACGAGGCGTTAATGGCCGACCGTGGCGCGTTCTTCAGCTCGATCCTGGGCACGCTGAACCACCTCGCCCTGGGCGATCGCGTCTGGCTCAAGCGTTTCGCCGAGCATCCGGCGCAATTTACCGCGCTGGCGCCGTTAAGCGCGCTGGAAGTGCCGCCACGCCTGGACCAACTGGCGTTCGCTGACATCCGAGAACTGTCGGCCCACCGCGCCTGGCTCGACCGACTCATCATCGAATGGGCGCAATCGATCACCGAGCCGGACCTGGAGCAGCTGCTGCAGTACCGCAACATGGCAGGCACGGCCATGAACAAGAATTTTCATGCACTGCTGGTGCATTTCTTCAATCACCAGACCCACCACCGGGGCCAGGTAACAACGCTGCTGACGCAGGCCGGGCGCGACGTGGGCGACACCGACCTGCTGGCGCTGATCGACTAGTTCAACCGGCGTTAAACTCGGCGTAGGCCTGTATCAATGCCGGGAAATTCTCTCGCTCCGGCAACTGCGCAAAGCTGTGCTGCGCAGGGGTCGTCGCCCACGGCAGCTTTTCACTGGTCCAGGTTTCAATGAACGGCACATAGTCGCTGACATCATCAAACATGGTGGGCCGCAGGTTGATCAAATCCTCGACGCCGTTGGGGCGGGAAAACATCCAGCTCATGCAGTGCGGGCAGCAGTAATGGCGGTCTACGCCGTGCAGCCCGCCGATCACCGGGTTGCCCTGGGTGATGGTAAATCCGCTGCTGGGGATCAGCGCGCTCAGGGAGAACGCGCTGGACGACATCTTCTGGCAGCCGGTGCAGTGGCACGCCATGGTGATCAACGGTTTTTCGGTCACGGTAAACCGCACCCGATCACAACGGCAGCCACCTTCCTGGGACTCTTGATTACTCATCTTCCACTCCAGTCACATTGTGTGTGTGCCCGGAGAATAAACGAGCGGGTGCGTCACGAACAGCAGCAGGCTCTATGGGTGCCGACGGGGGCGCAATACCCTCAAACGAACGCCTGGGGCAGCGAACTGTCATAAAAAAGACAGAGCGGTGAAATCAGCCAACAGCTGCCCGCCCTGCCCGCGCGCATCAGCAGATTACCGGTGCGACGCATCCCCCAAGAAGGAGACGCTTACATGGTCATTCACTTCAAGGTCGCCGGGCATCTTGCCTGCGGTCATCACGGCAACAACCTCCCTTCCAGCACCGAGCTGAAGCGGGTCAAATGCCGTACCTGCCGTAATACCGAAGCCTACAAAGAAGCCCGCCGCACCCAACGCAACGCCGCCCGGCGTGCCGCACGCCGATCCAAAGTCGCCCATGCCGCCGGTGACTGGCGCAGCGCCTGGACCCAACGCCTGACCGATCTGCCAGGCCGTCAACGCCTGCCACGCGGCTTCAGCGGCCAGCCATTCGTCTAGGCTGTACAGGACACACCGTGGCGAGGGAGCTTGCTCCCGCTGGGCTGCGTAGCGGCCCCAAAATCCAGGGAGCGCTTCGCACTGGAGCGCCAGCCCGGTCCAGCGGGAGCAAGCTCCCTCGCCACAGGTATGCATCACCCAATCACCTCCCAATAAAAAGCCCCGGACTGGCCGAGGCTGTTGAGGGTTCACGCATCATTGGCAACGGGCCTCGACCGCGCCTTGTAACCCGGCAGTGCAGCAGCATACGCCAGTGCCTGCTCACGGGAACCGAAGGACGCCAGCCGATCAGCCTTGGTACAGACCCGCCACGGGCCACTGTTGACCTGCACGATGTCGTAGCCGTTGAGATGCAGCTTGTTCAGCATGGGAGTGCTCATAGTCACCTCTCTCTCCAGAGATAATCCAGGTGTTTGCCCGGTCTACCATACACCCGGGTAAAGCGGTGTAACCTACCGGGCGTCGCACAGGCGTGCACTTCATGGAGCAGGGAAGATGATCACTATCAAACAGGCGACGGTCAGCGATGTTGCAGTGCTGCGTGACATTGGCATCCAGACCTACACCGAGCATTTCTCGGCCATCTGGAGCCCGGCGGGCATGCAGGGCTTCCTGGACAAGGACTTCTCCCCCGAATCGCTGCAAGACACCCTTGAGCGTCCCTCGGCACATTGTTGGTTACTCGCCCAGGATGAACAGGCACGTGCCGTCGGGTTCGCGAAGGTCAACTGGGACCGGGAGGTTCCGGGCAGCGATAAAGCAGGCGCCGAACTGCAAAAGATCTATTTCCTGAAGTCCGCGGCCGGTAATGGTTACGGCCAGCAGTTGCTGGACCACGTACACCAGCTCGCACGCACCCACCTGCAACCGCTGTTATGGCTCGAAGTACTCAAAACCAACGAAAGCGCCCAACGCTTTTATCAACGCTACGGGTTTGAACGCCTGGCAGAAATCCCTTTCAGCACCGACATCACAGCGATCCCAATGGTGGTCATGTCCCACCGCTTGGCCCGGTAAAAGGCTCATCCTGCATCGGGTAACGGCAAGCCCCAAGCTTGCAGGTCAAACGCCTCCAGGCTCAGCAGTCGACCGTCCGCATGCAGGAACTTCTCCTGCGGCATAGCCGGGTCCGGGATGGCAACGGCGTACATCCCCGCCGCCTTGGCCGCCGTGATGCCGAATGGCGAATCCTCGAACACCAGGCAGTCAGCCGGCGCCACACCCAGCCGTTCGGCGGCCACCAGGAAGATGTCCGGCGCCGGCTTGGCGGCACCCACCTGCGGGTCATCCGCCGTAACGATGGCGTCGAACAAGGCGAACCACTCCCGGTGCAAGGTGGTTTTCAGCTCGAAATAATGCCGCGATGAGCTGGTGCCCACCGCAATCGGCACACCGTGGGCCGACAAATGCCGCACCAGCGCCTGGGCCCCGGCCATCGCCGCCGCTTGTGGAAAGCGCGCATTCATCAACGGCGTGCGTTCCTGCAGGAACGCCTCGGGGCTCATCGGCAAGCCCACGGCCTGCACGATATAGCTGGCGAGCTCATAGGCCCCCAGGCCGATGGTGTTCTGCTTCATGCTCCAGTCAAACGTGAGGCCGTAGCGGTCGGCAATCATCTGGGTGACTTCGGTGTAGATGCCTTCGGTGTCGAGCAGCAGGCCGTCCATGTCGAAGATCACAGCCTTGATCGGCGCGGGTCGCGGTGCATTCATCAAGGTGCCCTCAAGTACGGCCGGCATAATGGTCGATCAAGCGGTTGAGCAAAATCGCCAGCACGATGATCACCCCGGTGATCGCCATCTGATAGAACGAGCCCAGCCCCAGCAGGTTGAAGATATTGCGCAGCACCTGCAGCAGCATCACCGCCACCGCCGTGCCCACCACACTGCCGCGCCCGCCGAACAGGCTGGTGCCGCCCAGCACCACGGCGGCAATCGCATCCAGTTCCAGGCCTTGGGCGGCGGTCGGCTGGCCGACGTGCAGGCGTGAGGTCATCAACAAGCCGGCAAACGCCGCCAGGCCGCCGCAGATGGCGAACACCGCAATCGTCACCGCACGCACCGGCACCCCGGACAGCCGCGCAGCCTCCAGGTTGCCGCCGGTGGCGAGCACATACTCGCCAAACACCGTGTAGCGCAGCACCAGCCAGGCGATGACGGTGATCAGGATAAAGATCAGCCCCAGCACCGGGAACGCGATACCCGCGCTGGGCAAGATGTCGATCATCGCCGAGCCGAACGCCGTAAAGCTGGCCGGCAACCCGCCAATCGGCGCTCCATCGGACGCCAGGAACGTAGCCCCGCGCAACGAGACCAACCCGGCGAGGGTGATGATAAAACTCGGCACTTTGCCAAACACCGTCAGGCTGCCCATCAAGGTGCCGATGGCCAGGCCCACCAGCAACGTGGCCGGCACCGCCAGCCAACCGCTGACCTGCTGTTGCAGGAGCACGGCCACCAGAATCCCGCCGAAGGCGCACAGGCTGCCCACTGAAAGATCGATATTGGCGGTGAGGATGACGAAGGTCATGCCGATGGCAATGATCCCCACAATCGCCCCCTGCTGGAACAGGTTGGCGATGTTGCCGAAGGTCAGGAAGTCATCCGACAGGAACGTCGCCACCACCACGGCAAACAGGAAAATGAACACGAAGTTGTAGCGCATCACCCATTCCAGCACCGCACTGCGACGGCGGCTGGCGAGGGCGACAGGCTTATCGAAAACCGGGCTTGGATTGCTCGCAATAGTCATGGTTCTACACTCGTTTTACCGATAAGGATGGCCTGGTCGATCTGGTCGCGGCTGGCACTCAAGGGGTCGAAACACAGCGCATTGCGCCCCTCGTGCATCACCCAGATGCGGTCGCAATTGACGTACAACTCATCCAGCTCGCTGCTGGCCACCAGCACCGCCGCCCCTTCCTGCGCCAGGCTGCGGGCCAGGGCGTAGAGGTCGGCCTTGGCGCCGACATCCAGGCCGCGGCTGGGCTCGTCCAGCAGCAACAGCCGTGCGCCGTCGATCACCCACTTGGCCATGACCACTTTCTGTTGATTGCCACCGGAGAGCTGGCGCACCGGTTGCTCGAGGTTGTCGAGCTTGGTCTGCAAGCGTTGCAGCACCGGGCCGGCGCGATCCTTGGCCTGGCGATGGGAAAACCAGCTCAAGTGCCGGGTGTGCACCAGGCACGCGTTGCGGTAGATCGGCGCGTCCAGCAGCAGGCCTTCGGTCTTGCGGTTTTCCGGTACCAACCCGACGCCCTGGCGAATGGCCTGGCGCGAGGTTTGCGGGTGATAGGGTTGGCCGAACAGCTCGACATCGCTGTCGTTGCGACCCACACCAAACAAGGCCTTGAGCAAGGTGCTGCGCCCCGCTCCGTTCAGCCCGGCAAGCCCGACGATTTCACCCTGGCGCACTTCCAGTCCTTGCACGTCCAGGCCCTGCTCGCCCTGCAAGCGGCGAATGTTCAGCGCGAGGTTTTCCCGGGGCGCCTGGCGCGGGCTGCGCTCCAGCAGGTCGCGGTGTTCGCCGACCACGGCAGCAATCAGCGCCTGGTCATCGATCTGCGCCAGCTCATGGGTTTGCAGGGTTCGCCCGGCGCGCAGCACCGTGACCCGGTCGCCGATCTCGCGGATTTCATTCAGCCGGTGGCTGACATACAGCACGGCCACCCCGGCCGCCGTGATCTCGCGGATCACCTGGAACACCCGCTTGAGTTCAGTCTCGTTCAGCGCCGCCGAAGGCTCGTCCATCACCACCAGTCTCGCCTCACAGGTCAGTGCCCGGGCAATGGCCGCCAATTGCTGATTGGCAATCGACAGGCTGCCCACTCGGTCGGTGCTCGAGAAATTCGCCCCCACCCGCAACAGCGCGGCCTTGGCCAAGGCAGTGCGCTTGCCCCGGGAAATAATCCCGAAGCGCTGGGGCGCGTAGCCGAGCATCAGGTTTTCTTCGACGGTCATCTGCGGGATCAGGTCGAGTTCCTGATAAATCATCGCGATCCCGGCCTGGCGCGCCTGTTGCGGGTTCTTCAACTCCACACGCTGCCCGGCCACCGACATCTCGCCGCCATCCGGGCGATGAGCGCCGGCGACGATTTTCAACAAGGTACTTTTGCCCGCGCCATTGGCACCCAGCAGGCAATGCACCTCCCCCGGCCGAACGTCGAGGGACGCGTCAGTCAGCGCCACCACATTGGGCGGAAAACGCTTGCTGACATGACGGATATCCAGGGCCAACTCACTCATGATCCTGCTCCAGCAAATAACGGGCGGTCGCCGCGTCGGTGGCCAGCACATTGACGTAGCCGGCCTTGACGCTGGCGTGGACGATGCGGTGCTTCTGCGCGCCGACGCACACGGCAATGGACCAGGCCTTGTCGCGCAACGCGGCCAACGGCAGGCCCAGGGTGCGGGCGTCGAGTTCGGGCATCACCGGCTCGCCATCCATGCCGATAAAACGGCCCATGATGTCGCCGACGGCGCCCAGGCGCTCCAGCGCTTCGAGCAGCGGGCGGTCGATGTAACCCGACTCCATCAGCACCGAATGATCAGACAACTCCCCCAGGCTGAAACACGCCACCGGCGCCTGTTGGCCGAGGCGCAAGACCTGGGCGATCACCGGATCTTGCTCCAGCGCTTCGCGGGTGTGGGCATGCCCCAGGATCGCCGGCACCGGCAGCAACGTGGCCTGGCCACGAGCCGCCTGGGCGAAGCGCTCGGCAACGTTATGGCTGGGCTCCCCCATCGAGCGCGTATTGATCGCGCCGTTCAGCAGCACCACATTGACGCCCTCGTTCCAGCGCGGCACCAGCCACTGGGCCATTTTGGTCAGGGTGCGGCCCCACGACACCCCGATCAGTGCCGGCATCGGCTGCAAATTGCACAGGTAACGGGCGGCGGCCTGGGTCACCACGTTCAGCGCGGTGTCGGCGTCCTCTACATCCAGCACCAGCGCTTCACGCAAGCCGAAGCGCCGTTGCAACGCCACTTCCAGCTGCGGCAGGCGGGCCGAGCGGGCGACGATATCGATGCGCACCACCCCGCAATCCCGCGCCTCGCGCAGCAGGCGGCTGACCTGCCAGCGGGTCAGGCCGGTTTCCCGGGAAATATCGCTTTGGGTTTTCTCCAGGTCGTAATACAGCTTGGCCACCTGGACCATCAGGTCATCGCGCTGGGAATCTGCCGACAACCGCGTGGCAAATGATTCTTCAGGATGGGCGCTCATGCTGCCGGCCTTACGCCGAGCGTGCGGTTCGCCGGCGGCTTGCAACTGATGGGCGCGACGCTGTCGGTGGCGGCGCGGTAGCGGCCCAGCAGCTCGATGTATTGTTCGTGGGCGTAAGGGTCCGGCTCGATCAGCCGGCCGATGGTGGTGAAGTCGGTGGCGGCCTCCTGCAGGTTGCCGAACTCGCCCAAGGCGCAAGCCGCCGCTGCTGCGGTGCCGATCAGGGTGAGGTTGTCGTGGGGCACCATTTCGAACGGCACACCGGTGGCGTCCACCGTGGCCTGCAACCACAACGGGTTTTTCTGGAAGCCGCCTGCCGCGACCACACGGGTGATCTCGATGCCTTCGGAGCGCCAGGTATGAAAGATGTTTGCCGAGCCCAGGGCAATCGCTTCCACCGAGGCGCGGTACAGGTCATGCCGGTCATGGTTCAGCGAGAGGCCCATGATCGCCCCGCGCATGTCCGGCGAACGGTACGGCGTGCGGTTGCCCATCCAGTAATCGAGCACCAACAAGCCGGTGGAGCCTGGCTGCAGTTGCGCAGCCTGGCGGATCAGGCGCTGGTGCCCGGCATCGTCGAGGCCGAACATCTTTTGCGCCAGCCAGTTGAGGATCGAACCGGCGGACACCTGCCCGCCTTCCATCAGCCATTGGCCGTCGAGCAAGGCGCCGGGATACGGCCCCCAGATGCCCGGCACATCGATCCGTTGCGGGGTGTGCATCAATTGCACCACCGAAGTACCGCCGATGAATAACAGCTCGCCGGCGCCGGTGGTGCCGGCACTGAGCATTGCCATGTGGGCATCGATGCCACCCTGGGCCACCAGGGTGTCGCGGCCCAGCCCCAGATGGTTGGCGGCATCGGCGCTCAACGGGCCGATACGCCCGCCGACCTTGATCACTTCCTGAGGGAGTTTTTGCGCCAGCTCCGGCACGCCCAGTTCGGCGTACAGTTCCACCGGAAAACGCTGCTGAAGCGTGTCGTAGTTCCACTTGCAGCTGGCATTCAATTGGGAGGCGACCCAGCGCCCGGTCAGCTGGAAGTTGATCCAGTCCACCGCCTCGCAGATGCGCTCGGCGCGCTGGTACACCTGGGGCTCGTGCTCGGCCAGCCACATGGCCTTGGGCACCAGCCACTCCACCGCGTCACCGCCCTGGTTCATCATCGGGTGGCTGACGTGAGCGGTGCGCGCCGACTCGGCTGCGGCGCGGCAATCCATCCATAAGAGTGCCGGGGCCAAGGGTTGGCCGTCTGCCTGGGCGACCACTACGGTGGAGGCTGTGGTGGCGACGCACACCGCCGCCACCTGCGGGTGCCCGGCCTGGGCCATCAACTGCCGGCAGGCTTTGCCCAATGCCGACCACCAATCCGCCGGCGCCTGTTCGGCCCAGCCCAACTGCGGGTATTGCGTGGCATACGGCGCCTCGGCGACGTGCACCAGTTTGTGGCTGTGCAGGTCATACAAACCGGCCCGCACCCCACCTGTTCCGAAATCCAGTCCCAACAACAAGGTCATCGGTAGTCCTCCTGCGTCTTTTTACGACGACGCTTTTTGTTTTAAGCCCGGCAACGCTCCGCGCTGTCGGGCTTGGCGACACACAGCAAACGGCATGGCTCAGGGACGGAAAATCACCTTGGCCGCCACTTCACTGCGATCGGCATACCGCTTGAACATCGCCGGCAACTCATCCAGCGGCAAGTCGTGGGTAATCATGAACTGCCACTGCAATTCACCGGAAGCCAGTTTGTCGATGGAAGCCGTCCACTCGTCACCCGGGAACGGTGCCGAGAACGAGTTCCAGGCGCCGTGCAGGGAGATTTCCTGGCGCAGGAAGTGCGAGAACGTCGCGGTGCTGAGGGCCACGTCGCTGGTGGGAATGCCGATAAACACCACGTGCCCGCCGGCCTTGGTCAGTTGCACGGCCTGGTTGATGGAGCTGGGGTGGCCTGCGGCTTCAATCACCAGTTGGCAACGCGGCAGCTCGGCATCCGCCGCGCCGCTGAGCAGGGTGTGGGTGGCGCCGGCCTGGCGGGCCATGGCGAGTTTTTCTTCGGCGATGTCGATGGCGACGATGTCCTTGGCGCCCATGATCCGCAGCCATTGAATCGCAAACAGGCCGATCGGCCCGCAGCCCACCACTGCCCCGCTCTGCCCGGCCTTGAAGTCGGCTTTCCAGATCGCATGCAGGGCAATCGCCGCCGGGTCTACCAGGGACGCGGCAATCGGGTCCATGCCTTGGGGCACCTTGATCAGGTTGCTCAGCGGCACGTTGACGTACTCGGCATACGCGCCGTCGCGGCGGCTGCCGAAGTAATCGTAGCGCTCCGAACGGGACGGAAAGCCACGGGCATATTGGTCGCTGCTGACGTCCGGGATCATCGGCGGCACGGTCACCAGCTCGCCGATGACGTAGCCTTCGACGCCGCTGCCGATCTCTTCGATGAAGCCTGCGAATTCATGGCCGCAAATCAGCGGCATCACGTGGGCGCCCTTGCTCAGCATGCGCGGGATATCCGAGCCGCACACGCCGCAGGCTGCGACCCGGACCAGCGCATGGCCGGCCTTGACCGCCGGTTTTGGAACCTCTTCGACCCGGATATCGCCCGGTTGGTACATGACGGCAGCTTTCACAGTGAATTCCTCTGTTGAGTGACGAGTGCGTTCGAACAGGCACCTCTCGCAAGAGGTGCCCGCAAAAATCCATAAGGTGGCGGCGCAAATCCGTCAGAGCGCGCCGGGGCGGTATTCGCCGAAGGTAGAGTCATGCTTGACCTCCGCCACGTTGGCCTTGGTCACCACCTGGGTGCCGGCGTCGACAAAGTTGGGCACCGATTTGCCGGCCGCCAGGGCCCGCGCGGCTTCAATGGCGACCTCGCCCAGGTAGCGCGGGTCGTTGAGGGCGGTGGCCACGTATTGATCGCCGCTCTGGATGGCATTCAAGGCCTCGGACAAGCCATCGATCCCGGCCACCAGCACGTCTTTCTTGCCGCTTTCGGTGAGCACTTGCAGCGCGCCCATGGCCATGTCGTCGTTATGCGCGATCACGGCCTTGAGGTCGGGGTGCGCTTGCAGCAAATCCTGCATCGCCGTGACGGCGTTGGCGCGCATGTACTCGCTGTAAGGGCCGTCGATGATCTTGAAGTCGGTGCCGGCCAGGGCGGTGTGGAAGCCCTTGCGGCGTTCTTTCATCACCGTGCCGCCGGCATCGCCCTGGATCTCGATGATCTTGCCTTTGGTCACGCCGCGCTGCTTGAGGGCGGCGAGCAAGGCCTTGCCGGACAGCTCGCCCATCTCGGCATTGTTGCGGCCGATGGTGGTAGCCACCGGCGCATTGATTGCGCGGTCGACGGCAATCACCGGCACCTTGGCGCGCTTGGCAGCGTCGAGGGCGGCGCCTACGGCGTCGGGGTTCACGGCGTTGATGATGAGGATGTCGACCTTGCGGGTCAGCAGGTCCTGGATGTCGTTGTTCTGCTTGCTGATATCGCCGTTGGCGTCGAGGAAGATCAGCTCGTCGCCGCCCTTGGCCGCGGCGGCCTTGGCGCCATCGCGCAGCTGTACATAGAAGGGAGATTGCAGGGTGACCTGGCTGAAACCGATCTTCAGATCCTTGGCCTGGGCGTTCAGCGCCAGCGCCGAGGCCGCGACAGCCAGTGCAAGGGCCAGCACATGAACAGGTTTACGGGCTATCTGGAGCATGGTGATTCCTATTTTTTATTGTTGTCAGGAGTCGGGCATGGCCTTCAGCGAGGCCATGCTCACAAATGTGAACCGCGATCACATTTGAAAAACTATGCCTTGCTCCCGAGGGTGTCAAGGCTAATTTGTTAGATTCCAAACAAATGAAATAAAAATCACAATACCATTTGAATCAGATCAGCAGGATCGCCCCGCTGTCCTTGATCACCTGCTGCTGTGCCGCCTGAAGGCCGGGGTCACTGACCACCCGCTGGAAGTCCGACAGCTCGGCAAAGTGCGCGGCGCGTACCTCGTCGAACTTGCTGTGGTCGGCCACCAGCACGCAGGTTTGTGCCCGTGCCATGACCCGGCGCTTGACCTCCACTTCATTGAGGTTGTAGCAGGTCACGCCGTGGGCCGCGCTCACGCCCGCCGCGGAAATAAAGGCCCAGGCCACGCGGATGCCGTCCAGGATGCCCGCCTCGGCATGGCTTTCGAAGACCATGTTGCGCCGGTGAAAGGTGCCGCCGCAGAGGATGATGGTGCAGTGGGGCTTTTGCTGGAGCTTGAGCAATACGTTGAGGGAATTGCACAGCGCGGTGAATTCCAGGTCATCCGGCAACGCCTCGATTATGAACGGCGTGGTGGTGCCGCAATCGATAAACACCGTGTCGCCGGGCCTTACCAGGCTGGCGGCCAGTGCGCCGATCTGACGCTTCTCGGCGACGTGGCGCTGATCCTGTTCGGCCACCTGGTAGTCGGGCTCCGGCGGCCCGCTACGGGTGACGTGACCGCCCAGCAAACGCAGGCCCTGCGGGCTGTCTGCCAGGTCGCGGCGCAGGGTCATCTCCGATACACCCAGCAATACGGCCATGTCCCGCAGGTGAACCGCCGACTCGCCCTGCAAGGCCTTGTGCATGGCCCGAAATCTTTCGCTTTTCTTTGAATCCACTGCGTTCCAGCCCTCGTTGAATGCACGCCCTTGATCAGGGCAGTCACAAATTCCATTTACAATGTTATTTATTTCACATTTAATGCATCCAACTTAACACAAACCGGCTTTTCCCAGCACCTCATCCTGACAGGACACTTGCCATGCCGACTGATCCGTTGCCGCTCGCGGCCTATATCGACCACACCCTGCTGGCCGCCGATGCCTCCCAGGCGAGCATTCGCCAACTGTGCGACGAGGCTCGCGAGCATGGCTTCAAGTCCGTGTGCGTCAACAGTGCCAACGTGCCGCTGGCCGCTGAATGCCTGCGCGACGCTGCACCGCTGGTGTGTGCGGTGGTGGGTTTCCCGCTGGGTGCAGGCTTGAGTGCAGCCAAGGCGTATGAAGCAAAGCTTGCGATCGAGGCCGGTGCGGGCGAGATCGACATGGTGCTGAACATCGGCTGGCTGAAGGACGGCCTGCTGGATCAGGTTCGCGACGATATTGCCCAGGTACTGGCGGCCTGCGGCGCGGTGCCGCTGAAAGTCATCCTCGAAACCGGGTTGCTTGATGACCAACAGAAGACCGAAGCCTGCACCGTCTGCCGCGAGCTGAACGTGGCATTCGTCAAGACCTCCACCGGCTTTGGCCATGGCGGAGCGACGTTGGCGGATGTGCGCCTGATGCGCGGCGTGGTGGGTGGGCAGATCGGCGTGAAGGCTTCAGGCGGCGTGCGCGACCTGGCGACGGCCCAGGCGATGATCGAAGCCGGCGCCACCCGCTTGGGCAGCAGTTCCGGGATCGCCATCGTCAGCGGCGCAAAGGCGGCTGCGGGCGCTTACTGAATTCAGTGCAACGCTGGCGCCCTTTCACAACTCTTTCACAGTCGGGCGCCTATGGTCACCTCAGCTCCTGGTGAAAACCTTTAAGCCCGCGCTCCCCATCGCGGGCTTTTCTTTGCCCGGGATTTGCCCCTAGCGAGCGATGACGTTATTGCTGGAGCTGCGTGGCGCCATACCGCTGCATGTCTGCTCAAGGCAGAATACGAAGGGCGCCACCACTTCAATTTCACCTTTGAGCAGCATTGAGGGTGGAGGCGCAGGCACTGGCGATGCCGCCGGAATAAATGCCTCCACTGCCCCGACGAACACATCCGAGCCGGTATGGCTGACGATTTTGTGGCGTATCAGGTTGCCTTTGGCGTCGACGACAAAGGCCACTCTGACCAGACCGGTCAGCCCTTGCAGGCGAGCTTCTTCAGGGTAGGACTTGAACCGGTTAAGGTGGGTGAGCAACTGATATTCCCATAAGCGCTGCTCTGCCCTTTGTTCCTGGTGGTTGGGCCCGCTTGTGCAGGCACAAAGCAGTAAGACAAGTGCGATCCAGCTGTATTTCATAAACGCAGTTCCGTTGACGTTCTGGTGTACTAAGTGAGGCTAATCAGCCGACGCTATGCTGCGTCTCAGGCGGTGGTACTGACGATTGAACCGGTACTGCTTCCACCCTCGGAAGTGACCGCTTGCAACAACGCCGAAGACGCCGACTGCAACGCTGCTGCCGTGGCGGCAATCTGCGTCTGGGCGGCTGCCACGGCTGCAGCTTTGGCGTCGGCGCTTTGATTGCTGGCCTGAGCCTTCTGCATGTTTTGCTGCTGCTCTTGAAGCTGCTTCTGCAGCTCCGCAATCTGCTTTTTCAGTTCCTTGACGGTGTCGGACTCCTGCGACGTCGATGCCGCCTGGCCGCCACCTGCAGCCGGCGCACTCTTGGCCTCTGCGCCCGGGCTTACGTTCAAGGCGCCAGGGTCGTCGGTCTTGGAGCTGTCGCTAACGCCGGCTGGGGTTGGGCTGGTGGGCACTGAAGCGAGACTGCTGACGTTAGTGATCATCTCAAATATCCAATTCCGCTATAGATCCTGGTTCATCGGCGCTTTAGCGCAATACTTTAACGCGTTAACCGCGGTAATGCCCGGGCTGGCGGTGATTATCCGGAAAGTCGCCGGCCACGTCTGTGCTCAGCCGGGAATGACCGCCATTCTTTGATTCGCCTGGATCAACGAGCGGCGTGTGCAGAGGTGATAAGGACCGGGCATTTGCGTGCAGATACCGGGCTGGTGCGGGAGGCAGGTATTGCTCATGGGCATGCCGGGTCAATCCGATATAGTATGCCGACTTATCACCCACTCCATTTGCCGGAAGCTAAACGAACGTCATCTTCCGCGCGAAGAGTCGTGCGCCGCAGGTGATCTACCCCTCGTCAGTAACTCAACTGTTTACGGAATGAACATGCAAAACAATACAGATTTAAAAGGATTGAGTGGCTGGCTGATATTAGTTGGAATCGGCTTGATCTTTAGCGTTTTCCGCCTGGCCTATCTCTTCATCCCGTTGTACTACTCTATTTTCACAAACGGCACATTTGACAGCGTCACGACCCCTGGAACAACGTTTTACAATCCGTTCTGGGGCGCGCTGTTGATTTTTGAAGCGGTCTTCAACTCCCTGCTGACCTTGACGTATCTGTATCTGGCCTATCTGTTTTTCTCAAAGCACTACTTATTCCCAAAAATTTATATAGCCACACTCACCGCCGCCGTTATTTTCATCCCTTTGGACGCCTGGTTTGTCTCACTTATCATGCCTGGTCAACCCACATTCGACGTCAACACCGTAAAAGAATTTATGCGGGGATTAGTGTCCGCCGCCATATGGATTCCTTACATGCTCGTCTCTAAAAGGGTAAAGGCAACGTTTGTAGAATCCAGGCCTGAGGCGAAGCCGAACCCGGTCGTTCAGACGGAGATCGTCGCCGGCAATAACATGGGAAGTGGCGATTAACAGCCGCAACGCAATCAAGCTGCGCACGCCCGGCACCAGGCCGGGCCCACCCTCAGTCAGGGTCAACCGCCCCCCGATTCCTGCTGCCGAAAAGGTGTGTTTTCAGGCCGCCGGAGCAAGCACTTCCGAGCGCTGTGGTGCCGCCTGGGGACGTCTGAGCCGTTGCTGACCAGCCAGTTGGGCCTGAACCACAGCGACCGCATCCAGAACCCTCTGCGCCCAGTGCTCATCCTCCGGATTCACGACCACCACGCGAAAGCCGTGATCATGACCTTCAAGCTGCACACCCTCGGAATCATCGACATGCAAGTCGATATCAAAGGCCGGCGGGAATTTCGAGGGCGTGGTCGACAGCCCGCGCACCGTGAGGGCGCGGTTATGCAGCACACTGTTAACCACCCCGTCGACGCGTATGCCGTAGAGCATCAACCAGCGCCTGATGTAGGAAGGCTCTCGACCGGACGATGTGTAGACCCAGATACTGCAGCCCTGGCGGCGCAGCTCGCGGGTCAGGGAACGTGTGCCAATACGCAACGGCTCACCCAGCCAGCGGTGAACACAGTCCGGCAGCCAGCTTGGCTCGACGGCAGAATGATGGAGTTGGCAGGCCAGCGTGTCATCGATATCAAAGGAGATACGGATGCGCGGGCGCTTGAACACGCGCTTGGGCATGGCCTGCCGGACGGCTTGCAAGACGCTCCTGCCGGAGGTCCGGCATTTGCTGGCAAGCGTTGGATACCCGCTCATTAATGGCCTCCCTGATAGAGGGTCTGCGGTGCGTCGCTCAAGAAAAACACCTCGGGATCAGGAGCCTGTTCCTCCAGGAAGGCGGCGTATTTTTTCTTGATCTTGGGCAATTCATACAACGCCTTGACTCCATGTTTGGCAGAGTTGCGTATCACCGACGAGGGGTTGAAGTAGCCCTCGGCATTTTCAAGCGTCAACACGAACGGCGGCAAACCTGCGCGCATGAGCAAATAGCTGACGATCAGCGACCCGCTGCGGTTGTTGCCTTCGATGAACAATTGCGGCTTGCTGAGGATTCGTACATAGACACCGGCTGCGCGCTTCCAGACGGATTCACTGCGATACGCGCAGTACCAGTTGTACAAGTCCTTGATGCCGCCTTCAACGTTGTTGAAAAAGTGCTGCTCGGTCGCCTCCAGGTGATGACTGTACTCCTGGCGACGTGCCGGATCCGTGCCGCAGAGCACGGTGGCATTGATTTCCAGCATCAGGTCCAGGTGCTGAAGGTCAAACAGGTCGACACCCCGTGCGACATAATCGTCAATCAGCGCATAGCCCTCAAGCACGTTGAGCAGCACTTCGTCGGTAAAGGGGTCGCGCGGCTCGGTAAAGTGCCGGCTGAGCTCGGCAAAGCGGCGCTGTACCTCACGCAGTGCGCGTTCAATCGCAGGTAAATCAAGGCGACGTGGAGCAGACATTGGCAATCCTGGGAAACGGTAAAGGGGCCGGTCAGCTGAACTTGCCGCTGATGTAATCCTCGGTCATTTGTTCACGCGGGCTGCCGAAGATCTGGGTGGTCGGACCCATTTCAACCAAGTACCCGGTGCGCGTGCCCTGGGAGATGTCCACCGAGAAAAACGCGGTGGTGTCAGCCACACGAATGGCCTGCTGCATGTTGTGGGTCACCAGGGCGATCGTGTAGTCCTTCTTCAACTCGATCATCAGCTCTTCGACCCGGCGGGTCGCGATCGGGTCGAGTGCGGAACAGGGCTCATCCAGCAACAACACTTCCGGCTCGGTGGCAATGGCGCGGGCAATACACAGCCGCTGCTGCTGGCCACCGGAGAGCGACAGGCCGCTGACCTTGAGCTTGTCCTTGACCTCATCCCACAGCGCAGCGCCTTGCAAGGCGTGCTTGACGCGGTCGCCCAGGTCGCCCTTGTAGCGGTTGAGGCGCAGGCCGAAGGCGACGTTGTCGAAGATGCTCATCGAAAACGGGTTTGGCTGCTGGAACACCATGCCGATGTAGCGGCGGACGACCACCGGGTCTACACCCTTGCCATACACGTCCTGCCCGAGGAAATGCACATGGCCCTCGAAGCGAAAGCCCTTCACCAGGTCGTTCATGCGGTTGAGGCTGCGCAGCACCGTACTCTTGCCGCAGCCGGAAGGACCGATGAAGCCGGTGATCTTGTTTTTCTCGATCGGCACATGGCTGTCACGCACCGCCATGAAGTTGCCGTAGAAAATCCGGTCCAGCTTGCAGTCCATGACCACAGGTTCCTGGGTGACAAACGGAGCGGCTATTTGCGCAGTTGATACGTTCAAAATTCAGGTGCTCCCGTTCTCAATACTTGGGCTTGCCGAAAATCCGGCTCACGATATTCACGACCAGCACGATCATCACCAATACCAGCGAGGCCGCCCATGCGAGCTCGAGCTGGTTGTCGAAAGGCATGCCGGAGAAGTTGTAGATCAGCACGGCAAGGGATGCCGTCGGGTTCATGACCTCCAGGCTGCCGTCGTGGAAGATCCAGTAGTTGCTGAACAGCGCGGTAAACAGCAACGGCGCGGTTTCACCGGCAGCACGTGCCACGGCGAGCATGACGCCCGTGAGGATCGCCGGCATGCCGGTGGGCAGGATGATTTTCCAGATGACCTGCGAGCGGGTGCAGCCCATGCCGTAGGCGGCGTCCTTCATGATCTTGGGCACCATGCGCATCGACTCTTCCGCCGTCAGCACCACGATGGGCAGCATCAGTACCGCCAGGGCCACGCCACCTGCTGGCGCCGAGTAGGTGCCGGTGGTCATCACCACCAGGGCGTAGGCAAACACCCCGGCCAGGATGGAAGGCAGGCCGGTGAGCATTTTGGCGGCAAAGCGCGAGGCGTTCGCCAATTTGCTGTCCGGCCCCAGCTCAGCCAGGAAGATGGCGGCCATGATGCCGACCGGAACCGCAATGGCGGCACCGATACCGACCATCACAAAGGTGCCGGCCATGGCGTTGCCGAAACCGCCACCCGTCTCGAAGCCCGTCGGTGGCAGTTCGGTGAACACTTCCAGGCTCAGGCGCGCGCCGCCACGGGTGATCAGCATGTAGAGCACGGAAATCAGTGGCACGCTGGCCACCAGTGCGCCAAGCCACACCAGCGTGGTCAGCACCAGGCTGCGCAGGGCGCGACCTTCAAACTTGCGCTGCAGGCTGGGCACCGCGCTGAGGGGGGACGTAAGGTCAGTCATTGTTTGGTACCCCGCTGGGCGTAGAGCATGATCATCGAACCGATGACGTTCACCAGCAGCGTGATGAACATCAGCACCAGGGCGGCATACATCAACACCTCAATCTCGTTGGGCCCGGCTTCCGGGAAGTTCAGCGCCAACAAGGCGGCCAGCGTGTTGGCCGGTGCAAACAGGGAAAGCGAAATGTTGTTGGCGTTGCCCACCAACATGGCCAGCGCCATGGTTTCACCCAGTGCGCGGCCCAGGCCGAGAACCAGGGAGCCGAAAATACCGGTGGCGGCGGACGGCACCATCACTTTGAGAATGGCTTCCCAGTGGGTGGTCCCCATGCCGTAGGCAGCCTGCTTGGTTTTCATCGGGACGCTGGTGAGAGCATCCTGGGAAACGGCGGCAATCGTCGGCAGAATCATGATGGCCAGTACCAGCGCGGCCGGGAGCAACCCAGGCCCACTCAAGGACGTGCCGAAAAAAGGTATCCAGCCCAGCTCGCTGTTCAGCCAAGCCGTCAGTGGACGAATCGCCGGGATCACTACATAAATGCCCCACAGGCCGTAGACGACGCTGGGGATGGCTGCGAGCAATTCGACGATGGTGCGAAACACGGCTGCCAGCTTTGCCGGCAGAAAATCCTGGGTCAGGAAAATCGCCATGCTGACGCCAAAAAAGCCTGCAATCAGCAGCGCGATCAGGGCGCTGTAGAGCGTGCCCCAAACGGCCGGCAGGATGCCGTACTTGCCTTGGTTAACGTCCCAGACACTGCCAAAAATCACGTCAAAACCGTGCTTTTCCATGCCGGGAAGGGCCTTGCGTCCCACCTCGAATACCAAGGCGGCGACCAATGCCAGAATCAGTACCACCCCGATTCGTGCAAGCGCACGGAACGTGCGATCCACCAGGAAATCCTTTGCCGACGGTGGCTGGCAGGCAGAATCCGGGTTAACCGGTACGACGAAAGGTTTGTTCATTGGCTAATTCCGGACCAGGGGGGAAACGCTCCCGGCATGGCTGACAGCACACATCGGGAGAGACCTCACGCGCATTACTGGATGTTGGCGGACGCTTTGCGAACCTGTTCGACAACCGATTGCGGCAGAGGGATGTAACCCATCGAGTCGGCGATTTTCTGCCCCTCGGTCAGGCTGTATTCGACCATTTCACGCATGGCCTTGGCCTTGGCCGGGTTACCGTTGTCCTTGCGGAAGATCATCCAGGTGTAGGAAGTGATCGGGTAGGACTTGGCGCCGTCCGGGTCTGGCAACCAGGCCACCAGGTTTTCCGGCATTTTCACCGCGGCCAGTGCCTCGGCACCGCTTTCAGCGGTGGGCACTACGTAGTGACCGGCCTTGTTCTGCAACTGGGCGAAGTCAACCTTGGCCAGTTTGGCGAAGCCGTACTCGATGTAGCCGATGGCGCCCGGGGTCTGGCGCACGGTGGCGGTCACACCGTCGTTTTTAGGCGATTTGATGAATTTGTCACTGGCTGGCCAGTTGACGGTGTTGCCTTCACCCAGCGCCTTCTGGAACTCCGGGTTGATCGCTGCCAGGTGTTTGGTGAATACCGCGGTGGTACCGCTGGAGTCTGCACGCACGACCACGGTGATTGGCGTATCGGTCAGCTTCAGGTCCGGGTTGGCAGCGGCGATCTGTGGATCGTTCCACTTGGTGATCTTGCCCAGGAAGATGTTGGAGTAGACGTCCCGTGGCAATTTCAGCCCTTTTGGGTTGCCTGGCAGGTTGTAGGCCAGCACGATTTCACCCGCGGTCATCGGCAGCAACTGCACGCCTTCGGCAACCTTGGCGATGTCTTCGTCTTTCATGGCCGAGTCGCTGGCAGCGAAATCGACGGTTTTATTCAGGAAGTCCTGTACACCCGCGCCGCTGCCCTTGGATTGGTAATCCACCGTGACACCTGGGGTCTTCTTGCTGAAATCCTTGAGCCAGGTCAGGTAGATCGGCGCCGGGAAGCTCGCACCGGAACCGGTCAGGCGAACGCTTTCCGCAGCAAAAGCCATAGAGCTGGCACAAAGAGATACCGAAACGGCGAGTGCAGCGGACTTCATCAAGCTCTTCATTAAGGAAACTCCTTGTGATAATTGGCCTCCGCACTCTGCAATAGGGTTGTTACAGTTTTATGAAAATTGGGTGGCGACGCGCTTTTGTCCCCATTTGCCACCTCAATAGCCGGGATTTCCGATGTAATTACTTCGTAACAAGTTGCGACTAACACTCAGCCACTCCCCTCCCGACGCGAGCGCCTCCCATGTTTTCAACAGAAGAAGCCTTGATACAACGCATCCACCGTGAGCTGCTGGATCACAGTGACGAAGAGCTGGAACTGGAGTTATCCGAGGACGGGCATGACCTGAATGCCCTGTTCGATGAGCACGTTGAGGAAAGCAGCGAGATGGCCGCGCGACGGATCTACTTCAGCGAACTGTTCCGCCTGCAAGGCGAACTGGTGAAGCTGCAAAGCTGGGTGGTCAAGACGGGCCACAAAGTGGTGATTCTGTTTGAAGGGCGCGATGCAGCCGGCAAGGGCGGTGTCATCAAGCGAATTACCCAACGACTCAACCCCCGAGTCTGTCGTGTGGCCGCCCTGCCCGCCCCCAACGACCGCGAACAGACGCAGTGGTACTTCCAGCGCTACGTCTCACACCTGCCGGCGGCCGGTGAAATCGTGCTGTTCGACCGTAGTTGGTACAACCGTGCAGGCGTCGAACAGGTCATGGGGTTTTGCAACGAAGATCAGTACGAGGAGTTCTTCCGCACCGTCCCGGAGTTCGAACGCATGCTCGCCCGCTCCGGCATCCAGCTGATCAAGTACTGGTTCTCCATCTCCGACCAGGAACAGCACCTGCGCTTTCTGAGTCGCATTCACGACCCGCTCAAACAGTGGAAACTCAGCCCGATGGACCTGGAGTCGCGCCGGCGCTGGGAAGCCTACACAAAGGCCAAGGAAATCATGCTGGAGCGCACCCACATCGCCGAAGCTCCCTGGTGGGTGGTGCAGGCCGATGACAAGAAGAAGGCCCGGCTCAACTGCATCCATCACCTGCTCGGGCAGATGCCTTATGAGGAAGTGCAGCTACCGGTGATCGAACTGCCGCAACGCGTCAGACAGGAGGACTATTCCCGCAGCCCGACGCCACCGGAACTCATCGTGCCTCAGGTTTATTGAGGCAGGCCAAACACAAATCACCCAACGCTGATCACTACCTTCGCGGTACGCACCGCACTGAAGGATTCAAGTTGCCTTGGGCGGCACCTCAGGTAATCTCAGACGTGGCAGGTCCAAAGGGGGGCCTGCCCATGAATGCAAGGTCTTTCGGCATGATGAGATTGCGACACGTAGCCCTGGTGGCCCTGCTCGGCGCCCCCTGTCTTTCTTACGGGGAACCCACTATTCAAGTTGGTTTTTCCCCGGAAGGCTCCGCCAGGAAACTCGTTCTGGAAACGATTAAGGGTGCCAGGCACAGCATCCAGATGCTTGCTTACGCCTTTCAGGCGCCCGACATCATGCAAGCGTTGGTAGACGCGAAGACCCGTGGTGTGCAGGTACGGGTGGTGATCGACAAGAAGCGCAACCTGGGTAAAACGAGTAAAGCCGCCATGGACTTCGTGACCCGCAACGGGGTGGAGTTGCGAACCAACGACCAATTTCACCTCCACCACGATAAGACAATCATTGTCGATGGCAACACGGTCGAAACAGGCTCCTTCAATTTCGCCCAGTCCGCCGAGACGGCCAACTCCGAGAATGTTGTAGTCATTCGCGATAGGCCGGAGGTGACACGCCAGTACGTTGCGCACTGGCAATCGCGATGGGATCTGGGGAAGCCTTACCCTTCACGATAACGGGCGCGGGATCAAAAAGTCTTGCTGACAGGCGTACGTTCCTGAGACTTAGTTAGCCGCCCCTTCCGACCATCGCTCGCCATATCTTCAGAAACAGCAAAGCCGTTAGTGCGCGGAGCAGTCCTGCGAACAATCACAACTGAAATATCGCAGATGGCTGCATCCAGATAGGGTAAAAGGTTACGCCAACTAAGTAAGTTGCGGAGCAACAGCTGGAATTGCGGACCGAAAACAAACAAGGGCTTGCATCAGCTTTCGCCCGCAAACCCTTGATTTTAGATGGTGCCCGAAGCCGGAATCGAACCGGCACGCCCTTACGAGCGGGGGATTTTAAGTCCGCTAACTAATCCTTTAAATACATAGACATATAAGCAATTCCTTTCCGCACCAGAGATAAAAATGGTCTTCTGCAGCCCAGCAAATTCAAGGGCTGCCATTTTTTTGCGGAAAGGAATTCACCCCTCCCCGGCGTCCTGCCGACCGAACACAAACTCCCCAAATAACACCGACTGCTAAGCTGTTCACTCCACCAGAGGAACGCCGATGCCCAACTCAGACCTGCTCCCTTCCTTGCTCTCAAAGTTGTACGAAAACCAGCTGGCCCTTGAGGCGTCCATCATGGAGATCTCGAACTGGGTCGAACAGCGCGGCTCCGCTGACGTGGCGGAAAACGTGCGTGGCGCCCTGCACACCATCGACGAGAACGAAGAGTTCATCAAGCTGACCCTGGCGGTTCTCATGGCGCCTGACTGATCGTCGGGTAAACCTGCAGTTCGTCGCCTCAAGCCTTCAGCTTCGCCAAATCTCGAATACTGTATACACATACAGCATTCGGAATATCCAACCATGAACATCGACGAAGACACCGACTGGTGGCTTGGTAGCCCCACGCCCCTAGAAATGTGCAGGCAGCACGCGCTCATGCTGGAGAACGAGTACCAGGAGCAGAGCCTGCAATTGCGAAAAGCCAGGCAGGACATTCAGGGGCTGATCCAGATGCAGGCTGATGCTCTACGCGATAAGGCTACGGCTGAGCTCAAGCTCAAGAAAGCACAAGCCGAGATTGCCGAGCTAAAAAGCAAAGTGTCAGAGCTTGATGGCCAAATTGGGAGCCTGCTGGTCGTCAAAAACCAGCGGGATATCATTCTCCACCAGAACCAGGAGCTGCTGCGGCAGATCCGTATGGGGCAAACCACGATCAGCAACTAACCTGAGTTGAACCTCGGAGGTTATGACCATGTGCGGAAGACTTTCCCAGTACACCGGCATTCACGACTTCGTTGCGGCACTGAGCATGCCCAATGCCCTGGCGAATTCCGTCGGTGATCTGCCGCTGGAGCGCTACAACGTGGCACCGTCCACCCAGGTCGCCCTGCTCCACCTGCAGGGCGACCTGCTACACGCCGATCTGGTGCGCTGGGGTTGGCGACCCCACTGGGCAAAGGATCGGGCCGCGCCGATCAATGCCCGCGTCGAGAAGGTGGCCCACGGCCCGTTCTTCCGGGCGATCTGGCCACACCGAGCAATCACGCCCGTCGATAACTGGTTTGAATGGGTAGACGAAGGCGGGTCGAAGAAGCAGCCCTACCTGATCCGCCGGAGGGATGGCGAGCCGGTCCTGTGCGCCGCCATTGGGCAACTCCCCGACAGCGACGAAGGCCCGGGCGAGCATGACGGCTTCGTGATCATCACCGCGGACAGTGCCGGCGGCATGGTGGACATCCACGACCGGCGCCCGGTGGTGCTAACACCGGACCTGGCTCGGGAATGGTTGGACCCGGCTACGCCCAAGGAGCGCGCCGAGCAGATGGTGATGCATCAGGGCGAGCCAGCTGAGGCCTTCGAATGGTTCAAGGTCGATACGGCCGTGGGCAACGTCCGGAACAAGGGGCCCAACCTGATACAGCCTGCACCCTAAAACAGCCCGCCGAGGTCAGAGGGCTTCCAATTCATGATCACAAGCTCGCCGCTGACCTCGGCTTTTCCCTGGCGCTGATTGGTGGTGCTGTAGCGGATGTCCAGTGTTTCAAAGTGGAACCCTTCAAACACCCGCCGGATATCAGGGTGGTCGTTGATACTCACCATAACCTTGCCTTTGCAGCGGCGCATGAAGTCGGCCATCCGCTCGTAGTTTTCGAACGGAAAGTCCACCCCGTAGCCTGCGGTCTGCCAGTACGGTGGGTCCATATAGTGGAAAGTGTGGGCCCGGTCGTAGCGCTCGGCACATTCAAGCCATCCCAAGTTTTCGACATAGGTTCCGGAAAGGCGCTGCCAGGCAGCGGAAAGGTTCTCTTCAATTCGCAGCAGATTGATAGCCGGTCCCGTAGTGGCAGTGCCGAAGGTCTGACCGCTGACCTTCCCAGCGAAGGCATGGTGCTGCAGGTAGAAAAACCGGGCAGCCCTCTGGATATCGGTGAGGGTTTCCGGTCGAGTCATCTTCTGCCACTCAAATACCTGCCTGGAACTGAGCGCCCATTTGAACTGCCGGACGAATTCTTCCAGATGGTTCTGCACTACCCGATACAACGTCACCAGGTCGCCATTGATATCGTTGAGGACTTCAACCGGCGCAGCCTGGGGCCGCAGGAAGTAGAGCGCCGCGCCGCCAGCGAAAACCTCAACGTAGCATTCATGTGGAGGGAAGAGAGGAATCAGACGGTCGGCCAGGCGGCGCTTGCCACCCATCCATGGAACGATTGGGTTTGTCATTTTTGCAATCCTTTGCAAGGTGAATGTTCATTGGGGGTGGTGCTAATTTTTGCGACCTGAAATGTAGGTCAGCGCGCAATGGCCCTGATATAGGCCTGGCACGCACGCAGCGCGATCAATCCTTGGTCGCCGGCGTCGGTGATGCCGATAATTCGTTGAGCATGCGTTGGGTCAAGTTGGGCTCGACGGGCTGCATGAACCACGCCGATGGCGCCAGGGGTGGCAGGCACGTCGCAGCCACTGGCTGAATCCGTGGCGTCGAGAAGGACTGACAGCCGCACATCAGCAGTAGCAAGGCGGTCACGCAGAAGAGCCTGGTTGCGCTGGGCATCGGATAATTCCCTGGTGTGTTGTTGGTCAGAAGCGGCCAGCTTCTGCTCGGTGGCCAGTCGCTTGTCCTGCTCGGCGCGGGCCTGGGAGGTAGCGACGTTGCCGATCGCGTCGAGGTCCGTCTGGAACTGCCCCGCCTGCTTTGCCAGCTTCCCGTCATACCGCCAGTCCTGTACCTGCCAGGCGGCGCCGAAGCTCACGGCCATGACCAGCAGGACCACGGACAATTTCTGCACCGGCGTCATGCCGCACCCAGGAACATCACCCGTTCAGCGGTGCGGCGCTTAACGAGGCCTGCCAGCACCTGGCCGCCTGCCTTGTTCCAACGAGGGAACTGCTCGGCAGCTCCGCCATAGTCGCCGGTGTTGAGCAGCCTCAGCAGCGTCGAAGAGGCGAGATTGGCCGCGCCGAGGTTGTAGGTGAAGCTCATCAGCGCATCCCATTGCGCTTGGTTGAGGTTCACCTTTACCAGACGTTCAACCTCAGGTTCAAAGCGCGCGATGTCGTTCAGCAGCAGCCGCTCGGCCTGGTCGTTGGTGATGGCCATGCCGGCGGTGATACCCCGCGTGGCGCCGTAGCCGATCGTCCAGACGCCAACCGAGTCTTGGTAGGACTTGAGGCGCAGGCCCTCGAAGGATTTGATCAGGCTCACGCCCTTTTGCGATGTGCGCATAATTTTCTCCAGGCAAAAAAATACCCGCTTCGGGCGGGCAGTTACTCTTCGATCGTTTCGGGCGGCGGCGCCTCGACAATGGGCATCTCGAGCCGCACGTCGATCCAGCTATTGAGGGGCACGTCAATCGGCACACCTTTGCCCAGCACCATCTCCCCGTCATCGGTCAGGGACCAGCGCTGCTTGTAGAGCCGGATCGTCACGCTTCCGTCGGCAGCCTGCTCGCACTCGGTAATGCCAAGTGTGCGGCCGCCATCAGGCGAGCAAGGGTCTTGCGTCCGCCACCCCTCCAGCGCCAGGCCAAGGCTGCCAAGCAGTTGGTACTCGCCCACAGCGGTGCGCTCTACTTTGACGCCGTAAGCCTCTTCGTTCGCGACACCCCACGCGCCAGCAGGCTGAAACGTTTGCTCCTGCAGGTCTCGGCGCTCGCTGGCAGTCACGCTTGCCACACGCACGATCGGCGATGCAGCGGACAGGGCGCCGCCAGAGCCCCGGGTTGTGTTGGCGGTCGTGTAAACCTCAGTCCACGTCGCATCCCAGCCCAGCTGATTGCCGCGAAAGTACATCCGCTTGTTGAACGAGATGGCCAGCTGAGTGGTGATGGCATTGCCGTACGACTGGACGGCGACTGTCCCGTAGTTCATCCCGGCAGGCCGATTCAGCGTCGTGCCGGTGTCTTTGTAGAAGCCTGTCTCGAGCGCCGAGTTAAAGTTTGACGGGGATCCGGGGATGGCAGGCGTGTAGCCCCCGAAGCCATACGCCCCCCACGGCAGCAAGTTCCCGTCAGCCAGACCAGCATTCAACGTAGCGGCACTCCCAAGGCCCAAGCCATTACGCGCCGCGGCTTGCGTCGTGCCGCCGGTACCGCCCTTTGCTACAGGCACAACGTTTTCCGTGGATACCGTGCCCAGGCCAGCAAGCGTTGAACCCCACTGCTGAAGCAAGGCCCTGACCTGGTCAGCTAGTGATTTGGTGTACCCCTGCACAGGCATGAGTGCATATGCGCCGGCGCTGGTAGAAGCACTACGATAGGGGGGCGCGATCGACATAGCCGTGTCGCTGGCAATATTGGTGACCTCGTATTGCCCGCCGTCGGGACCGACGAATGCATCACCTACCCGGCTGTTTGCGAGAAAGGCTGTTCCATTACCAGTTACCGCATTCGAATTCAAAGTAACGGCAACCGTGCCGGTTCTGTACCAAGGCATACTTTTCTCCAGATAGAGTTGAACCCGCCAACGAGTTAGGCGAGCGCTAGTTAGTTAAGTGTGAAAGGCGTGGCTCAGTTACTGCACGATCCTTCCAACCATCACGGTTATGCCGGTGACAATAGCGTTTTGGGGGGAGATCATTCCGAGAGTAAGAATTCTGCTCGGATAGTTCCACATAGCTGCAATCTGGCGGCTCGTTGTACCGGCGGCGATCGTCACCGCCCTCATAGCCAAGTTATTTATGAGCATGTATTCGTCCTCAGCCATGTTGAACTGGGAATTGAAGTAGGCGATTGAAACGCCCTGCCCGGTCGAGCCACTGCCCGCGTACGTCCAGTTGTTGCTAGACCGGACAAACAGAGCGGACGGGGTGCCGGAGTCAAAGATGACATTGCGGTTTGCATCCCGCGTAGGTAGCCAGAGCCTGAGCAACGAAGGTCGCAACAAACCAGCGCCCCACCGGCTTGATCGTGTACATATTGAAGATGCGCACACGAAACCCGGTCCAGTTTCCCGGCGAGCCAAATATTTCAAGGTTGCTCATCCCGATAATGCCCGCGGCACTGTCGGGCCTGATGAAAACAAGTGGCTGCTCTTGAGTTGTAATTGGTGATGGGAAGTAAGTAGATGAGGAGTCTCCATTCTCCTCGGTGCCTACGTACCGACCTTTGTAGAGAACGACCAGCCTGGAGAATTCGGAATCGAGAATAATTCGATCGTCATCGGCAGACTTGAACATCAGGCCATATGAATCCGCCATGTTATTTGAACCTCGTAACGACCAATCGCTGCCGCGTTGTTGTTATTGCAGAGTTCCCGTAAGGATCACCTCTAATCGTTCGCCACACCCTGACGAACCCGTTAAAAACCTCGGGCTCCAGCTGAGCATCCTGCAAAGCATTCAGGCTCTGTACGGGCATCACAAACGCGGCCGCGTTTTGAGGGGTGATACCCGCAACAGCAAGGTCCACATACTTCGTAGACCAGAACTGCGGCTGCATTATTTCGGAGTACACAACTCTCATCGTGAACGAGTTTTCATCGATCTCGATGGCCCCAGTTGGTCCTTTGACCCGCATTCCGAAATTCATACGGAAAGCCTCCCGACCGTCACCCGATCAATATCGTTCGCGTCATAGACGGTGAGACCGTTGTTGTTGAGCAAGGTAGATCCGTCAGCGCCCGTGCTTCGAAGCGTGAAGGTGCCGGCCTTGACGTTGATCTCCAAGAGCGGACGACCTTTAGCGTCAACCGCCTCAGAGCGCAGCGTCATGCCCAGCACGATTTCCTGAATAAACGCCCGACTGATCAGCGCGGTGTCGATAACCACCTGCCCGTTCTGCACCACAAACGGCGTAACGAACCCGCCACCGGCTAGGGTGTTCACCACCGCGAAACGGTCAGCACTCACCAGGAACTGGCTTTGCAGCAGACCATCAGCATTTTGCTCGATACCAAGCCCGATGCCGGCGGCCACGTACTGGCCGTTTTGGTTGACCTGCATCTTCACCGCCCACATGGTGGACAGCTTGCCGTCGGTGTCCGCCTGGGCTTTGGCCGTGATCTGGATCGCTGCCTGGTTCTTCCACTCGCTGAGCGCGCTGGCCAGATCACCCTCATCTGTGCCGTCACGCCCGCCACCGATCACGGCCTGCAACGTGGTGGTTTGGGAGGCGATAGCGCTGTTGGTATCGGCCAGAGACTGGGTGACCGTCTGAACGGCTGCCGAGTTCTCGTCGACCTTTGTTTGGATCAGGTCGGAGCGTGCTGCCTGAGCGGAATCGCCGTCAGCCCTAGTGGTCGCCTCCGAGCTGATAGCCGCCGTGTTGCCGTCGACATCGCTTTTCAACTGATCCAGTCGAGTCGCTGTCGCCAGTTTGTCGGTGGCCACCGCCTGCTCCAGCGTGGTCAGCCCGGCCTTGTTCGCACCCACCGCCGCATCGAGCGAAGTCGTGCGCTCGACCAGCGCCAGGTTGTCAGAGGCTTGCACCTTCACCTGCTGGGCGAACTTCGCCGTGGCATCCCAGCCTTGCAGGGCGTCAGTCAGCGCACCCTCTCCGTTATCCTCCCGCCAGCTTGCCTGAAGCGATTGCAGCGCAGATGCCTGGGCAGTGACCTTGCCGTCCACGGTGTCGATGGAAGTTTTGTTCTGCTGGATCTGAAGCGCCATGGCCTGGGTTGTCTCGGCAATGGTGCCGATATCGAACCAGTACGCGGCGTTTGGTGGCGCGGTGTTCTTCGGTACCGGTGCGGTGGCTTGGTACAGGTGCTGACCCTGCCGCACCACGTCGCCGGCGGCGTAGGTTTTGGTCGGATCGTAGACCAGCGCATCCGTGATCTGGTCGATCAGGTCTTCCAGTTCCTGCTTTGCCTGCTCCAGTCGGTCATTTACCGACCCGGGCCCGTCGCCCGAAATCAGCTCGATCTCCTTGACCAGTTCCTGGGCCAGTTCGGTTTTGCCGATCTGCCCGGCGATCAGGTCGAGGATCGGCCCGGCCTGTGAGCTGGCCCGGCCCATGACCCCATTCACCACCGGATAGAACGGCCCGATGTTGCCGGTGCGGTCTACCAGGCGCGCCCAGAAGAAGAACTGCGCGCCTGCCAGCAGCGACTGCATGCGGTAGTCAGCCTGCGGATAAGCCAGGTCGGCCAGCTTCAACGTCGTAATAGACTGCAGGTCGTTCGTCGGGCCATACCAAAGCTCGGTGCGCTGGGTATCCTCGGCGCCAGGTGGGAAAGCCCACTTGATGCCGATGCCGAACAGCTCGCTGGTGGTGGTCAGCGACGACACTGCCGGCGGCAGGCCGACCTTCCCTTGTAGATTGGTCAGGTTCGAGCTTTTCCAGATCGACGAGATCTCGAAGGCGCTCACCGAGCGGACCCGTGCCAAGTAGGCACCCGAGTAGATGCCAGTGACGTCCACGCTGGTAGAGCCGGTGCGCTGCACCTTGATCCAGTTGCCGCTGTCCTTGCGCCACTCCACGTCATAGGCGGTCGCGCCATTCACGGCGGGCCACGAGATGTTCATGGTGCTGATGGCGATGCCCTGGTTCACGGCGTAGCTGGATGTCAGCGTGACGCTGGCCGGCGCCGGAACCACGGTGATCGGAATAACGCTGATCGGCCGCTCTTCCAGCCGAGCGCCGGTGTCGATGTGCGCGAACTTGCTCGGATCGTACTGCACGGCCGAGATTTCGAACACGCCAGGCTCTGGCCGGGAAACGCTGGTAACCCGGTACAGCGGGATGGCCAGGTCGTCAGCGTCGAGCGCCCACACCAACTCCCGCTCAGGCGCCACGGAGTACGCCGTGGTGACCGTGACCTGGCGGCCGCTGACCAGTTGCACGGTGCGCCCCTCGCACTTGCCGTCAGGCAAGTTGAGGATCAGCCGGTCGCCGGGTTTGGCCTGGGTGTCGCGGTCCAGGGTGATGACCTTGCCGTTCACCGCAGAGATGCGCCCACCCACGGGCCGACCGGCCAACAGCTCGTCAGCGATCGGGATGACGTAGCCAGGCAGCGGGATACGACCGTCCAAGCCAACCCTGAAGGTGACAACCCGGTCCTTGGAGTTGGTGAGCAGAGCCCACTTGCCACGGCGCTGGGCCTCCGATTCACGCGTGCAGCCGATCGCGCTGATCTCCAGCGGGTTGTCGCCATAGCGCCGCTGCAGCTTTTGGTCGGTCACGGCCGTGACGTCGGTGTCGTAGTTGTTCAGCGGGTTGTCGTAGCTGATCAGCGCCCGGGTGTACCGGGTGCGCTCCGACGCGCTGGAGTATGTGAATTTGCCGTCTATGACGTTCGCCCGGGTATAGGCAAAGTCGAAGTCGGCGGCGCGCGGCATATCCGACAGCGTGAACACCTGGCCCTGGGCCCAGTAGGTCATGCCCCGGTAGATCGCCGAGATATCGCGCAGAAGCGACCAGGCATCAGCCTTGCTTTGCAGGTTCAGGTTGCAGATGAAGCGCGGCTCCATGCCACCTTTCCCGTCGGGCACCAACTGGTCGCAGTACTGCGAGATGCGATAAAGCTCCCACTTATCGACCATCCACGGCTTGATGCGGCGGCCCAGGCCGAAGCGGTCGGCCGTGGTGATGTCGTAGGTCATCCAGACCGCGTTGTCGGTCCATGCCTGCTTGAAGGTGCCGTCCCAGATCCCGGTGTATGAACGCGACACCGGGTCGTAATTGCTCGGCACCTGCATTTTCTTGAGCTTGGTCTCGACGGTCACCGCCGGAATGCTCCGGAACTGCTCGGCGGAAAATTCAATGTAGAGCAGCGCGGTGTTCGGGTACCGCAACTTGGCGTCGATCACCTCTGTGAAACCGGCGATCTGCATCGTGTCGGAGATTTTGTTGTTGTTCTGGTTGATCGTCAGGCGCGTGATGCGCATCAGCCAGCCAGAAGTAGCCTTCGGCAAATCGATGCGGCGGGTGCGCTCGTACACGCTAGTGGTCTTGCCGTCGACAGCTTCGCTCAGCACCTGCTGGTACGCACCGCCGTCGGTTGCCAGTTCGACCTTGTACTCAATCCGGTACCCGTTGATGTTGCCGCCGGCGTCCACAGACTGGAGCGCTGGCCAGGCGAAGCGAACACGCACAGCCGAAAGCTGGACGTTGTTGATCGCACGAACCCACGGAGTACCACTACGCAGTTCGGTGCTGATGGTGGTTTCGTTCTCTACCGAAGGGATCCCCTGGATATAGGTCTGGTCCACCGCCCCGGTGCGCCATTCCCACTTCACGTTCGGGAAGTTCATATTGCCCTGAGGGTCTTGCAGCGGGGTGTTATCGAGATAAATGTCCTGGGCAGTTGGCATACCCTCGAACTCACCCTCCCCTATAGCGATCAACATTTTGGCGATGGCAACGGAGCGCAGGCTGTCCGGAGCTTCCGTTGGCGTTTTTGGTTTCTCTTCGCCGCCCTTAGCGCCGTGGATATCAATCTTGCGTGCTGCGCCCATGCTTTTCTCCAAGCAATAAAAAACCGCCTCATGGGCGGCTGCGGTGCTTCAGGTGTTGGCTACATCTGGTCTTCGGCGTAGATAACGGCGCTGATGATCGCACCCCCTACCCGCCGCTTGCCGTAGCAGAGCGGCACCGGGTTACCGGATGCCGTGGTGTTCTTGGCGCTGCCGAAGGCGTAGCCGGGCGTGTTCTCAGGCGCGGCGCTGGTCTTCAGGCCGCCGGCCTGGGGGCTGAGCATCTGGATAACGCCGCCCAGAACCATCGAGCCCCCCATCATGATCAGGGCTGACCCAAACGGGGCGCCTGCTCCGAATGTGCCCCCGGTAATCACCGCGCCGACAACGATCAGTACGGCCCCGATGATGGTCTGGAGTGCCCCGGCACGCTTGCTGCCAGTGATAACCGGTGCAATGCGGATATCCCCCTCGCCGACAAACCCCAGTTCCTTTTCTGCCAGGTTCGTCGCCCCGCGAAATACGGCGAACTCGATCCCCCGGGATTTGGCATTGGACAGGAAGCGCTCGAAACCCGGTATCTGCACACACAGGGCCTTGACAGCCTCGGCCGGCGTCCTCACTGCCATCCGGAAGGACCGGCCAAACTGCCGGAGCTGGCCATAGAGCAGAATCGTGGTCATGGGCTGATAATTGATGGCAAGTGCCGTCATGTGCTTTTCTCCAGGCAATAAAAAAGCTCGCCGAAGCGAGCCTTGAATAATTTGACGTACTGCTACAGGCAGCCTTGCAGCGCGGCAAGCCTTTTATTGGCGATCCAGTTACCGACCACCACATAGTATTTCGCTTCGGAGCCTGAGCTTCTGGGCTGTATATCAACGAAGTACTGGGAGCCCTCAGTGAACACCGTATATCCGGTGTCGCGTCCTGGCTGAAGTGTGGCCCCCGGCGTGCCGCCGAAAATTGGTTGGTTCTGCCATTCGTACTGAACGCATTTGGCCAGCGCGGCGTCGGACTTCTGCGAGGTCAGCACCCTGTATGGCCCTTCCTGGCGAGCCTCGTTCATCGTCGGCGCCATGCACCCCGCCAGCATCGCCACAGCTACCGCCGCTATCAAAATCCGCATGTCGTTCCCTCTTTGATTTGGCGGGACTGTAGCACTGAGGGGAGAGATGCAAAAAGCCCAGCGCCCGGCAGCCCTACTCTTGCGAAAATAGGGAGCAATAAAGCCAGACTATTTATGACGCGCATACATGACCGCCGTCCCTCCTGCCACTGGCCGTGCCTGCAGCTCAAAGGCCTGGGGGTGTCCTTTAATCAAGTCACTCAGCTTTTTGAACCCATGAGTACGCGGATCAAACTCGGGCCGCAGCTTTGTTATGTTCGCGCCCAGCGTTCCTAAGTTAGCCCACCCGTCTTCGTCAGCGATGTCGTCCAAGATTTTGACGATGAATCGTATAGGTACCTTGGGTCGTTTGCGTGCCTGGGAAGCCGCTGCCGATTTACCCGCTTCAGACTCGGCCTGGCCACCTTCATTGCCAGCCACCAAGACATCCTCACGCAGCAACTCTGTGTAGATGAATTTATCGCACGCAGCCACGAATGGTTTGGGTGTTTTCTCTTCGCCAAAGCCATAGACCGTCAGACCCTCCTCACGCAATCGGGTCGCTAATCGAGTGAAGTCGCTGTCGCTCGACACAAGGCAGAAACCGTCGAAGCGACGGGTATACAGCAAATCCATAGCATCGATAATCAGCGAACTATCCGTAGCGTTCTTTCCTTTGGTATACGCAAATTGCTGTATTGGCTGGATGGAATAGTCGAGGAGCACTTTCTTCCAGCTCCCTAACTGAGGAACGGTCCAGTCACCGTATATACGTTTTACGCTAGCAGTTCCGTATTTTGCTATCTCCTCGAACAAGCCTTCGACGATAGCAGCAGGCGCGTTATCGGCGTCAATTAGGACAGCTAGGTGCTTTTGGGAGTAATTAACTAACTGAGTTGCCATTGTTCGTCCTTGAAAATACTCACAGTATCCAGGTGCGTCCTGAGTGCCTCACAACTTATGCGAAGAGCCCTGCGCGGGGCTGGGCTATGTCTCATTGCTGGCGGACTTCTAAAATCGTCGCGCCGGGATACTTAGCGAGTATTTTCCGTTCAGCCTCCCGCTGATCCACCCCGTTCTGAAGCACATTGCTCATTCCGGAACCGTTGCTCGCTTTCAACTTGAACACAAATGTCTTCACTGCTGCCACGTTGCGACTCCTTCGCTTTGATTGAAAACCGACGATAGCACTTTGCCTGGCCAGGCATCCAGCGTGGATGGAATGCCAGTAACTCGCCTGACGATTGCCGTAGTAGCGTTGCGCCTTCAATTACCAAGGAATGGCCATGTCAGTCAGAAGTCTCGTGAAAAATCTACCAGCAGACCCGGATATGCCTGGATGGGTGCTGGGATGGGCAGTGGGTCGTAATGATCCATGGAGCTTTGTTGACATCTACGCCGACAAAAATGTCGCAGAGATCGAGGCTGAGCGCCTAGGTGACGGCCACACTGTGAAGTATGGGTCGCACAGGCTAGGAACCGATGAGTTTATGGGTGGCGGGGAAGATCCTAGATAGCGACCGCTTGCGCCAAACCAAAATCAATTCTGCCAGGCCCTAATACAAGCGCCGCTTGAAGCCCTGACTTGCCACAGTAGCTGCGGCTGTAGCCACCTTTGCTCTGGCACTTGCCGGAGAATTTCACGCGATCCATCTCGACACCGCCATCAAGAATGGCGACTTCGGCTTCAGCGCCGCAGATACCGACGTCAGTGATGGTGAAGAGGTCGTGAATGGTCAGCATGTAGCGTTGTATGATTTGCATGTAGCCCTCCGAGCTTAAATCATCGGCGTTGATAAAGGACTGTCTGGCACGCAGACATAAGGAACCTCGTGATGGACCCTCGACTTGTAGTTCAAAGAAACTTCCCGCGCTGCGATGACTACGACGAAAACTCATTCAATGGCCAGCTACACGAGCACGCGCTCTGGGCACAAGATGAATACTGGCTCTTAGAGTGGGCTCTCTACCAATTGGCCAAGGAAGAGGAAGTCGACCCTGAGCTCTACTGGCAGGTGTTTCGCATCTTCAGCCACTGTTTCCTGTCATTTGGCTGCCACTTCGATCCGAATGACGGCTACAAAATACGTAACCTCAAGAGAGCACAGCTATACGACTGTCGGGAGAGATTCCAGGTGGTATTTGAGGGTTTTTTCTCCAGAAATATGCCTGAGCAAAACATCTTTGAAGAAGAGAACCCACTGCTGCTCACCCTCCATTAACTTGCTGAAGCGCCTCCTTCACATAAGATGATTCGTGCCGGTCTTTGTGCCTGAGGATCAGGCGTGTTCGATCATGCCAAGGCCCGCCGTAGACGATGATCTCGGACGGCCTGCCGTACAGGTGATGCAGCAGGAATGGGCCCGGGCCGAAGGTGCCCGACTCTTCGCCGGGTAGAACCGGATCAGTGCCCAGGTAGATCCCGGCATGATTCGGGTGAACCGTGCGCCCAACGTGCATGACGATCAGGTCGCCGCGTTCTGGCCAGTCGACACGGACGAAACCGGCTGCCTCATAGTGTTGCTCGTACAGGCTGACGTTCTCCGCACTCTCCCACCAGCCATCAGTGCGCTGGAAGGCCTCAAACTCAATCCCCCATTCGCGCTGGTACCAGTCAGCGCAGACCTGCCAACAGTCCCAGGCGCCGTGCACGAACGGGCGCCTGAGCAGCGGCGTGCTGCCCGTGGGAGTGATCGTGCGCAGGTCGCCTTCGGGCCACGACAGGATGTGCCAGGGCAGCGCCGTGGCCTCGCACATGGCCAGGTCGTGCGGTGACGGTCGGCTGGTCGCGTCCGGGTGCGAGTGGACAATGCCGATGACTTCTCCCAGGTCTTCCGCCGCGGCGTAGTCCTCAGGATCGAGCCGAAATTCTTCGTTCGGCTCCGTGGCGATGTTCCGGCACGGGAAGTACTTCTGTTTGCGCCCGATGGCCAGCAGCAGGCCACAGCACTCTTTCGGGTACTCCGCTGCCGCATGCGCCTGGATCGCCGCAATGATGTACTTGCGCATGGTCAGCTCCTGGCTATCAAGGACACGGCAGGGAATCCGCCGAAGGAAAGTTCGTTGTTCTCGCCGAAGCGCAACTTGCAGGACGACAGGCAACCCTTGCACTGATCCTTGGCCGGGTCATCCGTGGGGTTGTCCTCGTCGTCGAACATGGCCGCGCCGGTGTAGCCGCAGTCTGGCCCCCGGTAACCATTCGTCATGGCCCAGTGGCACAGCGTCGTCATCTGGCGCCCGGGCAGACCGTGGTTATCGATCTCGCCTGGTGAGGACAGCTCCCAGACTACTGCTTCACCGTCCTCGCTGGTTTTCTGGTCGATGTACCAGATCTCCAGTCCTTCCTGAGTCGGATCGGCAGCTGGGTTGCCATCGGGGAAGTTGGCCGCGTCCAGGTACTGGGCCAGGGTCTCGCGAACAGTCAGCTTGAACTTCAGCATGTCCTCGAAGTGCAGGCACAGCGCCGTGACGCGCCCATTGATGTTGCCAGCGGCGAACGTCGGCCTGGTGGCCGTGCCGTCGCTATTGGAGCCGATGCCCTCGATCTGTACGGGCCAGGCGGCATACTCGGCACCCTGCCACCAAATCGACTTGGCCGGCAGATCCTCCTCCGAATGCTCATATGCCAGCAGTTCCTCCGGCGTGTGCGGGATGGCGTGACCGTGGAAGCGCAAGTAATCCGCGCCGTATTCGGTCCCATCAATTTCGAACAGGCGAATTTCGGCGCCGGGCTCCAGTTTCTGGATGTCCGTGATCAGTGCCATGGGTGGTTATCTCAGGGTGAAAAGGTTTGTTCGAAGGTCGCGGTGATCGCGTAGACCTGGCCGCCGCGGTGCACTGGCTTGTAGCCGTTGCACTTGTAGAGGCCCAGGTCTCCCAGGGGCGGCTCCCAGAGGAAGCCCTTTGCACCCTTGTGCCGGTCGATGAAGTCCATGATGTCCTTGATCCGGCCCTTCATGCCGGTGAAGGTGACTGGCCAGGACTGGGATTTGTTGTTGATCCCGTCCTCGGTCGACTGCGCGTAGCCGTCGGCAAACTGCTTCGTGCGCACGCGCTGCTTGATGTCACCCTCGACGCCCTTCTCGGTGGCCCAGGTAAATCGCTCGATTGCCATAAATCATCCTTTTACGTTTCGGCTGCTCACGCCGCCTTGGCGCCAAGACTTGGCGATCTCTTCTGTTGCGATTTGTCGGGTGCGCGACTCCATGTTGCGCTGGAACAGCTCGGCGTCGAACTCGGCCCCGTCTGGGCGGCCGGCCTCCTGATCCGTCAGGATGATCGGCATGCTGAGATTGAGGTTTACCCCGCCACCGCCGCCGCCAATCGCGGAAACACCCAGCTTGCCGTTGGCAGTTCGGGTGAGCGGCATGATTGCCTCTGGCCCGGCCTCGCCAAATAGAGCCATGGGCGCCAATGTTGGACCAGTGGCGATGGTGTTGGTGAACGCGCCGCCGTCGGCAAACATCTGCACACCGCCCGACCAGGCGCCGCCCTTGGCCTGAATGCTGCCCGGAGTGAAGTTTGAAAGGTCAGTTCCGGTGTAGCCGGCCTGACTTGCCCCGCCAGAACCACCGCCGCCGAAGTAGCTCAGACCTGCGCCAAACAAGCTGCTGAGTAGCTGTGAGCTCGCTTGTCGAGTGGCAATCCGCGCCATGTCCGCAAGGATCGATTTGGCAAAGTCAGCAAACGACAGCTTCCCGGTCAGCGCGAAATTAACCACCGCATCTTCCATGGAACTGAAGGCATTGCCGAACAGGGTTTTGGTCTTCCCGGCAATGTTCTTCGCCGAATCCAGGTAGTTGGCCCAGGCCGACGTCGCGCCCCTCGTCCAGTCGCCCTGGGCGTTCTCCACATCCGCATAGTTCTGCCGGATCTGGTCTGTAGCAGCCTTGTTCGCGTCTGCGAGCGCCTGCGATTTACGCTTGAACTCCTCCTCCGACATGTTGCGCGACGGGTCGGACTTCTGGTTGGCCAACTCCAACGACTGCTGAGCAAACCGGTCTTGCTGGCTGTTCAGTTCGCCATTGAGTGCATTCTGGCGGTCACCCTGGCCCACGCCGAGAACCGCGCGTTGGCCAGCAAGCTCCAGTGCTCGTTGTTGCTGAGCCAGGGCCTGCACGTAGGTGGTGATCGACCGTTCCTGCTTGGCCAGACGCCCGGTCTCGTTGGTGGCCAACACCTCAAGCTGGCTGTCAGCCTCCTTCTGCGCCTTGACCATCCCTGCGCGCGCGTCAGCGATCTTCTGGTCCAACTGGATGCTCTGGGCAGCACTCGTGGACTTCTTGCCTTTGACGGCCTCCAGCGCGGCAATCTCGGCCTCGTAGGCTGCGGTCACCTCGTCGCGCTGGTTGCCGATCAGGGCTTCACGCTTCAGCGCGTATTCGGCCTGAGAAATAAGCCCGGCCTTCTCCGCCGCGTCCAGTTGCTTCTGGGTGTTTTTGTACTCATCAACGATGGCGGCTAGGTTGTTCTTGGCGTTGTTGAAACCGGTCAGGTCGACCTGATTGGCAGCAGCTTTTGGGTCTTTGAACTTGTCGCGGGTCTGTTTTTCTAAAGCCGCTTCCTCCGCGGCGGTGAACGTGTAGCCTGCCTGTCGCGCAGAAGCGATACGCCTTTGATTTTCCTCAAGCGCTTTGGTCAGCTTCGTGGACTTTGATGCCGTCGCTTCGAGGTTGCTTTGCAGCGTTTCATAGGCCTTCGTGCCCTCACGAATATCTTGCGCTTGGAACATTTCACGCCGGGCCTTCACCTGATCATCCACTTCCTTCTGCAACAAGGAGGTGATGTCGCTCTGGGCTCCGGCCTCGCCGCCACTGAGCATCATCATGTCCGGGTTGTCGCCCAGGATCATCGGGTTAGATTTAGCGTTACGTAGCGTATTCAGGCGGTCGGCGAGCTTTTCGAACTTCTCGTCGAAGGTATCTTCGCGCCCGATATCAAGCACTGCGTCCCAGGCACCTTTGGCGGCCCCCTTAACTGCATTCCATGCGCTTTCGACCGTACCCAGGTTGCCGGTGATGGTGCCAGCACGCTCGATCAGCGCATCAGCGTATGCACCCTCTGCCACCTGCTGGGCGCCCAGCGTATCGCCTTGCTCCTGCAAGGCCCGAATCTGGGTGTACACGGCGGCGGTGAGAAAGTTGTACTTGTCATTGAGCGCAACGACCGACTTTAGCGGGTCATCAGCCAGCTTGGTAAATTCCTGAACGGTTTCAGATGCCGCTTTGCCGGTGGCTTTCTCGAACGAGAGAGCTGCAATAGCAATCTGTTCGAAGCTACCGCTGACGATCTTCCCGGAGCCCGCCAACTGCGCCAGAACCGCCGCTGCCGAACCAGTAGTGCCAATGGTAGTGCTGACCTGCTTCGCCATGGCCGCAAGCGATGACGAGGTTGTGCCAGCGGCATTCCCAGTGGTTACCAGGGACTCACGGAATTTGTCCTGCTCCTCGCTACCTTTGTAATAGCCAACGGCCAAGCCGCCCACGGCTGCGGTGGCCAGGGCCAGCGGCCCCAGAATGGCAAGCAGCCCAGCGGCGCCCGCTCCAGCCCCAGCGCCCAGTTGCGCAACCGCACGTACACCACTCCCCCAGTCGCCCGAGGAAAGAGCATTGCCCAACTGCACGACGTTTTCCTGCGCCTGGCGGGTGCCGAGGCGCAGCTTGTCAAAACCGGTGGTGGTCTTTTCGAGCTTGGCGTAGTCCTTGTCGATCTTGCTCAGGGCAGTGTTGTACTGGTCCTGGCTGATGCGGCCGGCGTCCAGGTGTTTTCCCAGTTGCTCGACCTGTGTGTCCAGCTTGGCCAGCGCCGCGCGGGCCGGGTCAATCGCCCCCAACAGGCTGTTCAAGGCCTTCTGCTCATCCATCGCAGACTTGGCCAGGGCGATCTGCTGCTTATCGAGCTGCGCCGAGATCTTCGCTGCCTCGGCCTCACCATAGGCGCCGGTCTTGGTCAGCTTCGCCAGCGCGTCACGCTGCTTTGCCAGGTCCTGTGTGGTCTTGGCACTGGTGGAAAGCGATTTCTCCAGCGCCTGCATTTCGTTCATCAGCGAAACGGCGGACTGCTCGGCCCGGCCGCCGGCCTTCGCCATTTCATCCAGACTCGTTTTCGCCTGGATTGCATCGGCCGAGTCGATCTTGACGCCGAGTTCTGCAATGTTCATCGACTCACCTTGAATAAGTGCCCGTAGTTACGGGCTGTTTTCCCTTTCCTCCGCCATAACGCGCAGGGCTTCGCCTTCCAGCACCTGAAGGTCAGGGAAGATTTCAGCGAGTTTCTTTTTCTTGATGCCGAGGAAGCCGGCCACGTCGCGGATGCAGGTGTAGTCGAGACCGATTGCGCCACCGGCGCCAGCCCGCCACTGAGTCGACATCCTGTTGAACAGGTAGAACGCCGGCCAGTTGCAGGGCCAGACCTCGGTCACCTCTTCAAGGTCACCCGGGGTGAGCCCGAACAGGCCCATCAACTCAGCAGGTGCCGCCGGCGCGTAGAGTGCGCGGGCAGCGTCCGTCAGTTTCCCAAGCGGGCCTGATTGAATGCGCTCTGGTAGGCATTCACGACCGCCTCAGCAGCGCCCTGGCAGGACGTCACCAGCGCCCGAATGCTCTTGTCGTCGAACTTGTCGTCAAAGCCCCAGCCGACTACCAGGTCCTTGATCTGCTGCGACTGCTGCTCAGTGTCAGCAGCAACGATTTCGGAAAGCGTTGGGCTTTCGCCCAGGGCGGTCCGAGCTTCATCGCGCTTCAGGTTCCACTCATCAAACAGAGCGGCAAGCCCCGGGCGATCCCGATACTTAAAGGTGAACTCGATTTTCTCGGGCTCACCCCCAACGATAGGGATCGACACGAAGGCCTTGAACGTCGGGTTTTGGGCAATTCTGATCTTCGCCATGGGTTACGCCACCGCTGTCAGGTAACGGGTCGGTTCGCCCTGCAGCGCCAGGTTGACGGTGCGGGTCAGCAAGTTGCTGCGGGACACAGTCGGCTGATTGGAGAAGGAGGTGAAGGCGCCGTAGAACAGCGTGTCGTTGCCCGGCAGGTTCAGGCGCGCGGCCTGAATGGTCTGGCTGGCATCAGCGGCGCGCAGGATGGCGTTGAACGCCTGCCCCGGGTCATCCGCAATGGTCAGCGCCAAGCTGGCCGCCGCTTTGTCGGTTGGCATCTGGCGGCCCTGCTTGTCTTCCAGGAACACCACGTCCAGATAGTTCTGGGTGCCGCCGGCGAAAGCCACGTCAGTGATTTGCGGAATCTGCACCCAGGTCAGCACCTTCTTCAGCGAGCCGATGCCGGAGCCGGCCGGGTAGACCTGCACGTCTGTGGTGTCGATGCCTTCGAGGGTGATGGCGGCGGCAGTGGCAGCTTTCACACGCACAACCCGATTACCCAGGCGAGTCCAGCCGGATGTGATGATCACGATGTCGCCAGCCGACAGCGTGCCGCCAGTCACAGTGGCCACAGCCTCAGCCGCGTTGCTCAGCGCCGAAAACGGGATGTCCGGGCCATAGGTGGCACCGTGTTGGAAGGTGCCGCCGTCCGGAATTTTGTAGCCCATGGGTATTTCCTCTTTGCAGATATGAAAAAACCCGCTCAATGGCGGGTTCGTAGGTTTGCCCAGTGGGCGGGATCAGTTCGTGTCGGCTCGGTACAAGAACGAGACCGGGACGGTGTAGGTGGAATCGCCGGTGATGCCGGGCCCCGGGTCGACCGGAGACATCGTCACCACGGTGACCGAGCCCTTCGTGTCCCTGGCGTACAACGGGAACAGGGTGGTCAGTTCGCCCACTACGGGGTTCGTCTGGGTCTTGCCGGTGCCCGCCGGGGCGATGACGCTGACTTGGAACACGCCGGTGAACAGCCGGTGATCACCGCCGAGCGTGTTGCTCGCGGTGTCGCCCGGAATAGTGAAGGCTTGCAGGTAGGTTTCGCCCGCCGCCGGCGTATAGGTCGTATTCTCGAAGACGATCTTCAGCTTCTCCGACCTGGTAGCGTTCCAGGCGATGAGCTTGGCCTCGTAGATCGAAGCAATAATTGCGTGACTCATACCTGGTTGTTCCTGATGGCCTCCAGCACGATCTGCTGAAAGCGAGCCACGGTTACCCGGACCATGCCACCGGGGGCCTGGGTGGAATGGCCGAACTCCAGCGGGATGGCATAGGGCAAATTGTTGATGATGTAGGCCATCTGGCCGGCGGTGAAGTCGCTCATAGCAGCGACCAGCGCGGCCGTGGTTTCGGCGCCGCTCGGGTCTACTTCGTCAAAAGTGACGCTCTCGACCACGCCGAGCGATATGTGCCAGTTCGCCCGGAACCGTCCGCCGACGTAGCCTTCGGGCGCTTTGATGTCCATGCCATCGTTGAGCTTGCGGCCCTTCTTCAGCCTGCCACCCTTGGTGAGGTTGGCCGGATCACTGCGCAATGCGCTGTTGTGGTCGTCGACGGCCTTGTTGTACTGAGTCGCCACTGCGTTCTGCGCCCAGATCTCCGGGTTACCCACGGGTGACATACGAATCAGGCTGCTGCCGACCTCGATGATGATCTCGCGCACACTGGCGTCGATGGCTTCGCTGGTCTGGGCTGCGAACTCGGCGAGACTCAAGGCGAAACTGCCGGATTGGGTCGCCATGTCATTTCCTCAGTTGCGCCGTCCACGTTGCATCAGCCGGATCGGCTGACACGTTCATCACCCGAAGCCCGTTGACGATATCGCCAATAGCCGGGGCAACCGGTACCGCCGTCGGAACACCGGCCTCCGACACGAATAGCTCGTTTTGCAGCACCAGCAGCTTCTTGTCGGTGGTCTGGATGAGGGAGCCGTCGATTTCTTTGGACAAGTAGCTGCCCAGAACGCCGCGCCCCGAGTACGTCACGATGGTCTCCGGCGTTTCGCCGCCCAGTTCCGGGTCATACTCGCCAGCGACCTTGCGCACGCCTGTCACCGGTTTGACTGCATCGGCCAGACCATCGGGATCGTCGAACGCCTCGGCCAGATCGGCCTGAATTTCTTCGCGCATGCCCATGATCAGATCCTTTTCAGCATCATCACGCCGGAGCGCTTGATCCAAGGCTCCAGCAGCGCCAGGGCGAAGTTCACGCCGGCCGACTGATCGGCAGAGCCTGCCACGTAGGCCTTGCTCACCGATGTGCCGGACTGAGCCGAGACCGTCTTGCTCTGCACTTCCTTCTGCGTTGCCGTGTATAGCTTGCCCGCCGCCGCCTCTTTGGCAACCTGGGCGCCGGCTGTTTTGATCTCGGTCGGGACCGGATCGGGAACAGGCCGCTTAATCTTGGCCGTGAGCCAGGCGTTGGCCATGGTCACAGCAAGGACCGGATCACCGGTGCCGGCCCAGTCAGGACCGAGCTGGGCGTCAACATCGGCAACGGTGATGAAGTCGGTCATGTGCTTGTCCTTATTCCGCTGGCACCAGGGCCTGCAGGTCTTCTTTCTTGGCGGTCGCGTCGAAGGTGATGCCCTTCGCGGTCAGCCACTCTTTCAGCTCCGGCACCTTCATTTTCAGAGGGTCGGTTTCGGGCGCTTCCTGTTCCTTGCCATCGGAAACCTTGATGCCGGCAGCCTGGTAAGCATCGAAGATATCCGGTGCATCGCCATCAACGACCACCTCGGTCGCGGAGCCTATGACGCCGAAAAACTCGCTTAGCAGGCGGTAGCACACGCCGCGCTCTTTGCCAGGCTTGTCCGTGTAGATCACTTTCATAAGTCACCTCAAAAGCATCCCGGCGCCATACGGGCGCCAGGCTGTGTGGGCCGAATTACGGCGTGGTGGTACCGCTGATCACAGCGGCGAACGGAACCTGCTTGCGGCTGAACACGCGCTGCCAGTTCGCAGCAGCGGCGTATTGAGTGGCGGTCGGGCTGAGGTTCTGAGCCTCGGAACCCTTCCAGCTGAAGCCGGCAGGCTGGAGGATGTAAGTCTTCCGCTCCCAGAGCACTTCGGCACCACCACCATTGCCGCCGCCCGGCTTACGCTCGAGCTCTACCGGAACCTTCGGCGTGCCTTCGCCGTAGCCGAAAGCGCCCTGGCCGAAGAACACCGACAGGTACTTGCCGGCGCCATACACCAAGGCATCGTCCATGAACACTGGCTTGCCGAGGTAGGTGGCCAGGATGATCCTGCCGTCTGAGTCACGCAGGTACTCGATGAGGTCCTGCTTGACCATCTGGTTCATCACCACGGAGTGCACGCCGATCGCGCCGAACTGGTCAGCGGCATCGCCGGCGGTGAATGCTGCATCCTGGAATGCGTTCGCACTGATGGTCGCACCCGCGTCGATGACCATGTCACCGCCGTTGTTCGCGATGTTCGAGGCGATGATGCCGCGAGCCGCGCCCAGGGTGTAACGCTGCCACTGGCGGGTCCAGTAAGTGCCGAAGCGGTTGCGGATCTGCTGCTGAGGTTCAGTGTTCGCCAACTCAGCGGTCAGGTCGGTGACGCCGTAGCCTTTGTTGAGGTACAGAACCCGGGCACGCATGCTGTCCTGGGTGACTTTGCCGACTTCACCCTGGTCGTTCGGGTCGTCGTTACTGATATTCGGGGCTTCATCAGCGTTGAGATCCTGCCAGTAGCTGATCTCGGCGGTGCCCTGGCTGCCGGAAGCGATCGCATCCAGCACAGGAGAACGGGTCACAATGCCCGACTCGTACACAGCGGTCTTTTCCGGGCTGTTAACCGGCGCCAGCGAGGCGTAGTAGTCACCGACGAAGATGTCGGTCAGTTGGGTAGTTGCCATGGATTAGGTTCCTTTGGTGGCCTGGATTTTCTTGAAGAGCTCGGGGTTGTCACGGGCGATCGCAGCGCGCTCGGTTTCCGTGTACTCGCCCCACTTTTTCGTGGCCTTGCCACCGTTGTCGCCGGTCTGCCCGGCACCCTGAGCCCTTGGCCACAGGTGTGTTGCGGTTTCACGCAGCGATTCCGCCCATTCGAGCGGCGACAGCGGGGTTTTCCCGTCCTTCCCGTAAACGACCTCGCCGTCACGGTCGGTGGCAATCGCCTCGCCGTCTTCACTGAGTTTGAAAGTGCCCCGGGCGCGCAGGATGATGTCCTCGGCGGCCTCTGGGAGCGCGCCGGCCTTAATGGCAGCAGCGCGGATGGAGTCGGCCAGCACCTTGTCGCTGTACTTGGCGGCAAATTGTTCGGCCTTATCGGCACGGGCCTTTTCGGCGGCCAGCTTGGTGTCGTAGTCGGTGCGCAGGCGCTCGGTACGGCGGGTGATGACCTCGTCCAGCTTGCCCTCGGCAATCAGCTTGGTCTCTTCATCCTGGCCCACCTTGGTCAGCAGGCCCTTCACGGCTGCGATGTCCAGGCCTTCAAACTGAGATTTGAAACCGTCCAGCTCAGTTTTGGTGGTCCGGAGCGAGCCAAGTAGCTCGGTATTTTTGTTCTTGAGGCCCACGGTCGCCGCCTCTACAGCTGCAGCAATGGCGGTCTGAACTGCTGGGTCTTCAAGATCAATCTGGTTTTCGTCTGCCACTTGGTGCACCCCTTGGGTTTGGTCGGCCCGCTTTGCAGGCATAAAAAAACCCCGGCATGGCCGAGGCTTGGAATTTTGCTAATGTTCGGTACGTGCTGATCACTCAACGATAGGAGGCGGTTATGAGCGAAGAACGGTATTCAATGTCGCAGGATGAATTCGTCAGAAGCTTCATCAACGGATGGATCGTCGACGCCCGAGACGGCGGACTTATAGTCGGGCGTACTCACGAAGAAGGTCACATCCTCATGTTCCAGGGTACCGACGTTCTCGGAGAATTTGAGCATATGGGCTTTGTAGAGGGCGGCGAGTACATCATGAGTACTGACGCGACGGCGCACCATTACAGCCGACTCGAAGAAATCAACAGCGACAAGTCGCCATGCGACGCAGAGATTTTCGTGACCACCAGCAGCCAACTGATCAACAGCAGGGCGGAGCCGCACGATAAGTTTTTGATCATCCACAAACAGTTCATCATCAACAGAAATGCCACAAAGAGGCACTTTGATGAACTGGAAAGACTAAACAGATCTCATCGATATCATCGCGGCAGAATCCTTGATGACGATGTAATTGCCGCCATTACTGAGCCTGGGTTCGTACGATACTGAGGCCACGCATCACCAAGTAATCGGCGAACTGCGTCCTGCTCGGAGCGTATGGTGGCGGACGCATGCGAAACCCGGGCGTATCGCGGTTGAGCCGCGTGCGCCGTCCATTGGGCTCATTGCAATGCGTCGGCTCCTCAATTTGGAAGCCCTGTTCGACAGCGTACAGCTCGACAGCAAGCCGCACCTGCCCCCATTCAAGCTCAAAGGGCACGAACGTCTCTGAAAGCGTCTGGTATTCGATCTTGCAGTCACGCCGAGGCCAGGCCATTGCCTGATCTGGATTGGCCTTGCGCCCTTTCCACTGCCGGGCGTTGATGTCCGCCGCAGCACGCAGCAGCAGCGCGACCTGATCAGCCTCTGTTTCCGGGATCCGAAAGCCGTAGTAGTCGCGGTAAAAGGTCAGCTTCTCCAGCGGTACGAAGCTATTCGCGTCTGGCCTTCCCTTCCCATCCTCAACAATGATCTGCATGTGCTATCTCAACCTGGTTGAGCGCCGAGTGTAACGCCTGCTCGGGTGAACATGTCAGGCTCTGCATCCTTCAGCTGCGCCAAGGTCAGCGGCTTGAACGAATTGTCGAGCTGCAGCTTGGCAAACTTCTCCGGAGTCAGCCCGCCATCGCGGAACAACTTGCCCCGGACCGGCCCAAGAGCATGGTCTTGGAAGCTCGCCGGTTGCGTTGCCAGCCACTCGTAATAATTCAGGCCGGCGTCGACCTGAGCCCCGCCGTTATCGCCCACCGAGGCGCGCGTGGCGTCCTTGGCGAACATCTCCGAAAGCCTGGTGGTCGGCACCGTGGTTGACCGGCAGTTGATGTGCGCCGGCGGCAACGGGCCTTTGCCTAGGTCGAAGCGCATTCCGTCCAAACCCTTGCATTGCTGCGAGGTCTTGCGGTCGAGCGTCGAAACCCAGCGATAGCCCAGCACCACGTCACTGTTGGCCTTTAGCGTCTCCATTCGCGCCGTGGTAGCCACGTGCTGGATTGCCGTCTGCACCATGGAGGCGGCGTTGCGGTTGCTCACTGCCAAGACGCCGTCTGTGAAATTCTGCGCCGCAGTACCGCGAATCGCCTGAATGATCTGGGCATTGGTCTGGCCCTGGCCGAAGCCGAGCCGGATAGTGTTCGTGACGCGCATCGTCTCGGTCCGCGTCCAGCCGCTGACGAAACTCTTCAGCAGCTTGCCGCCGTCGATACCCTTTACCTGAAGCGGATAGGAGAACACCGCCGCACGGATCACCGTGTTGGTCGGCACCACCGCATCGATGGAGAGTGCATTGCTCAGGCTTTTAGCCTCGAAGCTTGACTCGTACAGCGCGATATCGACCAGATCGGCCTGCACCATGTCGCCGTAGGCCTTGTAGATCTCCAGCAGCTTGCCGTCCACCCGAGCCAGGAACTGCTCAAGGCGGTCCCGGCTGTAGGTGGTCAGTTCCTTGCGGGTGAGTTGGTCCCGCACCAGCTTGTCGATCTGGCGCAGGTACTTCTCGAACTTCTTGACCTCGCCGGCCTTAAGCCGCTCCAGCATTACCGAGTGGCGGGTCGTCTGCTCCAGCAGTTGGCTGTCCGCCTGCGCCAGGTTTGTCGTCGGCATCGTCTTTGTCCAAGTTGATGCCGGCCGACTCGCGCTCATCGCTGATCAGGTCGGCCTCTTCGTCATATGGGCGGTCCGGCAGCTTGCCGGTGGTGAGGTACTGCCAGTAGGTGTCGGCGCTGATCGTGCCGGCCATCACACCCTTGAGCAGCTCGGCGAGCACCTGGGCGTCGACCACCGGAGTCACGAACTCAGGGTTCACCTTGAACTTGACCTGCTTGGGGTCGTAACCCTTCCACTCGGCGGCGTATCGGAGACCTTGCTCCACTGCCTCGGCCACCGTGATGACGATGCTGTGCAGCGTGGCATGCTGGTCGTTTTGGCGTGTTTTTCGCGCCTCACCCGACTCGGTGCCGCCCACGTCCATGACCTTGGCGCCGGCCTCAAGCGCGGCGTTCTTCTGGTCATCCATGGCCTTGCGCACTGCTTCGATGCCGGCGCCTTGGAACTCCAGGTAACCGCACTCGCCATTCGGACCAAGGTCCCATGCCGCCGATGGGCCGGTGACGCTCAGCTCCACCGCCTCATCCAGGCCAGATACCCACGGCTGCGGGTGGCTGGTCTGGTGCAGTGATGTGAAGTAGTCAGCGCTCAACTGGTAGGACTTTAGCGCGGCCCGGGCCATGGTCAGCAGCGGTACCTCGTCGACGTCCGGTGAATTGTCGGTCGAGCCGCAGTAGATAACGGGCAAATAGGCCAGGCCTTTAACGAGACGGTTGTCGGTACCGGTGGTGCCAAGCGGCTTCTCATCCTCGACCAGCTCACCGCCTTCATTCCGCACAGCGGTGTAGCAGACCTCGTTGAGCATGAAGAACTCACGGAATACCGTGTCGCAGTCATGGCTGTAGCGATCGCCGCCCTTCTTGCGGAACTCGCGGAACACAGAAAGCACCAGGTCCTGCCGGCCGCCTTGATCAGCCGTGTCCCAGTTGATCGCGTTGCGGGTGGCGTACGTCGAGAAGTACGGCTCGCCGCTTTCATCGATGTTCACCACCAGCGGCACCCGGCCGTGGGAGATCGCCTGGCGAACCATGCGGAAGAACAGCTGCTTCAAGCCGAAGCCGTCCGCCGTTGCGTTGTCTTCCAGCCCCTTCAGGCCGCTGGGCAGTTCTATCTCCGGGATCAGACGAGAAACCAGGCCCATCATCGATCTCAGCGAATCCCGCACCCAGTGCTCATACTGAGCCCGGGCCGTGTAGTTCTCGTACAGGTACTTGTTACCCGCAGCGTCGAGCTTTTCAGCTTCGACCATCCCGCTCGGCTTGGGCAGATTGCGCTCATTGCGCTTCACGGCGCACTCACCCTCGAGCGCGTCGTCCATCATTTCCCACTCGGCGATGTGTGCGTCGTAGTCGGGGTTTGTCGATTGCACTGGCATCAGGCCAAGCCTCCAATTCGGCGTGTTCCGCCTGTGCGTTTGCGTCGGCCCATCGAGACGGCGAAGTAGCGGAAGGCGTCCGCGCCGTGCGATGACCAGTCGTGAAGTGGTTTGTCTTTCCAGCAGCCCCGCTTGTCGTCCCACTCCTTTCGGTAGTTCTCCAGGCAGGAAATACCCAGTTCGCACTTGGACTCATCGAAGGCACAGGCCGGAAGGATCTCCCGAACCTGCTCAATGCCTTCGTCGATGCCGAGCTTCGGAACAACGCTGAACTTGAGGCTGTATTTTTGTCCATCGATCTCGTAGCCCTCCCGGGCCAGTTCGCGCCGGGTCTTGCCATCACTGCCGAATTCGCGGTTGTCGATGTCGTGCGGGCCCCAGTGATCGCCGTACGTGTACTTGCGGTCCTTGAGCACCTTCATGTAGTGCCGTAGGCCTTCACCGCTGTTCTCGTAGAAGTCGATGATGTGGTACTCCTCGCCGACAATCCGGACGAACCAGATGGCCGTGGAGTCGCCGACGCCGATATCCCATATCGTGTGCACCGGCAGATGACCGTTGTCCGGTAGCGGGCCGATCCTCTGCGCGCCATACAGCTTGGTGAACTGCTTGGCGTAGTAGGCGCCCTCGATCGACTGCTGGAAGGCTTCCGCCGGCAGTGACGGGTATTCCCGCTTCATGTCGTCGCCGAGAGTCTTCTCCTTGGCGGCGTACCAGGCGCGCTGGCCTGGGTTCGTGTCAATGCCGTGCTTCGCGAAAAGCTCGTTGAAGTAGTCGGTCAGGCGCTGCGGGATGACCACGTCAGTCGGGTCAAGCCAGTAGGCCTTGTTCTTCCACCAGGAGAAGAAGAAAAACTTCCAGTCCAGCAGGCCCAGGGGCACGCCGGCCAGTTGCTGCCGTTCCGCGCTCTGCGAGTAATCGAAGAAGTATCCCGCCCTGCCCTCCGCCGTCGATTCAATCGTGACGAAGCAATCGGTGGCGACAGCCTCGAAGGCTCCGGTGACGATCTCTCTGGCCTTGTGGGGAAACTTGGCGCAGATCTTCCCGAACTCGGATACGTGCAGATACCGTAGAGTCCCGCCCCGGAAGGACGTGGACACGTAGAGCGATCCGCCCTTGCTGAACACGAGCTCACCAGCAGCATCGTTAGAAGCAGGATTGGCGGCGCGTATCTCAGCAGGCAGGTTGTCGTAGGCATATTTGACCTTCTCCCGAAACAGGCGCTTGGCGTCGTTCAGGGTGTGGGCGATCAGGGCGCACTTGGCTGATTCGAACAGAGCCGCGTCCAGTTGGATGATGCAGCACTCGGTGGTGAAGCCAAGTTGCCTGGCCTTCAGGATGATGTTGCGAGTATGCATCCCATCGAAGTATTCGATCTGCTCGTCCGTCATCCGGAAGCGAACCTTCTTTCCCTGCTTGTCGGTAATGAAGTAGAGGTTGTTCAACCGCCAGCGCTTATCCCGGAGCAGCTTCAAGTGCTCGGGCTTCATGTCAGGCTTCCTTCGATAGATCGTCCATCAGTGCAGCCAGGTCGCTGACTGTCTTGTCGCCGGTCTCAGTGTCGAGGTTGTAGGCCTGGCGCTCACCCTTGATGACCTTGAGCTGGGCATCGACACCAGCGTTCAGGGATCGAGCGAAGTCACCGGCGTTGTCTGGGGTCACTTCCATGTCGGACAGCACGTAGCTGAGTTTGTCGGCAATGCCGCGCCACTGCGCCAGCCCTGAGCGATGAGCCAGGATGACAGCTGCAGCCTGATCGGACGCCTCTTCGATGATCTCGGCGTCGGTAACCACTTTCGACTGGTTACTTTTAGTGGTTACCGCCGTGGTTACCTTCTGCTTGGTTGCCGCTCGAACCTGGTCTGTCAGGTCGCGCTTCCAATCTTCTTTCTTTGCTCGCTTCAGGATGGTCGCGTGGTTCACACCGTGCGATTCACCTATGGCGCGCACTGAAATCAACCCGGCCCGGTAGGCACGTTCGATTGCCTCCCAGTCGGGTTGCTTGGTTGCCATAATTGCCTCAGGTAGTTTCAAAGGTGGTATTGAAATAGTGGCGCGATGCCGGTATGAGTTAGGTTCATTCAATCAAAGGAAGTGAAAATGTCTGATACCGGCCCCAACACAATTTTAAATGTGCCCGCTTATTTCAAATCCGATGCCGATGGGAAGCGTCACTTTGCAGTGGCGTCCGCACTCGACATCATTGCCAAAAAGATTTCGGCGAATCCAGCCACAACCATCGAGTACGAGCTCGATAAGTTGTCCAGTTATGCCGATAAAATTCAGTCGGCAATTGCCAACAATAAATAAGTAGTCCGTGCCGCACTCACCTGCGGCACACCCACTCCGCAACTGGTAGAGAAGAACGATGCATAAGTACGAACTGACCTACGACCACATGAATGCTCCGCAGACAGAGCACGGAGAAGCTCCTGAGCGCATAGATGCTCATGAGCTTTTGATGGAGCTGAAGCTTGGCGGAAAAGGTGGTCAGATCATAGGCACCCAGACGACCGAGGAATCTCTCGCGCGTATGCGTTTCACTGACGTCCGGGTCACTTGGCTGTAGGCTGCTCACTTTTCACGTCTCGCAAGCTCACACAAAACACGCAAAGGATCAGCACTGCATGCCCATTCAAGAGTTCGACGCCAAGACTGAGTACATAGTCAAACCCGCGCTGTCACATAGCCTTGCGCACAAGCCCGTTTACGCGATGCCCTATTGGCACTTCGATGGCATGCACAAAAAAAATACTGATGCAAAATACCTCTCCGTTGGTTTGTCTCAGTGGGGTGATACAGATCTTTCTCTGAAAATTATGCGCCATGACAAACAATGGTCTCCCCAATCAGAGGAGTTACCACTTCACCGAGTCATTGATTCAACGATATTTTTAGCCAAGGTTTTGTTGGACCGAGAAGACCAAAGCGTGGAAATAGAACGCAACCTTTTCGTAGAACAGGAGAAACGCTTTCTGGTTAAGCAAGAGTCTGTCACCTCCAGCGAGCAAGACCGCTTTGATAACTTCCTGAAAAAGTACGACGGCGACCTGAAAGCACGCTTTGACACGCTCTACCGGCTTCTGAGCAGCCTCAAAACTCAAGGAAAGTTTTAGGCTCCCCCCTTTAACTCAATCAGCGTCGCGTCAAGATTTGGCGCATTCGAAAACGTGGCGCGGATTACTTGCCCCGGCCCTCGACACCACCAGGCGCCTTGTCACAGTGCAAGCAGTGCTCGCAGTTCAGCGTCCGGCAAAGCCAGGCTTTAACCCGCTGCCAGTACGTGACCATGAAGATGTGGCGGGCGCCGGCCAGGGCCAGAGACACATGCAGCGTCAGGCCGGCACTGGTCGGGCCGAAGAAGATGTTTTGACTGCGCGCCATAACGACGAAGCCGCTGATGGCGATGGCCGAGTAGATCAGCTTCCCAAGGATGCCGTCCCTCACCTTCCCGCTCACTACGCACCAGGCCGCCCACAGCGCGATTAGGCCGCAGGCGACGGAGTTGATCAGTTCAAGATTCATGGTGGATTGCCTCCCCCAAACCGTTGGCGAATAAGCGCCCAGAGGTCAGCGGATTTGATGGCTCGATTGATGGCCGCCAGGAGCGAGCCGCCGAAGGCCCCCAGCAGGAAGCCGATGCCTGCGACGATCTTCGGCTCAGTCACACCCAGGTAGGTGCTGACCATGCTCGTCAGGTAGATCGAGCAGGCCATGCCGGTGATGAGGAAGATCATCCAGGCACGCCAGTCGTTCAAGTCGTCCTTGTGCCACCAGCTGGCGATCACGGCGCCAACGAGGCCCGCGATCAATAATTCAAACCTGTCGATCTTGTCGAGCAGGCGCTGTAGATACTCCATGCGCTCGACTCCGTGGGGCATGTTTGAAATAGGTCAGCCCCGACGGCACTCCCAGCTCGGGGCAATGGGTGTGGCGGGGCCGATAACGAAAAGGCCCCGATCAATGTCGAGGCCTTAGAATGGTTGCGCGACGTAAGCCGCGCGGTGTTTCTTGGAAAACCCACACTTAACTAGGGTTCCCCCGCTTGAGCGTTACTTACGCAACGGTGCCGTCAGCGTTGAGCACGTCCCAGGACATTTGTACCGTGTTGGCATACTGGTTCGTAAAGTAAACGAATACTCCACTGCCAGCTGGAATCAAAAGGTCGTCGTACTGCGTTCGACTGGAAGGAATAATCGGATATTTCACGTAGTTATCGGCGCTAGCAGGAGGCGTCGTGGTACTAATAATCACATTCCCGCTTGCATAAAGTGTTCGCAAAATCACGCCATTAGGGTTATCGCCAGGTGCAATCAGCGGGTATGCGATGAAGGGGTTGTTGATATTCACGTTTTTGAAGCTTTTACCAAGTGCACGTACAGTCATTTTTTTACCTATTGAGTCGAATGATTTGTCGCGGAGGATTCCGCTTTCATGTCGCTCAGAGGCGATGAGGTGAGGTTCTCGACCTTCTTGCAAACAGGCCCAATGCAACGCGTTGGGCCTGAGTTGAAGCAGAGCGCCAGAGATCAGAACTCGTAGCCGATTGTGCCGATCTGAGTCGGGAACGGCTTGGTGCTGTGGGTCAACGGATCAGAGTTGTCTGGGTAGTACACCTTGCGTGCGCGGATCGAAGGCGTATAGCCAAACCGCGCCCAAACTGGACGTGGCTGAGTGATGGTGAAGCGGCCGTTGAGCTGCAAGCTCAGAACTGCATCTGGATTCCCAGCTGTGTGGGTGTGCCACAGAGCAACACCGGCAGCGTTGTAAATCACCAGGTTGCCGTCACCCTGCATGACACAGGTGGTGCCGCCCTTGCCCTGGGTGTAGCTCGCCCAGACAACAGAGCTGCCAGGGCCGTAGACAACCAGGTTACCGTCGCCCTGGAACACCACACCATAGCTACCAACGGTGTAAATCTTGCCGGGCTCAAGGTACGTGCCAGGCGGGAAGATGTATGACGGCTGACCGTAGAGCAGCGGCAGGCCAGAAGTCGTCCAAAGAGGTGCCGACTCAACGATGACCATGTTGCCGTCGTCCTGCACCTGAAGATGAGTTCGCACAGCGACGTTATCGAAGTTCTTGTCGCCACCCGATACGTCGCTATTTGTGGTCTGCCAAATGCGCTGACGGCTGAAGTCGTTGAGCACAAGGCTGTAGTTCATGAAAACTTGAGGCGCGGTAACGGCCTGCCACTTGTAAATTAGCTGAGTGGCATACGCACTGTTCGAGTCTGCAACCCATACGGTTTTATCACCATCGTAGAGCGCAAGATTCTCATCTGGCTGATAGATCAACCGGAAGCGCTTATTCGGCGACTGCAGAAACTGGCCAGCGCTCATGACGTTTCGCGGAGGGAGCACAGAGCCGCCGTTCGCTGTGAAAGGGGTCAAGTAAGACATGTATTCACCTTTTGAGTCGGACAATTGATTGCGGAAGATCCCGCGTTCGTGTCGCTCAAAGGCGATTGCTCGAGGCTCGCGGCCTTCGCATGATTCAACGTCCCGCATCGGGAACATTTGATCTGGAGCTCTGTAAACCCACCCGTACGGGCGAGAAGTCTTTTGCAGTTACCGCATCTGAATTCTTTCAACATCTGCAAATTCCTTTTGCTAAATCGCCCTTTCCGTGGGCAATAAAAAGCCCAGCGCGAAGGCTGGGCAACTTTGTTTCGTATGGTGTTTTAACTGCGCATCCTGACCATCACCCGCCATATTTTCATTAACAGAAGAGCAGTCAGTGCGCCGAGCAGACCTGCAAACAATCCCAGCGAAAAAATTGCAGATGGCTCCATCCAGCACAGGCCCATTGGCTTCGTAAAATAATAATGGCACGGCTCAGGGAGCAGAATCTGCCATGCGGGCAACGCGCCAGCGATAAACAATAACCCTATTCCGAATAGCGCTACGGCTACCCAGCGAGAAATGGCGGGGAATCTTTTTCGAGCCCGCGATAGAGCAATCACCAGGGCAACGGAAACGAGTCCAGGAGCGAAAAGAGCCGCAAAAATAACCTGGCTATACTTATGGGCAGTATCCATATCACCTCAATAAAAAACCCGACACGTTGGCCGGGCTTTTTTATGTCAATCCCTAACGCGCAAGATCGACAGGATGGATAAATACTCTCTCACTTTCTCACTCATTGCAATGGCTATTTGCTACGCCGCGCAACTTTCGATTAAGCCCTCGGCGTCGAGCAGTTCCTGAGCGGCCGTCAGCGCCTCGTTTACCTGGTCATTCAACGCTTTGCGGATAGACGAGCGCCACCGATAACGGGTCGACTCCGGCTTGCCGTCATTGTCCCAATTGGTGATGTCGTACCAGGCGGCCGGCAAAACTGCGGAGGAACGTTTGCCCTCGGCACCGGCAACCTGCGGAATGGCCCACGTCAGCACAGCACACTCACGAAACCGTTTCGGCGCCGGCGACTTCACCGAATTCAGCAGCTCCAGGATCGCGCCGTGCTTGCGCTCCTCGTGGGTGGAGTACTTGGCCACCAGCGCCCGCCAGTGAGCCGGGGTCAGCGCCTTATGCAGCCGACCGAACACCCAGCAGTCTTGGAGAAATGCCGCCTCCTTGCCGACTATCTCCCCCTTCTGCTTCGCGCACTGCACCTTGGGCTCAAAGTCGCAGCCGCCGGCGGAACTGATGGTCTCGGCCGCGAGCGCCCGAACTACTGCTGAAACAACGTTGCGATAGGTCATGCTGCAGCCCTCTTCAGTTCTCTGGTCTTTGCCCGGTAGTAGGCCTTGATGCCCTTGATCTGCTCGACGGAGTACTTGAGCACGCTCTGGTCGGCTTCCAGGGCGTCAACCGCTTCCTGGCCGACTCGCGCGATCAGGCCGATCCGGTAATCCACGGCATTGCCCGAAAGGAATCGGTTGTCCTGCTTGCTCTGGGCGTGGCAGTTGCGTTCATCGAAGCGCAGGTGCGGCGCGGAGCCAACGCTGCGGTAGTGGCCGGCATCGACTGCGTTGCCGCTCCAGTCCAACGGCTTGCCGCTGGAGATGCAGAGGTGGCCGGCGGCCTGGTCCCGGGTGCGGACGTACTCGTTGAACGCCTGCTGAGCCTCACGCATGTGTTCGCCGCGGCTCTTCAGCTTCTCCTTTCGGACCTTGATCTCGCGGCGCTCAACCTGATCCAGCGACTTGCGCGCCTTCGCCTGGTTCACGTCCTTGATGGCCAGGCCGCATTTCGGACTGCACACGGCTTGGCCCAGGCGCTGCGGCGGGAAGCTGATGCCGCATGCCGGGTTCTTGCACTTTTTCGGTTTGGGTTGCTTGGCGATCATGCAGCCTCCTTGCTGAGTAGATCAGTGAAAACCACACCTTGGCCTGTGAAATAGGCCGCAATGCGATCGGTGTAATTGATGCCCTGGGCGCGATTGAACAGGCTGGTCACCGGGAAGCCGTCGGGGCCGAACAAGTGGCACTCGCCCATCATGGCCAGTTTCGTTTCGTAGGGCAGATGACGCATTACCCGGTACCACTCGGCCTGAAACCCAGCGTCCTCGTTCAGCAGGATCTGCACGCCGATGTGCAACTTGCAGTACTGCCGGGCGTCGGCGGCGTCTCCGATCTGGGTCATCTCGGCGATGCGCTTGTACATGGCGAACCACAGGCGGTTCTGGTCGAGGGTGCGGTCCTTGCCCGGGCGAAGACTCACCACCACGAAGTGCTTGTCCTCGAACATCTTGGACATGCGGGTGATGGCCTCGGTGAGCATGGAGCGGCAGTTGACGCTGATCTTGTCCGTCATGACTTCACCTTTAGGCCTGCGGCCTCCAGTGATGCCCGGTCATAGACGGGTGTCTTCGTGCACACGCGGTCATCTATCTTTGCCGCATACTCGACATCCCAAACTGACCGGCCTCCACCGCATGCGGCGTAGTCGCCTACCACGGCATACGGCTCAGGCAGCTCAATCACCAGCGCCTGGCGAGAGGCCGTCCAAACCAGCCAGCGATTCCCACAAGCGGCGTCGCGATGATCGACAAAGCCGAAACGCCGGTGGTGCCAGATATTGAATTGGGTCAGCTCCGTGTTCTCGCCAGTTAGCGGCGCCCAATGGGCCTCAGCCCAATCTTTCGTGGAATCTCCGCTCATGACTGCTCTCCCTTGCCCATGGCGGCCCCAGAAAGCTCGCCAAGCACCAGCGCAGCAATACCGAAAGCCTCGACGCCCATCGGGGTTACTCGCAGAATGTCGTTCAATGCGGAAACCAGCGCCTCGTTCTCGGCCTTGATCCGTGCGATCTCTTCGCGCGCAGCATCGAAGCCAGCAGCTGAATACACAGCCTCGCTCTCAAGTCGTTCGTTCTCAACCTTGAGCTGGTCGCGCTCAGCGGTTGCGCGGGCATAACCCATTCGCAAAAGAGCGAGTTCGGTGGTGCCAGGAGGGTTTTCGAGCAGGCTAATGAATTCGCCGAGCGTATCAGCGGCCGCATCGAGGTTTTCGTAGTGGTGTCCGCAGTCGGCTGCAACCTCCGCGTCCTCTCTCAACTCGATGATCAACGCCTTAAGTTTCTGGATGCTTGCCATTCAAAAGCCCTCCTTTCCGCGCTGCGATTCCCACTCAAACGGAATGACGATCACCCCGCCCTCCCGCAGCCGATCAATGCAGCGCTCGCCAATGGCGGCCGGCAGCGACTGGCCGTCCAGGTTGGAAACGATGACCGTCGGGCGCAGCTCTTCGTACCGGCCGTTGATGATTGCGAACAGGGTCGTCAGCTCGAAGTCGCTGGGCTTCTCCTTGCTGACGCCGATCTCGTCCAGGATGAGCAGCGAGGGGCTGATCAGGCTCGACAGGATCTGGCTTTCGCTTTGGTCGCTGGAATGGTCGTAGGTCGCGCGGATGGCCTGCAGCACAGCGCCGATAGTGCGGTACACCGCCGTTGCGCTGGACCTGGCCATGATCTCGTTGGCGATCGCCACGGACAGGTGCGTCTTACCGGTACCGGGTTTTCCCAGCAGCAACAGGCAGCGACCAGTCTCGGCGATCTGCGCGAACTCAGCGGCATACCGGCGGCAGGTATTCAACGCCTTTCGTTGCTCCGTAGTGGTGGCAACGTATCCATCCAGCGTCTTGCTGGCGAAGCGCTTGGGGATCAGCGCGGCGCCGAGCTTGCGCTCCATGGCCATGCGCAGCTCCATCGCCTTGTTGGCCAACTCCGCAGCTTCAGCCTTCTCGCGAATGATTCGGCTGCACTCAGGGCAACCGCTCTTCAGCTCTTTGCCCAGAACCGGGAAAATCTTCTGGTCGTAGTGGCCGTGTGTCTCGCACTCGGCGGGCTGGATACGGGTTCCGGGCGGTAGTTCAGGAGTTTGCTGGGCGGGCTCAGATCGCATAGGAACCGTCCTCTCGCTGAATCAGGCCATCGGTGTAGTTGCGCTCAGCAAACCCGGTGTGGCGTGACTGAGGGGCTGGTGCCGGCGCGGACTCGGCCAAGCGCTTGATCACCCAGGAAGCCTTGAAACCCTGCCAGCCGGAATTCAGCGCTTCGGTGATGGCCTCGTCAGCGGTGATCCCGGCCTCGGCGCATTTAGCCAGCTCGGTGTTCACGGTCGACCAGACGGTGGCGGTCACGGCGGCACGTTTGGCCTTGCGCTGGGTCAGCCAGTCAGCCAACAACTGCTCAGGGACGTTGTGCGGGTTGTCGGCCAGCAACTGGGCCATGCCGAACGGAGTTTTGCGATCAGGCTTCGGCGGTTCGGCTGGCTCTTGGGGCGGATTAATCTCTTTCGAAGAAAGAGTTAATAGGGGTTCTTTCTTTGTATAAAGAAGGGAGTGAGCAGTTTTGGTCTCACTCGCAGGACGTCTCAGTGAGACGATATTGTCTGAGTGAGACGTTTTGGTCTCAGTGAGATTCGCTTGTTTTTCTTCGAAGAACGACCACTCGCGGACCGGCGCGATGCCGATATCCCCACGGCTCCCGCCAACGCGGAAAATGATGCGGCGCTCAAGGAGGTGGCTGATCGCCTTCGACGTAACGTCGCGGCGCAAGTTGGTCTGCTTGCCGATGTCGTCGGCAGTTAGGCGTTTGGTTTCCAGTTGATAGCCGATGGTCTGGCGTGCAATGGCCATGAGCACGCGCAGCTCACGCGCTGGCAGGTCAACCGTAGCCAAAGCCTCCATAAGGCTATTGTCCATACGGGTGAATCCCCGAGGGTTGTGTAACGGAACAATGTTTGGCATGATTTCTCTCGCTTAAAGCTGTTGAAGAAGCCGACCTCGTACGTCGGCTTTTTTGTGTCTGAAATTCAGGCGGCCTTAACCGACGCATCCATCACGTCCAGGCTTTGCCGAACATGATTGATCTCCTGGCGGATCAGGCTCTTCTCGAAAGTGCTGACGTGGTTGTCGTCCAGCGCTTCGTGCACCGCGATCGTCAGGTCGGCAACTTCCTTACCTACGTTGATCAGCGACTTGGTGAGCGCTTGCGGCTCCGGCGCCGACTTCGATACCAAGTCAAAGCCGAATTCATTGGCCAGGGCCATCAACGGGCGCATGTCGCTGGTGTGCAGCAGGATCCCAAACAGATGCTCCACGGTCAGGTGATGAGCCTCGTTGTCAGGGTTGGCGCGCTGAAGCAGGCCAACGTGCGGAATACCCATCTTTGCAGCCAGGGTCTTGGGCTCGTTGCCCTTCACTGCGGCCTGACATGCATCCAAAAAGTCTTCCATTCGTAAAACCTCAAATTTGTTTCCGTGGCGCCCTGCCGATGCAGAAGCGATCATTTGCTCAATGGATCGGCGGACACGGATGTCAGGCGGCCTGAGCCTTCTTTGCTGCCTTGAACCTGCCCTTGGAGAGAACCTGAATCTGGTATTGCCTGGATTCAGGGATTGTTTCGCCCCACATGGTCACTGCGCTTGGGCGGATACCCAGGGCTAGCGCCAGCTTTGTCTTGCTGCCGAAGAATTCGGCGACTTCATGCGTGTTCATTGCGCATCCTCGTTCGAGCCTGTCGCAATTTAAGCATGCTTAAGTTATGGCATCAACGGTGTTTTCTGCCTACTGCATGCTTAAATTCAGTTAACTTAATATTGAGTCCATGGAAAGACACGAACGCATCGCCCGCGCCATACAGGTCAGCGGTAAAAAGAAAGGAGAAATTGCATCGCTTTGCGGCGTTGCAAATTCTGCCGTTACTCAATGGATTACTGGTGAGAGCAAAAGCCTCAGACCGGAGAACCTTTACGCGCTGGCGAAAGCGACTGGCTTCCGGGCCGAGTGGCTTGCTATCGGTGAGGGTGAAGAGCGCGAGGTTTCAGAGTCGAATGTCTCCCCCGCCGTCCAGCCCACCAAATCATTCCGCTACCCAGTAGTGAGCTGGGTTGCTGCAGGCGCCTGGGCGGAAGCAGTGGAGCCCTACCCGGCCGGGATCTCGGACACCTACGAGTTTTCGGAGTACGACGCCAAAGGCCCGGCGTTTTGGCTGACAGTTAAAGGTGACTCAATGACGGCACCCGCCGGCCAGAGCATCACCGAAGGCACGCTGATCCTTGTGGACACCGAGGCCGAGGTCGCACCAGGTAAGCTGGTAGTGGCCAAGCTACCGGACAGCAACGAAGCTACATTCAAGAAGCTGGTCAGCGACGGCGGCCGGCTGTTCCTGAAGCCGCTGAATCCGAGCTACCCGATCGAAGCAGTGGACGAGAACTGCAGGATCGTAGGCGTGGTTGTGCAGGCGCTGCAGAAGTTTTACTGATCCGCAAGTGTGCTGGGGCGGATATGCCCGGGCGGTAAGCTAAATCGAGATATCGCGAGCTGACTAGAGCTCGTATACACAAGGGAATGTGGTAATGAATGCCTTTCGGATCGCGACTTTAATAGTCGCCCCGCTTTTCATCTCCGGCTGCTACAGCACGCCAAAAGAAAAAACTGAGTACGAAAAACAGATCGACGCAGTACCGATGCCTGTAACGGAAGCTGAACGGGTTGAGCAGTGTCGTAACTTCAAGCAAAGCGCAGATTACCAGCGGACTTTGGATATTTTGCAGTACTCACAGCGATCCAAGCTCGGCGCCTCGTATTTTCAATTTACAGAGTCTCTAGCGCTTTCGCGTCGCCTTAGAGCCATGAAGTGCCCTGGGTATGGGTGGTTTTCCTGATGCTGTTGCCTTGGGTGAACCAATGACTGCATGGCGAGAGCAGACCTTCTGGAGCAAGGTAGGGGTCATTGTTTGCCTGGGTCTCCTTATGATGCTCCCCGGCTATTCTGACGTCGCAGGTCTGGGCGGAGGCTCTTCCGGCCACAAGCGGGTGTTCAGCCCTGGATTCGTTGTACTCTGTGTTTTCGTGGCGGTGATTGAGCTGATAGCGCTGAACCACTTCTATGGCGTGCGGATTAGGTGACGGCGGGGAGGTTGTTTGATAGAAACGAAACAGGCTTGCCACAAAATCATTTTAGATGCACATTTATGGTCTAGGGCGATCTGACTGTAACTTTCACAAATTAAAGGGACTTAGAATGTTTCACGAAGGATTTGCAGGTTTGAGAAAAGCGCTCGAGGAAAAACGTGAAGTGAAACTACAACTACCATCACGATTCTCGTTTAAAGAGCATGATGTTTATGACTTTGACAGGCTTATCAAATTCTTCGACTGGGACATATCCAACTCCCCAGTAGAAATAGATCTAACCAAATGCCACACTGCAAACTATCAAGCACTATCTTTACTCGCAATCTATGGATGGAAATTGAAATCCCAAGGCTGCAGAGTAACTTTTGTTGAAAACGATAAAACCACCGGCGCCAGCGAAATGTGGCGAACCATGGGGGCTAGAGGTTTGTTCGCAGTTTTGTTTAACAGCGGCCAGCAATTCAAAGGCAACCATTTCAAGCCGCTTTTTGCTGTTCGAGACGCTAAAGATTTCGGCACAGTAATCCAATCAGCCGAATCTTATACCGACGGATTCAACGTAGAGTATGAAGGAACACTACGTTACGTTTTGAGCGAACTGCTTTACAATACGATGGAGCACGGAGCGTGCTTCTCCGGCCCGGCAAACACTAGAATACCCTCGCTGGTTCAGTTCACATGGTACAAACAGAGAAACGAAATTCAATTTATTATTGCGGATCTTGGAATAGGTATAAAATCCCATGTAGAGCAAGCTTTTTCTGCGCTTGAAAGCGACGAAGAAGCAATTGAGTTCGCGTTGCGAGCCAAAGTATCTGGGACTTTTGGCAGAAACGACCCATACAAGAATAAAAATAACGCCGGAATGGGTCTATATATATCTTCAAATATCATTCGGCGCCTAAATGCTGATATGCATATATTGTCAGGCAATGGCTTGGTTCATATATCTCCGAGAGATGTAACCCGTAGAAGGATGGATACTCGCTGGCCTGGAACTCTTGTTCTTGTATCTTTGCGCCTTGATAAAAACTCAACATTCATGCTTCACAAGATAATGCAAGAATTCAGAGAGGCGGCAGATAAAGAGCAGAAGACCGGAGATACTCAAGAAGCCGGAACCAAATACGTAATTGGCGTGGAAAACTTTTTTGGCAAATACGCAGAGGATAAAGAGGCAGCAATTAAAATGCGCGACAAAAGAATTTTCCCTGCGCTTGAAGAAGGAAAAACAATTCTTATAAATTTTGATAACGTTGTTAGTTCCCCGCATAGTTTTCTGAGCGCGCTGCTTGCCTCTCCAATCAAGGGTTTGGGGATGAATGCGTATAAAAGAATTAAGATTGTAAATGCAACCGCCGAGATTAGAGAAACCATAGATTTTATATTGGAAGACAACACTTGATCAGCGCTTGACATTCCTTCATAAGCGGCATACAAATACTATGTCGATGCGAATGGAGTCGCATTAGTGTCGATTTCTAGGACCGCCTCACAAAAGTGGGTGCCGGCTTCCTCCCGTAAAAAGCCCTCCTCGTTTTCTTGGAGGGCTTTTTTTATTGTCAAAATTTCTTGGTTTACTGAGCCGAGCCTCCGCTACGGACACCTTTTTTGAAGATTTCCCACTCGACTATCGGCCCAAACCTGATGCCTGATCAGCAGCTCGCTCAAGCGAGAGCGGCGACCAATGAGCGGAAGCTTTCACATCCCTTTCACAGGGGAGCGGCTAAGGCTTACCCCGACTCCTCGTGAACACCCCTAAGCCCGCTACCGCCCATCGTGGGCTTTTCTTTGTCCAAAATTTTCCGGCTTTTCTGATCAAATCTAGAGTTCTTTGTCGAGATATTACTCCCTGAATAATCGACTTCAGCCCACATACGCGGTTTTTTTGTTGCCCTTAGGCGATTAGAAAATCGTCTCGCTCAAAAGCCAAATCCATCGACTAATACCTTGTTACAACTATTCGCGCTTGGGCGGTTCCAGCATAGAACTTCGTGCTTTTGTTCTAATCCTTATGCTAGGCGTGCTTTAAACCGTGAGCGCCTGCTGACAACCCATAGAGGTTCAAAAAATGAAAATGACACTACCCGCCCTAGCTTTGGGTGTCCTCATTTCGCAAGGAGCGATGGCAGCCGGAGATGGCACAGCCGCTCTTGGAGGCGGCGTTGGTGGTGCACTTGGAAACATCGTAGGTCAACAGCTCGGCGGCTCTACAGGCGCGGCGGTAGGTGCAGGCGTAGGTGGTGCTGCAGGCAGTGCTGTCGGCGCTCAAAGAGGTAACAGAGCGGAAGCTGCATTGGGCGGCGGTATCGGCTCGGCTGGCGGGTCACTTATTGGCAATCGCCTCGGCGGAACAACTGGCTCGACGATCGGCGCAGGTCTCGGCGGCGCTGCGGGCGGTGCGCTAGGAAACAACCTAGCGGATGATGAGAGCAATCATCGATCTGATGGTAAGAAGCACAAAGGCAACAATAAGCATAAACACAAGAACAAGCATCGTTAGTTCCTGGCGCTGTTACATCGAAGCCCGGCCTAGCCCCGGGCTTCTTGCTTCTGGCCTTCGTCGAGACACCATTGAGCTGGCAATCCGCGAGATTGCACACTGGCAGTGCTGACGGATCAGCTCCCCCGGTGTTACAGAGAGCCCGCCCCGTGCGGGCTGTCTGCTTTTGCGACATCCTTTTCACCTGGCATTTACAGGACCGGAGCCAAACTCCCCCTACTCCTTTGAAGAATTCCCTTTAGGCCCGCCCATAAGCGGGCTTTTTTCTGCCCGCGGCAACGTGTTCCACTCACCGAAATGGAGCCATGTCCAGGCCTGCCAGGAGGTTTACCTCACTCCCGACATAAACAGGCTGTCGGACTGAACTTCTAGACACCGCGTAGAATCGAACTGCCATCACGCCACCTTTCGTAGTGCTATGTACATCGACGAGAACGCCCATTTGATCCAGGCCCTGCTAGAGCAAATTCATGCTGTGATGAAAATTGACTCCGTGAATCTGGTCGGCGATCAGGAGCTGGTTTTATTTGGTCTGCGAGAGATGATCACGCTAGGGATGGTCTCAGGGGCTTATCACTACAGCGCGGATTGCGACCCTATTGGTCCGCTCCTGTCATCTGTATCGGGAGTTTCCCTGACAAAGCGCGGCCTCATCTTCACCGAGCGATAGGCCACCATTTACACATTTCCCCTGGCAGCTAGGCTTAGGTGTTGACGCCTATAATTACGGAATCTTAATGGACGCGCTAAGCAAGCTCGATCTCGAACACCTCCTTTCTGATCGGCTTCCGCAGTGCACTGTCACATGCTCGATTAACGAAGACGGGTGCTTGTCGATCAACGTGGCTGGACCAGGCACAAACCAGTTCACCATCTCACAGGTAGAGCGCAGCCATTATCAGGGAGAAGAGGGAATCAATAAGCTTGTCCGCGAGATCCTGGAAGAGATGGTGATGTCACGACAAGCTACTCATCTGCTCGACTAGTGAGCCCGGCCAACCGCCGGGCTTCTTGTATCTGCCTAAAGGCGCAGTTCCTGGAAAGTACCGTTTGCGTTGTGCACACGCACTGCGACTTTGGAGCCGGCCAAGATCTGAGCAGCCACTTTGATCAATTCCTCCTTCGTCTCCGTCTCGGCAACCGGGCGAAATCTACGTGCCCTGAACAGCGCCCACCCCTTGCTAGTTTTCTCGATTCGATAAGTGACCATCGGCTTCCATACTGACAATTTCGTACTGACCGTGGATTGTAGACTTGCGCATAAGGATCCACGCTATGTGCGGACCGTCCTTGCCTGCTGCTAAGCACCCTTGCAGCTCCCCTTCTGCTCGATTTCGGCCCGCACACGCGGGCTTTTCGTTGTCCGTCGAAAACGCCTCTCCTTCAAAATATGCATTTATGCATGAAACTTCCTGCCGACCTATTGCCAAGATATGTCAGTGCAAATACTGTGTATCCATACAGCACTCGCAAGGAGCGAAGCATGAACCAGGCACCCTACTCCGCATCAAAACCGCGAAATTCCTACGAGCTTGTGGGCCACCGCCTGCAACGCATAATCGCCTCTCCTCGAGTACAGAGGATTCAGTTGGTGGAGGTATCCAGGCGCGAAGACGAAAGCCCTGAAGCCTGGCGCCAGGTCATCCAGGATATCGGCGACACCGCCGGCATAAGGGTCGAGCACCTGGAAGGCGGAGCCGTCCGGATCGGCTGGCGCGAGTACTGCGACTCATAAAAGAGCCCGCCGATGAGCGGGCTTTTTATCGCCTGTAAATTTCAGCAATCTGAATTATTTAATTAAGCATGCTTGACACATTAATTTCAGTTTGCTTAAATTCAACTCAAGCCAGCTACGAAGAACGCCGGCCAGCAGCGAAAGCTGCGCCGCTCTTTAGCGACAGCCCTTGCCGGATCACCACCGGCCCAGATTCAAAGGCAGCGATGAACCGGCCTAAACGGTTCAGAGGGTTGGCAACTGACCCGGGCGTGCAGCGTAAAGCGCCAAGAACAGTTATCCAGCGGGAGAACAAGCCGAAAGGCCCGCGGCTGGAGGAACAATTGATTCAAGCCGGTGACCGACGCCAGTAGCGGGTCACGGCCAGATCCAAAAGATTTGAATTAGCGAGCCCGATAGCTTCGGCTGGGCGCGCCGGACCTCATGCACCCTGCCCCACTCAGCCAGGGCATTCAGAGCTGTAGCGTGCATGTTGTAAGGACCTGTGATCCATGGCGAACAGATGCTGTTTGACGCTGTGAGTAGGAAGCTCGAAGCCCACACCGAAGACGATCGGCCTGCCCTGCAATCAGCAGCGGGCAACGGGCCACACCGCTGACGCAACAAACCCAGGCCGACGCCAGTAGCGGGCCTGGGTGTTTTACCAGGCTTCAAACAACGAGGTTACGGACGCAGGTAAGCAAACATGTGCTGTACATAATCGGCTTTCCCGAGAGGTACACCGTTATGGCGCAAGATGTTGTATGCGGTGATCAGGTGGAAGTAAAACTGTGGAGTTACCCAGTTCACAGCATATTCGTTGCCGGTAATATCGAAAGCCATGCCATTCGGTAATTCGATAGCTATTTCGCGCTCGGCCCCTTCCTCTATTTGAGCGCGGTCCGCCGAATCAAGAACAGCCAAAGTGCGTTCGATCAGCTCCTTCGCTGCCACCAAATTTTCCGGAGGAGTGAGCGTGCCAACCGGCCGTTGTGTAAGTCGCTGCACCGCCTCCTGGGCTTGAGTGCAAGCGTACTGAATTTGTCGGGCCAGATCGTGCATATCAGGTGCTAGTCGAGCGCCAAGCAGAATTTGAGGGTCATAACCGCGCTCCAGAGCTGCGGCCTCACCCTTAGACAAAAGAGCCGATAACGATCGCAGCATTTGCGCGAAACACGGGATGGTAACTTTGTAGACCGACATGTCTTTTCCCTAAGTAGTCATTCATAGCGGGTAAAAAAGGATCTGCCTTTCTCCCGGACAGCAGCCTGAATCCTAGCAGACTGTTGACGTTCTTCCGCCGGCATTCCCGTGGCCCCTTCCCCACCTCTATTACGTCAGCACTCCTCCCCCGCGCCCATCGGCAACCAGCGGGAGGCATGAGTGTTGACGAATACAGGTGAACAACCCGCCACCTTGGAGGTGACCATGGAACACGAAGTGATTGTTGAGGGCTTTGTCCTTCAGGTGGAGGTGACCCATTGCATCAATGAGCCGCCAAGCCCAGGCAACTCGAACAGTGACTGGGACGCCCAGGGTGACCGGCAAATCGAGTTCAAGATCCACTCTGCGATTTGCTATGACGAAAGCGGCGTCCGGATGGATCTTGAGCGGCACCTGCTTTACCTGCTGGCCCGACAGTACGGCTCGCAAATCGAGAGCGCACTGTGGATCGAGATCGACGCGCTAAAGCGCCGGCAACGGTGGGCTGCATGAGCGAACACCACGACGTGGCAATCGGAATGCTTGAAGGGTACCTCAGGGCGATGAGTGATCCGCTTTGCAACCCTTCCGCAGTCAAGGCTTCGTCCAGCACCGCGATTCTGATCCTGCGCACGCTGGGCATCATCAGCGCGCAGGAAGACGCCAACTACACCGAGTGCCTGCGCCGTGATTACGAGCGCCGGCAAGGGAGAGCCGCATGACCACCGCACCGGTTAAATCACTGATCGACGAGCAGCTCGACGACGTTGAGTCCAAGCTGATCATGCTGGGCTTCGGCCTCCCCTTCAATGAAGTGATCGGCCAGCCGCGCGAGCGTGCTGTGGCCACCCTGCCAAAGCGCCTTGCAGCAACCATGAAGGGCGGGCGGATCGCGGTGCGGGTTCGGCCGTGACCACCCACCAGCGCACCCGGCGCCTACTCATCTGGCGCGGCTCTTTCTCTGCCCTCTCCGTCTGTACCTTCCTGATGTTGCTCAGCGCCCTCGCTGATCGAATCACTCAATAACCAGCACCTCACAGCGCCCCGCAAGGATGGCGCGGGAGTATCGCCATGCTCGCAGCAATTGCAGATCGCATCCGTTCCAAGTCCTACGAACTTCCGCTCTCCCGCGACTACGTCCGCCACTGGGGTCTGAAAGAGGCTATCCGGGAGCTGGTACAGAACGCCCTGGACAGTGAATCGCCTTTCGAATACGCCTTTGCCGAAGGTCAACTGTTCATCACCAGCCGCTTCGCAAGGCTGGAAGCCAGCACGCTGGTGCTGGGCAGCACGTCCAAGGCCGACCGATCCGACGCCATCGGCAGCTTCGGCGAAGGCTACAAGATCGCCCTGCTGGTGCTGACCCGCAACGGCTACGACGTGAAGGTTTGGAACGGAAACAAGCAGTGGGTACCTGAGTTCCGGCATAGCGACCAGTTCGACGCAGAGGTGCTGTGCATCAACGAGACGCCGGCGCATCGGCAGAATCAGGGCGTTGAGTTCGTTGTCTCCGGCCTCACCGAGGAAGATGAAACCGAAATCCGCAGCATGTGCCTGCGCATGCAGCCGCCTATGAGCGACGTGATCGGCACCAAGTACGGCCATATCCTGCCATCCCGGCCCGGAAAGCTTTACGTCGGCACGCTGTTTGTTTGCGACACCGACCTGACCTATGGCTACGACATCCTCCCCGAATACCTGCAGCTTGAGCGTGACCGCCAGACGGTCAGCGGTTGGGACTTGAAACAGGTATCCAAAAACGCCTGGATCGACACCGGGCGGCTGGATGAGGTGGCGGAGAAGATCGAGGCAGGAATTCCCGACGTTGAATACGTCGAGTACGGCAGCACCGAACTGGTGAGAGAGGCCTGCTACAGGCTGTTCCAGCAGAAGCACCCGGGCGCCATTGCCGTTCAATCCCAGGAAGAGCTGAACACCCTGGTCAAGCAGGGAATGACCAACACCGTAGTGGTGAGCCGGACATTCCACTCGCAAGTGGCCAACTCGACCTCATACAAACAGCAGGTCGCCCACGTCGTGGCTATCCAGACGCCTAAAGCTGCACTGGAAGAATGGTACCGCGACAACAAAAAATACATGAGCAGGCTGCCAGCGGCTTCCTTCAAGGAGCTGGTCAAGCGTGCTGACGGTTGGAGGAATAAGTGATGTCTGAGAACACGCGAATTTGGGACCAGGTCAACACAACAGACCCTGACGCTACCAAAAAATACACTGGGGCAGGTGGCTTTAAGGGCACCGCGATCAGGCCAACCTACCTCATGCGTAAGGCAACAGAAATTTTCGGACCATGCGGTGAGGGTTGGGGCTGGAATGTCCTTGAGGATCGATTTGACGAAGGTGCACCACTTCAGGCGCCCACAAAAGAGTGGCCAGAAGCTCCAATGATCTGCGCGAAGCTGCACACCGTAAAAATCGAACTTTGGTACCTGGGCAACGCCGGGCAAAAATGCACGGTTCAGCACTACGGCCATACGCCATTTATCTACCTGCAGCAGGGAAAAATTCTTACTGACTGGGACGCAGCGAAAAAATCGCTGACGGACGCCATCGGTAAATGCCTGCAGCCGTTGGGGTTCGCCGCCGACATCTACATGGGCATGTTCGACGATCCGACCTACGTCGACACCATCACCGAAGAGTTCAAGCTTGAAAAAGCCGAGGACAAGGACGCCGAGATACTTCGCCAGAAACAAGAGCGTGTCGACTGGCTCGCCTCAGCGGTCGAAACCATCGGCAAGGCCGTCACGACTCACGAACTCAAGCTTCTGAACGTGAAATACATCCGCGAGGCAACTCGTCGCAACGAACCCACCTTCATCGCGCGAATCACTCGAGCATTCGAGGAGCGCAAAGCTGTGCTTGAGAAAGGCACGGAGGCCGCAGCATGACTCAACTCTACGCACTCACCGGTAAGCTCGCCGAACTCCAGGCCATGGCCGACACCGATGACGAGGGCTTGAAAGAGGCCCTGCAGTACGCCATGGACGAGATCCAGGGCGACTTCAACATCAAGGCCGACAACATCGTCATGCTGCGCCGGAATATCGAGAGCGACGTCACTGCTATCGACAACGAGATTGAGCGCCTGGCCGAACTGAAGCGAGTCAAATCCAACAGCGTCTCGCAGATCAGTGACTACCTGCGCCGCAACATGGAAGCCGCCAACATCAAGTCGATCAAGCGCCCGTTGTTCACCATCACCTTGGCCATGGGCAGTGAGCGGGTGATCGTTGATAACGAAGACGCAGTTCCGGACGAATTGACCTCTGTGAAATCAAGTATTACGCCAGACAAAAAGGCCATCGCCGCCAAGCTCAAGGAAATCCGCGATCATAACGAGGCGGTGCGTAAGCGAATGGCCGCCGGCGAGGACGCCGAACACGAACTGCTCGAAGAGCCCAAATGGGCGCACCTTGAACGCGGTGATAGCTCGATACGGATCAAGTGAGGCCATCATGATCAGCAACCACCTCAGCCTGGTCGAGGTACTTCGCCCGGCCTCGGATGAACTGGCGGCCCAGGTCGCCCAGTTCCTGGCCGGCGGCGGCCAGATCGAAGAAGCGGCACCCATCGGCTACAAACCGAAGCCCATCACCTACAGCAATCAGATGCCGCCGGCGCCGAAGCCTTTTGTTCGGCGGCGGGTTGAAGCGGCTCCCCTGCCCCTGCACTCGAAAGATATTCGCCAGCAGGAACGCGACGAACTCGCTGAGCGCATCCGGGAACTGGGAGCCACTCACACGCAGACGGAAGCATCGGTTGCCCTGGGCCTGAGCCGGCGCACCCTCTACAGCTTCGCGAAGGAGTACGGCATCACCTTCAAGAAGCCAACCCGGGGCGGCGCCAACGGCGCAGTTCGAAGCGAACAGGTTCAGGCCCGCGACGCGAAGTACGCCGAGCGGATTCGCGCCTTCCTGGTACTGGGCATCACCCGGCGCCAGTGCTGCGGCAAACTGGCGATCGGCAACAAGGCCTTCGAGCGGATCATCGCCGCCCACGGCATCGACTACCCCAAAGCGCAACGTGGCAGCACTTCATGCGCCGCGTAGCCCGCATCCAACAACGTAAACGTCAAACCTGGCTCGCACTGCCGGCCAGCGGAATAGAAGAGGTAGGCCATGGCCAAGAGTGGACAAGAGCGATCGGCGAAGGCCGCCGAGAAGCGGATCGAGTACGACGAGAAGGAACTGCGGCACCGGGTCAGGCTCGGCACCCGGAAGAAGCTTGAAGAACTGATGGCTTGGAACGGCATCACGGAAATCAACGAGGCTGTACAGAACCTGATTCTGAACGCTCACGCGCTCGGCCCCACCCTTTCCTACCAAGCAATGGAAAGTCCGCGCCACAAAGTGCAGATAAGTGAAAACGTGGCGCGGATGTTTCGGGAAGCAAGTGTGGCAGCGTTGAGGCGCGAACCTGGAGACGAAAACATTACGTCTATTATTTTTCAGGGAACACCGTAGCGGCCATTTTTGGGTGTATATAAACGCTATCGAGCAAATTATCTACGACATCCATTGCCAGATTCAGTTGCTCGGATGTGCTAGGCCTAGCTTCATGAGCTGAATCGTTACCCATTGAGCGAAGTTTGTGGAGAATATCGGAGCCCGCAGGCGCTAACACTCCCATGCGTACTAGGTCGTCAATTTTCTTATAAAGATTCCCGCCTTCAGCATTCTTATCTTTGCATATCATCTCTATGAGGACACGGACCCCGAGACCGGCCAATATTTTCTGCCCTCCGTTGAGTGCTTGAATCAACTCTTCGTAAGCAGCACGAACCTTGACAGGTAAATGTTGTATACCTTTAAGTCTAAACCTACCTGCAGTTCTGCTCGGATACACATCGATTACACTGTAATAAACAACCTCATCTATTTCAGGATCATAATCCGCCGAATTAGAATCTGTGTACTCTTTCCTAAACGATAAGTCATCGCAATTCAAACACTGAACAATTTCATATTCTGTAAGTGCCGTGTCGTAATCGTCTTCAACTTTTCTACGAACAGATTGAACGACATTATGTTTTTGCTCAATCTTGCAAACTTCACAGATTAGGCGAACCGTTGCTCCTTTGGTTTCACCTTCAATATACGTTCTCTTGTACATATCTGATCTCGATCTGTTATCCGGCTCCATGCCGGCTCCCAGTAATACCCCACCCCAAACCAAATTGCCACCATCCGGTAACGGAGGGCGGCGCCTGACTGGAGATAATCCATGGACGACCAGTTCTATCTGCAAGACAGTCGCAGTCACGTCGGTGATGGCCTTACCTTCCACGGGAAAGCTCACCGCGGCTACTACACCGATCTGGACAAGTGCGAGCTGTACACCAAAGAGAAGGCCTGCGGCCACCGTGACACTGACATCCCATGGCCGAAGCAGTACATCGACGAACGTGCCCACTATGGCGTCGACTGCCAGTTGATGGACGAGCAAGCCAGCAATGCCATGCTGGAGCCAGGGTGCCGCGTCTATATGCAAGTGCCAGGCAGTTGGAACGGCAATGACGTCTACTGGATGGGCTGGAACAAGGGTCAAGTCACTGCGGACCTAGGCCGCGCCTGCAACCTCAACTTGGAGCAGTCGCGGATTGAGTTCGCTGCTGAACTGTCGGCCGGAACGCAAAAGCTCTGGTCCGCTGACTACATCGAATCCATACGCCGCCGACTGGTTTGGCGCCAGGACGTTGATCTCAAACAGGCACTGCGCGGCACCGGTATAAAGTTGCCTAAACCGAAAAAACCACGGGAAGAGGTTTTCAACTGTGGCGGTTGCGGCCGGTTCATCAGCTACATGCAGCGCTACCGGGAAGATTGCCAGAACTGCGACAAGAACAACGCACCTTAAAAATTGTTACCACCTTATCCCAGCGGATGAACGAGGCCACTTTTAGGTGGATTTTGCATTGCGATAAGCGCTGCCAGCGCCTGCTCCATACGGTTTAGAGAGCCCTCAATAGGATGAACTGCTCCCTCATTCACTACAAATCCCTTCGTGAGCAGCAGGACGGCATGAATAGCCACTTCTACACCTGTACCTGCCAAGAAAACTTGGGTGTAAATATCGGCGTCAAAGTTTTGGCTAGCTAGAACTTGCTTAATATTCTGCTGACACAGAACAAGATCTCCGCTCATCGCAGCGACTAATTCAGCGTCCGTTTTACTTGACTCAAATAATTCATGTACTGATCTAACCCTTTCAGTGGAATCATTCAGAACAGCAATTGCACGCACAAGCGCGCCACGACGCATCTCGAAACCATCTCTTCTTCTAATTCTCGAGTCACGGCTTGCGATAAGTATCGCGACAAATATTGCTGCGATAGATCCAGCAGCCTGTACCCAAGAGGCTAGGCCTGGGTGACTTTCAATCCAGCAAGAAACAGCTTCCCAACTCATAACCCACTCCCCTGTAGATCCCGGAACTATACCGGCGAGGAGCCATCATGCCCATTACCTATGGAAGCGTGTGCAGTGGCATCGAAGCCGCGACACAGGCCTGGCACCCGCTGGGCATGCGCGCCGCCTGGTTCGCCGAGATTGAGCCGTTCCCATCGGCTGTCCTGGCCCACCACTACCCCGACGTGCCGAACCACGGCGACATGACCAAGCTGGCCGCCCTGGTGCTGGCCGGCAAGATCCCAGCGCCGGATGTGCTGGTCGGCGGCACACCATGCCAGGCCTTCTCGGTCGCCGGTATGCGCGAAGGGCTCACCGACCCGCGCGGCGCCCTCACCATCAAATACGTGGAGCTTGCAGATGCAGTTGACTATGTTCGCGCCGGCCAGCGAAAGCCCGCCAGCGTCATCGTCTGGGAGAACGTCCCAGGCGTCCTCAGCGACAAAGGGAACGCCTTCGGATGCTTTCTTGGCGCGCTTGCTGGGGAAGACTGCGAGCTGCAGCCTCCAGGGAAGAAATGGCAGGACGCTGGTTGTGTGTATGGACCCAAAAGAACAATCGCGTGGCGGGTTCTGGACGCCCAATATTTCGGCCTGGCCCAACGACGCCGTCGTGTGTTCGTTATCGCAAGTGCTCGAGACGGGTTCGATCCCGCCGAGGTACTTTTTGAGCGAGAAGGCGTGCGCCGGGATACTCCGCCGCGCCGAGGCCAGGGGCAGGACGTTACCGGAACAGCTCCTTTCGGCCCTGCGCTCCAGTGCGGATGTGGATCCATCTTCGCTGAATCACTAGGCCAGTACGACTGCCCGAACTGCGAAGGCGATGAAGGGCCGGCGGTATCAATGTTCGGAGGGATACCGACGTTCGCCGGTCACGGTCTGGAAGGATCAGTTGAGCGATCCGCCACGCTTACGGCGAAGGACAGCCGACTTGATATTGAAAGCGAGACGTTCTTCGTACACGGCGTCGATGTTCGCAACGGCGCGCTGACTGGCGAGCTCACCCACACGCTCCAAGCGGGCTACCACGCACCAGATCCGGGAGGCACACCACATATCCTCTCGGGCTCCAGGATTCGGCGCTCTACTCCTCGCGAGTGCGAACGCCTGCAGGGCATGGCCGACGACTACACCCTGATCCCATGGCGCGGCAAGCCTGCCAGCGAGTGCCCGGACGGTCCCCGCTACAAGGCGATCGGCAACAGCAAGGCTGTCACCGTGGTTCGCTGGATCGGCAGGCGCATCCTCATGCTGATTCAGCCGTAGATCGCTGTTGATGTCGTGATTCTTGGTACTGGATCGGTAACTCGGTTCACAGCCAGCCACTGCCTCGTTTTCTGCACATCAAACTTCTGGCCCTTGTTTTCCATGGTCACAAACAGAGTGTCAGCTACGCGGTAACGCCCACAACCATCCGCACAGTTTCTTTCGTGAAAGTCGCCGATTGGCTGAACGGTTTCAGCCGCGGCGCCGCAAATCAAACAAGCCATTTTCTGATCCTCCTTGTGAATGACCAACCAACTTTAGCTGGTCTCTCCAGATCCACCACTCCACCGCCCGGGCATGGCCCGGCAAGGACTCCCTATGCCTACAGAAAACAAAGTCGTCGCGCCGCTGCAGGTTGAGCGCTCGACAGTCACGAAGCTGGTCATCACCGGTGCACCGAATCTCGACCCGATCACCGTCTTCCTCGAGGACCTGGCCCCACGCAAGGGCAAGATCACCGTCAGTTGCTGGGGCGAGAGCTGGACGGCCTACTGGGGCGGCATGTGGGACGGCCTCACCATCGGGCAGTTCTTTTGCCGCCTTGATGAGGGCTACATCATCGGTTACTTCCAGCCAATGCTCGGGTCTCAGAGATTTTCCAATGACGCGCTACTGGCCTTGGCCAAGAAATCTGTTATCGACCGGCGCCGGGCACGCAGTGGGTATTGGGAGTTTGGCGATCGCTTGGATCAGGATGATGCACGCGATCTTTTCGACCAGATCGACGAACTGCGCTGTGTTGAGTCGATTTCGGTAGGGCACCAACAGGGCGAGCTTTTGACCGACTTGTTCGGATCAGAGTGGTGGCACCTGGTTGACGATAAAGCCGTCGAGCCGAATCCCGACTGGAATTACCTGTGCCGAATTATCGCAGCGGTGCAGCAGGCCCTCGGACAGGAACAGCAGCAGGTGGCCGCATAAAGCCCAGCTAGCTCATCGCCCCTATGATCGGAATGCCCAGCATCAAGGTAAGGTAAACCCTCCAGAGCGGTGCTATTGAAGATAGAGCTTTCACACCCGATGATCTGAATCAAACGTCTAATAGCCTGTTTAATCCGCTGTGCCCGGATTGGTCAGGTCAGTCCTTGGACGTTTTTGCGGCACATGGTCCGGGTGACTCGCATCAGAACTTTTATTTATTTTATTAAATACGTTAATTATTGAATTTGTTGACACCATGACGAGCGTAATCTGAGTGTAGAAGCGCTGGCTATTGGCATATGCAATCCGATCATTCATATTTTCACAATCGACAAGCCACTTTTGAATATCGAACATCGAATCCCTGATAGTGCAAACTGAGTCAATCAGTGCTGGCTCAGGCAAATCTAATATACTGATATCTTCGAAACTTTTTCTCAGGCCCGGCACAAGACTTGCACCTGTCAGTTCTTGTTCTTGCGGATTGTAATTGATCATCCCTTCACAAATACGAAACGCTCTTTCTGAAAGCACCTGCAAAGCTTTAACGGCCACCACGTCTTTTCTGTGAGCAGCAGCCTGCTGTTGTCTCGCTTGACTACTTGCAATTCTGACTGCTACTAAAATGGCAAGAACAGAACCAACGGCCTGAACCCAAGATGGCCAATCTGGACTGAACCCACGATCAAGATAGACAAGAAACAACGCAACGACAGCACCAAGTAAGTAATTGATTATTGATGCTAAAAACTTAAAAACACTTGACCCCACTTCGCCCTCCAGAATTCCCGTTCAGCAATCATGCTCCAAAAACAATTATACCCGATAAAACAAAATCGTTTTTCAACGCAACGTTCACAACGCTCATATCAAAGGAGAAGTCGATGCATGAGGTAAAAGAACGCCCAATTCTGTTCTCGGCACCGATGGTACGCGCCATCCTGGAGGGCCGGAAGACGGTCACGCGGCGGGCAGTTAAAGGCTCCGGCCTAAACTTCCTCGCCGACTTCACGCCTGAATACGTCGCCCTGCCAGAGAATCACTTCTGCCCCCACGGCAAGCCCGGCGACCGGCTGTGGGTGCGAGAAGCGTGGGCGCGGGTCGGTATTGCCCAGGCACCGGATCAGCAGTGGGTGGTTTATCGCGAGAGCGACAACCGAACCGACTACGGCGGTCCATGGACACCCAGCATCCACATGCCCCGCTGGGCCAGCCGCATCCTGCTGGAGATCACCGACGTACGCGTCGAGCGGTTGCAGGACATCAGCGAAGCCCAGGCACTGGCCGAGGGAATCTACAGCGACCCGGCGGTGAACGGGATGTACACCGCCGACGGCGACAACTACACCAGCAAGCAAGATGGGCCGGGTCGGGCGTTCGCGGATCTGTGGAAGTCCACCGGCGGCGACTGGGTCGCCAACCCATGGGTCTGGGTTGTCGAGTTCAAGCGGGTGACGCCATGATCGCCACCCTCGGTGACTGGCGGACGACGTTACGGAAGCTGACTATCAACCCAGCGCTCTGCCGCTGACATTGCTTCGTCCAGGGCGGCCGGGTAATCAGCCCACGGCCCTGCCAGCTCAGCCGCGACTTCACCCATTCCGTGCGTGTCCGCGGGCTCGATGATTGTCGCCGATGCAGGCACCCGGTCGTTAGGTCTTTTCCAGACGAACTTGAGGAAGACCGTGTGACCTCGGTACTCATGAGCGATCGGCACATCCAGATTATGTGACACGCGTCCTCCCACAGGCGCAACGAATTGAACACCTGTTGTACACCCATCCAAAGGGTCGAGATACCCGAGCAAAAAGCCATTACTCCATTCCCCTACATGCCTGCCGGTGAGCGGCGGGCGAGGTATCGACATGCCTGCAAACAGCGAATACAGCATGACCCGCAGTGATGCCACGGACCTGGCAGGCATTGCCCAGTTCGACCTGGCAATGCGGCGAGAGGCGCTGACCAGCTATCTCCAGCGCAATGGCTCGCAGCGCCTTGTTGAGCTCACGGCCCAACTGATCGGCATGGCCAATTCGGTCGCGGAGAACTGCGCTGAGATGAGCGACCAGGTGCTGATCGTGGAATGCGGCGTTCACCCTGACAAATTCACCAGCGTGAACCTGCCCACCATCATCGGCGCCTGCCAAGGCGTAATGATCGCCAGCAAGTGCGACCCGGCGGGTGCGTGCCATGGGTGCGCGTACCGCTTGGGATCTATCGCCAACCAGTCACCCATCACCACATGCGATGCGGAGTTCATGGCGCACGACCGGAAAGGCTTCATGTGCCATGCCCACCTGGACGCTGAAGGCGAACCCATCAAGGTGTGCGTCGGGCACGCAAGAGCAGCAAAACCCTAACCAACCTTCTGCCGCCCAGCGCGGCAAGGACACCACATGTTCGCAATCAAACTCACCCTCATACTGCTGGGCGCTTTGCTGTACCTGGTCGGTAGCGGCTGCTGGTTCTTCTGGATCGCTCCTCGCCTTCTGGCGGACGGCGAAACGGCCGACATCCTCTACGCCTTCGCCGGCACCTGCGGCTGGATGCTGATCACCTTCGGCTTGGTCATTCACATCATCAAGACAGCGCGGCCCACGGCGGCCGGCGGGAGGTAGCTATGGACGGAATTCACTTCCTGTCGCATGACGAGGTTTGCACGCTCACCGGCGCGAAAACGAAAGCTGGCCAAGTGCAAGTTCTCAAAAGAAACGGCATTCGCCACACCATCAAACGCAGCGGGTGGCCTTGCGTCATCGCATCGGCACTCACCGGTGAAGCTACAGGTGTAATAGAAAAGCCGAAATGGCAACCGCGGCTGGTGGGGTAAATGGGACGAAAACCTACCCGGCCGGGGAGTATTCCCCGGCTACGCGAAAGGAAGCGCGGCGACACGACGTATTACCTTTACGACACAGGCGGGACGCCACGCAAAGAAATACCATTGGGCAAGGACTATGGGCTGGCAATTTTGGAGTATGCAAAGCTTGAAAAGAGCCGCGTGTCCCAGGCCATGGCGCAGGACGTACTTACTTTCGCCTATGTCGCTGAAAAATACATGCTGGAAGTTGTTCCAACAAAAGCGCCGGCGACGCAGAAAGACAACGCCAGAGAGCTGAAGCAGTTACTTGCCTTTTTCAATGACCCACCTGCCCCGCTGGAAGCTATTGAGCCCCAGCACGTTGCCCAATACTTGAGACATCGAGGAAAGACCGCACCTGTTCGTGCAAATCGCGAGAAAGCGTTGCTCAGCTCGATCTGGAACTTCGCCAGGACCAGCGGCTACACGTCCTTGGCCAATCCCTGCGCCGGTGTTAAAGGCAATAAGGAAAGCGGACGTGACATCTACGTCGAAGATGAAATGCTCGCGATGGTGTATTTGCACGCAGACCAGCCGCTAAAAGACGCGCTCGATCTGTTCTACCTGACAGGTCAGCGTATCGCTGACACCCTCAAAATGGATGAGCGCGATATCAGGGAAGATCGCCTGGCTGTGCAGCAAGGAAAAACCAAAGCCAAGCGACGAATTGAAATCGTTGGGGAGTTGAAGGTTGTGATCGACCGAATACTGGCCAGGAAAGACAGCCATAAAATCCGTTCCAGCAAGCTCATCGTAATGGACAACGGGCAGCCCATGACCAGCAGTATGTTACGGGGGAGATTTGATGCTGCGAGAGAAGCTGCCGGCGTAAAAAAGGCAGACTTTCAAATGAGGGACCTGCGCGCAAAGGCTGGTACCGATAAGGCGGAATCAAGCGGGGATATTCTGCAAGCCAGAGATCAGCTTGGGCACACAACCGTGGTGATGACAGAGAACTACATCCGCAAACGCATCGGCAAAAAAGTTACGCCGACGAAGTGAATTGCGGAAAGGAGAAGAATATTGCGGAAAAAAACAAAGAGCCAGCCAAGTCCTAAAACCCCGCAAACCCTTGAATATGATGGTGCCCGAAGCCGGAATCGAACCGGCACGCCCTTACGAGCGGGGGATTTTAAGTCCCATGCGTCTACCAGTTTCGCCATTCGGGCGGTAGCGCTATACAGCGTGCCAAGCAGCGTCTAAAGCCGCTGAGCGTTGCAGCAGGCTAGGGAATATATAGATCCAGCCCCCTCGATGCAAGGTCGGGGGCGGCCTTTTTCAAACAAACAAGCTGCACCCCGGCAAACAAAAAAGCTCGCCAGATCAGTGATCTACAGATTTAGTCGGCGGTAGCGGGCAATGGTGAGGCGCACCGGTTCGCCACGTCCGGCACTCGCCCCCAGGCGTACTACGAAAAATAAGTCATTACCGCAATAACCACCGAAACCCAAACCAGGGTCATCAAAAACGACAGCGCAGCCAACGTTTTGCCCATTTGCCTACTCGCCCCGATGAAAATTGCTTCAGTGAGTCGCCCTTATACCTTCCCCGGGTACTCCGTGGTGCTATCCAGCGCCGCGTGAGAATAGCCAAACCTGGCACGTTCTGCCTAAGCAAACTCAACCAGCCCGCAAGGCCGCCAGTTTCAGCCCGAAGCCGATCAGGAAGACGCCCGCCAACTTTTGCAGCCCTTGGGAGACCTTGGCATTGGCGCGCAGTTTCGCCGCGAAAAAGCCGGTCAGCGTTACCACAATCAGGCCGTACAGCAAGGTCAACGTCGCCACCGTGGCGCCCATCAAGGCGAAGGTCTGAAGGCCAGGGTTGGCCGCCGGGTCAATGAACAACGGGAAAAAAGCCATGTAGAACACGATGGTTTTCGGGTTGAGCAGCGCGATGGTTGCGCCCTGGCGCAGGTAGTGCCGCGGCTTGATGTCGAGGATCGGTGCCGCGCCAGGCTTGGCGAACAGCAAGCTCACACCCAGCCACATCAGGTACGCCGCCCCCAGCCATTGCACGGCGTGAAACGCTACCGGGTGGGTCTGCAGAATCGCCGCCACGCCGGCCACAGCCAGCCACATCAGTACCTGGTCGCCGAGGATCACGCCAAAGGTCGCCGCCATACCGGCGCGGAATCCGCCCTTGCCCGTCGACGTAATCAGCGCCAGGTTTCCCGGGCCCGGAATCAGCAACAGGATGATAAAAGCGAGCACAAACGAGCCGTAATCAGTCACACCCAACATGGGATTACCTCAATGGAAAAATGAACGGGATAGGCCCGCACCCTCTTTCATAACGCCACTGAGCCGCTGTTTATTCCCTGATACCCGAAAATCGCCCTCCCCGGCTTTACAGCTCCTGCGGCTCCCGGAGCCATCTGATACGCTTTTTTCTTGTGCATCTGCCCCTGTATCGAAATTCTCCCAGCCCTGACAATACTCCCACTCCCGACACGCCCGTGGAGCCCGACAGGAAACGTCCTGCCGGCCCGTTCATTTCGGAGGCCTTATGGCTAAGATGGCATTTTTCCTGTTCGGTTTTCTTGCACTGACCATCGCGATTGGTCTGCTTGCCACCATCTCACCGGTCTAGGGTTCACCGTCAGCGTACTCAGCGAAACGTAACCATCTCAAAGTCCGCTGACGTTCCCGCCGACTGCCTTGCCAGTTCACTGATCGCTATCGTGCGTACCTGTGCCCCTTCGTTCCACGGGTTGGTGTAGCTCAGCATGCCCGTCGCCGGGTTGATCTGGATGATCGCAAAGGCGTGCCCGTCGCCTCTGGACCAATCCCCATTGCGCGCCGGCTTGCCGCCGAACACCACCGCCGCCTGGCTGCCCACGGCACTGGCGTTTTTCAGCAGGAAGTCGGTGATGCCCTGGGGGGTGTTTTCGGCATCGGCCAGGCGCTGGTGATCGCCGTATTGGCCCGCCAGCAGTTCCATGACTTTATTGGTGGGCAATGCGCCCTTGGCCGGGTCGAGCTTGAAGTACTGGAACATCGCGCCGACCACTGCAGCGGCAGGTGGATCGCCCTTGCCGTATTGGTCCAGGTCGCCCGCCTGTAAATGGTAGACCGTGGTGGGGTCGCCCGGCAGGCTGACATTGAAGCTGCCATCGGCGTTTCTGGTAACGCCCTTGTGCAGGATCGCCGCCCCCGTGCGCGTATTGGCGAACGCCCTGACTACCGAGATGCCGACGCAATCACCTTCGCTGGTCTGATTCAGGTGGGTGCCGACCGGCTCTGCGATCAACGCCCCGCCCTGCGTTGGCTTCCACGGGCCGGCGTCGATCACGCTGCCCTTGGCATCGCGGCGCAGTGCATTGATGCTGCCATCGGCGCTGTAGCTGCCGTCACTCAGGGACACGACGATGTTTTTTACATCAGTACGCAGGTTCTCCCGCGCGCCGCCGTCCCGCTTCATCGCGTCCTGAAACGCCTGTGCTGCAACGATGATGCGCTGGCGTGTGGCGTCGTCCGGTCGGGCGCCACGGCTTTGGTCCAGGGCCTCGAGCAGTTGATGGTAGGTGGTTTCAATAGCGCGAATGCCAACCTGGGGAGCGGCAACGGCTGTGCCGGCAGACGCCATCGCGAGGGCAAACGTGAGGAACGAAAAACGCAGGTGTTTCTGATAACGACCAGGGATTGGGAGCACGGTCGGGCATCTCGGATAAGGAAGTTTGGAAGCGATACGTCGAACCACCCTCCCGTTCAATCGCTTCGTGCCACAACGTCCCGTAGCAGGCCTGAAAACAACGGCGAGCATGCAATAAGCCGCCAAAAAACGTCAATGGCGGCCTGTGGCTATGCCCGGCAGTGCTTCAGCCGGCAAAAAACATCGGATACAACGACAGCACCAACAACCCCGCCATGGACCAATTGAACAGCCTCAACCAGCGTGGCTCGCGCAGCACATTGCGCAAGCCGCTGCCGCACCCGGCCCATACACAAACGCTGGGCAGGTTCACCAGGGCAAACACCGCTGCAATCAACAGCACGTTGGTGACATAACCCTCGGCAGGCGTGTAGGTGGTGATCGCGCCCAACGCCATGACCCAGGCCTTGGGGTTGACCCACTGGAACGCCGCTGCGCCGAGAAAGGTCATGGGTTTGCGCTTGTCATCGGTGTCATCGGACATCGCGCTGGAGGTCGCAATCTTCCAGGCCAGGTACAGCAAATACGCCGCCCCCACATAACGCAATACGGTATAGGCCCAAGGCAGCGCCTTGAACACTTCGCCGAGCCCAAGGCCCACGGCGATCACCAACAACATGAAGCCAATACTGATGCCCAGTGCATGGGGAATCGAACGGATAAAACCGAAGTTCACCCCGGACGCCAACAACATCGTGTTATTGGGACCGGGCGTGATCGAGGAAACGAAGGCGAACAGCGCAAAGGCTGACAACAGGCTTGAAGACATGAACATGGCGCGACATCCAAACGAAATACAGTGGCCACGACAGTAGAACGTTGCGCCTGTGTGCGCCCCGTACAGCTACGGGGAGATACAGGCATACACTTTTTGTCAGGCCTGAGCGTTCAAAAACTCCCGATAGCGCGCCACCGTTTGCGCAGTTTGCTCGACCATCGGCAAGTGGCCCACACCGTCCATACATTCCAGCCGGGCATGGGCAATGCCCTGGGTCCACGTTTGAGCACTGGCGATTGGCGCCATCCGGTCCTCGCGGCCCCACAGCAGCAAGGTGGGAACCTGCACATCCTTGAGCCAGGGTTCCAGTCGCGGGCTGCCGGAAAAATCCGAGAAAATTTCCGCAAGCGCATCGCGTCGCTCGATATAGGCCTGTGCTTCAGCGGCCAGCAGCACTTCCGGTATCCACGGCGCAGATGCCATGGTCATCGAGAAAAACCGGTCGAATTGTGCCCGCGAGTGAATCAGGAAAGGGTTGTCGCCCTGGTTCACCAACTCTTCCACTTCATTGGGCTGGGGCAAGAGCACGCCGACCGGGCCGATCAACGCCAGTGACACCACACGCTCGGGGTGATGTGCGGCCAGCCAGGTGGCGACATAACCGCCCATCGAGCTGCCGACCACATGGACGGCATCGATCCGGCAAGCATCCAACAGTTCGATCAACCTCTGCGCCTGGGCCGCGATGCTGTAGTCCGCGCCGTGCTCGAAAGGGTTTTTGCCATGCCCGGCAAGGTCAGGGATGACAACGCGATAGTCAGCGGTGAAGTGCCGGGCAAAGCCGAACCACACGCCTTTGTCGGCGCTGAAACCGTGGATCAATAACAGCGGCGGCGCACTGACAGGGCCACCTTGATAGGTTGCCAACGTCATACGCTGAATGGACACCAGCACCTCTTTCAGCCGAGCACGCCTCGCTTCCACCGTCGCAATGAGCGTAAACAACAGGTTCCCGACCCGTGGGTAGGTCCACCACACCCACACTGCAGCCACCACCAGCAAGACGACGATCACGAGCATCAAAGCTTCTCCGAACATGGAAACGACATACACGATTCCAGACTGCGTACGACGAGAAGAATTACAGCATGCCTATGAATACCTTCCAACAAACGGTCGATGGTTCGTGTTTCGTCGACCGGTGACCGCCCCGCCGCCGTTAACTGTCAGACAACGAGGAAGTGATTTGCGCAATCGCGTCCTGATCCATCTGGTCCAACGTGCGGTAGTGGTTGATGATCAACGTTTCCTTGTCGCTCAAGTCGTCCTGGCTGATAACCGCCCGTTCCCCCGTCAGCACGTAAAGCACGTCCACGCCCTTGCCCCGGATGGCGATCAGGTAATCGGACTTGGGCAGCCGCGCACCACTTTCATAGTGCACCTGGGCATTGGCGGCGACACCGCCAATCGCGCCGAATTCCTGCTGGGAGAGCCCGAGCGCCTTGCGTTCTTCTTTCAGGCGGGCGCCGAGCCGATCGTCCATGGTGGGTACCTCAATAAGCGTGTTTAACACCCACCATACGCTTATGTGCAGGAGCAGGGTCCATTCATTCGGATAGGAGCCTATAAGGCCTCCCCTTGCATCGCTCTGCCTCATTCCTCAGGATAGTGTTCTTGAGCTCAACATCGGCAAGGAAGCAGCAGGTTACCGAGGCCGAACCCACATGACGCTCCATGAAGATAATCCGTTGGAGATACAGGCGTGCGCGCGCCAGAAGCATCTATGGTTCTGGGTGCCTGTCGGTTTTTTAATTGTTTTTTTAACGATTACATCGATGATTTTTCTGGGGGCAAACCCACCTGAGTGGATGTTTGTTGCGCTCAGCTTTGGCTGGGTGATCGTTGCGTTGACGCTGCTGATGAAACTATCGGGTGCGCGCTGCGCCAAGTAAGGTGCGCCATCACTCAACCTGGGGCCGGAACCCACAACGTGAAACAACGCACATTTATGGAATTCCAATATTGAAGGTCAAAAATTGACCAAATAATATCGGGCTCCACCCGAGCGCTCACTTCTATACGGATATTGTTCTGCGCCTGCTCGGGCTCCCACACGTGCGCAGGCAATTAAACATTGAGGTTTGCCATGCGTCTTTCCACACTCGCGCCAGCCACCGCCCTGCTCAGCCTGCTCACCCTGCCCGTCCATGCCGCCGATCTGTCTGCCCTCACGGGAGCCCTGTCGTCTGCCTTGGGTGGCGCCAGTAACAGCAACATCAACACCGTCAACGCCAATACCGCCTCCTGCCAGCAACAGGTCCGTGATCTGCAGGCCAATATCAATGCGGCCAATGCCAAGGGCGACACCTTGCGCGCGACGGCCTTTCAGGCGGCGCTGACACAAACTAACAAAAGCTGCAGCAACAGCACCTACAACACTCAGGCGCAAGTGAACACCAACCCCCAACACCAGCAAAACGTGAACAAGGCAGCGGATGCGATCAACGCCATTGGCGGCCTGTTCAAGTAAGTCGCAATGCCCGGTGAGAAAGGCCCGCGATCGCGGGCTTTTTATCGCCAATCGAAACGTCGCGGTGTGTAAGACTTCGTCTGGTGAAGTCATGTCGACCGGCGATGCACAGGGCATTTAAGACAGATCAAACTTGGGAAGCGCCTGCGCCGCCTGAGCCAAGCGCTGCGTGGCGATGCGGATTTCCTCCTGGTTGAGCGAGGCGAATCCCAAACGCAGGGCATTCTCTGGGTGATCAAAGGGTGAAAACAGCCGACCACCGCGCACCACCAGGTCCAGCTCCAGCGCTTTTTCAGCCAGTTGATCGACGTCGATTGAGTCGGCAAACCTTACCCACAGCGCCAGCCCGCCTTCCGGTTCCTGCACGGAGATCTGCTCGCCAAAAGCCTCCAGCAGGCAATCGAGCAGGGTTTCCCGACGCCGACGGTATTCTTTGGAAACCCGACGCAGGTGCTTCTTCAGCTCGCCATCGTTGATCAAGTCCGCGAGCATCCGTTGCATGACTGCATCGCCCTGCCCCAGGCTCACCGCCGCCTTGCGCTCGAGCACTTCGATGACATTCGACGGTGCAACGATGTAGCTGCAACGGAAGGTGCTGCCCAGGGATTTGGACAGCGAACCGATGTAGATCACATGACGCTGCGCGCTGTCGCTGGCCAGAGGCAAATAGGGCCGTCCGGCAAAGTGGTACTCGTGGTCGTAATCTTCCTCGATGATGCAGAAGTCATGCTGCCGGGCCAATTCCAGAAGTTGCTGCCGACGCCCGGCACGCAGGCTGACGGTGGTCGGAAACTGATGATGGGGCGTGACATACATCATGCGGACGTTGTGTACCCGGCACAGCTCGGCGAGTTGATCGACCCGGCAACCTTCGTCGTCCAGGTCGACGGTGACCAGTTGCGCGCCCAACTGGCGGAAAATCTCCCAGGCTGGCGGGTAACTCAGGCGTTCGACCACCACCACATCACCGGGTTTGATCAGCACGCTGGCCGCCAGGTACAGCGACATCTGGACACCTTGGGTCAGGCAAATCTGGTCCGCGTCGACCATCAGGCCGCGATTATGGCGCAACATTTCGGCCAGGGCGTTGCGCAGGTATTGACCGCTGCCCTCGCTGCCATGGCGCACGGTGTTGGTGGTAAAGCTGTAGCGCAAGGCATTGCGGTAGTAGCGGTGCAGGACGGCTTGCGGCAGTAAACGATGGTCACAGGCGCCATTGTCGAAGAACAGCGCGCCCGGCCGCTGTTGCAGCGCAGTCACCTGCTCCCCCGGCGTGAAATAGACCGCCGCCGGCGCCTCCCGCAGCGTCAGGGCAAATGCCTTTGGTGCGCGGGGGGCAGCCACCGTGCCTGTCGCCAGTTGCGTACTGACGAACGTGCCACGCCGCTGAATGCTGACCAGCCAGCCCTTGGTCACGCCCTCCTCGTAGGCCAGGATCACCGTCTTGCGGTTGACGTCCAGCAGTTGCGCCATTTCCCGCGTGCCGGGCAACAGCGTTCCAGGGCGCAGGCGGCCCTCGGCAATCGCGCTCACCAGGCCCTCAATGATTTTTCGATACGACGCCTGCGACTGCGCCCCGTCGAGCTTGAGCAGAGGGCGCCATTTACGAAGCTGGACCATGTGAATTATCCAAAACTGGAGGTTCTTATGGTCCTAGTCTACCGCAATAATCGAACCTCAATTGCCCCGAGGTATTTATGCATAACCGCCATGTCGTTGAATTGTTGCCCTCGGGCAAGTCCTTCGAAGCCGCCGATCAATTGCTGCTCGACGCCATGCTGGCCAGCGGTCTCGCCGTGCCCTTTTCCTGCCGGCGCGGCGCCTGCGGGTCGTGCAAGGTCAAGGTGGTGTCAGGCGAGTATCGAGAAAAGACGCGCACACCAGACACCCCGGCGCCCTCTTACCCGCTCGCGGCTGACGAGATGTTGCTGTGCCAGAGCCATGCCTGCAGCGACATGCGCCTGGAAATTCCCGGCTGGTCATTGGACACGCCCGCGCTGGAAGTCAGCGCACAGGTGATCGGCAAGCGCGCACTGAGCGGCGATATCGTCGAGCTGGTGTTGCAGACGGCCCAGCCACTGGAAGTGCGGCCCGGGCAGTACCTCAGGTTTCGCCTCGACGATGGCGACAGCCGCTGTTTCTCCGTGGCCAATCTGCCCGCGCAGGAGCACGGCCGGCTGGTGTTTCATATTCGCCAGGTCAGCGGCGGCGTGTTTTCCGAACGCATCCTGTCGACCCTGCAAGCGGGCGATGCGTTGAAACTCGAAGGCCCCGTGGGCGCCTGCACCTGGCAACACGAAGATGAGCGCCCTGTGGTGCTGTTCGCGACCGGCACCGGCTATGCCGGCGTCAAACCGTTGTTGCTGACAGCCCTGGCCCGCCAAGCCGAGGTCACCCTGTACTGGGGTAACTCGGCACCGGCGGACTTCTACGACGCCGAGTTTCTCGAATGGGCCAGCGAGGCCCATCCACGCTTTAACTGGCATCGCGTCCAGGCGGCAGACGCCCGCGTGCAACAGGTCGCACTGGCACAGCCCCATAACTGGGCCGATAGCCAAATCTATGCCTGCGGCAATAGCACGATGATCAACCAGGTCCGCGAAACCTGCCTGGCAGCGGGTGCGCAGGCGCATCGGTTTGTCGCCGAAGCCTTCGTCCCCAGCGGTGCGTTGACCCTGGCGTCGTCACTCAAGACGCTGGACCCGGTGCTGGAAAAAGTCGGCCCGCGTTACTCGCTGGACGGCATGCTCGCGGCCCGCGAGCAAACGGTGAGAGCCCTGGCCGCCATCGCCGACCAATTGAAAGTCGGCATGACCACTGCGCAAGCGCTGCAAATGGCCAGCCAGACATTGCAGGACATGGGCGCGTCTCACACCTGGCACCCCACCTATATACGTTTTGGCGACGACACCGTCCGTACTCCGCGCCAGGGCGTCGACCTGCTACGCGAGCTGCGTGCCACCGATATCGCCGTGGTCGACCTGGGCCCGGTGTGGGACGGCTATGAAGGCGACTATGGCGACACCTTCGTGTTCGGCGAACACCCGCTGCATGACGCTTGCGTGAAGGCACTGCACCAAGTGTTCGACGAAACCCGCGACGCCTGGCACCGCGGGCTGACCGGGCGCGAGCTCTATGACTTCGCCGAGCACAGTGCCCTCTCCAAAGGCTGGCGCCTTGAACGCAACCTGGCCGGGCACCGCATCGCCGACTTCCCGCATGCGCTGTTCGGGCAGGACAAGTTGGCTGAAGTGGAGATCGTACCGAGCGAGATGGTTTGGGTGCTGGAGATACAGCTGTGCCACCCCACACTGCCGATCGGGGCGTTCTTCGAGGACATCCTGATTGGCGAGGCCAACCGGGCCTAGTCGGGGCGGCGGCGGTTGGTAGCCTGAAACCGCCCGTTTTTTCTGCCAGCCTACCGGTGATAAGCCTTTCGGTAGGTGGTGGGACTCACGCCCACGATCGACAAGAAGTGTTGACGCAAAGAGAGGCTTGTACCAAACCCGCAGGCGTCAGCGATTACCTCAACGCTATGGTCGGTGGTTTCGAGGTGCAGTTGAACGGCTTTGATTCGCTCGTTGGTGAGCCACTGCCCAAACGTCGAGCCGGTCAGTTGCTTGAAGTGCCGGGTGAAACTGCGTCGACTCATCGCCAGCCTCTGCGCGACGTGATCGATTGACAACGGTTGGCCCAGATTGGCCCGAAGCCAGTCGAGCAACTGGCCGAGACGCTGGTCGCTGGCGCCTTGAGGCACCGGCTGGCTGATGAACTGGGCCTGGCCGCCGTCGCGATGAGGCGAGACGAGCAGCTGACGCGCCAACGCGTTGGCAACCCCCCGCCCGTAGAGACGCCTGACGATGTGGATGCAGCAATCGAGCCCCGCTGCCACGCCCGCCGAGGTCAGTACCTGTTCTGCTTCGACATACAGCACTTTGGGGTCCACTTCGATGCGCGGGAAATCTCGCGCCAGATGCGCCGCCCAGGCCCAATGCGTGGTTGCCCGCTTGTCGCACAGCAGGCCCGCGTGGGCAAGTACGAACGCCCCCAGGCACAGCCCCACCACCAACGCGCCGCTTGCATGAGCGGCCTTAAGGGTTTCGACCAGTGCATGCGGCGGCGCTTCGGCGACATCACGCCAGCTGGGGACGATGACAATATCGGCCCCGACGACCTGATCCAGACCATGGTCGCACTGGACGGCAAAACCGGCGTTGGTCATCAGCACCCCATCCTCGCCAGCACAGACCACCAGTTCAAACCAGGGTGAATCCCCTACCCGGCGGTCTTTACCAAACACCAGGCAGGGAACGGAAAGGTGAAAGGGACTGATTCGGTTAAAGGCGATGACCGCCACTTTCACACTTTTTTTCACGGAGACGGACCTGATCAAGATTGGCCCGATTCTAATGAAAAATGGTCATTGGGCCAATGGTGTCGATACTGAGATACGTCCACTCTGACCTCAGCTGCATTTCACCGGGAAATGCGCAATTCAGAGCTCAGGCCTCAATGAATATCGCGACTTTTTGCACACTGGGAGTACTTATGACGACGCTGTCGATGACCCAACCGGCGCAAGCGGCCGGACCTGTGCCTTCCCTCCCCTATACCAGCGAGTCCACTGCCTATCACTGGTCCAGCGTGGACGGCGTGAAGGTGTTCTATCGTGAGGCCGGCCCCAGGGACGCGCCGACCCTTGTGCTGCTGCACGGCTACCCTTCGTCGTCGCGCATGTGGGACTCACTGATACCGCTGCTTGCCGATCGGTATCACGTGATCGCCCCCGACTACCCCGGGTTCGGCAGAAGCGACGCGCCCTCCGCTGCGACCTACGCCTACACCTTCGACCATCTGGCCGAGACCATGAGCCAGTTGCTGGCGCAACTGAAAATCGATGAGTACACCCTGTTCATGCAGGATTACGGCGGCCCGGTAGGCTTTCGGATGATCCTCAACGCCCCGCAAAAACTGCACGGCATCATCATCCAGAACGCCAATGCCTATAACGAAGGCCTGGGTGCCAAATGGGCAAACATCGCGAAGTATTGGAAGGCCCCTTCCGAACATCCCGAGCAAGTCGATGCGTTCACGGGGTACGACGGCACGAAGCAGCGTCACCTGGGCACCAGCCCCCATCCCGAGCGCTATAACCCGGATGCCTGGGAAGACGAGTTTGCTGCCTTATCCCGTCCGGGCCAGCGGGCCATCCAGTCGGCTTTGTTGCTGGACTACCAGAACAACGTCGCTTCTTACCCTAAATGGCAGCAATGGTTGAAAGACAACCAACCGCCCATGCTGGTCATGTGGGGAAAATACGACCCGTCGTTCATTGTGCCGGGGGCCCTGCGCTACAAGGATGACGTGCCGGGTGCCGAGGTGCATATCCTGGAGGCGGGCCATTTCGCACTCGATGAAAAAATCGAACAGATCGCCAGCCTGACGCGCCTGTTCATGGCGCGCATTACTGGTCGACCTAACGCGCCGTGAATGAACGCTTTATGGCCAACTCAACCTTATTGCGAAACTCATCCAGCGCCGCTCGCTCTTCGGCGCTGTACTCCTTGGCCTCTTCGTGCAAGGCGCAGACGGTGCCATACACCTCGCCGTCAGGGCCACGCACTGGATAGCCTAAATAGTTGCTCAACCCAAATTCCACCTCATCTTCATTGCCAGCCCAGTCGGCCTCCAGGCGAGAGTCCTTGACATAGAGCGGCTGGTCGGTGTCCACAACCCGCTCACAATAAAGTGCCTGGCCGTTGTGGGCCAGGCTGCTTTTCTTGCCCTGAGCGCCGATGGGATAGGTATCCTCATGATGCCCGCCAGAAGCCTCTACTTGCATGTGCTGGGGCAGTGATCGCATGACAAGGACCGAACTGACACCGAGTTGTTTCGCTAACGCGTCGATATCCTCGCGTAGCGAGTCGAATACTGAGCTGGATTTGGCCACAAAAAGGTCCGGACTATGGGTTGGAAAAGTCCAACTATAGGACGCCGGATCAAAGATCCTAAATACTCAATGGGCATTAGATTAGAAGCGTCTGCCGCGCAGGATCCCTCGGGCTCAGACCACTATTCCCGACATCATCCCCCTGCACCTGATACTTTCCCGCGCCCAATAAAAAACCCCGTAGACGTTAATCTACGGGGCTTTTAAGAGTGGAGGCCGAGGTCGGAATCGAACCGGCGTAGGCGGATTTGCAATCCGCTGCATAACCATTTTGCTACTCGGCCTCAAACGATCAATGCCTTACAACCGACATTCACCGCATACAAACTTGAGTGGGCTATGTGAAGCTTGCCTCTACTCTATCTCATTGAAAACATTGAAGTTTTTAATGCTTCAGTGCGTTCGATGGGCGCAATTATGTACTCATTTGCCAGGGCTTGCAACCCCTTGATTTCAAAAAATATTCTCTCAAGGGGCGGCCATTGCCGGTGGCCTACCCTACCGTCCGGCTTCTTCCTTGTCACGGACAACCTGCAATTGGTACTGCGGATCAGCCTTGATCTGCTGTTCGGTAAACGGCAGCGGCCCGAGTTTTTTCTCGGAGAACGCCTGGGTCTGGTCCTTGAAGTATTTCGACGCCGGGTCGCTGGACAAGGAGAACGCCAGTACGCCAACCGCTTGCGGCCCCTTCTCGTCGAACGTGACGATTTGCAAGTAGCTGCTGCCGCTGACCACTTCGCGCTTGCCATCCGCCCGGGGCACGCTTTGCATGGCGTTGTACACGCCCAGTTCCTGCGGGCCGCCATGGATCGGTGTTTGTCCCGAGACCTGGATATCACCCCAATGGCTGTCGGCGGTCAGCCCGCGCTTGGCCACGTCGGCGGCGGACGTCAGCATCGCCTCGCGCAGTGCCTTGGCCACCCCTGCCCGCTCAATGGCCAGCCCGCGCGGTGTGGTCAAGGGGTGTGCCGGGTCGAAGCCGACCTTCCACGCGTCAGGCGCTTGGGCCAGTTGTTCCGCCAGGTTGATGAAGTGCACCAGGCCCAGGCCGCTGTCTAGGTTGGCGCGCTGGTCCCAGTTTTTCAGGCTGTCGCACACCGACTTCACGCTGGCATCGGCACCCGCGCAGAATTTCAGCAAGTCCGGCATGACCTGGCTCGCGAGGTACACCTGGTTGTCCATGACCATGTTCTGCAAGTCGACGACCTTGATCGGCTGCTTGTCGAGTTCCTGCAAGCGTTGCAAGGCGAAACGGGCACGTGGGCCCAGGCCGATGTTCTCCTGGCTGATCACCGGCGAGAAGCCGGTCAACGGGGCCTTGGGGTTGACCATCCATGCCGAGTCGTTGGAGTGCTGCACGTAGTCGGTGCGCTCAAGTTGCGGCTGTTGATCGGCCGGGAAGATCCCGGCCTGAGCGGCACGCGGGTCCACGTCCCAGGCGCAGGCGCTGCGGGAGCCGTCGAGCATGATGAACTGCAGGCCCACGCGCGGGTCACTGCACTGCGCGAGTTTTTGCGCGCTGACGTTGGGCACCACCGACAGGTTCATGTACAGGCTCTGGCCCTGGTCGTCCGCCGCCAGGGTGTTGACCCACGGGATGCCTTGCAGGGTGTGCACCGAGGTTTGCAGTTCCTTGAGGTTCGCGGCGCGGTTCATCGCGTACCACTGTTGCAGCACCCGGTCGTTGCCCAGGTTGGCGTCCCGCAGGCTGAAGGCATATTTTTTATCCCAGTCCAGCTTGCCCGGCCATTGCACCATCGGGCCGAACTGCGAGCTGTAGACGGTGCGCGACTCTTCCCGGGTACTGCCGTCGGCGGCTTTCACCGTCACCTTGAGGTTGGTTTTATCCATGGGCACGGATTTGCCGTCCAGCAGATAACGGGTCGGGTCCTTCGGGTCCAGGGTCAGGCGGTACAGGGTGAAGTGTTTGGAGGTATCAACCGTATGGGTCCAGGCCACGTGCTGGTTGAAGCCAATGTTGATCACCGGCAGGCCCGGCAAGGCGGCGCCCATGACATCCAGTTGGCCAGGAATGGTCAGGTGCATCTCGTAGAAGCGCATGCCGCCAACCCACGGGAAATGCGGGTTGGCCAGCAACATGCCACGGCCGTTGATTGATCGGTCGCGGCCCACTGCAACGGCGTTGCTGCCACGGTCCAGGGCGAAACGCTGCTGGTTGGCAGCGGCGACCTCAAATGCCTTGGCATCCCGTTGAGCGACAGCATTCGGCGGCGCGGCGCCCACCAAGGCCTCGGCAAACTGCCCGACGCCGCCTTCCACCAGCAAACGACGGGTCAGCTTGACCAGGTCTTGCGGCGTGATGGGCCGTACCCATGCGGCCTGGCACTGCGCCGGCAAGCCTTGGGCGGTACGCTCCTTGAGGTAACGGTTGTAGCCGGCCACATAGCCTTCAATGCGCTGCTGCATCGCCGGGGTTTGTGCCTTCCAGAACGCCGCAACCGCCTCGGGCGTGTTGAGCCAGGTGAAGAACACGTCGTTGGCGAGGTTGTTGCGCCCTTCCAGGGTCGCCTGCTCGGGGCCAAAGTACCTGGCGCGCTCACCGTTGACCGTCACCACCTCATTGGCCAGCAGGCACAGGTTGTCCTGGGCATAGGCATAGCCGATACCAAACCCCAGCCCGCGCTCGTCGCTGGCCCGGATATGGGGGACACCAAAACCGGTGCGGCGGATCTCGGCCGTGGCCTGCTGCTCCTGCACCCGCGCCGTGGCCGAAAGACTCAGCCCCAGCAACGCACCCGCCACGCACACCCTGAACAACCCGTTGGTAATAATCACGCAGACTCCACAGCCAAATTAAACACCGTGACGAGGGACAGCTTCGCCAACACCTCAGTTAAGACGTAAAAACCGGGAATAATTTAGCAGCCGCAGGCGTTTATTCAGACATGTCGGTATGTCTCCGGGATGTTACCGACAAAATTTCTACATCCCGCGCTTCATGATTTCGGCTGCTCGTACGTCTTATTAGTTAAGAGCACCATCATTTTCCTGATCAGGCTCTGATAAGGAGTTTCTGCATGTACAACTCGCAACTGCCCACGGAAGGACACTCATCCATGCACGACGGCGCTTTTGGCTCCGGCAACCAGGCGTTCGGCAAGGCGCCGGAACATGGCAACCAGCGCATTCGTCATTTGCTCAAGTGCTTTGGCCTGCGCACCAGCCTGATCCGGCTGAAGGTCATCGACGCCCTGCTGACCGCTGCCGACAACCAGCGCACCCTCGGCGTGCGCGGTGTGCACAGCCATTTGCTGGAGCTGGGCATCCCGTTGTCGTTTCTCAGCGTGCGCGAGGTGCTCAAGCGCCTGTGCACCGAAGGCGTGATCACCCTGAACGCCGACAAGAGCTACAGCCTGCACGAGCAGGCTGCCAAAGTCCTGGAAGGCCGGGCCTGACTCAGAGGTTAGGCTTGACCTTGCGGCGCATCACACCGTTGATCACCACCACGGTCACCGCCACGGCAATGGCGATGTACTGGAACGTTTTTTCGCTGATGACCCCGTTGTTCTGCAGGTAGGACAGGCCAAACATCGTCCCCAGCACCACCAGGGAGATCAGAATCGAGTATTTCAAACGTTGCTTTTGGGTCATGACGGGTTCCTGAAGCTGAAAAATTGTATCCACTTTGTATCGACTGCCACACCAAGCGCATACCCTTTGGCGGGGATGGAATGGGGTCGGCGGGGTCTCATGTTACAGGCGATGAAAAACTTTGGCTTGTCCAACGCCTGATTGAACCTGTGAGTACCCTAGAGGATCTGGAAATGCTTCGTCGAATCACACTGCTGATTCCCTTGCTGATCATGCTGAGCATGAGCGGCTGCATTATTTTCCCCCACGGCGGTGGCGGGTGGCATGACCATCGCTACTACGACGGCGGACCGGGGTATTACCATCGCTGATCACGCTGCATAAACAACAAACCCGACATCCAGTCGGGTTTGTTTTGAAGGGCCAGGCCTAACTGTTGGCGCCATGCACCCAACGCTGGTGCAACCACCGCGCAAACGCATCCAGAGCAAAGCCCAGCAAGCCGATCAGCAGCACCATCGCCATCAGCTCCGAGTAAGCCAGCCGGTCACGGGTGTCGAGGATGTAGTAACCCAGCCCCGCACTGACCCCGAGCATCTCGCACGGCACCAGCACGATCCACAGAATGCCGATGGCCAGGCGCACGCCGGTCAGCACGTGCCCCATGACCCCGGGAATAATTACCCGGCGCAAGGTTTCCCAGCGCGTGGCGCTCAGGCTTTTGCTCAGTTGCAGCCAGCGCGGGTCAAGCTGACGCACACCCGCCGCGGTATTCAACAGAATCGGCCACACCGCCGCGAACGCCAGCAGGAAGTAGATCGGCTGGTCGCCCACGCCCATCAACATCACCACGATGGGCATCCACGACAGCGGCGAGATCATCCGCAAAAACTGGAAGGCCGGCGTGGTCGCCGCTTCCAGCTTGCGCGAACTGCCCACCAGCAAGCCCAACGGCACACCTATCAGCAACGCCAGGAACAGCCCGACAAAGATTCGCTTGAGGCTCACGGCGATGTTCAGGTACAGCTCGCTGCGCCCCAGCAATTCCCACAGGCTGGCGAAGGTCGCCGACAGCGAGAACCGCGCAGACAAACCGTCTGTACTGCCAAATACCTTCACCCCCAGCCACCAGAGCAACAACAACCCTGCCAGCCCGCTCAAGCCGAGCAACCAGCCCGGCAGTCCCAAGGTTTTGCCGTGATTCAAACGCCAATCTCCTCGTTTCGCTCGAAGCCTTCCGGCAGGCCGAAGGTTTTCATACCGCCGACCGCCGCGATGGCGTTGCGTACGAAGCGGTCGTCCACCAGGTCTTTGGCGACGAAGGCAGGATCCAGGTCGGCGAGGAATTTCTTGTCGCCCTCGATCAGCGTGTCCTTCAAGCGGCGCACCAGTTCCTCGGTGTAGCTGGGGAATGGATACGGTTGGAAGTCAATGCGGTGCTCGTCCCAGTTGGCGTGCTGGATCGCACCATCGGCCAGGTACGCGGCACGGTCGCTGGCCGCCGGCGCGAGGACTTTGCGCAGCACCGGCTCGGCGTGCGGGGTGTAGCGGTTTTCGCCGTCCTTGGACAGTAGCTTTACTGCCTCTTCGCGGTTGTCACGGGTCCAGACCTGGGCCTTGACGATGGCATTCACCACCTTCTGCGACCATTCCGGGCGGTTGGTCAGGTCGTGCTCGTGCATGAACACCACGCAGCACGCGTGGTTGCGCCACACGTCGCCGGTAAAGCGCTGCACCCGGCCCACGTTGAGGTTTTCGGCCAGGGCGTTGAACGGCTCGGCGACGATGTAGCCGTCGATGCGCTTGCTGGCCAGCGCCGGCGGCATGTCCGAGGGCGGCAACACGATCAGGTTGACTTCATTGGCGGCAATCGCGCTGCCAGCGGCACGCGCCACCGGGGTCAGGCCGTTGTCGCGGAACAACTGCTGCACCACCACGTTGTGGATCGAGTACCAGAACGGAATCGCCACCGACTTGCCGCCCAGTTGCTTCACGTCGGTAATGCCCGGGGACACGGTCAAACCCGAGCCGCCCACGTGGTTCCAGGCCACGACCTTGGCCGGGACCTTGCTGCCGTAACGCGCCCACACCGTCATCGGCGACAGCAGGTGAATCACGTTGACCTGGCCCGAGATAAACGCCTCGATCACCTGCGCCCAACTGCGCAACAGCACCGGGCGCTCGGCCTTGATGCCCTCGGCTTCGAACAGGCCATTGTTGTGGGCCACCAACAACGGCGTGGCGTCGGTGATCGGCAAGTAGCCGATACGTACCGGTGCGTCCGGCTCACTGGCCGCCCGAGCCTGCAAACTGCTGAGCAGTGGCAAGGCACCGGCGGCACTGAGCACGGCCGAGAGTTTGAGAAAGTCACGGCGCGAGTGAGTGAGGTCATCCAGACACATGGCAAGGCTCCAGCAGTTCAGTGGGTTGGGGGTTAGTGCGGCTCGCCTGCCGTAGGGTTTTGAGAATCTCGATGCGCAGGATGCCGATGGCTTCTACCTGTTCTTCCCGCGGTTGCGGCAGGTCGATGCGCCATTCACCGAGGGTCCGCGCCGGGCGGTTACCCAGTAGCAGAATCCGGTCGGACAGCAGCAGCGCTTCGTCGATGTCGTGGGTGATCAGCACCGCCGCCGAGCCTTGCTCGCGGTTGACCTTGAGCAGCAGGTGCTGCATGTCGGCACGGGTCACTTCATCCAGGGCGCCGAAGGGTTCGTCCAGCAGCAACACCTGCGGCTGGCGCGCCAGGCAACGCGCCAACGCGGTGCGCTGGGCCATGCCGCCGGACAACGCCGCCGGGAATTGCTGCCGGGCGTGTTCCAGGCCTACGGCGTTGATTGCGTGGTCGACCCGCTGGCGGCGCTCTTCAGGACTCAGGTGCGGTTGGCGGGCAAAGTCCAGGCCGAAGGCGACGTTCTTTTCCAGGCTCAGCCACGGCAGCAGGCTGGGGTCCTGGAACGCCACCGCCACCCGTGGATGCGGGCCGTTCAATGGCTCGCCCAGCAGGCTGATGCTGCCGCCCTGGGGCGCCTGCAAACCGGCGAGCACCCGCAGCAGGCTGGACTTGCCAACACCGCTGGGGCCCAGGATCGACACCACTTCACCCGGCTGCAGCTGCAGGTCGAAACCCTCCAGCACCGAATTGCCCGCGTACCCCAGGCAAATCCCCTGGGCGTGCAATACCGCCTGGCTCATAGATTGGCCTGACGGTTCAGCTCGGTGCGCAACTGCACCAGGCTCGGGGTCACGATCGGCACAAACGCCGACTCGCGCCAGCGCCGGGCAAAACCGCTGCCGTGGGCGGTCAGGTAGGCCTTGCCGCCGCTGGCTTGCAACTCAAGCTGAACAGCGCTGGCAGCAATTTCGGCGAGGGCAATGCGCAGGCGAAACAACGGCACCGGCTCGGTACCGAAGCGGCCACTCAGCAGGCCTTTCTTGAGGTCGTTGACCGCCTGTTCCAGCGAGGTACGCAGCACTTCCAGTTCTTCGCGCAATACGGTGCGGCTGGAGCCCAAGTGATTGGCCACCTCAGCCAGCGAACGCCGGGCCAGGCCGATGGACATGCCGCACTGCAAACCGAGAAACGCCGGGCGCACCGCCGGCAGGAACTTGCGCGCATCGTCATGCAGCAGCCAGTCGCGGCTCAGCTCCACGGCTTCAAAGCCGAGGGCGGCGGTATTGCTTGATTGCAGGCCCAACAGCTCCAGGTCACGGGACCGTTGCAAGCCGCTCACCGAATCGGGAATCGCCAGGATAAACGGCGCGCCGCCCTGGGCATGCTCGATGGCAGCTGCCACCACAAACCCGTTCTTACGCAGGTTGGTCACCCAGTGCAGGCGGCCATTGAGGTTCCAGCCGTGATCCGTCGGCTCGGCGCTGATTTGCAGCGTCTCGATGCCAGACAAAAACTTCATCGCGTTGGATAGCCCGGTCGCCCCGGCGAGCTTGCCGCTCAGCAGGTCCGGCAGCAGTTGCTCGCGCAGCCGCTGGTTCGGGCTTTGCAGCAGGTACTCGATAAACGAGCGTTGGCCCCAGCAGACAAACGCCGACGCCAGGGAATGGCTGGCCACGTCGGCAATGGCTTCCACTGCGCCCGTGACATCGCCGCCCAGGCCACCGAGGTCCTTGGGCACACCGATACGTAATACATTGGCCTCTGCCAGCCGTGGCAGCACTTCCTGCGGATCGCAACTGCCCACATCCAGGGCCTGCGCTTGAACATCGAGCCAACGGCTCAAGATTGGGTCAAGCATTCATGTTTCTCCTTGTTACAGCATGTTTACCATCGCGAACGCTTGCGCGCCTTCAGCTTGCCGGTTTTTCCCAACGGTATTGCGCCAGCTCCGGGTTCAGCGGGGTACGGGCGAACACGTTGGCGAAGTTGCACAGGGTCGCCAGGCTCACGCCCAGGATAACCTCCAGCGCATGACCGTCCGTGTAACCCGCCTCACGGAACGCGGCATAACCGGCGTCGCTGACATCACCGCGGGTGGCGATCACTTCGCGGGTGAACTCGGCGAGTGTCTCATAACGCTCGTTGGGCAATTCACCGCGCTGGCGCAAGGCGTCGATCACGTCTTCCGGCAGCTTGGCCTTGTTGCGCGCTACGGCAGTGTGCCCGGCGACGCAGAAATCGCAACCGTGGGTCGTGGCGGCAATCAACTGCACCACTTCACGGTCGGCCAGGCTCAGGTCCGACTTGGCGTTCAGGCCGGACACGGTGATGTAGGTTTCCAGTGCCGCCGGGGCATTGGCCAGCACCGCCAGCAGATTGGGGATGAACCCGGAACCCTTCAGGGCATTTTCCAGAAAGGGCTTGGCCGCTTCAGGGGCGGTTTCCAGGGTTAGCATCGGTACGCGGGACATGGAGTGGTCTCCTCATGGATTCGTGTACCAAGTCTGTTGGTTATAAAAAATCCGCTCAATAGTCTAAAGTAGCGATTACTTGCTCTTGAGTCTTTCCATTAGATGAATTCGTCCAGTTCACTCGTCGATTGGTTATTAGATAGCCTCGAACTCAACACCAGTCTGTTTCACGTCGGGCGTTACTGCGGCGACTGGCGTGCCAGCACCCACGGCCTGGCGAGCGCGAGCTTTCATCTGGTGGTGCAGGGGCACTGCTGGATGCACATCGATGGCGACTCCACCCCTTACCCGCTGAACAACGGCGACGCGGTGTTCCTGCTGCGGGACCTGGCGTATCGCTTGTCCAGCGATGGCACCGCCGACGGCGCCCAGGAATGCCCGCGCAAGCCAATGCTGCCGCTGGACAGCCAGGCAAGCGACGGCGTAGGCCTGGTGTGCGGGTTCTTTCATTTTCAATCCGGGCTGTCGGCGATGATTGTCGACACCCTGCCCGCCTGGATCATTCTGCGGGCGGGCGACCCTTCGCTGACGGCCGCACGCAACCTGTTCGAACTGATCCTGCAGGAATGCGAGCGCACACCCGCGCCCTCACCCGCCTTGCTGGAGCGCCTGTGCCACCTGCTGTTTCTGTATGTGCTGCGCCAACAGGTACTGGACAACACCGAACTCGGCGGCCTCGCGGCGCTGGCCCGGCAACCGGCATTCGCGCGCCTGCTGGAACAACTCATCGCACGGCCGGCGGATCCCTGGACCCTGGAAAGCATGGCGGCCTGCACCGGCTTGTCGCGCTCGGCGTTCTTCAAGCGCTTCAATGAACTGTGCGGCCAGTCGCCGGGGCAAGTGCTGTTGATGATGCGCGTGCGCCATGCCTGCCAATTGTTCAAGCAGGACCAGACCGTGGCAGACGTATCCCTGGCCGTGGGCTATCAATCGGTGGCCGCCTTCACCCGCGCCTTCCATAAGGTCACCGGCTTTCAGCCCGGCGCCTATCGCAAAGCTCAAGGCTGACGCTGCAACCCGTTGCCCGGCCGGGCGCAAAGTTCCACCAGCCAATCGACAAATACCCGCACCCGCTGCGACAACTGGCGGTGCGGCGGGTACAGCGCGGTCAATGGCAACTTCGGTGGTTGCAGGTCCGCCAGCACCTCCACCAGGGTGCCCGCTTCCAACTGGCGAACCGCGTGATAGTAAGGCGTCTGCACCAAGCCATAACCCGCTTCACAGGCCGCCAGGTAACCGTCGGCGCTGTTTACGGCGACTTGCTTGGGCAGGTCCACCAACCGTATGTCATTGCCCAACTGGAACTCCAGGCCATAGCGCTTGCCGCTGGTGCTGGAGAAGTACTCGACCACCCGGTGGCCGGCCAAATCATCCAGTGTCGACGGCAGGCCGAACTGCTGCACGTAGCCGGGACTGGCGCAGGTCACCTGATCCATCATTGCCAGCGGCCGGGCCACCAGTGACTCGTCCAGCGCCAGGCCACCGCGCAACACGCAATCCACGCCTTCGCGAATCAGGTCCACAGGGCGGTCGTTAAGGCCGATTTCCAGGTCGATCTGCGGGTAGCGGGTGGTGAACTCGGGCAGCGCCGGAATCACCAGGAAACGCCCGATCCCCGACGGCATATCAATGCGCAACGTGCCGCGCGGGTTACGCCGGCTGGTGGAGAATACCGCTTCGGTTTCCTCAAGGTCGGCCAACAGCCGCACACAGCGCTGGTAGTAGGCGGCACCGTCCAGGGTCGAGCTGACCTGGCGCGTGGTGCGCTGCAACAGTTGCACCCCAAGGTGGGCTTCCAGTTGCTTGATCAGAATCGTCACCGAAGCGCGCGGCAGCTGCAGGCTGTCGGCGGCCTTGGCAAAGCCGCCCAGTTCGACGATCCGCACAAACACACGCATGGCGTTAAAACGGTCCACTGGCGGGTTTCCTTCGAGGATTGTTTAGAATTTCATAATAGTGATAGTGGTTTTAGCCGGTTTATCCCGCTTTTGTCGAGGGCAACAATGGAGCCCTTCCCCACACAGGAGCTGGACCCATGCACACTCGTCAACTCGGCAAAAACGGTCCCCAGGTTTCCGCCATCGGCCTCGGCTGCATGGGCATGACCGATTTCTACACCACGGGCACCGACACCGCCGAAGCCATTTCCACCCTGCATCGCGCCCTGGAACTGGGGATCAACCTGCTGGACACCGCCGACATGTACGGCCCCCACACCAACGAAGCGCTGATCGGCAAGGCCATCGCCGGCAAGCGCGACCAGGTGTTCCTTGCCAGCAAATTCGGCATCGTGCGCGACCCGTCGAACCCCACGATACGCGGCGTGAATGGCCGCCCGGAATACATTCGGGATGCCATCGACGGCACCTTGAAACGCCTGGGCGTGGAAACCCTCGACCTGTACTACCAGCACCGCATCGACCCCGACGTGGCGATTGAAGAAACCGTGGGCGCCATGGCCGAGCTGGTCAAGCAAGGCAAGGTGCGTTACCTGGGCTTGAGCGAGGCGTCGGCCGCCACCCTGGAGCGCGCGCACAAGGTTCATCCCATCAGCGCCCTGCAAAGCGAATATTCGTTGTGGAGCCGCGACCAGGAAGACAACGGCTGCCTGGCAGCCTGCCAGCGCCTGGGCATTGCGTTTGTGCCGTACAGCCCGCTGGGCCGGGGCTTCCTCACCGGCGCCCTGAAAAGCCCGGACGATTTTGCAGCGGATGACTACCGCCGCTTCAGCCCGCGTTTTCAGGGCGAGAACTTTGCGAAGAACCTGTTGCTGGTGGAACAGGTGCAGGCACTGGCCGCCGATAAGGGCGTGACCGCCGGGCAGCTGGCGTTGGCCTGGGTATTGGCGCAAGGGGATTACCTGATCCCGATCCCCGGCACCAAGCAACGCAAGTACCTCGAAGAGAACGTCGCCGCACTGGAGGTCAAGCTGAGCCCGGCCGAGCTGGCGGCGCTGGAAGCGATCTTCCCGGCCAATGCAACCGCCGGATTGCGTTACCCGGAAGCCGTCATGCAGATGCTCGACAAATAACCCCCCTCAAGGGTGCTTGCGAAAGTCCGACAGGATGAAGGGCGTGTGGGCTCTCAGCCAGGTATCAACCTCGTCCAGCGAAGGCAACCGCTCGCTGTGGAACTCCACACTGTTGCGCGTGATGCTGACGGTATAGCCGTCGGCGTCCTGTCGCAGGGTGCCCGTGCACTTGACCGGTAGGCCGTCTTCCTCGGTAAACGAGGTGGCGGTCAATGGCGCAGTGGTTAACGCCTCAGTGGCGCGTGCCTTGAGGGCCTTGCGCTTGGCGGCAAGCTCCCTGGCGACTACCACGCCGCCAATTGTGACGGCCAGGTATAAAAGCGCCAGGTAGTTGTTGGTGGTGCCTCTGCGCGTGTGGTGTTCAATGCTCAGCCAATTCACCACCTGATAGATGATTTCGTCCATGTTTTACCGGGGGATCCGTCGCAGATTCAAGCCCGCATCAAACACCCCGGCCACCCAAAATAGAAGCCTCCTACAGGTTTTATTTATTCGTACTACTTTCTTGCACCATAGTACCTAAAGCTCCTCCCTCCCAAGCCGATAGCCCTTCGAAGCTCTAACAAAGCCGCGTCGCACAATAAACGCTTCGTAAGGACGACCCCATGCCCTCATTGCGCTCTATCCAAGCCCGTTACACCCTGTTTCTGGTGCTGTTCGTCCTGTTGTTATTCGTATTGACGGTGGTGGGCATCGGACAGTTGGTGGCCCCCAAGCTGCGCCACACCGAAGAACAGGTGGCCCTCAATCGCATTGCCGAAGTGGCCGAGCAGATCCAGGGCGAGCTGAACAAGGTTCAGGCCCAGCAACGCAGCATCACCCAAACCATCCCACTGCTGGACAGCGACGCCATCGACAAGGTGCTGCCCGGCCTGGTGGACCAGTACGGCGAACTGAAAGTGTTCGGCGGCGGCATCTGGCCCCTGCCCAACCAGCGCACGCCGGGGCGTAACAAACACAGCACCTTCTGGCACCGCGATGCCTCGGGCAAGCTGGCCGTGAATACCTTCTGGAACAGCGACGCGGCCCCCAATTATTACGACCAGAGCTGGTACAAGGGCGGGCTCGCCTCACCCCGTGGCCAGTGCGCCTGGGCGGCAGCCTACAAGGATGACGCCAGCCAGGAGCCTCGCACCAACTGCGCGATGGCGATCCAGCGTGACGGCGCGGCGTACGGCGTCGCCACCATCGACGTGACCCTGGGCTTCTTCAACGACCTGGTGGCCAGCAAGGAAAAAGACCTCGGCGGACAAATGCTGATCGTCGAAGGCGACGGCAAGATCATCAGCAACAGCACGCGCCTCAGCAGCCCGGTGGTGTTGAAAAACATCAGCGAACTGGTCGGCACCTCAGCCTTTGCCGCCCAGGTCAGCGCCGGCCTGGCCCATCGCGATCAAACCCTGCAGCGCAGTGAGTTCGACAACCAGGGCGTGGCCAGCACCTTCTTCATGCGCCCGATCGAAGGCACGCCGTGGTTCCTGGCCACGGCACTCCCGACTTCGCTGATCACCGCCCAGCGGGATGACGTGTTGGGCACCCTGGCGATGCTGCAAATCCCGATGATTCTGCTGCTGGTGCTGTTGCAGGTGTATGCCATCCGCCAGTTGATAAAACGGATGACCGCGCTGAAGACCAACATCGACGCGCTGTCCAACGGCGATGCCGACCTGACACGACGCATTACCATTCGCGCCGAGGACGAACTGGGGGCGATCGGGCATTCGGTGAACCGCTTTATCGTCTACCTGCAGAACATGATCGGTGAAGTGACCCAGGCCACCGGCGCCATGTCGTCGAGCCTGGCGCAGTTGCAGCAGACATCCGCCCAGACCAACCAGATCCTGGTGCGCCATGCCTCGGAAACCGACCAGACCGTCACCGCCATCACCGAGATGAGCTCCACCGCCGACACCGTGGCCGAGAACGCCGCCGAAACCGCCGCGTTCACCCAGCGCGCCAACGAGCACGCCGACCGTTCGCGGGTGGTGGTCGGGGAAGCTTCGCGCAGCGTCAGCGCGTTGATCGGTGAGGTTTCCAGCGCCACTCACACCGTGGAAAACATGCGCCAGGACGCCGCCCGCATCACCGAAACCCTCGGCGTAATCGGCGCCATCGCCGGCCAGACCAACCTGCTGGCACTCAATGCGGCCATCGAAGCCGCCCGCGCCGGCGAACAGGGGCGGGGGTTTGCAGTGGTCGCCGACGAAGTCCGTGCCCTTGCCGCCCGCACCCAGGCCAGCACCTCGCAGATCAACGAAATGCTCGCGCGCCTGACCACCGGGGTGAGCTCTTCGGTGACCGCCATGGAAGCCACCCAGGCCAGTTGCCAGTCCGCCGCGGACGCTACCGCACGGGTTAACACGGGCCTGGACGAGATGGCCGGCTCTGTCAGCCATATCAACAACCTCAGCACCCAGATCGCCACGGCTGCCGAACAGCAAAGCGCGGTGACCGAGGAAATCAACCGCAGCATGGTGCACATCCGCCACATGGTCGAAGAACTGGTGCAAAGCGGCCACGCCACGGAACACAACACCCAGAGCCTGCTGGATGCGAATGGCCGGGTAATTGCGTTGATGGGACGCTTCAAGGTGCGTTGAAAAATAGCCTGCCGACTCCCGTGCAATGTGCGGGAGCCGGACTATTCTGACAGCTCAAAGTGCTTAGTCTCGCCACACAGGAGGTGTGTCATGCACGCAGTTGAGCACCCGATCCGCACTGAGCAGATCAGTCAGGAACGCTTTATCCAAGTCCCTATCGAAGCGGTTTACGACTACGTCACCCAACCGGATCGCTGGCATGAATGGCATCCGACATCCCTGGGTGCCGACACCGGCATCACCGGCTCGTTACCCAGCGGCCACCGTTTTACCGAAACCATCGACCTGCTGGGTGTGCGGGTGCCGATGAGCTATCGCGTGCAGATTGCGCAGCGACCGCGGGAGTTCAAGACCGCATTCACGTCCCTGGCCGTCGACGGCTGTATCCATTACCTGCTGCAAACACGGGGCAGCGGCACGCTGTTCAAGCGCATCCTGACCTATGAAACCGAACTGCAACTGATCACCCTGCATGAACGCATGGTCGCGCTGTCCAACCAGGCCCTTGATCAACTCAAGCAGCGCCTGGAATCCTCGATTACCTGACAAAACCGTCATCTCCCCCTCAGTTTTCCGACAGCACCAGGCCGTTATTCTGGTGCTGTCGGTTTTTCGTAAAACCTCGTAACACTCCCGGAAAACCCTTTGCTGAAAAGCAGGGAGAATGCCCGGCGTTGCCCTTTACCTGATGAGATGACGATGAAAACCACCCTGCGACTGGCCGCGCTGTCGGCCCTGCTCATGAGCCCCCTGGCCCAGGCCGCCGAGCTGATCCCGATTGATGTGCACCGCGATGCCAACTGCGGTTGCTGCAAAAAGTGGATTGCCCACCTGGAAAGCAACGGGTTCAAGGTCAACGACCATGTGGAAGCCAACATGAGTGAGGTCAAGCAACGCCTGGGCGTGGCGCCGCGCCTGGCGTCGTGCCACACCGGGGTGATCGACGGCAAGTTCGTCGAAGGCCATGTGCCTGCCGATCAGGTGCTGGCCCTGCGCAAGCGCGACGATTTGCTGGGCATTGCGGCGCCGGGCATGCCGCTGGGCTCGCCGGGCATGGAGATGGACGGCAGCAGCGATGCCTACCAGGTGATCGGCCTGACCCGTGAAGGCAAAGATGTCGTCGTGGCTGACTACCCGGCCCGCTGATTGATGCTCGCCGGTTACCTGGGGCTGTTTTTCGCCGCCTTCGGCGCTGCCACGCTGTTGCCGATGCAGTCGGAGGCGGTGCTGGTGGGGCTGTTGATCAGCGGGCATTACAGCCTGTGGCTGCTGCTTGGGGTTGCAACACTGGGCAACGTATTGGGCTCGCTGGTCAATTGGTTGCTGGGGCGTTCGGTTGAACGGTTCAAGGAACGACGCTGGTTTCCGGTGAGCCCGAAACACCTGGAAAAGGCCCGTACCCACTATCAACGCTGGGGCCACTGGTCATTGTTGCTCAGTTGGGTGCCGATCATCGGTGACCCCCTGACGCTGGTGGCCGGGGTGATGCGCGAACCGTTCTGGCGTTTCCTGCTGCTGGTGACCCTGGCCAAAGGTGCGCGCTACGGGGTATTGGCCCTGCTGACCCTGCACTGGATTTAATCTCCCGTTAATCCCCTCGCCACAGCATCCGGGCACTGTTCCCGGAGCCTGTCCCCATGCCCAACATCCGCTCACTCTGCGTCGCCGGCCTGCTGCTCGGCAGCGCCCTTCCCGCCTTCGCCGCCACCGAGGGCCCGACCTACGGCCCCGAACTGCAAGGCTTCCAATACCCTTATCCGGTGGAGCACTTCACCTTCCAGTCCCAGGGCAAATCCTTGCAAATGGGCTACATGGACGTGCCGGCCAAGGGCAAAGCCAATGGCCGCAGCATCGTGCTGATGCATGGCAAGAACTTCTGCGGCGCCACCTGGGATGCCTCGATCAAGGCCCTGAGCGACGCCGGTTACCGGGTGATCGCCCCCGACCAGGTCGGTTTCTGCACCTCCAGCAAGCCGGACAATTACCAGTACAGCTTCCAGCAATTGGCGATCAACACCCACCAACTCCTGGAAAAACTCGGCATTCAAAAGGCCACGCTTCTCGGCCATTCCACCGGTGGCATGCTTGCCACGCGCTACGCCCTGCTCTATCCGGAACAAACCGAACAGCTTGCGTTGGTGAACCCTATCGGCCTGGAAGACTGGAAAGCCATTGGCGTGCCCTATCGCAGCGTTGACCAATGGTACGAGCGCGAGCTGAAACTGACCGCCGACGGCATCCGCAATTATGAGCGCGACACCTACTACGCCGGCCACTGGAAGCCCGAATACGAGCGCTGGGTGCAGATGCTCGCCGGCATGAACAAGGGCCCCGGCCACACCCAGGTGGCATGGAACTCGGCGCTGATTTACGACATGATTTTCACCCAGCCGGTGTACTACGAGTTCAAGGACCTGCAGATGCCCACCCTGCTGCTGATCGGCACCGCCGACAACACCGCCATTGGCAAAGACATCGCGCCACCGGCGGTCAAGGCGAAGATCGGCAACTACGCCGTGTTAGGCAAGCAAGTGGCCAAGCTGATCCCCCACGCCACCCTGGTGGAATTCCCGGGCCTGGGCCATGCGCCGCAAATGGAAGAGCCGGCACAGTTTCACAAGGCACTGTTGCAAGGGCTGAATGCCCTCTAATCCAACCTTTTTCGAGGCACGCGTGAATGTCGGTACAGATCGCAGTGATTGATGATTGGCAGAATGTGGCCAGTGGCGTGGTGGACTGGTCAGTCCTGGCGTCGGTGGGCCAGGTGCACTTCCTCCACGACTACCCGGCGGACACCGCCACCTTGATCGAGCGTTTGCAGGGTTTTGAGGTGATTTGCGTGATGCGCGAACGCACCACCTTCGATCAGGCACTGCTGCAAGGTTTGCCCCGGCTCAAGTTGCTGGTGACCGGCGGCATGCGCAATGCGGCCCTCGACATTCCCGCCGCCAAGGCCCTGGGCATCCAGGTGTGCGGCACCGACAGTTACAAGCACGCCGCCCCGGAACTGACCTGGGCGCTGATCATGGCCTCCACCCGCAACCTGCTGGCCGAAGCCAATTCCCTGCGGGCAGGCGGTTGGCAAGTGGGCCTGGGTGGCGATCTGTACGGCAAGACCCTGGGGATCCTCGGGCTGGGCAGCATCGGCCAGAAGATCGCCAAATACGGCCAGGCATTTGGCATGCGGGTGATTGCCTGGAGCGAAAACCTCACGCCGGAACGCGCCGCCGAAGCCGGCGTAACCTGGGTCAGCAAGCGCGAGCTGTTTGAACAGGCGGATGTACTGTCGATTCACCTGGTACTCAGTGACCGCAGCCGCGGGCTGGTGGACGCCGAGGCGCTGGGCTGGATGAAACCTGCTGCGCACCTGGTGAACACGTCCCGCGGTCCGATTGTCGATGAGGCGGCCCTGATTGACGCCTTGACCCATGGCCGGCTGGCAGGCGCTGCCCTGGATGTGTACGCCCAGGAGCCGTTGCCGGACGGGCACCCGTTCCGCCAGTTGCCGAATGTCTTGGCCACGCCACACGTCGGTTATGTCAGCGAGCAGAATTACCGCCAGTTCTACGAACAGATGATTGAAGACATTCAAGCGTGGGCCAAAGGGGTGCCCGTTCGCCCGCTGTCCTGATCACTCCACGCACCAATTAAGAGCGCCCGCTTCCTGGTGGCCAGGAAGTGGGCGCTTTTGTACATGAAAAAAAATTTGTCCTACAAAATCCCCCACAGACCCCGCAGGCTCCGGGATCTTGTCCTAGACTCATGACCGATGGGTCCGTTCCAAAACAAAAACCCCGCAAAAAATCGAAACTTTCGAACTCTGCCGCAGGTCAGGTTTAAGGTAAGGCGAGCGCTGACGGTTCACACCAAACGCCCGTCCATCCACTCTATTTAAGACTCCAACACAACTGGCATAAGCCTTGCCAGTCTGTGTAGCGCTTGTGCGCCTGGCCGCAGGATGCGGTCAACCTTCGCTGATTGCCATATGCCATCAGCCGACCAACACATGGGAGAGAACTATGATCAGTGCCGCTGTAGATACTCAGGGAGAGCGTTTTAGTCAGCCGGTTGGCGGGCCGACCTCATTGGCCGACCTGCCCAACACGCTGCGGCCGGTCCCAAGTCAGAATCCCAATCGCAAGAAAGTATTGTTCGTGACGTCCGAGCTGGCTGACCTGGTGAAAACCGGCGGCCTGGGTGACGTGTCCGCCGCCCTGCCCCGTGCCATGGCGCACCTGCACGATGTGCGCGTGCTGATCCCTGGTTACCCGCAGGTGCTTGATAGCGACAACCCCATTCATATCATCGGTGAGCTGGGCGGCCACGCTGCGTTGCCACCGTGCAAGATCGGGCGCATGGACCTCAAGGATGGCCTGGTCATCTATGTGCTGATCTGCCCCGAGTTGTATGAGCGCGAAGGCACGCCCTACGGCGCCAACAACGGCCGCGACTGGCCCGACAACCATATTCGCTTCGCCCGCCTGGGCCTGGCCGCCGCCGATATTGCCGCCAACCTGGCACAGATCCACTGGTGCCCGGACCTGGTGCACGCCCATGACTGGCCCGCTGGCCTGGCACCGGCCTATATGCACTGGCGCGGGTCACGTACCCCGACCCTGTTCACCATTCATAACCTCGCCTACCAGGGCGTGGTCAGCCTGGCCTCGTGCCCGGAACTGGGAATTCCCGAACACGCCTTGCAACAAGAAGGCATGGAGTTCTACGGCAAGCTGTCATTCCTGAAGGCTGGCATGGCGTATTCCAGCCATATCACCACGGTCAGCGCGACCTACGCCCAGGAAATCACCACCCCCGAATTCGGCTGCGGTCTGGACGGTTTCCTCGCCAGCAAGACCCAGCAAGGCCTGCTCAGCGGCATTCCCAACGGCATCGACGAAAGCTGGGAAGCCTCCACTGACCCGCACCTGACCCACCCCTTCAACATCGGTGACTGGGAAGGCAAGGCGCTGAACGCCGCCCATGTACGCAACCTGTTCGGCCTGGAAGAGTCCACCGGCCCACTGTTTGCCGTGGTGTCGCGCCTGGTCTACCAAAAAGGCCTGGACCTCACCGAAGCGGTCGCCAGCTTTATCGTCGAACATGGCGGCCAGATCGCCATCATCGGTCGCGGCGAGCCTGAAGAAGAACAAGCCATGCGCGCCCTGGCCCTGCGCTTTCCAGGCCAGATTGGCGTGCGCATCGGCTTCAACGAGACCGATGCCCGGCGCATGTTCGCCGGCAGCGACTTCCTGCTGATGCCGTCCCGTTATGAACCCTGCGGCCTGAGCCAGATGTACGCCCAGCGCTTCGGTTCCCTACCCGTTGCCCGCAACACCGGCGGCCTGGCCGACACCATCGAGGATGGCGTTACCGGTTTCCTGTTCAACGAATCCACCGTCGAGAGCTACGAAGCGGCCCTGAGCCGTGCGTTCAAGGTCTTCGCCTTTCCCGGCCTGCTCAACGCCATGCGTTGCCGGGCCATGGCCGCACCGTTCAACTGGTGCAAGGCGGTGGAACCCTACGCCGAACTTTACGAACAACTGGTGGCGAAATCACTGGGAAGATCGGGGAAAAATTAAAAAAGAGGTCTTCATAGATGCCGTCAAGGACTCTGGAAACATGGCCCCACGGCGCGATCATGCTGGATGCGGAACACACCCGTTTCGCCTTGTGGGCACCCGACGCGTTTTATGTCAGCGTTGAATTTGAAGAAGGTAAATCGGTAGCGATGCTGCCCCAGGCCGATGGCTGGTTTGTGGTGCAGCTGCAATGTCCCGCCGGGACACGCTACCGCTACAGCATCGACGGTGAACAGGACGTTCCCGACCCGGCTTCCCGGGCGCAGGCCACGGACGTTCACGGCTTCAGCGTGGTCGTCGACCCTCTGGCCTATCAGTGGCGCCACGGCCACTGGCAAGGCCGGCCCTGGCACGAAGCCGTGATCTACGAGCTGCACGTGGGCGTGCTGGGGGGCTACGCCGAGGTCGAGAAACAACTGCCACGCCTTGCGGAGCTGGGTGTCACCGCCATTGAGCTGATGCCCATCGCCCAGTTCCCCGGCGAACGCAACTGGGGCTACGACGGGGTCCTGCCCTACGCACCACAATCTTCCTACGGTTCGCCCGAACAGTTGAAACAGCTGATCGACAGCGCCCACCACCACGGCCTCGCGGTGATTCTGGATGTGGTCTACAACCACTTCGGTCCCGACGGCAATTACCTCGGCAGCTACGCCAAAGGTTTCTTCCGCGAAGACGTGCACACGCCCTGGGGCGCCGGCATTGACTTTGATCGCCGGGAAGTTCGGGATTTCTTCATCGACAACGCCCTGATGTGGCTACTGGAGTACCGCTTCGACGGCCTGCGCCTGGACGCGGTACATGCCATCAACGACCCCGAATTCCTGGAAGAACTGGCCGAACGCGTGCGCCAGCAAGTCGACGCGGGGCGCCATGTGTGGCTGGTACTGGAAAACGAATTCAACCAGGCCAGCCTGCTGGAGCGCGGTTTCGATGCGCAGTGGAACGACGACGGCCACAACGCCCTGCACGTGCTGCTCACCGGCGAAACCGACGCCTACTACACCGACTTTGCCGAAGACCCCACCGGCAAGCTGGCCCGCTGCCTGAGCGAAGGGTTCATCTACCAGGGCCACACCACCCGCCACGGCCACTCACGCGGTGAGCCCAGTGGCCACCTGCCGCCCAGTGCCTTTGTGCTGTTCCTGCAGAACCACGACCAGATCGGCAACCGCGCCCTGGGCGAACGCCTGCATCAACTGTGCTCGCCCCAGGCCTTGAGCGCTGCGACGACCTTGCTGCTGATGTCGCCGATGATCCCGTTGATGTTCATGGGCGACGAAGTCAACGCCGAAGAGCCGTTCCTGTTCTTCACCGACCACCACGGCGAACTGGCCGAGGCGGTACGCGAAGGCCGGCGCAACGAGTTTGCCGACTTTGCCGCATTCAGCGACCCGGAACGCCGCGAACGAATTCCCGACCCCAATTCCCTGCAAACCTTCCGCCGCTCGGCACCCGCCCTCGCCGACTGCGACGACTCACAGCTCTATCGCCAACTGCTGAGCCTGCGCCACCAACATATCGTGCCGCACCTGCCGGGCAGCGTGGCCCTGGGTGCGCACGTACTGGCGGTGGGCGCGGTCACGGCGCGCTGGCGCCTGGGCAATGGCAGCCTGCTGCAGATCGACCTCAACCTGAGCGCCGATTCTCTGAACTACCCAGCGGCCGAGCACCTCCTATTTGTGACGCAGGCCAGCGGGGCCCAACAACTGGCCCCGTTCAGTGCCCGCGTCAGCCTCACCCATTCCCCTGTTGGAGAGCACCCTTGAGCGACGCGCAATTGGAAATACTCGCCAGCCGAGCGGGCCTGGCCGTCGATTGGATCGACGCGAATGGCCGCCCGCAACATGTCAAACCCGACGCCCTGCGCGCCGTGCTCAAAGGCCTGGGTCACCCGGCCGACAGCGATGCCGCCATCGAAGCCAGCCTGCTGGACCTGGAACGCGTGCAGCAAGACAAGCACCTGCCACCGCTGATGACCGTCGACAGCGGTGCCGGCCTGGACCTGGCGCGCTACTTCGCCCCCGGCACGCCGTGCCAGATTCACCTCGAAGACGCCGGCGTGCTCGACCTGAAGCTGGACGATGACGCGGTGCTGCCCGGGTCGATTCCGGTCGGCTATCAGCAGGTGCATATCGCCGACCAGCATTTCACCCTGGCCGTGGCACCGACCCACTGCTACACCGTCGCTGAAGCGGTCGACACCCAAACCGCCAGGGCCTGGGGCCTGAGCGCCCAACTGTATTCCCTGCGCCGCAGCGGCGACGGTGGTTTTGGTGACACCCAGGCACTGGAGCAACTGGCCCGTTCCGCCGCCGAACGTGGCGCCGATGCCCTGGCCATCAGCCCGATGCACGCGATGTTCAGTGCCGACACCGACCGCTTCAGCCCGTATTCCCCGTCCAGCCGGCTGTTCCTCAACAGTTTGTACGCCTCCCCCGGCTGCATCCTCGGCGAACGTGCGGTGCAAACCGCCATCGAAACCAGCGGCCTGGCCGACGAACTGCACGACCTTGAGCAGCAAAGCCTGATCGACTGGCCGGCCGCCGCCAAAGCCAAGCAGCGCCTGTTGCACACCCTGTATGAAGACTTTCGCCAGGGCGACCACCCGCAGCACGCCGACTTCCTGAGCTTCCGCCAGGCCGGCGGCGAAGCCCTGGAAAACCACTGCCGCTTTGAAGCTGTGCAAGCCGAGCGTGCAGCCAATGGCGAGAGCCTCGACTGGCGTCACTGGCCCGAGGACTGGCACAGCCCGCAAAGCCAGGCGCTGGCGCAATTCGCCGAAACCCATCGGGATGAAATCGGCTTCTATGCGTTCAACCAATGGCTGATCGCCCGCTGCCTGGAGCGTGCGCAACAAGCGGCGCGCGGCAGTGGCATGGGCGTCGGCCTGATCGCCGACCTCGCGGTGGGCGCGGACGGCGGCGGCAGCCAGGCCTGGAGCCGCCAGGATGAACTGTTGGCAGATCTCACCGTGGGTGCGCCACCCGACATTCTCAACCGTGCCGGCCAGGGCTGGGGCATCTCCGCGTTTTCCCCGGAAGGCCTCAAGCGCAACGGCTTTCGTGCGTTTATCGAAATGCTGCGGGCCAACTTTGCCCATGCCGGCGGCCTGCGTATCGACCATGTGATGGGTTTGCAACGCCTGTGGGTGATCCCGATGGATGCCTCGCCGCGGGACGGGGCTTATCTGTATTACCCGGTGGATGACCTGCTGCGGCTCCTGGCGCTGGAGTCGAGCCGCCATCAGGCGATCGTCCTCGGTGAAGACCTCGGCACCGTACCCGACGGCCTGCGGGAAAAACTGATCGCCCGCTCGATCCTTGGCATGCGCGTGCTACTGTTCGAGCAAGACCACGACGGCCAGTTCAAGCCGATTCTGGATTGGCCGGACAACGCGCTGGCCACCACCAGCACCCACGACCTGCCAACCCTGAACGGCTGGTGGCACAGCCGCGATATCGACTGGAATATCCAGTTGGGGCTGATCGATGCTCCCACCGTCGAACAATGGAGCGACCACCGTCTGCGGGAACGCCAAGCGCTGCGCCAGGCCTTGAGCCAGGACCCGCAGAACTTCACCGATGAAGTGCGCAACGAAACCGACCACGTTATCGACGCCAGCGTGCGCTACCTGGGCCACACCCGTGCGCCGTTGGTGCTGCTGCCCCTGGAAGATGCCCTGGGCGTGGAGGAGCAAGCCAACCTGCCCGGCACCACCGACACCCACCCGAATTGGCGGCGCCGCCTGGCGGGCGATGCAGCCACCCTGCTCGACGATGAAAACGCCGCCCGCCGCCTTGAGCTGCTGGCCGTGGCGCGCCTCCAGGCCCACGAGCGTGACCGATGAAGCCATTGACCCTGCGGGCTACCCAACGCCTGCAATTTCACAAGGGCTTCACCCTCGACGACGCCGTGCCGCTGGTGCCGTACTTCGCCGGACTGGGCATCAGCCACCTTTACGCCTCGCCGCTGCTGAGCGCCCGCACCGGCTCGATGCACGGCTATGACGTGGTCGACCCGACCACCGTCAATCCCGAGCTCGGCGGCGAACCAGCGCTGCGCCGTCTGGTAGCCGCACTGCGCGAGCATGAGATGGGGCTGCTCCTCGATATCGTCTCCAACCACATGGCCGTCGGCGGTGCCGATAATCCATGGTGGCTGGACCTGCTGGAATGGGGCCGACTGAGCCCCTACAGCGAATTCTTCGACATTCAATGGCACTCGCCGGACCCGCTGCTCAAAGGCCAACTGCTGATGCCGTTTCTCGGCAGCGACTACGGCGAAGCCCTGCAATCCGGCGCCCTGCCCCTGCGCTTCGACCCACAGCAGGGCAGCTTCTACGTGGAGCATTACGAACACCGTTTTCCGATCTGCCCGCGGGAATACGGCGACCTGGTGCCCATCAAGGCCCTGGCCGACCGTTTCAGCAGCCTGGCCTACCAGCCGGACGCCTACCCTCAGGCGGTCGCGCTGAAACGGGAGCTGGCTGAGGCGGCCCGCAATCCCGAGACCCTGAAGGCTATCGAAGACAACCTCGGCCTCTACGACGCGCGCCAGCCCGACGGTTTTGCCCGCCTGCATACCCTGCTGGAACAACAAAGCTATCGCCTGGCCAGTTGGCGCACGGCGGCGGACGATATCAACTGGCGGCGCTTCTTCGACGTCAACGAGCTGGGCGGCCTGCGGGTTGAACGCAGCGCGGTGTTCGAAGCCACCCACGGCAAGATCTTCCAACTGATCAGCGAAGGCCAGATCGACGGCCTGCGCATCGACCATATCGACGGCCTCGCCGACCCGCGTGGTTACTGCCGCAAACTGCGGCGCCGGGTGGATTCCCTGGCGGGTGGGCGGCACCTGCCGATCTTCGTCGAGAAGATCCTCGGCGAAGGCGAAACCCTGCGCGAAGACTGGCGCGTGGATGGCACCACCGGCTACGAATTCATGAACCAGTTGTCATTGCTGCAACACGACCCCAAAGGCTTCGAGCCTCTGGCTGAGTTATGGACTCGCCACACCGAACGCCCCTCTTCGTTTATCGAAGAGGCCTGGCTCGCCCGTCAGCAGATCCTCAACGGCTCCCTCGCCGGCGACTTTGAAAGCGTGGCCCAGGCCTTGCTGCAAGTGGCCCGGGACGATGTGATGAGCCGCGACCTGACCCTGGGTGCGATTCGCCGGGCGTTGCAGGAACTGATCGTGCACTTCCCGGTGTACCGCACCTACATCAGCGCCCGGGGCCGCAGCGAACTGGATGACGTGTTTTTCCTGCAAGCCCTGGCCGGTGCCCGCAGCACCTTGAGCGAAGCCGACTGGCCAGTGCTCGACTACCTGGAAAAATGGCTCGGCGGCCAACCCTGGCGCGATCGCCCATTGGGCCGTGAACGCAAAATGCTCAAGCACGCCTGCGTACGCTTCCAGCAACTGACCTCGCCGGCGGCGGCCAAGGCCGTGGAAGACACCGCGTTCTATCGCTCGGGCGTGTTGCTGTCGCGCAATGACGTGGGCTTCAGCACCGAGCAATTCAGCGCACCGCTGGACGACTTTCATGCCGTGAATCAGCAACGCCTGCGCACGTTCCCCGACAACCTGCTGGCCACCGCCACCCACGACCACAAGCGCGGCGAAGACACCCGCGCGCGCCTGGCCGTACTCAGCGAATGCGCCGAGTGGTACGCCGAACAGGTGGAGCAATGGCGCCCCCTCGCCGCCCGCCTGCGCAGTGATGGGCAGACGCCTTCGGCGGGTGACGAACTGATCCTCTATCAGGTGCTGCTGGGCAGTTGGCCCCTGGACCTGCACCGCGACGATGCCGAGGGCCTGGCGGACTATCACCGGCGTCTCTGGCAGTGGCAGCAGAAAGCCTTGCGTGAAGCCAAGTTGAACAGCAGCTGGAGCGCACCCAACGAGCTGTATGAACAAGGTGTCGAAGCGTTCCTGTCACGGCTGCTGCTGGAGGACTCCGGCAAGGCCCTGCGCGACGCCATCGGCGACGCCGCCCAGGCCATCGCCCCGGCGGGTGCGCTCAACGGGCTGGCGCAATCCTTGCTTCGCCTCACGGTGCCGGGGGTGCCGGATCTGTATCAGGGCGATGAGTTCTGGGACTTCACCCTGGTAGACCCGGATAACCGCCGGCCCGTGGACTTTCACGCACGGCAACAGGGGCTGCACACACCGCCGGACATCGGCGAGTTGCTGTTCAACTGGCATGACGGGCGTATAAAACAGGCGGTGATCAGCCAGGTCCTGACGTTGCGCAAGGCGCATGCGCAACTGTTTCGCCAGGGCAGCTACGAGCCGCTGGAAGTGGTCGGCGAACACGCTGAACGGGTGGTCGCCTTCTACCGCGAATACCAGGGCAAACAGCTGCTGGTGGTGGTGCCACGCTGGCCGCACCGTCTGCTTGAAAACGGTGTGTACCCCCTGATCAACGCGCAGATTTGGGGCGATACCCGGGTCAGATTACCGTTCGCCGCCCCAACCCAAAATTGGAAGGGACTTTTCCGAACAGGCGCAGTCACACCAAACAAGGAGCTCATGATCAGCGCTGCCCTGGGGGATTTCCCGGTCAATGTCTTTATCAATCCTGATGGTCAAGAAAGCTGAAAATTTTCTGCGAGGAGCATTGTGATGAGTACTGAAGACAAACGCATACGCGAATTAGCGCATCAGATCTGGGAGTCTGAAGGTAAACCCCACGGCGAGGACGCGCGACACTGGGAGATGGCGCGCAAACTGGCAGAAGCCGAAGCGCTGACGCCATCCAAGACGCCAAAGGCCGCCGCCAAGGCCAAGCCAAAAGCCAAGCCGGCAGCGGCTGCCGCGGCCAAGCCGGCCGCCGCACCCAAGCCAGGCGCGGCACCGGCGCCGAAAAAACCCGCTGCGGCGAAGAAGCCCAAGGCCCCCTGAGCCAAAGCCCCTCCTGCGGCTGCGCCCGCACCGCAGGAGGCTATCCAGACACCGATATTTAACTGGCTTCACGCCGGAACGGCCTCGTTCGGCCCGGAAAATCTACTTGCAGGAGCATCTCAATGAGCAAACCCAACAAGCCCAACTCGACGCCGGAAAACGAGCCGTCGCGGATTCGTGAAGGTTTGCCCTTCCCCCTCGGCGCGACCTGGGACGGTCTGGGTGTCAACTTTGCACTGTTCTCGGCCAACGCCATCAAAGTCGAACTGTGCATTTTCGACGACAGCGGTGAAGTCGAGCTGGAACGCATCGAACTGCCGGAATACACCGACGAGACCTTCCACGGCTACCTGCCCGACGCCCATCCAGGGCTGATTTACGGCTATCGCGTGTACGGTCCTTATGACCCGGCCAACGGTCATCGCTTCAACCACAACAAATTGCTGATCGACCCCTACGCCAAACAACTGGTGGGCGAGCTCAAATGGTCCGAGGCGCTGTTCGGCTACACCATCGGGCATCCGGACGCCGACCTGAGTTTCGACGAGCGCGACAGCGCGCCCTTCGTGCCCAAGTGCAAAGTCATCGACCCGGCCCACACCTGGGGCAACGACCAGCCGGTGCGCACGCCGTGGGATCGCACGATCATTTATGAAACCCACCTGCGCGGCATCACCATGCGCCACCCTTCGGTGCCTGAAGAAGTGCGCGGTACCTGCGCCGGGCTGATGGTCGATGACGTGCTCAAGCACATTCGCCAGTTGGGCGTGTCGTCGGTAGAACTGCTGCCCGTGCATGCCTTCGTCAACGACCAGCACCTGCTGCAAAAAGGCATGACCAACTACTGGGGCTACAACAGCATTGCCTTCTTCGCGCCAGACCCGCGCTACCTGGCCAGCGGCAAGATTGCCGAGTTCAAGGAAATGGTCGCGCACCTGCATGAAGCCAAGCTGGAAGTGATTCTGGACGTGGTCTACAACCACACCGCCGAAGGCAACGAGCAAGGCCCGACCCTGTCCATGCGCGGCATCGACAACGCCTCGTACTACCGCCTGATGCCGGATGACAAGCGCTTCTACATCAACGATTCCGGTACCGGCAACACCCTCGACCTGAGTCACCCGTGCGTGCTGCAAATGGTCACCGACTCGCTGCGCTACTGGGCCACCGAGATGCATGTCGACGGTTTCCGCTTCGACCTGGCAACCATCCTCGGCCGCTACCGCGACGGTTTCGACGAGCGCCACAGCTTCCTCGTGGCCTGCCGCCAGGACCCGGTGCTGCGCCAGGTGAAAATGATCGCCGAGCCCTGGGACTGTGGCCCCGGTGGGTATCAGGTTGGCGGCTTCCCGCCGGGCTGGGTGGAGTGGAACGACCGTTTCCGCGACACCGTGCGCTCGTTCTGGAAAGGCGACGACGGCCAACTGGCCGACTTCGCCGGGCGCATGACCGCCTCGGGCGAGATGTTCAACCAGCGTGGCCGGCGCCCGTACAGCTCGGTGAACTTCATCACCGCCCATGACGGTTTCACGCTGCACGACCTGGTGTCCTACAACGACAAGCACAACGAAGCCAACGACGAGAACAACCAGGACGGCAGCAACAACAACCTGTCGTGGAACCACGGTGTCGAAGGTCCCACCGACGACCCGGAAATCAACGCACTGCGCCTGCGCCAGATGCGCAATTTCTTCGCCACCCTTCTGCTGGCCCAGGGCACGCCGATGCTGGTGGCCGGTGACGAATTTGCCCGCACCCAGCACGGTAATAACAACGCCTACTGCCAGGACAGCGAGATCGGCTGGATCAACTGGGAACTGGATGAAGACGGCAAGGCCCTGCTCAAGTTCGTCAAGCGCCTGATCAAGTTGCGCCTGGCGTACCCGATCCTGCGTCGCGGGCGCTTCCTGGTAGGCGACTACAACGAAGACATCGGCGTCAAGGACGTGACCTGGCTGGCGCCAAGCGGCGATGAAATGACCACCGAACAATGGCAGGACAGCCATGGCCGCTGCCTGGGCATGTTGATGGATGGCCGCGCCCAGGAAACCGGGATTCGTCGCCCCGGGGCCGATGCCACCTTGTTGCTGGTGGTCAACGCCCACCACGACATGGTCAATTTCCGCCTGCCACCGGTACCGGATGGCGGCTTCTGGACCTGCATGCTCGACACCAACCAGCCGTCGGTGCGTGGCCAGGAGCGCTTTGATTTCGACCACGAATACGCGGTCACCGGGCGGTCGCTGTTGCTGTTTGAACTACAGCATGAGGACGAGGTGTGAAATGGATTTACACGATTTCCTGCAACATACCCCAGGCTACCCGGACACGGCGGCACTGGGCCGAGCACTAAGCACGCTGGTGGAGACCGGGCTGGACCAACTGCCCCGGCCCGGCAGCGGCGATACCCTGCAACGGTTCAGTCGCCTGGCCCAGGTGGCGGGCCATGACCTGGGCCTGTGCAAACTGTTCGAGGGGCATACTGACGCCCTCGCTATCATCGCCGAATTGGGCAGCGAGCTCCCGCCCATCGGCAGTACGTGGGGCATGTGGGCGGCCGAGCCGCCCACGGCCCGGGTGCGGGTGCGGCGCGACGGCCATCGGCTCGTACTGGAAGGCCGCAAGGCCTGGTGCTCCGGCGCGGCGGTGGTCAGCCATGGTTTGCTGACAGCCTGGGATGACGAGGATCGCCAGCAGTTGGTGGCGGTGCAGATGGACCAGCCTGGGGTGACCGTCACCGATGACGGCTGGCAGGCTGTGGGCATGGCGGCGACGGGCAGTGTCGAGGTTATTTTCGATCGGGCCACCGGGCTGGCCGTGGGCGGCCCCGGGGATTATCTGGCGCGGCCCGGCTTCTGGCAGGGCGGGATCGGTATCGCGGCGTGCTGGTACGGCGCCGCCCAACGCTTGGCAGAAGCCTTGCGCGAACACTGTGCCCGCAGCAAGGAGCCCCACGCGCTGGCCCATTTGGGCGCGGTCGACAGTGCCCTGCACAGCGCCGCCTGCGTGCTGCGCAACAGTGCGGTACAGATCGACCGGCAACCCAAGGCCAATGCGCAACTGCTGGCTCAGCAGGCGCGGGCCTGTATCGAAGACTCGGTCGACCAGGTGGTGCGCCACGTCGGCCGTGCGCTGGGCGCCGGTCCTTACTGCAAGGACCCGCACTTTGCCCAACTGATGGCGGACTTGCCGGTGTACATCCGCCAAAGCCACGCCGAGCGTGACCTGGGCGCCCTCGGCCAACAAATCGCTGAACAAACCACAGGGCAGTGGCAACTATGAAAACCAACCCTATCGTCGGCCAGGGCACACCGTTGCACCTGTGGCAAAGCTCCTCGCGGCTGGCCGAACTGGCCTGTGTCGAGATTGCCGAGCTGGTGCCCGAGGGCAGCCGCGCGGTGATCATTGCGCCTCATCCGGACGATGAAGTGCTCGGTTGCGGCGGCCTGCTGCAAGGCCTTGCCGCCCTGGACCGGCCCATGCTGTTGATCTCCGTCACCGACGGCAGCGCCAGCCATCCGGGCTCGCGTCGCTGGCCGGTGGAACGCCTGAGCGTGGTGCGGCCGCAGGAATCGGCCCAGGCGCTGCATCGACTGGGGTTGCCGTTGCACAGCCTGAAGTGGCTGCGGGCCGGTTTTTCTGACAGCCAGGTCGCGGCTGGCGAAGAGGACCTTGGGCAATTCATCCAACGCTACCTCAAGCCCGGCGACGTGGTCTTCACCACCTGGCGCGAAGACGGCCATTGCGACCATGAAGCCGTGGGCCGTGCCAGTGCCAAGGCGGCCCGGGCCGTGGGCGCGACCTTGCTGGAACTGCCGGTCTGGACCTGGCACTGGGCAACCCCCGAAGACAGCCAGGTGCCCTGGCACCGCGCGCGCAAAATTCTCCTGACGCCTGAAGCCGTGGCCCGCAAACGCCATGCGATCCACGCGTTTGCCAGCCAGCTGGAAGGTGACCCGCAGATCGGCCTGCCGCCGGTGCTCGCACCCTACGTGCTGGAGCGCCTGCTGCAGCCCTTTGAAGTGGTGTTTGTATGAGCGTCGCCACGCCCTACTTCGATGAGCTGTTTGCCGGCAACGACGACCCCTGGGCGTTTCGCCAACGCTGGTACGAACGCCGCAAGCGGGCACTGACCCTTGCAGCGCTGACCCGGCCGCGCTACGCCTCGATCTTTGAACCCGGCTGCGCCAACGGTGAGCTGAGCTTCGAGCTGGCCACGCGCTGCGACCGCCTGCTGTGCTGTGACACCGCGCAGGCCGCCGTCAGCCTGGCACAGGCACGGTTGCTCGGTTTCAGCCATGCCACGGTGCAGCAGAGCCGCTTGCCGGACCAGTGGCCCAGCGAGACGTTCGAGCTGATTGTGCTCAGCGAGCTGTGCTACTACCTCGACCCGAAGGACTTCGACGGGCTGATCGATCGCGCCCTCGCCTCGCTGACGCCTGACGGACAGATCCTCGCCTGCCACTGGCGACCGCCCATCGAAGGCTGCCCGCAAACGGCGGAACAGGTGCATGCGCGCCTCGGACAACGCCTGGGCATGCCGCCTTTGATACAGCATCACGAAAGCGATTTTCTACTGGACCTGTGGAGCCGTGACGGCACCACGGTTGCAACCTTGGAGGGACTGCGATGATCGGCATCCTGATACCCGTGCACAACGAAGAAACACTACTGCCTGAATGCCTGAAAGCCGCGATGGTCGCGGCCAGTCATCCGGGCCTGCTGGGTGAAGAGGTGCAGATTCTGGCGGTGCTCGACAGCTGCAGCGATCGCAGCGCCCTCATCGCCCGCGAATACCAGGTGCACAGCCTTGAAGTGCAGGCGCGGAACGTGGGACACGTGCGCGGCGTGGCCGCGCGGCACTTGCTGAACAACGGCGCGCGCTGGATTTCCTGCACCGACGCCGACAGCCGCGTGGCTCCCGATTGGCTGGTGGCGCAACTGGCCCTGGGGGTGGACGCGGTGTGTGGCACGGTGACGGTGAACGCCTGGAGCGAAGGCTTCGACCCGGCGGCACAGATCCGCTATCACCAGGCCTATGAGGCGCGGGACGGGCATCGGCATATTCATGGCGCCAACCTCGGCGTGAGCGCTGGTGCGTACGTGCGAGCCGGCGGTTTCGAACCCCTGCCGTGCCATGAAGACGTCGAGCTGGTGCGCCAGCTGGAGCGCTGCGGCGCGTCCATTGCCTGGAGCCACTCGCCCCAGGTGATCACCAGCGCCCGCCTGGATTGCCGCGCCCAGGGCGGCTTTGGGGATTACCTCAAGAGCCTGATGCAGGCCTCCTGAAAAAATAGCGACATCCGGCTATGTAAAAGCGACGATTCGTAACTATCATCAGTATTCCTTGCACGGCAATCCAGGGTTGGAACGCCGTCGCGCCGCAAGCGTCGGTTGCCCGACCCTTGTGTATCAACAAGAGCCGTCCCGACAACGGGGTACGGCCTGCACTACCGATGAACAAGGACGTGACACCCATGAAACCTGCACCGTTAACCGACAGCCGCCGGGGCCCCGCGCAAATCTGGAACAGCGCCCCGCAACTCGCGCAAATCCCTGCTATCAACCCCGCAACCCTGGTGCCCGAAGGCAGCCGCGTAGTCGTCATCGCCCCGCATCCCGGCGACGAAGTGATCGCCTGTGGCGGCCTGCTGCAATTGCTCAGCACCCGCGAATACGCCCTGCAACTGATCTCCATCACCGACGGCAGTGCCAGCCATCCGGGCTCTACCGTGTGGCCGGCCAAGCGCTTGAGCGTGGTCCGTCCCCAGGAAAGTGTCGAGGCGCTGCGACGGCTCGGTGTGCCCCTGCACAGCCTGAAATGGATTCGCGGCGGCTTTGCCGACAACGCCCTGGCCGCGCGGGAACAGCAAATGAGCCAGTTCATTGCGCGCTACCTGCAACCCGGCGACGTGGTGTTCACTACCTGGCGCAACGACGGCAACGACGACCATGACGCCGTCGGCCGCGCCGCCGCCAAAGCCTGCGCGGTCAAGGGCGTGCACCTGCACGAGCTGCCGATCTGGGCGTGGCACTGGCCGGTCCGGGAAACTGCCGCCATCCCCTGGCAACGCGCCCGCAAGGTCAGGCTCGACACCTGGAGCGTCGCCCGCAAGCTGCATGCTGCCCACGCCTATGCCAGCCAATTGGCCGGTGACCCGGAAATCGGCCTGGCGCCGATCCTCGCGCAGGTGCTGCTGGAACGGATGCGCGAACCGTACGAGATCGTGTTCCTGTAGCTGCGGCCTACTCGTCTGTACCTGTTACTTTTCACAGTAGCGGCAATGCCCGTGCGGCGAGGTGGGGTACAACCGGAACCTGGACAGCCATTCGCTCAAGGGGCGGGAGGGCACGATTGGGCTGAAAGTCGATTTCTAAGAAACAACAAATCCTCTATGTGGGAGCCGGGCTTGCTGTGGTGAGCCCGACGGGGGACAAGCCCCCTCACCACAACAAGCCAGCTCCCAAATTTAGCCTTTATCGTCTGGGCATCAGCCTTCCGGCCGCAGGATCAACACACCCAACGGAGGCAGGTTCAACGACAGCGACAACGGCTGCCCATGCTTGGGCTCATCCTCCGTAAACGCCCCGCCACCATTGCCGAAGTTGGAACCGGCATAGGTATCGGCGTCGCTGTTGATCACCTCGCTCCAGCGCCCGGCAAACGGCACGCCGACCTTGTAGGCCTCGCGCGGCACCGGTGTGAAGTTGGCCACCACCAGCACCGGCCGGCCGTCCTTGCTCCAGCGCAGCCAGGCGTAGACGCTGTTGATGGCGTCATCCCCGATCAGCCACTGGAAGCCTTGAGGCGCGTCGTCCTGGTCGTGCAACGCGGGCTCTTCGCGGTACAGGCGGTTGAGGTCGCCCACCAGTTTCTGCACGCCCCGGTGTTCCGGGTATTGCAGCAGGTACCAGTCCAGTTGCTGATCGTGGTTCCATTCACGCCATTGGCCAAACTCGCAGCCCATGAACAGCAGCTTCTTGCCCGGGTGCATCCACATGAAGCTCAGGTAGGCCCGCAGGTTGGCAAATTTCTGCCAGCGGTCACCGGGCATCTTGTCGATCAGCGAGTGTTTGCCGTGCACCACTTCGTCGTGGGAAATCGGCAGGATAAAGCGCTCGGACCACGCATACACCAAACCGAAACTCAGCTCGTTGTGATGATGGGCGCGGTACACCGGGTCTTGCTGGATGTAGTGCAGCGAATCGTGCATCCAGCCCATGTTCCACTTGTAGTTGAAACCCAGGCCGCCCTGTTGGGTTGGCTGGCTCACGCCCGGCCACGCAGTGGATTCCTCGGCGATCACCAGGGCGCCGGGGGCTTCCAGGGCCACCACGTCGTTGAGGTGACGCAGGAAGTCGATGGCTTCGAGGTTCTCCCGCCCGCCATGGCGGTTCGGCACCCATTCGCCGGCCTTGCGCGAATAGTCGCGATACAGCATCGACGCCACGGCATCCACCCGCAGGCCGTCGATATGGAAATGCTTGAGCCAGTGCAACGCCGACGCCAGCATGAAGCCGTGGACTTCGGTGCGGCCGAGGTTGTAGATCAGGGTGTCCCAATCCTGGTGGAAGCCTTCCAGCGGGTTGGCGTATTCGTACAGCGCAGTGCCGTCGAACTGCGCCAGGCCGTGGGTATCGGTCGGGAAATGCGCCGGTACCCAGTCGAGGATCACGCCAATATCAGCCTGATGGCAGGCGTTGACGAAGAACGCGAAATCATCCGGCGAGCCGAAGCGCGCCGTCGGGGCAAATTGCGAGAGGGCCTGGTAACCCCAGGAGCCGCCGAACGGGTGCTCCATGATCGGCATCAGTTCGATATGGGTGAAGCCCAGTTGCTGCACATAGGGAATCAACCGCTCGGCCAGCTCGCGCCACGTGTACTGGCGGGCCACTTCGCCGACTTCATCCAGTTCGCACTGCCAGGAGCCGGGATGCAGCTCGTAGATCGACAACGGCGCGCTGGGCTTTTGCCGCTCGCCACGGGACTGCATCCAGTCGTGGTCCTGCCAGTCGACTTGCAGCGGCGAAGCGACTTTGGAGGCGGTGTCCGGCGGCATCTGCGTGGCGAGGGCCATCGGGTCGGCCTTGAGCGGCAGAATCCCGTGAGCCCCGAGGATTTCGTATTTGTAAGCGGCGCCCGGTTGCAGGCGCGGGATAAAGATTTCCCAGACCCCGGACGGGTGGCGCAGGCGCATCGGATGACGGCGCCCGTCCCAGACGTTGAAGTCACCCACCACCGACACCCGGCGGGCATTCGGTGCCCACACCGCAAAGCGCACGCCCTGGACGCCGTCGACGCTGGTCACCTGTGCACCGAGGCAACTGCTGAGGTCGCGGTGATTACCTTCGGCGAACAGGTACAGGTCCATCTCGCCCAGCAACAGCTGGCTGAAGCTGTAAGGGTCTTCGGTGATCTGTTCACCGCCGGCCCACTGGATCTTCAGCAGGTACGCCTGGCGGCTGCCGAAATGCCCGACAAACAGGCCTGGCACTTGAGTCGCGTCGAGGCTGCCGATGTGCTCGCCGCTGTCCTTGGCCAGTACCTGGACACTCAAGGCTTCAGGCAGGAAGGCGCGAATGAATTGGCCGCCCTGCTCGTCATCATGGGGCCCGAGGATTGAAAACGGGTCATGGTGCTCTGCGCGCACCAGCGCCTCGATGTCCTTGGACGCCGGCATCGCAGTCAACTTTGGCTGCAGCGGTTCTTTGCTTGTAAAACTCATGACGTCTCCCCACCGCGTGCAGTTTTCGACATTGGTTTCAACCCGCTGAGCAGCCCGTGCAAACCTTGCAACGGCACCGGCAACCAGCTCGGGCGATTCTCTGCTTCGTAGGCCACTTCGTACGCGGCCTTCTCCAGGCTGAACAACGCCAGCGCTGCGTCCTGGCCTTTGGCATCCTGCCAGTCATGGCCCAGTGTAGTCGTGGCCGCGTGGTAGGCCTGGATAAATGCCTGTCTGGCCTCATGCAAATAGCGATCCGCGACCCGCTGCCGGGACGCATTGGCTTCAGGCGACTGGTCGACGCCCTGCACATTCACCGCCATGGCCGCCGCGTAATCAAACGAGCGCAGCACACCGCTCACGTCCTTGTACGGGCTGTGTTTGCCGCGACGTTCATGCAGCGGTCGCGCCGGTTCGCCCTCGAAGTCGATCAGGTAGGCATCGCCCTTGACCACCAGTACCTGGCCCAGGTGCAGGTCGCCATGCACGCGAATGCGCAACCCGCCCACCGTGGCTTTCGCCAGGTCCTGAACATGACTGGCAATCGCCTTTTTCTGCTCCAGTAAAGCACTGACCAATGCCTGGTCAGCAGGGTTCAACTGGGTTTGATGCTGTTTGAGCAACTGAAGTGCGCGGTCGATTTGTGCACCCACGTGCCTGGCCCAGCCCTGGCTATCCTTGAGGGAAGTAACCTCGGGTTTGAAGGCCTTGTTAGTGGTCGGCGCGGCCAGCACCTGGTGCATTTCACCCAGGCGCTGGCCGAGCAAGCCGGCGAAGTCCGCCAGTTCGCCAAGAGCGTTGTAGTGCTGCTCCTGCTCGGACATGGCTTCTGCCAGTTCGTCGCGAATCGCCCGCTCCAGGTTGTTCTGGGTCCAGCCCCAGGCATCGCCCTGGTTGCTCAGGTAACCCTGGGCAATCATCAGCAGGTTGTCCTGGCCATCGGCGTCGTGGCGTATCACCGAGCCCAGCAGCGGCGAGATATGTTCGTAGCCGGCTTCCGTCAGGTAGGCGCCCATTTCCAGCTCCGGGTGCACACCCGCGCTGACTTTGCGGATCAGCTTGAGCACCAGGCTGCCGCCCACTACCACCGAACTGTTGGACTGTTCGGCGGCGAGGTAACGCACTTCCGATTCGTCGTTCAATTCCAGTTTGGCCAACTGCGCCGTGGGCTCGAAGCGAATCTCGCCGTCGGTGGAACTGAGCACGGTGTTGGCCTGCAAGCCCTGGATCACCGCGCGGATATAGGTGTCGAGGCTGAACGCGTCCGTCACCAAACCGACCTGGCGCACCCGCCGCACACGTGCAAGCGCCAGTTGTTGCGGCAAGGCGCTGGTGAACTGGTCTTCACCCAGGAAGCCGAATGGCAACTGATAACGGCTGACCTGCCCGGCACTGGTGACTTCAATCTCACTGAGCAACACCGGGTGCTGCGGGTCGCCAAAACGCACGCCGTAGGCGATGTGCACGCTATCAATCGCCGTGTCCTTGCTGGCAAACCAGCGGCGCTTGGGCAGCCACGCCGGCAAGGCATTTTGTTCCAGGGTAGTACGGCATGGCGCTTCGAGCAGTTCTTCCAGGCGCTTTTTCAGCACCAGGGTGGTGAAGTCCGGGATGCTTTGCGCCGGCTCCACGTGCCAGCTCGGCATCTGGTTTTCCGCCGCGAGCACGAACCAGTAGAAGCCATACGGCGCCAGGGTCAGCAGGAAATTCAGCTGGCCAATGGGCGGGAATGCGTTGCCGCCGAGCATCTCTACCGGGACCATGCCGGCGAACGCCGAGAGGTCCAGCTCCGCCGCCTGGGCGCTGCGGGACACGTTGGCCACGCAGAGGATGATCTCGCTCTTGCCATCGGCGCCCGTGTATTCACGGGTATAGGCCAGGATCCGGCGATTGCTCGGCGAGAGCATTTTCAGGCTGCCGCGACCAAAGGCCTTGGACTGTTTGCGCACCGCCAACATGCGCCGGGTCCAGTTCAGCAACGAGTGCGGGTCCTGGGTCTGGGTTTCGACGTTGACCGATTGGTAGCCGTATTGCGGGTCCATGATCGGCGGCAACACCAGGCTCGCCGGGTCGGCGCGGGAGAAGCCGCCGTTGCGGTCGATGGACCATTGCATCGGGGTGCGCACGCCGTCGCGGTCGCCAAGGTAGATGTTGTCGCCCATGCCGATTTCATCACCGTAGTACAGGGTCGGCGTGCCCGGCATCGACAGCAGCAGGCTGTTGAGCAGCTCGATACGTCGGCGGTCACGCTCCATCAACGGCGCGAGGCGGCGGCGAATTCCCAGGTTGATCCGCGCGCGGCGGTCGGCGGCGTAATAATTCCAGAGGTAGTCACGTTCTTTGTCGGTGACCATTTCCAGGGTCAGTTCATCGTGGTTGCGCAGGAAGATTGCCCACTGGCAATTGGCCGGAATTTCCGGGGTCTGGCGCAGAATGTCGGTGATCGGGAAACGGTCTTCCTGGGCCAGCGCCATGTACATGCGCGGCATCAGTGGGAAGTGGAAGGCCATGTGGCATTCGTCGCCGTCGTCGCCCTTCTTGTCACCGAAGTACAGTTGAGTGTCTTCCGGCCACTGGTTGGCTTCGGCCAGCAGCATGCGGTCCGGGTAGTTGGCGTCGATCTCGGCGCGGATCTGCTTGAGGACGTCGTGGGTTTCCGGGAGGTTTTCGTTGTTGGTGCCGTCGCGTTCGATCAAGTACGGGATGGCGTCCAGGCGCAGGCCGTCAATGCCCATGTCGAGCCAGTAGCGCATCACCGACAGCACAGCTTTCATCACCTGCGGGTTGTCGAAGTTGAGGTCCGGCTGGTGGGAATAAAAGCGGTGCCAGAAGTACTGGCCGGCGACCGGGTCCCAGGTCCAGTTGGACTTTTCGGTGTCGAGGAAAATGATCCGGGTGCCGTCGTATTTCTGGTCATCATCGGACCACACGTAGAAGTCCCGCGCGGCCGAGCCGGGCTTGGCTTTGCGCGCACGCTGGAACCACGGGTGCTGGTCCGAGGTGTGGTTGATGACCAGTTCGGTGATCACCCGCAGCCCGCGTTTGTGGGCTTCGGCGATAAAGCGCTTGGCGTCGGCCATGGTCCCGTAGTCGCTGTGCACGCCACGGTATTCGGCGATGTCGTAGCCGTCGTCGCGGCGTGGCGAGGGATAAAACGGCAGCAACCAGATGGTGTTCACGCCGAGGTCGGCGATGTAGTCGAGCTTGGCGATCAACCCGGGAAAGTCACCGATACCGTCGTTGTTGGAGTCGAAATAGGATTTGACGTGAACCTGATAAATCACCGCGTCCTTGTACCAGAGCGGGTCTTTGATAAAGGTGGCAGCCTTGGGTTTCTTCGCCATTGGAAACTCCTGGAAAATTCGTGGGGTCGCTGATCGTTCCCACGCTCTGCGTGGGAATGCCTGTTGCGACGCTCCGCGTCACGCTTGGGGACGCAGAGCGTCCGGGGCTGCATTCCCACGCGGAGCGTGGGAACGATCTCAATCAGCTTCAGGAAACGGTAATGCGCCAGATACCAAACGGCTGGTGCCACGGTTCGATCCGCATCCACTGGGTCTTGCCGTACCAGGTCCAACGGTGGCCGGTCATCAAATCCTCGCCCTGAGTCTGGGCGTCGTCCGGCAAGCCCATCTCCCACAGCGGCAACTCGAAATTGGCCTCCTGGGCGTTGAACGGGTCGAGGCTCACGGCAACCAGAATACAGTTGCTGCCGTCCTCGCTGCGTTTGCCGAAGTACAGGATGTTGTCGTTCCACGCGTTGTAGAGCGTCAGCCCGAGGTGCGTCTGCAGCGCCGGATTTTGTCGGCGGATGCGGTTGAGCTGGGCGATCTCGGCAATGATGTTGCCCGGCGCCGTGAAGTCCCGTGGGCGGATCTCGTATTTCTCCGAGTCCAGGTACTCTTCCTTGCCTGGCACCGGGGCCGCTTCGCACAGTTCAAAGCCGGAATACATGCCCCACAGGCCGGAACCCATGGTGGCCAGCGCGGCACGGATCAAGAAGCCAGCGCGGCCGGACTCATGCAGGAAACCCGGGTTGATGTCCGGCGTATTGACGAAGAAGTTCGGCCGGAAGCACTCGCGCCACGGGGATTCGTTCAGTTCGCTCAGGTACTCGCTCAACTCGGCCTTGGTGTTGCGCCAGGTGAAGTAGGTGTAGCTCTGGGAGTAACCGACCTTGCCCAGGCGCGCCATCATCGCCGGGGTGGTGAAGGCTTCGGCGAGGAAGATCACCTCCGGGTACTTGGAACGCACATCGCTGATCAGCCATTGCCAGAACGGCAGCGGCTTGGTGTGGGGGTTGTCGACGCGAAAGGTCTTCACGCCCTCTTCCACCCAGCCGACCACGATGTCGCGCAATTCGACCCACAGGCTGGGGATAGCGTCCGCGGCGTAGAAGTCGACGTTGACGATGTCCTGGTACTTCTTCGGCGGGTTCTCGGCGTATTTGATCGTGCCGTCGGGCCGCCAGTTGAACCAGCCCGGATGCTGCTTGAGCCAAGGGTGGTCCTGAGAGCACTGGATGGCAAAATCCAGGGCGATTTCCAGGCCATGTTCGGCTGCGGCCTTGACCAGGTTACGGAAGTCTTCGCGGGTGCCCAGTTGCGAATGGATGGCCTCGTGGCCGCCTTCTTCGCTGCCGATGGCGTACGGGCTGCCCGGATCATCCGGCCCGGCGGTCAGGGAATTGTTCTTACCTTTTCGATGGCTGCGGCCGATGGGATGAATCGGCGGGAAATACAGCACGTCAAAGCCCATGTCATGGATCATCGACAGCCGTGAGTGCACATCGTTAAAGGTGCCATGGCGCGCAGGATCGTCGGTGATCGAGCGGGGAAACAGCTCGTACCAGCTGGCAAACTGCGCCGCCTCGCGCTCTACATCAATCGGGTATACGGCACTGATGCTCAAATAGGCGCGGTGGTCGGCCTGGGTCATCAGGTGTGCACTGTCTTCGTGCAGGAACAGCGCGACTTGCTCGGTTTCCAGCAGGCCGGAGAGTTCGTGGTGCAGCAGCATCAGGCGGTCGCGCAATTCGTTGTCGCTGCGCTCGGCGGCTTGCAGCACCTGGCTGCGGCCTTCCTGCAATTCCAGGCTGACGGGCACACCGGCCTCGTGTTTCTTGCTCAATTCGTAGCGGAAGCTGGCAAACGTGTCGATCCAGGCTTCGATGCAATACTCATGCGGGCCCTGGGTGGTCACGGTGAACGCACCTTCCCAGCCGTTGTTGCCAACATCGGTCATTACCACGCTGTGCCAGCTTTCTTCACTGCGCGGGCGCCAGCGGATCAGCACCGCGAGCTTGTCGTGGCCGTCGGCAAACACCTTGCTGGCGACCTGGACGCGCTGGCCGACCACAGCCTTGACGGCAAACTCGCCGCCATCGATGACCGGGGTGGTGCTTTCAATCGCAATCCTTGGCAGCAACAGTGCCTGGGACAGCGGTAACGTAGAGGTTGAATCATCGTGCGTCAGTGTTTCAGCAGTCATCGAGCATCTCCCCTTAACGCCCAGTGGACGCTCTTGTGCCTGATCCAAATTCTGAAACGGCACCGCTCTCCCTGAGCAGGGCCGTATAGGTTCCGAGCGTGCCGGCGGATGAAAAGTTCAGGTGGATATGTCGCCATCGGGCGGGGAATCAAATCCGTCGCCCGATTGTCCACCGATAGAGCAAAGCACAAAGGAGGCCACACCGATGAATATCCCGATCCCGGCTGAAACCCCGGACCCGAACATTGACACGCCCACCCTGCCACCGACCGAACCGGACCCGATTCCCGAGCAGGAACCGCCTGGCACTCAGCCACCACCGGTGGAGGAACCGCCGACGACCATGCCACCGGTGATTGTGTAAACCCTGGTATGAACCACAGGGGAGCGCCATGCTCCAGAGGGCTGGCAGCATGGCAAACCCTCCCCACCTCACCTGATATACGAAACTTCCCACACCTCACAGGGACACTTCTTAGTGCTCCCCCGCTCTACGGACATCAGTCTTGTCACGCAATGGCCCCGGTACCTGGCGGCCTGGCAACCCTTAACGCGAGACAAGACCATGTCGATAAGCACAACTCAGCCGTCCGGCAGTACGGCATACCAACAAATCGAAGACTTTAAGCACCGGGATGATCGCGGGGGCGACATAGAGCGTAATGGCTTGAAGTCCAAGACCTCGGAGCAAGCGACCCAGACGTTGACGCGTTCGCATAAGGGCTTTAATGACAAGAACAGCGATGGCACGACACGGGTCACTTATTCATTTGTGCCTGCATCCAAAAAGCCTCAGGGCGAACAAGGCAACTATCAGGGCGTTAGCAACATCGATGAAAAACAGCAAACCCAGACCCGGGATGCTTTGAATACTTGGTCAGATGTCACCAACCTCAAGTTTGTCGAAGGGCCCAAAGACAAGGACAGTGAAGGCCACATTGCCTTTGGCAGTTTTAACAAGACGAAAATCAACAAAGAGTTCAAGCCGTTTGCCCCCCATACCGTCCACCCGAATGCCAGCGACCCGAATGCCCAAATCTGGACAAAACCCAAGGACACCGAAGGCCCCGCCGGCAAAGCCATCCTGATCCACGAGATCGGTCACGCAATAGGCCTCGACCACCCAGGCAACTATGGCAAGGAGTACCGGGAGAAAAAGCTCGGTTATAAGGAAGATTCAAAAACCCACTCCATCATGAGCACCTATCACCACGGCAATCCGCCGCAGACACCGATGATTGACGACATCGCGGCCATGCAGGGCAAATACGGCGCCAATTACGAAACCCGCAAAGACGACACGACCTACGGTTTCAACTCAAATGCCAATCGCGCCGCCTTCAGGCTCAACTCGGAAAAGGACACGATGAGGGTCGCCATTTGGGACGGCGGTGGCAAAGACACGCTGGACTTCTCCGGCTACAAGACAGACCAGAAGATCAACCTCAACGAAGGTACTTTTTCCAATGTAGGCGGGGCGGATCGAAACGTGGGGATCGCTTATGGCGCGGTCATCGAAAATGCCACAGGTGGCCAGGGCAACGACTTGATACTCGGCAACGACGTTGCCAATGAACTCCATGGCGGCGCCGGCGATGACGTGATAGCGGGCGGCAAAGGGGCCGACACGTTATGGGGCGGCAAAGGTTCCGATGTCTTTGTCTATGGCAACGTAAGCGAATCGAGTTGGCCCACGGACCCCGACCAGATCATGGACTTCGAGAGCGGCAAAGACAAAGTGGATATATCGGGCATTCGCCAGGAGCTGGGGTTGCCGCTCAGGCAGGTGGAAGTGCAGGCTGGCACTTTATACGCCGGAGAATATTCCATTGCGTACGACCCGAAAGAAGACATCAGCACATTGCGCGTGCGCGGCAAGCACGCGGGAGAGAGCCTGATGGTGCATGTCCATGGGCGATTGCAACCTGGCGATATCGTGACCTGAACCAAGGCGACGGATTGAGCCAGAGCAACCTCAACGCAAGGCCGGGCTCCAGCTAATCCTTCTCCAGCAACCTGACGATCCTTGGCATCACGCTGAACACCATCAGCGCCAGCACCGTACTCAACACCGCCGTCGACTCACGCCCCATCCCGGCCGCGACGCCAATGGCGGCGGTCATCCAAAGGCCGGCGGCGGTGGTCAGGCCTTTGACGTGCTGGCCCTCCTCGTCTTCCTTGCCCTTGAGGATGGTACCGGCGCCGAGAAAACCAATGCCCGCAATCACACCTTGCAACACGCGGCTCATGGCGTCGGCCTGGGAGCCGGACAAATTCGGCACCAACACGAACAGCGCTGCCCCCATGGCCACCAGCATATGGGTGCGCACCCCGGCGGCCTTGCCCTTCTGTTCACGTTCAAAACCCAGAATGCCGCCCAGAATGGCCGCAATCAGCAACCGCACGGTGATCTGTGTCAGTTGCCGGGCATCGCCAATGTCGGCAAATTCAGCTTGCAGGGTTTGCCAGACTTCATGCCACCAGGCGTCCATGGTCGTGTCCTTTCAAGGGTCGATACGGGATGGACAACGCCGACCGTCAGTCAGTTGCGCAGAACCATTCATCCACGGGCAACGCCTAACCCTCAATATCCCTGGAAAAGGACAGCACCATGCCCGTACGTATCGAAAACCAGACCTGTTACTTCAAGGTCGATGAGCACGGCGACGAACAAAGCCTCCCCGCCACCGATGTCACGGTGATTACCGACAGCGCCAAGTCCATGTCAGCCGTGGAGTTGAACGGCGATCGCGTCTACATCACCGAAGCAGAAGCCGACGCATTGACCGTCGCAGGTGCCACCGACGGCCGTAAGCATCTGAAGGCCACCGACGGTGATTCGGTGATTTGATTGACCTGGATCATCCCCCCCGCAAAAGTGCTGCACCCCACGCGCCACAGGGTGCAGCACATTGTCGCAGGCGCGCATCAAAGGCCCATCTGATCCGCTTTTAATCGCCATACCTGAGCCTGTTATGCAAACAGAGCGCCGGTCATAGTTCATCTGCCTGATGGAGGCTGATGAGCGAAAGACCATGAGCGATAGAATCCCCGTCCGAACCGTAGAAATGTATGAGCCTGCGCATCCAAAGAAGATGAAGGCCACCTCCAGCGACAACCTGATTCACACCCGCAGCTTCACGGGCCTGTTCCGAACCTTGCGCGTGGTGGGCGCGGGCTTCCTGTTCCTGGCGTTTTTCGGCACCGTGTGGCTGAACTGGGGCGGACGCCAGGCCGTTCTGTGGGACCTGGCTGAAAGCAAATTCCACATTTTTGGCGCCACGTTCTGGCCCCAGGACTTCATCCTGCTGTCGGCGCTGTTGATCATCTGTGCGTTCGGCCTGTTCGCGATCACGGTGTTCGCAGGCCGCGTGTGGTGCGGCTATACCTGCCCGCAAAGCTCGTTTACCTGGCTGTTCATGTGGTGCGAAAAAGTCACCGAAGGCGAGCGCAACCAGCGCATCAAGCTGCAAGCCGCGCCCTGGAGCTTGAACAAGCTGGCCAGGCGTTCGGCCAAGCACACCCTGTGGCTGGGCATCAGCGTGCTGACCGGCCTGACGTTTGTCGGCTACTTCACGCCGATCCGCCCCTTGGCCGAAGAACTGCTGACCTGGCAGATGGGCGGCGTGAGCCTGTTCTGGGTGCTGTTTTTTACCGGCGCCACCTACCTCAACGCCGGCTGGCTGCGCGAAGCAGTGTGCATGCACATGTGCCCGTATGCGCGGTTCCAGAGTGTGATGTTCGACAAGGACACCCTGACCATTTCCTATGACGTGGCCCGTGGCGAGCACCGCGGCCCGCGCAAACGTGATGTGCAACCGGCGGACGTCGGCCTGGGTGACTGCATCGACTGCCAACTGTGCGTGCAGGTATGCCCCACCGGCATCGACATCCGCGACGGCCTGCAAATGGAATGCATCGGCTGCGCCGCGTGCATCGACGCCTGTGATTCGATCATGGACAAAATGGGCTATGCCCGCGGCCTGGTCAGCTATACCTCGGAGCATCAGTTGCAAGGGGGCAAGACCCATCTGCTCAGGCCGCGACTGATCGGCTACAGTGCCGTGTTGCTGGTGATGATCGGGGCGTTGGTGGTGGCCCTGGTCGTACGGCCGATGGTGTCGCTGGACGTCACCAAGGACCGCGGGATGTTCCGCGAGAACAGTGAAGGCCTGATCGAGAATATCTACAGCCTCAAGGTCATCAACAAGACCCAGCAGCGCCAGGATTACCGCCTGGAGCTGGTAGATGCAGACGGCTTCCAGTTGCAGGGCAAGACCGACATCAGCCTGGCGCCCGGGGAAATCACCGATGTGCCGGTGTCGGTGGCGATGACCGCAGAGAAGCCGGTCAGCAGTTCCCAGACCATCCGTTTCAAGGTAACGGACGTGGATGAGCCATGGGTTTACAGCGCGGCGGATAGCCGGTTTGTGGCGCCGTTGAATCGTTAAAAACCGGGTTTCAGAAACACTGGAGATCAAATGTGGGAGCGAGCAAGCCCACTCCCACCTTTTGATCTGTGTTCAATCAGCAAAATCTGTTCAAAGCACTAGGCCCCAATGAAACGCTACGAAAAATTCGCCGACGACATCGCAGAACTGATCCGCTCCGGCGTCCTCGGCCCGGGCCAGCGCGTGCCTTCGGTGCGCTACGCCAGCCAGACCTATGGCGTCAGCCCGTCCACGGTGTTCCAGGCCTACTACCTGTTGGAGCGTCGCGGGCTGATCCGCGCCCGGCCACGCTCCGGGTACTTCGTCAACACCCATGCGCCGAGCCCGTTTTCCGAGCCGGCGGTGAGTGCCCACGTGCACGAGACCACCGAAGTGGACGTCAGCGAACTGGTGTTCTCGGTGCTCGACTCCATCAAAGACCCGCAAACCGTGCCGTTCGGCTCGGCGTTCCCCAGCCCGACGCTGTTCCCGCTGCAGCGCCTGGCCCGCTCACTGGCCAGCGCCAGCCGGGAAATGGACCCACGCATGGTGGTCACCGACATGTCGCCGGGCAACCCGCAGCTGCGCCGGCAAATCGCCCTGCGTTACATGGTCGGCGGGCTGATGCTGCCGATGGAAGAACTGTTGATCACCAACGGCGCCCTTGAGGCGCTGAACCTGTGCCTGCAAGCCGTGACCGAACCGGGCGACCTGGTAGCCATCGAAGCACCGGCGTTCTATGCCAGCCTGCAAATACTGGAACGCCTGAAACTCAAGGCGGTGGAAATTCCCGTGCACCCGCGCGACGGCATTGACCTCAAGGTGCTCGCCCAAAGCCTGGAACGCTACCCGATCAAGGCCTGCTGGTGCATGACCAGCTTCCAGAACCCCATGGGCGCAACCATGCCCGAGGCAAAAAAACAGGAACTGGTGGAATTGCTGCGCAGCCATCAGGTGCCGCTGATCGAAGACGACGTGTACGCCGAGTTGTACTACGGCCAACAGGCTCCGAAACCGGCCAAGGCGTTCGACACCGAAGGCCTGGTAATGCATTGCGGCTCTTTCGCCAAAAGCCTGGCCCCCGGCTACCGCATTGGCTGGGTCGCCGCCGGGCGTTACGCACAGAAGATCGAGCGCCTGAAGCTGATGACCTCGCTGTGCGCCTCAATGCCGGCCCAGGCGGCGATTGCCGATTACCTGCAACACGGCGGCTACGACCGGCACCTGCGCAAGTTGCGGTATGCGCTGGAGGAGCAGCAAAGCGCCATGCTCGCCGCCATCGCGCGCTATTTCCCGGCGCAGACACGGGTCAGCCAGCCGGCAGGCGGTTATTTCCTGTGGCTGGAGTTGCCGGAGCAGACCGACTCATTGAAGTTGTTCCAGATGGCGTTGGCCCAGGGCATCAGCATCGCGCCGGGACCGATTTTTTCGCCGACGCAGCGCTTCAGGAACTGCATTCGTCTGAATTACGGCAGCCCTTGGGATGAGTCGTGTGAAAAGGCGATGGAAACGCTGGGGAAGATTGTACGTTCGTTTTAAAGCCTTGGAACCAAACAGGGTGCCGGACCACACAGGAGCGCGGCATTTCGTTGAACAGGAAATGTCCGTTCTCTGGTTCAAATCAAAGGTAATCGATGAAGATCTCCCCTCCAGCCGGCCTGAGGCTGCTACCGATCCCTCCCAACTACATGCGTGCCGCAGAACAAGGCCAGGTACGTGAGATGACCGGCCCAATGGGTCTGCCTGTCGGCGACCTTCGTTCGGCAGAAAGGATCATCGAACAGAGTCTGGTGCTAAGCGGTTTCCTTCGGCGTTACGATCACCTGGCCATAGGCGATGACCTCAAACGGCAAGTCGGCGACTGGACCGAAGCCAATCCGGATCCAGACTCACGCGCCGATGCCGCCTACAACCTGGACAAAGTGCTGCGGTTCATTGACAACCTCGACGACCGCAAGCTGAACGCCAGTCACACTCGAAACGGGGTGGTAGATGGCTTTTCTGACTCAGGCTATAGCACCCAGGACAACTCGGAGGCCAGGCTACTCAGCGAGTTCTCGAACAGGGGCTACACAGTGCTGCGTTGGGCCGGCTACTGAGCTACTGAGCGTGTGGCAAGGGCTTGCCCCTGCCACAACGAGCCCAGACCTAGCGACCGCCCGCCAGGTCAATAAAGGTCCCGGTGGCATAGGACGCCTTGTCCGACAGCAGCCAGATAATCCCTTCCGCGACTTCTTCAGCACGCCCGCCACGGGCCATGGGAATCCCGGGCTCCAGCTTGCTGACCCGGTCCGGGTCGCCGCTCAGGGCATGGAAGTCGGTGAAGATGAAGCCGGGACGCACACCATTGACCCGAATCCCCTCACCCGCCACTTCCTTGGATAACCCGAGGGTGAAGGTGTCGAGCGCGCCCTTGGAAGCGGCGTAGTCGACATATTCCCCCGGCGAACCCAGACGCGCGGCGGCCGACGACACGTTGACGATGCTGCCGCCCTGCCCGCCATGCTTGGGCGACATGCGCAACAGCGCATGCTTGGCACACAGAATCGGCCCCAACACGTTGGTTCTGAGGGTTTTCAGGATGCGGAACTCGGACATCTCATCGACCCGCGACTTGTGCCCGACGGTACCGGCGTTGTTGACCAGCGCGGTCACCCGGCCCAATTCGGTATCGACCCGGTGGAACAAGCCGATCACTTCGTCTTCGATGCTGACATCGGCCCGTACCGCAATGGCCTGGGCGCCGAGGGCGCGCACTTGCTCAAGTACGCGGTGGGCAGCGTCCTCATCGGCCTGGTAGTTGATGCAGATGCGGTAGCCCTGGGCAGCGGCCAGCAACGCCGTGGCAGCGCCAATCCCACGACTGCCGCCGGTGATGACGACGACTTTATCCATGTGTAAGGTCTCCTGATTCAACGTGAGCTGATGGATCCAATACTACCTGCGCCCCGCAGGTTTTGCATGGGCTCACGTCACCGAATGCGCACGCACCACCTGCTCGGCACTCTGGATGTCGGCCATGAACCCCTCGGCCGGCAACGGATGCCCCAGCAGATACCCCTGCAACGAATCGCAGCCCAGCCGTGTGAGGAAACTCTGCTGTACGTCGGTCTCCACGCCTTCGGCCACAATGCGCAGGCCCAGGGCCTGGCCGAGGGCGACGATGGCCGAGACAATCGCCGCGTCGTCGCTGTCGTGCTCGAGGTCGCGGACAAACCCTCGGTCGATTTTCAGCTCATTGGCCGGCAGGCGCTTGAGGTACATCAGGCTCGAATAGCCGGTGCCAAAGTCATCGATGGACAGGTCGACGCCCATGTCCGAAAGCTTCTGCAACACTGTCATGCTCGCATCGGCATCGCTCATGGCGGTGGTTTCGGTGATTTCCAGGGTCAGGCTGTTGGCCGGCAACCGGTGACGCTCCAGGGCATTGGCAACGCTCTTCACCAACCCGGCATGGCAGAACTGCAACGCCGACAGATTCACTGCAATGCGCCAATCGTGGTAGCCCTGGGCGTACCACACCTGCATCTGGCGACAGGCTTCGTTGAGCACCCATTCGCCGATGGGGATGATCAGCCCGGTCTTTTCCGCCAGTTCGATAAACTTGTCCGGCAACAACAGGCCCTGTTGCGGGTGTTCCCAGCGCAGCAGCGCTTCGGCACCGACCGGGCGGCCGCTGATGGCGTCGAACTTGGGCTGGTAGTACAACCGGAACTGCTCGTGCTCCACAGCGTTGCGCAAATCCTGCAGCAGTTGCAGTTGCTTGCGCGCGTTGGTGTTCATCGAGACGTCGAAAAAGCTGTAGCCGTTCTTGCCCATGCCCTTGGCGTGATACATCGCCGCGTCGGCGTTCATCAGCAGTTCCTGAGGCGTGGCGCCGTTGCCGGGGAATAGGGCGATGCCGATGCTGGCGGAGATTTTCAGCTCGTGCTCGGCGACGCGGAACGACTGGTTGATCAAGCCCACCTGGCGCTCGGCCAGGCGCAACGCATCGTCAGGCTGACCCAATTGCACCAGCAACACGAACTCGTCACCGCCGATACGGGCCAGGGTGTCCTGGCTGCGCAAGTCTTCCCGCAGACGCAGGCCCACTTGCTGCAACAACTGGTCGCCCATGTGGTGACCGAAAGCGTCGTTGACCGGTTTAAAGCCGTCCAGGTCGATAAACATCAGCGCGAAGCAACCGCCCTCTTCGTTCACCCGCTGTATCGCTTGTTGAATCCGGTCGGCAAGCAAGGTGCGGTTGGGCAAACCGGTGAGCATGTCGTGCAGGGCCAGGTGGGTCAGTTCCTGGTTGGCTTGGGTCAGCGAGTCCGCCAACACTGCGGTGCGGGCTTCCAGGCGTGCGTCCAGCAGAGACGTCAGCAGCGCAATGATCAAGACCGCCAGGGTGGTCACCAGCACCAGGTTGTCCAGGCCCTTGCCACTCAAGCCGTTCAGGGCCGCGCCGCAAAAACTGCCATCGGCGAAACGCGCAGCCGCCATGCCGGTGTAGTGCATGCCAACGATCGCCACGCCCATCACCATCGCCGCGCCGCCCCGGGCCAAACGCACGTAAGGCGTGTTGCGCCGCAGGTTGAAGGCAATCCACAAGGCCGCCGCCGAAGCCCCCACGGCAATCAGCAACGAGGCGGTGAACAGCGTGGGGTCGTAGTCGATACCGGGCGTCATGCGCATGGCGGCCATCCCGGTGTAGTGCATGGCGCTGATGCCGGCGCCCATGATCAAGGCGCCAAACCCGAGCTGCCAGGCCGGCAAACGCGGTTGACTGACCAGCCACAGGGCAAAACCGCTGGAAAGGATTGCGATCAGCAATGACAGCGCCGTGATCTCGATGTCATAACCCAGGCTGATCGGCAGGCGAAAGGCGAGCATGCCGATAAAGTGCATCGACCAGATACCCACCCCCATCGCCAGCGCGCCACCGCCCATCCACAGGTAGACGGCACGCCCTTTGGCCGTGGCAATGCGGCCGGTCAGGTCCAGCGCGGTATAAGACGCAAGGATCGCGACAAACAGGGAAATCAGGACGAGGGCGGGGGAATAACTACCGGTGAGCATGGGACTTCTCGTGACCAATGGGCCGAACGGCATCCGTGCCGGGCTGAAAAGTCAGGGATTGTAGCGAGATTAATTCTTGTACACCTGAAATATTGTCGTATAGCCATCATTCAAAATTTGACGCCAATCGGCTGGCTCAAAAACAGCGTAAAACCCTGTGGGAGCGGGCTTTCTCGCGAAGGCGCAGTGCCAGTCAACGATGTATCAACCGACCCACCGCTTTCGCGAGCAAGCCCGCTCCCACACAAGCCCGAACACCTGCCAGACCGGTGCCTATTTCTTGTCGCTCAACTGCATCTGCCCATCCCAGCCACCGCCCAATGCAGCGATCAGTTGCACACTGGCAACCAGCCGGGTTTGCAGCAGGGTCAGCACCGTGCGCTCGTTGCTCAGGGCCGTGGCTTGCACGGTGACCACATCGAGATACGCGATCAAACCGGCCTTGTATTGGTTCTGGGTCAGGCGCAGGGATTCCCGGGCGGCGTCGAGGGCCTCGTTACTGACCACCGCCTCGTCTTCCAGGACCTTGAGCTGGACCATGTAGTTTTCCACCTCGCGAAAACCGTCGAGTACGGTCTGGCGGTACTTGGCCACGGTTTCGTCATAGGACGCTTCGGCGCGGTCGACTTCGGCCGAACGCTGGCCACCGTCAAACAAGGTCATGGCGAGTTTCGGCCCCACTGACCAGAAGCGGTTCGGCAGGCTGATCCAGTCGGCGTAGGTGCTGCTGGAATACCCACCGGCCAGGCTCAGGGTCAGGTCCGGGTAGTAGGCGGTCTTGGCCACGCCGATATTGGCGTTGGCGGCAATCACCGAGCGCTCAGCCTGGGCGATGTCCGGGCGGCGCTCCAAGAGTTGCGACGGCAGGCTCACCGGAATCTGCGGCAGGGCCGGAATGTCCTTGCTCACCGCCAGGTTGAAGTTGGCCGGCGGCACACCGATCAGCACGGCGATCGCGTTTTCCAGCTGCGCGCGCTGCCAGATCAGGTCGATCATGCTGGCCTGGGTGCTTTTCAGCTGGGTCTGGGCCTGGGCGATGGCGTCCTTGCCCGAGACACCGGCGCGGTATTGGTTCTGGGTCATTTGCAGGGAGCGCTGGTAGGTGTCTACCGTGGCTTGCAGCAAACGGGTCTGTTCGTCCATGACCCGCAGTTGCAGGTAATCCTGCACCAGTTCCGACTGCTGGCTCAGGCGCATTGCCGCCAGGTCCGCGGCGCTGGCTTCGGCACTGGCTTCATTGGCTTCCAGGCCCCGGCGCAATTTGCCCCAGATATCGGCTTCCCAGCTCACGCCCAATTGGGTGTTCAGGGTGTCGCGGATACCGCTGCTGGAACTGCTCAGGCTGGCGTTACTGCTGCCAGTGCCCTGGCTGGCCCGGGTTTTGGTGGCACTGAGGTCGACGGTCGGGAAGAACGCCCCACGGGCACTGCGCACCTGAGATGCAGCCTGGCGATAGCGCGCCTCGGCCTGGGCTACGGTCTGGTTGGAACTGTTGAGTTTTTCTACCAGCTCATTCAACTGCCGGTCGCCGTACAACTCCCACCAGGCGCCACGGGCCAACGAGTCGCTGGGGGCTGCCTGACGCCAGCCCTGGGCTTCCTTGTACTGGGCCGGCTCGGTCAACTCGGGGCGTTTGTAATCCGGGCCGACGGCGCAGGCGCTGAGCATCACGCCGCACAGGGCCAGGCTCAGCAGCTTGGAGCCGCGCGTCAAGGCCAGGCGTTGCACAGCGGGAAACGTTGAATCGGTCATAGCGCAGTGTCCAGGGCAGCATCGGTACGCACTCCGCGCCAACCGTTGAAACGGTGGCGCAGGCGGTCGAGATAAAGGTAAACCACAGGCGTGGTGTAAAGGGTCAGGATCTGGCTCACCACCAGGCCGCCGATAATCGTCAGGCCCAGGGGCTGGCGCATTTCCGCGCCTTCGGCGGTGCTCAGCAGCAGTGGCAAGGCGCCGAGGATCGCGGCCAGGGTGGTCATCAGGATCGGCCGCAACCGCACGAGGCAGGCCGCGCGAATCGACTCCAGCGGGCTCATGCCGTCGTGGCGCTCCAGTTGCAGCGCGAGGTCGATCATCAGGATCGCGTTTTTCTTCACCACCCCGATCAACAGGAACAACCCCAACAGCGAGATCAGGCTGAACTCGCCCCCCAGCACGTAGATCGACAGCAGTGCACCCACACCTGCCGAAGGCAAGGTCGAGAGAATGGTCAGCGGGTGGATGTAGCTCTCGTAGAGGATCCCCAGCACCAGATACACCGCCACCAGCGCGCCAAGGATCATGAACGGCTGGCCTTTTTGCGTGGCGGCAAAGGCGTCGGCGGTACCGGACATCTTCGCGATCACGTCTTCCGGCAGGCCGACCTTGGCAATCGCCCGCTCGATGGCGGCCGTGCCCTGCTCTACCGTGACGCCGGGGGACATGTCGAACGCAATGTTTTCCGACGCGAACTGACCTTCATGGCGCACGGTGTCATCGGCCAGGCTGTTTTCGTAGTGCGCAATGGTCGACAGCGGCACCCGCGCGCCGGTGGAGGTGATGACCTGCACTTGATTGAGGGTGATCGGGTCCTGGGCGTATTTCGGGTTGACCTCCATCACCACCTGATACTGGTTGAGGCTGTCATAGATCGTGGAAATCTGCCGCTGGCTGTAGGCGTTGTTCAGCACCGCCGTGACCATGCTCATGTCGATGCCCAGGCGCTTGGCCTGGTCACGGTCGACAATCAGCGTCACCTGCGCGGCGCCGCGACCCTCGCGGGCATCGATGGCGGTCAGCTCCGGCAACTCGCGCAACGCGGCGACCACTTTCGGGTACCACAGGCGCAAGGCGGCCAGGTCACCGCTTTGCAGGATGTAGGAATACTGCGCAGTGGTCTGGTCGCGGCTGCCACCAAATTGCAGGTCCTGGTCGGCCATCAGGAACAGCCGCCCGCCCGGCACCAGCGGCACGTCTTTACGCAAACGCTCGATCACTCCCTGGGCAGAAATCTTGCGCTCGCTGATGGGCTTGAGCCGCACCAGCATCACCGCGTTGTTGGTGCCGTTGTTGCCGCCGATAAAGCCGGCCACGCTCAGCACCGCGGGGTCCTTCAGCACGGCCTGGCGGAAGATCTCCATCTTCGGCTGCATCACGCCAAACGACAGCCCGTCATCACCGCGCACAAAACCGATCAACTGGCCGGTGTCCTGCTGGGGCATGAAGGTTTTCGGCACTACGACATACAGGGCCACGTTGACCCCAATGGTCACCAACAGGCTGAGCAGGGTCAGGCGCCGATGGCGCAGCACCCAGTCGAGGCTGCGGGCATAACCGGCGACCATGCGCGCGTGGGCCTTCTCGCTCCAGCGCTGCAAACCGGTTTCCTGCCCCGGGACGTGGGGCTTGAGCCACCGGGCACAGAGCATCGGGGTCAAGGTCAGCGACACCACCAGCGAGACGATAATGGCCGCCGCCAGGGTGATGGAAAATTCGCGGAACAAACTGGTGACGATCCCGCCCATGAACAGGATGGAGAGGAACACGGCCACCAGCGATACGTTCATCGACAGCAAGGTAAAGCCGACTTCCTTGGCCCCCAGGTACGCCGCCTTCATCGGCGGCACACCCTCGTCGATATGCCGGGAAATGTTCTCCAGCACCACGATGGCATCGTCCACCACCAGGCCGGTGGCAAGGATCAACGCCATCAGCGACAGGTTGTTCAGGGAAAACCCGAACAGGTACATCACGGCAAACGTGCCCACCAGGGACACCGGCACCGCCAGGGTAGGAATCAACGAAGCACGGAAGTTACCGAGGAACAGGTACACCACCAGGATCACCAGCGCCACGGCGATCAGCAACGTCATCTCGGCTTCGTGCAGGGTCGCGGTGATCACGGGCGAACGGTCCATGGCCAGGTTCAGCTTGACGCTGGACGGCAACACCGCCTGCAACGCTGGCAACTGGGCCTTGATCTGCTTGACCGTCTCGATGATGTTGGCGTCGGACTGGCGGTTGATCACCAGCAGCACCGCCGAATCATTGTTGAAGAAGCCGCTGTTGTAGCGGTCTTCCACGCCGTCGCTGATCTTGGCCACATCCCCCAGGCGCAGGGCCGCGCCGTTCTGGTAGCGAATCAGCAGCGGCTCATAGTCCTTGGCTTTTTCCAGCTGGTCGTTGGCCTGGATCTGCCAGTTGCGCTCGCTGTCTTCCAGGGAGCCCTTGGGCCGGCGCACGTTGGCATTGGCAATGGTGTTGCGCACATCGTCCAAAGCCACGCCGTACTGGTCGAGGGCCTTGGGTTCAAGTTCGATACGCACGGCGGGCAAGGAGCTGCCGCCGATCTGCACTTCACCTACGCCCGGCACCTGGGACAGGCTCTGGGACAGGATGGTCGAGGCCAGGTCGTACAACTGGCCCTTGGGCAATACGTCCGAGGTCAGGGACAGCACCATGATCGGCGCCTGGGACGGGTTGATCTTTTTATAGGTGGGCATGCTGCGCATGCCGCTGGGCAGCAGGTTGCGCGAGGCGTTGATGGCGGCCTGCACTTCCCGGGCGGCGCCGTTGATGTCGCGGTTGGAGTCGAACGCGAGAATCACCCGGGTCGAACCCTGGCTCGACGAACTGCTCATGGTGGTGATGCCGGAAATCGCGCCGAACGAGCGTTCCAGCGGCGTCGCCACCGTAGAGGCCATGACCTCGGGGCTGGCCCCGGGCAGGCTGGCCGAGACCACGATCACCGGGAAGTTGATCTGCGGCAACGGCGACACCGGCAGCAAGTTGAACGCCACGCCGCCCAGCAACATGATCGCCAGGCTCAGCAGCATGGTTGCTACCGGCCGGCGAATGAAAGGTCCGGACAGGTTCATGACTCAACCGGCTCCAGGCGCACGGGTTCTTTGCGCCAGCGACGCCCCAGGCGGTCGAAATACAGGTAGATCACCGGTGTGGTGAACAGGGTCAGCACCTGGCTCACCAGCAACCCGCCGACCATCACCAGGCCCAGGGGCTGGCGCAACTCTGCACCGGAACCGGTGGCGAGCATCAACGGCACGGCACCGAACAGCGCGGCCAGGGTGGTCATGAGGATCGGCCGGAAACGCAACAGCGCCGCTTGATAGATCGCGGTTTGCGGGTCCAGGCCCTGGTTGCGCTCGGCGTCGAGGGCGAAGTCGATCATCATGATCGCGTTCTTCTTCACGATGCCGATCAGCAGGATGATGCCGATAATCGCGATCATCCCCAGGTCGTTGCCACTGAGCAGCAAGGCCAGCAAGGCCCCTACCGCTGCCGACGGCAAGGTCGAGAGAATGGTGATCGGGTGGATGTAGCTCTCGTAGAGCACCCCCAGCACGATGTACATGGTCACCACCGCCGCCAGGATCAGCAGCAAGGTGCTCGACAGCGACGCCTCGAACGCCTGGGCCGCGCCCTGGAACTGGGTCTGCACGCCCACCGGCATGCCGATGTCTTTCTGGGCCTGGTTGATCAGCTCCACACCCTTGCCCAGCGCCACGCCGGGGGCCAGGTTGAACGACATCATCACGGCCGGGAACTGGCCGATATGCGCGATCGCCAACTGTGCCTGGCGCTGTTCCACATGGGCCAGGCTCGACAGCCTTACCTGGCCGCCGTCGGTGGTTTTCACGTGGATCTGGTTCAGGGCGGCCGGGCCGAGGGTTTCGCCCGACTGGGCCTGCAACACCACGCGGTACTGGCTGGCCTGGGTATAGATGGTGGAAATCTGCCGCTGGCCGAAGGCGTCATACAGCGCATCGGTGATGGTCGATACCGTCACGCCAAGGCGCGAAGCGGCGTCGCGGTCGATCACCAGGTACACCTGCAGGCCTTTGTCCTGCAGGTCGCTGGCAACGTCGGAGAGTTCCGGCAACTGGCTGAGGGCGTGCACCAGCTTGTCGCTCCACAGGGCCAGCAACTCGGCGTCCGGCGAGGACATGCTGAACTGGTATTGGGTACGACTCACGCGGTCTTCAATGGTCAGGTCCTGCACCGGCTGCATGAACAGGCGGATGCCCACCAGCTTGTCCAGTTGCGGCTGCAGGCGCGTGATGATCTGCGCCGCGCTCAGGTCCCGTTCGCCGTGGGGCTTGAGGTTGATCAGCAGGCGGCCACTGTTGAGGGTGGCGTTATCACCGTCCACCCCGATATAGGAGGACAGGCTCTCCACCGCCGGGTCTTCGAGGATGATCTTCGCCAACTCCTGCTGGCGTTGGCTCATGGCCGCGAAGGAGATCGACTGAGGCGCTTCGGAAATACCCTGGATCACACCGGTGTCCTGCACCGGGAAGAAACCCTTGGGCACCACCAGGTACAGCACCACGGTCAGGCCCAGGGTGGCGATGGCCACCAGCAAGGTCAGCGGCTGGTGCTTGAGCACCCACTGCAACTTACGCCCGTAGGCTTCGATCAGCCAGTCGATCCAGGCGCCGCTGGCCTTGTAGAAGCGGCCCTGTTCTTCTTCCTTGGGTTCACGCTTGAGCAACCGCGCGCACATCATCGGCGTCAGGGTCAGGGACACCACCAGGGAAATCAGGATCGCCACTGCCAGGGTGATGGCGAACTCACGGAACAAACGCCCGACCACATCAGCCATGAACAGCAGCGGGATCAATACGGCTATCAGCGACAGGGTCAGGGAAATCAGGGTGAAGCCGATCTGCTTGGCGCCCTTGAGCGCAGCCGCCATCGGCGTCTCGCCCTCCTCGATATAGCGGGAAATGTTCTCCAGCATCACGATGGCGTCGTCCACCACAAAGCCGGTGGCGATGGTCAGGGCCATCAGCGTCAGGTTATTGATGGAGAAGCCGGCCAGGTACATCACCCCAAAGGTGCCCACCAGGGACAGTGGCACGGCGATGGACGGAATGAGGGTCGCGCTGAAGCGGCGCAGGAACAGGAACGTCACCATCACCACCAGGGCGATGGCGATCAGCAATTCGTGTTGCACGTCCTTGACCGAGGCACGGATGGTCTGGGTACGGTCAGTCAGCACCGTCACGTCCAGGCCCGCCGGCAGGTTGTCGGTGATGCTCGGCAACAGCGCCTTGATCCGGTCCACCACCTCGATGACGTTGGCCCCGGGCTGGCGCTGGATGTTCAGCAACACCGCCTGGTTTTCGTTGGCCCAGGCCGCAAGGCGTTCGTTTTCGGCACCGTCGACAATCTGCGCCACATCCTTGAGCCGCAACGGCGCACCGTTGTTGTAGGCCAGGATCAGCTCGGCGTATTCCTTGGGCGAGACCAACTGGTCGTTGGCGTCGAGCATCGACACCCGCGTGGGGCCGTCGAAGTTACCCTTGGGCTGGTTGACGTTGGAGGCGGCGATCAGGGTGCGCACGTCCGACAGGTTCAAGCCGTTGGCCGCGAGGGCCTCGGGGTTGACCTTGATCCGCACGGCCTGGCGCTGGCCGCCGGCAATGCTGACCATGCCGACGCCGCTGATCTGCGCGATCTTTTGCGCCATGCGTGTGTCGACCAGGTCATTGAGCTTGGGCAACAGCATGGTCTTGGAGGTGATGGCCAGGGTCAGCACCGGGGTATCCGCCGGGTTGACCTTGTTGTACACCGGCGGTGCCGGCAGGTCCTTGGGCAGCAGGTTGGTGGCGGCGTTGATCGCGGCCTGTACCTGTTGCTCGGCGACGTCCATGTTGATGTCGAGGTTGAACCGCAGGGTCAGTACCGAGGCGCCGCCGGAACTGGTGGACGCCATCTGGGTCAGGCCGGGCATTTGCCCGAACTGACGCTCCAGGGGCGCCGTCACCGCGCTGGTCATCACGTCCGGGCTGGCGCCGGGGTACAGGGTCATCACCCGGATGGTCGGGTAGTCCACCTGGGGCAAGGCCGAGACCGGCAACAGGCGGTAGGCGATCACGCCGGCCAAAACAATGGCCAGCATGCTCAGGGTAGTGGCTACCGGGCGAAGGATGAACAGCCGCGAGAGGTTCATGCGCCGCCCTTTTGCGCCTTGCCGGCATCAGCCGGGCCTTGCTGCGTCTTGGCTGCCGGCTGGCCCTGGAGGTGTTCGGTCGGGGTGGTCGGCACTTCACTGCTGTCGTTGACCACTTCGATTTCACTGCCGTCCTTCAGCCGGTCGGTGCCTTCCAGCACCACGCGGTCGCCGGCGGCAAGGCCTTGCTTGATCACGGTGTGGTCGCCGTCGGAATCACCGATCACCAGCGGACGTACCTTGACCTTCTTGTCGCCATCCAGCACGTAGACAAAGGTGCCGGTGTTGCCGAACTGAATCGCCGCCGACGGCGCCAGCACCACGTTATGCAGGGTGTCGGCCAGCAGGTGCACGTTCACGAACTGGTTGGGGAACAGTGCCTGGTCCTTGTTATCGAACCGTGCCTTGAATTTCAGGGTGCCGGTGGTGACGTCGATCTGGTTGTCCAGGCTCTGCAACACGCCACTGGCCTTGAGGGCCACATCGCCACGGTCCCAGGCTTCCACCGGCAGCTTGTTACCGGCGTGATAACGCGCCAGTACGGTTTCCAGGGTGTTTTCCGGCAACGTGAAGACCACGCTGATCGGCTGGGTCTGGGTGATCACTGCCAGGAAGGTGGTGTCGTTGGCCGCCACAAGGTTGCCCACGTCCACCTGACGCAGGCCGACACGCCCGGTGATCGGGGCGCGGATCTTGGTGAATTCGAGGTTGAGCTTGGCGTCATCCACCGCGCCCTGGTTGGTCTTGACCGTGCCCTGGTACTGCAGCACCAGCGCTTCGGCGGTGTCGAGGGTTTGTTTGGCGATACTGTCCTGGGCGTACAGGTCGCGATAACGCTGCACGTCGACCTGGGCGTTTTTCAGCTGCGCCTGGTTTTGCAGCAACGTGCCCTGGGCCTGGAGCAAGGCATTCTGGTAACTGCGCGGGTCGATTTCCGCCAGCAGGTCACCGGCCTTGACCATCTGCCCTTCTTCAAAGGCGATCTTGACCAGCTCTCCCCCTACCCGGCTGCGCACATTGATGGTGTTCAATGCGGTGACCGTGCCCAGTGCCTTGTAATACACCGGGAACTCACCCAGCACCGCAGGCGCCACGCGCACCGGCACCGGGCCGGTAGAACCACCAAAGCCCGGACGCATCATGCCCGACTTGCCGGCATGCCCGGCGGGCTTCTTCTCGGCGCTGTCTTTGTGGCTGCCAGGCCAGAATTTCCAGCACAGGCCGGCAATGACCAGCAGCACGAGGAGGCCGAACAGCCAGCGGCGGGAGTGACGAGGGGTGGATTGCATGGAGTGATCAACCATTGGGCGCGAGAGCTTCTTCTTTGGGAGGCTGAAAGATAAGCACTGGGGCGCGTTAAGAAAAGCGCCTTTACCGGCTATTTACCTTGGATTACAACTTTTAACTTCTTTGCTTAGTCCATTCGCTATCTGACTAAGCCTCTGAAGCACAAATAAAAACGGCCTGGACTAGGCCAGGCCGTAATACTGCATCACGCGTGTTACTGCAAAACGACAGTAATGCGTAGTAACAGTTACTTCAAAACAGCCAGGGCTGCTTCGTAGTTCGGCTCTTGGCCGATTTCGCTGACCAGCTCGCTGTGCAGCACGTTGTCATTTTCGTCCAGCACCACGACGGCACGGGCGGTCAGGCCGCGCAGCGGGCCTGCGGCGATCGCAACGCCGTAGTCAACGGCAAAGCCGGCGTCGCGGAAGTCCGACAGGTTCTTCACGTTTTCCAGGCCTTCGGCGCCGCAGAAGCGTGCCTGGGCAAATGGCAGGTCAGTGGAAATGCACAGCACCACGGTGTTGTCCACGCTGTTGGCCTGGGCATTGAACTTGCGAACCGAAGTCGCGCAAGTCGGGGTATCGATGCTTGGGAAGATGTTCAGCACTTTGCGCTTGCCGGCAAAGGTAGCCAGGGTCGCGTCCGACAGATCGCCAGCAGTCAGGGTAAAGGCTGGCGCTTTGGCGCCGACTTGTGGCAAGTCGCCGTCGACCTGGATAGGGTTGCCTTTATGGGTAACTTGAGCCATGAACGGAATCCTTCTAGTGGTGGTAGTGAAACGAATTTCAGGTGCCGAAGTTAAACACAAAGTTCGATTGGCACCTATGGCCGGACGCAAATTGTCATGGAGCGGGACTCAACGCCCCGCCGCCACGAACCCCCGTTGCAAATCCTCGATCAACGCCTCCACATCCTCCAGCCCCACATGCAGACGCACCACCGGGTTCAATCCACGGTCGGCGACGCTCTGGCGATCCTGGGTGTCGGCCAGGGTCACCAGGCTCTCAAAACCGCCCCAGGACGCACCCAGGCCAAACAGCTGCAAGCCGTCGATAAACCGTTCGACGTAACCGGCATCCGCGCGGGTGAGTTCAAACGACAGCAAACCGTTACTGCCGCTGAAGTCGCGCTTCCACAGCACATGGCCAGGGTGCTCGGGCAAGGCCGGATGAAACACCCGCTTGACCTGCGGCTGCGCCTGCAACCATTGGGCAATCTTCAGCGCCTGGCGCTCGTGCACGTCCAGCCGGGAAGCCAGGGTGCGCGCGCCACGCAGGATCAGGTAGGCATCGTCGGCACTGACCGCATTGCCAAAGGTGTCGCTCATTTTCGCCAGGGCCGGCCATGCTGCTTCGCTGGTGCAGACACTGCCCATCATCACGTCACTGTGGCCGCCGAGGTATTTGGTCAGGGCCATGATCGAGATGTCGGCGCCCAACGCCAGCGGCCGGTACAAGTAGGCCGAGCCCCAAGTGTTGTCCACCGCCAGCAGAATCCCGCGCGGCTTGCACAGTGCGGCTATCGCGGGCAGGTCACACAGTTCATACAGCAGCGAACCCGGCACTTCCGCATAGACCATTTTGGTGTTGGCCTGTAACTGCGCTTCCAGACCGCTGCCGTCCGGGGTGAAGTAGCTGACTTCGATGCCGAATGGCTGCAGGAACTCGCGGGCCAGCTTGCGCACCGGGGAATACACCGCGTCGGTGATCAGTACATGATCGCCGGGTCGCAGGTAGGCCAGGAACGTCTGCGCCGCAGCGGCGAGGCCGGTGCCATACAGCCGCGTGCGATAGCCGCCTTCGAGTTCGGTGACCAAATCTTCCAGGGCGAACGCGGTGGGGTTGCCACGCGCGCCGTAACTCAGGACACGCTCGCTGTCGCGCCGGGAACGCGCGTCACGCATCTGGGCGAGGTTGTCGAACAGCACGGTGCTCAAACGGGTGATGGGGACGTTCACCGCCCGGCCGCCATTGCCGCCTTCGGTACGTGCCGCATGAATCAGCCGGGTGCGCACGCGCGATACGGGCGCCAATGGTTTGAGGCTGGCGATTTCCGCCTCGCTCATCTGCGCCAACAAGCCGATTTCCCAGGCCAGGTATTGGCGGGCGGCATCCTTGTTGCCGCTATGGCGGTCGTGGGTGAAGAACAGGAAGTCGATGCACTGATTATCCGCTGGGGTCTGCGCATCCTCGATCACCGGCAAACCGGCTGCGACCCAGGCGGCATAGCCGCCGTCGAGCACGTGCACCTCTTCGCCCAACCCCAGCGCGGCAAACGCGGCCAGCGCCGGGTCATCCGCCAGCAGCACCAACGGCCGCGCACCGGCGGCCAACAACGAGCGAATCGACCAGCGCGAACCGGCAATCCGGCCCTTGCGATGGATCATGCTCGGGCGCAGGTCCACCAGGTCCACGGCATCGTCTTTCAGGGCATCGGCCAGCGCCTGCACCGAGATCAATGGCAACGCCTTGAACGGCACAGCCTGCCTGACCGGTAACGCCAGGCCACTCTGGACACCGTCCTTGAGCACATACGCCTCATGCCCCAATTGCCGCAGCCAGCTGGCGACAATCGGCGCACGCACGCCGTCGCTGTCTACCAGCACCACCCGCGCCTGACGCACGCCGATGTACAGGTCGGTGGACTGAATCAGCTGCCCGCCTGGGGTATGTTGCGCCCCCGGCAAACTGCCGGCGGCAAACTCTTCGGCGGTGCGTACATCACACAGGAACAGGCTGCGGGAAAGATCTTGCGCCCACTGGCGAACCTGATCCGCCCCAACAGTGACCACCCCTGCCCGCGCAGCCAATTGCCGGGCAGCCTCGCGCTGCTGCACCAGATCAGTGGAGACCTGATCGGCATACCGCCGGGTGCTGCCATGCTCCAGCTTGAAGTCCGCCAGGTACCACCCCTGAGTGCCGTTTTCCAGCGCATAGACCGGGTTCTTCACGCCGAGGTTGATCAGCGTCTGGGCGCCGATAATGCTGCGGGTACGACCGGCGCAGTTGACCACGATCGGCGTGGTCTCATCCGGCACCAGGTCGTGCACGCGGTAGCCCAGTTCACCGTTGGGGCAGCAGATGGAACCGGGAATGGTCATCTTGCGGTATTCATCGAACGGCCTGCCGTCCAGCACCACCAGCGGCTCGCCCTTGGCCTGCCAGTCCGCCAGTTGGTGCGCGGTGACGTGGGGCGTGTGGCTGGCCTCTTCCACCAATTCGCCAAAGGCTTTTGACGGCACATGCACCCCGGCAAACAGTTGCAGGCCCGCCGCCTGCCAACCGTCCGCGCCACCTTGCAGCACATGCACATGGCGGTAGCCCAGCGCCTGCAAGCGCAACGCCGTACGCGCAGCCACCTCGCCGCCGTCCTGGTCGTAAATCACCAGGCGCACCTGAGGATTCGGCGCCAGGCGCTGCACCTCCAGCTCCAGGCGGCTATAGGGCAGGTTCACCCCGTGGAACAGGTGGGCCTCGCCGTATTGGCCGTGCTCGCGTACGTCAAACAGGGCGATTTCCTGGCCGTCGAACAGCCATTGTTGCAATTGCCCGGGTGTGATGGTCTGGCTCATGAAAGTCCCGCAAAAAAGAGATGAATTACTGCAAGGCCAACGAGCGCTCGCCAGCGGCCACTTCACGCCCCTTGGCATAGGCCCGCTGGACCGCCGGGCGTGCCTTGATCCGCAAGCGCCAGGCCTGGATGTTCGGGTAGTCCGCCAGGTCCTGGCCTTGGCGCAGGGGCTGGATCCACGGGAAGATCGCCATGTCGGCCACCGAATACTCGCCCGCCACGTACGGCACCTCGGCCAAGCGTTGCTCCAGCATCCGATACAGGCGCGTGGCTTCGGCGTTCAGCAGGTCCAGGGCGAAGGGAATCGGTTCCGGCGCCTTCTCCTTGAACAGCTGCAACTGGCTCAGGTACGGGGTGATATGCCCCACCTGCCAGAACAGCCACTCCTGGACTTTCTGGCGCTCGGCGGTACCGGCGGGCGGCAGGAAACGCCCGGCCTGGTCGGCCAGGTAATTCAGGATCGCCCCGGACTCGAACAGGCTCAGTGGTGCTTCAAGGCTGTGGTCGACAATCGCCGGAATCCGCCCATTCGCGCTGATGCGCCGGAAGCTTTCCTGCTTCTGCGCGCCTTCACGGATGTTCACCGGAATCAGGCGGTACTCTGCTTCCAGCTCTTCAAGCAGGATGCCGACTTTCAGGCCATTGCCGGTGGGCCAGTAATACAGGTCGATCATGCGTAGGCCTTGATCGACGGGGCCATCTGCGAGGCGTTGTAGTTAAGAATCCGGCCGTCGGCTTCAACGCCATAACGGCCATTGAGGGACTCCAGCGGCAAGCCATACAGGTGGAAGTGCAAGGTCGGCTGCTCACCCTCGACGAGAATCCCGTGCAGGTCTTCACCGAGGAACGAGATGGAAGTACCCGGCTGCACGATGACTTCTTTCTCAAGGGTCAAGGTGGTGAAGCCTGCGTCACGTCCTTCATCGTTGCGGCCATAGACGTAGTTGATCTCCTGGCCTTCAACGGCACTGATGATCGCCCAGGTTTCATGGTTGTGGGGGATGGTGCTTTTGCCCGGCAGCAGCGAGTTCAGGTACAGGGTCGGTGTGTCGCCATCGTCGTTCAGGCGATAACGGAAGGCAGTACTGCCCTGCCCCGGCACCGGTGCGGGGAATTCGCTGAAGTTGAACAGGTCCCGGCGCTCGGCCAGGGTTTCCAGCAGCCCGACGATTTCCACCAGGGCCGCGCGGTCTACGCCACGCTGGTTGATGACGCGGATCTGCTGCAGGAAGTCTTCGATAACGGCGGCACGGTTTGCGGTACTCATGACGAGGTTCCTCTTATTAGACAGACAGGGTGTAGCGGCTCAGGTTGGTCAACAGGTACGGATCGTTGGCGATCGGCGGACGGCGGCCCGGATCGCCCAAGGCATGGCGCAGGAATTCCTGGGTGCGTTCACTGGTGGGGCGCTGGAAGATTTGCTCGGCGCTGCCGTGCTCGACGATCACGCCGTTTTCAGTGAAGTAGACGATGTCGCTGATCTCTTCGGCGAAGCGCATCTCGTGGGTCACCAGCACACAGGTCATGCCCTCTTCGGTCAGCTCACGAATCACCGTCAGCACTTCGCCGACGGTTTCCGGGTCCAGGGCCGAGGTCACTTCATCGAACAGAATCAGTTCCGGGCGCATCGCCAACGCGCGGGCAATCGCCACCCGCTGCTGCTGCCCGCCGGAAAGTTGGCCGGGATAGGCATCGGCCTTGTGCTCCATGCGCACCTTGGCCAACAGCGCCCGCGCGTCTTTCTCGGCGTCGGCGCGGTTGCGGCCGAGCACCTTGCGCGGGGCGATCACCAGGTTTTCCAGCACCGACAAATGCGGGAACAGGTTGTACTGCTGGAACACAAAACCGACGCGCTTGCGCAACTCGATGCGCTGGGCTTCCTGGGTCAGGGTATCGACCCGGGTTTCGCCGACGCGGATGGTGCCGCGCTGGGGCTGCAACAGGCCGGTGATGCAACGCAGGATGGTCGACTTGCCCGAGCCCGACGGGCCGATGATCGACACCGCCTGGCCGCGATGCACATCAAGGTCGATGCCCTTGAGCACCCGGTTGTCACCGAACGACAGCTGCAAGTCCCGCAGGCTGACCAGGGGTTCAATAGAAGGCATAACGGCGCTCCAGGCGTTGGGTCAAACGGGAAATCGGGTAGCAATAGGCGAAGAACAACACCAGCAAGCTGAGGTAGATCACCACGGTAAAGCCGGTCATGTTCACGGTGTTGCTGGCGATCTGCGCGGTGTCGATCACGTCGTGCACGCCCACCAGCGAAGCCAGGGCGGTGCCCATGGTGACCACCGCGTAGAGGTTCATCCACGGCGGCAACATGCGCTTGAAGCACTGGGGCAGGATGATCGAGCGGAAGATCTGGCCACGGGTGAACGCCAGTGAACGCGCGGCTTCCCACTGGGTACTGGGGATCGAGCCGATGGCACCGCGAAAGATCTCCGCCACGTTGGCGCTGGCCGGCAACGCGAGGCCAATGGTCACCTTGACCCAGTCGGGGAACGACACATAGCTGCTGCCGATATGGATCTCGAACGGGAACACGTAGGTGGTGAAATAGATCAGCACCAGCCACGGCGCGTTGCGGAAAAACTGCACCCAGACCCGCGCCGGCAACCGCAGCAGGCGCAAGGGCGACATGGCCAGCGCGCCCACCATCAGGCCCAGCAGCGAGCCGAGTCCGATCGCCACCAGGCTGATCAGGATGTTCTGGCCGAAACCGCTGACCAGTGCCGGCGACCATTGCAGCAACGCCGACAGCACCGGGAATGAATCAATGGCCATAGCCGGGCATCCTCAGGCGCGCTTCCAGCCAGCGCCCCACACAATTGACGGTAAAGCTCAGCAAGCCGAAAAAGCTCAGGATCAAAATCATCAGTTCCAGCACGTTGTCGCTCTGGGTCCAGATCATGATCGAGGCGTAAGTGATATCGCCCACGGCAATGGCCGAGGCCACGGCGGTCATTTTCACCAGGTCGATCAGGTTGTTGATCAGCGACGGCAACGCAAAGCGCAAGGCCAACGGCAACTGCACGTTCCACAGCAGCTGGCGGCTGCTGAAGGCCAGGGAACTGGCGGCTTCCAGCGTCACCGCGGGCACCGCCTCGATGCCGGCGCGCAGGGCTTCGGCGTGAAACGCGCCTTTATGCAGGGAGATCACGATCACCACCCAGGCAAACGGCGTCAGCGGGTTGGCTGCGCCGACCGCCTGGGTCAGCAGCATGTTCAACACCAGGAACGCGCAGTACAGCTGCACCAGGGTCGGGGTGTTGCGGGTGACTTCGATAAACACCCGCGCCGGCTTGGCCAGCCATGGGTTGCCCGAGGTCAGCAGCGCCGCCAGGCTGATCCCGGCCAGCAGGCTGCCGACGATGGTGAACAGGCACAACAACACGGTGGTCAACGCGCCCTGCGCCAGGGTGCCACGCTGATAGGCATCCAGCAGGAAGTTGTAGTTGAGGCCGATGCCGGCGGCCCAGTGCACAAACATCTCCAGCCAATGACTCATTCGACGCCCCGCAACTTGCCGCAGGCGACCGCGATACGGCGGCCGGCCTCGGCCACGCTGTCAGTCGCCGTGGCGATGGACAGGCGAAACCACGGCGACAGGCCATAAGCACTGCCCGCCACACCGGCGACGCCCTCCTCCAACAAGTACGCGACGACATCGCCGTCATCCTTCAACGGCTGACCGTCCGGGCGGTAGCGGCCGAGCAGACCGGCGCAGCGCACAAACACGAAGAACCCGCCTTGAGGCTCAAGCACCTCCAGGCCGTCGACGGTGCCGAGGGCCATCATCAGCAGGTCCCGACGCAGTTGATAGGCCGCCACCTGCTCGACCAAGAAGCCCAGCCCGCCGGTGAAGGCGGCCAACGCGGCGGCCTGCCCGACGGAAGACGCACCGGAGGTGGATTGGGATTGCACCACCGCCATGGCGTTGGTCAGGGTCTGCGGCCCGGCGCCGAAGCCGATGCGCCAGCCTGTCATGGCGTAGGTCTTGGACACGCCGCCCACCAACAGGCAGCGGTCCTGCAAATCCGGCGCGACGTTCAGCAGGCTCTGGGCCGGGCGACCGTCGAAGCGGATGTGTTCGTAGAGTTCATCCAGCAGCACCAGCACCTGGGGATGGCGACGCAACACCTCGGCCAGCGCTTGCAGTTCAGCTTCGCTGTAGACAGCACCGCTTGGGTTGCCCGGGCCGTTCAGGATCAGCCAGCGGGTGCGCTCGTTGATGTGCTGCTCGAGTTGCGCCGGCAGCAACTTGCAGCCCTGCTCCAGCCCGCACTCGATAAACACCGGTTCGCCACCGTTGAAGCGCACGCTGTCGGGGAACGACGGCCAATACGGCGTGGGTACCAGCACTTGATCGCCGTCGTCGAGGGTGGCGGCGAAGGCGTTGAAGATGATCTGTTTCGCGCCGTTGGCGATCACGATGCTGGGCAGCGAATAGTCGAGGTGGTTTTCTTCGGCCAGCTTGCGCTGCACCGCCACGCGCAAGGCTTTTACCCCGGGTGTCGGCGTGTATTTGGTGGCGCCCGCGGCGATGGCGGCGTAGGCAGCTTGCTTGATGTGCTCCGGGGTATCGAAATCCGGCTCGCCGGTGGTCAGGTCAAGAATGTCGCGGCCGGCGTCACGCAGTTCCGTGGCGCGGGACTTGGCTGCCGCGTTGGCCGACAGCGACACCCGCTGCACGCGCCTGGACAGGCGAACGGTCATGGCTGCACCTCCAGGACTTTGCCCGGGTTGAGCAGGTTTTTCGGGTCGAGGGCGCGTTTGATGCGGCGCATCAGGTCCAGCTCCACCGGGCTTTTGTAGCGGCCCAGCATGCCGACCTTGCGCTGGCCAATCCCGTGCTCGGCGCTGATAGAGCCGCCGTGGGCGTGGGCGCTGTCGTGCACCAGCAGGCTCAGTTCGGCGTAGTTGCGCATGTGCTCATCCACCGTCGAGTCCAGCGGATGGGCAACGTTGTAATGCAGGTTGCCGTCCCCCAGGTGCCCGAAGGTGAAGTTGCGCACCCCGGGAAAATGCGCCTGCAACAGCGCATCGGTATGGGCGACGAAGGCGACGATTTGCGAGATGGGCACCGAGATGTCGTGCTTCATATTGCGCCCGGCGCGCTTCTGCGCCTCGCTCATGTTTTCGCGCAGCAGCCACAGGGCTTCGCTTTGCGCCAGGCTTTCGGCGATCAGTGCATCGGCCAGTAATGACTGTTCGAAGGCTTCACCGAGGACGGTTTCGAAGGCTTCACGGGCGTGGGCTTCGCCGTGGTTATCCGACAGCTCCAACAAGGCGAACCAGGGCTGGCTGGCTTTCAGGAACGGTTGCGGGCCTTCGGGAAACTGTTCGCGCAGCAGCGCCAGGCAATCGGCGCTGAGCAGTTCGAACGCAGTGAGATTCGCACCGAAACCGGCGCGGGCATGGGACAGGAATGCAACCGCCTGGGCCAGCTCATCAAAGGCCAGCAGCGCAGTAGCCTGGGCCTTGGGCAACGGGAACAGCTTCAGTGTCGCGGCAGTGATAATCCCGAGGGTGCCTTCGCTGCCGACGTACAAATCCCGCAGGTCATAGCCGGTGTTGTCCTTGCGCAAACCGCGCAGGCCGTTCCAGATTTCGCCTTCGGCGGTCACCACTTCCAGGCCCAGGGTCAGCTCGCGGGTATTGCCATAACGCAGCACGGCAGTACCGCCGGCATTGGTGCCGAGGTTGCCCCCAAGGGTGCAGCTGCCTTCGGCGCCCAAGCTCAGCGGAAACAGTCGGCCGGCTTCACGGGCCACATCCTGGACGTTTTGCAGGATGCAGCCGGCTTCGACGGTCAGGGTGTCGTTATCGGTGTCGATCACGCGGACCCGGTTCATGCGGTCGAGCAACAGCAATACCGCGCGGCCACTGGCGTCCGGTGTGGCGCCTGCCATCAGGCCGGTGTTGCCGCCCTGGACGACAATGGGCGCCTCCAGGGCCACACACGCACGCACCACGGCGGCGACTTCTTCGGTATTGGCCGGGTGCACCACCGCGACTACCTGACCGGTGTAGCGGCCCTGTTTGTCGGTGAGGTACTGGGCAGCCTCGTCACTGCGCTGCACGTGGGCGGTGCCGAGCAGTTGTTGCAGGGTGGCAAATAGCGGTTCACTCATGGCTGTACTGCTCATGCAAATCACGCAGGGCTTGGGACGGCGCCATGCCGGTGCGTTCGCCGAGCGCAATCAACCAGCCGCTGCGGTGCCAGTCGCGCACGATGGCGTCGAGCCTGGCCTGGGTATCGTGTTCGCCCTTGCGGATCCAGATCACCGATTTGGAAGGGATCAGATCTCCCGGCAACGGGATCTCATAGCCGGACCATTCGGCATCGTCCAGCAACGCGTGCATGGTCGGGCTGACGTGCACCGCCGCCACGCAGCCATTGCCACGCAACGACAACAGGGATTCAGACTGGCTGCGGAACGCCTTGATCTGCGCGCCGTAGGTTTCCTGCAACGGCTTGATGAAGTTGCTGCCCTGGGACACGCACACCGGCTTGTCCTTGAGGTCGGCCCACTGGGTGATGCCGGCGCCTTTGCGGATCAACGCCGCGCCGCCGACTTCTTCATAGGGCGTGGGCACGTAGTCGAGAATCTCGGCGCGCTCGTCGGTGTACTGCATGTTGGCAATCAGCACATCGACCTTGCCTTGCTGCAGGAACTGCACGCGGTTGGGGGCCAGTACCGAAACGGTCTTGGTCTCCACACCCAGCGCCTGTCCGAGGCCCTTGGCCAACTCCACGTTGTAGCCCAGGTGTTCGCCGGTCTTGGGGTCGATGGTGCCAAACGGCGGGCCGCTGAGAATCACGCCGACGCTGATGGTGTGGCGTTGCTGGATCTTGTCGAGGGTGGCGTCGGCGTGGGCCAGGCTTGCGCACAGGGCCAGGCCGAGAACGGTCAGGGATTTCAATCGCATGCTCAGGCGCCCTTGAACTGTTTCTGCAACTCCACCAGCGCCGGGGAAGCCGGGGTGATGTGGTTGCGGGTCTGGGCGTCGATCAGCCAGCCGCTGCGGTGCAGTTCCTTGACGATCGGGTCGAGTCTGGCCTGGGTGTCGCTCTCGCCACGGCGAGTCCAGATCACCGACGGTGCGGGATTCAACTCGGGGCTGAGGGTGCGGTAATCCTTCCATTCCGCGCTGTCGTTGATCAGCGGGTTGACCAGCGTGGAGTCATGCACGGCGGCGACGCAGTTGTTGCCACGCAGGGCCAACAGGGATTCGGAGGAGCTTTTGAAGGCCTTGATCTGCGCGCCGAGCTCGGTGAGCGGCTTCACGTAGCTGCTGCCCTGAGAGGTGCACACCGGCTGGTCCTTGAGGTCTGCCCAGCGGGTGATCTTGCTGTCCTTGAGCACCGCTGCGGTGCCGCCGATCTTGTAGAACGGGGTCGGCACGAAACCGAGGATGTCGCCACGCTCGGCGGTCCACTCCATATTCGCGATCAGCAGGTCGACCTTGCCCTGTTGCAGGAACTGCACGCGGTTGGCCGGCAATACCGGCACCAGTTGCACTTCGGCGCCCAACTGACGGCCCAGCTCGTTGGCCAGGTCGACGTTCAAGCCCTTGGGCTTCTGGGTAGTAGGGTCGATACCGCCAAACGGCCCGCCGGAGAGCAGCACGCCGACCACCAGCACATGGCGCTGCTGGATCTTGTCCAGGGTCGCATCGGCCTGAGCCACCACGCTGCCGCCCAGGGCAATCAATGCGCCCAGGACCACAGGCAACCTTCGTTTTACCGCCGCGCGCACAAAACCCATGGAACTCCCCTCATTAGCGATCGGCGTACCCCGACCTGATGTGGGGGCATGCTAGGGAGAGTGCCGGGGTAACGGAAATTCAAATATCTAATATCGTTATAACTTCCCGTATATGGACGCGCTGCTTTTTGGCCATATACTCGAAATCATTAGCTCTCGTAAAAATTCGACGCGACAAAACATAAACATCTGTAATGTTTATCTTCGCACCCTTGATATAAAAAACGCCCTGGAATGGCCATGTCGACCCTCGATCTCGAACTGCTCCGCACCTTTATTGCCGTGGTCGACCACCACAGCTTTGCCGAAGCCGGCACCCATCTGGCACGCACGCAATCCTCCGTCACCCAGCATATGCAGCGCCTCGAACAGCAAGTGGGGGTCAGCCTGTTTGAGAAACGCGGCCGGCAAAAACAGCTGACGGAACCCGGCTTGCAGTTATTGCGGCATGCGCGGCAGATGCTGTCGCTGAATGACGAGGCGCTTAATTCCCTGCGGGAAAGCAGCCTCAGCGGCGTGCTGCGCATCGGCTCGCCCCATGACATCGCCGACACCATCCTGCCGCCGATCCTCAGCCACATCGCCCGTTCGGCGCCGCGCCTGCGCCTGGAAATCGACGTGGGCCGCAGCCCGTTCCTGATGGATGACTTGCACCGGGGCAAGGTCGACATGGTGATTTCCACCCGCGCCGACGCCAACCTGGAAGGCTTTGCGTTGCGCACTTCGCCGGTGTGGTGGATCTGTTCGGCGCAATACATTCATTCGCCGAGCGAACCGCTGCCGCTGATTCTGGTGGATGAGCCGAGTATCTATCGACGTTATGCCCTGGAGGCGCTGGAACGGGCGAATATCCCGTGGCGCCAGGCGTATCTGGCGTCGAACCTGATCGGGATCAAGGCCGCCACCCGCGCAGGGCTGGGCGTGACCCCACGGAGTATGGAAATGCTCGGGCCGGACATGCGGGTATTGGGGGAAAACGATGGGCTGCCGAGGATGCCAGAGGTGACGTATTACCTGTGGATCCGCCCGAACACGGCGAACCCGATTGCGCGCAAGGCGTATGACTTGATCAGGGCCAGCCAGGGGCTGGCACTGGGGTGACGGTTATTGCTGGGTCAATTGGGTCCACAGCGCCGGGGCGCCGGCAGATTTGGCGATCGCCTCCAGACGCGCCGCGTGTTCGGCCATGTCCTGCTCACTGGCGCGAATGATCGTGGTGGGCTGGCGATCTGCTGGCAGGCGGCGGATTTCCGAAGGGCGATTGCCCGAGCCTTCTGCCGAGCCGTTGCCATCCGACGCGTTGCCGGCCAGGGACAGGCTGGTCTGGCCACCGGTCATGGTCAGGTAAACGTCGGCGAGAATCTCGGAGTCGAGCAAGGCGCCGTGGAGTTCACGACCGGAGTTGTCGACGCCATAGCGTTTGCACAATGCATCGAGGCTGTTGCGCTGGCCCGGGTGACGCTCACGCGCCATCATCAGGGTATCGAGGATCGAGCAGTGCTGGGTAATGTCAGCCCGATCGGTCTGGCCCATCAGCGCAAATTCGTTGTTGATGAAGCCAACGTCGAACGCCGCGTTATGGATGATCAGCTGCGCGCCGTTGATGAACTCGAAGAACTCATCGGCCACTTCGGCAAACCGCGGCTTGCCCACCAGGAATTCGTTGGTGATGCCGTGGACGCCGATGGCGCCTTCATCACTTTCCCGATCCGGTTGCAGGTAGACGTGGAAGTGCCGGCCAGTGAGGCGGCGGCCCATCAGTTCGACGCAGCCGATTTCAATGATCCGGTGGCCGTCGGTCACCGGCATGCCGGTGGTTTCGGTATCGAGTACAACAGATCGGATGGCCATCAGGGTTCAGCTCTCAACGGTTTGGTACATTTCAAGGGGCGGGATCTTAACACGTCAGCCGGCATCAGCTCTGCTTGTAGCCGCGCACGTCATCCACGCCACGGTTGGCCAACTGGTCGGCCCGCTCGTTACCCGGGTGGCCGATGTGCCCGCGCACCCACTTCCAGGTGATGTTGTGGCGGTTGCATTGCTCATCAAGCAACTGCCACAGGTCGGCGTTTTTCACCGGTTCCTTGGCGGCGGTCTTCCAGCCGCGCTTCTTCCAGTTGACCATCCACTCGTTGATGCCTTTCATCACGTACTGGGAGTCGGTCACTAGCAACACGTCACAACGACGCTTGAGCTCTTCAAGGCCGCGAATCGCGCCCATCAGCTCCATGCGGTTGTTGGTGGTGTTGGCCTCGCCGCCCCACAGTTCCTTCTCCACGCCCTTGCACACCAGCAAGGCGCCCCATCCGCCGGGACCGGGGTTGCCCTTGCAGGCGCCATCGGTGAAGAGTTCTACGCTATCGGTCATTTCACTATCCATCAAAGCGGGATCCATCAAAGCGGGTTGCCGATAATCGACCGACAAGGGCCCGAGGTCGAGAGGCTCGACCTGAAATCAAAAAAGGTAGGTTTACTGCTCGCTCTGCTTGCGATTGACCTTGGCCATCGGCATCGGCACCAGCTTGCCCATCGGTTCGCGGCGTACCTGGCGCACCGGGCGCAGGCCAACGACGATCTTGCGCGCCACCAACAGGTAGAAACCACCACCGGACAATTGCCAGGCACCGGCCCTGCGCTCCCAGCCGGCCAGCCGGCCCTGCCACTTGGCAGACGCAAGCGGCGGACGATAGCACCCGAAGCGGCGTTTCTCCAGCGCAAAGCCCAGCAGGTTCAACCAGTCGCCCACCCGCGACGGCGAGATACAGCGCGCCTGGCGCAGCCCGTCGTGGGCGAACACGTGGCGCAAACCCCAACTGCTCCAGGGGTTGATACCGATGATCAGCAAATGGCCACCTGGGCGCACACTGCTGGCCGCTTCACGCAGCAAACCGTGGGGCGACAGGCAGAAATCCAGCCCATGCTGCAACACCACCACGTCGGCGGCATGCTCGCTCAACGGCCAGGCCTGCTCCTCGCACACGATTTCAACACCCGGCAACGGCGCCCCCAGGCGCACATTGCGTTGCACCTGAGGCGCCGACGGCGGGGTTTGTGCCGACGGACCGTAATGCACCAGGTAACCGCCAAAGAACCGGCCCAGCTCGTCTTCGAGCATGCGCCGCTCCTCATCCAGCAAAAATTGCCCGATAGGCCCGGACAGCCATTCACGGGCGGCACCGATCAGTGCCAGCCACTCGGGGTCGGCCTGGGCGAACGCTTTATCAGTCATTGCATTCTCCAACTCGCCAAGAAGTTCTAAGATGCACCAATGTGTTCAGCTTGGCGAATCAAAGAATGATACAGATCAGTGCCCTGCCCGCCTTCACCGATAACTACATCTGGTTGTTACAGGATCAGCCGAACAAGCGCTGCGCCGTGGTCGACCCCGGTGATGCCGCGCCCGTGCTGGCTTGGCTCCAGCAGCACCCCGACTGGACCCTCAGCGACATCCTGGTGACTCACCATCACCATGATCATGTCGGCGGCGTCGAGCAACTTAAACGTGTTTCGGGCGCCACGGTCTACGGCCCGGCCAATGAAAAGATCCCGGCGCGGGACGTCGCACTCCAGGATAACGACCGGATCAACGTGCTGGGCTGGGACTTCCAGGTGTTTGCCGTACCCGGCCACACCCTCGGCCATATCGCCTTTTATCACCAGGGCGTGCTGTTCTGTGGTGACACCCTGTTCGCCGCCGGTTGTGGCCGCCTGTTCGAAGGCACCCCGCAACAAATGCACACCTCCCTGGAGCGCCTCGCGGCATTGCCGGCGAACACGCTGGTGTACTGCACCCACGAATACACACAAAGCAACCTGAAATTCGCCCAGGCCGTGGAACCGCATAACGCGGATATCGCCGAACGGGTGGAGAACGTCCGGCAACTGCGGGCCAACGGCGAGATGACGCTGCCCTCGAACCTGGCCCTGGAAAAACTCACTAACCCTTTTTTGCGCACCTCTGAAACATCCGTTAAAGAAAAAGCGGACGAACGGAATGGCCGGGATAACCGGGCCGGGAGCGAGGTGTTTGCTAGCTTGAGGTCTTGGAAAGATACGTTCTAAGCGCGCGGAATTTAGTACGGAATTTCTGAATGGTTGACCGCAACCCAAGCGCTTTCTAGAATCGCCCGACATTTTTGCCCGGAACTTACTTCCAGCCAATGTCGTCATCTATTCGTAAAACCAACCATTCAGACGCATTGACCCGCCTGGCTCAAGCCGTGGCGGTGGCTGTGTCCGCTACTCTGGCGGGCTGCCAATCGACTAATTTTGCCGCACAATCCACCGTGCAACCCAAGCCAAACCTTACCGCCAAGATCAAGCAAAAACCCCTTTGGCTATCAGAGAAGCCAAGCCCGGAAGTGCCCCAGGATGTCTGGGAACGCATGCGCCGGGGCTTTCAATTGCAGGACGGGTTAGGCGTCAACCCGCGCATTGAACAGCAACGATTGTGGTTTGCCAGCAACCCTTCCTTTCTTGAGAACGCCGGCGAACGCGGCAGCCTCTACATTCATTACATCGTCGAACGCCTTGAAGAGCGCAACATGCCCCTGGAGCTGGCGCTGCTGCCAGTGATTGAAAGCGCCTACAACCCGATGGCCTATTCCCGCAGCGATGCGGTCGGCCTGTGGCAGTTCGTTCCCGCCACCGGGCGCTACTTCAACCTGCGCCAGACCCGCGCCTACGACGGCCGCCGCGACATCACCGCCTCCACCACCGCCGCCCTGGACTACCTGACACGTCTGCATGACATGTTCAACGGCGACTGGCTGCTGGCCCTGGCGGCTTACAACGCAGGTGAAGGCACGGTCAGCCGGGCCATCGAGCGTAACGAGAAGCTCGGCTTGCCGACAGACTACTGGAACCTGCCACTGCCCCAGGAAACCAAGGACTACGTGCCGAAGTTCCTGGCGCTGTCCCAGGTGGTGCTGGCCCCCGAGGCATACGGTGTCAACCTGAACCCGATTGCCAACACGCCGTACTTTGAAGTGGTAGAAATCAAAACGAGCATGGACCTGTCACGGGTCGCCGCGCTGGCCGAGATTGACGAAGACGAACTGTTCCAGCTCAACCCCGCCCTGAAGCAGCGCACCACCCTGGACGGCCCGCAGCATTTGCTGGTGCCCACCTCCAAGGCGCAGTTGCTGGCCAGCAGCCTTTCGGCGATGAAGCCGGAAGAATTGCTGAGCATGCGCCCGAAAAAGCCGGTGTTCGACGACGTTGAGCACAAGGCCATTGCCGGTCGCACCCGCAACTACAAGGTCCGCAGCGGCGATAACCTGACGCTGATTGCCAAGGCCAACAAGGTCGATGTGCATGATTTGCAGCGCTGGAACAAGCTCAATGGCCAGGCGCTGAAGGTCGGCCAGACCCTGGTGATGCAGGACACCCGCAAGCTGGTGGCCAAGGCCGACAGCAAGAAGCCGGTGCAATACAAGGTCAAGAAGGGCGACTCGCTGTACATCGTCGCCAAGCGCTTCAACGTCGAGATGCAACATCTCAAGCGCTGGAACCCGCGCACTGGCCAGGCGCTGAAGCCCGGGCAGATGCTGGTGGTTTCCGGGCCACGCTAAGCAGCAAATACAGGGGGGAACGGGCGACCGTTCCCTCTTTTTTGTTCACCCTCCTTATCACCCCCCAAGCCTGTAGTCTTCCTCCCACGGCACCAGCCTTTTTCCAATCGGAACAAGCTGTTACTGTACGGCTCATAAAGCCCAAGCCGCCTGGATCGGATCTCTGACTTGAAGCGTCCCCTCCTTCTACTAATAAGTCTGGCCTTGAGCTTTTCCGCGAACGCGACCATTACCGAGAGCCACGGTTATGCGCAGTTCGGCGTGCTCAAGTACCCGGCCAAATTCACCCACTTCGACTGGGTAAACCCTGCAGCGCCAAAAGGCGGCACACTGCGGGTGATGGCGTTTGGCACGTTCGACACCCTCAACCCTTATACCTTCAAGGGCTCAAGCCCGGTCTCCACCGCCAACTTCCTGCAATACGGCGTCAACGAGCTCAATGAGCCGCTGATGGTCGGCACCGGCCAGTACGCCCCGTCCGGCGATGAACCGACGTCCAGCTACGGCCTGATTGCCCAATCGGTGGAATACAGTGAGGACCGCAGCTGGGTAGTGTTCAACCTGCGCCCTGAAGCACGCTTCCACGATGGCAAGCCGATTACCGCCTACGACGTGGCGTTTTCCTATCGCACGCTGCTGACCGAAGGCCACCCGCAGTACCGCACCAACCTGCAGGAAGTCGCCCGGGTCGACATTCTCAATCGGCATCGCATTCGTTTTGTGTTCAAGCGTGCCGGCAACCCGTTGCTGATCCTGCGCCTTGGGGAGCTTCCGGTATTGCCCCAGCATTACTGGAAAAACCGTGACTTCAAGGCCACCACCTTCGAGCCGCCGCTGGGCAGCGGGCCTTACCGCATCACAAAGGTCTCGCCGGGACGCCAGCTGGTGTTCGAACGGGTCAAGGATTACTGGGGCAAGGACCTGGCGGTCAACCGTGGTTTCTATAACTACGACAAGGTCGAGGTGGAGTTTTACCGTGACAGCGACGTGGCTTTCGAAGCGTTCAAGGCCGGCGAGTTCGATATCTATATCGAGCACCAGGCGAAGAACTGGGCCAATGGCTATAACTTCCCGGCGGTCAACCGTGGCGATGTGATCAAGGCGCAGATCGCCCACCAGATTCCGACCCAGAGCCAGGGCCTGTTCATGAACAGCCGGCGCCCGACCTTCAGCCAGGCCAAGGTGCGCGAAGCCCTGGGCTTGATGTTTGATTTCGAGTGGACCAACCGCACCCTGTTCAGCGGCGCCTATAAACGCACCCTCAGCTACTACCCCAACAGCGAATTCTCCGCCACCGGCGTGCCCACCGGTCATGAGTGGCTGATGCTCTCACCCTATCGCGATCAACTGCCGGCCAACCTGTTTACCCAACCCTTCAGCCTGCCCCAGACCGACGGTCGCGGCATCCCCCGGGACACCCTGCGCCGCGCCCTCGCGTTGCTGGCCGACGCCGGCTGGAAGCTGTCCGGGCAACGCCTGCTCAACAGTGACGGCCAGCCGCTGCGCCTGGAGATCCTGCTGGTGAATCCGAACCTGGAGCGCATCCTGCAACCCTATGTCGAGAATCTGACCAGCATCGGCGTCGATGCCCGCTTGCGTACGGTAGACCGCGCACAGTACAAACAGCGCCTCGATCAATTCGACTTCGACATGATTCTGATGACCCTCAACCAGACCCTCAGCCCCGGCCTTGAGCAGTGGCAGTATTTCCACTCCAGCCAGGCGGCGGTCAAGGGCAGCAAGAATTACGCAGGCATCGCCAACCCGGTGGTCGACCATCTGCTGGACCAACTGCTGGCGGCGCAAACCCGCGAAGAACAATTGGCCGCCGGCCGGGCGCTCGACCGCGTCCTGCTGTGGCAGCACTACAGTATTCCCAACTGGTACCTCAACTATCATCGCCTGGCGTACCGCAACCGGTTCGCCTTCGTCACCACGCCGCCCTACAGCCTGGGCCTGAGCGCGTGGTGGCTGAAAGCTTCGGAGAAAGCCCAATGATACCTTTGCGTACTGTGATCCTTGGCAGCCTGTTGTTGTGCGGCGCCGCCAATGCGGCCCCGCAACATGCCCTGACCCTCTACAACGAACCACCCAAGTACCCCGCCGATTTCAAGCATGTCGACTACGTCAACCCGGATGCCCCCAAGGGCGGCACCTTCCGCGAGTCCAGCATGGGCGGCTTCGACAGCCTCAACCCGTTCATCAGCAAGGGCGTGCCGGCCGACAACATCGGCCTGATCTACGACACCCTCGCCCAGCAAAGCCTGGACGAACCCATCACCGAATACGGCCTGGTAGCCGGCAAGATCGAAAAGGCCCCGGACAACAGCTGGGTGCGCTTCTACATTCGCCCCGAAGCGCGCTTTCACGACGGCCACCCGATCCGCGCCGAAGACGTGGTGTTCAGCTTCCAGACGCTGATGAAAGACGGCTCGCCGATCTACAAAACCTACTACGCCGACGTCGATGAGGTGGTCGCCGAAGACCCGCTGCGCGTGTTGTTCAAGTTCAAGCGCACCAATAATCGCGAACTGCCGCTGATCCTCGGGCAACTCACGGTATTGCCCAAGCATTACTGGGAGACCCGGGACTTTTCCAAGGGCAACCTGGAGATTCCATTGGGCAGCGGCCCGTACAAGGTGGCCGAGGTCAAGGCCGGGCGTTCGATCCGCTACGAGCGGGTCAAGGATTACTGGGCCAAGGACCTGCCGATCAACAAGGGCTTCTACAACTTCGATTACCGCGTCACCGATTACTACCGCGACAACACCGTGGCCCTTGAAGCGCTGAAGGCCGGGCAGTTCGATTACTGGCTGGAGATCAGCGCGAAAAACTGGGCGAACGCCTACAACACCCCCGCCGTCGCCCAGGGCCGCCTGATCAAGGAAGAAATCCCCAACGGCAACCCCACCGGGATGCAGGGCTTCGTGTTCAACATCCGTAAGCCGATGTTCCAGGATGTTCGGGTACGCAAGGCCATCAGCCTGCTGCTGGACTTCGAATGGAGCAACAAGCAGCTGTTCAACGGCGCCTACACTCGCAGCCGCAGCTATTTCGAAAACTCCGAGATGGCCGCGACCGGCCTGCCCGGCCCGGACGAACTGGCGATTCTTGAGCCGCTGCGGGACAAGATCCCGCCCCAGGTGTTTACCGATGCCTTCGAGCCGTCGAAGACCGACGCCAGCGGCATGATCCGCACCCAGCAACGCGAGGCTTATCAGTTGCTGCAAGAGGCCGGCTGGAAGATCGTCGATGACAAGATGGTCGACACCACGGGGAAACCGGTGACCATCGAGTTCCTGCTGGCCCAGACCGAGTTCGAACGCATCCTGCTGCCGTTCAAGCGCAACCTGGCCGACCTGGGGATTGACCTGGTGATTCGCCGGGTGGATGTCTCCCAGTACATCAACCGCATCCGCTCGCGGGATTTCGACATGGTGGTGGGCGGCTTCCCGCAGTCCTCCTCGCCGGGTAACGAGCAGCGTGAGTACTGGAAGTCGTCCAGCGCCGACAAACCCGGCAGCCGCAACTACATCGGCCTGAAAGACCCGGCCATCGACCAACTGGTGGAAGAACTCATCGACTCCGACTCGCGCAAGAGCCTGGTGGCCCACGCCAAGGCCCTGGACCGCGTGCTGCAGTTCGGCTACTACGTGATTCCCAACTGGCACATCAAGACCTTCCGCGTGGCCTATTGGGACCACCTCGGCCACCCGAAAGTCTCACCGCGCTATGACGTCGGCACCGCCACCTGGTGGAGCAAACCCGACGCCAAACCTGCGGTAACCCTGGACACCAACCAGACCGCCGATCCGGCGAGCGGGGGCGACTGAGATGCTGGCCTATATTGTTCGCCGACTGCTGCTGATCATCCCGACCCTGTTCGGCATTTTGCTGATCAACTTTGTGATCATCCAGGCCGCCCCCGGTGGCCCGGTGGAGCAGATGATCGCCAAGCTGGAAGGCTTTGAAGGCGCCACCAGCCGTATCGCCGGTGGCGGTGCCGAAGTCTCGGTGGCCGGCTCCAGCTACCGCGGTGCCCAGGGCCTGGACCCGGCACTGGTGAAGGAAATCGAGAAGATGTACGGCTTCGACAAGTCGGCGCCGGAACGCTTGTGGATCATGGTCAAGAACTACGCCCGGCTGGATTTTGGCGACAGCTTCTTCCGTGATGCCAAGGTCATCGACCTGATCAAGGAAAAGATGCCGGTGTCCATCTCCCTCGGGCTGTGGAGCACGCTGATCATGTACCTGGTGTCGATCCCGCTGGGCATCGCCAAGGCCACGCGACACGGCAGCCATTTCGACGTGTGGACCAGTTCGGCGATCATCGTCGGCTACGCGATCCCGGCGTTCCTGTTTGCGATCCTGCTGATCGTGGTGTTCGCCGGCGGCAGTTACTTCGACTGGTTTCCGTTACGCGGGCTCACCTCCAACAACTTTGACGAGTTGAGCTGGGGCGGCAAGGTCCTCGATTACTTCTGGCACCTTGCGCTGCCGGTGACCGCGCTGGTGATCGGCAACTTCGCCACCATGACGCTGCTCACCAAAAACAGCTTCCTCGACGAGATCAACAAGCAATACGTGGTCACCGCCAAGGCCAAGGGCCTGACCAACCACCGCGTGCTGTACGGCCATGTGTTTCGCAACGCGATGCTGCTGGTGATTGCCGGCTTCCCGTCGGCCTTTATCGGCATCTTCTTTACCGGTTCCTTGCTGGTGGAAGTGATCTTTTCCCTCGACGGCCTGGGCCTGATGAGCTTTGAAGCGGCGATCAACCGCGATTATCCGGTGGTGTTCGGCACGCTGTTCATCTTCACCCTGCTGGGGCTGGTGGTGAAGTTGATCGGCGACCTCACCTACACCCTGGTCGATCCGCGCATCGACTTCGCCAGCCGGGAGCATTGAGATGAATCTATCCCCCCTCAATCGTCGCCGGTTCGAGCGCTTCAAGGCCAACAAACGTGGCTGGTGGTCGCTGTGGCTGTTCCTGATCCTGTTCGGCCTGAGCCTGGGCGCCGAGTTGATCGCCAACGACAAGCCACTGGCGGTGCATTACGACGGCGAATGGTATTTCCCGGCCCTCAAGCGCTACCCCGAGACCACCTTCGGCGGTGAATTCCCGCTGGAAGCCAACTACAAAAGCCCCTATATCCAGGAGCTGCTCAAAGCCAAGGATGCCTGGACGTTGTGGGCACCGATCCCGTTCAGCTACCAGAGCATCAACTACGACCTGAAGGTTCCGGCCCCGGCCCCGCCGTCGCGGGACAACCTGCTGGGCACCGATGACCAGGGCCGCGATGTGCTGGCGCGGGTGATCTACGGCTTCAGGATTTCCGTGCTGTTTGCGCTGACGCTCACCGTGCTCAGTTCGATCATCGGCGTTATCGCCGGCGCGTTGCAGGGTTTCTATGGCGGCTGGGTCGACCTGGCCGGCCAGCGGTTCCTGGAAATCTGGTCCGGCTTGCCGGTGCTGTACCTGTTGATCATCCTCGCCAGTTTCGTGCAGCCCAATTTCTGGTGGCTGCTGGGGATCATGCTGCTGTTTTCCTGGATGAGCCTGGTAGACGTGGTGCGCGCCGAGTTCCTGCGCGGGCGTAACCTGGAATACGTGCGGGCGGCCCGGGCGCTGGGGATGCAGAATGGCGCGATCATGTTCCGGCATATCCTGCCCAACGCCATGGTTTCGACCATGACCTTCATGCCGTTCATCCTGACCGGTGCCATCGGCACCCTCACCGCCCTGGACTTCCTGGGCTTCGGCCTGCCCGCCGGCTCGCCGTCCCTGGGCGAACTGGTGGCCCAGGGTAAATCCAACCTGCAAGCGCCGTGGCTGGGTATGAGTGCCTTTGCCGTGCTGGCGATCATGTTGAGTTTGCTGGTGTTTATCGGCGAGTCCGCTCGCGATGCCTTCGACCCGAGGAAATGAGATGAATCAGGACAATCTGATCGAAGTCCGCGACCTCTCTGTCGAGTTCGTCGTAGGCAACAGCCACCAGCGGGTGGTGAACAACGTCAGCTTCGATATCAAGCGCGGCGAAACCCTGGCGCTGGTGGGCGAAAGCGGCTCGGGCAAGTCGGTGACGGCGCACTCGATCCTGCGCCTGCTGCCCTACCCGCTGGCACGCCACCCTTCGGGCACGATCCAGTACGCCAACCACGATTTGCTGACGCTCAAAGAAAAGACCCTGCGGCATATTCGCGGCAACCGCATTGCGATGATTTTCCAGGAGCCGATGACCTCGTTGAACCCGCTGCATTCCATCGAGAAGCAGATCAACGAAGTGCTCGGCCTGCACAAGGGGCTGACCGGCAAGGTCGCCACCCGACGCACCCTGGAGTTGCTCGAACTGGTGGGCATCCCCGAACCCCACAAGCGCCTCAAGGCCCTGCCCCATGAGCTGTCCGGCGGCCAACGCCAGCGGGTGATGATTGCGATGGCCCTGGCGAATGAGCCGGAGTTGCTGATTGCGGACGAGCCGACCACGGCACTCGACGTCACGGTGCAGTTAAAGATCCTGGAGTTGCTCAAGGAACTGCAGGCGCGCCTGGGCATGGCCTTGCTGTTGATCAGTCACGACCTGAACCTGGTAAGGCGCATTGCCCACCGGGTATGTGTGATGCAAAAAGGCTGCATCGTTGAACAGGCCGAGTGCGAAACCCTGTTCCAGTCGCCCAAACATCCATACACCCAGGAACTGCTGGCGGCAGAACCCAGCGGTGGCCCTGCCACCAATGAAATCGGCCCGCCGTTGCTGGAAGTCGAGGACCTAAAAGTCTGGTTCCCGATCAAGAAAGGCTTCTTGCGCAGCACCGTCGACTACGTCAAGGCGGTGGACGGCATCAACTTCAGCCTGCCCCAGGGCCAGACGCTGGGCATCGTCGGTGAAAGCGGCTCGGGCAAATCCACTCTGGGCCTGGCGATTTTGCGGCTGATCGCGAGCAAAGGCGGCATTCGGTTCGAAGGCCATCAGATGGACAAACTGAGCCAGCAGCAGGTGCGCCCGCTGCGCCGGGAAATGCAGGTGGTGTTCCAGGATCCGTTCGGCAGCCTGAGCCCGCGCATGTGCGTGAGCGAGATCGTCGGCGAAGGCCTGCGCATCCACAAGATGGGCACTGCGGCCGAACAGGAAGCAGCGATCATCGCCGCGCTCAAGGAAGTAGGCCTGGACCCGGAAAGCCGGCATCGCTACCCCCACGAATTCTCTGGAGGTCAACGCCAGCGCATCGCGATCGCCCGGGCCCTGGTGCTCAAGCCCCGCCTGATCTTGCTGGATGAGCCCACCTCGGCCCTCGACCGCACCGTGCAGCGCCAGGTGGTAGAGCTGCTGCGCCACCTGCAAACCAAGTACAACCTGACCTACCTGTTCATCAGCCACGACCTGGCGGTGGTCAAGGCCTTGAGTCACCAGTTGATGGTGGTCAAGCACGGGCAGGCGGTGGAGCAAGGGGATGCACCTGCGATTTTCGCCAACCCCCGGCATGCCTACACGCGGCAATTGCTGGAGGCGGCGTTTCTGGTGCCCGCCACCCCGCAGTAACCTCTTCGCACGTGCCCCGGGTGCTCCGGGGCGCGGCTACATAAGTACCGACTGCATGCGGTTCACGCTGTTGATACTGCTCGACTTCATCTATCACACAGTGAAGTCACCATGCCCCCACCAGAACCCGTTTCACCTCCGACGTTTCGCCCAACCTACACGCCGGAATTCATCAGCGACGAGGACGTCGTCGCCTACGCCCATGCACTGATTGGCGAGCAGCGAGATCGAGAGTATGGCGGTTATATCTTCAAACGCGGCGAGCGGTTTATTGCCACAACGCCCTTGAGCGGTTCGACTTTCAGTTTCACACCGGCCGAGGTTTATCCCAGGACCGCAGCCGGACACCCAACACGGCCCCGCCACTTGGACTTGGTGGGCATTTATCATTCCCACCCCGACGTCCTCACCGACCCGCTGGAAATCAACTCCTTTTCCACCGGCGACATTTATGCGGCCATCAAGCTCTACGAGCAGACACCGGGAGCAGCCTGTTACTTGTCTAATCCGGACGGTTCGCTGCTCAAGTTTACCCCCACGGACTCCGACCTGACCCAGGCCCTGCTGCTGCGCGTCACCCCCAAGGAACCCAACGGCAAGATCAGCCCCCTGAGCGAGGAGCTGGCTGCCGGGACGGCCAGCCGGTTGAGCTTCGTTCAACAAGTGGCCGGCGCCGGACGCCTGCAAGTCATCCGTGCCAGCCAACTGTGGCGTTTTGTGGGCGACGTTTCGCCCAAATGGCAACCGCTGCACCAAGGCAACGACTTGATCAATGCCGAGCGCCTGGGGCCGTCTTTCCTCAAGCCGGAAGAAGCACTGAACTGGTTACTGCAACACCTGCCCCACTCAACCACCCATACACTCAGCGCGGGCCTGTTGCTGACCCACACCCATGAGAAACATGTGGTGCCCACCTACCCACTGGCAATCAATGACCCGGGCTTTGCCATCGAGAGCCTGTTGCCGGGCAATGATGTGGGAGTGGTGGAGTTGCCAACGGACTACACCATCAGCGGCGTCTACTTCGCACCGTTGCGCAACCGCTCCGACAGCAGCGTCCTGGCTCTGAACGGCAAGGGTCTGTTTGTCTCGCCCGAATTGATATTCGCCCTGTTGTCAAAACTGCTCCAGCACCCCGACCTGTCCGCCTACTTCTACACCCTGGAAGCGACACTTTTTCAATACACCTCCCTGGGCACCCCGGAAGAAAAACACCTTCTCGACGTCCTCATCCCGTTCGGCGGCAGCCGCTGCCAGGTGCATCGCACCCTGGCCAATGGCACCCTGAGCCCCGAAGCGTTCATTCGGCAAGTGGCAGCGGCGGGCGAATTACGCGTACTGCACCCTCATGGCTCATGGACCCGCCACGGCCGGATCCCGGCCGACTGGGCACCTGCAACCCCCACCCTGATCAATGATCGCTCCCTCACGCCAGTCATGCGGCAACGCTTTATCGACGCCGACGACGCTGTGCACGCCATGACCCAAGAGCTTGAAGCCTACGATCTGGCCATCATCGGAATTGTTCTAGAGAACCGGCTACATGACACTTACGTCACAAGCATCGGACTGTCCGGGAGTACGCTTGACTACCACTACATCGGGCCCTTTTCCCCGCAGGCCTCTCGACGCCCGGCGCTGCCCCAAGGCTATGTGCCGCGAGGGATTTACTTCCGTCCCCGGCACTCGGATCTCACTCCAACGCCGGAGCCCTATCCGAACGCCGGCACTTTTTTCCACCCGCAGGCCTTTGAGTTTTTCTTCCAGCTCAGGGCCTATGGCCTGGATATAAGCGAGGCCTACTGGGCGAGCACCGAGGGCGCCTTGATCAAGTACACCTCACGCAACTCCATTGAAGAGTTTGTATTTGGCGGCATGATGGTCCCCGCAACGCCTGACAGTGCCAGTCAGATACAGAACGACCTGAATGCAGGGGACCTTTCCCTGGAAATTTTCATTTCCACCTGGGCGCAAGCCGGAGAGCTCTCCGTACTGCGCACCGATTCGTATTGGCCGCAGCGCGGCGTGTATGTTCCCACCGCGCCCGGTTGGTTCGAAACTCAGGACTGATTCAGCCCTCAAAAGTCCGTAGAGGCCGACAGCCCCCGCCAGGTACTCAGCTCCTGCTGGACATAGGCCAGCTTGGCCTCGGTCACCCGCAAGGTATCGGTGCCCAATGCCAGGCGCAGCGGTGGCTGTTCAGCCTCCACCAGCTTGAGCATGGCCACCGCCAGCTTGTCCGGGTCGCCGGGCTGCTGCTGGTTGTAGACCTTGGCCAGTTTGCGCACCTCGCCCGAGGTGGCGGCGTAGTCCTCGATGCTCGCCGGCGACTCCACCAGGGAGTTGCTGTCGAGGAAGTCCGTGCGGAAATACCCCGGTTCAACCACGGTGACCTTGATGCCCAGCGGGGCGAGTTCGCCATGCAATGCTTCGCTCAAGCCTTCGACGGCAAACTTGGTGGAGCAATAAACCCCATACCCCGGCGCCGACTGGAAGCCGCCCACCGACGAGATATTGATCACATGCCCGCTGCGCGCCTCGCGCATAAAGGGCAACACGCCGCGTGTGACGTTAAGCAGGCCGAACACGTTGGTTTCATACAGCCGACGAATCTCATCGGCAGACGCCTCCTCCACCGCGCCCAACAAGCCGAAACCGGCGTTATTGACCAGCACATCGATACGCCCGAAGTGTTCGACAGCGGCGCGGGCCACTTCAGCGGCCAGGGATTCGTGGGTCACATCCAGTTGCACCGCCAGCAGGCCAGGTTGCTCGCCAAATCGCTCAATCACCGCTTGAGCATTACGGGCGGTCGCCACTACCGCGTCGCCGTGGGCCAGCGCTGCCGCGACGATTTTTGCACCGATGCCCCGGGAAGCCCCGGTCACCAGCCAAACACGCTTGAAGGAATGTGCCGTTGTCATGATCCGTACCTGATGGAGTGAAAGTGAAGCCAAGGTACGCCGCCGCATTAGCCTGAAAAACCCTCTCGTGCTACAAGCACTATGAAACTGAACTTCATAATGGAAATCCGATGAACCTTGATCCGTTCAATGGCTTGACCGAATTTCTCGCCGTCGCCGAATTGAAGAACTTCACCCAGGCCGCCGCACGCCTCGGGGTCACACCGACGGCTGTCAGCCATGCGGTCAAAACCCTGGAGAAACGCACGGGCGTGGTGTTGTTTCAGCGCACCACGCGGCGGGTGGCGCTGACCGAAGCCGGGATGACGCTTTACAGCCGCTTGCGCCCCGCCGCCGGGGAAATCGACGAAGCCCTGGCGGCCCTCAGCGGCTACCGCGACCGGCCCATGGGCACCCTGCGCCTGACGGTGCCGCGCCTGTCGGGCAAGCTGTTGATCGAGCCGTTGATCCCACGTTTTCGTGAGGCGTTTCCGGATGTGGTGCTGGACATTTCCCTGGACGACGCCACCGTGGACCTGGTGACCGAGGGCTTCGATGCCGGGATTCGACTGGGGGAATCCATCGACAAGGACATGGTTGCCGTGCGCCTCACACCGGATCTGAACTGGTCGGTGGTGGGCGCTCCCGACTACTTCGCCAAGGCCGGTAAACCGGCGACGCCCGAGGAGCTGACTGCCCATCAAACCATCGGCTATCGCTTCCTGACCGCCGGTACCGCGCACCGCTGGGAATTTGAGCGGGCGGGCCGGGAATTCACCGTCGGCGTTCAAGGCGGGCTGATCGTCAATGATCGCAACCTGATGATCGCCGCCGCCCGGGCCGGCCAGGGCCTGGCTTATGTGAGTGACTTTGAGGTGATGGACGACCTGGCCGCAGGCACGCTGGTGCAAGTGCTGCAATCCTTTGTGCCACCCAGCAGCGGGCTGTACCTGTATTTTCCCGCCCGAACCCAGAGCCAGCCGAAACTGCGGGCCTTTATCGACCTGGCGACCGCCTGGGTCGCCGAGCAGCGCATTGGCTAAGCCAGTGCAAAAGCAAACCAATATCATTTGCACCGTGCCCGGCCCTTTGGTTTAATCGCGACCAATTCTTATTTACCCCAAGGCTTTTGCGCCAGATGGATACTGTGTCGACCTCGCCCTCCTCGTTCAGCGACCTCTATGGCAATCACCATTCCTGGCTGCTGGGGCTGCTGCGCAGGCGCCTGAGCAATCGCTGGGATGCAGCGGACCTGGCCCACGACACCTTTATCCGGGTGCTCAAGCGCCCGCCCGCCGAGGCCGACGAGACCCGGGAGCGCTCCTACCTGGCCACCGTCGCCCGGGGCCTGTGCATCGATCACTGGCGCCGTCGCCAACTGGAACACGCGTGGCTGCAAAGCCTCGCGGATCGGCCGGTGGCGTTGCAGCCGTCGCCGGAGCAACGGGCAATCATTGTCGAAACCTTGTACGAAGTGGACGCCATGCTCGCGCGCCTGCCTCACAAGGTCCGCGAAGCGTTCCTGCTCGCGCAGTTGCAGGGCCTGCCCTACAAGCAGATCGGCATTCAGCTCGGGGTGGGCGAACGCATGGTGAAAAAGTACATGGCCCAGGCACTGCTGCATTGCGCAGTGCTGGAAGCGGAGCTGGACGGGATGCTGGTGGAATGAACGGCCCCGGAAAACTCAGCCACGCCAGCCTGGAACAGGCGGCCCAGTGGTACGTGCGCCTGCAGGATCAGCCAGACGCGACCCAGCACTGGCAGGCATGGCTTGGACAAAGTCCCGAGCACCAGGCCGCCTGGGGTTATGTAGAGCGGGTCAGCCAGCGCTTTGCGCCGCTGGCCGAACAAGCCCATGGCGCCAGCCGCGCCCTGCGCAGTTCCCGGCGGCAAACCCTCAAGACGCTTCTGGTGCTGTGCGCCGGCTCGACACTGGCCTGGGGCGCCTGGCGCAACACCACCCTGCCCCGGCGGGTGGGCGGCTGGCGTGCCGATTACGCCACCGCCGGCGGCGAAACCCGCGAGGCCGTGCTGGAGGACGGCAGCCGCCTGTGGCTGAACGCGTTGAGTGCCCTGGATGTGCGTTTCGACAGCGTGCAGCGCTTGCTGCACCTGCGCTTCGGTGAAGTGCTGATCGAGACCGCCAGGGACCCAGGCCGTCCGTTCCTGGTGGAGACCGAACAGGGCCGCCTGCGGGCGCTGGGCACCCGGTTCAGCGTGCTGCAGGACGGCGACAGCACGCTGCTCAATGTGTTTGAGGGCCGGGTCGAAGTGCGCACCGCCGCGAGCCATCAGGTACAAATCACCGAGGCCGGGCAACAAGTGTCCTTCACCCGTGACGGGTTCACCGCCCGCTTACCGGCGTCCGCCACCCGCGAAGCCTGGAGCCGCGGCGTGTTGCTGGCGGACAACCTCCCGCTTGGCCAACTGATCGCCGAACTCAACCGCTATCGCCCGGGCCACCTGGGGTGCGATCCGGCCGTGGCCCACTTGCCCGTGATGGGCGCGTTCCCGCTCAAGGACAGCGACCACGCCCTGCGCCTGCTACAGGCCGCCCTGCCGATTCGGGTCGACACGCTCATGCCGTGGTGGGCCACGGTCAGGCCCAAAAACCCGACCGCATAAAAAACTTTCAGCCGTCAGTTCCCTTTTCCACAACTCGTTCGGTTAACCCAGCAGATGCTTTCAATCAGCCGATCGATTTGATCCAAAGGGAATGTTCATGTCGCAACCCGTTCGCTTTGCCTTGCGCCCCCTGGCGCTGGCCGTTACCACCACCTTTGTGTGCCTGGGCGCGCTCAACGTGCAGGCCGCCGAAGCTCCATCCACCCAGGAAGCCGCCCGCAACTACAGCATTGCGGCGGGCTCTTTGGTCAACGTGCTGAACAGCTTCGCCGAGCAGTCCGGGATATTCATCGTCGGTCACAACAGCCTGGCAGCCGGCAAGACCAGCCCGGGCCTGAATGGCAGCTACACCCCGGCCAGCGGTTTGCAGCGTCTGTTGCAGGGCAGCGGCCTGCAAGCCCTGTCCCAGGGCAACAACGGATACGTGCTGGAATCGATTCCGGCCAACACCGGCGCCCTGGAGCTGGGCGCCACCACCATCTCCGGCGAAGGCCTGGGCGCCACCACCGAAGACACCCACTCCTACACCACCGGCGCCATGGCCTCGGCCACCGGCCTGGCCCTGTCGATGCGCGAGACGCCGCAATCGGTGACGGTCATCACCCGCCAGCAAATGGACGACCAGGGTTCCAACAGCATCGCCGACACCCTGCGCCGCGCGCCCGGTGTGAGCGTGCAGAACTACGACAGCGAACGCTGGGAGTTTTCCAGCCGTGGCCTGCCGATCACCAACTTCCAGTACGACGGCGTCAACTCCACCTACGACGGCGTATATGACTACGGCACCACCAGCACCGACATGGCGGTGTATGACCGCCTGGAAATCATCAAGGGGTCGGCGGGCCTGATGTCCGGCTCCGGCGACCCTTCGGCCACGGTCAACCTGATTCGCAAAAAGCCCACCCGGGAATTCAAGGCTTCGGTCACCCAAACGTTTGGCTCGTGGGATAACTACCGCACCGAAGGCGATCTTTCCGGGCCGCTGACCGATTCCGGCAACGTGCGCGGGCGCTTTGTCGGGGTGTACCAGGATCGCCAGTCGTACCAGGATCACTACCAGAACACCAAGGACATCGCCTACGGCATCCTCGAAGCCGACTTGACGCCCGACACCCTGCTGACCTTCGGCATCGACCAGCAAGACACCCGCTCCCGTGGCGCCAGCTGGACCGGCTTCCCGATGTACTTCAGCAACGGTTCGCGCACCGATTTCTCGCGCTCCTTCAACCCGGCCGCCGACTGGAGCCGCCGCGACTTCCAGAACCAGACCCTGTTTGCCTCGGTGGAACACAAGCTGGCGAACGACTGGTCGCTGAAAGTCAGCCTGGACCGCAAGCGCAGCCAGCACGACACCCTGCTCGCCTCCGCCAGCGGCGGCAACCCGGACCAGGCCACCGGCGACGGTATGTTCATGTTCATGGGCAAGTACAAGGGTGACCAGGTGCAAAACACCCTGGACATCAACCTCAACGGCCCCTTCAGCCTGTTCGGTCGGGAGCACGAGTTGATCATGGGCTTCATGGCCAGCCGGGCCAAACAGGACGTGCCGGTATACGGCTCAGTCTACCCGCCGGTGGGCGGCAGCATTTATGACTGGCGCGGTGAATACCCGAAACCCGACATCCCCCGCAGCGGCCAGAACGACATCGTGCAGCGCCAGACCGGCGCGTACCTGGCCACACGCTTGAAACCCACCGACGACCTGTCTGTGATTCTCGGCACCCGTGTGAGCAATTTCAGCGGCACCGACAACACCGACTTCTATGACCCGACCAAGGCTGACAACCGCCTCACCTACCGCCAGACCGGCATCGTCACGCCCTATGCCGGCATCGTCTTCGACCTCAATGACATCTGGTCGGTCTACACCAGCTACACCAAGATCTACAAGCCGCAAAACAGCAAGGACGCCGACCGCAAGTTGCTTGATCCGATTGAAGGCGACACCTATGAAGCCGGGCTCAAGGCGGCGTTTTTCGACGGCCGCCTGAACGCCAGCTTTGCCGCGTTCCGCATCGAACAGGACAACGTCGCGCAGTACGTCTCCGGGTTTGAAACCGACTCGGTGTATCGCCCGATTGCCGGCGCCACCACCAAGGGCTTTGAAGTCGAACTGGCCGGTGAAGTGCTGGACGGCTGGAACGTCTCGGCGGGCTATACCTATCAGCACACCCGTGACGCCAACGGTGACTATGTCTACGGTTCTGTGCTGCAAACCACCACGCCCCAGCAAGTGGTGCGGCTGTTCAACACCTATCGCCTGCCCGGCGCCCTGGAGAACCTCACCGTGGGCGGCGGCGTGAACTGGCAGAGCGAGTTCTTCGGCAACGTGTTCCAGCCGGATCCCAATGACGCGGTGAATTTCGGCCACAACTCACGCATTACCCAGGACAGCTACTTCCTGGTCGACCTCATGGCGCGCTACCGCTTCAACGAGCACCTGAGCACCACGTTGAACGTGAAAAACCTGTTCGACAAAAAGTACTACACCGGCCTTGGCAACTTCGGCACCGGTTTTTACGGCGAGCCGCGCAGCCTGCAATTGGCGACCCGCTGGGATTTCTGACCTGACGGCCATGGCGGCTGCGCCCATGGCTGTGTAATGATCTGCGCTCGATCTTGCTCGGGATGGAGCTGCAGACATGTCGCTGAACGCCATTGACCCACTGTCACGGGCACCACGCTTCTGGCGCGATGAGGCCCTGCCTTTTATCGAGGCCCGGACCATCTCCGATGGGCGCAAGGTCTGCTATACCCGGCATTCCCATGAACACTTTTCCATCGGCGCAATCACCGCTGGCAAAAGCCTGTACATCAATGGCCAGTCCACCTTCCAGATCAGCGCCGGCACGGTGGTGCTGATGAACCCTGGCGATGTCCACGCCTGCAATCCCCTCTACGATCAGCCCTGGTCGTATCACATGCTGTACATCGACACGGCCTGGCTGACGGACCTGCAGCACCAGCTCGGTTTCAGCAGCGACGAAGGCTTTCGCGCCTTTACCGCCACTCATACCCGTGACGTCGTGCTATATGACGGCTTGATCGAACTGTATGAAGTCCTGGTCGACGAGCAGGCCGAACACCTGCACAAGCAGAGCGCCGTGGTGAGTTTTTTCACCGAAGTGCAGCAACGCCTTAACCCCTCGACAACGCCGATACGCGAGGTGAATCACAAGCTGGAGCGGGCCGCCGAGTACATTCGCGAACACTGCACCGAGGCCCTGAAGCTGGAGGACATTTGCCAGGCCGCCGAACTGTCGCCGTCGTACCTGATCCGCGCGTTCAAGCAGTATTACGGCATGACGCCCCACGCGTTCCTGGTCAACCGGCGCATTCAGTTTGCCCGCACCCGGTTGCGCAATGGAGAGCTGATCGCCGACGTGGCACTGGCCGCCGGGTTTGCCGACCAGGCGCATTTCCAGCGCACGTTCAAACAGCACCTGGCGGCGACGCCGGGGCAATACCGCGGCTGACTCAGGCCAGTAGCAGATACCCCACGCTGGCCACCAGCAAGGCGGCCATCGAGCGATTGAACAGGCGCATGCCCTGGGGGTTGCTCAGGTAGCGTCGCAGGAAGGTCCCGGCGTAAGCCCAGCACGCCACCGACAGGTAGCAAATCACCAGGTAGATCGTCGCAAACAGCCAGACCTGTTGCGCATCGCCATCGGCCACGAACAAGCCCATCCCCGCCACACACGCCAGCCAGGCCTTGGGATTGAGCCACTGCATGATCGCCCCATAAAGCATCGACGGTGCCGTGGCTGTGCCGTCGGCCTCCAGGCGCCCATCGTCGACCGCCAGTTTCCAGGCCATGTACAACAGGAACGCCACCCCGCCCCATTGAATCACTTGGGTCAGCAGCGGCCAGCGCACCAGCACCTCATGCAACCCCAGGCCGATCAGCACCAGCAGCAAGGTGAACCCCAGCGCCGCCCCGGACACATGCTTTTGGCTGGCGGCAAACCCGAAGCGTGCGCCTGAACTGATGGCCACCACATTCACCGGTCCCGGCGTGATGGACGTGGCCAGGGCGAAGGCGGCCATGGAAATGATCAAGCTCATTGCGGTTCCTTTTTCTTGTGATGGGTGACGACGGGACTACGGTAAAGCGCGATCCGGTTGGGGTATTGAAGAAAATAACCCTGCCCGCACTATTTTGTATACATCTGTAGACTTATTCCCTTTTCAGTCCTAGAGTGGGTCCGGCACCCCTTCCCACACGCTGGAGAAACACATGGCAGAAACCGTCCTGGTCACCGGTGGCACCGGCTACATCGCCGGCTGGTGCATCGCGGGCCTGTTGCAACAGGGTTATCACGTACGCGCCAGCGTGCGCAGCCTGTCCAGGGAACCGGCGTTGCGCGCCGCCTTGAGCCGCCTTGCCGTGGACCCCACTCACCTGAGCTGCTTCGCCGCCGACCTGACCCGTGACGACGGCTGGGACGACGCCCTGCGCGGTTGCGACTACGTGCTGCACGTGGCCTCCCCCCTGGGCCTGGACGCGCCGCAAACCATTGACGAGATGATCACCCCGGCCCGCGACGGCACCCTGCGTATCCTGCGGGCCGCCACACGGGCTGGCGTGCGTCGGGTGGTGATGACCAGCGCCGCCACGGTTGCCACCCCGCCGCTGCAAGGCCCCGACAGCCTGAGCGACGAGTCCGTATGGTTTGACCCCGCCGAAACCAACGTCACCCCTTACCGGCAAGCCAAGCGCCAAGCCGAACGGGCTGCCTGGGACTTCATCGCCGAGCAGTCGGGCAGCACCACACTGACCACGATTTTGCCGGGCGCGGTGTTCGGGCCGATCATGGGCGCCGACAACCTCGGCTCAGTCCAGGTCATTGCCCGCCTGCTGCAGGGTCGGGCCAAGGGCAACCCGCGCCTGGGGTTCGAGGTGGTGGACGTTCGCGACCTGGCCGAACTGCACATCCGCGCCATGACCCTGCCGGAGGCGGCTTCACAGCGGTTTCTGGCAGTGGGTGAATTCCTGTGGATGGCGCAGCTATCCGGCTTGCTGCGCACCGAATTGGGCGCGGCGGCGAGCAAGGTACCCACCCGCGATATTCCGGATTGGCTGTTGCGCGTGCTGGCACGCTTCGACCCGCTGCTGCGCGGCCTCACCCCGAACCTGGGCCGGGCCCATCGCCATAGCGCCGAAAAAGCCCGGCACCTGTTCGGCTGGCAAACCCGCCCCGCCCGTACAACCGTGATCGACTGCGCCCGCAGCCTGATCCACTACAAGGCGCTATAGACGTTTTTATTCCATTGATATAACTGCATTTTTTTCTTTGAGCGGGGCATTTTCGATAGACAAAAATGCGTTTGGGCCGGGCCTGGCCGGTGCTAGAGTCCAGCGCTTACCCACCCGATGGATCACTGCAAAAAGGAATCGCCATGTCACGTCGCTTATTGGCAGCTGCCTGCCTGTTGCTGTCTTTCTCTGCGGTCCAGGCCGCCGAACGTTGGGAAACCCTGCCACCCACCCCGGCACCGATTGCCGGCGCCAAGACCGGCTATGCAGCGGTCAACGGCATCAAGGTCTACTACACCAAAACCGGCCACGGCTCGCCGGTGATCCTGCTGCATGGCGGCTTGTCCAATTCCGACTACTGGGGCAACCAGGTGAGAGCGCTGGCGGCCAAGCACACGGTGATCAGCCTCGACAGCCGTGGCCACGGGCGCAGTTCGCGGGACGAGAAGCCCTACGGTTACGACCTGATGGCCGACGATGTGGTCGCCGTGCTCGATACCCTGAAAATCCCCCGCGCCGATATCGTCGGCTGGAGCGATGGTGCGATCATCGGCATCGACCTCGCGCTGCGTCATCCCGACCGTATCAACAAGGTATTTGCCTTTGCCGCCAACACCCAGACCGCCGGGGTCAAGGATGGCGTGGAGAAGAACCCGACCTTCGCCGCCTTCATCGAACGGGCCGGCAAGGAGTACGGCAAGCTGTCGCCGACGCCGAAAGAGTACGACGCGTTTGTCGAGCAGATCAGCCACATGTGGGCCAGCCAACCGAACTGGACCGACGCGCAACTGGCGTCCATCAAGACGCCGATCCTGATTGTCGACGGTGACCATGATGAGGCGATCAAGCGTGAGCACACCGAATACATGGCCACGACGATTCCGGGCGCAGGCCTGCTGATTCTGCCGAACACCAGCCACTTTGCGTTCCTGCAAGACCCGACGTTGTTCAATGCGGCACTGCTGGACTTCCTCGACAGCAAATAGACGCTGTACCCTGTGGGGGTTCGCCCCCACACCTCCCAGGATCCCGATGCCGACGCCCACCCCCGAGACGCCCCGACGCCGCAACGCAGCCGCTACCCGCGAAGCCATTTTATTGTCGGCGCGCAAGGCGTTTGCCGAGTCCGGATACGACGGTGCCGGCGTGCGGGAAATCGCGGCCGGCGCGGGCGTGACGGCGATGCTGGTCAACCGTTATTTCGGCTCCAAGGAACAGCTGTTTGCCGAAGTGATCGCCGACACCATGGCCAGCCCGATCATCCTCACCGAGCATAACCTGGCCTCGGAAAACCTCGGCCGCACCCTCGCCAGCGCCCTGGTGAGCATCACTGAAAGCGGCAGTACGCCGCTGGAAGGCTTCCTGATCATGCTGCACTCGGCGTCGAGCAAGCGGGCAGCGGTGATCGGTCGGGAACAAGTAGAAAAAGGCCATCAAGCAACCATGGCCGCCGCACTCAAGGGCCAGCACCACGAAGAGCGCGCCGCCCTGGTGATGGCGCTGGTCTCGGGCTTTCAGGTGATGCGCCAGATGCTCGGGCTGTCGGCACTGGCCAAGGCCGATCCGGAGGTTCTGATCAATCTGCTGACGCCGTTGTTCCAACAATTGGTGGATGGCGAACCGGGCGAACAAGCCTGACCTTCACTCCCCAGTCATGCGCTCCAGGCTGTTGCTCAGGTGCAGCAGCATGGCGGCTCTCGCGGCGTCCGGGTCCTGGCGGCGGATGGCTTTCAGGATCGCTTCGTGCTCAAGGTTCGCCATACGCCCCAACGCCATCAAGTCCACATCCCCGCGCTCTTCGGCATTGATCCGGGTGCGCGGGATCACCGAGTGGCCCAGGTGATAAATCACGTCGGTGAAATAGGTATTGCCGGTGGCCTGGGCGATCAGTCGATGGAACCGCACATCCGGCTCAACGGCACTGTCGTTGTTCGCCAGTGAATCCTGGTAATCATCCAGCGCCTGGCGCATCTGCTGCAGTTGTTCGTCGGTACGGCGCAAGGCTGCCAGGGCGGCTGCCTGGGTTTCCAGGCCCATGCGCAACTCAAGAATGCCGCGCACGCTGGCGGCGGTGTCGTGGGTCAGGTGCAGGCCCTGGCGTTCGTCGCGCTCCAGCACAAAGGTGCCGACACCGTGACGGGTTTCCACCAGCCCGGCCGCCTGCAATTTGGAGAGCGCTTCACGTACCACCGTGCGACTGACGCCGTACTCGCCGACGATGGCGGACTCGGACGGCAGCTTCTCACCCGGCGCCATCTGCCCCAACAGAATCTGCTGGGTCAGCGCGGTGACGATGTCGTGGGCAAGGCCCGGGGAGCGCTTGCGATGAGGTGCCGAGGTTGGGGTTTGCATCAGGAATTCCGTTCAGGGGCGCCTGGCGATACTAGCATTTTTATGCGCACCTACTTGTATGACAACAAACAAATACCTGTAGCAGCGAGCTGGCTCGCGAAAAAACCCGCCACACCGTGATCCTTCAATATAACCGCGTAATCGTTAACGTTTACGGCGTGCAAGCTTGCACCTACAAAGTGTTGCTATCTCTGAAATTGCAGTTGTATGATGTCTATCAAGTTGTCAGACAACTCCGGCAACCCGAGCCTATCCCCCGCACAACAATAATCAGTGGGAGTTTTACCTCGTGACCCCTTCAAGCCCTGCGACAGCTGCGCCTGCCACCGACCCGGTCCTGGCCCGCGCGATCAAGAAAGTGAAGAGCCATGTGCTCCCGCTCTTCGTGATCATGTTCATCGTCAACTACATCGACCGCGTCAACATCGGCTTTGTGCGTACCCATATGGAGCACGACCTGGGCATTGGTGCAGCCGCGTACGGCTTCGGCGCCGGGTTGTTTTTCATCGGCTACGCGCTGTTCGAAGTCCCCTCCAACATGCTCCTGCAAAAAGTCGGCGCGCGTATCTGGCTGACCCGCATCATGTTCACCTGGGGCATCACCGCCACGCTGATGGCGTTTATCCAGAACGAAACCCACTTCTACATCCTGCGCTTCCTGCTGGGCGTGGCCGAAGCCGGCTTCTTCCCCGGGGTGATCTACTACTTCACCCGCTGGTTGCCCGGCGTCGAACGCGGCAAGGCGATTGCGATTTTCCTCAGTGGCTCGGCCCTCGCCTCGCTGATCTCCGGCCCCTTGTCTGGCGTGCTGCTGCAAATCACCGGCCTCGGGCTGCACGGCTGGCAATGGATGTACATCATCGAAGGCATGGCCTCGGTGCTGCTGTGCTTTTTCGTGTGGTTCTGGCTCGACTCCAAGCCCCACGACGCCAAGTGGCTGAGCCTTGAAGAGAAGGATGCGCTGGTGGGCGAAATCGACCGCGAACAACGTGAGCGTGACGCCGCCACCACGGTCAAGCCAACCCTGGGCAAACTGCTCAAGGACCGCCAGATCATGCTGTTCTGCGCCCTGTACTTCTGCATCCAGCTGACGATCTACGCCGCCACGTTCTGGCTGCCGAGCATCATCAAAAAGATGGGCGACCTGAGCGACATCCAGGTGGGTTTCTACAACTCGATCCCGTGGCTGATTTCGATCATCGCGATGTACGCCTTTGCCGCGCTGGCGGGCAAGTTCAAGTTCCAGCAGGCGTGGGTCGCTGCTGCACTGTTGATCGCTGCGGTCGGTATGTTCCTCTCCACCACCGGCGGGCCGATCTTTGCGTTTATCGCGATCTGCTTCGCGGCGATCGGCTTCAAGTCGGCGTCTTCACTGTTCTGGCCGATTCCCCAGGGTTACCTCGATGCGCGGATCGCTGCAGCGGTGATCGCGCTGATCAACTCCATCGGCAACCTCGGCGGGTTTGTCGCGCCTACCACCTTTGGTTTCCTGGAACAGACCACCGGTTCGATCCAGGGCGGTTTGTATGGCCTGGCGGGCACGTCGATCCTCGCGGCGATCCTGGTGTTTTTCGCCAAAACCCTGCCCGGCCCGACCACCAGCAGCGTGCTGCAACCCGCCCCCGTCTTGAGCAAATAAGGAATACCCCATGAACACAGAACACCAGCACCACGCCAACGGCGCCCCGGTCGTCACCGGCCTGCAAGTTATCCCCGTGGCCGGCCACGACAGCATGCTGCTCAACCTCAGCGGCGCCCACGGGCCGTTTTTCACGCGCAATATCGTGATCCTCACCGACAGCGCCGGGCGTACCGGCGTCGGTGAAGTGCCCGGCGGCGAACGCATCCGCGAGACCCTGGAAGACGCCCGCAGCCTGGTGATCGGCAAGCCCATCGGCCAGTACCAGAGCATTCTCAATGCCATGCGCCAGACCTTCGCCGCGCGGGATTCGGCGGGCCGGGGTTTGCAGACGTTTGACCTGCGCATCACCATCCATGCCGTCACCGCGATGGAGGCTGCACTGCTGGATTTGCTCGGCCAATTCCTCGAAGTCCCGGTCGCCGCGCTCTTGGGTGAAGGCCAGCAGCGCGACGCGGTGAAGATGCTTGGCTATCTGTTCTACATCGGTGATCGCCAGCAGACCGACCTGGCCTATCGCAGTGAAGCGCACGCCGAGGATTGGTTCCGCCTGCGGCATGAACAGGCCATGACGCCCGAAGCCATCGTGCGCCTCGCAGAGGCGGCCAAGGCGCAATACGGTTTCAACGACTTCAAGCTCAAGGGCGGCGTGTTGCGCGGCGCCGAGGAAATCGAGGCGGTCACTGCGCTGGCCGAACGCTTCCCCGACGCACGCATCACCCTGGACCCCAACGGCGCCTGGTCTCTGAAAGAAGCCATCGCCCTGTGCCGCGACCAGCATCACGTACTGGCCTACGCCGAAGACCCGTGCGGCGCGGAAAACGGCTACTCCGGGCGCGAAGTCATGGCCGAATTCCGCCGTGCCACCGGGCTGCCCACCGCCACCAACATGATCGCCACCGACTGGCGGGAAATGGGTCACGCCATCCAGTTGCAGTCGGTGGATATTCCCCTCGCCGACCCGCACTTCTGGACCATGCAAGGCTCGGTGCGGGTGGCGCAGATGTGCCACGAATGGGGCCTGACCTGGGGCTCACACTCCAACAATCACTTCGACATTTCCCTGGCGATGTTCACCCAGGTGGCCGCCGCCGCGCCGGGAGAGATCACCGCCATCGACACCCACTGGATCTGGCAGGACGGCCAGCGCCTGACCAAGGCGCCGCTGAAGATTGTCGACGGTCATATCAAGGTCCCGGCCAAACCGGGCCTTGGCGTCGACATCGACATGGACGCCGTGGCCCACGCCCATGAACTGTACAAAGGCATGGGCCTGGGTGCGCGCAATGACAGCGTGGCGATGCAGTTCATGATTCCGGGCTGGACGTTCGATAACAAGCGGCCCTGCCTGGTGCGCTGACCTCAGCTGAAGATCATCGAGAAGTGCGCGCCCACCCCGGCGCGCACGCCCTCGCCCACCGCCAGCGCGACCGAACCGCCGGCCAGGTTGGCATCACCACAGGCAAACACGCCGGGCACGGAGGTCTGGCGGGTTTCGTGGGTGAGCAGATAGGGCCCGGTCGGTCCTTCGATAAACTCACACCCCAACTGCTCGGCCAACGGGCTGGCCATGCGCGTGCGGGACATCGTGAAAATGCCGTCCAGCGCGATCACCCGACCGTCTGCCAATACCACGTCCGCCCGCTCACCGACAATCCGCCGCACCGCCTGGCTTTCGACGCGAACCCCGCGCCGATCCAGTTGCGCCTGCTGCTCGGCATCCGGCACAAATACGTCATTGGTGAACAGCGTGGTGGTGCCCCAGTCCGGCAGCAGCATGGCGTGATGCATCGCCAGCGGTGAGGTCGCCAGCACGCCAATGCGGCCTTGGTCCAGCTCGTAGCCGTGGCAATACGGGCAGTGGAATACGGACTTGCCCCAGCGCTCTTGCAGGCCTTCAACCTCGGGCAATTCATCCACCACTCCTGAGGCGAGAATCAGCCGCAGAGCGTTAAAGCTGCCATTGCACCGGGTTTGCACCACAAAACCCTGCGGGCCCTGAGTCGCCTCGACCGCCGTGTCCTGCACCCAAGTGACGGTTGGGTACTCCATCAACTGCCCTCGCCCTTCAGCCGCGATCATCTCCGGCGGCTGGCCATCCTGGCTGAGGAAGCCATGGGAGGTGGCTGCAAAGCGGTTGCGCCGCTGCCCGGCATCGATCACCAGCACCTTGCGCCGAGCCCGCGCCAGTTGCAGGCCGGCCGACATTCCGGCGTAGCTGCCGCCCACGATAATCACGTCGTAAACCATGAAGATGACCTCTCTGGTGGCCCGAGCATCGGTTGCCGGGCAGTCACGACACACCATAAGTTACATAAAAATACTTCGTCAAGAGTCTCGCAACTCCAATCGTTACGAACGATACTTTCGCGCAGGAATTCCTGAGGTTTGCAGATGAGAAACGACACCCGGCTTTCGCGCATGCTCCACGTGCTGATCCACATGGGCCGCCACGAGGAACGCGCCACCTCGGACACCATCGCGCAGATGCTCGGCACCAACGCGGTGGTGGTGCGCCGTACCCTCGGCCTGCTCAAGGAAAAGGGCTATGTGCGCTCGGAAAAAGGCCATCAGGGTGGCTGGATGCTCGGCAAGCCCTTGAGTGAAATCACCCTGCTGGACATCCACAACGCCCTCGGCACGTCGTCGATCTTTGCCGTCGGCCTGTCCACCGATCACCCGCAGTGCCTGGTGGAACAGGCCGTCAACGCAGCACTGAACCAGGCCTTTGATGACGCCCAGGCGTTGCTGCTGCAGCGTCTGGGCGAGGTGACGCTGGCGCAGCTGGCGGAGGATTTTGATGAGCGCTATCAGGTGGCGATGACGCCGGTGCCGTGTGCGTGAGTCTGGCTAAACCCCGCCCACCGAACGCCACGCGGCCTCGGCCAGCACCTCGCGGTAAACCCGCGGGCTGCTGGTCGCCCGCCCGGCCAGCCAGGCACGGCAGTAGCTGTCGGCCTGCCCAATGATCAGCGACGGCCAAAGCTCTGCGGGCAATTGTTTGAGCTGATCACCCCGCCCGGGCAGCGCCATCCACTCCTTGAGCACTGCGTTGCGCGACTGGTTGCGGCTTTCCAGTTCGGCGGCGAACGGCCCCTTGGTCACGGCGAAACGCGCGTGGTACTGGAAACGCGCCCACTGCGGTTCGCTGTCCACCCAATCCACATAGCTGTGGACCAGCGCGTACACGCCCTCCTTCGCCGTCCTGGCCGACTCCAGGTAGCGCGCACGCAATTCGGCCTGGTCATCCAGTGCAGTGAAGAACAGCGCGGCAACCAACCCTTCCTTGTTGCCGAAGTGATGGTAGATCGCGCCAACGCTGGTGTCGCACCCGGCGCGAATCATCTCGATGGTGGTGGCTTCAAGGCCCTGCTCGTTGAACAGGTCGAGGGCAGTCTTGAAGATATCGCGCTTCAATTCGGCCCTTCGACCTGGGAAGCAGCGCTGGAGCAGATCCGGGGTTTGCATGCTGAACACGAACTCATTCATTGAGAGGGACACGTCGGCGCAGCTTGACAGATTTCCCATGGGCAGAATACTGTTCCGTCACAGAACATTATTCTGTAACGGAACAACATTCCGCAAATTCAGACCTTCAGTGAGGCACCTCATGAGTCAGTACCTGAGTATGTTCAACAGCGTCGGCCCCGAAGCATTCAGCAAACTGGCGTGCCAGATGGCGCCCTACTTCAGCACCATCAATCCGTTGATCACCCAGCTGCGCCCGGGGTTGGCGGCGGTGGAGGTGCCGTTCAGCAAGGCCGTCACCAACCATCTGGGGACAGTGCATGCGATCGCCATGTGCAACGCCGCGGAACTGGCGGCCGGGACAATGACGGATGTGTCCGTGCCAACCGGCGCACGCTGGATTCCCAAGGGGATGACGGTGGAATACCTGGCCAAGGCCAAAAGCAGCGTCACCGCGACCGCCAATGGCGAGGGGATTGATTGGCTGACGGCGGGTGACAAAGTGGTGCCGGTGGACATGCTCGATGCGGAAGGAAAGTTGGTGTTTACCGCACGGATCACCATGGACGTGAAGCTGGCCTGAAGGCCGTCGCAGGAGCCGAGCGGCTCCTGCTACAACCCGCAGTTGCCGGGGATCACTTCACCGGCAAACGCCCGGCGCACAAACGGCGTCGAATCCGCCAGCGAGCCATTCACCGTGGCCGAGTGATCAAGCTCGGGATAGAAATGCCATTCGATCCGGTCGCCTGCCTTGCAGGCGTCCCTGACCAAGGCCTTTTGCCCCGGCACAAACACATCCCGGTCCTTGCCACCCGTGCCGACAAACACCGGAATGTCCGTCTTCAGGGTTGGATACGCCGACTCGCGATAGACCCTGTCGAGGGCTGCTTTGGGCGAGCGCTTGAAGCTGTCGTTGAAGGTAAGTTTATCCGCCACCACCCGCTGCTCGATGGCATGCAAGCAATCGCGCTGACTGATCTCAAACGCTGGCATTGCGCGCTCGTTCAAGTAGTCGGCAGGGACAAACGACGGATCAAACAAGGTGGCCGTACTCAGCCGCAACAGGTTGTAGGCAAAGGTCGGCACCACCGTGCTGCGGGCTTTTTCCAGCTCGGCACTGTCGCCGGTCTTATGGGTGGCCGCGTAAGGCGTACCGGTGGCTACCACGCCGACGATGTTCAACTCAGGCGCGTAGTCTTTGGCGTAGACCGCCGTGGCAAACGCGGCACGCCCGCCCTGGGACTGGCCGAACACCACGACGTTTCTGGAGAGCCCAAAACCACCGGCCATCACCGCACGGATGCTGTCGAGCACACCATAGGCCAGCGGGCTGGTCAGCCCATACGGATGCAACCCAGGCGTCCCCAACCCTTGGTAATCCGTGGCGACGATGGCGTAGCCCTGCCCCAGCCAATAATTGAGATAGCGCGTGTCCCGCGGGCTGCGACCGGCGAACGACGGCGCGCAAACATCAGCGCTGCCCACCGTGCCGTGGGCCCACGCCATCAGCGGCCAGCCACCCGGCGGCGCCGTGCCCTTGGGCAGGAACAGCGCACCGGAGACGACCAGGTGTTTGCCGGTGTCGAGACCATCGGTGGAGGTGTACAGGATCCGCAGGTTCCGCCCGGCATCGGCCAGGCTTTGCCGAGCCGTCAACGGCTCACTGCGCAGCATCTGCCCGGGGGATGCAGGCACCTTGTCGGTCCAGGTATAGAACGCAGGAACACCGCCGTCGCCGGCGGGCACCGGAGCCGCACTCACGCCGCTGCAGCCCGCCAGCAACACCGCCAGCGCCAGGGAAAACCGACGCGCCATCACCAGCCCTCTTTCAACATCCGCAACTCAAGATACTGCAGCAGCATGATGGTCTTGCCGTCGACGATCTCGCCGCTTTGCACCATGGACAGAGCGGCCTCGAACCCCAGCTCCAGCACCTCGATGTCCTCACCCTCATCTTCCAGCCCGCCGCCATCGCTGACCCGGTCGGAAGGCGAATATTCGCCGATGAAAAAGTGGATGCGCTCGGTCACCGAGCCCGGGCTCATGAAGGCCGAGTAGATTTTTTCCACGTGGCCCACACGGTAGCCCGTCTCTTCTTCCGCTTCGAGACGAATGCGTTCCTCGGGGCTGGCATTGTCCAGCAGGCCGGCGGCGGATTCGATCAGGTAGCCGTGGTAGCCATTGACGAAAGTCGGCATGCGGAACTGGCGAATCAGCAACACCGTGCGCCGCTCGCGGTTGTACAGCAGGATGGTCGCACCATTGCCCCGGTCATAGATCTCACGGGTCTGGGACTGCCAACTGCCGTCGCGGCGGCGCAGGTCGAAAGTGTACTTTTTCAGCACGTACCAGTTATCCGAGAGCAACTCTTCGGTGTGGATGCGAACGGGGCTGTTGTCCATGAGCGGTCCTTTTATCGTGGGACAGGGAGCATGTGGTTCAAGCGTCGTTATCGTCAAGTCGAGCCTGTGAGGGCCATGCGTATCCAGGCGACTACCTAGCCGAATGGCCAGTCGTCGCTTTTTTCCGCCAGGGTCAGAATGCTCCACCCTGGGAATGCGCGCAGTACTACGCAGGGCCAACCTGGCATTCAAGGTGAAAGCGTTTTTCGGGCGTGAACTCCACTCGCACAGGAAGTTGCCGTTATGCCGAAACACCGCACATCCTCGACGTTTTTCAGTCTTGTCTTTTCAATTGCCAGCCTCGCGACGATAGGGCTTGCCGTGCACTGGCTATCCCCGGACATGTCGGACGCCGCGCCGCCTCCCGGCCCTGCCGCCGTCCCGGTCCGCGCGGCAAGCGTGGGGCAGCGCGACGTACCGGTGATCGTCCAGGCCATCGGGAATGTGCGTTCACTGCGCAGTGTCGATATCCGGCCTCAAGTCGACGGCCTGCTGCTGGACGTACCCGTCAGCGAAGGCCAGTTCGTCCGCCAGGGCGAGCTGCTGGCACAGATCGACGATCGAGGGATTCTCGCCGTCCTGCAACAAGCCCGGGCGGAACGGGATATGGCCCAGGCACAATTGACCTCTGCCAATGGCGACCTCGCGCGCTATCGCGCCCTGGCCAGCGGCCAGGCCATTTCGAAGCAAATCCTTGACCAGCAGACCGCACTGGTGGCCCAGTTACGCGCCGGCCTGCACAGCCGCGACGCGATCGTCACCGCCAACGAGGTGCAGCTGTCGTATACGCGGATTCAGTCGCCGACCGACGGACACGTCGGCATTCGCAATATTCACCCCGGCAGCTATGTACGGGCAGGAGATGCCCAGCCCTTGTTCTCCGTCGTGCAACTGGACCCCATCGGTATAGAAAGCGCCTTGCCCCAGGCCATGCTGGGGCAATTGCAGGCACTGCTGGGTGATGCCAGCCAAACCGCAGCGAGCTTGCGTGCCTATGCAAGCGACAGCGGCACCCTGTTGAGCGAGGGGCAGTTATCACTGATCGACAACCGGGTATCCAATGCCACCGGGACGGTGCGTATCAAGGGCACTTTTACCAACCCACAAGGGGCGCTCTGGCCGGATCAGTCAGTCGTCATCAACTTGCAAACCGACACGTTGAGCAACGCCCTGGTGGTGCCACAACGCGCACTGCGCCAGGGCCAGGAAACCACCTTTGTCTGGAGAATCACCGAGGACAAGGCGGCGCCCCAGCCCGTGCAGGTGACGTACGCCGACGCTTCTATCGCCGTGGTCACAGGCCTGCAACCCGGCGACCTGATCGTTGAGGATGGTTATTCGCGACTGCGTCCCGGCGCCACGGTGCAGATACTCAACGCGGCCGAAACTGCCGGTTTGTCTGATGGCGGAGCCGCTTTCTGATGGCGGCGCGCAAGGTCTACACCTGGTGCATCGACCACCCCACCGGCACCCTTTTGTTAAGTGTTGCCCTGTTGCTACTGGGGTTGATCGCCTATCCGCGCCTCTCCATCGCGCCCCTTCCGGAAGCCGAATTCCCGACCATCCAGGTGACCGCACGCCTGCCCGGCGCCAGTGCCAAGACCATCGCCTCGTCAGTCGCAACGCCTCTGGAAGTGGCGTTCAGTTCAGTGCCCGGCATTACCGAGATGACGTCCACCAGTGCCCTCGGCCAGATGACGCTGACCCTGCAATTCACCCTGGAAAAGGATATCGACACCGCTGCCCAGGAAGTCCAGGCGGCGATCAACGCCGCTTCGGCACGCCTGCCCAGTGACATGCCCAGCTTGCCTGTGTGGCGCAAGGTCAACCCGGCGGATGGACCGGTGCTGATCATCAGCGTGGTGTCCGAAAGCCGTTCGTTGATCGATGTCAGCGACCTTGCCGAAAGCGTGCTGTCGCGCCAACTCAGCCAGATCGGCGGAGTCGGCCAAGTCATCGTGGTCGGCCAGCGCCGCCCGGCGATCCGTATCCAGGCGCGCCCCGAGACGCTGGCGGCAGCCAACGTCAGCCTGCAGGACATCCGCGAAGCCGTGCGGCAATCCAGCGTCAACCTGCCCAAGGGCGCGTTGTTCGGTGACACACGTGTGTCGACGCTGGAAGTCAATGACCAGTTGTTTTCGGCCCCCGAGTATGGCGACGTTATCGTCAGCTATCGCAACGGCTCGGCCGTACGCGTGCGTGACGTCGCCGATGTCACACTGGGCGCTGAAAATGACTATGCCCGTGCCTGGCCCAACGGACAGTCCGGGGTGGTGCTGGTGGTTCTTCGCCAACCCGGCGCCAACATCGTCGCGACGGCTGACAGCATCCGGCAAGCACTGCCCCGGCTACGCGCATCACTGCCGGCCGATGTGACGGTCGACGTGCTGAACGACCGTACGCGCACCATCCGTTCATCCTTGCAGGAAGTGCAACTGACCCTGGGTATCGCAATTGTCCTGGTGATTGGGGTGATGGCGTTGTTCCTGCGCCAATGGTCGGCAACCCTGATCGTCACCGCCGTACTCGGTATCTCGCTGGTGGCCACGTGTGCGGTCATGTATGTGGCCGGTTTCAGCCTGAACAACCTGACCCTGGTGGCCATCGTCATCGCGGTCGGATTCGTCGTCGACGACGCCATCGTGGTCATCGAAAACGTCCACCGACACCTGGAGCGCGGTGAAGACAGACGCACCGCCGCGCTCAAGGGCATCAGCGAAATCGGCTTCACGGTGTGCTCCATCAGCCTGTCGCTGATTGCCGCATTTATCCCGTTGCTGTTCATGGGTGGGGTGATCGGCCGACTGTTTCGCGAGTTCGCGCTCACCGCCACCGCCGCCATTCTGATTTCCGTGGTGCTCTGCCTGACGCTGGCCCCCACGTTGGCATCACTGTTTATGAATGCGCCCGCACACCGGCCGCCAGACAAGGGGTTTCTCGCGTGGTTGAGTAACGGTTACGCACGCGCACTGACCTGGGCGCTGGGGCATCAGCGCAGCATGCTCGGGGTGTTTTTTGCGAGTGTGGTGCTCAGCGTTGCCAGCTTCGTGATGATTCCCAAGGGTTTCTTCCCCCTGCAAGACACGGCGTTCATACAGGGCGTGACCCAGGCCTCGGCGGATATTTCCTATGAGGACATGCTGGACAAACATCAGCAACTGGCCGCTATCGTCAGCCAGGACCCGGACGTCACCGACTTCAACCATGCCGTCGGCGGCAGCATCACCGACTCCATCAGTAATGGCCGGATGTGGCTGGTCCTCAACGACCCCGGGCAACGCGATGCAACCATCAGCCAGGTCATCGACCGTTTGCGTCCGCAACTGGCACAGGTGCCCGGTATCCAGGTATTTCTTCGCGCCGTGCAAGACATCAACCTGAGCGCCGGCCAGCCACGAGCGCAATACCAGTATGTGTTGCGCGCCGAAGACAGCGGCGAACTCGCGACCTGGACCACGCGGTTGACTGATCGACTGAGAACGCTCCCGTTGTTCAGCGACGTGTCCCATGACCTGCAACTGGACGCAAACGTCACCCGTATTACCCTGGACCGCGACGAGGCCGCACGTTATGGCTTCACTCCCCGCGACCTGGACAACGCGCTGTATGACGCGTTTGGCCAGCGGCAGATCAGCGAGTACCAGACCGAGGTCAACCAGTACCAGGTCATCCTGGAACTCGCCCCTTCGGCGCGAGGCACTGCCGACAGCCTGAACTACCTGCAATTGCGCTCGCCTCTCACCGGAGAGGCCGTGCCCCTGCTGGCATTTTCCCGGATCGAGCCGCCGGTCAGCGGGCCGCTGCTGATCAATCACAATGGTATGCAGCCTGCTGCCAACCTGTCGTTCAACCTGGCACCCGGTGTCGCACTGGGCCAGGCCGTCGAGGCGCTGCAACAAGTGGAACGGGAGATCGAAATGCCCGCCTCAATCAGTGCAACGTTTCAAGGTTCGGCGCAGGCATTCCAGGCGTCCCTGGCCAGCCAGCCCTACCTGATTCTGGCGGCACTGGTGGCGGTCTACATTATTTTGGGAGTGCTGTATGAAAGCCTGGTGCATCCACTGACGATCCTCTCCACGCTGCCAGCAGCAGGCGTCGGCGCCATCCTGCTGCTATGGGCCTGGCAACTGGACTTCTCGATCATGGCGCTGATCGGGCTGATCCTGCTGATCGGTATCGTCAAGAAAAACGGCATCCTGATGGTGGATTTCGCCTTGCAAGCCCAGCGGAAACAAGGCCTGAGTGCACATGACGCGATCTATCAGGCCTGTATTGCGCGCTTTCGACCCATCATGATGACCACGCTGGCGGCCTTGCTCGGCGCCGTCCCCCTGATGCTCGCATTCGGTACCGGCGCCGAGTTGCGTGAGCCGCTCGGTGTGGCGATTGTGGGCGGCTTGCTGCTGAGCCAGGCCCTGACATTGTTGACCACGCCGGTGGTGTTCCTGGCGCTTGAACGACTGCGCGTCAGCCCTGCTTGATGGCATGCCAGCGGGCAGCGACCTGCTCGGCACTGGCGGCGTTGATCCGCGCCAGGTCGAGCGGATACTCGACACCCGGGTTTTCAACGAAACGCGTGGCGGTGAACTGACCGTTACTGGCCCTCAGGATATAGCCGCTGTCCTGGCACTGCGCCGAGGCCAGGAAGAGTACGCCGGGAGTTACCCATTCCGGCTTGAGGTTGTCCGGCTCGCCGGTCACGCCCCACATGCGGGTCTTGGCCACGGGTGAGATGGCATTCACCCGAATCCCCGCCTCGGCCCCTTCCCCGCTCAACGCATTCATGATGCCCAGTTGCGCCATCTTGCCGGCGCTGTAGGCCACCAGGCCCGGCTGGGCATAGTGCGTGTACATCGCACGGTCGGAGGTGGTCAGCACGATGCGCGGTGCAGCGGATCGCTTCAGGTAGGGCCAGGCATGCTTGCCCAGCCAGATCGGCGCATAAACGTTGATGTCCATCGCTCGCCGGATAAACGCTGCGTCGGCGGCCTCAATGGATTGATAGCCCACCCAGCCAGCATTGTGGATCAGGATATCGAGCTGCCCGAAATGGGTGATGGCGCATTCGATCAGCGCTCGGCAACCCGCTTCACCCGACAGATCGGTTGCGTGACCGACCACCTGCAACCCCTCGCTCTGAAGCGCCAGCGCGGCCGCCTGAACCACTTGGGGGTCAGCCCCCTCGCCGAGCGCGTCGGTGCCGATGTCGCTGATCACCACCCGCGCACCGAGGCGCGCCAACTCGCGCGCATAACTGAAGCCCAAGCCCCGGGCGGCACCGGTCACGATTGCGGTTTTACCTGTAAAGTCCATCGTTGCGTTCTCCTGATAGGCACTCCACCCTAACAACCCGCGACCGCCCTGTTTAATACTGAAAAACAGCGATGTTGATACCCACGACGTATCAGCCCCTCTCTCTGAAGGAACAGACCCGATGATCGAAACCCGCCTGCTGCGCCAGTTCATTGCTGTCGCCGAGGAGCTGCACTTTCACAAGGCTGCGCTGCGCCTGCACATGGCACAGCCCGCGTTGAGCCAGGCGATCAATCGGCTGGAAGAGAAGTTGGGGTTTGCCCTGCTGGAGCGTGACCGGCGCGGGGTGCAGTTGCTGCCGGCGGGCACGGCGTTTCTTGAAACGGCGTACGCGGTCCTCGGGCAACTGCAGCACGGTGTCGAAAATGCCCGGCAAGTCTCCCAAGGCACCGCCGGCACACTTACCATCACGTCGGTGTCGATTGCCGGCTACCCGTGGCTGCTCGAAACCCTGCGGCAATTTAGGCTCGCGTTCCCCAAGGTACAGTTGGTGATCAAGGAAATGCCCTCCGCCAGCCAGGCCAAGGCACTCTCGGCAGGCGAGGCCGATCTGGCCGTTTTGCGCTATCTCCCGGGCCAGGCGGATCACATCGAGTCCCGGCTGCTGCTCGATGAACCGATCCTGATGGCACTTCCCGTAGACCATCCCAATGCCGACGACGACGCTATCGAGCTGAACCATTTCGCCGGCGCCGACTTTGTGTTCACGCCACAGGTATTGGGCAGTGGCTACCACCATCAATTGATCGGGTTGTGCGAGGCCGCGGGGTTCTCTCCACGGGTGGTCCAGGAAGCCGATCAATTGCACACGCTGATCGGCCTGGTCGCGTGCGGGTTTGGCGTAGCGCTGGTGCCGGAGTCGATTGCGCGCTCGATGACCAGCGACAAGGTGGTGTTTCGCCCCCTCACCGCGGCGTCTTCCAGCATCGGCCTCTACCTCAATAGGAACACCGAAAATCCGTCGCCGTTGCCTGGGCACTTCGTCTCATTGCTGGAAGGCACGCTGTAATACTTTGCAAGCAATGCCCGGTGACGACTGTCTAAATATTTCCTGCACGGCCAGGGCATCTGTTAAAACCCGTGCTTTGCCCCTGCTCTGGAACCTTCATGCTTTCACGTTTTATGTCCCGTCTCGGCCTGCGCTGGTTTCCCCTGCTGTGCATGGCTGCCGTGATCATCGGCCTGCCAGTGGGTTGCGCCGTGCTGCAGCACAAAGAGCGCGAGCTGCTGTTTCGTGTGGAACCGGGTACTGCCAGCTGGTACAGCGGGTTGCCCCGGGATGTGCAGGAATTTGACCTGAAACCCGCAAGGTTCAAGTCCGGCCAAAACATTCATGGGTGGTGGTGGCCGGCTGCGCAGAAGGACGCGCCAGCGATCCTCTATTTGCACGGCGTACGCTGGAACCTCACGGGTCAGCTGTTTCGCATTGAGCAACTGCGGGCCCTGGGTTTCTCGGTACTGGCCATCGACTATCGCGGCTTCGGCCAGAGCCAGGGCGACCTGCCTTCCGAAACCAGTGTCTACGAAGACGCGCGCATTGCCTGGGAGCGTTTCCAGGTGCTGCAACCCGACCCTGCCAAGCGCCTGATCTACGGTCATTCCCTGGGCGGCGCGGTGGCCATCGACCTGGCGGCAGAACTGGGCAAGCAGGCCGCGCAGAATAATAGGCCGCCGCCGGTGCGCGGGATGGTGATCGAATCCACGTTTACCTCATTGGCGGATGTGGCCACGGCCGTCGCCAACACCTCACTGCCGGTACGTTGGCTGCTGTCGCAGAAGTTCGACTCCATCGACAAGATCGCTGACATCCACATGCCGCTGCTGGTGGTCCATGGGCTAGCCGATGCCTTTGTGCCACCGCGCTTCAGCCAGGAATTGTTTGATGCCGCACAAGAACCCAAACACTTGTTGCTGGTGCCCGGCGCGACTCACAATGACAGCATGCGCATGGGCGGCAGCAGCTATCGCCAGGCCCTCAACAACCTGATGCAAACGAAGCGGCCGACACAGGTCGCCGGCCCCTCCACCGTGCGCCCCAACGACTCGTAAATGTGCATTTCGGCACCGGTTTCGCCGGTGCCTGTCAAGACGAAAAGCCTGCCCATACTGGCCATAAACAGCGGCTGATCAAATATTAACCGCGGGTTAAATCGCCATACCCGCCGGGCTCAAGGGAAGTTATCCACAGAGATACCCACGGTTTTCGTGGACAACTCTTTTTACTTTTTTACGATTTTTTTGCTCAGTAACGTCCTGTTGGAACGGCGCTCGGGAGCAAAATCTCCTGCGTCACCTCGGGTTCACCAACTGCTCCGGTGCCGCCCACATGCGGCCCCCATTGCGTTTAGTTCTTCGCCTGATTAATCTTGCATAAACACGCAATAACGAGCACAAACATGCACAACACCCATGCCGCCATCGACCTGCCCTCCTTGCGCAAACAGAAAATCCTGTTGCTGCTGGAGCGCGATGGCAAAGTCACCGCCTCGGACCTGGTGGAGCATTTCGCCGTTTCCCAGGACACCATCCGCCGCGACCTCGGCGAACTCGCCTCCGCCGGCTTGCTGCAACGCGTGCATGGCGGCGCGCTGCCAAGGCCCAAGGACACCGGCAAGGATTTCTTCACCCGTTTTGGCGAAACCACCGCGACGAAACGCCACCTGGCGCAGCTCGCCGCCGATCGCGTGGAAGACGGCCAGATCGTGCTGTTCGACTCCGGCACCACCACCCTGCAAATCGCCCAGTCCTTGCCGCACGCCATCAAGCTGACTGCCGTCACCCACTCACCGATGATTGCCATCGCGTTGTCCGAGCATCCCAATGTGACGGTGATCCTTGCCGGCGGGCAGCTCAACCCGGTGACCATGGCCGCCAGCGGGCACGAGGCGTTGCGGCTGATCCAGGGCATCAAGGCAGACTTGTTGTTTACGGGCGTGTGCGCACTGCATCCACAGGTCGGCATCAGCTCGTTGCACTTCGAAGAAGTCGCGGTGAAACAGGCTATGCTCGACAGCGCTTCCCACGTGGTGGCTGTCACCCTGGCCGACAAGCTGGGGGCCGTAGAGCCATTCGTGGTGGCGCCGTGCAGCCGCATTCACACGCTGATTACCGAGTGGCACGTGCCGCCGGGCAGTGTCGAGGCTTATGAATGCCTGGGGCTGGAAGTGATGCAAGTGGACGCCTGACACAGGCTTGGCCCGATAGCTTTGCAAAGGAATAGACCCATGGCGTTTCCCGTCCTGATTCTGGATGCACCCAGCCCACCCTTGCTGCATGACGAAATCGAGCGATGCCTGGCATACGGGCTGGAAATCACCCTAAACCTGCACTACTTCGCCGACCAGGACAGTATCCAAACGCACTACGCCGGGCGCGTTCAGTTCGTGGATATCAATTGCCACGACACGCCTTCACTGATCGGTGCGGTGGTAGAGGCCGGCGGCTACAGCGTACTCAAGACCCGTTTGAACATTCCCCTGGGGGCTGCGCTGATCAACGCCGCCGCGTCGCCGGATCTGGGCAGCCCGTTACAGGCGATCGCCCAGGCGGGTGTCGGGCTTAACCATATCGACTTGAAGGCCGCCGCCGAGCGTGGCGTGACCGTACTCAATACCCCAGGCTCCAACGCGACGGCCGTGGCTGAATATGCGCTGGCACAAACGCTGTTCCTGTCTCGTGACCTGAATCTCTACAACGCCAAGACCCATCAAGGCCAGTGGTCAAAAGGCCTGCTCGCACCCGCGCCACAAATTGCCGAGTTGACCCTGGGGCTGGTGGGCACCGGCAGAATCGCCCAGTCGCTCGCCCATAAGGCACGAGCCCTGGGCATGAACGTGATCGCCACCGGCTCCGAGCGATTCACCCAACAGGCCGCTGCGAACCTGGACGTGCAATGGCGCGCCTCGCTTGACGAATTGCTGGAGGAGGCAGACGTGGTGTCCATTCACACGCCACTCACGGCGCAGACCAAAGGCTTGTTCGGCACTGCCGCATTCACACGGATGAAACCCGGGTCGATCCTGATCAACACCGCACGTGGCGGCATCGTCGACGAGGGCCAGTTGGCGACGTTCATGCAGCGCTTTCCCGGCCATATCAAGGGGGTCGCCATCGATACCTTCGCCCGGGAAAAAGACCAGTTCGAATCGCCTTTGACTGGCGTTGCCAACGCGATCCTGACGCCGCATATCGCCGGCAACACACGCACCGCAATCAGCGAGGCATCAAGGCAAATCGTTGACCACATTCATGCCTTTCGCCAGGCAATGCTTGCAGGTTAAGTGCATCGGCCCATGACTGCCTCCGTCCCTCACTGACCCAGCTTGCGCTCGGCTTCAGCAGCCTTCTCATTGATCCGGTCGGTTTGCCGTTGTGTGTCCTTGATCGATGTCGGCGTGATCACCTTGTCGACGGTTTCCGTCTTGGGGTTGGGGCGCTGCAGGGAGCTGTCCTGCTCATCAATCTGGCGACCTTTCTGCGCCTGTTCTGAGCTGATGGCATCGGGAGTTTTGTCGGCGTTTTTTGCGGTGCCCATGGGGTGTTCCTCCTGTTGAAAACATAACGCTCCAGCACGGAGCCGTTATGCAGCAGAGCCCTTGGGTTTTCGATAGTTCAAGGAAATTGTCCCGGGTGGGGCCCCGGGAAATAAGCGCAAATTAATTTAAACCTTTTGCTCAGGCATCCGCTCAACAGTCCGGTAGCAGCATTCGCACACCCTACTCAGGAGGACACTCGACCATGAGTTTGCAACTGCACGGCAAGAAGATTCTGATCATCACCTCCAACACCGGCATCGAGCGCGACGAGCTGCTCAAGCCGCTGGAAGCCCTGCGTGGTTTCGGCGCTACGGTAACCCACGGTTCGAGCAAGGGTGGCAGCACGCAGACCTTCCTTCAGGACACCGAGAAAGACCGGACCGTGGAGTCCGATGCCAAGCTCTCAGAGCTGAGCGGCAGCGACTTCGATGCACTGGTCATCCCCGGCGGCACCGTCAACGCCGACACCCTGCGCCAGGACGCCGACGCCTTGCGGCTGATCAACGACTTCGTCAAGGCCGGGAAAACCGTCGCCGCCATCTGCCACGGCCCGTGGGCGCTGATCGATGCCGGGGTGATCGGCGGCAAAACCCTCACCTCCTATAAAAGCGTGCGCACCGACCTGGTCAACGCCGGGGCAGAAAACTGGGTGGATACTGAGGTGAAGGAATGCCCGGCCAACGGCTGGACACTCATCACTTCACGTACACCGGATGACTTGCCAGCGTTCAACCAGGCAATTGCCAAAGCACTGGCGGCTTAACGCCAGCCCATGCAAACAGGCGCCCTCGGGCGCCTGTTTTTTTTCCAATTCTGTATCAGCCTTTGCCATGCCCGGTGGCATGGGTTGCACGGTTGACGCCCTTCGGTCCAAACAGCGCCCAGAGGATCAGCCCCAACAGCGGCATGAAGATCAGCACCACCAGCCATAACCCCTTGGTTTCCCAGCCACTGCCACTGCGCAGCACGCTGTTGATCGCCCACAGCTCCAGCAGTACCAGAATCACTGCCAAGCCAATCCAGACATATTCGATTTGCATGATTCATCCTCCTGAGGTCGTATGGGTTAGGTCAATCAACACGCCTGAGGGTTCATTAAAATTGCAGCGGATGGCTCTCGCCCAATGGTTGCGACAGGTCCATCCGATGAAATGGCGCGCCACGTGAAAACCCACGAACTGGAAGCCGCCACGGCAGAGACGCACCTGGATATTTTCAAGTGCTTGTCGGCCGAGAAAAAAGTGATTGCCGCCCACGAGTCGCTGGCCTACGGAATTACCGATGAGGTTGAGCAGATTGTGTTCGCAGAAGACATCCAGCAATGGAAAGTCAGCGGAGGATAGACATTGTTTAATGCATGCAAGCCGCCCTCCGTCCGTGCAAGCTGCACGATCCAAGCTCGCTTTGACTATCAATAACTCATTGTTTTATAAACAAATAAATATTAAGTTCAACTTGGTACAACTCATGCTGTAGAGCTCTGGACAGGTGGGCATTTCGACCCGCCCTTCCGCTACCCGTGAGGTGTCACCCATGAACGCCATTGATCTTCTCAAGGCCGACCACGAACGCGTCAAAGCCATCCTGAGCCAACTGAGTGAGTCGACCGAGCGCGGCGTCAAGAAGCGTACGGAGCTGCTGGCCAAACTGGAGATGGAAATCAGCCTTCATACCCGGCTTGAGGAAGAAATCCTCTACCCGGCTTTCCGCAAGGCTGGGGGCAAGGACCAGGAAATCATGTACCACGAAGCCAAGGAGGAACATCGCACTGTCGACTCCCTGGTATTGCCGGACTTGAAACAGACCTCCCCGTCCACCACCGAGTTTTCCGGGCGTGTCAAAGTGGTCAAGGAACTGTTGGAGCACCACATCGAGGAAGAAGAAAGCGAGATGTTCCCACAAGCGAAAAAGCTGCTGGGCAAGGCGCTGCTGGAGGAGCTTGGTGCAGAGATGGAAGCGATGAAAGCCGCGCACAAGAAGGCCCTCGGCGCCAAGCCACTGGCTGCGTGATGCCCATTCGTCACTTGCAGGCAAACTTTTTCAAACTTTGACGTGGCTGGCGGATTCCCAATCAGGCAACACCATTGATTCGCTCGTCACTCAGGGATTTGAAAATGGCGGGCCCCAAAGCCACGCCCCTGCTTCCAGGAAGTCTTGATTGAGGCGTTGCCGAAGCCTGGAGATGCTCCGGGCTTCGGTCCTTACCGTCAACAAGAGGGATTGAGTCATGAAGACCTGTATTTCCCAAAGGATTGTACTTGCCGCCAGCCTGACGCTCGTACTGTATGCCCCCGCCTATGCAGCCTTCGGCGACAACACCGCCCCCGAGGCACCCGCCTTGAGCGGCAACAGCGCCCCTGGCTCGGCGCTCCCGCCGGGCACCTACCCCAGCAGCCCGTCCGGAGCCGACACCAGCGGCAGCAAGGACGCTGAAACCAAAGCGCCTGCGCCGTCAAAAAGCGTGAAGAGCACGCGCCACAAGAGCCCCTCGACCCAGCATCCCGCCAGCAAGACCGGCAAGAAAGCCGCTGCTGAATCGGGCAGTTGAGCCCTTAGAGCTCGCTTGGGCCGCCGATAAAGTCCAGTCGCAGATTCAACCACTGCCGAACGATTTCCCGAGCTGCTTGCCGGGCATCATGAGCAGAAAAGCCGCGCTCGTGCTGCAACCAGTCGCTCGTCGCTTGCCGCGCTGGCTCAACGGCCGCCAGCGTCTGCTGGCGTTGCTGGGCAGGCCATTGCTTATCAACACCCCAGTCGCGCAGGGTGAGTTCAGGGTCCTGGGTCCGCCCGGCAGTGCCCGGTTGGAGAAACAGCCGAGGCGACGCGGTAGCCTTGAGCGAAAGCGCGCTCCAGTCGGCATAGCTGGCAAAGCGGATGGTGCCTTCGTTCTGCGATGCCGTGGACAACGGCTCGGTCAAACTATCGTCCAGCCGCTTCCACGCCGGCTGCGCAAACAGGTCGCCCTGCGGCGCGCAAATCGGTGCAAAGCTGTCCCGGGTGGAGCCGTACAGCGATCCGAACGACTCATACGCGACCTCGCCCTGACGGCTGAAAACAAAGCAGTGCACATAGGGACGCTGGTCAGCGAACAGCTCATACCGTTCGCGCTCGATCATCATGCGCAGCAACGTCAACATCACCCGGTCACGGCTGACGGCGGGATCGTTTTGCAGGTCCTGCCAGATCGACCAGGGAAAGTTGTCTTCCTTGAGCGCTACGAGGACCTGCTTGCGATTCTCCTCGGCCTCGCTTGCCGTGACACCACTGTCAGGTTCAAAACGCTGCAGGTAGACCAGCCAGGCGGCCGCCAGGTCATTCATCGGAAAGCGCCTGAGCCCCTCTGCCGCCTGAGCCGGATGGTAAGGAATGCTGGCAATGATTGCGTCAACAGCGGCCGTATCCTTGTGGGTGATCGAACCCACCTCGACCACTCGCTGGCTCAGTTGCGATTGCAGGCAACCGACCAGTGTTTCCGGATCACGGGCACACTCGTTGCGAGTTTGCAGCCAGGTGCGCTGGCCACGGCGCAATTCGTCGCGCTGATCGGGGGCCAGTTTGGCCATTGCCTGGCCGTAGTAAATGCCAAGGAAACTGTCGAGTTCGCTCAACTCGGGGCTGGCGCAAATGGCCTTCTCCACCGGTGTGGAAGCTTTTTTACACTCGAAAGAAGCGCCACTGGCGGGCATGCCTGCGCCCATCAGCACGCCAGCGAGCAACAACGTTGGGTAGACGGTATTCATACGGCGGGCCATGACTTTCCTTGGATGAGTTCCTTTCAAGGCGCCCATTGTGCCGAGGCGATTGCCAATGTCCAGCCTGGCGGCGCCGCGTTACGAATCGCCTGCCAGCTCACGCTCAATCTGTTCGATGCTGGGCAAGCTGGTTTGCAACTCTGCCGGCAGCGATTCCACCAGTTGATACTCGGCAACCCCAATCGGACGGGAGCTGTCACGCAGGGCGTATTCGGCCACCACTTCATTCTTGCTCTTGCACAGCAGCAGGCCGATGGTAGGACTGTCCTGCGGGTGCTTGAGCTGGGCGTCCACCGCCGCGAGGTAAAAACCCAACTGCCCCAGGTGGTCGGGCTTGAACTTGCCGGCCTTGAGTTCGATCACCACATAGCACCTCAGCTTGAGGTGGTAAAACAGCAGGTCGACGAAAAACTCCTCGCCGCCCACATCCAGCAAGACTTGCCGCCCTACGAAGGCAAAACCTGCGCCCAGCTCCAGCAAAAAATCGGTGACATGTTTGACCAGCGCGTTTTCGATTTCGCGCTCCTGCGCATCGAGCGTCAGCCCGAGAAAGTCGAAACGGTACGGATCCTTGAGCGATTCGCGCGCCAGGTCGGACTGGGCTTTGGGCAGCAGCCCCTCGAAGTTGCTGACGGCATTTCCACTGCGCTCCAGCAGGCGACCTTCGATTTGCATGACGAGAACGTTGCGCGACCAGTTGTGTTCGATGGCCTGGGCGGCATACCAACGTCGAGTTTCGGGTCCCGGCAGCTTATCCAGCAACGCCAGTTGGTGATACCACGGCAATTGTGCAAGCACCCCTTGCACAAATTCGGGATCCGGCCACGCTTGCGCAAATGCACGCATATATTTCAGATTGCGCGGCGAAAAACCCTTCATCTCCGGAAAGGCTGAACGCAGGTCCTGCGCCAGTCGCCCAATCACCTTGGTCCCCCAGCCCTGCCGCGCTTGCCGGGTCAAAATATCCTGGCCGATCTGCCAGTAGAGCAGCACCAGCTCGCGGTTTACCGCCAACGTGGCGCGTTGCTGGGCCGAGTGGATTCGACCCTTGAGGTCAGTCAGCCAGTCGCTGTACCCCTCGGGCGGTGTGGTCAGGCTTTCGCAGGTCTCACTCATTCCTTTTCCCTCGTGGGTTTGGCAGGCGGCCGATGGTAGCGAGGGAAAAATGCAGAGTGGGCCAGCAGAATGCTTTCGATACAAATCAGCTGGAACCCTCCATGAGCGTGCCTTAATGCAGATCAAGAGGTGCCCCGGCGTGCCTCCTGTGGTCAAATGGACCGGTCACTTCCATGGTTATTCCCGATCTATGAACGCCACACCCACCGACGACAGCCAGGCATCCACCGGGGACCGCATCCTGTTCCTGCTCAAGACCCGTGGCCCACTGAAAACCACGGACCTGGCTGCGCTGTTGGACATCACCTCCGAAGCCGCCCGCCAGCAAATCCAGAAGCTACAGGTCGCGGAGTTGATCGTCGGCGTATCGGCCCCCATCTCGGGTGCCGGTCGGCCATCGCTGAAGTGGACACTGACCGAAACCGCCCAGAGCAAATTCCCGGATTCCCACAGCGTGCTGACGTTGCACCTGATCGACTCCATCGAAGGGATTTTTGGCAGCGAAGGCGTGGAAAAAGTCATCGCCAGCATGGAGGCGGCGGCCAAACACGAATACATCCAGGCCTGCTCCGCCGCGTCGAACCTGCAGGAGAAAGTCGAGATCCTGGTGCAGATTCGCGAGCGCGCCGGGTACATGGCACAGATGGAGCCGCTGGACGATGGCTGGCTATTGGTGGAAAACCACTGCCCCATCTGCGTGGCTGCGCGCAAGTGCCAGGGCTTCTGCCGCTCGGAGCTGCAAATTTTCCAGGCGGCGCTGGGGGACGAGAATGTGGTGGAGCGGTGCGAGCATTTGATTTCCGGGGACCGGCGCTGCGCCTACAGCATCCAGCCCCGCAAGTAAAAAAGAGGCTGCGGTGGGCTGCGCAGCAACCGTAATTCCATCACCGCAGTGTCCCGGATACACCAACGGTTCAGGCTTCACGAAAGCTGCGCAGTCCATCGCAGCCTCGGCCTCAAGCCAAGGTCAGGCCCCTTGCAGATTGAACAATGCAAATGCCAACAGCGCCCAGACCAGCAGCACCAAATGCGTCAGCTGCAAGCCCTCCTGGCGAATCCAGTAGCCGAACCACAAGCCGCCCAGCAGCATCGCGAAAACGAACGCCGAGAAGCCGCTGAGGGCGAGGTTGAGCCATGGCCGGGCCGCCGCCAGGCCGTCGCCGAGGACCAATTGGTAGCTGCCGGCCCACGCCGCCACTGCCGCGACAACTTGCAGGACCAGCACGATCAGCAGTGCCCACTGATGGAGGCGTGGCGAGCGCACCGCACGCCTCAACAAGGGCGTGTCGATAGCCGGAGCTTGGTGCAGCGGCGCCATGGCCATGGTCGCGCCCACGGCACCCACCGAGCTGCGAAAAGCCTGCCCGTTGTTTAGCACCGCGAGGGTCAGCCAGACACTCAAGCCCAGGGCCTGCGTCCCCAGGAACAGACCGGTGGAACCACCCGGCAGCAATGCGTCCACGCTCATCCAAACCTCCATATTCGCTGAAAGGGCAAATCGGGTTTCAGCCATATACACAAGAACTTGCTTGGATAATACGGTGAGCGCTTTAACTTACACAAGACATTACTTTTTGCATGTACCGCCAACGGCCTAAACCCGTACGCCGAGCATGCCGCTGGTAATGACGATTGTGACCACGCCGCCCACCCCAATAACCCACCAGGTCGCCAGCAAACTGCGCGACTCGCTGACATTGTGGTTACGCAACACACCACGCAAACCGCAACCCAAGTGCGCAATCAGCAAGAACACCGCCAGGGAGTAATGCGGCAGCAGCCGAATGCTCCACGGATCCGCCAGCAACCCTACCGGCTCAGCCACGGCCCAAGCGTAATCGGTGTCGGTGCCGAAGTAACGCGCCAGGGTAAACACCGAGTTGATATGGGACGCGATAAACAGCGACAAATACGCACCTGATGCAGTCTGCAAGGCATCCAGCAGATCGGCGCGGGTGACGGTTTTCGGGCGAATCAACACCAGCCCGCTGAGAATCTGGAAGAAAAACGTGACGATGATCACCGGCTCCAACACGCCATTGCGATACACCACCCGCAGCGCCTCCATCACCGACTTATGCACATCGGTACCCAGTACACCCAGCAGGTGGTTGAACAGGTGCGGCGCGAGAAACACCAACAGAATCGCCACCGAGGCGATGCCGTGGGCGACACGCAGCTTGATATAGGTCTTGTCGGAGGTCACCAGGCTGATGCTCGGGCCCGTTGACGACACCATCGCAAAAAAGCCCGTCAGTGCCAGCCACAGGCTGCTCCATACCGCGATGTCGTGGCCGTAGATTTTCATCAGGTACAGCACGACGCCCATCAGCGTGTACGCGGGAGGCGCCGCCACCGCAAGGCACGACAAGCGCCGCGCCAGCACCAGACGCGTGCTCATCACCGGCTGGACACCGGTCACATACACACAGGCAAACGCCAGCAGCGGCACGGCATAGGCACTCAGGATCAACGCCAGGGCGACCGGGGTGCCGGCGCCTGCCACATGCGCCTGGTTACTCCACGCCAGCGCCCACGGATAGTACAGCGCCGCAGCGAACGGCAGCACCCATAGCCACTCCAGCCAGGGTTTGATAGCTTTGCTTAACATATTGATTTCCCAGTGATAAATATCACCGGATAGTGCCCAGCCATCGCCACCCGCGACAATTAGGCACCCAGGCAAAAGCCTTTTACCCAATGGTCATGCCTGGAAGGCTTGCACCATGTAGTCGACGAACAGCTTGACCCGCAGCGGTATCTTGTCGCGCTGCCGATAGCAGATGTAATGCCCCCTGCCCCGCGCCTGCGCCGCATAACCCGGCAGCAAAACGATCAAACGCTGTTGCGCGATCCAGTGCTGCGCCTGATAGCCGGCCAGCTGTGCCACACCACCACCGGCTACGGCCGCGAGCGCCACTAGCTCCGGGTCATTGAACAACTGGCTGTAAGGCAACGGGAGGCGCATGAACTGCCCATCGACTTCAAACTCCCACACATGCGGCTTGCCCGATTGCGCCAGGCGAAAGGCGATGGTTTTGTGCGCCGCCAGGTCTTCAAGGGTCTGCGGGTAACCGGCTCGCTGCAGATACTCGGGCGCGGCACAGGTGACGAAACTCATCGGCGCCAGCTGTTTGGCAATGACATCGGCGTCCTCAAGCCGACCGTTGCGGATCGCGACATCCACCCGGCCCTCGGAGAAATCCACGTGGCGATCGTTCAGGTCAAATTCGAGGGTGATGTCCGGGTGTGCCTTACAGAACCCGGGCAGCAACGGCGCAATGCACTTGCGCCCAAAGCCCACGGTAGAGCTCACGCGCACTACGCCGGACGGCGACTGGGTAGCGTGTTTCAGCGCTTCGGTCGTGCGCAACAGATGCTCGACACTGGGCAGGCACTCTTCAAAAAACCGTCGCCCTTCCTGCGTGACCGCCACGCTGTGGGTCGTGCGTTCCAGCAGCTTGATTGCCAGTTGGGTTTCCAGGCGCGTAATGCTGCGACTCACCGAAGGCACTGAAATGCCCAGGTCGCGTGCTGCCTCGCTGAAGCTTTCGCTGGCCGCGACTTTCATGAAGGCGATGACGCCGGCGAAGTTTTTTCCGATGGACATCGGTGGGGTTTCCTTGAAGGGCGCACGCCAAAAGCCTCGACAGTACCCAACCGGAAACCCAAGCGCCCTAGCCAATCCGACGGTTTTTCAGTAGGCCAACCTGCGGCTTTACAGCCCTTTTGATCTGGCACAAAATTCCGCCTTATCTAGAAAATATCGGGATCGCGCCATGCTTGAACACCCATCGATTAAGTTTGGCGCGGCCCCCGTGCAAGGTTTGGTCCGGGAGTATTTGCCCGGCTTGCGTGAACCTCACGTTCACCCGGAACACGCGCAAATCATGTACGCCATCAAAGGTTCGATGACGGTACTGACGGCCGAAGGCATCTGGGTTCTGCCACCGCAGCGGGCACTCTGGATTCCGCCGGGTGTCAGCCACACCTTCAAGCATTCGCGTCAGGTGTCGATGCGTACCGTATATGTGCGTCAGGGCGCGGCCAGCATTCCACCGTGGGCCCGCTGCGCGGTGTTAAATGTCGGGACGCTGGTGCGCGAGCTTATCCTGGCCTGCGCGCAACTGCCGGGCGAGTACCCCGAGCACAGCCGCGAAAGCCGCCTGGGCACCGTGCTGCTGGACCACCTGGCATTGCTTGAGCAAGACGCCTTTTACCTGCCGGAACCCTCGGATAAACGCGCGGTGCGCGCCGCCAACCTGATCAAGCAAAACCCCAACGACACTCGGCCGCTCAAGGAAATCGCCTTCGAGGTGGGCGCCAGTGCACGCACCCTGGAGCGGCTGTTTGCTGCCCAGGCCCGCATGGGCTTCGGCGCCTGGCGCCAACGCTTGCGGATGATGGTGGCCCTGGAAAACCTCGCGGCGGGGGAAAGCGTCAGCAGCACCGCCGCCGCGATTGGCTACGAAAGCTCCAGCAGCTTTATCGCCGTGTTCCGCTCGGTGTTCGGTTGCAGCCCGGCCAGGTATTTCGCCCAGCGTTGAGCCAGCCTACAGCAAGGGAATGCTGTAGCTGACCATCAACCGGGCTTCGTCTTTATCGGCGCTGTCATTACCCCGCAGCACCGCACCACGCCACATGAACCCAAGCCCCTTGAAGGTGCCGGCAGGAATCACATAGTCAACGCGCACGTCCCGCTCCCATTCGGTATTGTCACGACCTGCCGTGCGGATGTGGCTGCCATGTATGTAGGTGACACTGGTCTTCAGCCCCGCCACGCCCAGGTTCGCAAAGTCATAGGCATAGCTGCCCACCGCGGCCTGTTCCCCGGCGTTGACGAACTTCAACGACTGGGAGTTGGTGATCAAATACACCGAGCGGCCCTGCCCCTGGTTGATATGGGGGAAGTCACTTTCGCCCGTGGTTTTCTGATACCCCAGGCTCACCGAATGGCCTTGCAGCGAATAGGTAAACAAGGCACTCCACAGGTTATTGTCGACCTTGCCGTTGTTGATGCCCGGCCCGTAGTAACCCGAGCCGACGTAACCCTCGGCACGCCCCGCCGCGCTGGAATTCTTGCCGTCCGAGGTGCTGTGGAAGTAGCGCAGGTCACTCTTGAACTGGCCCACGGGCAACTGCCAATTGTGTACCAGGCCAAGGAAGTGTTGCTGGTAGAAGTTCTCCAGGTTCGCGTAGTAGTACTGCAACAGCAGCTGCTTGTTCACGGTGTAATCCACACCACCGTAGTAGAACTGATTGCTGGACTTGCCCTTGACCGGATCGTTCGCGCCGGCGATGGACAAGCCCTGGCCGTTGCTGGAGTTCCGGTCAAGCACCTGCTCGATTTTGCCGGCGACGAGGTTGAAGTCTTTCAGGTCTTTGGAGTCCACCTGGTAGCCACGAAAGGTCTGGGGCAACAACCGGCCATCCTCATACATCAACACCGGCACCCGGGGCATCAGCGTGCCCACTTTCAGCTGGGTCTGGGAGATGCGCACTTTGCCGGTGACCCCGGTCTTGCTGAAATCATTGGCGGCCTTGCCATCAGACAGCGGGAAGACGCTACCGGGTGTGTTGTCCTCCCCCACCTTGCCGGCACGCCCTGACGCATCCAGCCGTACGCCGTACAGCTCTTGCAGATCCAACCCCAGGCCCACCACCCCCTCGGTGAAACCGGATTGATAATTGAACATGAAGGCCTGGCCCCATTCCCGGTCCGAGGCCCCCTTGGCATTGCGCGTGTCCTGGTTGAGATAGAAGTTGCGCAGGTCCAGGGTCGCTTTACTGTCGTCGATAAAACCCGATGCAGCCGCCTGCTGCACAACGCCGAAAGAAACGGCCAGGGCCAGGTAAGTCTTGTGGTTCATGAAGGCTCCGAACAGTGAACACGACTGTCCCGTCGACCCAGTGATGGCAGCCGTTTTTTATTGTGTGTTGCAGTGTTTTCATTCGACGGGAGGCGCGCACGATATAGGCCTGGCGGTTGTGAAAACAGCCGCCAAAACGGGCATTCACTTTTTCAGTTTCTGTAACAATGAAGACGACGCGCAAGCGTCTGGGACGGGCTTTCCACGAGGGTCTTGAGTCAACTGCGAGTACAACGATTCACGCTGCAGCGCCGTCTCGCTCCGACAGCCAGCTGAGCTTTTCCAGCATGGGATCGAACATCGCACGTACCGCCTCGACTGCCGCTTCTTCATCGCCAAAGATAATCGCCTGGACGACTCGCGCATGGGCTTCAAGCCCCGGCTCATACAACTCGTTGTCGGCAAAAATCGCCAGGTACTGGCTGTGGAACGAAGAGCTGAATGCGCGGTACATAGACTGCAAGACCACGTTGTGGGAAGCCACGGCCACCGCACCGTGCAAGGCCTGGTCGCGGTCGACGAAATCGTCGAGTTCGTCCCCGAGGCTATATTCCCCACGGCGCGCCAGGGCGTGCCACAACCGGCGGATATCCTCCAGGGTGCGACGGCGCGCAGCGAGTCGGGCGGTTTCGACTTCCAGCAGGTACTGGGCCTCCAGGTGGTCGCGGATCGCGCTACGTTGTTCACGAATGCCATCGATGATCGAGGCGACCCAGGCGTGATTGCAAAGACCGGCGTACATGGGCAACTCCTGAAAGATCATGCCCCTCCAGTATGGAGATTGATTCTCATCCAGACTCCTTCCGGCCCGCCAACTAGTCGCTCGATTGCGCCACTTTTTCTCCTGGCTGGTTGTAGTGGGCCAGCGGCGATTGCGGATCGAGCAGCGAGGTGCGGATGAAGTGCAGGTAGCTTTCCACCCGTCTCAGGGCTGAAGTCTCAAAGTGTCCGGCGAATGGCTCATCGGTCTGTTGCACGCACTCGATGGCGTGCTCGACAGCCTCCAGCGCGCGCTGCAAATGACCGGGCCCAGGCTTGACGAACAACCGCACCAGTGCGCGACCCATTGCCCGGATGGCGAGGCGCCAGGGCATGCTCTCGGCGTAACAGGCCTGCGCCGGCAACCGGGCCTGCTCGCGGCGCAACTCGATGATGGCGTGCCCCACGTCCAGTACCACGAACGTCCAGCGCAGCAGGCGATGCTGCACCGATGCCCTGCCCGCCGCAAAGTTGTAGGCCTGGTTGAGCAGGTCGCGGGTGCCGCTTTCGAAACCCGAGCCCAGCGCTGGCAACGGCGCGCTGATGGCAACCACCACCTGGCGGCGCACATCCTGTTCCAGCCGGCGCCACAGCCAAGGGCTGTTGGGCGGCAGGATGATCGCCCCCGCCGCAGCGCACACCAGCATGCCAAACACCATGGCGAGATAGTCATTGATCAGCCCGTAGGGGTTGTACAGCGTCAGGTTGGCAGGCACTGAACTGGTGCCGAAAAACACCAGCATGCCCAGGCCATAGCCGGCCCATTGCGGCCTCGCCAGCCAGAACGAACCCAGTACGATCACCGGCGCCATGACCACGCACAGCAACGGAAAACCGTCGATCATCGGGTACACGAAAAACACTTCGAAAATGCCAATCACCGCTGCCAGCAGCGTGCCGCAGGCGATTTGAAACGACATGCGCCTGGGGTTGGCAGAGAACGCCGACAGGCCTACGGTCAGCGCCGACACCAAGGTCATGGCCGCGCCGCTGGGCCAACTGGTGGCGATCCACAACGTACTGAGCACCAGCAACACCACCGCGGCGCGCAACCCGGCCGCAAGGGTCGCCAGCCAGTTGGTCCGAGGTTGAAACGGTTCGTTCCATTGCTCTCGCACATGGTTGTGATCGGCGAGGGACGCATGGGTCTGGGCGTAGCTGTGCAGCTCGTCGACAAAGCGGTAGAGCAGTTCATACGCGGTGTGAAAGTCGAGCAGGTCATCGGCTACGGGAGCGGTATGTTGCAACGACGCACGCAGACGCCGGACCCGGTCTGGCAAGCCGGCTTTGTAGACTTTCAGTTCGGTGGACAGCACGGCCGCGTCACGGTCCGTCAACGGGTGCCCGGCGAAGGGTTTGAGCAGCTCGACTAACGCGATCAACCCCGGATCGACGGCCTGGACCACCTCCACACCTCCGCGCAGGCGAACCCGTTCAAGCAGTTGATGCAGTGCGTTGAAACGTGTGGTGATCGCCATGAACTCGCTGTTGAGGCGGTTGATTCGCCCATTGCGCTGGCGCATGTAAGGGTCTTCGAACACGCTGACGCTGCGCATTACTTCCAGGCCAACGGCCTCGGCGATAAACCCCAGGTTGGCGCTCTCGAAGGCCGACTGGTCACCGGTATCACGCAGGCGCTGCCGCACAAACCCGGCAAAGCGGCCAAAGCGTTGGTACAGCGTGTTGCGCATCGCCACGCTGGAGGTTTTAGGCAATACGGTGGCGCTGATCAGCGTCGCGCAGACGATCCCCAAGGTGATCTCCAGCACTCGCCAGACGGCCGCCATGAATACCTGCTGCGGATGGCCCACCACGGGAAGCCCGACCATCACCGCCGTGTAGCCGGCGAGCACAAACCCATAGGCGCGAAAGTTGCGATTGCGCGCGGCGCCCCCGGAACACAGCCCCACCCACAATGCCAGGCCCGCGAGAAACAGCTCGGTGCTCTGGGCAAACAGGGCCATCAACAGCACCATGAACGATGAGCCCACCAGCGTGCCGATGAAGCGATAGATACTCTTGGCGAGGACGTGCCCGCTGTGGGGCTGCATCACGATAAACACGGTGGTGATCGCGGTGCTCGGTTGTGGCAGTTCCAGGCGCATCGCCAGCCACAGAGTCAGGTACGAGGCGATCAATACCTTGCCCAGGTAGATCCACATTACCCCATCGCTGCGGGCCCACTCCATGAAGCCCCGGCGCCAGGGCAGCGACACCAGCCAGCGGCCCGCTCTACCGGCGATATTGAAACGACGAACAGTGAGTCGAGGCACGCGACCTTCCGGCTGACGGGAAATGGGGCGGCGACTCTAGGGGCTTCCATGCGCCCCGGTAAGTCATCAAAAACGTGAATGACTGTTACGTAAACATCCACAATAAATAGCGTTTACAGCGATGGATGAGTTCATGCCACACTAAAAAAACGTTCCACCTGGAGAACATCGATGGACATCCTGCAGAACATGCGCATCTTCCGCTGCGTCGCCGAAGTCGGCAGTTTTACCGGCGCGGCAGCGCAGCTGAACAGCAACACCACGCATATTTCCCGCTCCATTTCCAACCTTGAAAGCCACCTGCGAACCCGCTTGTTCAACCGCACCACACGCCGCACCGCGCTGACCGAATCCGGCAAGCGTTACCTGTTGCGCTGCGAGCAAATCCTGCGCTCCGTCGAGGAAGCGGAACTGGAAGCCGGCGACGCCCACACACGCCCTACCGGCCAGTTGAAAGTGCACTCGATGACCGGCATCGGCCAGCACTACGTGGTGGACGCCATCGCCCGCTACCGCAAGAACTACCCCGACGTGACCTTCAACCTGAGCATGAGTAACCGCACGCCGAACCTGGTCAACGAAGGGTTCGACGTGTCGATTGTGTTGGCCATTGACCTGCCCGATTCAAGCCACGTTTCACAGAAACTGGGCACGACCTACAGCATCGTCTGCGCCTCACCGTCCTACATAAAAACCCATGGTGCCGCGCAAACACCGCAAGACCTGCTCAACCACGCCTGCCTGCGGCTGGTCAGCCCGGTGATCCCGCTGGAAGACTGGACGTTCGACGGCCCCCACGGCCAGGAGAGCGTCACCATCAGCAGCTCGCCGTTCCTGGTGGACTCGGTCGACGCCATGAAGACCGCCATCAGCAACGACATGGGCGTGGGCATCCTGCCGGTGCATGCGGCAATCAAGGGGCTGCGCAGCGGCACTCTGGTGCGAGTCCTGCCCGAGTACCGCCTGGAAGAACTGAGCCTGTACGCCATCTACCCTTCCCGGCACTACCTGGATGCAAAAATCAAAACCTGGGTGGAGTACCTGCGCAGCTCCCTGCCAGAAGTGCTGGCCGACCACAAAGCCGTACTGAAGATTCGCGACAGGGTCAGCCACGGCTGATCATCGCTGATGGCGCTGGTTGAGCCATCCGAGGGCCCAGCGGCGGGCACTGGCGTCGGCCTCCATGACGCCATACAGATCCGTCACCGCCACCACCGGCTCCTTGTCCAGCACATGCCGGATGCAATCGGCGATCTGCATGAAGCCGATGCGTCCGTCCAGAAAGGCCTGCACCGCGACCTCATTGGCCGCATTGAGCGACGCCGGTGCCGTGCCGCCCACATCCGCCACCTCGCGCGCCAGGGCCAGGCAAGGAAAGCGCTTCTCGTCCGGCACTTCGAAATCCAGTCGGGCCACCTTGAACAAATCCAGTGGTTCAACCCCTGAATCAATCCGCTGCGGCCAGGCCAGGGCATGGCTGATGGGCGTGCGCATGTCCGGGTTCCCCAACTGCGCGAGCATTGAGCCGTCGACATAATCCACCAGCGAATGGACGACGCTTTGCGGATGGATCACTACCTCGACCTGGGACGGCCTGGCGCCGAATAACCAGCAGGCCTCGATCAGTTCGAGTCCCTTGTTCATCAGGGTGGCCGAGTCCACCGAAATCTTGCGGCCCATGGACCATTTCGGGTGAGCGCAGGCTTGGTCCGGCGTCACGCTGTGCAGTTGCGCCATCGGCGTTTGGCGAAACGGCCCGCCGGAGCCAGTCAACAGGATGCGCCGCACGCCCGCATGGGCCAGGCCGTGCTGAGCATGGGACGGCAGGCACTGAAAGATTGCGTTGTGCTCGCTGTCCAGCGGTAACAGCACCGCCCCACTGCTGCGCACCGCCTGCATGAACAACGCACCGGACATCACCAGCGCCTCTTTGTTGGCCAGGAGGATTTTCTTGCCGGCCTCGACGGCGGCCATCGTTGCATTCAAGCCCGCCGCACCGACGATAGCGGCCACCACCGTGTCCACATCCCGGTGACCGGCGATGAATTTCAGACCGCTTTCGCCACCCACGACCTGGGTCTGCGAGCCCTCCTCCAACAGCTGCTTCTGCAGCGTCGCCACGGCTTGCGGCGTGGGTACCACGGCGTAGTCCGGGCGGTGCAACAAGCATTGTTTTTTCAACAGCTCCAGTTGGGTGAACCCGCTGAGGGCGAAGACTTTATAGCGCTCGGGGTGACGCGCGATAACGTCCAATACGTTGACGCCCACCGAACCGGTAGCGCCCAGTACGCTGATGGTTTGCAAGCGTTGACGGGTGGCGATCACCTGGCGAATGACTTTTTTGCGCGGAATAAGCGACATGACGTAATGAGCCTGACGTAGAGAAAACAGCCGCCATTAACCAAGGAAAGTGCCAGCGCCGTCATCGCGATAACGCCAACAACTGTCGCAAAAAAGCCAAGCCTTCGATCGGCTCGAAAACGGGCCTTGGTCATAACGACTACAGCACGTCATAAGGACTACATAAAACTTGTGTCATATCGACTACTAAAAATATATCTAACTGATTTATAGGAACTTTTCATATGGCATGAATCCTGATCAGTGCTGCGCGCCCCTTTGGCAACCTATAAAGAGAACCCCATGAACAATGACTTCAACCACCGCCTTGCCGTAGTGACCGGTGCCAGTTCAGGTATCGGCCTGGCCGTCACCTGCAAGCTGCTTGAACAAGGTGCACACGTGGTCGCCATGTCGCGACAGATTGGCGAATTGGGCGCATTGGCGGAGCGTTTTGGCGAGCAGCTCTACTGGCTGGCGGGGGATGTCACCCAGGCTGCCGATCAGGCACGCCTGGCGCAGTTGACGGCGTCCATCGGACCGGTGGATTACCTCGTGCCCAATGCCGGGATCGCACAACTGGCCGATGGCCTGGACCTGGCCGCATTTGACCGGCAATGGGCCGTCAATGGAGCCGCGGCTCTCAACACCCTCGGCAGCCTGCGTGGGCAAATGGCCGCCCAGGCATCAGTGGTGTTTATCGGCACGTTCCTGGAGCTGGCGACCTTCCCTGGGCTCGCCGCGTATATCGCGTCGAAGGCCGCCTTGCGGGCGCAAATGCGCACCCTGGCGGTGGAGCTGGCGCCCCATGGCATTCGTCTGAACATGGTGTCGCCCGGCCCCACCGCCACGCCGATCTGGAGCACCTTGGGGCTCAGTGACGAAGCGTTGGGCGGCGTTGCCACCACGGTCAATCAGCGCCTGCTCAATGGGCAATTCCTAGAGCCGGGCGCTGTTGCCGATGTGATCCTGTTCCAGTTGAGCCAGGGCGCACGCAGTGTATTTGGCCAGGACTGGGTGGTCGACGGCGGCTACACCCTGCGTTGACCATAGCCCCGCAGGCCTAATGCGCAGCGCACAGGTCTGCGGGCAGTGCCTTGGCGCCCCCGAACGCCAGGGCCTTCCACCCAATCACAAGCAATGACAGCGCGGCAAATATCAAGCCGCAGCCAATCACCCCGGTGGTGCCGAACGCATTGATAAACAGCCCGCCCACGGACGCACCGATCACCACGCCGGCATTCGCCGAAGACACATACAGGCTGGTTGCGAACTCATGCGCCTCGGGCGCCGACGAGGTCAGCCAGACTTGCGTGACCACCAGCCCGCAGGTATGTGCCGCGCCCCACAGCAGCACAATCAAGCTCATCGACCACCACGACGGGCTGCCGAACGCATACAAAACCACGTACGCCGCCGCCAGCACAATGGGGTACAGCACCACCGTCGCCACCATGCTTTTGCCCAATAACCGGCCCACCAACAGGTTGCCCGTGACACCGCCCACGCCGAAGATCACCAGCATCATGCTGATGGCCCGGCCGTCCATGCCGGTCTGGGTCTTGAGGTACTCGGCGGCATAGCTGTAGACCGAAAACATCGTGGTGAACACCAGCACCGTCGCGATGATCGCCAGCCACACCGGCAGGCTGCGCAGCACCGCCAGTTGCTTGCCGAAACTCAGCGGCATCGGGCGTTCATGATGGGGCAGTTTCAACAGCAGTCCGACACCTGCCAACCCCGTCGCCAAGGCGCAGAAGAAGAACGATGCCTCATAGGAAATACTCGCGCCCACCCATGTGGTCAGCGGCACCCCAAGCACCAGGCCCAAGGTGGTGCCCACCACGGCCAGGGCCGTGGCATGCGCCGCGCGGTCCTTGGGGTACAAGGACACCGCGGTGGAAAACGCAGCGGCAAAAAACACCGGGTGCAGCATCGCCGGAATCACCCGCAACGCCATCAAGGTTTCGAAGTTCGGCGCAAACGCTGACAGCACGCTGCACACGGAAAAACCAAACAGCGCGCCCACCAGGATTTTCCTGCGCGCCAGACGCGACGCCATCAGCACCAGGAAGGGCCCCAGCACCGCCACGATCAGCGCAAACAAGCCCATCAATAACCCGGCCTGGGATACGCTGATACCGAAACGTTCGACAATCATCGGCAAAATGCCGACCACACCAAACTCCAGGGTGTACAGGCCGAAAAGGCCCAGAATGATGTAGATCACCGGCCGACCTCGATCACGATCTTGCCGAAGGCACCGTGCCCGAGATGAGCGAAGGCTTCGGGCACTTGATCGAAACCGTAGGTGTGATCGATTACCGGCTCGATGCCGTGGCGGTCGATCATGGCAATCAGGTCTTCCAATGCCCGGCGCGGCCCCACGGAGATGCCGATGATGGAAGCCCGCTTACCCAGCAGGGCCATGACCGGCGCAGTCAATTGATCACTCTCCAACAAGCCGATCACCGAGATGCGACCGCCGTTGGCTACCGCGTGCAGGGAACGCGTGAGGTTGTCACCGCCGGCCATTTCCAGGATATGTTCGGCGCCACGCCCATCGGTCAGCGCCTGCACCGCCGTGTGCCATTCCGGTACCCGGCTGCGGTTGATGCCATGGGTGGCACCCAGCTCGATGGCGCGCGCGATCTTTTCATCGCTGCTACTGGTGATGATAACGCGGGCACCATTGGCCGCTGCCAGTTGCACCGCAAACAGCGAGACGCCACCGGTGCCCTGCACCACCACGGTATGTCCGGCGTGCAGGTGGCCCAGTTCGAACAGCGCCATCCACGCCGTCAAGGCGGCCACTGGCAAGGTGCTGGCCTGCCCTGCGGTGAGGCTGAGGGGCGCATGCACACACCATTCGGCTGGCGTTGCCACGTACTCGGCGAGCATGCCGGGGAGCGGGCCACCCTGAGGCGGCGCTTCACTCCAGGACAGCGGAGCGCCATCGACCCACCCGGCAAAAAACGTCGACAGCAGCTTGTCGCCCACCTTGAAACGCGTAACGCCCTCGCCCACGGCGACCACCGTCCCCGCCATGTCGGAGGCAGGCGTGAACGGAAAAGTGAGTTCCGCCCCCATGCTGTTATCCACCACTTCACCGTCGCGATAATTGAGCGAGACGGCCTCGACGCGCACCAGCACTTCCCCCGCCTTCGCGGTGGGGCGTGGCACGTCGGCAAGGCGCAGTGTGTGCAGTCCCAGTGCAGGTATTTCCCAGCGTTTCATGGTGTCGATCATCTTGGTATTCCTCGTGAATGGGCAATGCCACAAGGATATGGGCTTGGCCTCACGGGATTAAGGGGGCGCCGGCTCCACTGTCTACGGAGCTTTTGTTCCGCAATCGGGATAAGGTAGCCAGGCCTCGTCTCAGCCAAACCGGAGCCTCGATGGACAGCCTCAACACCCTGAATGTTTTTGTGCAGGTCGCCGAAACCCGCAGCTTTGTCGCCGCCGGGCGCGTGCTGGGCGTAACGGCCTCGGCGGTCGGCAAGAGCGTGGTGCGCCTGGAGGAACGCCTGGGTGTGCGCCTGTTTAACCGCAGCACCCGCAGCGTCACGCTGACTGCCGAGGGCGAGCTGTTCCTGGAGCGCAGCCGGCGCATCCTGATGGAGATCGACGAGGCCGAAGCCGAGCTTTCGCAAACCGTGTCGGCGCCCCGTGGCCGGCTCAAAGTCAGCCTGCCGCTGGTGGGCCACCCGTTTTTGCCGGTGCTCGCGCAGTTCAAGAAGACCTACCCCGAGGTCGAGTTGGACCTGAGCTTTACCGATCGCCGCGTGGACGTGGTAGAGGAAGGTTACGACGCCGTACTGCGCAGCGGCGAAGCGCCCGACTCGCGCCTTACCTCGCGCCTGCTGGGCGGCTACCGGATGCTGCTGGTGGCGTCACCGGCTTACCTGGCCGAATGCGGTACGCCGCAGCGGCCAGAAGATTTGGCCCACCATGCATGCATCAAATTCCGCTATCCCAACACCGGCAAGATGCAACGCTGGCCCCTGGGCCAGGACGGTGCTGAGCCCGAATTCCCGCTGCCCGCCGCGATGGTCTGCAACAACCTGGAAGCGCGCATCTGCTTTGCGGTGCAGGGCATCGGCATCGCTTACCTGGCGGATTTTGCCATCCGTGAATGGCTCGACAGCGGGCAATTGGTGCCGGTGCTCAAGGACTGTTCGGAAGCGGAGAACTTCCGGATCATGTGGCCCTCGGGCCGGCATCCAACGCCCAAGCTGCGGGTGTTTATCGACTTCCTGCATGCCCACCTGTTTCCCGAGGATGGAGCTGGCAGCACCCGCGCAGACTGCCGGCCCAAGACCTGATCAGGGTGCTTGCTCAGCGTCAAACTGCTCCCGGGAACGCCTGAACTCACCGGCGTTTTCTACTACCCAGGTCCACAGCGGAATCATGTGCACCAGCAGTTGTTTGCCCAGCTCCGACAACTGGTATTCGACCTTGGGCGGCACTTCGTGAAAGTCATGGCGCAACACCAGGCCGTCGCGTTCCAGTTGGCGCAAGGTGCGCGTGAGCATGCGCTGGGTGACGCCCTCCATGCGCCGGCCAATCTCGGCGTGGCGCAGTCGCCCGTTCACCCCCAACAGGTGCACGATGCCCAGTGACCAGCGGTTTCCCGCATGGGTCAACACCTGGCGCTTGAGCCCGTCCTCATCGGCGCTGAGGGCGTCGCAAGCGGCTTGTGAACGCCTGATGATCTCGTCGTTATCCACCTTCTACTCCCGGTATCACTGGTGTGCCTTCTTATGCGCGGTCGGCAATTCTGCAAGCATGGCACGACTTTCACCTGAACCGAGAACCCTATGACTGCTTCGATTCTTGTACTGGGCGCCGGCGAACTGGGCCTGGCGGTATTGCGCCAATTGTCACGCCTGGCCGCCCCGAAAAATGTGCCGGTGACCGTGTTGCTGCGCCCCGCCACACTGAACGCCTCCGATCCTGCCAAACAACAGGAAATCACTGAGCTGCGCGCCCTGGGCATTGAGCTGCTGGCCGGTGACCTGGCCAACGACTCCGAGGCTGAACTGGCAACGGTGTTCGCCGACTATCACACCGTGATCAGTTGCATCGGCTTTGCCGCCGGCGCCGGTACCCAGCGCAAACTGACCCGCGCCGCCATCGCGGGCGGTGTGAAGCGCTACGTGCCGTGGCAGTTCGGTGTGGATTACGACGTGATCGGCCGCGGCTCGGCCCAGGACCTGTGGGATGAACAGCTCGACGTGCGCGACTTGCTGCGCGCCCAGCAAGGCACGCACTGGGTAATCGTCTCCACCGGGATGTTCACCAGCTTCCTGTTTGAACCGTCCTTCGGCGTCGTCGACCTGGCGCAAAATACCGTGCACGCACTGGGGGACTGGGACACCGCCGTCACCGTCACCACCCCGGAAGACATAGGGCTGCTGACAGCGCGCATCCTGTTCAGCGAACCGCCGATCGCCAATCAGGTGGTGTACACCGCCGGCGACACCCTGACCTATGGCGAACTGGCCGATACGGTGGATGCGCAACTGGGTCGCACGCTGAAACGCGAACGCTGGTCGGTGCCGTACCTGGAGGCCGAACTGGCCGCCGTGCCCGGGGACAACCTGATGAAATACCGGGTGGCCTTCGCCCAAGGCGACGGCGTGTCCTGGGACCCCGCCATCACCTTCAACGCGCAACGGCAAATCGCCGTGACCAGCGTTGCCCAGTGGATCGGGCAGAACCTCAAGGCACCGGCAACCACCCGCTGAACCGCCCCTGCCCATCCAGCGCGCACCAGGCGAAATCCCCGGGCGGCGGCGGCAACGTTGGCAGTTGCCCGCCACTGCCCGGCTTCCAGTCCACCACCGGCAGGGGCGAGCCTTGCCAGGCCACGACCACGCCCCGGGCCTGGCTGGAGTCATCACTGACCCAGCGGGCCGCTGCCGCCGTCATGAACGCTTCGATGGGTTCTTCATCGATCTGCGTGCGATACACCGAACCGAGCAACCAGCGGCACACACTCACGTGATAGGTCCAGTTCAGCGACGGACGGTTGCGGTACGCCCACGTCATGAAACTGCGAAACAGGTTCAAGCCCTCTGGCGGGTCGAGCTTGAGCAAACCGGGGCAGATGTCGAACAAGGTGTGCCAGTACGGCAGCAACCGTGCGTCCAGGTGGACGAAACAGCGGGCATTACTTGGGTATTCGACAGACGGCAACAATACTTCGCCGCGTTTCGGACGGCGCGACGCCTTGCTGACCAGACGGGCAGCGCCGGAAGGCAGGATAGAGCTCATGGAACGCACTCACACTCGTGACGATAGAACGCCTCCTGGTAACAGGAAGCCCGGGGCACACGTCAGAATGCAGGGGAAGCGCGAGGGTTGGCCGAGGGCCAGGAGTAACGCGGAGGGGCCTTGTTGCGCCGCTCATGGGCCGGGCGCGGCTTTTGCCCAAGGCCCAACAGCCAGGCCAGGCAAAACAGGAAGACGATGCCCAGGGTCACGGCTGAGCACACCGGGCACGCGAAGAAGTTCGACCAACTGCTGGCCGTCGGGTTGCCAAGGCCTGAGTCCGAGGCCGGCGCCTTGGTGCCCAGGCTTGAGCAGAATTGCCCACCCAGGCCGTTGAGCTCCAGGCCCATCATCTGCCCATGGCCCAAACCGCAGACGAACACATTGAACAGGACGCAAAAATACAAGGTCCAGGCAATGAGTGAACGGTCCGGGCGGGTCAGTTTCATGGCGGCGACTTTACCACTCCCCCTGTAGGAGCTGTCGAGCTTTAGCGAGGCTGCGATGCAGGCGCCACGACCTTGCAGGGGCACCGAAGCGATGCCTTCGAAGCCTCGCTAAAGCTCGACAGCGCCCACATTTGGCCTTGCCCTGCCACACCTGTGACAGAACGTCGCAGATTACGCCCGCAGGCAGGGGTTGTTAGAATGCCACGCTCTCCTCGCCTGATTTAACGCTTCGTGGTACCCAGGCGCTTCACAGGATGCACAGTTGATGAGTACGTTATTCACCCGCCGCAAGGTCCTCACCGGCATGGGATTGCTGGGCCTGGGCCTGCTGGCCGGCTGTGACAACAGCCCGAAACTGAACTTCAAGTACGGCAAGGATCTGAGCGACAAGATCATGGGCCGTACCTTCAAGCTCAAGAACACCGACGGTGAAACCGTCACCTTGAGTTCCTTCCGCGGCTTGATGCCGGTGGTGTTCTTCGGCTTCACCCAGTGCCCGGCCGTGTGCCCGACCACCCTGGCACGCATGGCCCAGGCGAAAAAACTGATGGGCCGCGACGGCAAGATCATGCAGGTGGTGTTTATCACCCTCGATCCCGAGCGCGACACCCCCGAGATTCTCGACGCCTACGTCAAGGCCTTCGACCCGAGCTTCAAGGCGCTGTACGGCACCCCGGAAGAAATCGCCGTGGCCGCCAAGGAATTCGGGATCTTTTATGAAAAGATCCCCGCCGGCGACAGCTACACCCTCTCTCACACCGCCACCAGCTTTGTGTTCGACACCCGGGGCACCCTGCGCCTGGGCCTGTCCGCTTCGCTTAACGCCAAAGAGTGCGCAGAAGACCTGCTCACCGTCATGGAGGTCTGCTAATGACTGCCGTTCAACACTTCAAGCGCATCGCCCTCGGTCTCTCCCTGCTGGGCCTCGCGGCACACGCCAGTGCACAGGCAGTGGTCACCGACGCCTGGGTACGCGCCTCGGTACCGGGCCAGCCGTCCAGCGGCGCCTTCATGACCGTGACGGCCGACACCGACAGCAAACTGCTCAGTGTGGCGTCGCCGGTCGCCAAGACCGTGCAGATTCATGAGATGACCATGAAGGACGACGTGATGCGCATGGGCCCGGTGGATTCGGTGCCATTGCCGGCCGGCAAGGCCGTGAAGCTCGACCCGGACGGTTATCACGTGATGCTGATCGACCTCACAGCCCAGATCAAGGAAGGCGACCAGGTACCGCTGACCGTCACCGTGGAAAATGCCAAGGGTGAAAAGCAGTCGATTGAGGTTAAAGCCGAAGCGCGTGCGCTGAACGCGATGGAAACAATGGATCACAGCAAGATGCATTGATCGCCGTTACTTGTGGTGAGGGGGCTTGTCCCCCGTTGGGCTGCGTAGCGGCCCCAAAAAAAGCGGGAGCGCTGCGCACTCCAACGGGGGACAAGCCCCCTCGCCACAGGACAAGCCCCCTCGCTACAGCGAAACACCCTCATATTTAAAACCTCTCGCCTCAACACTTTCTATATATTTTCAATCTGCAAAACAACTCGTTAGCCTGCGCAAGCCGGACGCGTCTCCCTGTCGCCGTCCGGCCAAATAATTCTAAAAACAAGCAGCAGACAACGGGAATAACAATGAACAAATCCCCCATTACCCTGGGACTGACTTCGGCCACCCTCGGTTTGACCCTTGCCTTCCCTACCTTTGCCGAAGCTGACTTTTTCAAAGACAGCAAGGCCGACCTCGAATTTCGCAACTTCTACTTCAACAGCGATTACCGCCAGCCCAACGCGAGCCAGTCCAAACGCGATGAGTGGGCCCAAGGGCTGATCCTCAATTACCAGTCGGGTTATACCGAAGGCCTGGTGGGCTTTGGCCTCGATGCCATCGGCCTGCAGGGCCTGAAACTGGACTCCAGCCCCGACCGCCAAAACACCGGCCTGCTCCCCGTGGGCGAGGACGGCGCGCCGGACAGCTACAGCCGAATGGGCGCCACCGCCAAGGCGCGCATCTCCAAAAGCGTGCTGAAATTCGGCACGTTGATCCCCAAGCTGCCGACTGTGCTGCCCAACGACGGCAGGCTGCTGCCCCAGACGTTTCGCGGCACCCAACTGACCAGCCAGGACATCGCCGGCCTGACCTTCGACGCCGGGCGCCTGACCAGCAACACCCTGCGCAACGACAGCGGCCATGCCGACATCGAAGTCGATGGCAAAGGCATCAAGGGCGCCGTGCCCAGCGATAAATTCGACTTTGCCAGTGCCAGCTACGCCTGGACCAAAACCCTCGTCACCGGCTACCACTACGCCAACCTCGAGAACAACTACAAGCAACACATCTTCAACCTGGTCCACACCCTGCCGTTGGGCGACGCCCAGTCGTTCAAGACCGACCTGCGATACGCCGACTCCAGCAAGGAAGGCAACAGCAACATCGACAACCAGGCCTTCGGCGCCAAGTTCACCTACAGCATCCATGGCCACTCGTTCGGCGCCGCCTACCAGCGCATGAAAGGCACCACCGGCTTCCCCCACCTGGACGGCACCGACTCCTACCTCGTGAACTACGTGATGATCTCGCCGGACTTCGCCAACCCCGAGGAAAAGTCCTGGCAGGCCCGCTACGACTATGACTTCGCCGCCCTCGGCATCCCCGGCCTGACCTTCATGACCCGCTACCTCAAAGGCGACAACTTCGTGCGGACTCGCACCCTGGAAGGCACCGAGTGGGAGCGCAATACCGATATCGGCTACGTGTTCCAGAGCGGTGCCCTGAAGAACCTTGAAGTGAAATGGCGCAATGGCACGTATCGCAGCAATGGCAGCGGCAGCGATATCGACCAGAACCGCTTTATCGTCAGCTACACCCTGCCCTTGCTGTGATTTTTCCCGGAGCGTTGCACATGAATACCAAAAAAAGCCTGATCCACCTGGCCGTCGCCTTTGCCCTGTTCAGCAGTTACGGCGCCTACGCCGCCGACACCGGTGCGTTGCCCTGCAAGACCACCGAAGAATGCGCGGCCCAGGCGGCCAAAGTCGGCGCCACGCCGGGCTCTTCGCAAACGGCCCACAAGGCCAAGGGTGACCCGACCCAAACCCAGTTCGCCTGGCTGAACCGCATCAACAAAGCCTCGATCGTGATGCTCACCGAAGAAGGCATCGTGAAACCGGACATGGGCCACAAGATCGCCGGCGGTGTACGTTTTGCCATCGACCAGGCCGACCAGCCTGACGGCAAACGCCCGGAAGACGTGCTGCAACTGGAAAAAATCATGACCGACAAAATCGGTCCGGAAGCCTCCCTGATCCACTCCGGCCGCAGCCGCCAGGACATGCTCGCCACCTACCGCCTGGCCAAACTGCGCTCACAGGTATTGGCCTACAGCGACGCACTGAACGCCACCCGCCAACGCATCCTGAACATCGCCGACAAGAACATCGACACCCTGGTGCCCGCCTACACCAACGGCGTGCAGGCGATGCCCATCAGCTATGCGCACTACCTGCTGGCGTTCGAAGCCGCGTTTGACCGTGACGGCCAGCGCATCCGCGAACTCTACACCCGCCTCAACCAGAGCCCGATGGGCACCGCGGTGCTGGCGAACTCCGCCTACCCGCTGAACCGCGAACGCCTCGCCGAGTTGCTGGGCTTTGACGGCGTGCGGGAAAACTCCCTGGATTCGAGCCAGGTGTCGACCTATGACATCCCGATCGAAGCGGCCAACCTGGCCGCGTCTTCGGCGATCCGCATCGGCGCGATGATTGGCGATATCCATACCCAATACCATCAGATCCGCCCATGGCTGTTGCTGGACGAAGAGTCCACCTACACCAGCAGTGCGATGCCGCAAAAGCGAAACCCGGGGCTGTTGATGCGCACCCGCGAATCGGCCTCGGATGTGGTGGGCCTGGCGCAAACCGTGACCCTGCGCGCGCATAACGTCACCACCGGCATGACCGACTACAAGTTCGCGTTTGATTCGCTGGGCCTGTTCCAGTCCACCGACGAGATGTTCAAAAGCATGGATGCCGTGCTGGATGCGCTGCAAATCAACCCGCAGCGTGCGCTGGATGAACTGGAGTCGGAGTGGACCACGTCGATGGAGCTGGCCGATACCCTGGAGCGTCAGTTCAAGGTGCCGTTCCGCATTGGCCACAGCTTCGCTTCGTTGATCGTCACCGAGGCGCGCAGCAACGGCACCACGCCGAAGACCTTCCCGTATGCAGACGCGCAGAAGCTGTACACCCAGGCAGCGGACAAATACAAATGGACACCGAATGCTTTGCCGCTGGATGAGGCGGGTTTCCGTGCGGCGCTGTCGCCGACGACAATGGTCAAGACCCGTAAAGGCACGGGTGGGCCGCAGCCGGAAGAGGTCAAGCGGATGTTGGTGGAAGCGCGCAAGAACCTCGACGCAGACCAGAGCTGGTTGAAGGAACGACGTGAGAAATTGAAAGGTGCGGAAGGCAATCTGGACAAGGCCTTCGACAAGTTGCTGAACGCCAAGGGCTGAAATGCAATCTGAATGTGGGAGCCCGCTCCCACATTTGACCGAGTATGGGGCTGGACATTGTGTTTGGCTCAGTGACTCAGCTCCCGCTTCAATACCTCACGATCAATCGCCCCCTGCCACCCGCAAATCGCCAGGCACGCCACACAATTGCCCAGCACATTGGTCAACGACCGACACTTCATCAGCCGCTCCACCCCCAACAACAATCCCACCCCTTCCAGCGGCACCAGTTGCAGGATGTTCAACGTCGCAATCAGGGTAAACAGCGCCGAGCCCGCCACGCTGGTGGACCCGAGCGAGGTGAACAGGCAGATCACCAGCACCGCCAGCAACTCGGGCACGGCAATCTCCACACCGGCCAGATGCGCCAGGAACATGATGGCGGTGGTCAGGTAAATGTTGGTGCCCGCCAAATTGAAGGTATAACCGGTGGTCAGCACCAGGCGCACTAATTGGCGATCACAGCCCAACGCCTCAAGTTTGCTCACACAACCAGGAAGTGCCGCCACTGACGAGCCGGTAAACGTCACCAACAACAACTCTTCTTTCAAGTAAACAATGAGCCGAGTCAATTTAACGCCGAGCAGGCGTGTAATCGTGGCGAACACTAAAATAACGAAAACGGCGCACGCCAGATAAATAACCACAATGAACTTCAAGAGCGGCAACACCGAACTTAATCCGTACTTTCCCACCACAAATGCCATCGCACCGAACGCCGCCAACGGTGCGAATTTCAAGATAACCCGCAGCAGCCAGAACAACCCGGCGACGGCTGCTTCCAGCCAGCCCAGGCAGCGGTTGCCGACCTGGCCGCCCCGCCCCAGCACCAGTCCGCACAGCACCGCCACCAGCATCACCTGCAGCACCAGGCTTTGGGTGAAAACCTTGTAGAGACTGGACGAAATCGAGGTCATCGACAGTTCGTGCAGCAGCGTTTCCGGCGCGACGGGCGGTGTCAGGTGATCAAAATCCAGGTTGGCCACCGCCCCATGATCGAGGTTGAACAGCCACCCCGTCGCCATCCCCAGCAGCAACGCGGCCAGGGACATCAGCTGAAAATACAGGACAATTCGGCCCACGACATGCCGGTGGTGGGGTTCGCGCTTGATCCCGGCGACACCGGTCGATACCAGCACAAACAACAGAAACGGCATCAATAACCCGACCACTTTTATAAAGGTGTCACTGAGCAGTTTCATCTCAACCGCGACACCCGGATAAAACAGCCCTAACACCATGCCAAGTACAATGGCAATCAAAATAGGCAGGGTGGCGTTATTGAAAAATCGGCTCGACATCAATGCTCCATGGTCTTTTTATTTATTGTTATTGTCGGATCAGGCCACTTTCGGCATATTGGTCGCCAAGGCGCATCAGGCCACAAATAATAAAGTCTTGTCACGGGATATACCACCATGGAACTTCGCCATTTACGTTATTTCATCATGGTGGCCGAAGAGCGACATTTCACCCGCGCCGCCGCCCGCCTGAACATGCAGCAACCGCCCCTCAGCCAACAGATTCGCGCCCTGGAGCAAGAGCTGGGGTTCGACCTGTTCAAGCGTCACCCCAAGGGCGTCGACCTGACCGCCGGCGGCCTGGTGTTTCTCGATGAAGCGCGGATCATCCTCGCCCGTGTCGAGCAAGGCTCGCTCAAGGCTGCCCGCGCCGCCCAGGGCATCGAAGGCACCCTGGTCATCGCCTTCACCAGCTCCGCCGCCGCTCACCCGCTGATCCCACGAATCATCCGCGCCTACCGCGAGCAATACCCCGGCGTGGAACTCTCGATCAACGAAGGCAGCGCCCGGGAAGTCACCGAAGACACCATCGAAAAACGCATCGACATCGGCATCCTGCGCGCCCCGGTGGGCGACCACCAGAGCCTGACGTTCCACCGCCTGCTCAACGAAGAAATGCTGCTGACCCTGCCCGTCGGGCACCCGTTGCTCAAGGGTGCCGAGCCCAAGATCACCATGGCCGACCTCAAAAACGAACGCTTCATCCTGGTCCGCCGCCCCGGCGCACCGGGGATGTACGCTAACCTGATCAAGGCCTGCCAGAACGCCGGCTTCGAGCCGAAGATTGCCTTTGAAGTGGAGCGCATGCTGACCAACGTCAGCCTGGTGGCCGCCGGTGAGGGCATCTCGGTGGTGCCGGCGTCGATGCGCGATGTGCACCGCGAGAGCGTGGTGTACTGCCGGATCAGTGACGCGCGACCAAGGTTGCTGGCGCCGATCACCCTGGTCAGGCGCACGTTCAATCCGTCGGCGCCGTTGCAGAACTTCATTGGGTTGGCGCGGGAGTTGGCGGGGGTTTATCGCAAGGGTTGAGGCCCGAAAAACGTCAATCCACCACAAACAACTTCGCCCCGATGGCCGTGGATGATCGATGCCCTTCCATGTCATTGCCCACCTGATAACTCATCCCGGCCGTCAGCGTGAACTGCCGGCCGTCCTCCAGCTCGGTGTGCAACTCGCCCTCCAGGCACAGCAGGATATGCCCGCGCCAACACCAGTGATCGGCGAGGTAACCGGCGCTGTATTCGACCATGCGCACGCGGGTTGAACCGAACTGGCAGGTGCGCCAATACGCGCTGCCGGTTTCGCCGGGATGCAGCACCGGTTCGAGGGTCGACCAGTCGGTGGTGCCAAAGGGAATTGCGGTCAGGTTCATGAGGGTCTCGGCGGTGAATATAGATGGTCAGAACGTACTGAACAGGTGCGCACAGCGATAGAGACAGATCCACTGCATTTGCGGGATACAGTATCCTGCACCCTCCTCCGCATGGACGCCCGTCGATGAAGATCGATCCATCCTTTGTTGTGCATGAGACCGAGCATTGGCTGCTCAATCATCACCTGTCATCCGCACTGCCGGGCTACCTGATGCTGGGTGCCAAGGCGCCGGCCCACTCACTGGCGGACATGCCCGAGGCGGCGCTCGCAGAGCTGGGTGGGTTATTGGCCAAAACCCAGCGAATCATGGAGGCGCAACTGCAGCCCAAGTGGCTTTACATCAGCCGGTTCGGGCATATGCCGGGCTTCCCGCTGCACTTTCATTTCATTCCGGTTTACGAGTGGGTGGAAGCGTTGTTTTGGGGGGATGAGCGCTATCGGGTGCTGCAGAATTTCGGGGTGCAGCAGGAGGCTACCGACGGAGCCGAACTGACATTTTTTATCTGGCGAGAGTTTGGTGAGAGCCCTACTCCACCGGCGGTACAAGGCCCCGTTGTAGGCGAGGTGATCAAGCGTTTGCGTGGGGCATTCAAGACATGACCTGTGGCGAGGGGGCTTGTCCCCCGTTGGGCTGCGCAGCAGCCCCAAAACAGTCACTGAGTTCTGCCTGCAGGACCGCAGTCGCCTTATTGGGGCCGCTTCGCAGCCCAACGGGGGACAAGCCCCCTCACCACAGCAAGCCCCCTCACCACAGCAAGCCCCCTCACCACAGCAAGCCCCATCGCAACAGGTTTTTTTGGGGTGTCAGTGCGAACGGTGCAGGTATTTGCGCATCGGAATACACGCCAGCTGCAACCCCGATGGCGAATGGTAGATCGCCTGTTCGCTGCCCACATAGCCGTGCCGCCGGTAAAACTCCGCCGCGTTCAACGTCGCGTCCAGGATCACTTCCTCAACCTCCAATTCCCGCGCCAACGCCTCCAGGTACACCACCATCTGCTTGCCAATCCCGCGTCCGGTAAACCCGGGCAACACGAACAGCGCACCGATTTCGTTGTTCGCCAGGTCCAGCATGCCGGTAGCCACCGGCTCACCGTTGATACATCCCAGGTAAAAATGCTTGTCCATCAGCGTGTCATAACCATCCTCGGCGCAGCCCCGGGTCCACAGCATCATCTGTTCCGCCGTATAGGCGCCGATGCATTGGCTGCGTATGGCCAACAAGCGAATATCAAACGCGGTCTGTGCATCGTCCTGCGTGGCGCGTCTTATCTCGAGCATCTGTCCCTCCATGGACATCAGGCATTCTCGTCACCCGGTCGGGTAAACGAATAGCGGTCAATATCGGTCCTCAACTGCCAGCCCTGGCCTTGCCAATAACGGGCGGCGCTGTCATTGGTCTTGAACACATCCAGGTGGCATTTGCGAATGCCGAGCTGCGCAAGGCTGTTGAGGCAGCGCTCAACCAGCGCATTCGCAATACCCTGGCGCCGATACTCCGGCAACACCAGCAGGTGCTGCAAATAGCCCCGACGGCCATCGTGCCCGCACATCACGCACGCCACCAGCCGACCCTCTACCTCGGCCACGAAACTCATGCCGGGGTTGCGCTCCAGGTAACGCTCGGTGGCCTCGCGGGAGTCCGCATCGCGCAGGGAGATGCCGGGGGTGTTTTGCATCAGTTCGAGCACGGCGTCGTAGTCGGCAGCGCTCATTACGCGAAGAGTGGACATGCTGTTGAAAGCCCTCTGAGTTCGGGTGAAGTTTGCCTGCATGGACGCCGGCCGAACACTCATAAATACACGACCGGATGACAACTTGAGTCAACGCAGCTGAAACCAGGTGGTTTTCATCTGCGTGTACTTGTCAAAGGCATGCAGTGATAGGTCACGACCGAACCCGGATTGCTTGCCGCCACCGAAGGGTACCGCGACATCCAGGGCGTCAATGGTGTTCACCGAAACAGTCCCGGCATTCAGCGCACGGGCCACGCGGTGTGCACGGTTGAGGTCATCACTCCATACCGACGCCGCCAGGCCGTAGAGGCTGTCATTGGCGTGTTGTATCGCCTGTTCTTCCGTGTCAAAGGCGCTGACGGCAAGCACCGGGCCGAACACTTCATCACGGGAGAGCGCCATGTCGCGGGTCACGCCGGCAAAAATGGTCGGCTGGATGAAGTTGGTGGAACCATTGATGCTCAACTGTTCGCCACCGCACACCAGCCTGGCGCCCTCGCCCTGGGCCTGGACGATGGCGTTCATGATGCGGGTGGTTTGCTCACCGTCGACGATTGCACCGGCAGCACTGCCCGGGTCCAGCGGATCACCGGGCATCCAGGCCCGTGATTTGGCAATCAGGCGCTCAACGAACTCGTCATGGATGGAGCGTTGCACGTAGAGGCGGGAGTTAGCCGAGCACACCTCGCCCTGGTTGAAAAAGATGCCGAAGGCGGCCTTCTCCGCCGCAAGGTCCAGGTCCTGGCAGTCGTCGAACACCAGGTTCGGGCTCTTGCCGCCACACTCCAGCCACACCTGCTTCAAGTTGGACTGGGCGGAGTACTGCATAAAATATTTGCCGACCTGAGTGGAGCCGGTGAAGACCAGGCAATCCACATCAGGGTGCAGCCCCAGGGCCTTGCCGGCACTTTCGCCGAGGCCGGGTACCACGTTCAACACGCCTTCCGGAATGCCCGCTTCCAGGGCAAGCTGGGCCAGGCGCAACGCAGAAAATGGCGACTGCTCAGCGGGCTTCAGGACCACGCTGTTACCGGCCGCCAATGCCGGCGCGAGCTTCCAGGCGGCCATGTCGAGCGGGAAGTTCCACGGCACCACCGCTGCAATCACGCCCAAGGCTTCGCGGGTGATGGTTGCCAGCGCGTTGTGAGCGGTGGGTGCCACTTGATCGTAGAGCTTGTCGAGGGCTTCGCCGTACCAGGCAAACACATTGGCGGCGCCGGGTACGTCAACGTTGTAGGCGTCCATCACCGGCTTGCCCATGTTCAGCGAATCGAGCAGCGCCAGTTCCTCACGGTGGGTCATCAGTAACTCGGAGAGCCTGACCAGGATTTTCTTGCGCTCCACCGGCGGCATCCGCCGCCAGGGGCCGGTGTCGAAGGCCTGCCGAGCGCTGCGCACGGCCAGGTCAACCTCGGCGTCACCGCAGGCCGACACACGCGCCAGCAACTGCTGGGTGGCGGGATTGATTGCATCGAAGGTGGCCCCGGTGGTCGCGCTCACTGAGCGGCCACCGATCAAGGCGGTATTGATGAACATCTGGCGGGCAACACGCTGTTGCCAGTAGTTAAGGTCGAACACGTTGTACTCCCGATAAATGGCTTTGGATAAACGGGCGGGTCACTCGGCGATCTGCAGTTCCGGCATCTTCACCCGCAGCCCTCGCGTGATGCCCAGCAAACAAATGAGGCCAAGCCCCATCCAGCACAGGCCGATGGTGAACGACAGGCTGGAAAGGCTGCTCCACAGCCAGATCGTGCTGAGGAACCCAAGCGCCGGCACAACCGCGTACAGCAAGTAGTTCCTGGTGCCACGCAACTTCTGGTCGACCAGGTAATGCTTGATCACCGCCAGGTTCACCGCCGAGAACGCGAACAGCGCACCGAAGCTGATCATGTTGGCGACGGTGTCCAGCGTGATCACCAGGGCAATCAGCGAGAACAGGCTGACCAGCACGATCGCCGTGGCCGGCACGCGCTTTTTGGTCACCAGCTTGCCGAGCACGCGGGGCAGTGCGCCGTCACGCCCCATGGCGAACAACACCCGCGACACACTGGCCTGGGAGACCATCGCCGAGGCAAAGCAACCGGCGACATAGGTCGCGGTAAAGGCCGTCACCAGCAGTTCGCCGCCCACCCGGCGCATGACGTCCACCGACGCCGCATCCGGGTCGACGAAGCTGTTCCATTCCGGGAACACCATTTGCGCGAAATACGAAACCAGCAGGAACAGCAGACCGCCAAACAGCGACACCACCATGATCGCCAGCGGAATGGTGCGTCGCGGGTTGGGGGTTTCCTCGGCCATGGTCGACACGGCGTCGAAGCCAAGAAACGACAGGCACAACACCGCAGCACCCGCCATGATCAACGGTGCGCTGAAGCCTTCGTGGTGGAATGGCGCCAGCAGCGACACCGGTGCGGACTGCTCGTTGAGGGTCTGCACCGACAACGCCACGAACACCACGATGAACACTAACTGGGCCACGATCAGTATCCAGTTGACCCGAGTGATGGACTCAATGCCCACCAGGTTAAGCGTGGTCACCAGCGCAATCGAGCCGAGCACCCACACGGCGGTCGGCACCGCGGGAAAGTACTCGGACATGTAGATGCCAATCAGCAGATAACTGAGCAGCGGCAAAAAGATGTAGTCCAGCAACAGGGTCCACCCGGCGATAAAACCGAAGTAAGCGCCGAACGCCTTGCGGGTATAGGAATAGACCGAGCCTGAATAGGGATGCGCCTGGACCATGCGCCCATAGCTGTAGGCCGTCAGCAGCATGGCGGCGAGGGTCAGCATGTAGGCGGTCGGCAAGTGGCCCTTGGTCATTTGGGTCACCAGGCCGTAGGTGGTAAACACCGCCAGCGGCACCATGTACGCCAGGCCGAAAAGCACCAGCCCCACAAGGCCCAGAGGCTGACGAAAGCGCCGGGATGAAGTGCCTTTGGGTAAGGTTTGATGAGCGGGTGTATCGGTCACGTTTGTTATTGTATTCATGGGTGACTCCTGGAAATGGGGATGCAGGGCGTCGCGGCATTCGATGACCTCGATGCCGTTCAAGCGTTGCCTGATGGAGGGTGCGCACCACCCCTTACAGGGGAGTGGCGCGCAGGTCACTTCACAGTTTTCCCGCGATCCGTGCGGTGCGATCTACCGCGATGCGGGTCTTTTCGACCAGCTCGTCCAACTCCGCGCGCGTGGCCACCAGCGCGGGTGCCATGATCATGCGGCCCAGTGTGGAGCGAATGATCACGCCCTCTTCGAAACCGAAGGTGCGGCACTGCCAGGCCAGGTCGTTTTCATGCTCGAAGCGTTTGCGCGTGGCCTTGTCTTCGGCGAACTGCAAGGCCGCGAGCAGGCCCGTGCCCTGGATCTCGCCGATCATCGGGTGGTTGCCGAACACTTCCTGCAGGATTTTCTGCAGGTACGGCCCGGTGTCGTCCTTCACCTGGCGCACGATGCCTTCGTCCCGCAGCGCCTTGAGGTTGGCCAGCGCCACCGCCGCCGCCACCGGGTGCCCGGAATAGGTCAGCCCGTGGGCGAACACACCGCCACGTTCCACCAGCGCATCGGCCATGCGCTTGCTCAGCACCAGGCCGCCCATTGGCAGGTAGCCGGAGGTCAGGCCCTTGGCGATCGACAGGGTGTCGGGCTCAAAACCGAAGTGTTGGTGGGCGAACCACTCGCCGGTACGGCCAAACCCGCCAATCACCTCATCGGCACACACCAGCACATCGTATTGACGGCAAATGCGCTGGATCTCGGGCCAGTAGCTTTGCGGCGGGAAGATCATGCCGCCCGCGCCCTGGAAGGGCTCGGCGATAAACCCGGCGACGTTTTCCGCGCCCAGTTCGAGGATTTTTTCTTCCAGCTGCAGGGCGCAGCGGCGGCCGAACTCGGCAGGCGTCAGCTCGCCGCCATGGGCATACCAATAAGGTTCGTCAATGTGCGCGACGTCCGGAATCAGGCCGCCCATCTCGTGCATGAACTTCATGCCGCCCAGCGCCGACGCGGCCAGGGTGGAGCCGTGATAGCCGTTCCAGCGACCGATCATGATTTTCTTCTGCGGCTGGCCGACCACCTGCCAGTAGCGGCGCACGGTGCGGATCAGCACTTCGTTGGCCTCGGAGCCGGAGTTGGTGTAGATCACGTGGCTGTAGTGCGCCGGCAACAGGCTGAAGAGCAGCTCCGACAGCTCGATCACCGCCGGGTGGGTGGTGTGAAAGAACATGTTGTAGTACGCCAGCTGATCCATTTGCGCGGCGGCGGCAGCGGTCAAGTCCCGGCGCCCATAACCCAGCTGGGTGCACCACAGGCCCGACATGCCGTCCAGGTAACGCTTGCCTTCGCTGTCCCACAGGTACAGGCCCTCACCGCGCACCATCACACGCGGGCCTTCGGCATTCAGCGCCTTTTGGTCGACAAATGCATGGATGTGGTGGGCCGCATCAGACGCCTGGTAATCCTCGGTCAGGCGGTTCAGTTGGGCGGGTACGTTCATGGTATTTCTCTCTTATTAGTGGTGACGCAAGGGGGAGCAACGCCGCTCAGCGGTTCTTGCTCATATAGCTTTCCAGAGGGTCTTTGCTCAGGACGCCCTGGGCTTCGGCCAACGAGTCGATAAACAAGGCAAACAGTTCCGATTGCGCGCCGATATCGAGCTTGGTGTAGATGTGTTTGCGGTGGGACTTGATGGTGTCTTCCGAGACGTCGAGGCGCTCGGCCAACGAGCGAGTGGAATGCCCACGCAGGATCAGTTGGGCGATCCGGCATTCCCGCTCGGTCAAGATCGACGAGCCAAAGTTGTTCAGCGCCGAGTGAATGCGCTGCTCCAGCAGGTTTTCGAAGCGCGCACCGTGGGCATCCAGGCCAACGAAATGCTTGCCCAGCACCGCCAGCACCCACGGGGCTATGCGTTTGAATTGCCGGGTGACCGCGGCGTCGAGCTTTTGCGTAAAGGCCAGTGACACCGCCAGGCTCGACCCGTTGCTCGACTGCAGGATGTAGTTCAGCTCATCCTCCAGATGGGAGTGCCGGTAAAACGACTGGAAATATTCACTGAGTTCGAAGTGATCGGGGGCGACGTCGGCCAGGTCGTAACACCCGGAGCTGACGCCTTCCACGCAGGCCCCGTAAAACGGGTCGAGCAAATAAAACCCCGACAGGTACTGGCGCACGTTGCCTTGTGGCAGCCACGGTCCTTCCAGCTCGAACAGCGCGCTGGGCATGCCGCCACGCGGGTAGAAATACAGCGTGGTGGCCTGGATCGGCTGGAGATAACCGAGGGCCTCGAACAAGGTCGCGGCGAACCCCGGTTGCCCGATGCTATCGGTCACCCGCGCCATCTGTTCGAACCATTGCGCAGAAGAAAGCCGGTCGTTTTCCACTTCAAAGACTCACTGAAAGAACTGCAAGGATGGTCACACACTCCTCCCCTCCTCGAAATCACCCGATAGGGTGAGCCTGCATTCGATATTTATGCTCACTTCCCAGCTTAATAATATTTTATTAAAAACCGCCCTCCCCCTAGCCTTGAAGCCATGCCCAAGCTGAATCCAACTGCATTACGCAAGGACAGACACATGACTCAAGCAATAACAAAAACAGACACGCTGGTGGTGGGAGCCGGTCAGGCTGGCGTCGCCATGAGCGAGCACCTGAGCAAGCAAGGCGTGCCGCACCTGGTGCTGGAGCGCAGCCGTATCGCCGAGCGCTGGCGCACCGGCCGCTGGGATTCGCTGGTTGCCAACGGCCCCGCCTGGCACGACCGTTTTCCGGGCCTGGCCTTCGATAACGTCGCCCCCGATGGCTTTGCGCCAAAAGAGCGGGTGGCGGATTACTTCGAAGCCTATGCACGCAAGTTCAATGCGCCGATTCGCACCGGCGTGGACGTGACGTCCGTGGTGCGCAATGTCGGCCGCCCAGGCTTTACCATCCACACCAGCGAAGGCGTGATCGAAGCCAACCGTGTGGTGGCGGCGACCGGGCCGTTCCAGAAGCCGGTGATTCCGGCGATTGCGCCTAAAGACACTGCGCTGCACCAGATCCACTCCGCTGACTACCGCAACCCCGCCCAACTGCCGGCCGGCGCCGTGCTGGTGGTGGGTGCGGGCTCCTCCGGGGTACAGATTGCCGATGAACTGCAACGCTCCGGCCGCCAGGTGTACCTCTCGGTCGGCGCCCACGACCGCCCACCGCGTGCCTATCGCAACCGCGATTTCTGCTGGTGGCTGGGGGTGCTGGGCGAGTGGGACCAGGCGGCGATGAAACCCGGTCGTGAGCACGTCACCATTGCGGTAAGCGGCGCCCACGGCGGCAAGACCATCGACTTCCGCGAGCTGGCCCAGCAAGGCATGACCCTGGTTGGCCTGACCCAATCCTTCAACGGCAGCGTTGCGAGCTTCCAGCCCAACCTGGTGGACAACCTGGCGCGCGGCGATGAGAACTACCTGGCCCTGCTGGATGCGGCGGATGCCTATATCGAACGCAACGGACTGGACCTGCCGGTAGAGCCTGAAGCGCGCCGCGTGTTTCCCGATGCCGAGTGCATCAAGCACCCGATCCTTGAACTGGACCTGGCCAAGGCCGGTATCACTTCAATCATCTGGGCCACCGGTTTTGCCGTGGACTACAGCTGGCTGAAAGTCGATGCGTTTGACGCCTCCGGCAAGCCGCAGCACCAGCGCGGCGTGGCCAGCGAGTCGGGCATCTACTTCCTCGGTTTGCCATGGCAGTCGCGCCGGGGCTCGTCGTTTATCTGGGGCGTTTGGCATGACGCCAAGTACGTGGCCGACCATATCGCCATCCAGCGCCAATACCTTGAGTACCGCGAACCCGCGCCGGTTGTTCACACCTCACCTGTCAGCGCCTGATCACTTATTTCTGGAGTTTTTTTGATGCCTACTCACACTCGTATCCGCATGTTCAACACCAAGGAAACCTACCCTAACCAGAGCCTGGACAACGACCTGTGCCAGGCCGTACGCGCCGGTAATACAGTGTATGTGCGCGGCCAGGTGGGCACCGATTTCGACGGCAACCTGGTAGGCCTCGGCGACCCACGCGCCCAGGCCGAGCAGGCCATGCGCAACGTCAAGCAATTGCTGGAAGAAGCCGGCAGCGACCTGAGCCACATCGTCAAGACCACCACCTACCTGATCGACCCGCGCTACCGCGAGCCGGTGTACCAGGAAGTCGGCAAGTGGCTCAAGGGTGTGTTCCCGATCTCCACCGGGCTGGTGGTGTCGGCTTTGGGCCAGCCACAATGGCTGATGGAAATCGATGTGATCGCCGTTATTCCCGAATAAGGAGCTGCACATGACCTTTTCAATCGTCGCCCGTTGCGCGGACACCGGCCAGATGGGCATTGCCATCAGTTCATCGAGCATTGCCGTGGGCGCCCGTTGCCCATGGCTGCGGCCCGGCGTGGGTGCGGTCTCGACCCAGAACATCACCCTGCCGGCCCTGGGCCCGGACGTGCTCGATTTGCTGGAGCAAGGCCTTGCCCCCGCCGACGCTGTCGATAAAGCCCTGACCCGCAACGGCTACAGCCAATACCGGCAACTGACGGCGATTGATCACCTGGGCCGCACCGTGCATTTCAGCGGCAGCGAAACCCTCGGCACCCATAACGCGGTGTCGGGCGAACAGTGCGTGGCCGCCGGCAATATGCTCGCCGACCGCGCGGTGATCGAGGCGATGGTCAAGGCTTTCGAGCAAGGCGAAGGCCAATTGGCAGACCGACTGCTGGCCGCGATGCACGCGGCCATCGACGCCGGCGGTGAAGCCGGGCCGGTGCACTCGGCAGCGTTGGTGGTGGTGGGCGAGCTGACCTGGCCGATCATCAACCTGCGGGTAGACTGGGCCGATGAGCAGCCGATCGCCGAGCTGCAAAAGCTCTGGGACGCGTATCGCCCGCAAGTGCAGGACTACATCGACCGCGCCCTCGCCCCCGACCGTTCCCCGGGCTACGGCGTGGCCGGAGACGACCGATGAGCACCAGCCGCGAACTGCTGCAGACGCTGGTGGGGTTCGATACCACCAGCCGCGAATCCAACCTGATGTTGATCGAGTTTGTGCGCGACTACCTGGCGGGCTTCGATGTCGCCAGCGAGTTGGTCTACAACGAAGAACGCAGCAAGGCCAATCTGTTCGCCACCCTCGGCCCGGCGAATGTGCCCGGGATTGTGCTGTCGGGGCACACCGATGTGGTGCCGGTGGATGGCCAGCCGTGGACGTTGCCGCCGTTTGAGTTGACCGAGCGCGACGGCAAGCTGTTTGGCCGGGGCACAGCGGACATGAAGGGGTACATCGCCTGTGTGCTGGCGCTGGTGCCGGCACTGGTCGAGGCCAACTTGCGCATGCCGGTGCATATCGCCCTGTCTTACGATGAGGAAGTCGGCTGCCTCGGGGTGCGTTCGTTGCTCAAGGTGCTGGAGCAATGGCCGGTGAAACCGCTGCTGTGCATTATCGGCGAGCCCACCGAGCTGAAACCGGTGCTCGGTCACAAGGGCAAGCTGGCGATGCGCTGTGATGTGCATGGCGAGGCCTGCCACTCGGCCTATGCGCCTTCCGGGGTGAATGCGATCGAGTATGCGGCCGAGCTGATTGGTGAGCTGGGCCGGATTGGCCAGCGCCTCAAGGCCCATCAGGACGAGCGCTTCGACCCGCCGTTCAGCACCGTGCAAACCGGGGTGATTTCCGGCGGCAAGGCGTTGAATATCGTGCCGGCTGATTGCCGCTTCGACTTTGAAGTGCGCGCCCTGCCCTCGATGGACCCGGGCGAAGTGGCTGAGGAGCTGCAAGCCTATGCGATGCAGCAGGTGTTACCGCGGATGCAGGCGGTGAGCCGGCAGAGTTCGATTCGCTTCAGTGAGTTGTCGGCGTATCCGGGGCTGGCCACCGATCAGCGCAGCCAGGCGGCGGAGCTGATTGCGGCGTTTTCCGGCTCGCGGGCATTTGGCACCGTGGCGTTTGGGACTGAGGGTGGGCTGTTTGATGCGGCGGGCATTCCGACCGTGGTGTGCGGGCCTGGGAGCATGGACCAGGGGCATAAGCCGGATGAGTTTGTGAGCGTTGAACAACTGAAGGGTTGCGACGATATGCTGCAGCGGATGTTGCTCTCGATCCGTACCTGATTCCCCAAACAACTCAAATCAACTGTGGGAGCCGGGCTTGCCCGCGATGGCGGTGTATCAGCCAGCAGATTTGCAAACTGATCCACCGCCATCGCGGGCAAGCCCGGCTCCCACATTTTTGGTTTTGTGTCTAACCCAGTAACCGCGCCAGCTCTTCGCGGCAGTAGTCCACAAACAACTGCACCGGCTTGGTCAACGGTGCCCGCCGCAACCACACCGCCGACAGCCCCGACCCCGTCACCGTCTCCGCCAACGGCACACACACCACCTTCTGCCCGTCATAGGTGTATTCGGTAAACGGCTTGGTCACCAGAATCGAAAACCCGAACCCCCTGCCCACCATGCCGCGCACCATCTCAATCGACGGCGAGCTGAATACAATATTCGGCGTCAACCCGCGCTCTTCAAAGATGCTCACGAAGTACGTCCGGCTCGGCAGCACGTCCAGCAAAATCATCGGCTCCAGCACCAGGTCCGCCAACGACACCTTGGCCTGCTGCGCAAAGCGGTGATCCGCCGGCAACAACGCATACGGCTGCTGCGGCGGCATCAACGGCGTGGTCTCGATGGTGCCACCCAAGTCATGCTCGAACAGCATCGCCACATCGATACTGCCCGCGGTCAGCGCCTGTACCAGCTCCTGCTGCTCGCCGTCGCGAATACGGATTTCCACCCCTGGCCACAGCGCCTTGAAGCCGGCAATCAAACGCGGCAAATACAGCGGCGCCACGGTTTCAAAGCAGCCGATGTCGATCTGCCCGGCCACCACGTCGTTGTCGGCGAGGGCGTTCTGCTCAAATTCATGGGCCACCCGCAGCAGCTCCAGGGCCTTGCGATAAAACCGTGCACCACTGGGGGTCAGCGACACCCCTTGCGCGTGATGCCGGATAAACAGCTGCACGCCAAAGCTGTCTTCCAGTTGCTTGATGGCCGTCGACACCGACGGTTGCGCGATATAGAGCTTGCGCGAGGCCTCTGCCACGCTGCCGCACTCGGCGGTGGTTACAAAATATCTGAGCTGACGCAGGTTATAGGCAGCCATCGGGACCTCCATAAACGTGGGATTTCGCCCCAAACAAGTGCGTGAAAATCGGCTTTTTCACACTGATTCAAGTACATGCAACATACCGGAGCAAAAAATCACGCGAGATACTTTTTTTAAGGTCTATAGCAACAAACTTACTAATTTACCTCCCCGTGGCCATTGCACATGATCACTCCAACAACAAAAGCGACGCACACGCGCCGCCCAGCGAAGTACGTCAACGTACTCACCTTGCCTTGGAGCTCGTCATGGTTACCACTGCAACATCCTCCGCCCCGCTTATCGAAAAACACACGATTGGATACGTGCCCCCGGAAGATCGCCACGGAAAGGTAAGAGACCTGTTCACCCTGTGGTTCGGCGGCAACATCGCGCCGCTGCCCATCGTCACTGGCGCCCTGGCGGTGCAACTGTTCGGCCTGAACCTGGTGTGGGGCATCATCGCGATCCTCGTCGGCCACCTCGTCGGCGGCGTGCTGATGGCGCTGCACTCAGCCCAGGGCCCGCAAATGGGCATCCCGCAAATGATCCAGAGCCGCGCCCAGTTCGGCTCCCTCGGTGCGCTGCTGGTGGTGGTGATCGCCGGCGTGATGTACATCGGCTTCTTCGCCTCCAACATCGTGCTGGCGGGCAAATCCCTGCACGGCGTGGTGGACGTGATCCCGGTGCCGGTGGGCATCGTCATCGGCGCCATTGGCTCGGGCATCATCGGCATCATCGGCTACCGCTTCATCCACGTGCTCAACCGCATTGGCACCTGGGTGCTGGGCGCGGGCATCGTGCTGGGTTTCGGCTACATCTTCACCCACGTGCAAACGGCCGACTTCCTGACGCGCGGTAACTTCAACATCTCCGGCTGGCTGGCCACCGTGTCGCTGGCGGCGCTGTGGCAAATCGCGTTTGCGCCGTACGTCTCGGACTATTCCCGCTACCTGCCGGCGGACGTGCCGGTGGCGTCGACGTTCTGGACTACTTACCTGGGCACCGTGCTGGGTTCCAGCCTGTCGTTCATCTTTGGTGCCGTGGCGGTACTGGCAACGCCCGTGGGCATGGACACCATGGACGCGGTCAAACTCGCGACCGGCTCCATTGGCCCGCTGATGCTGTTGCTGTTCCTGCTCAGCGTGATCAGCCACAACGCACTCAACCTGTACGGCGCGGTGCTGTCGCTGATCACCCTGGTACAAACCTTCGCCTACCGCTGGATCCCCACCGCCAAGGCGCGTGCCGTGATCTCGGTGCTGGTATTGGCGGCGTGCTCGATTGCAGCGGTGTTTGCCTCGAAAGACTTCATCGGGCACTTCGTGGACATGGTGCTGGTGCTGCTGGTGGTGCTGGTGCCGTGGACGGCGATCAACCTGATCGACTTCTATGCGATCCATAAGGGCAAGTACGACATCGGTTCGATCTTTCGGGTGGATGGCGGGATTTACGGCCGGTACAACCCCCAGGCGCTGGTGGCGTATGCGGTGGGGATTGTGGTGCAGATTCCGTTTATGAATACGCCGCTGTATGTCGGGCCGATTTCGGCACACATCAACGGGGCGGATTTGTCCTGGCTCGTGGGGTTGGTGGTGACGTCACCGTTGTATTTCTGGTTGGCGAGTCGGGACAGTGCGTATAAGCGTCGGTTGGAGGGGGGGAAGTTGGTGGGTGGGGTTTGAGCACCGAGCTCCTCTTATTACACATAAAGCCCAGCACTCAGCTGGGCCTTTTTTTGTACCTAGCCAAGCAAGGCAGGCGCAGACAAAGAGATTCGCATCTGCTCCTAGCTCCGTTTTTTTGATTTAAGAGTTATTAAATTCGCCGCTGGTGCAAATCAGTACGACGCTACCAAAACCGCTCGTTCATCCCTCGCTCCCAGCACAATAGCGACGTCCACTAGAAAAACTGAAGAGGGGTTTTCATAGCGACGCCATATGATGGCATACTGCCGCATTCAAGACGTTGTTGGAAGCAGTACCATCAACAGAAAGTTCAACCTAGGATTTCTAGAAGCCTCACATAAAAATTATATAACCTGATTCAGCAAGGACATTAGAATTGAGACTGACAAGCATACGGATATCGGATAAAAAAATCACATTACGCAATAGTTCACCAAATCTTTTTGATATTGACTCTATTTCATTATTAATAGGCAAAAATGGCTCAGGAAAAACATTAGCCCTTCAGAGCATCATTAAGGCCTTCAATGCCAAAGACAAAGACCTACTGAGCAACTCCTGCGAACTATCGTTCGATTACCGAAAATCATACAACAAAGATGACACTAATAAATGGGGAGTAATTTACTACACCCCTGCCCAAAACCGCCCAATACGAAATAATTCAATCAGTTTTTTGGACGCCTCAAAAAGAAAAATAGAAAACCTATTCCACCTAGATCGTTACAGCGACGTTCTCGGCGCATTTGATTTAAAACTAGAACTTGTCGCAACTATAAAATCCGAACACAAAAAAAATAGGTGACCTATTAGCAGAGTCACTCATTAAAAACAAAAATTTTCGCTCCAAAACAATACAAGAAAAATTTGACTTTACCAAAGCAAGCCAACTAAAAACAAAGCTTGAATCGACTTCGGACTTCGAAATCCCCCAAGAAGAATTTGAAAAACTCTCTCAATCCTATACGAATTTACTGTCATCACTTTCCGAACTAATCCTAGATACGATCATACATTCAACCTCTGAAGCCAGGACTTTTTCATGCCTAGCAACGGCCACACACATCATTGAAAAAGAAAAACTTGGAATCACACATCTAATTGAATTCATCCGAACATACCTGAAGATTGACTTATTCCCACCTCTAAAGTTACGCCGCACCGACCTAGCCTCGCACGTTCGTTTAGCTGACGACGTTGAAATTCGTCTACACAATTTCAAAAAAGCCCCCACACTAGGCAGTAGAGTTTCTTACTCCTACTACTTAACCACTAAAGGCAAAAGGAATGAAATAGAAAACTCCCCCATATTTACTTTGTGCAAGATTGACTTTCCGGCGATTAGCTCTGGTCAATGGGCAATCATGAAGCAAACCATAGCAATTTACGAATCGCTATTTGATTTAGCAAAAAAGAAAAAAAACCCGAATATATTACTACTAATTGATGAGGGTGATGCATTCCTTCATCTTGAATGGCAACGTCGCTATATCATGCAGATTAACGACTTTTTATATCGATGCAAAAAAGATCTAGATATTAAAAATCTGCAGCTTATTCTTGCAACGCACTCTCCCCTTTTAGCGACCGATATACCACGGGATTTCGTTTGTACTCTAGATAGCCCAGACCCTCAGCCCTCCTTTGCCGCACCGCTGCAGCTCATTCTAAACAAATCATTTAATTCACGTTCAATCGGTGAGTTTGCAACGCGTGAAATAAATAGGACTCTACATCGCATAAAAAGCGGAAAACTGGAAAACAAAGATCTTTACATCATTGAAATGATTGACGATCCAGTCATAAAAAGAGAAATCTTATACCTCTTAAAAGAGGCCAAAGAAAATGCTAATTAATATCTCAAACAGCTGGGCGGGCGCACGCGCTCAACACAACAACTTTCTTATAAATGAAATACAAGCAGCATTAGCTTCACCAAGTAAAGACCCAGTAATGGTCAAGACAAAAAAGTTTCTACGCTGGATTGAACCTCACCTCATTTCAACCAAACCACAAAATTTAATTCATGCCATCAATAAATTTAACAAAATTCGCATGCAAATGACAAATGCCGAATTCACCACATTCAAAACACAACTAAAAGCAGTATTTAAATATGATAACTTCATCAAACGAAAAAAAATCAAGTGGGATGCATACAAGCTCTGCGAAGCATTTCCTTTTAAGGTATGTCCTTATTGTCACTATACCCACATATTTACTGTCATAGAAGAAAAGGGCATTCGTCCAACCATCGACCACTACTACTTAAAAGATGAATACCCGTTTCTAGCCTTGGCTCTAAACAACCTAATACCAAGCTGTGCTACTTGCAACTCTAACCTTAAGGGGGTTATAAACTTTTGCAAAACACCACACCTAAACCCTCTTATTGATCCAGAGTCCATTAATTTTCACTGCACTAAACCCGGCTCTACAATTCTGGACATTGTGAGCAACTTTGAAAACTTAAAGCATGAGCTCACAATTGAATTGAGACTGGCCACATGCCAAAAAACTAAAAACTCAGCAACGACTTTCAAGCTCAACGCTCGCTACCAAAACCTTGTACATTACGGAATTAATTTTATAGGCGCCAAGACTTCTATTGAGAATTCTTCTGGGCTTTCAAGCTTTTTTTCAGTAGGCCCTCAGCTACCAGGCAAAGCGGTAAACTTTGATGCCCCACCAGAAGAGATTCAGAAACGACAACTTCAATTTGATAGAGAAGAATACAAAAACATAATACATGGAAAAATGCTTGCCGACCTATACGATCAATTTGATCGAAAGTCGATCTTCTTCTAAACCTTACTAACAGGTGTATATCTTCATCAGTTTCGGAATATTCAAAGGCTCTCGTCAAAAGAAAGGCTCGACTTGACCTAAGCTTTGACCAGTTGCACCATTTAATGCTAGCAATTATAGTTCGTCGCGCCGCTGGCTTAGGTCAGCGACAGGGTTTCGCAGCCCTACCAAAATAGAATCAACCTGCACAGTCATCAGACCCCCAGGCGGCTCCCGCCTGCGTCTAGCTTTATGGCGGCTGTGCGTGGGAGACCTTCGGGTCTGCCGGGGGTGATTCTTCCTGGTCTGCGAACCCGCGCACAGTTGCCACCCAATCTGTTTCGCAGCGGCAAGGTGGCAGTTCTTTTACCTAAAATAGAATCGAACCTTATGACTACGACTAACCCGCCCCACCGTTTCACCCCCATGTCCCAAACCGCCACCGAATCCCCCGTCCTGCTCATCGACAGCGACGCGGCTCTCTGCGATCTCCATGCCTGCATCAGTGAGCGCCTCAACGCAGCCCTCAAATACCTGCACCTGATGGCCTGTTCCAACGTGTCTGATTACGGTGAACAAGACATCAATACCGTCGCCGAAACCGCACGAATCCTGGTCCAGGATGTGGCGGATGTGTTTGGGGTGATTGAGCGGCGTGGGATGCATACACCTGTAGCCAGCTGATTTATTTCCAGCGTTGAGAAAACCCGCATTTGCGGGTTTTCTAGTTATGGGGCATGGCGAATATTGATAGTGTCAGGACCGCCGCCATCGCGGCCTCGCTAAGGCTCGACGGCTCCCACAGGGGATCGGGGGGGTTTGTGGGGTTTGTGTTCGGCGGTGCTGTCGGGGCGTTCTTTCTTTATCATGGGGGCTGTCGTTCCATTTTCCCTCAGGAAACCCAATGCCCACCCTCACCTTCCGTAACGCCACCCCCGCAGACGCCAACCGTTGCTACGAGATCGAAATCTCGGCCTACGAAGGCGACGAAGCCGCCACCCTGGAAAAGATCGCCACGCGCATTGCGCTGTACCCGCAAGGCTTTCTGATCCTGGAGGCGGATGGTGTTGTGGTCGGTTTCATCAACTGTGGTTGCGCCGACGAAGTGGTGATGTCGGATGAGGCCTTCAAGGAGTTGGTGGGGCATTCAGCCGACGCGCCAAATGTGGTGATCATGTCGGTGGTGGTGGACCCCGCCCGGCAAGGCAAGGGCTACTCGACGCGCTTGATGACGGAATTCTTGCAGCGCATGCAGGCGATGGGCAAGAAGACCATTCACCTGATGTGCAAGGACCAGCATGTGGCGTTGTATCAGCGCATGGGCTATCGCTATGTGCAGCCGTCGGCCTCTGACCATGGCGGGATGGCGTGGCATGAGATGGTGATGGATATCTAGCCATCACACTCCCTCACCACAGGGAAAGCATTTGCCTTGGGTTACAGGTTTCCCCCAGTCCACACATTCGGGTGCCGTGCCGCCCAAGGCGTTGCCCGTTCCAGTTGCGTCGCCAGGCCCAGCAGCATTGCCTCCTGACCAAACGCGCCCATGAATTGCAGGCCGATCGGCAGCCCGCTCTGTGAGTCATGCCCCAACGGCACCGACATCGCGGGCGCGCCAATGACGTTGGCCAGCGCGGTAAACGGTGAATGCGCAAACACTCGGTTCATCCACCCTCGCCCGTCCAACTGCGCCTGGCCCTGGTTGTAGTCGCCGATCATCGGCGCCAGCCCGGGCAATGTGGGTGACAACAGTACGTCATACCGTTGGAACAGGCGGCCCATATGGCGTGCGACGACGTTGCGTTCCCATAGCGCACCCAACAGGTCCGTCGCTTGCAGTGACTTGCCCAGGCGATACAACGCCAGTGTCGCCGGCTCCAGGTGTTCAGCGCTGATTGAGCGCCCTGTCGCGCCGGCGATTGCATCAATCCAGGCCGCCGTGTTCGACGACCAGAAGCGTGCATTGAGTTCGACAAAGGCCTCCCAGCTCAGACCAATATCCGGCTGGATTTCTTCAACCTGATGACCCAGAGCTTCCAGTTGTTTAGCCGTATTGAATAGCGCTTGTTCCACTGAAGGGTGCAACGTTTGCCCGTTCAGGGGCAGGCTCTGGAGGGCAATGCGCAACGAACCAGGCTCCCGTTGGGCAAGGGCCGAAAAGCTGCTTTGCGGCGCAGCTATATGGAATGGATCTCCAGGCGCCCCGCCATGGATCGCGTCAAGCATGGCAGCGCTGTCGCGTACCGAACGGGTCAATACCCCGTGCACGGCCAGGCCACTCCAGACCTCGTCAACCTCTGGCCCCATCGGCACGCGGCCACGGCTGGGCTTTAGCCCGAACAGGCCGCACATCGATGCAGGCACGCGAATTGAGCCCCCACCATCGGTCGCATGAGCCACCGGCACCATGCCCGCCGCCACCGCCGCTGCCGAACCACCGCTGGAGCCACCGGCACTGCGCTGTACGTCCCATGGGTTGCGGGTGGGGCCTGACAGGCGGCTTTCGGTGGTGGTGCTGGCGGCGAACTCCGGTGTGGTGGTGCGGCCCAGCGGCATGAGGCCAGCGTGGCGCAAGCGGGTCATCAGTTCGGAGTCGGCATCGGCGGTGCAGCCCTGTGCGAGCGCACTGCCCAGTTCATTACGACGACCTGCGGCGCTGACGCCAAGGTCTTTCAGCAGCAATGGCACCCCATGGAATGGGCCTTGTGCCGCAACCGGCTCGTCGCCCCAGGTTTCCACCAGCGCGTTGATCTGCGGGTTGATGGCTGCGATGGCTTGCAGGGCCACCGCGCGCACCTCGTCAACACTGACGGCATGGGTATGGATCAGGTGTGCCAGGCCGGTAGCGTCCAGATCGGCGTATTCAGACAGGTACATGAAACTCTCCAAACGGGTATGATGGATACTCTTCGGTATCGAACGATACCGATAAGTATCATGCGATACTCATGGGTATCACTGTCAAGTGGAGAATGTGCATGCGTGCGCAACGGACACCTCAATTGCCCCCGCGCGAGCGGATTGTCGATGCGGCGCAAACGCTGTTTGTGGAACAGGGCATCACCCGTGTAAGCGTGGATGCCATCGCTGCACGGGCCGCCTCGACCAAGATGACCGTGTACCGGCATTTCGAGAATAAAGATGCACTGGTGCTGGAATGGCTGGAACGGCTGACGGAAAGCTACAGCGATGTGCTGGATGACCTGGCGCAGCACTATCCCGAGTCCCCCAGGGAACAACTGTTGGGGTTTGCGGGTTTTATCGTCGAAGACCTGGACCGCGCGGGCTATCGCGGCTGCCCGTTTACCAACACCCTGGCCGAAATTCCCGAGGCCGACCACCCGGCGCGGGCGCTGATCCAGGCGCATAAAAAACGCCAGTTTGAGCGCGTGAAACGGCTTTGCACGCAGCTCAACGCGATCAAACCCGAAGCACTGGCTGAAGAGCTGACGCTGTTGATGGAAGGTGCCCAGGTGGTTGCGCAAAACAAAGGCGTGGATCAGGTGGGTGAACGGCTGATGCGGATGGTGCGCGAGCGGCTTTGATAGGGTAATTAACCTGATGAAACAGCCTTTGATTGAAGTAGGTGACCAACCAAACGCCGAAGCCGAGCAACGCCTTGGCAGCAGCCTCGCCGCCTTCAACGAACACATCACCGGCTCCAATGATCGGCGCCCGCTGACGGTGCTGATCAAAGATCCGGATACCGGTGAAATCCTCGGCGGTATCACCGGCAAAACTACGCTTGGGATGGCGTTCCTCGACCTGTTTCACCTGCCCGATACGTTGCGTGGTTCAGGCCTGGGCACAACCCTGTTAAAGGCATTCGAAGACGAAGCCCGTCACCGTGGTTGCCGTTCGGCGGTGCTGTACACCCTCAGTTTCCAGGCCCCGGCGTTTTACGAAAAGAAGGGCTGGGTGCGTTTTGGTGAATTCCCCTGCGATCCGGAAGGCAGCAGCCGGGTGTTCCTGAGCAAAACCCTCTGACGGCTAAACCCCAAGCCTTTTGCCAAACAGCCGATTTTCATGGCTTTCATTCTGGAACGTGTAAGTCGGCGCCCCCAGCAGTTCATAACCACGGCGCGGATAAAACCCCAGGGCCCGCTCGTTGCCAATCCACACCGTCGCCCATAACAACGACGCACCGCCCTCCCCGGCACGCTGTTCCGCCGCTTGCAGCAAGCGGTAACCCAGGCCCAGGCCGGTAAACCGTTCCTGGATGTACAGCCGCTGCAACTCGGCGGCGTTCGGAGTCGAGATCAGCGCATGGCCCGTATCCAGCGCCACCTGGGCAAACCCCACCAGATGCGCGTTGGACTCAGCGACGATAATCGCCGTGCCCGGCTGGGCAATCAGCGCGGCGATCGCCTGGGGCGAAAACGCTTGCAGCGCCTCGGCGGCGATTGAATCGCGAATGCCTTCGGTGGCGTAGGTGTCGAGAAACACCTGCATGCCCAGCACGCCAAGGCATAACGCGTCTTCAGGCCGCGCAGCGCGGATAAGCATGTCGGGGAGCATTCGGCAGGTACTCTCATCATCAGCAAGGGCAACGTTTTAACACAACTGCACATCTCTGCAATTGCCAGCCGGAATTCGCCCCAGTAGGGTTATTGCTTCCCCCGCCAACAGGAGCCACCATGACCTGGTTTTCAGACCCCGACGCTGTTGCCCGCTACGCCGAAGGCCCGGTGAGGCTGGTGCCGGGTTTCGAGTCGCTGCAACGCATGACCACCCTGCTGCTGCGCGAAAGCGTCCCGGCCACCGGCCATGTCTTGGTGCTGGGTGCGGGTGGCGGGCTGGAGTTGAAGGCGTTTGCCGACAGCCAGCCCCAGTGGCAGTTTGTGGGCGTGGACCCGTCTGCCGAGATGCTGAAACTGGCCGAAGCCACGTTGGGCCCGTTGATGACGCGGGTGCAGTTGCATGAGGGTTATATTCATACCGCACCCGAAGGTCCGTTTGATGCTGCTACCTGCCTGCTGACCCTGCATTTCATCCCGGCCGAAGAGCGCCTGCAAACCTTGAAAGCACTGTGGCGGCGCTTGGTGCCGGGGGCACCGCTGATTGCAGCACATCACAGCTTCCCGCAGGCCTCGCCAGAGGAAAAAGCCCGCTGGCTGAAGCGGTATGCGGCCTATGCGGTGGATTCCGGCGTACCGGCCGAGGATGCCCAGCGGGCGATTACCGCGATCAGCAGCCATTTGCCAGTGCTGTCGCCCGAGGACGATGAGGCACTGCTGCGGGCGGCAGGTTTTGAAGGTGTCGAGCTGTTCTATGCGGGTTTCAGCTTCAAGGGGTGGATTGCCTACAAACCCGCCTAGGTTCCGGGGGGAGTTTCACCAACTCCCCGACGCCCCACCCCCACCGCTGGAACCGCCACCACCCGATGAACTGCTGCTGGAGCTGGAGCTTGAACTGGAGGAACTCGAACTCCCGCCCGAGCCCGAGCCCGAACCCGACCCGTCGCTAATGCCATGGGCAAAGATGAACAGCGCGGCGAACGACGCAAAGGGGAACGCCAGCAGCCATCCGGTGGCGCCCTTGTCGATCAAGGTGCCGGCCACCCCATACACCACCAGCACTGCCACCAGCCGCGCGATAAAGCCAACCTGGCTCTCTTGCCACATGCCCTTCATCACCAGGAACAGGCCGAAGTACAGGCCCAGAATCACCAGCCCGCCCATGGGATAGGCCAGCCAGTGGATCAGGGACAGGTCGCGCACAAAGTGGTCGGTCAGCAGCACACCGGCGATATAGCCCAGCAGCGCCAGCACCGCATAAAACGCCGCCCGCGCCTGCCACAACGCGCCGAACGTGGCGCCGCCGATCAACATGCACAAGGGCAGCAACAGCAGGTACACCGGCCAGTCTTTGCCGCCCGCCACCGCGACCAGCGCCACGGTGACAATCACCACCGCCATCAGCGCCCGGCGCCAAGGGAGTTTTTCAGCGCCCATCAGCACGCCGACCACCCCGCCAAACATAAACGCCAGAAGCACCGCATATGCTTCAGGAGGAAAACCGGCCTTGGCCACGTCGGGCAAGTTGCCGCCGTCCACCAACAGCGTCAGGTCATCCACGGCTTGCTGGACGCCACCCGCATAATCGCCCTGGCGAAAGGCCGGGGTGATGTGCTCTTCGATGATGCGGTGGGCCAGCAGGTCGGTGACGACGCCTTCCAGGCCGTAACCGACTTCGATGCGCACCTTGCGATCGTCCTTCGCCACCAGCAGCAGGATGCCGTCGTTGACGTCCTTGCGCCCCAGTTTCCAGGCGCGGAACAGTTGGTTGGCGAAGTCCTCGATGCTTGCCTCGCCGGTGCTCGGCAACAGCATCACCGCCACCTGGGCGCCCTTGCGTTGCTCAAGGCCGGCGAGTTGCCCGGTCATGCGGGATTGGCTGGCGGCGTCGAGGGTGTTGGTCAGGTCGATCACCCGCTGATCCAGGGGGACCGTGACCAGCCCAGGGGGCGCGGTATCGGCCAACACCTGCGTGCCGGAAAAAATCACCAGCAAGCCCAGCACACACTGCCGTAGGAACACCATCATGTTTTGTTACCTGAAGTTTCATCCTGAATAGGCCGACTTTACCCTATCGACGCGATAAACAGGTGACCCGACGCCATCGACTATCTAGACTCACGTCACCGCCCGCATCAACACGAGAAACCCATGGAGCTTCAGCAACGCAACAACGTCAGGGTACTTGGCGACGGTCCATCGACGCTGGTGTTCTCCCATGGCTTCGGCTGTGATCAAACCATGTGGAGTTATCTGTTTCATCACTTCACCGGGCGCTTCCGGGTCGTGCTGTACGACCTGGTGGGTGCGGGGCAGTCCGACCTGGGCGCGTACGACGCGGAAAAATACAGCTCGCTGGCCGGCTACGCCCGCGACCTGGGCGAAATCATTGATGAATACGCCATTGGCCCGGTCATTCTGGTGGGGCACTCCGTCAGCGCCATGATCGGTGCACTGGCCGACCGTCAGTCCCCCGGGAAAGTCGCCGCTCATGTGATGATCGGCCCGTCGCCCTGCTATATCGACTCGGGTGCCTATACGGGCGGGTTCACCCTCGACGACATCCATTCGTTGCTCGATACCCTCGACAGCAATTACCTCGGCTGGTCCAGCACCATGGCGCCGGTGATCATGGGCGCCCCCGGGCAACCGGCCCTCGGTGAAGAACTGACCAACAGCTTCTGCCGCACCGAGCCTGAAATCGCCAAGCGCTTCGCCCGAGTGACCTTCCTGTCGGACAACCGCCAGGACATCGTCGGCCTGATGACCCCCACACTGATTTTGCAGTCCACCGACGACTTGATCGCACCGGTCTGTGTGGGCGAGTACCTGCACGCCGCAATGCCTGCCAGCACCTACTGCCTGGTGGACAACGTGGGCCACTGCCCGCACATGAGTGCACCCGGCGCCTGTTCGGCGGCCATGGACAGTTTCCTGTTGCCATGGGTGGGCGCCGATGCCAGCCGATGACCTGTCACTGACGGACGCCCAGCGCCTGTTCGACGGCGCGCCCTGCGCACTGGTGGTCACCCGGGAAGACGGCACGATCGAGCAGGCCAACCAGTGCTTCAGCGACTGGACCGGCTTCGGTGCCGGCGAATTGAAGGGTCGGCGGTTTCAGGACTTGCTGACGATGGGCGGGCGAATCTTCCATCAGACCCACCTCGCCCCGCTGATGAAAATGCAAGGTTCCATCGCCGAAGTAAAACTCGACCTGCTGCACCGCGACCGGCACACCGTCACGGTGCTGCTCAACGGCGTGCGGCATGAACAGGCGGGCACGGTCTACAACGAGTTGGCCCTGTTCGGTACCACCGACCGTGACAAGTATGAGCGTGAACTGCTCAACGCCCGCAAGCTGGCTGAAGCCTTGCTGCTGGAAAAGACCGCCGCCGAAATGGCGCTGCAGCAGGCTCAGGCCGAACTGAACAACGCCTATGAAATTGCCCAGCGCCGGGCATTGTTTGCCGAGCAGATGGTGGCGATCGTCAGCCATGACCTGAAAAACCCACTCACCGCGATCAAAATGGCCTCGGAAATCCTCGCCCGCGGCGAACGCAGCCCCAAGGAGCGCCAACTGCTGGGGCATATCGGCCTGTCCAGCGACCGGGCACAGCGGATGATCGCCGACCTGCTGGACTTCACCCTGGCCAGAGTCGGCCAGGGCATCGGCATTAGCCCGGTGGTCATCGACCTGCACACGGTCACCCGGGACAGCCTCGATGAGTTGCGGGTGGCCTTCCCCCAGGCAACCCTGAACCATCAGGCCACCGGCAGCGCCAATGCCTTCCTGGATGCCGACCGCGTCCAGCAAATCATCGGCAACCTGGTGGCGAACAGCGTGGCCTACGGCGACCTGCAACACCCGATAACGGTCACCTCGCACCAGGACGAGCAAGAAAGCAGGTTGTCGGTGCATAACCAGGGCGCGGTCATTCCTGAAGCGTTGATTGCCGTACTGTTCGAGCCCATGACCCGTGGCGCCGACCAGGACAGTGAGGTGCGCAGCGTAGGCCTGGGGCTGTTCATCGTGCGGGAAATCGCCCAGGCCCATGGGGGTGATGTTTCGGTGAGTTCAAGCCTGGGCCGGGGCACAACCTTCAGCGTGCACTTTCCATTGCGCACCCCATAACCGCATCCTCGACAATGCCGTGGAGAATGGTTTGCACGGCTCCCGTCAATACCACCCCGCCGTGCCCGGCCCAGTGCACCGTCAACGTACCGCCGTCGCATTGCACGTCGACGGTGTGATCCAGCAACCCGCGACGAATCCCGTTGACCACTGCGCCACAACAGCAAGAGCCCGAGCCCTGCGGAATGCCGCCGCCACGTTCCCAGATGCGCAGGCGGATATGGCTACGGTCCAGCACCTGCACGAAGTGCACATTGGTTTTTTCGGGAAACAGCGGATGGGTTTCGAGCACCGGCCCGATGGCTGCAATGTCGATGGCCGCCAGATCGTCGACAAAGAACGTGCAGTGCGGGTTGCCCATGCTGCACGCCGCCGGGTCGCCCTCCAGCGGCAAGTGTTCGGTGTTCATTGCTTGCGCCAGCGGAATGGCTTCCCAGCCCAATGACGGCGGCCCCATGTCCACCGACACCCGCTGGCCCGATTCGCGCACGCAGGTCAGCAGGCCCCGGTTGGTACGCAGCAGCACGGAAGTGGTGCCGGCTTCGCGCATCAGCATGTCTGCCACCCCACGGGTGGCGCTGCCGCAGGTGTCGAGCGGCGTGCCATTGGGGTTCCAGAACAAGATGCGGGCGGCGGCGTCGGTGCAATCGAGCACCACGGCCAGTTGATTGAAGCCGATGCCGCGATGGCGATCCCCCAGGCGGCGGGCGACGTCAGACGTTATCGGGTCATGCTGGCCGCGCCGGTCGATCACGATGAAGTCATCACCGTGGGCGTGCATCTTTACGAACTGCAAGGTCATGGGCGTCCTGTTCCAGAGCTGTCTCTGCGCCCAAGCATACGGACGTAATGGGTATTTCATCAAATACCCGGCAAGCTCATGTTAACGTCGCGCGATTGCGCCATGGCCACTCAATCCCAGAGAGAAAGCATGCTACAACGCCCCCTGACAACCGTGGTTCTGGCCGCGCTGCTCGCCTCGTTCACCCACGCTGCGGTGGCCGCGCCCTCAGTGCTGAGCGCTTGCCAACCCGCCAGCTCGAACCCGACCTCCAAATCGCTGCTCGCCGCCGCCCAGCGCCACCTCGGCGACCAGCCCGACGCCCTGTCCCATCTGCACACCGAGGGCACGCTGCCTAACCAGGGCATCCGCGAGCAAAGCATTGCCGCCGAGAAGGACTGGCCGGTGATGCGCCAGGCGGCCCTGGCCTGGCGCCTGAGCCGTGATACGCGCTACCTCAAGCAAGTCGACGACTACCTCAGCGCCTGGGCCAGCACCTATCAGCCGGATTTCAACCCGATCGACGAGACCAACCTCGACATGCTGATGGGTGCCTACGCGCTCACCGCCAGCGACCTTCGCCCCCAGACCCGCGACGCCACCCGCGCGCTGCTGACCAGCCTGGGCAACGGCTACATCGAGCGCATCAAGCAATTCCATGGCGAAAAGAAAGCCACCAACACCAATAACTGGCAAAGCCACCGCGTGAAGCTGGTCACCGTGGCCGCCGCCGCATTGGGCGACCGCGAGATGCTGGAAGAGGCCTTTCGGCTGTTCCAACAACAGATCACCGACAACGTGCTGCCCGACGGCTCGGTCACCGACTTCCAGGACCGTGATGCCCTGCACTACGTGGTCTACGACCTGGAGCCGCTGGTGCAGGCGGCGTTGGCGGCCAAGCCCTACGGCATTGGCGGCAACTGGCTGGACTATACCGCCGCCCACGGTGGCTCCCTGAGCGAAGCACTGGACTGGCTTGCCCCGTATGCCAAGGGCCAGCGCAGCCACGAAGAGTTCGTGCACACCCACGTGCAGTTCGACAAAGACCGCGCCCGCGTCGGCGAGCCGGGCTACAGCGGCGAATGGAACCCGAAAAGCAGCAATACGCTGTACTGGCTGGCGGCGCAGTTGGACGCGCGGTATTTGCCGGTGGCTGAACAGCTCGCGCCCAAACCCTCGGACTGGATCAGCGCCTGTTATTTGAAGTGAGCCGTCCGTTAGACTGAGCCGTCTCACCCATTCGAAGGATCGACAATGCTTATCGTATTCAGCGGCCTGCCCGGCACCGGGAAGACCACAATTGCCAAGGCCCTTGCTGTCCAGACCGGTGCTGTTTACCTGCGCATCGACACCATCGAGCAGGCCATCCGGGACGCAGGGGTCCTGGTACAGGGCGTGGGCAGCAGCGGTTATCAGGTGGCCAATGCGCTGGCGTTGAGTAATCTGGCGCTGGGCCAAAGGGTGGTGGTTGATTGCGTGAATCCGGTGGCTGAAAGCCGTCAGGCGTGGCGCGAAACCGCTCTGCGCGCGGGTATGCCGCTGGTGAATATCCAGGTGGTTTGCTCAGACCCACGTGAACACCAACGCCGGGTGGAAACACGCACCGGCGATATTCCCGGGCTCACGCCGCCCACCTGGCAATCCGTATTGGCCCATGAATATGAGCCGTGGCAAGCATCGCCGTTTACCGTCGACACCGCGCACGTGTCGCCCTGCGAGGCGCTGACAATGATCAGCGCGCAGCTCAGGGTTTAGAGCGCACTTTCCATCGCCTTCATCAACACCGGGTCCCGCCCGTAGATATCCGGCGCGTACAGCAATGCGCCCTTGCCATCGACCTGCACCGTCCAATACCCCAACAACACCGGTACCGGCGTCGCGAGCCGGAACTCGTGGGTGGTTTCTGTCGCCAGCAGTTCTTCGGTGCGGATCTTCTCTGCCGGGCTCACCAGCAAGTCCCGCAGTTGCAGCGGCTGTTCAACCCGCACACACCCGGAGCTGAAAGCCCGTGGCCCCTTGGAGAACAGTGGCTGGCTCGGGGTGTCGTGCAGGTACACCGAATATGGGTTGGGAAAGCGCAGCACGATCCGACCCAGCGGGTTGCGCGGGCCGGCGCCTTGGCGCAGCAGGATGTTGCCGGGGCGCGACCAGTCGACCTGTTCCGGCGCCAGCGGGTTGCCCTGGCTGTCGAGCACTTGCAGGTTCTGTTGGCGCAGGTATTCGGGGTTCAGGCGGATCGCCGGCAGCTTGTCCTCGCGCATGATGGTGGGCGGGATGGTCCAAGTGGGGTTCAGGGTCAGCCGGGTGATGCGCGACTTCAGCAGCGGCGTCTGGCGGTCGGCGCGGCCGACTTGCAGGCGGGTTTGCCACACCGGTACGCCGCCCTGGTAGAAGCTCAGTTGCGCCGCTGCCACGTTGACCAGTACGCCTTCGGGCTCAAAGTCCCGGGACAGCCAGCGAAACCGTTCAAGGTTGATGCGCAACTGTTCGCGGCGAATCGCCGGGCTGATGTTCAGCTCGGTGACGGTACCGGGCCCGATCACGCCATCGGCTTGCAGGGAGTGGCTCAGTTGGAAGGTCTTGACCGCGTTCACCAGTTCACCCCGGTACTGCGTACCGGACGAGGTGCTGCTCAGGTAGCCGCCATTGACCATTCGCCGCGCCAGTTGCGGCACCCGCGCATCGTCCATGCCCGGACGCAACAGCGGGCCGCTGGCGACCGCATCCCAATGGGGCAACGGTTGCTGGCGCAGTGCGGCGTAGGCACTGCGCAGGCTGAGGTATAACGGCGCGCTGGGGCGGGCCTGATCGAAGGCTTGGGGAATGTTCTGCAGGCCGGCCTCGGCCATTGCCAGCACCTGGGTGTCGGGGTCCTGGGCCGGTGGTTGCGAGTGCCAGAGGGGTTCGAAGCGCGACTGCTGCAGGCGGCCGAAATGCAGGTCCTGCAGGGCTTGCAGGTATTGCTGGCTGCTGCCGATGTCGATGCACAGCACGTTCCCGGTGGCATCCAGCGGAGGCAGTCTATAGTGAGCGGGGTCGAGGCCGTCATCGGCCAGCATCAGCAGTTGGGCTTGCAACGCGGTGCGACGCTCGCCCTCCGACCAGAGCACCACGTCGCCCTGCTGCTGATAAAAAGCTTGCAAGCGCGCCAGTGAAGGGGCGTCGACTTGCCCGGCCAGGCCGGGGCAAACCGTCGACAATTGGGAGAGCGCCAGCTGCACCGGGGCCGGCGACACCACCAACAGGTCTTCGGCTGTCGCGACCAGCGGTGCAACGAGCAGGCAAATGCTCAAGTAACATGCGTGTTTTTTGAACAATCGCTTAGCTCCCATCCACGGCGGAGATGCTCTATACATGCTGACCTTTTGCTGCCGACTCGGCCTGATCATCTCGACCTTTGCCTCGCTGAGCACCGTTGCGCTCGCAGACACGGGTAAACCTCATACTCTGTATAGCAGCCTCGCCCACGCGGCTCCAGAACTCAACCCCGCTGTGCTTAAAAGTGCCCTCACGGCCATGCAGTGCGCGGTAGGAAACGGCCTTGAACAGTCCGATCGACTGGCCGTCATCGACTATTCCCAACCATCGACCGCCCGTCGCCTATGGATCTTCGACCTGCGCAAGAAGACGTTAGTGCTGCGGGACCTGGTGGCCCACGGGCAAAAATCCGGGGAAAACTTTGCCACGCAGTTCTCCAACCGCGAGGGCAGCTACCAGTCCAGCATTGGCTTGTTCCGCACTCAGGAGAGCTACGAAGGCGCCCATGGCTACTCATTGCGCATGGACGGCCTGGAGCCGGGGTTCAATGACCGTGCGCGGGACCGCGCCATCGTGATTCATGCCGCCGAGTACGTCAGCCCCTTGTGGAGCAAGCGCGAAGGCCGCATCGGCCGCAGCCAGGGTTGCCCGGCCGTGCGCCCGCAAGTGGCGCGCCAGGTGGTGGATAAGCTCAAGGACGGCCAGTTCATGTTTTCCTGGTACCCCGACCAGCGCTGGCTGAAGTCCTCGGCCTACCTCAACTGCAAACCACGCCAGATGGCGAGTGCCGGCACCGTCAAAGGCGGTTGATGGTCTCGCCGTTGCCGTGCACCATGCGGCTCACGCCACCAGGAACTTCACCGTGTTCCTGGGCTTGATGAGAGAGAGACCCCTAGATGCTTTTACATCAATCCACCTGGATCGAGATTGGTCAGTTTCTGGAACGCAGCCGCAGCATCGTGATTCCCATCGGTTCCAACGAGCAACACGGCCCCACCGGCCTGCTGGGCACCGACTGGATGTGCCCGGAAATCATCGCCCATGAAGCGCAAAAAAACGCCGACATCCTGATCGGCCCGACCTTCAATATCGGCATGGCGCAACACCACCTGGGCTTTCCCGGCACCATCTCCCTGCGCCCTTCGACCTTTATCGCGGCGATTGGTGACTGGGTGCGCTCGCTGGCGGGCCACGGTTTCGAAAAGATCCTGTTCCTCAATGGCCACGGCGGCAATATCGCTTCGATCGAAGCGGCGTTCTCCGAGCTGTACGCTGAAGCGAGCTTCACCGGACGCCCGTCGGGTTATGCGCTGAAGCTGTGCAACTGGTGGGATCTGGAAGGCGTGAACGAACTGGCGCACCAGCAATTTCCGGTCGGCCACGGCAGCCATGCCACGCCGTCGGAGATCGCGGTGACCCAATGGGCCTACCCGCACGCGATCAAGTCGGCTGACTACTCGCCGCAAATCGCCAACACGGGCCCGATCCGCGAAGCCCGCGACTTCCGCGCCCGCTTCCCGGATGGCCGCATGGGTTCGGACCCGGCGCTGGCTACCCCGCAAAAAGGCGGTGAGTTGGTGGCATTGGCGGCCAAAGGCCTGGTGAAGGCGGTCGATACGTTCAGCAGCGAGCCAAAGCCGAGCTGAATCACTCGAGTGTAGGCGCTGGCTTGCCAGATGCAGACACCTCGGTGCATCAGATACACCGAGGCGATGCGATCGCTGGCAAGCCAGCTCCTACAGGGTCATGTGTTTACAGGCAATCCCGCGCCGCATGCTCGAAACGCGACGGCTTGAACGGCGACGCCACCGGCTTGCGCTCGTACAGGAACACCTTGCCGCCGTCCTGCGCCTTGTAGACCTCCAGAATGTTGTCTGCGGCGATCTTGCTGCTCACCACGATCCGGGCGTGCCGCGAGTTCTGCGTCACGGTGGCGGTCATCTCGTATTTCTCGAACTTGGGCACCACACACTGCACATAGGCCTCGGGTTCCTTGGCGGTTTGCAGGGTGAGGGTTGGAGCGTTGGGGGCGGACGCACAGCCCGTCATCAAAACAGAAGCAAAAGCCATCGCAGGCACTAACAACACGCGCATAAAAAATCCTGAAATATAGAAGAAGTGGGCTAACCGGCGGCGACCAACGCCTTGAGCGAGGCATCGAACTGTTTCAATGCATTCAACTGAACGTCGCGCTGCTGCCCAATCTGTGCAGCGATCTGGGGCGCCGTTTTGTCATGTACCCATACAGAAGGCAAGTGCATTTGCATCGAACCCTCGGCTTTCGCGATGTATTGCAGGTCAATGTCATAGAATTTGGCCACAAACCGCGCCTCCACCACGTCATTGCGCTGGGTCAGCAACTGGTTGTAGGTGTCGAGCAGCACCACCACATCCGGATGCGCCTGCAAAAGCTCATCAAGGGTGTCGTAACGGGTGACCGAGGCAAAGGTGTGCCGCAGGGACGTCATCAGCCAGTCAATCGCCAGGTCCGGGTCGGAGCTGTCGACGAAGGCCTGGCGAATCTCCTCGTCCAATTGGCCCTTGGCACCATTGACCGCCATGTCGTGGTAGCGCGCCAGGTACTGCAGGTTATCGAGGGTGTTGTCGCTGTAGAGCACACCGACCGATTGCGAGTGTTGCAAACTCAGCGGGCTGGCGGCGATGGGCGATAAATGGCTGGCTTGCAGGCCCCCGGCCACCGCCGACGCAGCTGCGCCAATCCCGCTCATCAGCAACGCCACCAGGGCCAATCCAGTAAAAGTCCTCATCGCAGGGTCCTTGCACATCATTTCCGATGAGGGCAATTGTCCTCCTTTTCCAGAAAAACAGAACTCGCAATACTTGATGGTGACTATTATCTGGAGCAATAGTGTCGTGCAGGCCGCCCCACACAAAATGATAAGGAATGCCTATGAACCCCCATCAGAAAACCTTCGACCGCATCCGTGAAGCCGTGCTGCCGGAATTTCGCGACCGGGTTGCCGAGTACCTGGTCGATTATGAGGACGTGCTGCTGCACAACGCCGCAGAACCGGAAGTGGTCTACGCCATCGCCCAGCAACTGCGCGGGTACTTGCGCGGTTTGAACACCACCCGGGTGCTGGGCATGGCCGACTGGGAGGACCTTGACCGCCGGGTGGTACAGACATGGCTGGTGTTGCTGGAAGCCGAATAGCCGCGCGCAACGGGCTCAGCGGATATCCACGCGGTAACGGAAGTGTTCGGCATGGCCACGGCCGCGTCGCAACTCCAGGGGTTGGCCGGCGTAATCCCGGGCCAGCCGCTCGATCACCATCACCGGGCTGCCCACCGGCACCTGCAGCCAGCGCGCCCACACCTCATCGATGGATTCGGCGGTGAGGGCTTCCTCGGCGGACGCCACGACCTGCCCGCATACCTCTTCGTAGGTCGGGTACAGCAACAAGCCCTGACGGGTCAGGTCGACGTCCAACAGCGCCTGGAATCGCGTACGCGGCAGCCAGATTTCCTCGGCCAGTACCGGCCCGGTGTCCAGCACGTGCACCCGCACGATGCAAATCACCGGCGCATCCGGCTCCAGCCCCAACACCTCGCTTACCGACAACGGCGCCTTCACCGGCTTGACCGACAGGATCCGGCTCTGTGGCAGCTGGCATTCGCCGCCCGGGCCCTGGAAGCGGAAACACCGGAACAACGACGATTGAAACTTCGGGCGGCGCACAAACGTACCCCGGCCTTGTTGGCGTTCCAGGATGCCTTCACCGACCAACGCCTCGATGGCTTTACGCACGGTGCCGGTGGACAGCTGGTATTGGGTGGACAGCACCGCCTCAGGGGGAATCGCCGCCCCGGCTCGCCAGTGGTTATTGGCAATCTGCTCAATCAGATGATCCCGAAAGCGTTGGTACAGCGGCAGGCGGGAGTCACTCGACAGTATATTCATGGACCAGGATTCACTTTGTAATTGAGAAGGTGGCTACAGCGACGGTCGTGCCTGCTTGACCCATTCCTGGACCGAAGGCCGTTGCCATTGGCGCCGGGCGTACGCCACCAGGTTGGCGGGCACGCTGTCACCGTTGAGGATCAGCCGGTTGAGCATCACGGCCAGGTCCACGTCGGCAATCGACCACTCGCCGAACAGGTAGTCGCGCCCGTCAGCCAGCAGCGCCTGTGCCGCGCTGATCAGCTTTTGCGCTGCCGATTGCGCTGCCGCCGACAGCGGCTCGCCCTTGAGCCCGTAAAACACCACCAGGGTCGAACGTTCCTGCCGGATCGGCATCAGGTCACTGCGCAACCACGCCTGAACCTGACGCGCCCTCGCCCGCTGGCGAGGTTCTGCCGGGTACACCGGGACCTGTGGGAACACTTCTTCCAGGTACTCGGTAATCGCCGAGGACTCGGACAACGCAAACTCACCCTGCACCAGGGTCGGTACACGCCCGGTCAACGACAACTGGGCAAACGCCTCGGACTGGTTCTCACCCGTGTCGAGGTTCAGGGTGACCAGCTCGAACTCCAGGCCTTTTTCCCGCAGGGTTACGAACGCCGACATCGCGTAGGGGCTGGTGAAGTGGGCGTCAACGTACAGGCGTAGCGAGCGATTGTTCACGACGGGATCTCCTTGGCTGGAACGCCACACTACGAGATCCCGGGACGCAAATGAAATGCAGGGTTTTTATGGGGGCATTCCTGTCTGGAATACCAGCGATAATGGCAATACTATGGCGTCTAGCCACCCTGCCCTTTACACCCAAAAACAGATCAAGGAACGATCAATAGATGAAACAAGCGGTAGTCGTCATCCACGGCATCGGCGAGCAGCGCCCGATGGACACCCTGCGCAGCTTCGTGGAAGCGATGATCCCGGCGGACACCCCCGAGGCCACGCCGTTCTACTGGAGCAAACCCGACCGTTTTTCGCGCAATTTCGATTTGCGCGTGTTGAAGTCGGCGGGCCGCAACACCACGGATTTCTACGAGTACTACTGGGCCCACAAGATGCAGGGCACCAAGGTCGGCCACCTGCTGAGTTGGCTCTGGGATATTTTCAAGCGCCCGCGCCGGGATATTCCCACCGCTATCGTGCCGATCTGGCGCGCCACCCGCTGGACCGTGCTGGCCCTGCTCGTGCTGCTGGTCAGCGGCACCCTGGCGACGCTGTATGGCCGGTTCCCCCACAGTGACAATCCCTTTGCCCTGATCCCGGTGCTGCTGGCGGTGATCGGCCTGGGCTTGAAGTACTCGGCGCTGTCGTACCTCGGCGACGCCGCCCGCTACCTGAGCCCCAACCCGCAGAACGTGGCGGTGCGCGAACAGATCCGCGCCGATGGCGTCGACCTGCTGCGGGCCCTGCACGACAAGGGCGACTACGACCGCATCATCGTCGTCGGCCACAGCCTGGGCAGCGTGATTGCCTACGACATCGTCGGCTACCTGTGGCACGAACATCACGACCAGTTGCACCCCAACAGCCCGGAACTCGCCGACCGCTACGCCAACCACGAGCGCCTGCAACCGGTGGTCCAGGACACGCTGCCCCGGGCCGGAAACGCCCTCGACGGTCGCCTGCAAAGCCTGCTGCGGTTTCGCGAGCAACAGGCCGAAGCCTTTATCGAACAACGCAACCTCGGCAACCCGTGGCGCATCACCGACCTCGTCACCGTCGGCAGCCCCATGGCCCACGCCAGCCTGCTACTGGGCCGCAGCGTGAGCGACTTCCAGCGCCGCATCGAACGCCGCGAAGCGCCCGCCTGCCCGCCCACACGCGACGAAAAGGGCTATGGCTACAGCGGCCGGCTTTCCCTCACGGTGGGCCAGCGCCCCTTTTCACCGCTGTACCTGCACCACGCCGCCGCGTTCGCCGTGACCCGCTGGACCAACCTCTATTTCCCTGCGCCAATGGGCCTGTTTGGCGACATCGTCGGCGGCCCGGTCAGCCCGGTGATGGGCGCCGGCGTGCTGGACCTGCCGGTCACCGTGGGCAAGTGGAAAGGCTGGCTGGCCAGGTCCTGGCTCAGCCACACCCACTACTGGAGCGAACGCGGCGGCCAGCAGGGCTACCTCGGTAAACTGGCCACCGATGAGGCGGCAATCACCCACGGCGAACGCCCGTCGGCGACGCAAGCGTTGCGTTGGGCGATCGATCTCAAAGGTGTTCGGCGTTTTCGCCAGGCGGGCGCCAGGGACATCGTGGCCGAATCAGAGGCCTAGCCCGAAAAGCCACCGCTCTCCAGAAACGCCCGCTCCTCTTCTGTCGTGACCCTGGCCAGCACCTCATTACGATGGGGAAAGCGCCCGAACCGCTCAATGATGCGGGCATGCTCTTTTGCCCAGTGATAGGTATTGGCATCGAGTTCCTTGTTCAGCGCCACCGACAATTGCTGATCCTCGGGGTCTTCAGAATGCTCGAACGGCAAATAACAAAACGCCCGCAACGGGGTTTCAATCAACGTGTCCATCCCCGCCTCGACCATTTGCCGCGCATACAGGCGCGCCAGCGGGTCGGTGGCGAACATATGCGCCGTGCCACGAAAGGTATTGCGCGGGAACTGGTCCAGCAGCAACAACAACGCCAGCGCGCCTTCAGGTGATTGCATCCAGCCCTCCAGCTCACGCCGGGCCGCCTGTAAATGCAACGTGTAAAAAGCCTCCCGAAAGCGCTGGTCAAACGCCTCATCCTTGGCAAACCAAAGCTTCGGCCCCGCTTGCTTCCAGAACTCAATAACCGCCCGCGATCCATTTTCCATCGTCGTCACAACCCTCTCCTCACTCACGCCCCAAATTTCATCATCACTCTAAACAAAACCTTTAAAGTTTCGGAATGTGTCTGAATGTTTCTACTGCACAAAGGTATTGTTGATGATCCTACGCCTCGCCCAGATTTTCAGTGACTCCAACACCCAGGTTCGCGCCAAGCTGTTTGGCATCTACGGGGTATTGATCGGCATTAACGTGGCCGCCTGGGTTTGGGCGCTGGTGGCGTTCCATGATCATCCGGTGCTGCTCGGCACCGCGTTGCTGGCCTACGGTTTCGGGCTGCGGCATGCGGTGGATGCTGACCATATTGCTGCCATCGACAACGTCACCCGCAAGCTGATGCAGGAAAACAAACGCCCGGTGGCGGTCGGGTTCTTTTTCTCCCTGGGGCACTCTTCGGTGGTGGTGCTGGCGTCCATTGGCGTCGCGTTTGCGGCGTCGGCGATGCAGGACCGGTTTGAAGGCTTCAAGGCCATCGGCGGAGTGATCGGCACGTCGGTCTCGGCCTCGTTCCTGTTGGTGATCGCCTTGATGAACCTGGTGATCCTGCACGCGATCTACAAGGCCTGGCGTCATGTGCGCCAGGGCGGCGCGTACGTGGAGGATGACTTTGACCTGTTGCTGGCAGACCGTGGCTTTATGGCGCGGCTGTTCCGCCCGGTGTTTCGCCTGATCAGCCGCAGCTGGCACCTGTACCCGCTGGGTTTCCTGTTCGGCCTGGGTTTCGACACCGCCACCGAGATCGGGCTGCTGGGGATCTCTGCGACACAGGCATCACAGGGTCTTTCGCCGTGGGCGATCATGGTGTTCCCGCTGCTGTTCAGTGCGGGCATGTCCCTGGTGGACACCCTCGACGGTCATCTGATGCTGGGGGCGTATGGCTGGGCGTACATGAAGCCGATCCGCAAGATCTACTACAACATGAGCATCACCCTGGTGTCGGTGGTGGTCGCGGTGGTGATCGGCAGTATTGAAGCGTTGGGGTTGATTGGTGACCAGCTGGATTTGAAGGGGGCGTTCTGGGGCTTTATCGGCGCGCTGAACGACAGCTTCGGGATGCTGGGCTACATGATCATCGGGATCTTTGTGGCCAGTTGGGCGATCTCGGTAATGCTGTATCGCCTCAAGGGGTTTGACCGGATTGAAGTGAAGGCGGGTTGACCTTATGGCTGTGCAGCCCGCTCAAGCTGGAGGTCTGGTGCAGGGACTTTTGTGGCAAAGGAGGCTTGTTGTGGTTAGCGGGGCTTGTTGTGGCGAGGGGGCTTGTCCCCCGTTGGAGTGCGTAGCGCTCCCAGCTTTTTTGGGGCCGCTGCGCAGCCCAACGGGGGACAAGCCCCCTCGCCACAGCAAGCTCCCTCACCAAAGCAAGCTCCCTCACCACAAGGTATTCATACGTTTGGGCGGCTTAGAAATCCACCGTCGCCGATAACTTCACGGTCCGCGGCTCGCCCTGGGTCAGGTAGTTATTGGCCGTCGACGCCGACGACCAATACGCCTTGTTCGCCACGTTCTCCACGTTGGCGCGCAAGGTGATGTACTTGTCGTCGGCCTTGAAGCCATACCGCGCGCCCAGGTCGACGCGGGTCCAGGCCGGAATGCTCAGGCTGTTGGCGGCGTTGACGTATTCGCCACCGGTGCGCAGCATCCGTGCGCTGACCGCCGCGCCCTGGAGGCCCGGCACGTCCCAATCCGCACCGACGTTGTACTGGAAGCGCGGCACGCCGGCGGCGCGGTTGCCGTCGGTGGCGCCGTTGGAGGTGTTCTTCTGTTCGGTGTCCATCCAGGTGGCGCCGGCCAGCAGACGCAGGCCGTCAATGGGCTCACCGAACACGTTGAGTTCGACGCCTTTGTTGATCTGTTCACCGTCGACAGTAAAGGTGTCGAGCCGCTGCCCCGGGAAGCGGGTGGTGGCGTTGTTCGGCTGTTCAATGCGATACACGCCCAGGGTGGCGCCGTAGCTTTCCCAGTCCAGCTTGACCCCGGCTTCCGTCTGCTTGCTGCGCTTGGGCGGGAATACCTCGCCAGGGTTGGTGACGTTCGTGAGCGGTGCCGTCGGGCCCTGCGCCAGGCCTTCAATGCGGTTGGCGTAGAACGACACGTGCTCCCACGGCTTGATCACCAGGCCATAGACCGGCGTGGTGATGGACTCCGAATACGGCGTGCCCCGCACACCGGAGGCGGTGTTCCAGCTGTCCACCTCGATCGTCTGGCGCCGCACCCCCAGGGTCAGCAGTACCCGATCATCAATAAAACCCAGGGTGTCGGACACCGCCGCACTCTTGATCCGGTTCTTGCCCACAACACGCGGGTCGTGAATATCACTGCCGAAATAGGTGTTGGTCGGCCGCGGTGTTTGCGTCGGGTTGTACAGGTTGCCGGGTTGACGGTTCGCCACCAGGATCGCCTCATAAGCCGAGCGTTGCTCGCCCCAGATCCCCGACAGACCGAAGTTCATCTGATGGGTCACCGGCCCGGTAGCGAAGTGGCCGTTCAAGCCGGCCATTGCGCTTTTGTTGTCTTCGTCATGGGGCGAATACAGGAAGCCCACCTTGGCGCTGCCATCGTTGCCGACATACAACGATGAATACTGGCCGTTCTCCCGGGTGTGCTTGGCGCCGCCTGCTGCGTAGGCCGTCCAGTTATCGTTCAAATCATATTCGGCATTCACCATGCCGTAGGTGTCCTCCAGCTCCGACCAGCTCCAGTTCTGGGCGTAGTTATCGTTGGCCGACGGCGCATGGGGCACCTGGGTACCGGTCGGGTACACCACCGCACGACCATTATTGATGCGCTCTTTCTGGTAGCCAAAATCGGTGGAAACCCGCAGGCGCTCGCCGCGGTAATCCAGCGCGACGGCAATCAACTGCGAGCTTTTGTTTTCGTCATCCACGGCGGTGTCGCCACCGTGCCTGGCCAGGTTGACCCGGGCGCCAAAGCGGTTGTCTTCGCCAAAGCGCTGGCCGAGGTCCAGGTGGCCGCCGGCCTGGCTGTCGCTGGCGTAATCAAGCGTCACGCTGCGGGTGGGCGTATCTTCGGCGCGCTTGGGCACCAAGTTGACGCTGCCGCCGATCCCGCTGCCCGAGGGTGAAACGCCGTTGACGAACGCGTTCGGTCCCTTGAACAACTCCACCCGCTCCAGGGCTTCGGTGGTGATGATCTGCCGGGGCAGCACGCCGTACAGGCCGTTGAAGGCGATGTCATCGGTGCTCAGCGGCAGGCCGCGAATGGTGAACACCTGGGAGAAGTTACCGAACCCCGCCGACTGGCGCACCGAGGCGTCGTTGAGCAGCACGTCGCCTACTGTTCGCGCCTGCTGATCGGCGATGGTTTTCGAGGTGTAGCTGACCACACTGAAGGGCACGTCGCTGATGGACCGGTTGCCCAGTACGCCCAGGCGTGCCGAACGTGCCACCTGGCCGCCGCCGTACGTGTCCACCTGCGCCCCGCTCGCCTCGCCGCTGATGGTGGTGGCGCCCAGCTCCAATGCGCCACCGCTGGCCTGAGGCACCACGGTGTAGCCATTGGCGCCGGTGCCCTGCAGGGTATAACCGCTGCCCTGCAGCAACTGGGCAAAGCCCGATTGCGCGCTGTAGCTGCCTTGCAACCCCGGGCTTTGTTGATCGTTGAGCAGCGTGGAATCGAACGACAACGGCACCCCGGACAGCGCTGCAAACTGTGCCAGCACATTCCCCAGCGGCCCCGGCGCGAGGTGATAGCTGCGCGCCGCACTGCTTTGCGCCGCGTCTTCTGCCTGGGCGCTTTGCAGCGGCGCGATGGCCGCCAGGGCGACTGCCAGGCTCAGTGCTTTCAGGGGGCGGGGGCAGTTTGGGAGCGATCTGGCGGTCATGGGCATTCCTGTCGGCGCGGCGCAAAGTTGAGGGTTCTCCCCTACACCGAACGACAACGAAAAAGGTATCAGCGAACGTTGAAAAAAGTTCAGCGCGGCTCGACCGTCACCCAATACCCGGTGACGCTGCTGACCTTAACCGGCAAGGTTTCCTGCAACAGGTGCAGGCTGGCGTCGGTATCGCGCAGGGAAAACGCCCCCGACACGGTGAGGTTGGCCACCGAGTCATGGCAGCGCAGCATGCCGGCGCGATAGCGCCCCAACTCATCCAGCAAGTCCGCCAGGCGCATGTGCTGGGCCAGGAGCATGCCGTTTTCCCAGGTCAGGGCGCTGACGTCCAACGGCTCCACAGCGGCCACACCGTCTGCGCTGAAGGCGCCCTGCTCGCCCGCCTTGACGATCACGCCCTGGCTGGCATGCTCCGGCAGCAACTCCACCGCACCTTCGGTCACCGCCACTCGGCTGCGCTGCTCACCCACCCGCACACTGAACCGCGTGCCCAAGGCCCGGGCGGTGCCGTGGCGGGTCTGGACGATAAACGGGCGGTGGGCTGCGTCCTTGGCGGTGGTGATCAACACTTCACCCTTGAGCAACTCGATGCGCCGTACCTGCTCGGAGAACGCGATATTCAACGAGCTGCCGGTGTTGATCAGCAAACGCGTGCCATCGGGCAAAGTAAGGTTCTTTTGTTCGCCGATCGCCGTGTGCTGGTCGGCGGTCCATTGCTGCCAGGGTAACTGCCGATACGCCAGCCAGGTCGCCGGGCCTGCCGCCAGCAACAGCCCGAGCGCCTGGCGTCGGCCGAGGGGCTTCTTGCGCCCGATGCGCTTGAGGGTCTCGCCGGCAATCGCCGCCGGCACCGTGTTGAAATCCCCCAGAATCGCCTCCGCCCGTTGCCAGGCCTGCGCGTGCTGGGCGCTGCGGCCCTGCCATTGGGCGATGGCGCGGCGGTCTTCGTCGGTGGCGCTGCCGGACTGCAACTGCACCATCCAGTCGGCGGCTTCACCGAGGATCAGCGGATCGATCGACTGGCTCATGCCACGCTCAGGCAGGCCAGGAAGGCGTCGCGCATGTAGCGTTTGACCGAGATCAGCGACACGCCCAACGCATCGGCGATCTGCTGGTAGGTCAGGCCGTCGATCTGCGACATCAGGAATGCCTGGCGGGTCTTTTCCGGCAGGTCCCGCAACATCGCCTCAATGCGGTACAGCGCTTCGAGGATCAACCAGCGGGTTTCCGGCGACGGTACATGCTGCTCGGGCAGGTGCGCGATGGTTTCCAGGTAGGCGCGCTCCACTTCCTGGCGGCGCCAACTGTCGATCATCAAGCCCTTGGCGATATGGGTGAGCAACGCCCGTGGTTCGGCGCCCAGGTTGCTGCTGGCCTGGCGGGTCAGCAGGCGCATAAAGGTGTCGTGGGCCAGGTCGGCGGCATCGCTGGCGTTGCCCAGCTTGCGGTCCAGCCAGCGGTGCAACCATCCATGGTGTTCGCAGTACAGGTCCTGGATATGCAGATTGAGAGGAGACGACATGCCGATCACCGGGGCGCGCCGGAGCGGTGAGGCTCAAGCGTAATTAAGAATTGATCGCATTCTAATCTGCATCGGCGGTGCTGGCAATTTCACGGTTTTTTGAGCGCTGGAGATTCCTGTGGGAGCTGGCTTGCCTGCGATGGCGGTGTATCAGGCGCCAACGATGCAAGCGGGTCCGCCGCTATCGCAGGCAAGCCAGCTCCCACATTTTTGGTCTTCACCCGGCGTGTTATACCGGGTGCCTGGATCACGCCAGTTCAGCCCGCAGTTGACGCGCCGCCGTCACCATGTGAATCAACGCCGCTTCCGTCTCCGGCCAGCCGCGGGTTTTCAAGCCGCAATCCGGGTTGACCCACAGGCGTTCGGCCGGAATACGCTTGGCCGCCTTGCGCAGCAGGTTGGCCATTTCCGAGGCGTCCGGCACCCGGGGCGAGTGGATGTCGTACACGCCCGGGCCAATGTCATTCGGGTAAGCGAAGGCTTCGAACGCGTCCAACAGCTCCATGTCCGAGCGCGAGGTTTCGATGGTGATCACGTCGGCGTCCATGGCGGCGATGGACTCGATCACATCGTTGAACTCGCTGTAGCACATGTGGGTGTGGATCTGGGTTTCGTCACGCACACCGCAGGCGCACAGGCGGAACACTTCGGTGGCCCAGTCGAGGTAGTGCTGCCACTGCGCCCGACGCAACGGCAAGCCTTCGCGGAATGCGGCTTCGTCGATCTGCACGATCCTGATGCCGGCCGCTTCCAGGTCCAGCACCTCGTCACGAATCGCCAGCGCCAGTTGGCGGGCCTGCTCTTCGCGGCTCACGTCTTCGCGGGGGAACGACCACATCAGCATGGTCACCGGGCCGGTCAGCATGCCCTTCATTACCTTGTTGGTCAGGCCCTGGGCATAGCGGATCCACGCCACGGTCATGGCGTTCGGGCGACTCAGGTCACCGAAAATCACCGCCGGTTTCACGCAACGCGAACCGTAGCTCTGCACCCAGCCGAAGCGGGTAAAGGCATAACCCTCCAACTGCTCGGCGAAGTATTCGACCATGTCGTTACGCTCGGCTTCACCATGCACCAGCACGTCCAGGCCGAGGTTTTCCTGCACGTCTACCGCGTGACGAATCTCGCTGTGCATGGCTTCGACGTATTCGGCTTCGCTCAACTTGCCGGCCTTGTACGACTGGCGCGCCAGGCGGATCGAGGCGGTCTGCGGGAACGAGCCGATGGTGGTGGTCGGGAACAGCGGCAGGTTCAGGCCGGCACGTTGTTTCTCGATACGCTGGGTAAACGGCGAGTGACGCTGGCTGTCTTTGGCGGTGATCGCCGCCACACGCGCTTGCACAGCCGGCTTGTGGATACGCGGGGAAGCGGCACGGGCCGCTTGTACGGCGCGGCTTTCGGCCAGGGCGGCCACCACGCTTGGCGCGTCAGGCTGATTCACGGCTTGGGCCAGTACGGCGACTTCTTCACACTTTTGCACCGCAAACGCCAGCCAGCTTTTCAGCTCTGCATCCAGTTTGTCTTCACGGCCCAGGTCCACCGGGCTGTGCAGCAAGGAGCAGGACGGCGCCACCCACAGGCGATCACCCAATCGCTGATGAGCGTGCTGCAAGGTGGCCAGGGTTTTTTCCAGGTCGCAGCGCCACACGTTACGGCCATTGACCACGCCCAGGGACAGCACCTTATAAGCCGGCAGGCGATCGAGGATGACCGGGTACTGATCCGGAGCGCGCACCAGGTCTATGTGCAGGCCGTCTACCGGCAGGTTGGCGGCCAGGCCGAGGTTCTCTTCCAGGCCGCCAAAGTAGGTGGCCACCAGCTTCTTCAGCGGGTCGCGCTGGATCAGGTTGTAGGCGCGTTCAAACGCATTTTTCCAGTCCTGTGGCAGGTCCAGGACCAGGATCGGCTCGTCGATCTGCACCCACTCCACGCCCAGGTCCGCCAGGCGCTGGAAGATCTGGCCGTACAGCGGCAGCAGGCGGTCCAGCAGGTCGAGCTTGTCGAAATCGCCGCCCTTGGCCTTGCCCAGCCACAGGTACGTCAGCGGGCCGATGACCACCGGTTTGACGGTGTGACCCAGGTCGCGGGCTTCCTTGACCTCTTCGAACAGTTGATCCCAACCCAGCTGGAACTGCTGGTCGGCGCTGAACTCAGGGACCAGGTAGTGGTAGTTGGTGTCGAACCACTTGGTCATCTCCTGGGCGTGGGCACCGCCGCAGCGGTTGTCGCTGACGCCACGGGCCATGCCGAACAACGTGTGCAGGGTGGCTTTGCCGTCGACCGGGCGGAAGCGCTCAGGGATCACACCAAACATCAGCGAGTGCGTCAGCACCTGGTCGTACCAGGCGAAGTCACCGACAGGCAGCAGCTCGATGCCGGCTATCTTTTGCAGGTCCCAGTGCGCCTTGCGCAGCTCGCGGCCTACGGCGCGCAGCCCGGCTTCGTCGAGTTCACCCTTCCAAAACGCTTCCTGCGCTTTTTTCAGTTCACGATCGCGACCAATGCGCGGGAATCCAAGGGAATGGGCAACGGCCATGACGTAAAGCTCCAATGTGTAAGTATGGGAGCCATTGTCGGGACGAGGTGATAGTGAGACAAACTCATTTTATTCCAGATGATCACAAGTTCCACTCATGATGACCGGATGAGTCTTCGGTCTTGCTTATCACTGAAATAGCCGGCAGCGTCTGTTTTGACGCCTACGCGCTCAGCATACTTTTGCTTCCCGAACACCCCAGGAAGCCCTCACATGGAACAGCATCCGCCGCTGACCACCCTCCTCGTTCACCTCGCCGCCCTAGGCGTGGCCATCCTCGGCATCGGCAGCCTGGCCGTGTTGATGGCCTGGGCCGGGCGCCTGATTTTCTAGGTCAGTCGGCCGCAATATCGGCGCTCAAGGTGCGGATCAGCGCCTGCGCCTGAGCGTCCCGCTGCGCGGTATACAGCACCACTTCGCGACTGGGCAGCGGCGGCAGGTCGAAACGCTGCTCCACGTCGACGCAGCCACTCGGCGCCATCCGCCCCACCATCGCACCGATGCCAATCCCCGCCACCACCGCAGCACCGATCGCGAGGATGCCGCTGCCCACAAACGCCTCTTCCCAGGCACGGTTCTGCTCGGCCAAGGCCGCCATCACCATGCTGCGCATGCCGCAGGGTTCCGGCTGGATCGCCAGGGGCAACGCCCCGCCCTGGCGCAATTCGAAATCCCGTGAAGCCATCCAGCCAAAGCGTTCGACGCCCACCACTTCACCGTCCTGGCGACGGTTGTCGTGGCGCAGGATCATCGCCACATCCAGCTTGCCTTGCTCGTAGCTCATCAGCATGTCCCGCGAGGTGCCGAGGCTGAACGCGACGATGACGTCCGGGTCGGTGGTGGCCAACCGTCGCAGCCACAGGCTGAGGTCGGCGCCGACAATGTGATGGCTGACGCCCACGCGCAAGGTGCGTTTCTGCGGGCCAAAACAGTTCATTGCGTCCTGGTAGTTGTCGAGCAAACGCCGGGCGCTGGCGAGGAACATCTGGCCATGGGCCGACAGCGTGACCCGCCGCGGCGTGCGCTCCAGCAGCTTGCGGCCGAGGTTATCTTCGAGGCGCTTGATCTTCAGGCTGATGGCGGCCTGGGTGCCGCCAATGGCATCGGCGGCGCGGGTGAAGCTCTGGAGTTCGGCGACCAGGACGAACGCCTGGATGGCGTCGATATCGGGCATTTTCATGGATAGGCTGACGCTGGAAAGTTAAGAGGTGACGTTAGCATGCCGCGCCTGCTGCCCAAACCACTGCATGATCAGCCCGCAGCCCGGGTGCGAGGCGGCCGATGGCTGCAAGCACAACGCATACACCCCGCCAGTCGTCAGTGGCTCTCCAAACGGCACCACCAGCACACCGCGCTCGATCGACTCCGCCGCCAGCGTCATGTCGGTCATCGCCACCCCAAGCCCACGCGCGGCGGCGTCCAGTGCCAGCTCGTCGAGGTTGAACGGGATGTGCCGGTAATCATCCAGCGACCGCGCACCGTTGGCGGCCAGCCAAGTCATCCAGTCCTGTTTGTCGGCCGAGCGATGCAGCAGCGCAAAGTTCGCCAGCTGTTCCATTGCAACCAATGGTCCCAACCCCGGCGCGCAGACCGGCACCAGCGACTCGTGGAACAAGGTCAGGCGCGCAGGCTCGTTGTCGGGTTTGGGCAGGTAAAGAATATAGGCGTCGCTGTCACTGGCCGGCTCAACCACCTCTGTGGCGACGGTCTCAATCGCCAGGGAAATATCGGGATGGTTGCGATAGAAGTCGCTGAGCTTGGGCAGCAGCCAGCGCACCGCCAGCGACACATGCAGGCGGATGCGAAACGGGCGTTTGTGCGGCGAAAGCCGGTCCTCCAGACCCTTCAGTTGCGCCAGGATGCTCCGCGCGCTGGCCAGCACCTGTTCACCCTCGGCGGTCAGGCGCAGGCTGCGGCTGGTCCGGGTGAACATCGGCACGCCGAAGTGGCTTTCCAGTTGCTGGATCTTGCGGCTCACCGCGCTTTGGGTCAGGCACAGCTTCTGTGCCGCCACGGTGAAGCTGGCGCAGTCGCTGACTTCCACCAACGCCTGCAAGCCTTGCAACGAGGGCACATGACGGATGTTATCCATGCGTTTTCCGAATGGCTGGATGATTTTATAACGTTGGTTGTATCACCACAGGCCCTATAGATTCCAGCTGTCGCCCGAACTTAGTCATGCGAACCACGCATACAGCCGAGGATCATCATGGAAAACACCTGTGGCTGGATTGCCCAGACTGAAAGCCTCCCCGCCCGGGACCGACTGACCGGCGTGCAGAAAGCCGACTGGCTGGTGATCGGCGCCGGGATCACCGGTTTATGTGCAGCCCATCACCTGGCGGAGATGCACCCCGAGGCCCGCATCGTGATTGTCGACCGCCAGCGTGCAGCCCAAGGCGCCTCGGCGCGTAATTCGGGTTTTGTGGTGGCCCATGAGCACCCTGCTGAAAGTGAACTGATGGGCAACGCAGGCTTCACGGATTTCGAAGTCGACACCTCGATCTCCCGCGCCGCCAGCGACGAGGTGCGCCAGCGCATCGCCCGCCATGCCATCGACTGCGATTTCCGGGACAGCGGCTACTTCTTCGCCGTGCATGATCCCGACAAGCTCAATCATGTGGAGGCCAAGCTGGCGACCTTGCGGGCAGTCGGCGCTTCAGCGCACTTCCTGGAAGGTGAGGCGCTCGCGCAAACACTTGGCACCGAGCATTACCAGGCCGCCATCTGGTGCGGCAACGGCAACGCCCTGCTGCAACCGGCGAAGTACGTGAAGGGTTTGCTGGAAGCCCTGCCCGACAACGTCACGCTTTTTGAGAACACCGACATCACCAGCCTTGAGCGCATGGCCAATGGCGGCATTCGTGCCAACGGCCTGGACGCCTGCATTGAAGCCGGCCAGGTGCTGGTGTGCCTCAACGCCTTTATTCCACGGGTGGGCCTTGAGGCCAGCGCGACGTTCCCGATGGAACTCAGCGCCAGCCTCACCCGCCCTCTGAGCGACGAGAAATACCGCCGTATCGGCGCGGTAGAACCGTGGGGCGTGCTGTCCACCCGGCCACTGGGCGCTACCGTGCGCCTGACACCGGACCGCCGGGTGATGATCCGCAATACGGCGGAATACCGCACCCGCGACTTGTCCAACGGCGAGCTGCTGCACCGGCGCCAACACCATGTGAAGGGCTTGCAGCGGCGCTTCCCGTGGCTCACCGAACAAGACATCCACCACACATGGACCGGCCACCTGAGCGCATCCCGCAGCGGGCAACCGTATTTCGCGAAGGTCGAAAACAACCTGTACGCCGTCGCGGGCTGCAATGGTTCGGGCGTCGCCCGCGGCACGCTGTGGGGCCGGCTGCTCGCCGAATGGGCGTCGGGCCAGGCTTCCTCGCTGCTGCAATCCGTGATGCACCGGGCGCAACCCGGCTGGCTGCCTCCCCGCCCGCTGTTCGACATCGGTGCCCTGCTGCGTATGGGCGTGGAAACGGTGCGAGCGCGGACCGAAATCTAGAACAAAAAACCTCAACAAAGGTGATTCACATGCACATCAACAGTCTGTCCCTGGCAGTCATCCTCAGCGCGCTCCCGGCAGCCAGTTACGCCGCCGAAGAGGTGAACATTTCCAACTGGAACGGCTACATCGCCGACGACACCTTGACCCGTTTCACCCAGGCGACCGGGATCAAGGCGACCTACGACATTCACGACAGCAACGAGGTGCTGGAGTCCAAGCTGATGACCGGCAACACCGGTTATGACGTGGTCAGCCCGTCCAACCATTTCCTGTCGCGGCTGATCAAGGCCGGGGCGATCCAGAAGCTCGACCGAAGCCAGCTGCCCAACTGGAAAAACCTCGACCCGCTGCTGATGAAGAAGCTGGAAACCAACGACCCCGGCAACCAGTACGGCTTCCCCTATATGTGGGGCACGGCGGGGATTGGCTACAACGTCGAGAAGATCAAGGCGATCTTCGGCAACACCGACGTCACCCATTCCTGGAGCCTGTTTTTTGATGAAAACAACATCAAAAAACTCAGCGCCTGCGGCGTGGCAATCATCGACAACCCCACGCAGATCCTGCCGATAACCCTCAACTACCTGGGCTTGCCGCACCACAGCCACGAACCGGCCGACTACAAAAAGGCCGAGCAGGCACTGTTGAAGATCCGACCTTACATCCAGTACTTCCACGCCTCCAAGTACATCAGCGACCTGGCGAACGGCAATATCTGCGCGGTGATCGGTTTCAACGGTGACGTGGTGCAAGCCGCCGCCAGCGCCAAGGAGGCGAAAAACGGTATCAACATCGCTTACTCGATCCCGGATGAAGGCTCGACGTTGTGGCTGGACATGGTGGTGATGCCCAAGGGCGCGCCCCACGAGAAGAACGGCTACGCCTACATGAACTACCTGCTGGAACCGAAGGTGATTGCCAACATCAGCAACAGCATTCACTACGCCAACCCCAACAGCGCGGCGGATGAGTTTGTGACCCCGGAGGTAAAACAAGACCTGGCGATCTACCCGCCGAAAAGCGTGATGGACAAGCTGTTTATCGTCGAGGACCTGCCGCCGGCGATCGCGCGGTTGGCGACGCGGTTGTGGACGAAGTTGAAGACCAATACGTGAGACCGGACTTGCTCCAGGCTCATGGGAGAGCGTTATAGTCACTCCATTGAGCTTGGGATTGAATCAACATGGAAGGACTTCACCAAGGTAGCTGCCTGTGTGGCGCAGTCAGCTACAGAGTATCCACACCGCTGAAAGCCGTGACTCATTGCCACTGCAAAAAGTGCCAGAAGGTTCATGGCGCCGCGTTTGCGACGTACGCGAGCGCCCCGAAATCGTCGGTGCACATCACGTCTTCGCTTCAAACGCTCAAGGCTTACGAATCTTCCGAGGGTGTGTTTCGTTAATTTTGTTCACACTGCGGCTCGTCGCTGTTCTGGTCTGATGCCAACGGCGCTTACCCCGACTGGATTTCGATAGCGATCGCCACACTCGATACACCCTTCCTTCCTGGCAAGCAGAAGCACTCCTGCGTTGAATCCAAGGCGGGGTGGTTTGAGCTGGAAAATAGCAGTGGCTGAACCAACGAACGGATTGTCGATACGTGCCATCTCGGTATTGCCCGACCAAATCCAGGCACTGGAAACAGAGGCGGTAGCTGAAGGTTTCAGGTTTCTAACGCGCCTGATTGCAGATTGGCATAGCGGCACCAACCGTTTCGCTCGACCCGGCGAATGTCTGTTGGGCGTATTCAGCAACAGGCAGTTGATCGCCATAGGCGGGCTGTCCCATGACCCTTACGCCGGGCCGGATGTCGGCAGACTACGCCGGGTGTACGTCGCCCGGGCTTCCAGGGGGCGCAATGTGGGCAAGGCCCTGGTCAGTCAGCTTCTGGAACACGCTGCGCAGCGGTTCAGTGTTGTGCGCTTGTCTACCGACACCCGAGAAGGCGCCGCCTTTTACCTGCGCTGCGGGTTTGAGCCGGTAATGGATGAGCACGCAACTCATGCCAAACCATTAAGTGCCCAGAAGCATTAACAGACTTCAGTCAATCAACCCATCCGCGTCATAAAACGGATACGGCCCCGGGTAGTCCCCGAATACGCCGTTGTGGCTGACCAGCCCTTGCTGTTCATCCCAACGGTGCAAGAGATAACCCGCCGGTTCCAGGTTGAAATGGGCCGGTGCGGCCTCCTGCAAATCCAGCACGATTTGATGGGACGTGCCCGGGCATACACAGCTCACACTGCCGCCGAAACGTCGCTGCATCGGCCGGTGCAAATGCCCGCACAACAGGCGCTCCACCTGGGGGTGACGGGCGATGACCGTTTCCAGCGCGGCGGCGTTACGGAACGGCTCGCGGTCCATATGGCCAATGCCGCCGATAAACGGCGGGTGGTGCAAGACCACCAGGGTCGGCACGTTCGGGCACAGCGCCAGTTGCTCATCAAGCCAGTGCAATTGGCTGTCCAGTAACTGGCCGCCATGGGCATCGGGAATCGTCGAGTCCAGGCCAATCAAGCGCACCGGGTAGTCATCCACCACCCAGTCCAGCGGGCCGTCGGCGCCATGCGGCAAGTAAGCGTGATCGCGGAAGGCATCAAGCAAATGCTGGCGGTGGTCGTGATTGCCCGGTACCAGGTAACAAGGCATCTGCAAACGGGCCAGTTCGGGGTGCAGCACGGCGTATTCATCGGCGCGACCGAAGTCCACCAGGTCACCGCTGACCACCACGATATCGGGCCGTGGGTAGCTGGCATTCAAATGGTCCACCGCTCGGCGCAATGCACCGAGGGTGTCGACCACTCCGTAGGTCAGGCGCTGGCCGGCTTTAAGGTGCAGATCGCTGATCTGCGCAACAAGAAACGGACGGTTCAACATAGGCTCTCTGAATTCAGGCATGCAGGGTGAACAGCTTGTGTGGGGCGATAGACAGGGCAATCGGTGCGCCGACGGCATGAAGCAGGTTGTCGTTGCTGTCCACCAGCAGCGGTTGCGGGGCGCCGACGTCCACCAGCAGACGGCTTTGCGCGCCCTGGAAAAACTGCGCCAGCAGGTGCCCGTGCAGGTGCCCTTCGCGCTCCATCACCCGCAGGTGTTCGGGGCGGCAGTACACGGTGGCCGGCTGATGGGGCTCGTGCCACGGCAGCTCACCGCCGCACACGGTCAAGCCATGGGCCGTGCGATCCAGCACCGAAAAGACATTCAGGTTGCCCACAAAGCCTGCGACAAACGCGTTGGCCGGCTGCTGGTAGATCTCCCGGGGGCTGGCCAGTTGTACGATACGCCCCTGCTCCATCACCAGGATGCGATCGCCCAGGGCCATGGCTTCGCCCTGGTCGTGGGTGACGAACACCGAGGTGATGCCCAGGCCGCGCAACAGCTGGTCCAGTTCGCTGCGCAGGCGCTCACGCAACTGTGCGTCGAGGGCGGCCAACGGCTCATCCAGCAACAGCACTTTGGGCCGTGGCGCCAACGCGCGGGCCAGTGCCACACGCTGGCGCTGGCCGCCGGACAGTTCATGGATACTGCGCTTGCCGTGATTCTGCAGGCCCACCAACTCCAGCAGTTCGTCACAGCGCTTGTTGCGCTCCGCCGGCGCGATGCCGCGAATCTTCAAGCCGTAGACGATGTTGCCGGCCACATCCAGGTTGGGAAACAACGCGTAGTTCTGGAACACCATGCCCACGTCACGCCGTTCGATGGGCAGGCGGGTGACGTCGTGGTCACCGAAAAACACTTGGCCCACATCGGGACGCTCAAGGCCGGCAATCAAGCGCAAGGTGGTGGTTTTGCCGCAACCGGACGGGCCGAGAATGGCCAGGGTTTCGCCGCCCTCGATGGTCAGGTCGAGGTTCTGCACGGCAACGGTGCCGTCGGCGAATGCCTTGCGGCATCCCTTCAGGCGAAGGGTGATAGCGGTCATCGACGCTCTCCACGGGACAGTCGAGCGCTGATGGCCTGCAACGCAATCAGCAGCGGCACGATCATCAGCAAAAAGATAAGGGTGTAGGCACTGGCGATTTCCAGGCGCGCCGAGGCGTAGCTGTCGGCGAGGCCGACCGGCAGGGTCTTGGTCATCGGCGTGTGGAGCATCCAGGTCAGGTTGAACTCACCCAGGGACAGGGTGACGACCATCAACACCCCGGCGAGAATCCCCGCCCGGCAGTTGGGCACCACCACGCTGAAAAAGCGCTGGATCGGCCCCGCTCCCAGACTGGCCGCCGCCTCTTCCAGCACCGGCAATTGCTGGCGTTGCATCACCGCCATCACCGGGCGCACCAGGAACGGCAAGGTGAACAACACATGCCCCACCAGGATGAACAGCCAACTGCTGCGAAACCCGCCGAACTGACCGTAGGTCAGCAACAACGCCAGCGCACTGGCCAGGCCAGGCATCGCCACCGGCAGCACCATCAACTCCTCGAAGGCGCGGCTGAAGCGGTTGTTCATGCGCACCAGGGCGTATGCCGCCGGCACGCCGATCACGCAGACGCACACCGCACAGGCCAGGGCCAGTTGCAGCGAGAGCCAGACCGTCGGTGAGTAGGCCTGCCACACCTGGATCAACCAGTCGAAGGTCAGGCCGCTGGACAGGCCGACGAAGAAATTGCGCGTCAGCCCCGCCAGCAATGACATCAACACCGGCACCAACATGAAGGCACAGACCAGCAAGGTAAACAGCAGTTGGATGACAAACAGCGATGAGCGCTTCACAGGACCGTCCCCGCGTTTTTCACCAGGCGCCGCGTCAGCAGCAACACGGCCCAGGTCACCGCGCCGAGCACCACCGAGAGCGCCGCCGCCACCGCAAAATTGGCGTAGTTGGTGAACACGTTGTAGATGGCGACCGGCGTCACGTTCAGCCGCGTGCCCAGGGTGAACGCCGTGCCGAAGGCGCCCATGGACGTGGCAAAACAGATCGCCCCACAGGAGGCCAACGCCGGCGCCAGCCCCGGCACAATCACATCGCACACCACCCGCCAATGCCCGGCCCCCAGTGAGTGGGCGGCTTCCTCCAGGCTACGGTCGAGGCTTTCACACGCCGCCATTACCGTGAGGATGACCCGTGGAATCGAAAAGTACAGGTAGCCGACAAACAGCCCCGCCAGCGAATAGGCAAAGATCCAGCGCTCACCGGCCAGCTGAAGCCCGAGTGAGGCGAACAAGCCTTGGCGGCCCGCCAGCAGGATCACCAGGAAGCCCACCACCACGCCGGGAAACGCCAGGGGAAATGTCAGCAACGCCACCAGCGCCGAACGCCCGAAGAAGTGCTGGCGCGCGAGAAACACACCGGTGATGCCGCCCACCAGCAGCGCCGCCAACGTCACCAGCACCGCAAGCACGCAGGTTTGCGCCAGGCTGCCCAGGTATTGCGCGCTGCTCAGCACTTGCCAGTAACCGCTGCCGTGGCTGTCGCGGCTTTCGCCACCCAGCACGATCAAGTGCGCCAGCGGCAACAGCCAGAAGGCGAGCAGCACCGCAAACGCCGGGGCCAGGGCCCAAGCGGGGTTTGGCCGCAAGAGTGCCTTCACTTACTTGACCTCACTCAAATAACGCGCGGCGAAAGCTTCCTGCACGGCGGCCATTTTCTGGTAGTCCACCACACCGGCGCGGGCGTAGTCGCCGTCTGGCAGGAACTGCGCGGCAACGTCCGCTGGCATCTTCACCGGCCGCACCGGGCGCAGGTAGGCCTTGGCCCAGAGTGCCTGGCCTTCATCGGAGAGCACGAAATCCAGGACCTTTTCACCGTTGGCGCGGTGCGGCGCGTTCGCCACCAGGCTCATCACATAAGGCACGCTGATGCTGCCTTCCCTGGGAATCACGAAGGCGACGTTGGCATTGTCTTTGTAGCGGGCGCGGTAGGCGTTGAAGTCGTAGTCCACCAGGATCGGCAACTCACCGGAAAGCACCCGTGCATAGGCGGTTTGCTTGGGCACGATGGGGGCGTTTTTCGAGAGCTTCTGGAAGTAGTCGATGGCCGGAGCGAAGTTGTCGAGGTCGCCGCCCATGGCGCGGTTGATTGCCACCGCCGAGACGTAGCCGACGAAGGCACTGGACGGGTCGAGGTAGCCGACCATGCCTTTGTATTCGGGCTTGAGCAGGTCGGCCCAGCTTTGCGGCACTGGCAGGCCTCCCAAGGCGTCGACGTTGACCATGATGCCCAGGGTGCCGGAGTGAATCGCGAACCACTGGCCGTCCGGGTCTTTCAGGCCGGCGGGAATCTGTTCCCAACCTTTGGGCTTATAGCCCTCCACCACCGCCGCCTTTTGCGCTTGCAGGCCGAACGTCACGCCGTAGTAGACGACATCCGCCACCGGCGCGGCTTTCTCGGCCACCAACTGCGCCAGGGACTGGCCGGAGTTCTTGTTGTCCAGCGGCACCTGCACGCCGGTGCTCGTGGCGATGGCCTTGAGTTGCGTGCCCCAGTCTGCCCAGTCTGGCGGGCAGTTGTAGCAAATCGCGGTGTCGGCGGCCTGGGCCAGGCTGGCCGCGCCGCACAGCAGCAATGCCGCCAGGGTTTTACTGAGCATGCTCATCAAGCGTCTCCTTTATGGGGTTGGGTGCTTTCGCCCGGACGGATATGGCACGGCAGGCAATGGGAAACCGGGGCGTTGCCGGCGATTTGCGCCAGCAGTTGGTCGATCACGGTGCTGGCCAACAGCGCGATGGGCTGCACCACGCTGCACAGCGTCGGGTGCATCTGGGTGCCCAGGGAAATGCCGTCAAAGCCCATCACCGAGAGTTGTTCGGGTACGTTCCAGGCATGCCGGCGCAGTTCGGCGATCAGGCTGATGGCGAGAAAATCGTTGGAACACACCAGCGCGGTGGGCGCCTGCGAGCCTTGCAGGAAGGGCTCGATGGCGGCGAATTCGGCTTGGGTGTGGGCCGGCATTTCGATCACCGGTTGGCTGTCGAGGCCGTACTCGCCCATGGCATCGCAATACCCGGCGTAACGCAGGCGCGCCCGGTCGGACTGCAACGCGGGGCCGGCGACCATGGCGATGCGGCGATGGCCCGCTTCCAGCAGATAACGGGTGGCCAGCGCCATGCCGGCGCGGTTGTCCACCGAGACGGCGCTGTAGTTGGGGTTGTCGGGTTGGTGGTAGGCCAACACGAACGGGGTTTCTTCCGTGGCCAGGCTGTGGAGCACGCTGTTGCTTTCAGCGTCGGTAACGGTCAGCACCAGGCCATCGACGCGCTGACGCAGCAGTTCTTCCACCACACTGCTTTCGCGCTCGGCGCTGTAGTCGGTGGTCGCCAGCAGCAGGTTATAGCCCCGCAGGCGTGCGGCGCGCTCCATGGCCTGGAACTGCTCGGCGAACACCGGGTTCAGCAGGTTGGGCACCACCACGCCAATCAGCTGGGTGGTTTGCAGGCGCAGTTGGCGGCCCAGCAGGTTGGGCCTGAAACCCAGCTCGCGGGCGGCGGCGAATACCTGCTCGCGGGTGGCCGGGCGCACTTGTTCCGGGGAAGCAAAGGTGCGCGCGGCGGTGGCGCGGGATACGCCAGCGAGCCGGGCTACGTCTTTCAAATCAGTCATTGTCACTCGCTTGAGATCGATCTCATTGGCGAGGACAGTAACGGGGGAATGTGGCAGTCAGGCGATGGGGAGATGACGGTTTGATGTCAGCGTGGGCGGGGTTTTGGAGTTCGCTGAACATCTCATGTGGGAGCTGTCGAGCTTTAGCGAGGCTGCGATAGCGGTGTGTCAGGCAGCCTGTTTATCGGCTGTGCCGCCGCCTTCGCGTCCTCGCTAAAGCTCGACGGCTCCCACAGGGGACCGATGTTGCTGGATGGTCAGGCCACCTGCCCCTCTTTGGCGGCGTTGGCGAGTATGTCTTTTGCGGGCACGTTGACCCATGTGGCGGCGTCCACCTCGGCTTGCTTCGCCAGCCAGTCACCCACCATCTGATAACCCAGTGTGTACCCCAACCACCTGGGCCTTGCCCCGGTGCCGAAGAACCATTCACTGTGGTCGTAATACGTGGCCTCCAGAAGCTGGAGCTCTACCGGCGAACTCAGCAGCTCCCCGGGTGTAAGCGCCCTCTCCCACAGCTCCGGCTCACTGCCCAGCACCCGCCGCACAAACTGCCCGGCCAGCCCTTCGCTGATCATCGCCTCACCCAGCGTCCAGCCATAACCCGGCCCCGCCATGCGCAGGCAATGATGCACCTCATGCACCACATGCCGACGCAGCGAGCCACTGCGCAAACTGGCCAGGAAATTCGGGTTGTCGGGGTCCAGGGTCATGCTGAACATCGTGCTGCGATAAGCGCGGCCGACCAGGCCCAGCTCCGGGAGGGTTTCCCCTGGCAATCGCTGGATCAGGACATCCAGGCGCGGCGGCGGCATCAGTTCGGCAATTGCCCCGTAGGCGGCTTCAAATTCACGGATCAGCTCAGGGCGAAACTCCGCCAGGCTCCCCGAAGCTTCCAGCCAATGCAGTGTCCATGCGTCCATTCTCACCTCTCGTCGCCAAAGCCGGGATCCGTTTGCAATGCGGCTCATCATACCCACAGGCTGTCATATTCACAGGCCAGCTTATAACCGGGCCAGCAAATTCCGCTGACTAACCTTTCGATCTGTCCCAAGTGCGGGCACAATGCGTGTCCTTTTTTGGCAGGCACCGCCGCAGGCTCTGAAAATGATCAAAACGCCGTACTACCTCATCGACAAACAGAAGCTTCTGGTCAACATGCAGAAGATCGCCTACGTGCGCGAACAGTCCGGCGCCAAGGCTCTTCTGGCCCTTAAATGCTTCGCCACCTGGTCGGTGTTCGACCTGATGCAGGAATACATGGACGGCACCACTTCGTCGTCGTTGTACGAGCTCAAGCTGGGTCGCCAGAAGTTCGAAGGTGAAGCCCACGCCTACAGCGTGGCCTGGGCCGACGATGAAATCGAAGAGATGCTGGATAACTGCGACAAGATCATCTTCAACTCCATCAGCCAGTTGCAGCGCTTTGCCGAACGTAGCGAAGGCAAGACCCGCGGCCTGCGCGTCAACCCGCAGGTGAGCAGCTCCGACTACCTGCTGGCCGACCCGGCGCGCCCGTTCAGCCGTCTGGGCGAGTGGGACCCGGTGAAGATCGAAGGCGTGATCGAGCAGATCACAGGCTTCATGTTCCACAACAACTGCGAGAACGGTGACTTCAACCTGTTCGACCAGATGCTCAACACCATCGAAGAACGCTTCGGCGCGCTGCTGCACAAGGTCAACTGGGTCAGCCTCGGCGGCGGCATCCACTTCACCGGTGAAGGCTACGCCATCGACGCCTTCTGCCAGCGCCTCAAGGCGTTCTCGCAGAAGTACGACGTGCAGGTGTACCTGGAACCCGGCGAAGCGGCGATCACCAACAGCGCCTCCCTGGAAGTGACCGTGCTCGACACCCTCTACAACGGCAAAAACCTCGCCGTGGTAGACAGCTCCATCGAAGCCCACCTGCTGGACCTGCTGATCTATCGCCTCAACGCCAAGCTGGCACCGAGCGACGGTGAACACACCTACATGGTGTGCGGCAAGTCGTGCCTGGCCGGGGACATCTTCGGTGAATACCAATTTGATCAGCCGCTGGCCATCGGCGATCGACTGTCGTTCATCGACACGGCAGGCTACACCATGGTCAAGAAAAACTGGTTCAACGGCCTGAAAATGCCGTCCATCGTAGTGAAACAACTCGACGGTACAGTCGAAGTGGTTCGTGAATTTGGTTACGACGACTACCTGTCCAGCCTTTCGTAAAGCGGACAGATAAAGGAGAGATAAAGCAATTGAAAAAGAACGTTCTTATCATTGGTGCAGGAGGTGTCGCCAAGGTGGTGGCCCACAAGTGCGCGCAGCACAACGACGAACTCGGTCGTATTGCTATCGCGTCGCGCAACATCTCCAAATGCCAGGCCATCATCGACAGCGTCAAGGCCAAGGGTAGCCTCAAGGTACCCGCCGATATCCAGGCCTTCGCGCTGAACGCTTTGGACGTGGAAGCGACCAAGGCACTGATCCGCGAGACTGAATCGCAGATCGTCATCAACGTAGGTTCTGCGTTCCTCAACATGTCGGTACTGCGTGCCTGCATCGACACGGGCGTGGCTTACCTCGACACCGCCATCCACGAAGAGCCGGGCAAGGTCTGCGAGACCCCGCCGTGGTACGGCAACTACGAATGGAACCACCTGGAAGAGTGCAAACAGAAGAACATCACGGCCATTCTTGGCGTGGGCTTCGACCCGGGTGTCGTCAACGCTTATGCAGCGCTGGCGCAGCAAAAGCATTTTGACCGCATTGATTCGATCGACATTCTCGACGTCAATGCCGGCTCCCATGGCAAATATTTCGCCACCAATTTCGACCCGGAAATCAACTTCCGCGAATTCACCGGACAGGTGTGGAGCTGGCAGAACAGCCAGTGGACCAGCAACACCATGTTCGAAGTCAAACGCACCGACGACCTGCCTGTGGTCGGTTCGCAGAACCTGTACCTGACCGGCCACGATGAAGTGCACTCGCTGTCGAAAAACCTCGACGTGCCCAACGTGCGTTTCTGGATGAGCTTCGGCGAACACTACATCAACGTGTTCACCGTGCTGAAAAACCTCGGCCTGCTCTCCGAAAAACCGGTCACTACCGCCGAAGGCCTGGAAGTCGTGCCGCTGAAACTGGTCAAGGCCGTGCTGCCTGACCCGTCGTCGCTGGCACCGGGCTACACCGGCAAGACCTGCATCGGCGACCTGGTCAAGGGCACCAAGGATGGCCAGCCGCGCGAGCTGTTCATCTACAACGTGGCCTGCCACGAAGAAGCCTTTGCCGAAACCGACAGCCAGGGCATCTCCTACACCGCCGGCGTACCACCGGTGGCTGCAGCGCTGCTGGTTGCCCGTGGCGAGTGGGATGTGAAGCACATGGCCAACGTCGAGGAACTGCCGGCTGAGCCGTTCCTGAAAGCGCTGGACGTGATGGGCTTGCCGACTCGCATCAAAGACGAGAACGGTGACCGTGCCTGGGATGCGATTGCCTGAGGGTGATAGCTGACTGAACAAAAAAATGCGCCCGAAGGGGCGCATTTTTTGTTGGGGCTCACATAAATCTCAAAGAACAATGAAGATCAAATGTGGGAGCTGGCTTGCCTGCGATAGCGGTGGGTCAGAACCGAATGGGCGAGCTGACACTCCGCTATCGCAGGCAAGCCAGCTCCCACACTGATCGTGTTGTCTGCTCGATAGCATTTCTATTCAAGATTGCGCGCCGAATTGCTCAACGCCCTTGAACACTGCAACAACGCCGGCGCCAGCTGCTTCTCCGCATCCGCCCGGCTCCACCGACTGGTGGGCGCCACCACGTGCACCGCCGCTACCGGCCGGCCATTTGCCCCCAGCACCGGCGCGCCGATGGTCATGTCGCCCAGGAACAGTTCCTGGCCATTCACCGCATAGCCTTGTTCGCGCACTTGCTGCAACGACTCCATGATCCTGTCGACCTCCGTCAGCGTCTGGCTGGTGTGCGCCACCCGCTGGCTGTGCTCGATCAACGCCAACGCCTCATCCTGCGGCAACGCACTCAAATACGCCCGGCCCGACGCCGTGCAGTACATCGGCACCCGCGAGCCAATCGGCATGTGCACCGGCACAAAGCCCGAGCTGACGAAGCGCGCGATGTACGTCATGTCGTAACCCGCAGGCTCCGTCAGGCACGAGGTTTCTCCCGTCAGGCGGGTCAGCTCCGAGAGGAACGGGTTGGCCACTTCAATCAACGAATGCGCATCCAGATAACTGAAGCCCAACTCCAGCACCCGGGGTGTGAGTTGGTAATGGCGGGTGCGCGAGTGTTTCCGAAGGTAACCCAGGCTCTCCAGGGTAAACACCATGCGCTGGGCCGAGCTTTTGGTCATGCCGGCGGCCTCGGCCACCTCTGCAAGGCTCATGCTGCGGCGCTGGGCGCTGAATGCCTTGAGCACCGACAGGCCTTTTTCCAGGGATTGGTTGTGCAAGCTGTTGCGTTCTTCAGACATGGCGGACTCGCGGTCAGGTCGATCAAGCGTGGCGATATTTCTACACCAAACTGCGAAATTCGACCACTTAAAATCGCATACCGATACGAAATGTTCATTTTGTCGATTTTCTGTACCACTAGACGATTTTATTGAATCGAAATGGCACAGAGCTTGCGGTTTCCTCTCCAGCCGCTTGCGGTACTGACGATCCGCTTTCCTTCTGGAGTAACCCGATGAACAGTCTTTCGCCCTTGTTTCGCCGCCTCGCCTTCGGTCTTTGCGCCACCCTTTGCGTGGCCACCGTGCACGCCGCCGGTGCAGCCTCGTACAAAGTCGGTGCAACGGCCAGCGGCTCGCCGTTTACCTTCCTCGACATCAAGAGCAACAGCATCCAGGGCGTGATGGTCGACGTGGCCAATGCCGTGGGCAAGGCCGGTGGTTTCACCAGCGAAATCGAGCAGACCAACTTTGCCGCGCTGATTCCTTCGCTGACCTCCGGCAAGCTCGACTTCATCGCCGCCGGCATGCTCAAGACCCCGGAGCGCGCCCAGGTGGTGGACTTCAGCGCGCCGGTGTACGCCTACGGCGAAGGCCTGATCGTGAGTGCCGACGACAACGCAACCTATACCGACCTCAGTTCGCTTAAGGACCAAGTAGTGGGCGTGCAGGCCGGCACGATCTTCTACGACATGCTCAACAAGCTGGGTATCTTCAAGGAAATCCGCACCTACGACTCCATCGGTGAAATGGTCCGGGACCTGAGCCTGGGCCGCATCAAGGCCGCCGTGGGTGACCAGCCGGTGGTGGCGTACCAGATCCGCCAGAAGCTGTTCAAAGGCGTGAAACTCGCCGCCGACTACAAGCCGGTCAACGTCGGCGAGGTGTGCCTGGTGGTGCGCAAGGGCGACAGCGAAACCCTCGCACGCCTGAACCAGGCCATCGCCAGCATCAAGGCTGACGGCACCCTGGAGGCGATCCTGAAGAAGTGGGGGCTTGATGCCCAGGTGCAGCCATGAACCCGGCTGAATTCCTGCAGAACGCCCGGGACTTCCTGCCGATCCTGCTTCAGGGCGCCTGGGTGACGATCCAGATCACCGTGCTGTCGTTCCTGCTCAGCAGCGCCATCGGCCTGGTGCTGGCGTTGCTCAAGCTGTCGCCGATCAAGGCGCTGTCGTGGGCGGCGAGCACGGTGATCAACGTGATTCGCGGCCTGCCGATCATCGTGCAGCTGTTCTACATCTACTTCGTGCTGCCGGACATGGGCGTGCACCTCAGCGCGTTCCAGGCGGGTGTGATCGGCATGGGCATCGCCTATTCGGCGTACCAGGCGGAGAACTTTCGTACCGGCATCATCGCGGTCGAACAAGGCCAGCGTGAAGCCGCCGAAGCCTTAGGGATGCGCTCGGTGCTGATGATGCGCCGGGTGATCCTGCCCCAGGCCTTTCGCATCGCCCTGCCGCCCTACGGCAACACCCTGGTGATGATGCTCAAGGACTCCTCGCTGGTGTCGACCATCACCGTGGCCGAGATGACGCGCCAGGGCCAGCTTATCGCCTCGTCGACCTTCCAGAACATGACCGTCTACACCCTGGTCGCCCTGCTCTACCTGCTGATGAGCCTGCCGCTGGTGTATGGCCTGCGCCGCATGGAACAGCACCTGGGCCGGAGGAAAAAAGCATGATCGAGATTCGCCAACTGCAAAAACACTACGGCACCCATCGTGTGCTGCACGGCGTCGACCTGGACGTGGCCAAGGGCGAAGTGGTGTGCCTGATCGGCCCGTCGGGCTCGGGCAAGTCCACCCTGCTGCGCTGCATCAACGCCCTGGAAGCCTACGACGGCGGCACCATCAACGTGTTCGGCGAAACCGTGCAACGTGGCAGCAAGACCGTACATGCATTGCGTAGCCGCATGGGCATGGTGTTCCAGCGCTTCAACCTGTTCCCCCATCGCACCGTGCTGGAAAACGTGATGGAAGGTCCGGTGTACGTCAAACGCGAACCGCTGCAACAGGCCCGGGAAGAAGCCCTGGCGCTGCTGGATAAAGTCGGCCTGTCGGCCAAGGCCGATGCCTACCCGGAACAACTCTCGGGCGGCCAGCAGCAACGCGTCGCCATCGCCCGCGCCCTCGCGATGAAGCCCGATGCGATGCTGTTCGACGAACCGACCTCGGCCCTCGACCCGGAACTGGTGGGCGATGTGCTGGAAGTGATGCGCACCCTCGCCGATGAAGGCATGACCATGATTGTGGTGACCCACGAAATGGGCTTTGCCCGCGAAGTGGCCGACCGCGTGTGCTTCCTGCACGGCGGCTACATCGTGGAAAGCGGACCCGCCGAGCAAGTACTGGGCAACCCGCAACAGCCGCGTACCCAGGACTTCCTGCGCCGCGTGCTGCACCCGACGGCCAACACCCGGAGCCTGTCATGAAGTCACTCTGGGCAGCGACAGCCCCCGCCGCACCGCCGACACCCGCGCTGGCTGAATCCATCAAGGTCGACGTGGCCATCGTCGGTGCCGGCTACACCGGTTTGTCCACGGCCCTGCACTTGGCGGAACGCGGCGTGAGCGTGTGCGTGCTGGAAGCCAACGAACCCGGCTGGGGCGCGTCCGGGCGCAATGGCGGGCAGGTCAACCCGACACTCAAATACGACCCGGATCAACTGGTGCAGAGGTACGGCGCCGAGCGCGCCGAGCCGCTGATCCATACCGTGTCCAACTCGGCCGACCTGGTGTTCAACCTGATCGAGCGCCATGGCATCGACTGTGCGCCCACTCGCAAGGGCTGGATGCAGGTGTCCTATTCCGAAAAAGGCGTGGCAGGCCTGCATGCCCGGGCCGAACAATGGGAGCGTCGCGGGGTGCCGGTGCAGCGCCTGGATGCCGGCGCGGTGTCAGCTCGGATGGGCAGCCAGGCGTTTGCCGGCGGCTGGCTGGATGGCCGCGCTGGCGCCATTCAACCGCTGGCCTATGCGCGCGGCCTGGTGCGTGCAGCGCAGGCGGCGGGCGTGCGCATTCACGGGCAGAGCGCGGTAACCGCGATGCAGCAGGCGGGCGCAGGCTGGAAGTTACAGACCGCCAGCGGTGCACAGGTGTCGGCCGGCCAGGTGGTGTTGGCCACCAACGGCTACAGCGGCGACTTGTGGCCCGGCATGGCCCAGAGCGTACTGGCGGCCAACAGCTTTATCGTTGCTACCCGGCCCTTGAGCGGGCCTGCGGCCGAGAGCATTTTGCCGGGGCAGGAAACCGTCTCAACCGCCCAACGGCTGCTGCTGTACTTTCGCAAGGACGTCCACGGTCGCCTGTTGATGGGCGGGCGCGGGTTGTTCGAAGATCCCACCGGGCCAGCGGATTTTGCGCACCTGGAACGTTCGCTGGCGTTGCTGTTTCCGCAGTTGGGCAAGCTGGACTTCGAGTACCGCTGGGCGGGACGGATCGCGATCACCCGGGACTTTATGCCCCACGTCCACGAACCCGCACCCGGCTTGACCCTGGCATTGGGCTGTAACGGACGCGGGATAGCCCTGTGCACCAGCCTCGGCCAGCAACTGGCGGGACGCCTGTGTGACAGCCGTTCCGACTTCGCGTACCCGGTAACGCCTTTGCAGCGGTTGCCACTGCATGGCTTGCAACGCTTCTACATCGGTGCGGGTGTGGCGTGGTACAGCCTGCTGGACCGCCTATCCCTGTAGGAGCGAGCTTGCTCGCGAAAAACCCGAAGGCGCCGCGTTTCCTCAGGAGACCGGCGCCTTCGTCAAAGCTCGCAGACCTCACCCTCGTCGCCGAAGAAATAGATATTTTCGTGCTTATAACCCCAGCGACCGCCCCGCTCGCGAACATGCGGCTCGAAGGTAAAGCACGTCACCTCCTCCAGGCGCCGATGATTGCCCGCCTCGATGTAGAGCCTTTGGTCACGCTGCTCGCAGATGCTGTGGCCGACGTTGCCGGCGAAATCGAGGTTCTCGAAACCCTCGGATGCGATCAGGTCATTGGCAAACGCATGCAGGTCGTTGAACGTGGTCCCGGGCCGGGCGAATGTGCGCATCATGGCGTGTAACCGGTGCTCCACTTCATAGCCCTTGCTGAACTCCACCCCCGTCGGCACCGATCGGCACACACCCTCCTCCACATAGAAAGAGCGCGCGCAATCGCCCCACACAGTGCCGGAGCGTGGGCTCAAATCCACGGTGATCAGATTGTGCAAACCGACCGCTTCGTCACTGGGACGATAGTCGCGGCCCGACACAGAAAGCGCACTGCGTGAACCCAGTAATACGAAGGCCGGGCAGTCGTAATACCAGGTATCCGGATAGCCGGAGTCCGCAAGCATCTGCGCCGCCATTTCGGCGATGGACGCTTCGGTTGAATGTGGGGTGATTCGCGTAACGAGCTGCTGCAGCACCGACTTGGCGGCGGCCTGGACGACACGATTGGGCAACATGGACCGTCTCTGACTGATGGGTGATTGCGTCGATAGTATCAGCACCCTCCTCAATGACAGGGAGGCCTGCGCGGATTTTTCCGACAACTGTTTCAGGTTGTCGGTCGGACTCGGGCTGACTAACCTCCCGCAGTCGCTGCCCATTCAGCGGCCGGATTTGACCGTCCGCAACCATAGAACAACTGCGCCAAAACCGATCTTGGGCGTTTTTTTTACGCCTGATGTATTGTGTCGCGGCAGCTGTACGCGGGATACCTTCGGGTATGCCGGTTTTGTTCTTTGGGCCGGTCGGTCAACCCGCGTATAGCTGCCACCCTAATCGTTTGACCGCGAATAGTGGCAGCTCCATTCACAAAGGAGCTTCACCATGATTAAAGACAGTCCAAATCCCCCAAATCATGCCGACCGGCTTCAAGAAGCCGCTTACCGCGCCATTCATCACTATCTGAAACCTGACGCCCAACCCCAACCGCCTGAACCCGCCGAGCTACCGTTCGATGGATTGTTTACCGTGCGTAAGGACCTGGACACGGAAACCTTGCTGGCCAATGCCTCGCAAGACCTGGCGTCGATCAATGTCATCGCCGCTCACCTGGCCTTCGAAGTCGACGGTACCCAACGCAATGTGGCGCTGGGTATTTGCCGGATGCTGGAAGGTGTGCAGATGCTGGTCGACAAAGCGCTGGATCGATGCGCGGAAACTGCGCCGAGATAAAACTCACTGCGCTAACCGTGCCCACGCGAACGTGGGCACGGTTAGCAGTAACTCTTTGCCTTAAGGCAAGCATTCCCATGGATCAAGGTTGAGAGTTTTAGGTCCCGGTTTAGCAACACATAAAACAAATTCAGCTCCATAGGGAAGGCTGAAGTGATGGAAAGTGCCGTAGACGATTTCCGCACGTTCTGAGAAAACCTTTCGGCCATTCAGTGTAGCGCCATCAACAGTCCAAACTGTCTTATAACCACTTGCACCTTGAGGGCTAGCTGTGCCAACTACTTGCTTATCACCAATATCGTAATCAAAATCCACATTTACGATAGCAGTTTTTTGTCCGAGACTAGTAACCGTGACATTACTGTCAAACTTAGCTTTTCCAATTTCGCACTCTGTTCTTTCTTTATTACAAACGCGAACACTTGCAACAGAAGACTTGAAACTTTCCTGCTCAGCGCCTTTCACCGTCGCGATCCGTGGCTCCCGAGTCACATTAGCGGAAGGAAAAATCCCGTTTGAATCTTTAAAGCTTGATACTGCGACGATAGGTACTTGCTGTGCGGCGCAACCGCCAAGCAAAATAAAACCAAAGACTGACACACACTTTAAATAGTTTTTCAAAACCAACTCTCCTTTTGACTACAAAGTCCATTATCAAAGATAGGGGGATGTGTATCTACGTCCCAGCGCGCATTGTTATTCTGCGGCTCGCCCAAGTAAAGGCAATAGGCCATCATACCTTAACTCAGTTAAAATAGACAATAAATGTCTATTACCATAACGTGGAAAAATCATGCCTTCGTTTTTGTTCATTTTCGCAGTCAAAACACCGACCACCCAATCCGCTCACTCAACAACTCCAACGCCTTCATCCCCGCCAACGAATTGCCTGCCGCATTCAACTCCGGCGACCACACGCACACCGTGAACTGCCCCGGCACCACCGCGAGAATTCCGCCGCCTACCCCGCTCTTGCCCGGCAACCCGACGCGATACGCAAAATTCCCCGCCTCGTCATACAGCCCGCTGGTGGCCATGATCGAGTTCACCTGCTTGGTTTGCCGCGCGGTCAGAATCTGCTCACCGCTGTGGGTGCATACGCCTTCATTCGCCAGGAAGCAAAACGCCTTGGCCAGGTCCAGGCAGCTCATCTGCAACGCGCAGTAGTTGAAGTAGCTGTGCAGCACCGCGTCCACATCGTTGTGGAAGTTGCCGAACGACTTCATCAGGTACGCCATGGCCGCATTGCGCGCGCCGTGCTGGGCTTCGGATTCGGCCACGACACTGTTGACCAGGATCTGTGGGTTGCCCGACAGCCGCCGCACGAAGTCGCGCATGGACAGGATCGGCACGGCAAAGCGCGACTGGTTGATGTCGCAGATCACCAGCGCACCGGCGTTGATAAACGGGTTGCGTGGCCGCCCACGCTCAAACTCCAACTGCACCATGGAGTTGAACGGCTGTCCCGAGGGTTCGTGACCCAGGCGTTCCCAGATGCTTTCGCCGCCATGGTCGATGGCCTGCACCAGGCTGAATACCTTGGAGATGCTCTGTACGGAGAACAACGTGTGAGCATCGCCCGCACAGTAGGACGAGCCGTCATTACCGTACACGGCAATGCCCAGTTGCTGCGCCGGCACATCGGCGAGTGCGGGGATGTAGTCGGCGACTTTGCCGAGGCCGATCAGTGGACGGACTTCGTCGAGGATCGACTCCAACAGGGCCTGCATGTTTTGTTCGGGCATGGTTTGGAAAATAGTGATTGGCGGGCGCGGAGGATACCTGAAACGCCAGGGCCAGGCTGGATGTTGGTGCAACGATGGACGCTGCGCAGGCCGTGCGATATCTTCTGGCCGCCGCCGGTTCAGGCGAAAAAAAGAAGGAGTGGAACGTTGAAGATGCAGGACGCCCTGAGAGGAAGAAGCTTTGCCGTGCTGCTCGGCATTGCTTTTATTGCCTTAGACCAGTTGATCAAACTGCTGGCGCTGTTTTCGCTGCAAGCCACCACGTTCCGGTTCGGCTCAAGCCCGGTCAACATGGCCCTGGAGTTGAGCTTGAACCCGGGTGCGTTCCTCAGCTTGGGCGCCAGCCTGCCAACCCAGGTCAAGCAACTGATCTTTATCGTCGGCGTGGCCGCCGTGGTGTGCTGGGCGGGTTATTGGGCCTGGACGCACTGGAACCACTCCCTGCGCAAGGCCGCCCCCCTTTTCCTGATTGCCCTGGGCGGCGCCGGGAACCTGATTGACCGGGTTTTTCGTGACGGCCATGTCGTCGATTATCTGGTGGTGAATGTCGGCCCGCTGCATACGGGTGTGTTCAATCTCGCCGATATCGCGATCACCTTGGGTGCGTTGTTGCTGATGCTTGATCTATTCAAGAGCCCAGGTAAAGCCTGAGTTCCACACCGGCCAACAATACGCTCAAACAGGCGAAGAGAATCAGTGTGGGAGCTGGCTTGCCTGCGATGCAGACACCTCGATGTATCAGTTGCACCGAGGTGATGCTATCGCAGGCAAGCCAGCTCCCACCTTTGATTTAGGCTGGCCTGGACATCGTACTCAGTCAGCCCGCCACCCGCTCCCGCCCCTTGAACGCCACCGAAAAACAAAAAAAGATCAGCAACGCAAAACCCGCAGGAAACAGCCAGATGCTGCGCCAGTCATGGCTGCCACCCGCCGCTGCGTAGTGGTCTGTCACCTGCCCTGCTACCCAGAACCCGATCAACATTCCCACGCCGTAGGTCGCCAGGGTAATCAACCCCTGGGCCGAACTCCTGAAGCGCTCCGGGGCCTTGGCGTCGGTGTAAATCTGCCCCGAGACAAAGAAGAAGTCATAGCAGATGCCATGCAGCGCGATCCCGGCAAACAGCATGAAGGCCAGTTCGCCGTTGTTGCCGTAGGCGAACAGCGCATAGCGCAGCGCCCAGGCCAGCATGCCCACCAGCAGCGCGACCTTGATGCCGAAGCGCTGGATGAACAGCGGCAACAGCAGCATGAACAGCACCTCGGACACTTGCCCGATGGCCATTTTTGCCGTGGGGTTGGTCACGCCGATTTCCGCGAGAAACGGGTTGGCGTTCTGGTAGTAGAACGCCAGGGGAATACAGATAAGGATCGAGGCGATGAAGAACACCAGGTAGCTGCGATCCTTGAGCAAACCCAGCGCATCCAGCCCCAGCAGTTGCTTGACACCACCACTGCCCGCCTCGGCTTTCAACGGAGCGGTAGGCGGCAAGGTGAAGCTGTAGAAACCCAGCACCAGTGACGCGATGGCAGACATCAGGAAGGTGTTGCGCAACGCGCCGGTGGTGATCGACTGCTGGGAATCCCAGGCGAACACAAAGCTGATCACCAACCCCGCGACGATCCAGCCCAAGGTGCCCCACACACGGATGCGGGAAAATTCCTGGGCCGGGTCGCTCATTTGCCGGAACGCCACCGAGTTCACCAGTGCCAGGGTCGGCATGTAGATGACCATGTACGCCAGCACGTAGGGATAAAAGCCGACAAAGTCCGGCGCGCGGTACAGCTGGTACAGCAGTACTGCGCCGATCAGGTGCAGCACCGCCAGGATGCGCTCGGCGTTGAAGTAGCGGTCGGCGATCAGGCCGATGATAAACGGCGCGATGATCGCCCCCCAGGACTGGGTGGAAAACGCCATGCCGATTTGCCCGCCACTGGCCCCCAGGTTGCTGGCGAGGAAGGTGCCCAGGGTGACGAACCAGCCGCCCCAGATAAAGAACTGCAGGAACATCATGACGCTCAGTCGCGCTTTCATTGTGGTCACCGGTTTATTGTTATTTTGGTAAGCGAAGCGGTGTTCAGGCGTCGGGCAGGCCCAGCAGCCGTCGGTTGGAGTGTTCGTCGGACGTCACGCCGGCAAAGTCATCGAACGCCTTGGTGGTCTTGCGGATCATGTGCTGCTGGATGAACGCCGCCCCTTCCGCCGCGCCTTGTTGCGCGTCCTTCAGGCAGCACTCCCACTCCAGCACGGCCCAGCCGCTGAAATCGTATTGGGTGAGCTTGCTGAAGATCGATTTGAAGTCGATCTGGCCATCGCCCAACGAGCGGAAACGCCCGGGGCGGTCGACCCAGCCTTGATAACCGCCATACACGCCGGAGCGTGCATCGGGGCGGAACTCGGCGTCCTTGACGTGGAACATGCGGATGCGTGCGTGGTAGCGGTCGATGAAGCCCAGGTAGTCCATTTGCTGCAACAGCAGGTGGCTGGGGTCGTAGAGGATGTTGGCCCGGGGATGGTGGTCGACGGCTTCGAGGAAGCGCTCGAAGGAGGCGCCGTCGTGCAGGTCTTCACCGGGGTGGATTTCGTAGCACAGGTCGACACCGGCGGCTTCGAAGCAATCGAGGATCGGCAGCCAGCGCTTGGCCAACTCGGCGAAGCCTTGTTCCACCAGGCCGCCGGGGCGTTGTGGCCACGGGTAGAGGTAGGGCCAGAGCAGCGCGCCGGAGAAGGTCGCGTGTGCGCTTAAGCCAAGGCGTTGGCTGGCGCGGGCGGCGAGTTTCAATTGCTCGATGGCCCACTCGGTGCGTGCCTGGGGTTGGCCCCGCAGGTGGGCCGGGGCGAAGTCGTCGAAGAGCGTGTCGAAGGCCGGATGCACGGCCACCAACTGGCCTTGCAGGTGGGTCGACAGTTCGCTGATTTCGACGCCGGCATGGGCGCAGGTCGCCTTGAGTTCATCGCAGTAGGCCTGGCTTTCTGCGGCGCGGGCCAGGTCGATGTAGCGGGTGCCAAGGGTGGGCAACTGGATTGCCTTGTAGCCCTGGGAGGCCGCCCATTGGGCGATGTTGGCCAGGGTGTCGAAAGGCGCTTCGTCCGAGATGAACTGGGCGAGAAAAATACCGGGGCCGCGCATGTGTGTGATCTCCTTCATAAGTGGCTGGCCAGGGTCGTCCACTTCGCGTCGCCGCGATGGTTGGCGATCACGGCTTCGATAAAGGCCATGCCGCGTACGCCGACTTCAATGCCGGGCACGCCGACGGCTTCAGTGCCTTGGCGAATGGCTGTGGCGAAGTCGCGGTAGAGGTTGGCCATGGCCTCCAGGTAACCCTCGGGATGCCCGGCGGGCAGGCGCATGCGTTGCAAGGCCGCGTCGCACAGCCAGGGCTGGCCGACGCCGGAACGCAGGATGCGCAGGGGTTGATCGAGGGAGCGATGGATCAGGCTGGCGGGTTCTTCCTGGCGCCATTCAAGGCCGCCCTTGTCGCCATAGAGGCGGATCTTCAGCGGGTTCTCTTCACCGGCACACACTTGGCTGGCGATCAACACACCACTCGCGCCGGAGGCCATCTTGAACAGCATCGCGGCATCGTCATCGAGTTGGCGGCCGGGTACGTGAGTGCCCAGGCTGGCGCAGAGCTGTTCGATCGGTTGGTCGGCGACGAACTCCGCGAGGGAAAAGGCGTGGGTGCCGATGTCGCCGATACATCCACCCAGCCCCGACAGCTCGGGCCGGCTCCGCCAGTCAGCCTGCTTATTGCCCTCCCCGGCCACGTCCTGGCTGAGCCAACCCTGCGGGTATTCGACGATGACTTTGCGCAGGGGGCCGATGACACCGCTGCGCACCATCTCACGTGCTTGCCACACCATCGGGTAGCCCAGGTAGGTATGTGCCAACCCGTAGCGTCCGGGACTGGTGTTGACGACGGTTGCCAACGCCTGCACCTCGGCGAGATTCAACGCGGCAGGCTTCTCGCTGAACACGTGAAAGCCAGCCTGCAACGCCAGGGTTGCGATGGGAGCATGCAGATGATTGGGGGTGACGATCACCAGCAGTTGCATGCGCTGATCGGCCGGCAGTGCCTGTTCCGCCGTCAGCATCTGCTGCCAGTCGCTGTAGCAACGGGACGCGGGCAAGCCCAGGGCGCTGCCAGTGTTCCGGTTGTTCTCGGGCTCGCGGCTGAAGGCACCGCACACCAGTTCATAACCGCCATCCAGCCCCGCCGCCTGGCGGTGGGCCTGGCCGATGAAGGCGCCCGCGCCGCCGCCAACAAAGCCCATTCTTATTTTTTGCACTGCAGCCGTCATCGCAAGTCTTCTCTTTTTGGGCTATTACGGATCATGATGTAACCGGTTACATCGTGCCGGAAATTTAGGCCCAGTTGCTCGCGGTGTCAAACCCCGACTGCGGTAAACTTGGCGGCTGCTGCTCTGATAACGAGGTTGTCTTGTCCAATATTCGCGAAGTCGCCCGCTTGGCCGGGGTCTCGGTGGCCACCGTGTCCAGGACCCTGGCCAGCCCTGAACGCGTGCTCCCCGAGACCCGCGACAAGGTCAACGCCGCCGTGGAACAGACCGGCTACCGGCCGAACCGCATGGCGGTGCAATTTCGTTCGCGGCGCACCGGTAACCTGGTGATCCTGGTACCGGCGATTGCCAACACGTTTTTCGCCCGGGTCATCAGCGGTGCACAACAGGCGGCGCAGGCATCGGGTTACCGGTTGCTGTTGTGCGACACCCGGGGCCAGGCTGAAATCGAAAAGCAGTTCGCCGAACTGGTCCACGCCCATCAGGCCGATGGGGTGATTCAGTTGCGGGCCTCTGACCCGTTCAGCGACTGCAGCGACTCACCGCCACTGGTGAACGCCTGTGAGGTGATCCAGGACGGTCGCCATCCCACCATCAGCCTCGACAACCGTGGCGCAGCCCAGGCCATGACCCAACATTTGATCGACCTCGGCCACCGCCGCATTGGCTTGATCAAAGGCCCGAAAAGCAGCCCGCTGACCCGTGACCGCGTGGCCGGTTATGAAGATGCCTTGCTCGCGGCCGGCATCCCCCGCGACCCGGCGCTTATCTGCCACGGCGACTTCACCCTGCACGCCGGTTTCGAAGGCGCAGGCAGCATGCTTGCCCTGCCCGAGCGCCCCACCGCGCTGTTCTGCGAGAACGACGAAATGGCCATCGGCGCCTTGAAGCGCATCAAGCAACAGGGCCTGCGCGTGCCCCAGGATATTTCCCTGGTGGGCTTTGATGACATCCCCTTCGCCGCCTATTGCGACCCGCCGCTGACCACCATCGCCCAGCCAGCCGAAACCTTCGGGCGCAAGGCGGTCGAGATGCTCATCGCCCTGATCGAGAAAACCCCGCTGCAGGAACGCCAGGTGGTGTTGCCGTTCGAACTCACCTTGCGTGGCAGTACGGCAGCGCCCAACACTCAATAGTGCGCCACGTCCGACACCTGGGTGTCCAGCACGTCCCGCGCCAAAGCCCAGGCTTGATCCCGGGATTCCACCACCAGCAGCGGGTAGCCCCACGCTTTGCCAAACATCACCGCAAACGGCTTGAGCGCCAGGCGCTTGGCCGAGCTGGGCTCCACCTGAATCATGCCTTTGACGAACGCGCGCAAGGCCACCTTGTTCTTCTTCATCCAGATCGAGGCTTGTTTGCGCTCTTCGTGGGAGTGCTCGTGAGCGCTTTCATCCACGGCTTTTTCGTGAAGCAAAACGAAGGGTTCCTCGCGCCGCAGCAAGGCCTCGAACGCGACAAAGGTGTCTTGCGGGGGCGTGTCGCTCGGGGCGTCGAAGACGATTTTCACCACGGGGAACATTGCACTGTCGAGTTGCATGGGAAGCTCCTTTAACGAGAATGTTTCTCATAATAGCCATGCCATCACTGGACGCCATTGCACAGAATAGCCAGAATGTTTCGCATTCCAGCCAAGACGTACCTCCGCCATGTATACCCACCGCCTCGAAACCCGTGACCCGCTGCGCCCGGCCATGGCCGATGCGATTCCCCGAGCCGTGGTAGCGGTGAGCGCCTCAAGCACTTCCGCCAGCTGGGAACACACGCCGCACCAGCACCGCAAGGGTCAGTTGATGTACACGTTGCGCGGGGTGATTCATTGCGTCATCGAAGAAGGTATCTGGATCGTGCCGCCCCAATGCGCGCTGTGGATTCCGGGTGGCCTCTCCCATGCGGCACGCGGTTCGGGACCTGCGGATGTCTACTGCCTGCTGGTAGACCCCGATGCCGCCAGTGCCCTGCCCCGGCAATGCTGCACGCTGGCCGTGTCGCCGTTGTTACACGAGTTGATCAGCAAGGCCGTGAGCTTCCCGCCGCTGTATGACACCGAGGGCGCGCAAGGCCGGTTGGTGGCCACGCTGCTGGACGAACTCGCGCTGGCCCCGGTCGAGGCGCTGCACCTGCCCATGCCCCAGGACCCAAGGTTGAGACGCCTGGCCGACAGTTTGTTGGCCAACCCCGGCGACAAGGCCACCCTCGGCGAATGGGCGGTGCGTATCGGCATGAGCGAACGCAGCATGACGCGCCTGTTGCTGGAGGAGATCGGCCTGAGTTTCGGGCGCTGGCGCCGGCAGTTGCATGTGATCCTGTCGCTGCAGCGCCTGGCCAAAGGCGAAAGTGTGCAGAGGGTAGCGCTGGACCTGGGCTATGAGAACGCCAGCGGCTTTATCACCATGTTCCGCAAGGCCATCGGCAAACCTCCGGCGCGCTACCTGGCAGACCGCGCGGGCACATCCGAGCACACAACGCCCGCTATCGCCTTGCTGGATTATTATAAATAGTCAGGTATAAGCATTTTTAGAGCTTAAGGACTAGAACGGTTAAATCATTCCAGCCAAAAAAATCAAGCCAGCCTAAAATACTTATCGCACACTAAAAAATTTGCACTAGCATATGAGTACTCCCGTCCAGAAATCCGCTTTCAACACCCGCCAGCAAACCGCCTTACCCCCCGTAAATAAAGTGCCGAATGTTAAAATTTGTCACGTTTTGGCGTATTCAATTCGATTAACATCTAAACGCCTGCAGCGATTGAATTGACGGCCTCGCATGCCGGAAAAGGGAGCAACGTGATGCATTTTTCCAACGTCCTCGCTATTGCACGGACCCCATCGAAATCCGAGGACTTCAGCGAGCTTATAGTTCGTACTGTACCGAAAAATCTAAAAGTCGATACACGCTCCTACGGCCAACTAATTGGTCCCTATGAAAGCCATGGACATTACCGTGCCATCATCATAGAGATTGACACCCCCTCTGCCAGCACCCAAACGCTGGACATCATAAAGAAAACCAGATCCGAGAACCCCGGCAGCACCATTTTTCTGGTTGTCACCTTCGCCACCACACTAAGCAAAACCAAATATTATCTCGCAGGCGCCGACTACTGCATAAAGGTCGTCGAGAGCTCGCCCGAAAAAAAACTTGCGCTCTTCGCCGCGTTTCTCAGCGAGACATACTGGCTAAGTAATACTGATTTGCTACTCGACCAGGACCGCATGTGCATCTACGGCGGCGGCAAAAAGCTGGAAGTCTCCTTCGTCGAAATGAAAGTACTGGAAGCCCTCATTCATAATCGATTGCTCAGCCACGATGAAATTGCAGTTGTCATGGGACTTAACGCCCGATTTTATGATTCGCGGGCGCTCGAAAAATCGATCAGTCGTTTGCGCGGCAAAATAAAATCGCACTATGGAAGCAATATAATTCAAAGTATTCGGGGTTACGGCTACAAACTTAGCAGAGGCCTTGCTTCGGTGAATCATGTCCAACCCGTCAAGGAGCGGCCAAACCGTGAATAGCGGAAATCTATTGCTTGCAGCGTCCGCCGACTTCAAGTTTTCGCGCCAGGCGATACTTGAACGAAGTTGCACCTTATGGGGCAGTGAAATTCGGGTTCATGCCGAGCACGCTCTCGACACCTTGCCCGATGATGTGCGCCCCTTTTATTCCGAGCAACTTAAGTACGCCTACAGTGAAGCCCTGCAACACACAAAGCCCAACTCATTTGCCCGAGAAGGAAAACGTTTGCGTGTGGACAAAAGCCCGGGGCTCCACAAGTTTTTCCGGGTCGAGCAATCCTTATTGATGAATGAAGACCTGCTCAAGGAAATCATCAATACGTCGGCCATACTGGAAAAACACAAACAACAACTTATTGTCAGCGTTGAAAATACACTGGATACTCTCCCCGGCCCGGTGGAGCGTAGAAACATGATCCGCCAACTGTATAGCCTGAAAGACCGCAGCACTATCAAGCTTGCCTATAACAATTACACATTACATACAAAAAACACCGACCTGCTGATCGACTTGAGTCTTTATGACTATATAAAAATGCCCTTTCCAGACTCGGCCCTCAGGCTCAGTCTGAACACGCGCTCAGGCCTGTTCGACCGGCTTTACGACCAGATGCTGGGGCTGATGAGCACCACCCGGGTCTCGTTCATCGCCGACAACGTCGAGTATGCCGACAGCGCACTTCTCGCCAGACGCTTGCCTTTTGACTATTTTCAGGGCCCCTACTTCTCCCCTGCGGATAGTTTATGAACCCCCGTACTTTCCTGGAATCGGTGAATGCCATGAGTTCTCTCAAGAAACACACATTTACATCCACGTACCCGTCAATTGCGCTGCATGATTTCACGCCCAATGTGGCATTTTTACATTACGACGTCGACAGCGGCCCGCTGGTAGAAACCGCTGAGAAAACAGCGGAGTCCTCGGCCAGTTCCTACGCCGTGACCAGTGAGCAGAATTTCAATCTATGGCTCAGCAATTATGTGGCCGCCAAAAGACTCTATGAGGCCAATAACCGACTAACCCGACAACTTTACGACGCTTCCAAAAACCCGAAAATTGCCGTACTCAAATCAGAACCCGGCGGCCCCGATCTTAATAACACCCCCGCGGAAGTTGTTAATTCAACCCCCGCCTTGCGCACCCCGGATGTGTGGTTATTGACCCAACAAGACCGGGCACTGGTCAAAGGCGGACTGCGTATTTCCTTGACGACTATTGAGTCGGCACTGATCAAGAAGATGTTGCACCATGAAGAACGTGTGGTGAGCAAAGAAGAACTTATCCGGAACATCGGGCGCGAACCCGACCTCTATCGCGGGCTCGAAATGTGCCTCAGCCGACTGCAGGACAAGTTCAAGCGCGTCAATGATGGCGAGCGCCTGTTCCGAGCGGTACGCAACCGCGGCTACTGCCTCACACAAAAAATAAAAAGCCCTTTGAGCAGTCGCAACAGCGTCGCCGAACAATAATTATTTCATAAAAATTACAATTCACCCTGCCTATTAAAATCCTTTTCTATCTGCCATTTTATAACAACATGCCCGCGTTATAAGTCGTCAGCCATTGCTCCCTGCCATTTATTACTATCAATACGCACGCCTACGCGTGCGCCTGCCATTTGATAGTCATTAAAACCACGCCTCGCTTTAACCTGCCAGCACGTGAGTGGATACCACAGGGAGCAGAAGTATGCTTAACAACAGAAGAATGCATCGTAACCTTACACCCAAAGGTCTCACCTTCTGGGGGCAGTGGGCTATTGCCTTGAGTGTGGTCGTTGTACTTTTGTTTTCACTGGTACTGTTCAAGACCGGACAATTGGAAGCCCACTACCGGATATTGGCAGCCATTACAATACTGGCCTCTATCCCGGCCTACATGTTATGTGATGTCTATAGCAAAAAGGATGATTTTTTTGTAGGGCTGGGACGATTATTTACAGGCTGGTTATTGACCCTTGGGATATTGACTGTGGTCGGTATGGCCTGTAATGCCAGCTCGCTGTTTCCTCTGGAAACCCTGCTACTCTGGGCCGCCGTCAGCTATCCACTACTAGCACTTTGCTACATCCCCATTCACAGTCTCTCCCGCCACTACCATCGACAACTTCACGAACGTCAGAAATCGCTGATTATTGGCACCGGAAAACTTGCAACCGACTTGGCCAACACTCTTGCCAGGCAAAAACGTTCGCCGTTAGTTGGCCTCGTAGGTCCGGCCAGTACCGTGCCCCAGACCAGCGCTCAACCTCAAATTCTCGGCGATTTGCCGGACCTTCCCGCACTGATCAGGCAACACGGAATTCGCCGGCTGTACATCACTCATTCGCTCCAGGAAGCCACGCATATCGAGGCGCTGTACCTCAACCTGCTGGAGATCAGCGTGGACGTGATCTGGGTGCCCGACCTCAACAACATGCTGCTGCTCAACCACAGCGTGGCCGAGGTGGATGGCTTGCCGGCAATCTTCCTCAATGAGAGCCCGCTGACCAGTCGCCCGACCGCGGCACTGAGCAAGTCGCTGCTGGACAAGAGCCTGGCGCTGTTGGCGATTGTGCTGCTCAGCCCGTTGCTGCTGCTGTTCGCCCTGCTGATCAAACTCACCTCCCCCGGCCCGGTGATCTTCAAGCAGGACCGTCACGGTTGGAATGGCGAGGTGATCAAGGTCTGGAAGTTCCGCTCGATGCGCGTGCATGACGACCACGAAGTGCGCCAGGCAAGCCGCAACGACTCGCGCATTACCGGCGTAGGGCGCTTTATCCGGCGCACCTCCATCGACGAGTTGCCGCAGCTGTTCAACGTGTTGCAGGGGCATATGGCACTGGTGGGTCCGCGCCCCCATGCCGTGGCCCACAATGACTACTACTCGGGCAAGATTCGCGCCTACATGGCGCGGCATCGCATCAAGCCCGGCATCACCGGCCTGGCGCAAGTCAACGGCTGCCGTGGCGAAACCGAGACCCTGGAGAAGATGCAAAAACGCGTCGATATCGACCTGAGCTATATCAACAACTGGTCGCTGTGGCTCGACATCAAGATCCTCTTCAAGACCCCGTTTACCCTGCTGTCCAAAGACATCTATTGACCCTCCCTTCCCCGTGTCGCTGCAACGGCGACGCGGGGCACCAGACGCCCTCAGGGGCGTCGTCTTCGCTCCCCGCCACTCTCCCCTATCGGCCGTAAAGATAACGCCCACAGCGACGCCTGGGCGTCCAGGCCCACGCCATTCGTAGAGGGTTCACAGAGGGGAAGTCAGGGAAATGTTGCTCGCCGGCATTGCACCTGGCGTTGTGTTGCCAAGGCCTTCTCACTGCCTGGCGCATTCAGCACCAGGCAGTGAACAACCTTGTCGGCAAATGCCGCGCCGTCACTCAGTGATCTTCTCGAAGTTGTTGTAGAACAGCTCGCTGTCACGCCCATCGGTCATCGTCTGCAGCGAGTAAGCACGGTTCAGGCGCGCGCCGCCGTCGCGGGTCAGGGGTGCCCAGACGACGTTGGCCCGACGCATCGTCGAGGTGCTCATCAACTCGTCGAACGGGACGGAAATGTAGATCCCTTTGTCGAAGCTGCCCTCGCCGTACTCTTCTTTCGAGGCGGTGGTCAGTGTCACCCAGCCACCAAATTTCACGCCGTTCTTGAACTGCCGGGAGATGTCGACGGTGGTGCCCCAGTCCCGCGCCAGATAACGGCCCACACTGACTGCCGCCAAGGTGTCATAGGGCAGCTCTGTGTAGCTGGTGACATGCCCGGTGATGGTCTGGTAATCACGCAGGCCGAAGCCCTGATTGAAATCACGCTGGCGCACGACGTTCAGGTCTGCACCCACCGACCAGTGCTTGCCCGCCGGCCGAAACAACACTTCGCCGCCCACCCCGGCGTACATGGACTCCAGATAACCACCGTAGACCATGCCATACAGGTCCCGGTCCAGCCGCGCCGCATGGTTGAACTGGAAGTTTGGCATCGTCACATCCGACGTCGTCATGTATTGGCGCAGGTCGGTGCGCACCCGCGGCAACCCGCTGGGTGCGTCGTAGGTGAACTTGTCGTAGTTGTTCAGCAGGTTGGCGCTGAGCAAACCGCTCCACCAGGTGTTGCGGGTAAACCGGTACTCCGCGTCGGCATCGGCGGTGAACTGATACAGCAAGCCGTTGGGGCCGCCGATGTTCTGTTTGTAACCCAGGCCCAGGCCGTAGCTGAACGGCGCCTGCTTGCCGGTGTAAAGCGTGGTTTCCCGATGAGCAATCGCCGGATTGACCTCGGTGGCACGGTGCAGATCCGTCAACGGCTGCTCGTTGTTCACCACCGCGCGGAAGGTGTCGCGGGGTACGCTGGTTTCTTCGATGGGCATGTCATAACGCTTGTTCACCAGGGTGAACCAATCGATGTCCTGATTGGCGCTGTTGTCGAGAATACGGCTGGCGCGCCCGACGGCCTTGGCTGAGTAGAAGTAGCGCTGCTGCTCGCCATACACCATCAATTCCGAGCCGCGCTGGGCAATGCGTTCCACCTTGTAGCCGGCATTCTGCTGCAGCCGATCGGCGACACTGGCCCAGTTGACCTGGTCGGGCGGCGTGGTCGGCATGCGTGCGGGCAACGGTTCGGCGGGCGGGTCATAGGTCTTGACCGGTGCCTTGCGGCTGACAAAGTTGGTGTGCAGGGTGATGCCGAACATCGCGGTGTTTCCGCGCTCCCAGGCCGCACTCAGGTCAACGCTGTCGGCCAGCTTGTAGACCACACCGATATTGACTGGCGAGTCCTGCTTGATCGGGTTGTCCAACGGTTCGTGCTTGTAGTCGTTGCCCTCGTATTCGAGCTTCAGGCTCAGGGGTTCCCACGGCGTTTGATAGGCGATCCCGCCAAACAACGAAGGACGGCCCCTGAAGTAGGCGTTGGAGTTCACGTCCCCTGCCCTGGCGACGACTGCGGTGCTCTTGGGCCGGTCGTTGAACTTGCTGCCGAACACCGACAGCGGGTTGCTGAAGTCCCCGCGATTGCCCAGGTAGCCCCAGGCAATGCCGAGGCTGAAATCCAGGTTGGCATAGCGCTTGTTGGCGACGAAGTATTCGCTGGAAAACAATCCGGTACCGCCGATGTCCCGGGCGCCGAAGGCCACTTGCGGCGCCCAGTGGCTTTCTTCCCAGAGCCGTGCCTTGAAGTCGATGGCTTTGTCTTTGAAGCTCTGGCTTCCGCTCAACGCCTCGGCACCGTACTTGCGGTTGCTGATGGCGGTGTAGCGAAACGAGCCCTCCAGCCAGTCGAACGGCTGCAAGGAAAAGCTGTAGCGCGAGTAAGGATCGGTCCGGTTGGCGTTGGCGCTCAGCTCGCCCGCCGGGGCCATGCGTGCGGTGGGAGTCTGTAGCAGGCCCACGCCGCCAAAATCATTTTGGGTGTAACGGGGCTCACCGTGAACCAGCCCACAGGGCAAAAGCAATACAGCTGCAAAACGTAAATTCAAGGGTTCACCTCAGCCAACGGTTGAGTGGCGAAAAACTCGGCCAGTTGTTGGTTGAGATCAGGGGTCGGCGTCTCAAGATCATCGCTGCGCAGCGGCACCAGGATCCGGCTGCCGGGAGCGGCCACGACACCCTCCTCCCGATTCCAGGCCGCCACGCCCACACGTCGTACCTGGCCGTCGGGCTGGATCAGCCACAGGTCATCGCTCTCGGCGTCGTCGAGGACAGTGCAGTCGCGGACGTAATCCCGGATTTCCCTCATCGCCTGGTACGCCACATTGCAGGGCTGCGCGACCGCCCCCAGTACCTCAACGGTGGAGGGTCTTGCGGGGTAAAAAAGCTGGTCGCCCTCATCGAGCAACGCGTTGCGGGCGAACCCCGCCTCCACGGCGATCGGGTCCAGCACGGTCACCTGGCGGCCGGTGACGGGCAACTGCTCGACCTGCCGGTACAGACGCGCACTCAAGTCCGCCCGCGTGTGCTTGTTATCCAGCAAGGCCCCTCGTTGCAGCAGTTTCAGGTCGAACAACACGCCCGCCTTCAAACGCGCCTGCTTGCCTGCCTGCGACCGGTGCAGCCACGCGGCGCCCAACCAGTAGCTTTCGGCATTGGGCTGGGCCTCGCGAATCACGTCCAGCAAGCGCGCACCGGGCTTGATGTCGAATGGGCCGGGGCTGCGCACATCACCGCTGACGGTGACGGCCGCCTGGCCAACGCCTGGGCCGATCAACAGCAGCCCAAGGCATAAAAGGGTCGAACACTTCACCGGACGGCCCCCCGATCAGGGCGCAACTGCACGATTTTCAACACCAGCCGGGGCGTCAGGTGCTGCTCGCTGCGCCAGATGAAACCATCCAGCGGATCGATCCAGTAACGGTTGGTGGCGCGGAAATTCAAGGTGGGCACATCCACCTGTTCGTCGATGCGCAGCAAGGCGTAATCCTTGTCCAGAATGCGGAGGATCTCGATACCGTGGGGGCTGAAACGGCTGTTGACCGCAAGACCGATTCGGTTGCCGTCATAGAGGTCGATCCAGCGGGTGCTGGCATAGCCATCGGGCAGATGCTGGAGGCCGCGTTTGAACGGCGACTCGCCACTGAAGCGGGTGCCATCCAGGGAAACCCCCAGCCCGACGGTGCGCACCACCAGGCCGTTGCGCATCATCAGCACTTGCTTGCCGGAGGCGACCCAGAACTCCAGGTCGCCCCGACGACGGGGCATGGCCATCACCCCTTCGCTGACGGCGGTGGTGACCAGGATCTGCGGATACGGCACCGCGTCGACCTGGGCGCGGGTCACGTTGATGGAGGCCGGGCCGGTGACGGACGTTTCGAGGGTGTACCACGACGCTCTCATCAACGGGTTACACCCGCACAACAAGAGCGCCATCGACAGACAGGCGCAGCTAGGCAAAATTTTCACCACGGGATAGCGCCTTATCTGCTGTTGACTTCACTGAGGTCATTGGCCGATCTGGCACCCAGCCCAATGGCAGTGGCGGTAGGCAGCAGTTGGCTGATCAAGCGGTTCCAGCGCGTCACGCCGGCAGGCCCAACGTACACGATGTCTTGGGGCTGCAAGTCAAAGCGCGTGGCGAGCACCAGCGCCGAAGGTGACTGGGCATCGAGCTGGAACACCTTGGCCGGTTCGGCTTCCAGGTTGTCCACGCCGCGAATCACGTACACCGCATTGCCATTGGAAGTGGTCTGGTTCAAGCCCCCAGCCGTGCCCAGGGCATCGGTCAGGTTGATCGACTTGCCCTTGAAACTCAGCGCCCGGGGCTGATTGACTTCACCCATGAGGTACACGCGTTTCTGGTCGTTATAGGGCAAGTACAACCGGTCGCCGCCCTTGAGGTAGATGCCCTGCAGTTGCGAGCCCTGGCGATTGAGGCTGTCCAGGTCGAGCCTGTACTCGCGGCCGTCGCGGGTCAGGGTCAGGCCCGACAGGTCGGCATTCGTCGGGTCGACACCGGCGGCGCCAATGGCCTCCACAGCGCTCAGTGGCGTGGTGGTGATCGGCTGCTGGCCGGCTTTCACCACCGCACCGGTCACCACCACCGTCTGGCTGGCAAACCGCAGCACGCTGACGTCAACCTGAGGGCTTTCAATAAATTGCGCCAGGCGTCCGGAGATATAGGCGCGCAGCTCTTCGATGGTTTTACCGGCCACCGGGACGTTACCGATATACGGATAAAACAGCGTGCCGTCCGGGCGAACCAGGCGCCCGTTGGCATCAATCTGCTGTTGCGGCCCCGACGGCGCCGTCAACTCAGGGTGATCCCAGACCGTAATAAACAACAGGTCATTGGCGCCTACGCGATAGCCACCCGGAACATAAGACAATAATTCCGAGGGCACCGATTCGCGTACTTGCGTGGCGGCATTCATGGCGATCAATTTGGGGGTGATGGGAATCAACTCCACCCGGGTACTTTCGAGAGAACCCTCACTGGACATTTGACCGGTGTCCATGTGTTGACCAGGCGAAAACATGCAGCCGTGCAAGCTGATACTTGCCAGCAAAAGAACAGGTAACCTACGAATCATAATGGCACTACGCTAGTCGAGGGCGAGTCTAAAAAAGATCACCCAGAAAGTTCTGAGTGATCTTGAACAACACACATTGCGGGTTAATTAGTTGGTACCGGTGGTACCACCTGTGCCGGTTGTGCCGCCGGTGCCGGAAGTACCGCCATTGGAACTGCCGCCCGAGTTGGAAGCAGCCGCCGCAGCGCCGACAACAGCCGTGCCGACCCCCACGGTTTCACCGAGCGTCACGCCGCCCACGACCGGGGTGCTCAACGACAGGGACTCGCCTGCGCTGGCCGTCTCGCTCACCGCTGCGCCGGCGACTTCACCCGCCGCCAGTGCCGCAGTACTTGTGAAAGCCAGCAAGCCAGCCAACAGTAATTGCTTCATATCAGACTCCTTCTCGATATTTACCCCTTATACAACTTTGCAATAAGGGAGTAGTGATGGAACGGAGATAAAACAGGCCATGAAAACTGCATATAGATCCTGCCGGATCACGCAATTAGCCTCTCAGGAATCATCTCACTTGTGGATACGGCAAACCACCAATGTTAATAATCGTCAGGTTCAAATGATTGGCCGCACTGATAATCCGCGACCGATACCGTAATACTCGAAACCATTGGCTTTCATGCGGTGCGGATCAAATATATTCCGGCCGTCAAAGATCACCGGCGTACTCAGTTTTTCTTTTATAAAGTCCAGGTCCGGGGCTTTGAACTCGCGCCACTCGGTCACGATCACCAACGCATCGGCACCCTGCAACGCGGCTTCCTTGGTGCCCATCAGCAGCAAGTCTTCGTTCATGCCGTAGATGCGCTGGGTTTCCGCCATGGCTTCCGGGTCGAACGCCTGAATCCTGGCCCCTACGCTGCGCAACTGTTCGATCAATACGCGGCTGGAGGCTTCGCGCATGTCATCGGTATTGGGCTTGAAGGCCAGGCCCCAGATCGCAAAGGTCTTGCCTTCCAGTTGCCCACCGAAGTGATGGTGGATATGCCCGAACAGGTGCTGCTTCTGGCGCTTGTTGACTTCCTCGACAGCCGACAACAGGGTTGCCTGGTAGCCGATCGACGACGCGGTGCGCTCCAGGGCTTGCACGTCTTTCGGGAAGCACGAGCCGCCATAGCCGCAGCCGGGGTAGATAAAGTCGTAGCCGATTCGCGGGTCGGAACCAATGCCTTTACGCACGGCTTCAATGTCGGCGCCCAGGCGTTCGGCAAAGTTGGCCATTTCGTTCATGAACGAAATCTTGGTGGCCAACAGGCAGTTGGCTGCGTACTTGGTCAGCTCCGCACTGCGGATGTCCATCGTGATGATTTTTTCGTGGTTGCGGTTGAAGGGCTCATACAGCTCCCGCATGCGGTCCACGGCGTAGCTGCTGTCACTGCCGATGATGATTCGGTCGGGACGCGTGCAGTCCGCGACCGCCGAACCTTCCTTGAGGAACTCGGGGTTCGAGATGACGTGAAACTCCACCTCAAGCCCTCGGGACTTCAGCACCTCGGACACTTTCGCCCGGACTTTGTCCGCCGTGCCCACCGGCACTGTGGACTTGTTCACGATGATCTTCGGCTCGGTCATGTTGAGGGCAATGGTCGCCGCCACGGAGAGCACGTACTTGATGTCGGCGCTGCCGTCGTCATCCGGCGGCGTGCCCACGGCGATGAACTGCACCTCGCCGTGACGCACGCCCTGGGCGGCATCGGTGGTGAAATGCAGGCGGCCGGCATCATGGTTCTTCTGGACGAGCGCGCTTAACCCAGGCTCGTAGATCGGGATAATGCCGCTCTTGAGGTTCTCGACTTTCGTGGCGTCGATGTCGACACAACAGACTTCATGCCCCGCGTCAGCCAATACCGCCGCCTGCACCAGACCCACATAGCCGATTCCAAATACAGTTACATTCATTTCAATACTCCTTTAAACAAGCTCGAGGCGGCCATAGCGGTCTTCAAAGCGGATGATGTCGTCTTCGCCGAGGTAGGAACCTGATTGCACTTCAATCAGCTCCAGCGGGATGCGTCCCGGGTTTTCGAGGGAGTGCACAACGCCGATCGGGATGTAGGTGGACTGGTTCTCGGTGAGCAGCACCTGCTTGTCGGCGATCTGCACATTGGCCGTGCCGGAGACCACGATCCAGTGCTCGGCCCGATGGTGGTGAAGCTGCACAGACAGCTTGTGCCCCGGCTTCACCGTGATGCGCTTCACCTGGTAGCGGTAGCCCTGGTCCACCGAGTCATACTTGCCCCACGGCCGATAGACTTCGCGGTGGCTCGCGCTTTCGATCCGGTGCTTTTCAGTCAGCTCGGTGACGATCTTCTTGACGTCCTGGGCATGGTCCTTGGTGGTCACGAGGACCGCGTCGGCGGTCTCGACCACCACCACATCGCTGATCCCTGCCACCGTGACCAGCCGGTGGCTGGCGTGCACATAGCTGTGGGTGACGTCTTGCAGCAACACGTCACCCTGGGTGCAGTTCTGATGGACATCCTTGGCGCCCGCTTCCCACACCGAATCCCAGGCGCCCAGGTCACTCCACGGGGAGTTGAGGATGACCACCGAGGCGATATCGGTTTTTTCCATCACCGCGTAATCAATCGACACGTTGGGCGCGTTCACGAAATCCACCTGGTTGAGCCGGGTGAAATCCTGGTCATGCGCCGCGTTGGAGAGGGACAGTTCGGCGGCCACCACGATGTCCGGGCTCAGGCGCTCCAGCTCAGCCTTCATGACAGAGGCACGGAACATGAACATGCCGCTGTTCCAGAAGTAGTTACCCTGGGCCAGGTAGCCTTGTGCGGTCGCAAGGTCAGGCTTTTCGACAAAGGCCTCGACGTGCGCCGCGCCGTCGACCGCAGCCGCTTGAGTACGGATATAGCCGTAGCCGGTCTCCGGCTTGGTGGGCACCACGCCGAAGGTGACGATCTTGCCCTTGTTGACTTCCGCCGTGGCCGACGTCAACGCTGCGTTGAAGGCGTCGGTATCGCCGATGACATGGTCTGCCGCCAGCACCAGCAGGATCGGATCGTCCCCGTCCGCCAGCGCCGAAAGCGTCGCGGCCGCAATCGCCGGGGCGGTATTTCGGGCGGTGGGTTCCAGGAGGATTTTCTGCGGAATCACGTCCAGCGATCGGCTTTGTTCGGCCACGATGAACCGGTGTTCTTCGTTACACACAATGATTGGAGGGCGGACGTTCTCGCCCTCTATGCACAGGTTCTTGATTCGCTCCAACGTGGCCTGAAACAAACTCAAGTCACCGTGCAGGGCAATAAACTGCTTTGGCTTAAGTGCTCTTGAAAGCGGCCACAGGCGCGTGCCTGAGCCGCCAGACAATATAACTGGGATCATAGCGATTACTCGATGATTAAAGGCAATAAGAGCGTATTGACAAACAGTCGGAACTTAAGAGGCGAACGCCTTTACATAACTGATCAAACGATCTCTTTCGGTAAAGTCCAATGTACTTTCTGCGCTGCTGTAGTTAAGGGCCGAATCAATCGCCGAAAAGAAAGCGTCTTTATCGTGGGCGATAAACACAGACGGCAGGTCTGAAAAATTCTCGGCGGTGTCGAACTGATGATTATTGATATGTTCACCGCGTCGGCTATCGCGCGGGACGATAACGATGGGTTTGCCCAGTTCGAGGGAACGAATGATATTGCCCATGCCCGCATGGGAAACAATCACTTTCGAGGCGTTGAAGTTCTTGGAAAAGAGCGGCTCGGCAATGGTCTTGTACGCTGTAATGCGGCCCAGGTCGTTTTCGTTGTTGCCGACCTGCGCCACAATCGGGACCTGGGGGTTTGCATGGCTCCATTCATTCAAGTAGCCGAGCATTCTTTCAAACGGTGCTTGAGTGCCAACGCTGCAAAAAATCATTTATACAATCCTCCCTTTATATTGGGCCCGGCTGTTTTGCGAAAGCGTGGGCCACTGGGTCAGCAACTCATCGACAAAGTAAACAGCGATACGGCCAGACAAAGAGAGTTTCTTGGGGTTGGCGATGCTGTCGATCCACAGGGTCTTTTTGCCCATGAGTTTTCCGGCGATCAACCCCAGCAGACCGGGAGCGGCACCGGTGGAGATAACGTATTTGGCTTTACTGCGGTAGACGATCGCGAAGATCTGGCAAAACCCCTTGATGATCTTCATGGGCTCACTGCGGTTAAAGTCCGGGACTTGCGAAAACTTATGCAATGGATACTGCGAGCCAATGCTGATATCGACGGTGGCAATGGTAACTTTTTGACCGTCGAAGGCCGGGAGCAACTTACTCATTTGCACCCAGTGCCCACCTCCAGAACAAATCAACAAAACATCACTTGATTGACTCATGACGGTTCCCTTCCTGTCAGAACTAATAAACATCATTAAATAGCTGCGGCAGTTTTCAACAATTGAGCCTGCCCTTCCCAACGGCTTATCCGCTTGGCTTTCAGCAAGGCTGACTTTTCTTTATAGGTTTCTTGATGGGCGATGAGTTGGGAAACACCGGCCTTTATGGACAGTGGGTCCATCGTGTCCACGAACACCGCCGCCTCGGAAAACAACGAGCGCAGCACCGTGGTGTTTGAAAGCGCCATCGGCCTGCCGGCACTGACCGCTTCGTTGGCCACGCTCAACTGCACGTTGTCGCGGGTGGTCAGGCCGAGCACCACATTTGCGTGGCACAGCAACTGCTCGAAGGTCGCCTTGCTGAGGAAGCCGGTCAGCTTGATGTTGCCGGGCAGTGACGCCACGAGTTCCTCGGAGAGCTTGCCCTGGTGCTTGCCGGTGATCAGGAAGTCGACACCGGGCATTTCCCTGGCGGCGTTGATCACAACCTCGATCGGCTCATCGATATCAAACGAACAGGGAAACAGCACATAGGGTGTTTCGCGCTCACTGGCGGGCGGCACCGGAAAGTCGCACGGCAAGTCTTCCAGAATAAAAAGCCTGGCTTCCTTGACGCCCAGGCTTGCCAATTCTTCTTTGACTTTGAAGTTGTGCACGACCACCGCATCAATGCGATTCAGCAGGGCCACGGTTCCCGGGAAGCCGATCCATTGTTTGCGCAACAGGCTGTTGTGGGCGTCGGCAATAATCTTCAGGCGCCGGTTAAATACACACTTGTAGGCCAGCGCTATATGCAAGACCGGGCTCGGTGGCAGTTGCACCCAAAGCACTTCGGGCGAACCGACCAACAGCGTCTTGAGGGTTTTGAACGACTTGATCAAATAGTCCAGTGGCCGTGCAGACTTTTTCTTGAACCGGTTGGGCAGATGCAGAATGTCATACGCCCAATATTGCTTCATGGTATCGGCGCGTCGTTGATAGCCAATCCATGCAATCATTAATGATTTCACTTAAGAATCCTGCATAAATAAGGGTGGGCACGCGGGGTGCTTTACAAGGCAAACCAGACAGGAAAGTCGGCGCGGTACAGAATGTTTTTATTTCGAAAGCGAATCGGTTTGGCCGGGTTGCCGCCCACGATCGAATAGGCTTCAACGCTGCGCGTCACCACACTGCCGGGATACACCACCGCGCCTTTCCCGATGGTGACGCCGGGCATCACCATCACATTGGGAAAGATCCAGGCGTCGTCTTCGATCACCACGGGTTTTCCCACCAGGCAACTCATCGGGTCATCGATGTCGTGGCCCAGGGTATAAATCCGGGTGTTGTGGGAAATATTGACGTTGTCGCCAATGCGGATACCCGCGCGGTTATCCAGGTAGCAGCCGTAATTGATCGTGCAGTTCTTGCCGATCGCGCAGTTGCCGAACGAGAAGAAAACCACCTTGCGGTGAACCGTGGTGTTTGCGCCCACCTGGCACCCGGTGGCCCGCAGGAGTGAACGTCGCAGGTTGAAAAACAAGGCGAGGCTGAGCAGCGTGTTGAACAAGGCAAGGGCGGCCTTCTTGATATTCAGTTTCAGGTTCTTCATCTACTCACCCTGCCCTGCTGTATCCGTCACGCGCTGCGAACTCATCACAAAATTCCGGAAGCGGATATTGGTACTGACCGGCGTGGCGAACGACGGGTTATTCCCACCGAAGAACGTCGAAAACAGCAAACCATCGATGGTGATATCCCGGGTGTCTCTAAACGTCAGCCCGGTTTCGGTGTGCACCAGTTTTTTGTCGTACCAAATGGAGATCACGCCGTCGGCCTCCCCCGGCGTATTCAACTTCACCAGTTGCTCCAACGTATGCCATTGCCCGACCGTAAACATCCAGGAACCCAGGCCTACAGCCGTTCCCCAGGTTTTACTGGTGGGCAGATAGGCATAAATGGCGCCGGCGCCCTTTTCTTTCCATATGTAGCGCGTGGAAAAACCATCATGGCCGTTAGGTATTTTCCCGCCGGTATTGGCTGTACCGCCATAGAGGCCTGGAAGCTTCCCGCCTTTTACAAAGTTGAAGTTCTTGTCGAACTTCAACTCATAGGTCAGCACCAGGCATTCGCGGCCGGGTTGCGGGAGCGGCGACTTGAACTCAATGCCGCCATAGGGCAAACCCAGGCGCACCATCGAACCCGGGTCGTACGAGCCGGCCGGAAAGTGCACGGCGATGTCCTTGATCTTCTGGCTATAGGCCTTGTTCGTCAGATTGGCGCTGCCCTTAATGCTGTTCTGCGCCTGCGGACCTTTGAGCATCTGCGACACATCCGGCAGTGACGGATAGATGTTTTTGATGGGTTGCTCACAACGGTCGTTAGTCTCTGATGCGCCGCTCGCAGCCATCTGCAAAGCGAACGCCAAAGTGAGTAGCGTCGAGGCTGTCTTTTTCACGTCGGTTGCCCCTCAACTCTATTTTTCATCGACCCACTTCAAAAAGTCGTCGACCGCTTTTTGTGCCAGGGACGACCGCTGCGCGATCTCCTGCTTGAGGTGCTCGGCCATCTGCGTTTTGGATTGCCTGAACTCGCTGATGGTCGACATGATCACCTCAGCGTCCGGGGTGCTGACCAACCGGGTGCCTTGAGGCAACATTTCATGGACTTTCTTCAGCTTGTTTTCGATGGCAACGGCGATGGTGGGAAACCCGAGGGAAGCCGGCAGCAGCACGCCGTGTGCACGGGCGCTGATGATCACGTCGGACTCGACAATCAATTTCGCCATGAACGTTTCCGGGGTGTCGCCAGCCGCGTCCCAGCACAACCATTCGAACCGGTGGTACTTGTCGATCAGGTGCTGGTCCCGCTCTTTGTAGAGCGAGACCAGGCGCACCTGCTCGCCGCGCTTGGCCAGCTCTTCAGCGGCCTGCACCATCGCCTTGATGAACTGCTGCCCGTTCGCGTCGTGGGGCCAGTCGCGCAGGATAAAGGACAGGTACTTGCCCTTCTTCAGGCTGCCGATTTCCAGGTCTTTGCTGGAGATCCACAGGTCGGAAAGCAGGCTCGGGTCGGTGTACACCTCGACATCGGTCTTGCCGAAGGTGTTGCAATGCTGCTGGCTGGTGCCGTCCCGCACGGAGATGTAGTCGCAGCGATTGATCACGCTGACCGCGCGGTCGAGCAACTTGCCACCGCCATCAAACGGGCCCAGGCCGATACAGAACGCCGCCAGGCGACGGTGGAAATAGATCCTGTCGACACCGCCGCGCATGCCTACATACAAACGCAGAAGTGTGGACTTCAGGTCGGTTTGCGCCTTGAGGCTTTTGTGCAGCTTCGCCACGATGCCCTGACGGGCGGTGGCGGCTTTGGCCGGCGGGATGAACGAGAAGAACTGGCCCCCGCCCCCCAGCACCACCAGGTCGGCCTTGACCGGCTCCTTGATGTGCAGCCACTTGATACGCGGGTTGAAGTTCCGGGCGATCTCCGGATGATCGACACCCACGGCAATATCCGATTCTTTAAAGCGTTTTTTCAGAATATTGATAACGCAGAGCATTAATACGTCATCACCCAAATTACCAGGACCGTATGCCCCCCGGATATATACTTTGCTGACATTCATGCTGGGCTTCCATTTTCCACGGGGTCGTTAAACACGGTATTCAAAGCGAACGTTGTTGCGAGAATGTAGATAAATATCAACGCCAGTATCATCAATCGATAGACCATACTTTCAACGTAGGCACTTGAGATAAAACTGACAAAAGGCAATGTCCACAAGATCAATATCCTGGGAGAAACCAGCAACTCCAAAGGGAGTATTTTCTTGTAGACGAAATAAGGCAGGCCGAGCAGGAAGTGGATGAACTGGGAACCAATGAACGCCTTGGCAATCCCGACGGCGCCCTCTTCCCGCAGCCAGAACGCCCCGGCGATGAATAACAGGCCCCACAGCACGTTGCTCATGACGCTGAACCAGGCGAGGTTCATCACGATCATCTTTCTTGAAATGCCGGACTTGAAGGCACTGAGCAGCGAGCCAAGAATCACCAGCACCAACGTCACTTCAAAATCACGCCCCAGGAAACTGCTCCCGTAGAGCTTCGCCAATAACTCGGGAAACATGATCACCGGCTGGATAATCACCAACACCACTAACCAGCCCGACAGAAAGTTCAAGGCGTCCAACTTGCGATTCTTGCCGCCCAGCGCGGCGGCCAGCATCGGCACCAGTACCGAGCCCAGTACCACGGAAACATGGGAAAAGATCGCGTTCCATTGCATGGCGGCGGCGTACATGCCGAGGGCGGCAAGTCCGTTAGTGGTTTGCGCCAATAACTTGTTCGCGAACCAGTTCATCGGCGCGACCATCAACCCGGTCAACAACACCGGCAGGCCAACCGAAAGCACCGCGTGCTTTTCAGCAATCGCGCCCTTGAAACTCAGCGTGGTGTTCTGCGCCTTCAGTATTTTCCAGCACGCCAGCGCGCTGAAAAACACAATCAGCAATTGAGAGCCGGCCAACCCCAGCAGCGCGCCGTTGAGCCTGAACTGGATGGTCAGGCCGTACGTGGCCGGGATCGCAACGATGGCGATGATTCCGTTGATCGTCGCAATCGAGCGGTATTGCCCCCAGCCGGTCAGGCAGCCCTGGGTCCAGCCCGACAAAATAATCAGCGTGATGGTGCACAACACGATCAGCGACGCCGCGTTCAGGCTGTCTGTGCCCAGGATGACGCTGGAGAAGAAATCCGGGAAAAACAGCGCTGTCCCGATGATCATCCCGCTGAAAAAAACCGAGAAAATCAGCGTCAGCGCGATGCCCCTGCCGGTCTTCTCGGGGCTGGTGTCCTTGAACTGCCCAATGTGCTTGGCCGTCGCCGTGGTGGTGGCCTGGGCGGCGACGTTGGCCAGCATCACAATCGCGCTCTGGATCAGGCCGTACTCGCCAAACGATTGCGCGCCCAATACACGCGCAACCAGGATGCCGGTGATCACCACCGACACTTTCGTGGCGACGGCGGAAATGAAGCTCCATGCCGTACTGGACACGAATTTTTTCAACAGTGTGCTGTTCATCCGGCATTCACCTGCAGGGGCGTGGTTATCAGCGGCTGGCGAGGGTTGAGGATTTTTTTGCGTTGCCTGGCGGTGTGTTCGGCACACACCCGCAGGACAATGGCGCCATACGCGATGCCGATGGCGTACGGCTGATAAGGCGTGGCCGACACGATGAACATCACCCCCAGGAAGATGCCGATCGAGACCGCCACCCGGCTGTTCATATGCTGGGTAATCGAGGTGATGAAGACATACAACAGGTACAACCCGATCAGCCCGTACTTAACAAAGTAGGTCAGGTAGGCACTGTCGATATTCGAGTTCTTGTCATCCAGGCCACGGTATTCAAACCAGGGAATCTCGAACGGCGTCCCTGCTCCCAACCCCACAAAGTAATGCATGGGGTTCATGCCCCGGATCAACTCCAACGCGGGGCTGAAGCGCGTGGCCAGTTGCGCGGCCATGCCTTCAGACGACAAGCCGTCATTGATTCGATCGGCACCGATCATAGTGCTGATGCCGATAAACGCCATCAGCACCACCGCCCCTGCCAGGGCGACACCGATCATGCGCGCAGGCTTTTGGTATTGGTGAATGATGATCGCCGCAAACACCGACACAAAAATGAACCGCGAGTTGGCGATAAACAAACAGATAAGCGAGCTCGCCAGGCAGAGGCGTGCGAGCTTTTTTTGCTGGTCAAACAGGCGTGGATCGATGAAGTAATAGATCAGGTAGGCAACGGCTGCGTAGGTGCCCCCATCCAGGTATCGATAGGCGTTTTCTTCGTAATAGACGTCCTGAAACTTGTACAGCCCCAACCGTAGCCACGCGATGTCCAGCACATTGAATGCGCTCATCGCGATCAACAGCATCAGCACCGTTTTCAGCTTCAGGGTTTTCGCGGCGAGGGTCGCGATATTCGCCAGCACGATAAACGACAGGATCATGATGAAAGGCCGAACATCCTTGAGCAGGTACTTGTTCGAGGACTCCAGCAGGCCAAAGGCGAGTAACACCACATACAGTCCGCAGCCAAAAAGCAGCGCGCCCGGCGCCGTCAGTTGGCTCTTCTGCGTCAGCACCTGCCTGATCAGCAACGCACCCAGCCCGCCCACGATGTAGAAGTCAAAGAAGAAGATGCCCTTGAGCGAGATTATTTCGCTGTAGGAGTTGCCGGTAGGAATCACCGACAGCATCACCCCAAACAGCACGATTGAGTGCTTTGGGCTTTTGACGGCAAGCAAACCCGCTGACAGCGCGATAAGGGATAACAGGTAAAACATGGCTGGGTATTCTTTATGCTGATTTGAATTTGGCACGCTACCGCCCCAGGATTTTTCGTTCATTTCCTGAAAACGTGACGTCTATCCTGCTGAAACTTCCTGGGACGATGGTGCGTAACGACTGGAATCAGCTTCGATCAGCCTGGTACTCGTACTGGTAATACCCGTAGTTGCCGTAGCCATATTTGGCGGAGGCTTTCTTCTCGACCCCGTTGAAAATGGCGCCCCTCAGCACGATGCCGTTCTGGGCAAACCGGCGCATGGTGTGTTCGATTTCCTTGGCCGGGTTCAAGCCGTAGCGCGTGACGATCAGGTTGGTCCCCGATTGCCGTCCCACAATCGCCGCGTCGGTCACGGCCAGGAGAGGTGGCGTATCGAGGATCACCAGGTCGTACCTTTCGCTGACCTGGGACAACAGCTCAGTCAGGTTGCGATGCATCAGCAACTCAGAAGGATTGGGCGGTATCTGCCCGCGGCTGATGAGGTCGAGGTTTTCAATGCCGGTGTTGTGAATGGCGGTTTCCAGCGTGCATTGATTGGAGAGGATGTCGGACAGCCCATCCTTGGCGGACACACCCAACACCTTGTGCAGGTAGCCCCGGCGCATATCCACGTCAATCAACAGTACGCGCTGCCCGGTTTGAGCGATGACCGCCGCCAGGTTGACCGAGACGAAGGTTTTACCCACCTCGGGGCTCGGGCCCGAGATCATGATCCGGTTATTCGGCGCCTCAAGCATTGCGAAGTGCAGGCTGGTGCGCAAACTGCGCAAGGCCTCCACCGCCAGGTCCGTGGGGTGACTGATGGCCAGCAATGAAGACCCCGCATCGGTACGCCCACGCCCCCGGGTGATTTTGTCTTCCTCGACCTTTTGCAACGTGCTGTAGGGAATCGACGCATACACCGGCAAGCCCAGTTGCTCGATGGCTTCCGGGCTTTCCAGGCCCCGGTTCAGCGCCTTGCGCAGCAGCACCAGCGCCACCGCGAGGAAGCCGCCCAGCAGGGTCGCGATCAGCACGATCAGGATCTTTTTCGGCTTGATCGGCTTGAGGTAATTGACGTCGGCGGTGTCGATCAGGCGCACGTTACCCACGGTGCCCGCACGCATCACGTCGAGCTCCTGGGACTTGTTGAGCAGTTGGGTATAAATCGCCGTACCCACCTCGACGTCCCGGGTCAGGCTCAGCAGTTCCTGCTGGGTGGAAGGCAGGCTCTCTACCCGGCTCGCCAGGCTTTGCTGCTTGCTGGTCAACTCGCCGATCTGGGTCAGCAACGCGCGATACGCGGGATGCTGGCGGGTGAACTTGCGGTCCATCTCGGCCTGCTGCAGCTTCAGCTCGGAGATACTGGTATCGAGCCCCACGATCTGGTCGAGGATGGCCTTGGTCTCGAGGGTGATGTCCACCGACTTGCTGCGGGTCTGGTATTCATTCAAGGCCTTGCCGGCTTTCTCCAGGTCCTTCTTGACCTCCGGCAGTTGCTCCTTGAGAAACGCCAGGCTTTGCGCCGCTTCAGCCGAGGTGCGCTCGACGTTTTGCCGCACATAAATGGCCGCGATCTGATTGAGGATCTTGATCGCCTGGTCCGGGTCGGTGCTTTCCAGCGCCAGCCCGATCATGCCCGACTCTTTGCCACGCTCGACCACATCCAGGTTCTCCTGGTAGTCGAGGATGCTGGTCAGGCGCGCATTACGGATCACCCGGAAACGGGTGCCGGGTTTGGCCCGCAGCTCTTCAATCTGAAACGCGACGCCATTTTGCTCGAACGGCTGCCCGACCTCACCGGCTGCCAGCACCTGGTCATCTTCATCCACCAGGGTGTAATGCGCGTTGTCACCCACGGTCAGGGTCAACTTCTTGCCCAGTTGCCCGTCAGGCAAATCCAGCTTGAAGATCTTCAGCGACTCGCCGCCCCAGGCGAAACTGTCCAGGCCCAGCAACGGCTCGGCGAGTGCACCGGGATTGCTCTTCTGGAAGCGGCGCGCGAGGAATTCACCGATCAGCGGGAAGTACATCGGCTGCACGACGATATCGAGTTTCAGGTTATCGACGGTCTTGCCAATCACGTAGCGGGACTGGATCAGCTCGATCTCGGTGGCCGAGGGAGACTCCTTGCCCAGCATGCCGCCAATGTCCGAGAAGCCCAGCAAGTCGTTCTTTTTCGCCTCGACCTGCAACAGGGCGTTCGCCTGGTAGACCGGGGTCGCCAACACCGCATACGCGGCGCCCGTCACCATAAAGGCGCCGGTAACCGCGGCGATCAACCACTTGTGGTCGATCAGTGTTCCAAACAGACCGAGGAGATCGATCTCCTCGTTTTCGTCTTCCCGTGCGGTGACTGCTGGCGCTTGCTGCATAAGTCGGATTCTTAGCCTTATTTCGATTCAAAAAGTAGTGGCGATCAGCGTGCGAGACGCTGCGCCCATGCGTTTACGGCTTCTTCGATCAACGCATACGCGTGCACAAAAGCAGCTTTCCCTTGACGGTAGGGGTCGCTGATCTCTCGCTCGTTTTGCCATTTCCCCAGCAGCAAGACCTTGCCTCGTGCCTCGGGAGCCATGCTGAGTACGGCACTGATGTGCTGTCGTTCCATCACCAGGATCAGGTCGGCGTCGCTGATCGCCTGTGGCGCCAGTTGGGTGGCCTGGTGCTCGTCGGCTGGATGGCCATGGGCTTCGAGTACCGCACGCGCGGTGGTTTCAATCGGCTTGCCGACCAACGCGGCAATACCTGCAGAACTGACCTTGATATCGGAGCGCGCGAGTGCGCCACGCAAAAGACTTTCCGCGGTGGGACTACGGCAAATATTGCCAATACAGACAATCAACACTCTTTTAAACAAGGCGATATTCCCCGGGGCATCCATTACCCATGAAACAACTAGTAACTTCACGGCAGTATTTAGTACCACGGAACTTTGACCTCACCCAAAATTATCTTTGGACGAAAAATAACAGCACCCGGCTTTATGTACGACCAACCAGACAATTTATAACATTCGTGACTTTGCAGCGTTCATCGGCTTTAAATTAAACAACCATGCCATATCGTTTTATATAGACAGAGGGACGCCCCATGAGCGCAAATGCCAATAAGGCCTGGTATCTGGTCCAGTGCAAATCCCGGCAGGATGAACGCGCCGAGGAGCATCTGCAGCGCCAGGGCTATACCTGCTTTCGGTCTACCTATAAACGCGAACGGCTGTTGAAGGGCCAGCGAAGGACCACCCGCGAATCACTGTTTCCCGGGTACCTGTTTATTCAAATGAGCCTGCAGGACAGCTGGAGCTCACTGCGTTCGACCCGTGGCGTGTCGCGGGTCGTCGGGTTCGGCGCGCACCCGCTGCCCATCAGCGATGCGCTGGTGGACGAACTCCAGGAGCGCGACCATCAGGCCGTGGTGGCCACCCTGCTGAAGCCGGGCGAAAGCGTGCGTATCCATGAAGGCCCGTTTGCCGAACTGGAGGCGGTCTTCCTGGCCATGGACGGTGAACAACGGGTGGTATTGCTGATGAACTTCCTGCAACGGGAACAGCGCATCAGTTTGCCTTTCACCGACGTCAGCCGAGTTAAGGAAACTTGCTGATATCCCGCTAAACAGACAAAAAATAACCATCAACTTACTAACAGACTAAAAATAACATCGCCTTACTTTTTCGCCTCTTCAGAATAGAGTAATACCTGAATAAACAGCGAGGAACAGCCATGAAAAGTTCAAAGCTATTGGTAGAGCGTATCGGCCTGTTTCCTTCTTCGGGAAACATCCACGTCAACGTTAATAGTTCAACCACCGTTGTAGAACGCATGCAGGTGTTATACGCCAGCCATTCGCTGGACAGCGATGAATCCGGTGCCGGGCTTTCAATGGTGTTCGCCGACTGGCGCTTCAAGTTACAGGTGAGTAATCCCCTGTCCGTTTGCCTGTGCGTGGAAAGCCGCGGCGACAGCCATTTCATGCAGGTCAAGACCGCCGAATTACTGGCCAATATCTCCTGCACCGAGGAGCGACCATGAGCATTTATGGGGATTTGAAACGTGCCTATGCCCTGAAGGGGCTAACCACCGCCTTTGAAGGTTTTGTGGGCCTGGCGCCCAACGAACACCTACCGACCGAGCACTATGCGCGCAACACCCAGGTCATGTCCCGCTGGCTGGATCATTTGCGCGGCAACTCGCCGCTGGACATTACCGATACGCTGTTCAAGCAGATGAAGCGTGCTCAGCGCCGTGGCGATGCCCGGCGCTTCAACTCTCAGACGATGCTGCTGGGGCTGCTGGTGGAAAGCAACATGGCCATGGACCTGGCCACTTACTCGGCGTTCAACGGTGTGGGAGCGGCCCGCCAGGAAGGTTCCTGATGGGCCTGGTCGGCCCCGGAAACGGCGACGGCCACATGGTTGAGCAGCTTCTCGGCGTTGTACTTGGGCACCATCGCACTTAACAACAGAATCACCATTCCCCCACCGATCAACGACGGGGAAACCCGCACCTCAACCACCTCAAGGCGCCATAGAAACGCCAGCGCCGCCATCCCGCCCAAAAAGCCACCGGCCAGCGCCTCGTTGAGCGGATGAATATAGGGGGCGACGCAATACGCACTGAACCAGCCGGTGACCAACATTCCGGCGATAGCCGCGGGCCAGCGCCAATCGGGATTGATGCGGCGCGCCACCAGGCTCATTGCCACAGGCACCATCAGCGAGGTATTCATGGCGTGACCACTGAGCACGGCAATATCAAGGTGTTGGAGCGACACGCCCCAGCCCTTGAACAGCAATTTGCTGAACGCCACGATGGAATAGGTGCACGCGATCGTCATCAGCCACCACTTGACCGCCTGGGGCCGGGAATACCAGAGCCAGACGGCGATCACCACGGCGGCCGGAATCATGACGGTGATACCGCCGTATTGCGCAAGTTCTTCCCGTATCACGTGCTGTTCCCTACCCGCAAGTTTTCCCGGGCCCATGAGACCTCAGACCCGGGCAAAACACAACGACTTCAGGGCGCGGCAGCCAACGATTGCGGCGAAAATACCTCGGTATCGGTCAATGCCTGAACCTCTACCCGGTGCGGGAAAATCTTCTTTTCCACAAACAAATCATCCACCTGCTGCAACGCCTGTATGTCCCGTTCCTCGACCGGCAACAGCGACTCATCACCCCATTTGCGCAGCAACTGTGAAACCTCCAGCGGGATATCGTTGACCTTGGCAAACACCCGCGCGTATTCCTCGGGGTTCTGCTGCGCCCACTCGAAGGCCTTGGCAAAACGCTGCAGGACGTCACTCAACGCCTTGCGCTTGAGCGGGTCGGCCAGCACCTCATCGGAGGCGGTGATAAAGGTCAGGCCGGTGTTGATGCCCTCCCCGCTGATCAGCACCCGCGCGCCCTTTTGCTCGGCGAACGCCTGATACACCCCGAAGGTAGCCCAGGCTTCGATCTTGCCGGCATTGAACGCGGGCAACGCATCGGTGGGCAGGACGAAGCCGACGTTGACGTCCTTTTCATCCACGCCCGCATTCTCCAGGGCGCGGATCAACAGGTACTGGGAAATGCTGCCACGGGCGGACGAGACCACCACATTGAGGCCTTTCAGGTCTGCCACACTGTGGATCGGTGAATCGGGCGGCACCAGGATCGCAATGCTCCGTGCCTGGCTGCGACGCACGGCGACAATACGCAATGGCGTGCCCCCGGTCGCGGCCGCCAACACCGGCGTATCACCCGCCGGGCCGAGGTCTACGGCGCCGGCGCGCAACGCTTCGAACAGCGGCGCGGCGCCCTGGAAGTTGGCCCACTGCACCTTGTAGTCGATACCGTCCAGGGCGTGAGAGGCCTCCACCACGGTGCGCAAGCCCTTGGCCTGGTCACCGAGGATCAAGGTCACGCCGGACAACGCCGAAGCGGACTCAGGGGCTTCGGCGGCTTTGTCGCAGCCGCCCATCACTAGCGCCGCTGCCAGCAGCAAAACCGTTCTGAACTCAGCCATGGGCAAACCGCCGCACGGTGGCGCTGGCGGGCTGTGCGGCCGGGGCGTCCACCTCCACGCCCAGCAGGCTCAGCAAGCGTGCACGGATCGCCTGGAAACCGTCCTGCCCGGTGTCCCGTGCGCGGGGCAGATCGATGCTCAGTTGTTCGGCAATCTTGCCGTCCGCCAGCACGATCACACGGTCGGCCAGCAGGATCGCTTCGTCGACGTCGTGGGTCACCAGCAACACCGCCGGCGTGTGTTTGCGCCAGAGTTCGATGATCAGGCGATGCATCTTGATGCGGGTCAGCGCATCCAGGGCGGCGAAGGGTTCGTCCAGCAACAGCAACTTGGGCTCGCGCACCAGGCCACGGGCCAATGCCACGCGCTGGGCCTCACCGCCGGACAGCGTTGCGGGGTACGCCTCCAGCCGATGGGCCAGCCCGACTTCCGTCAAGGCCTGCACCGCCCGGGCCTTGGCGTCGGGCACCCGCAGGCCGAGGATCACGTTTTTCCAGGCGCGCTTCCACGGCATCAGCCGCGGTTCCTGGAACACCGCCGCCCGAGCCTTGGGCACGCGCAGTTGGCCGCTGTCGATACTGTCCAGGCCCGCGAGGCTGCGCAGCAAGGTGGTCTTGCCGGAACCGCTGGCGCCCAGCAGCGCGACAAACTCCCCGGGGGCGATATCCAGGTCCAGGCCATCAATGACCCGCTGCTGGCCGAACTGGCGCACCACATTACGCAACTGCACCGGTGCTGCTGAAGCTTCGAGAGTCGACATGTCAGTTCCTCACAAACGATGGGCGCCAGGCCAGGGCAAAACGTTCCAGGGTGCGGATCAAGCCATCGATCAGCAGGCCCAGCACGCTGTAGATCAGCAGGCAGATCACGATCACGTCGGTGCGCATGAAGTCGCGCGCATCACTGGCCAGGTAGCCGATGCCGGCGGTGGTGTTGATTTGCTCGACGAACACCAGGGCCAGCCACGAGATGCCCAGGGAATAGCGCAGGCCGACAAAAAACGACGGCAACGAGCCCGGCAGGATCACATGCCAGATCAGCTCGCGACGATTGAGGCCAAGGGTGTTGGCGGCCTCGATCAATTTGGGGTCGATGTTGCGGATGCCGGCGAACAGATTGAGGTAAACGGGAAAGGTGGTGCCGGTGACAATCAGCGCGATCTTGGTGAACTCGCCGATGCCGAACCAGAGGATGAACAACGGCACCAGCGCCAGGGACGGGATGGTACGCAGCATCTGCATCGGTGAGTCGAGGATCACCTCGCCACGCTTGGACAGCCCGGTGATCAGCGCCGCCACCACCCCGATACTCACACCGATGCTCAAGCCCAGCAGTGCCCGTTGCAGCGACACCAGCAAGTGCTTGCCCAACTCGCCGGAGACGATCATTGCCCACAAGGTGCCGCCAATCTGCGACGGCGCGGCGATGACCCGCGCCGGGATAAAGCCCAGCTCGGAGGCCAGCTCCCACAGCAGCAGCAACACAATCGGGCTGACCAGGCGCAGCAGCACGTCGGGGGTGCGCCAGTTGCGCAGCCAGCGCGGAGTCAACCGGGATGCAACCCCGGCGTGACCCTCGGCCTTGTCGACGGAAAACGAACTGGCGTTAAGGGACTTTTCAGTCATCGGGCTTCCTTCCTCATCAAGAACACGGCCAGGAGCGCCGCTGCGGTTTCATGCTATTCGCATAAAAAACCTCAGTGAAATTCTATTTGGGAATAACCTAATGCGATTAAAATGCGCATTACTGATAACTATACAAAAATATGATTCTGTATTTTTATAATTAGGATAGAACCAATCGGCATTTTACAGGCCCGGGCACTGCCCCTATTTTCGATACCAGCTTTATTCCTGCCCTCAACAAGGACTGACCATGAGCATCGAATTTATCGGCTATATCGGCGGCCACCACGCCTCGGAGATCCACCCTCGCAGCGGCCCGACCTTGCAACCCGACTACGTGGAAACCGTGGCCCGCGCCCACGAAGAGGCCGGCTTCGACCGTGCCCTGGTGGCCTTCCACTCCAACAGCCCGGACAGCACCTTGATCGCCGCCCACGCGGCCAGCGTGACCCGCAAATTGAAGTTCCTGATTGCCCATCGACCAGGGTTTGCCCAACCCACCCTCGCCGCCCGGCAATTCGCCACGCTGGATGTGTTCAACGGTGGACGCACCGCCGTGCACATCATCACCGGCGGCGATGACCGTGAACTGCGGGCCGACGGCAGCCATATCGACAAGGACGAGCGCTATGCGCGCACCGACGAATACTTGAGCGTGGTGCGCCAGGAATGGACCAGTGAAAAACCCTTCGACCATCACGGCACTTACTACCAGTACGAGGGTGCGTTTTCCACGGTGAAGTCGCCGCAGCAGCCGCATATTCCGCTGTATTTTGGCGGGTCTTCAGCGGCCGCCATTGCGGTGGCGGGCAAGCATGCGGATGTGTATGCGCTGTGGGGTGAGACCTACGAGCAGGTGAAGGAAGTGGTCTCTCAGGTGCGCGCTGAGGCAGCCAAACATGGGCGTACGGTTCGCTTCAGTTTGTCGTTGCGGCCGATCCTGGCGGAGACGGAAGCGCTGGCGTGGGAGCGTGCGGATCGCATCCTGGAGCAGGCGACGGCGTTGGCTGAGAAGAATGGGTTTGTGAAGCGTGAACCGCCGAATGAGGGGTCGCGTCGGTTGTTGGCGGCGGCGGCCCAGGGGTCACGTCTGGATAAGCGGTTGTGGACCGGGATTGCCGGGTTGCTGGGGGCCCAGGGGAATTCGACGTCGCTGGTGGGCACGGCTGATCAGGTGGCTGAAGCTCTGCTCGACTATTACGATCTGGGTATTACGACCTTTTTGATTCGTGGGTTTGATCCGCTTGATGATGCGATTGACTATGGGAAGCGGCTGATTCCGCTGACCCGCCAGTTGGTGGCTGAACGGGAGCGGCAGGCGGCTGAAAAAGTCGCCTGACACCACCTGCGGGAGCTGCCCACGCAGCTCCCGCAGAGAAAATCGCTGATTGCATCCAACCCTCTCGCCACGCTAAAGTTGAGAATAATTATCAATCACTAGCTGGCACCTGCACTCCATGAACAACCGCAGCAGTTTCGAACAGGACGTCGAACACCTCTACCTTGAACACAGTGGGTGGTTGAAAAACTGGTTGCGCAAACGTCTGCACGAAACCGCCGATGCCGATGATCTTGCCCAGGACACCTTCGTGCGAATCATCGGTGCGCGGCGTCCGGTCAATGAGTTGCGCCAGCCCTTGGCCTACCTCGCCACCATCGCCAACAGCCTCCTGATCAACCGCTGGCGCCGCCAGGCCGTGGAGCGCGCTTACCAACACGTGTTGGCCGAGCAACCACAAGCGCTGGAGATATCGCCGGAAGACAAATACCTGCTGATCGAAACTCTGGTGGAAGTCGATGAACTGCTGCACGGAATGCCCGCCGGCATGCGCGAAATCTTCCTGCTGTCGCAGCTCGACGGGCTGACCTACAAGCAGATCGGCAGCCAGTTGGGCCTGAGTGTCGACAAGGTGCAAAAGTCCATGAGCAAGGCATTCACGCTGTGCTACGCCAGCCAGTTCGAGTAAGCGCCGTGTCGGTTCAGGATCTTCAGGAACACCCCATCCCCGAATCCGTGCGTGACCAGGCTGTCGCCTGGTTCACCCTGGCGCAATCGGGTGAGATCAGCCCGCAGCAGCAGGAACAGTTGCAACAGTGGCGCCAGGCCGATCCCCAACACGAACGCGCCTGGCAACGCTTCACTACCCTCACCCAGCAGTTGCAACGGCGCAGCCAGCAACTGAGCACTCCGCTGGCACGCCAGACCTTGCAACAGACCCGAACCCTGGAGCGTGATCGTCGCCAGGTGCTGAAAATCCTGTTGGGTGCCGGCTTGTTGGGCGGTACCGCCTGGCAGGCCAGCGACAGCTTTTGGATTCAAAGCGCCTTGGCCGACTACCACACCGCCACCGGCGAACGCCGCCACCACACCCTGAGCGACGGCACACAAATCTGGCTTAACACACGAACGCTGCTGGATGCGCAATACGATGCCCAGGAACGCCGCCTGACCCTGCGTCAAGGCGAAGTCGACATCCTCACCGCCAGCGACCCCGCCCGGCGCCCCTTGTTGGTGTACACGGCCGAAGCGCGCCTGCAACCGTTGGGCACGCGCTTCACTGTGCGCCGCGAAGACGATGGCCGCGGAACCCGGGTCGCCGTCAGCAGCGGCCGGGTCGCGGCGAGCCTCAAGGCAGGGGGCGAGGCGCTGGTGGTAGACGCCCACTCACAGGCCTGGATCAGCAGCACTCGCGTCTACCCGGCACAACCGGCCAGCCTGAACGAAACGGCATGGATCGACGGATTCATCGTGGCCGAACGCATGCGACTTGCGGATTTCGCGCAGGAGCTGACCCGCTATCTGCCCGGTATTTTGCGCTGTGAACCGGCAGTCGCGGACTTGCGACTGAGCGGCTCTTACCCGCTGAACAACCCTGGGCAGATCTTCGCAATGCTCGAACAAAGCCTGCCGGTGAAGGTACAACAGCGCACCCGTTATTGGGTCACCCTCACCACGCGATGAGCCTGTCGTGAAAATAAACTGAAAAAAGCGGCAGGTTTTTCATTCTCGTTTGGCTTATGGGCGAATCCCGCTCATTGCAGTGGCGGGAAAGCCCTCCTCCTGACTCCGGAAACCTGCCATGAACGACCGCTCCGCCCCTCGCCCACGCAGCAGCAATCATCGCTGTGCATCAACCCTCAGCCTGGTCCTGTTCAGCGGTGCGGTACTTGCGCAAAGCGTGCTCGCACCGGTCGCCCTGGCGCAAACGGCGGACAGGCAGATCCACTTCGCGGTCGGCGCAGGGCCGCTGGACCTGGTGCTGGGCCAGTTCGGATTGCAAGCATCCATTGCGGTTTCCGCCAACGCGAGCCTGACCGCCGGCAAAAACAGCCCGGGCCTCGAGGGTGCCTACACAGTAGCCCAAGGCTTTGCGCGGATTCTGGCGGGCAGCGGTTACACCGCCGCGCTGCAAACCAACGGCAGCTATGTACTGGTGCCCCAGGCCGAAAGCAAGGGTGCCCTGGAGCTCGGTGCCACCAATATCAATGCCACGGGGCTGGGTGCTACCACGGAAAATACCGGTTCCTACGCCACCGGCTCGATGCAGACCGCCACCAAGCTGCCGCTGTCGCTGCGTGAAACGCCGCAGTCGGTGACCGTCATCACCCGTCAACGCATGGACGACCAAGGCATGCGCAGCCTCGACGATGTGGTGCAAGCCACCCCAGGGCTGCGCATGTCCGCAGCACGGCCGGCCAACAGTGAGTATTTCTCCCGCGGTTTCCCCATCAACAACCTGATGTTCGACGGATTGCCCACCACTTACAACGCCGACTGGGTAGCCGCTGCCGACATGGCGCCCTACGACCACGTGGAAATCGTGCGCGGCGCCACCGGGCTGATGCAAGGTGCAGGCAACCCGTCCGCGGCCATCAACATGGTGCGCAAGCGACCGACGCGGGAGTTCCAGGCCAGCGTCACGGGCAGCGCCGGCAGTTGGGACAATTACCGCTCCGAGCTGGACGTGTCCGGCCCTCTCAACGACAGCGCCAGCGTGCGTGGACGGTTTGTCGGGGCGTATCAGGACAAGGACAGCTTCCAGGATTACGCCGGCCGCGAACGGGGGGTGTTCTACGGCATCAGCGAGTTCGACCTGAGCGACAGCACCACCCTGACGCTTGGAGCGTCGGACCAAAACGATAACAACAACATCAACTGGGGTGGGTTACCGGTCAACAGCGACGGCAGCCATGCCAATTTTTCGCGCTCCAAGACCTTTGGATACAGCTGGAGCCACCAGGACATCGACAACAAAACCGTATTTGCCGAGCTGGATCATCGTTTCGACAATGACTGGCGCCTGCACCTGGCCGCGTCAAAGAACTGGTCTGACTTCGCGCTGACCGGTGCCGTACTGGAACACTACGGCGCCTATCAGCAACGGGTGTTCAACCAGACCCGCAACTACGATCAGTCCACTTATGACGCCTACGCCAGCGGGCCGTTCAGCCTGCTGGGGCGCCAGCATGAACTGGTGGTGGGTGCCAGCAAGCGCCAACTCAAGACCAGCGGCAAGGGCGGCAACATGTTCATTCCAGTGGCCGACATCATCAACTTCAGCCCCCGCAGCGTACCCAAGCCCACTGTGCCGGACAGCTACGACCTGAATGAAAAAGTCGACCAGGAAGGTCTCTACATCACCACCCGCTGGAGCATCACCGACCCGCTGAAAGTCATCCTCGGCGCGCGCCTGGACTGGTATGACACCACCTCGATCTACAACCAGATCAATGACGGTTACTACACCAACAGCCAGTACAAGGTCACCCGCAACCTGACGCGCTACGCGGGTGTGATCTATGAACTGGACGAGCACCACTCGGTCTACGCCAGCTACACCGACATCTTCATGCCGCAAAGCGAGATCGCCAACGACAACTCGGTAATCAAGCCGATCGAGGGCAAGAACTACGAAATAGGTATCAAGGGTGAATACTTCGGCGGCGCGCTCAATGCCAGTGCCGCGCTCTTCCAGATCGACCAGGAAAACCGCGCGGCCTTGCTCGACAACCAGTCCCAGTGCGCGCGCAGCAACGACGGTGTGTACTGCTACGAAGCCGCCGGCAAGGTCCGCAGTCAGGGTATCGACCTGGAACTGATCGGCGCCCTGACCCCTGATTGGCAAGTAGGCGCCGGCTACACCTTCGCCCAGGCCAAGTACCGCAAGGACGCCGACCGCACCAAGGAAGGCCGTCTGTTCGACACCGACCTGCCACGCCACATGTTCAAGTTGAACACCGTGTACACCCTGCCAGGGGAGCTGAATCAGTGGCGTGTCGGCGCCAACCTGTATAGCCAGAGCAGCATGTTCAACAAGGGCAGCAACTCCAGTTTCGGCCCTTACCATATCGAACAGGACGCCTATGCACTGGTGGGATTGATGGTGGGCTACAAGGTCAATCAACACCTCGATACCCGGCTGAACGTCAACAACCTGTTCGACAAAAAGTACTATCAGGGCATCGCCGGCAATAGCACATGGAGTCCGTATGATGTGTATGGCGATCCGCGCAATTTCTCGGTGACCGCCAAGTACAGCTTCTGACCCGACCTGCGGTGAGAGAGCAGTCTCTCTCACCGCACCGATCAGTTCTTGTAGTCGGTATCGCTGCGCTCCAACTGCCGAATCAGCGCATTCCAGTGCCGCGCCACGCCGGGCCCATCACCGCTCTTGAACACCTCAGCCTGCTTCTCCACCTTGGCCACCACCTCGGCCGGCGGAAAGATCAACTCGGCATTCCCCCCCGCCTGCGCCGCGATCTGGATATTGCACGCCCGCTCCAACCCCTGCAGTTGCTGAAACGCATGCTCCACACTCACCCCCGCCGTCAGCAACCCATGGTTACGCAGGATCATCACACTCTTGTCCCCCAGGTCCGCCACCAGCCGCTCACGCTCGTCCAGGTCAAGGGCCACGCCTTCATACCCGTGATACGCCACGCGCCCGGAAAAACCGATGGAGTGCTGGGAGATCGGCAACAACCCGTCCTTCTGTGCCGACACCGCAATGCCGTCGCGGGTATGGGTATGCAGCACCGCTTGCAGGTCGTGGCGGGCGGCGTGGATGGCGCTGTGGATCACGTAGCCCGCGTAGTTGATACCCAGGCCCGTAGGGTCATCGACGATCGTACCGTCGATGTCCACCTTGACCAGGTTGGAAGCGCTGATCTCATCGAACAACAGCCCATAGGCGTTGATCAGAAAATGCTCCTCAGGCCCCGGCACGCGGGCGGAGAAGTGGGTGTAGATGTGGTCAGTCCACTTGTACAAGGCCGCCAGCCGATAGGCCGCCGCCAGCTTGACGCGCACCTCCCACTCTTCCGGAGTAACCCGCTGGCGAACGTTGTTCGAGACACTGGAGATCGAGGTGACGCTGCTCATGGCAAAACTTCCTGGATGGCCTTAAGGACTTCCAGGCAAGCCTAGGGGATGCCAAAAAATAATAAAAAGCACATTTTAATCTAAGCTAATTATTATTTTTTTTCATATCACGCCGCATTCCGGATCTTGTGCAACGACGTCGCCACCAACTTGCCAAAGGCATCCACCGGCCCTTGCAGGTTGCCAAGGAAGTGCGGGTAGATCAGCCACAGGTCCATCACTGGCTTGAAATCCTTCAGCGGCATGGCTGCCAATTGATCGCGATGGGCACTGCGTTCCAGCAGCGGGCGTGGCACCAGGCCAAGGCCCAGGCCGTCAGCCACCAGGCCCAGTTGCAGCTCGGTGCCAAAGGTCTCCAGGTTGACCCGCAAGGCCAGGCCCTGGTCCGACAAGGTGCGTTGCAGCCCGGCGCGGAAGCCACAGCCATCCGGGTTGAGGATCCAGCCGCTCTGGTACACATCGGCCAGCTTGCACGGCTTTTTCGGCAGCTGGGCCTTGGCGCAGACCACCACCAGCTCCATCTTGCCGATGGACTCGCCGACGATGTTGTCCGGGAAGATCTTGCCCGCCGGGAACAGCGCCGCCGCTGCGTCCAGTTCGCCGCGCTCGATCTTGCCCACCAGTTGGCTGCCCCAACCGGTGGCCACCTGGGCCCGCAGCTCGGGGTATTCGCTGCGCAGGTGCTTGAGGGCATCCAGCAGCACCACGTCGCCGATGGTTTGCGGCACGCCCAGCCGCAGCAGGCCGGTGGGCGGTGCGTCGGTGGCGACCAGTTCGCGCAGGGCGTCCATCTCCCGCAGGATCGAACGGCACTGTTCATACACCCGCGTACCGATCAAAGTAGGCTTGAGCGGCTTGGTGTTGCGGTCGAACAACTCCACCCCCAGCGCCTGCTCGAAGTTCTGCACGCGACGGGTGATCGCCGGCTGGGTCAGTTGCAACGACTCGGCGGCGTGGCTGATGGACTGGCAACGAATCACTTCGACAAAGGCATCGATATCGTCAATTTTCATTTGGGCCGCACATAGAGAACAGTCATTAAGATGTGTGAAAAGCATAGTTCCATAAACGGTGGCTGGATAGCCCGCCACCCGATCGATAACGTCTAACGCTATTCAAACCGGTTCTAAATTACTTTCCGCTATAACCTAATCATTAAAAAATAGCATATTAACTATAAACATTATGCTTAGATAAACCCATCACCACGAACCACCCACGATGGAATTGTCATGACCCAGGCCCGACACCCGGAGAGACTCAGAGCATTCATTGGCGCCCTGGCGGAATTGATCGACGGCAACCCTCGCGAAGGTGACCTGCTGCACCGCGGCGGCAAGCTGCTGGCGCAACTGGTGAGCCACGATGACTGGCTGCCGGACGAATTTGCCCAACCCAACCCTGAGCGTTATCAGCAATTTCTGCTGCACGCCGATTCGCGCCAGCGCTTCAGCATTGTCAGTTTTGTGTGGGGACCGGGGCAAACCACGCCGATCCATGACCATCGGGTGTGGGGGCTGATCGGCATGCTGCGCGGCGCCGAGTATTCCCAGGGGTTTGAGCGCAACGCCGAGGGCGCCTTGATCCCGGATGGAAAACCCATCCAGCTGGAACCCGGCCAGGTGGAAGCCGTGTCGCCAAAGATCGGTGACATCCATCAAGTCAGCAATGCCTTCGACGACCAGGTGTCCATCAGCATTCACGTGTACGGCGCCAATATCGGTGCCGTGCGCCGCGCCGTGTATCAGCCGGACGGCAGCGAGAAACTGTTTATCTCCGGTTATTCCAACGCCTTTCTCCCGAACATCTGGGATTTGTCCAAAGAGAGCCCTGCCCTATGAGTACTGCATCGAACCGCACCTTCGCCCAGATTCGCCAGGCCCTGTTGGACCATGAAGAAGTCGCCCTCGTGGATGTACGCGAGGAAGCGCCGTTCGCTGAATCCCACCCGCTGTTCGCCGCGAATATCCCGCTGTCGAAACTGGAACTGGAGGTGTATTCGCGCATTCCGCGCCTGGACACCCACGTGACCGTGTACGACAACGGTGAAGGCCTGGCGCAGATCGCCGCCCAGCGTTTGCACGCCCTCGGCTACACCCGGGTCAGCCTGCTGGAAGGCGGCCTGGACGGTTGGCGCAACGCCGGCGGCGAATTGTTTATCGACGTCAATGTACCCAGCAAATCCTTCGGCGAACTGGTGGAAAGCCAGCGCCACACGCCGTCCCTGGCGGCTGAAGAAGTGCAGGCATTGCTCGACAGCAACGCCGACGTGGTGGTGCTCGACGCCCGCCGCTTTGATGAATACCAGACCATGAGCATTCCCACCGGCATCAGCGTGCCGGGGGCTGAACTGGTGCTGCGCGCCCGTGAACTGGCGCCCGACCCGGCCACCCGTATCATCGTCAATTGCGCCGGGCGCACCCGCAGCATCATCGGCACCCAGTCACTGATCAACGCCGGCATCGCCAACCCGGTGTCCGCCCTGCGCAACGGCACCATCGGCTGGACCCTGGCCGGGCAGACGCTGCAACACGGCCAGGCCCGACGCTTTGCGCCGACCTCAGAAGAACATCGCCAGATCGCCGCCAGGGACGCCCGCCAAGTCGCCGACAAGGCCCGCGTAGGCCGCGCCACCCTCGCCGATCTGCACCGCTGGCAGCAGGAAGCGACACGCACCACTTACCTGTTCGACGTACGCACCCCGGAAGAATTCGAAGCCGGCCACCTGCCCGGCGCGCGCTCTACACCCGGCGGCCAACTGGTACAGGAAACCGATCACGTCGCCAGCGTGCGTGGCGCCCGGCTGGTGCTGTCGGATGACGACGGTGTGCGGGCCAATATGTCCGCCTCCTGGCTCGCGCAACTGGGCTGGGAAGTGCATGTGCTGGATGACCTGCAACCCGCGCACTTCAGCGAGCAGGGAGCCTGGGTCGCCCCGGTTCCGGCACCGCAACAAGCCGAACTGATCAGCCCCCGGACCCTGGCCGAGTGGCAGGCACACGGCGACACCGCGGTGCTGGACTTCACCAGCAGCGCCAATTACGTCAAGCGCCACATTCCCGGTGCGTGGTGGGCGTTGCGCGCACAACTGCCCGACGCCTTGCGCAAGGTGCCCGCCGCCGAACGCTACGTGTTGACCTGCGGCAGCAGCCAACTGGCGCGCCTCGCGGTAGCCGAGGTGGAAGCACTGACCGGCAAGCAAGTGTTCCTGCTGCAGGACGGCACCGCCAGCTGGATCGCCGCACAACTGCCCCTGGAAGAAGGCGAAACCCGCCTCGCCTCACCGCGCATCGACCGCTACCGCCGCCCGTATGAAGGCACCGACAACCCGCGGGAAGCCATGCAGGCCTACCTGGACTGGGAGTTCGGCTTGGTGGACCAGTTGGCCCGCGATGGTACCCATGGGTTCTATGTGATCTGAACCCCACCTGGAGCGAGCCTGCTCGCTCCTCTTCCCATTACCAGCCGACCCCTTCTCCAGGCGGAGGTGACTGAACGCAAGACTTAGCCTGGAGCACGCCCGATGCGCTTTACCCTCGCCCTTTTACTGGTCGCCCTCACCTTGGGTGCGACCTGCCAGGCCGCCGACCTGCAACCCCTGCGGGTGGCCAACCAGAAATCCACCATCAAGGCCCTGCTGGAAGTCGCCGGCGAAACCCGGGATGTGCCCTACGAAATCCAGTGGTCCGAATTCCCCGCCGCCGCGCCGTTGGGCGAAGCACTCAACGCCGGCGCCGTGGACATCGGCGCCCTGGGCGATGCGCCCTATGTGTTCGCCCTCGGTGCCGGTGCACCGTTGAAGGTGGTCAGCATCATCCACGCCGAAGGCCGCAACACCACCGCGCTCATCGTGCCCAAGAACTCCCCGATCCACGACCTCGCCGACCTCAAGGGCAAGCGCATCGTGACCACCCGTGGCTCCATCGGGCACTTCCTGGCGATCAAGGCGTTGCGCAGCGCCGGCCTGTCCACCCACGACGTGCAGTTCATCTTCCTGCTGCCCAGCGAGTCACGCCTGGTACTGGACAACGGGACAGCGGATGCCTGGTCCACCTGGGATCCCTACACCACCGTCGTCACCTCCCAAAGCCAGGCCAGGGTCCTTGCCAGCGGCAACAACCTGCTGAGCAATCACCTGTACCTCGCCGCCACCAGCAAGGCGATCGCCGACAAGCGCGTGCAACTGGATGACTTTGTCGCCCGGGTCGACCGTGCCTACCGCTGGAGCAACGAGCATCCGCAGGAATTCGCCGCGGCTATGGCGAAAATCACCGGCTTGCCGCTGGAGGTGCACGTGGCCGTCGCCAACGCCACCCATATGCAGCCGGTCGCGATTGACGACACGGTGATCAGCGGCCTGCAAACCACCGCCGACATCTACCAGGAAGAAGGCCTGCTGACCAAACACATCGACGTCTCCCAAGGCTTCGACAAGAGCTTCAACGCCAAGCGTGCCCCCCTCACCCAAGCTTCCCGCTAACAGGAGATCGATCATGAGCAAACGCCAACTGAAACTCGGTGCCATGGTGCACGGCGTCGGTCACGGCTGGGGCGAATGGCGCCACCCGCAGGCGCAACCCAATGCCAGCGTCAACTTCGGGTTCTACAAACACCAGACGCAACTGGCTGAAAGCGCGAAGTTCGATTTCGTGTTCATCGCCGACAGCCTGCATATCCATGAAAAATCCAGCCCGCACTACCTCAACCGCTTTGAGCCACTGACCATTCTTTCAGCCCTGGCGGCCCTGACCTCGAATATCGGCCTGGTGGCGACGGTCACCGTCAGCTACACCGAACCGTTCCAGGTGGCGCGCCAGTTTGCCTCGCTGGACCACATCAGCGGCGGCCGCGCCGGCTGGAACGTGGTCACCTCGTGGCTCAGCGGCACCGCCGACAACTTCGGCAAGGCCGAGCACCCGCCCCATGCCGTGCGCTACCGCATCGCCAAGGAGCACGTAAACGTGGTCAAGGGCCTGTGGGATTCCTGGGAAGACGATGCCTTCGCCTACGACAAGCAGAGCGGCGAGTTCTTTACGCCTGGCAAGCTGCACGCGCTGAAGCACAAAGGCGAGTTTTTCTCGGTCAAGGGCCCGCTGAACATCGCGCGCTCGCGCCAGGGCCAACCAGTGATTTTCCAGGCCGGCACCTCCGAGGACGGGCGCAATTTTGCGGCCGAAAACAGCGACGCGATTTTCGTCCACGCCGAGACCTTCGACGAAGCAAAAGCCTACGCCCAAGACCTGAAAAAACGCGCCCGCCGTTTTGGCCGTGACGCCGATCAGTTGTCGATCCTGCCGGGCATCCGGCCGATCGTGGGCCGCGACGAGGCCGAGGTGGAAAGCCGCTACCAGCAAGCGGTGGACCTGGTGACCGTCGAAGATGCCATCGTCGCCCTGGGCCGCCCGTTCAACGACCACGACTTCAGCCAGTACCCGCTGGACGAACCCTTCCCGGAACTCGGCGACCTGGGTTCCAACAGCCAGAAAGGCGGCTCCGACCGCATCAAGCAGCTGGCCCGCGACGAGGGCCTGACCCTGCGGGAAGTGGCCCTGCGGTTCTCCCGGCCCAAGCGGGATTTTGTCGGCACCCCGGAGCAAGTCGCCGACGCGATCCAGACCTGGTTCGAAGCCGGCGCTGCCGACGGGTTCATCATCAATTCACTGCTGCCGGATGGCCTCCAGTACTTCACCGAGTGGGTGGTGCCGGTGCTGCAACAGCGCGGCCTGTTCCGCAGTGAATACAGCGGCGTCACCTTGCGGGACAACCTTGGCCTCGACGTACCGGCCAACCGCTACGCCGCCGCCTTTGAAACCCAACCCACACAGCTCGCCATCTGACCAGGGCACGACCATGACGAACACGATCAAACAGGGACAGTTCAATCGTCGCGGCTTCCTGGGCGCCAGTTCGATTGCCCTGGGCGCACTGGGCCTCGCCTCGCTGGTGCCACGGGCTTTTGCGGGGCCGGCGAAGCTCTCGGACCTGACCCTCGCCGTCGCCACCTACCGTGGCCAGGACTCGTATTTCACCGACGACGCCGGCACCTCCGACACCCCCTACAAGGTCGACTACGCCGAGTTTGCCGGCGGCAACCTGATCGTCGAAGCGCTGGCCTCGGGCAGCCTCGACATTGGCGGCATGAGCGAGATCCCACCGATCTTTTCGATCCAGAGCCACCGCGAACCGAAGCTGATCGCGGTGCTCCAAGGCGACGTGAATAACCAGGTGATCCTGATTCCCAAGGACTCGAAAATTGAATCCATCGCCCAGCTCAAAGGAAAACGTGTGGGCTACGTGCGCTCCACCACGTCCCACTACTTCTTGATCAAAGCCTTGAAGGAACAAGGGCTGACATTCAACGACATCACCCCCGTGGCACTGACGCCGCAGGATGGTTTCAGTGCGTTCCAGAGCGGCCAGCTGGACGCCTGGGTGATCTACGGGGTGTTTATCCAACTGGCGAAATTCCGCAGCGGTGCCCGGGTGTTGAAAACCGCCCTCGGCTACCTCTCCGGCAACTACCTGATCGGCGCCCGCCCCGCCGCCCTAGAAGACCCGCTGCGCAAACAGGCGATCCAGGATTACCTGCAACGCCAGGCGCGCACCCTGGAATGGATGAACAACAACCCCGAGCCCTGGGCCGAGAAATCAGCGAAGTTGCTGGGGGTGGATAAAGCGGTGTTCCTCGACGTGTACAACAACCGCAGCCAGCCCTACAGCGTGATTGAGGTGAACGACCAGGCCATCGCTTCGCAGCAGGAAGTGGCGGATCTGTTCTTTAACGCCGGGGTGTTGAGCGAGCGGCTGGATGTCAGCCCGTTATGGGATCGGGAGTTCAAGTTGCTGCCGATATAACCCGCCTTCGAAAACGCCGAATAACCCATTTGGGGGCGGGTTTGCTGTGGTGAGGGGGCTTGTCTCCCGATTGATGGAGCTGCTTCGCAGCCCAGCGCGGGGCAAGCCCGCTCACCACAACAAGCCCGATCACCACAACAGGCCCGCTCACCACCGCAAGCCCGCTCCCACCTTTTGAACGAGTACACCCATCATGAGCCTTTCTTCTCAACCGTCACTGCGCTCCGTGGAAGTGGCCAATTTCGAAGCCTTGCTGGAACGCCTCGGCAGCCAGCTCGCCGCCACCGCCCACCTTTACGATGAAAGCGGCGCGTTCCCCCATGACAATTTCACGCTGTTGCACCAGCACGGCCTGGTCGCCCTGACCGTGCCCAAGGCGTTGGGCGGTGGTGGCGCCAACCTGGCCCAGGCGCGCAAAGCCATCAGCGCCATCGCCAAGGGCGAACCCTCCACCGCGTTGATCCTGGTGATGCAGTACCTGCAACACACCCGCCTGCAAGACAGCAAAACCTGGCCGCCGGCCTTGCGCACCCAAGTGGCCGAAGACGCGGTGCGCAATGGCGCGCTGATCAACGCCCTGCGGGTCGAACCCGACCTCGGCACCCCGGCCCGTGGCGGGCTGCCGGCGACGATCGCACGGCGTACCTCCACCGGTTGGCGCATCAGCGGTCGCAAGATCTACTCCACCGGCAGCCATGGCCTGACGTGGCTCAGCGTGTGGGCGCGCAGCAGCGATGAAGACCCGCTGGTAGGCGCCTGGCTGGTGCCCAAGGACAGCCCCGGCATCAGCATTGTCGAGACCTGGGACCACCTGGGCATGCGCGCCACCTGCAGCCACGAAGTGGTGTTCGATAACGTACTGGTGCCGTTGGACCATGCGGTCAGCGTCAGCCCCTGGAGCGCGCCGCAGGCGGAACTCGACGGTGACGGGTTCCTGTGGATGTCGGTGTTGCTCTCATCGGTGTACGACGCCGTGGCCCAGGCCGCGCGCGACTGGCTGGTGGACTGGCTGGAACAGCGCAAACCGTCCAACCTCGGTGCGGCGCTGTCGACCTTGCCGCGCTTTCAGGAGACCGTCGGGCATATCGACACCCTGCTGTTTGCCAACCGCAGCCTGCTGGACGCCGCCGCCGACGGGCACACCCCGGCAGCCAATGCCGCGCAACTCAAATACCTGGTGACCGGCAACGCAATCCGCGCCGTGGAGCTGGCCATCGAGGCCTCGGGCAATCCTGGCTTGTCCCGCCACAGCCCGCTGCAACGGCATTACCGCGACGTACTCTGCAGCCGCGTGCACACCCCGCAGAACGACGCCGTGCTGCAAGGTGTCGGCAAAGCCGTCTTCGCTCAACGACAGAAGGAACGCACATGAGCCAGGTGATTATCGCCAGCCAGCTGGACGAAGATTTCAACGCAGTGATCCGCGAGCGCCTGGCCCTCACGCACCCCGGTGCCGAGGTCATCGGTGTACCCGCCGGGGTGCCCAGCGACTTGCCGCCCCAGGCCAATATCCTGCTGGCGCGGCCGATCAATGTGCGTGGCTACACCGCGCCAGACGCCCCGCCACCGGGCTGGCCGTATGGCGTGCAGTGGATTCAGGTGGTGTCGTCGGGCATCGATTTCTACCCCAAGTGGCTGTTCAACGGGCCGCCGGTGAGCACCTCACGGGGCAGCGCCGCCGAGAACCTCGCCGAGTTCGCCCTGGCGGCGATCTTCGCCGCGGCCAAGCATTTACCGGATATCTGGGTGCAGGATTCACAATGGCAATTCACCCCATTGCGCCCGCTCAAGGGCACGACGTTGGGAATTCTCGGGTTTGGCGCGATTGGCCACAGCCTGGCGCAGAAGGCTCATGGGCTGGGGATCAAGGTCGTGGCGTTGCGACAAAGCCAGACGCCGTTTGACGTAGACGGCGTGGAAGCGGCGCGGGATATCCACGACCTGTTTGCTCGCGCTGATCACCTGGTGCTCGCCGCGCCGTTGACCGAGGCCACGCGGCATATCGTGAATCGTGAAGTGCTGGCGAGCGCCAGGCCGGGGTTGCACCTGATCAACATTGCCCGGGGTGGTTTGGTGGATCATGAGGCGCTGCTGGAAGCGCTGGACAGCGGCCATATCGGGCTGGCCTCGCTGGATGTGACCGAGCCCGAGCCATTGCCCGACGGGCATGCGCTGTACGGGCATCCGAGGGTCAGGGTGTCGCCGCATACGTCGGCGATTTCGACCCATAGCCGGCATGATATTGCGGACAGCTTTCTGGGCAATCTGGAAAGATACCTGGGTGATCTGCCGCTGGAAAACCTGGCCGATACCCAACGCGGTTACTAAGCCCGGCGCGATTAAAAATGTGGGAGCTGGCTTGCTGTGGTGAGGGGGCTTGTCCCCTGTCGGGTTCACCACCGATTGGTGGGGCTGCTTCGCAGCCCGGCGCGGGGCAAGCCCGCTCACCACAGCAAGCCCGCTCACCACAGCAAGCCCGCTCGCCACAGCAAGCCAGCTCCCACATTTGTTTTCTGTAGGCTGAAAAACATCATCAGCCTTATGCATCACAACCTAACCACTACATACCTATTTTTTATAATTAACTTATAACTAATCGGACTTTTACGCCCGCCATTTATACAAATACTGTTACATCCAATACCGACCCCTGACCAGGTGGAGGCCCGACTTTGCCTAAACCGTCAACCACCCCAGGGGTCCATCATGAGTCCTACCGCCGTACCCAATCGCCTGACACTGGCCGTCTCCCTCGCCCTGTTCGGCCTCACTGCCCATGCCGACGACGCCGCCCTGCCGGTGGTCAACGTCACCGCCGAGCACCGCAGCGAAAACCTGCAAAAAACCCCGCTGGCGATTTCCGCGTTCGATGAAAAAGCCCTCGAAGACAAGCAGATCAACAGCGTGCGCGATCTCTCCGGCCAGGTACCCAACCTGACACTCAGCCGCCAGTCGATCTCCTACAGCGCCCAGACCTACGGCATCCGCGGCATCGGCGAAACCGACCCGATCCAGGAAGCCGCCGTCGCCGTCTACGCCGATGACCTGTACATCCCCCGCGCCATTTCCTCGATGCTCGACTTCAACGATGTGGAGCGGGTCGAAGTGTTGCGCGGCCCACAGGGCACGCTGTATGGCCGTAACAGCAGCGCCGGCGCGATCCGTGTGATCACCCGCGACCCCAGCCAGGAAACCCGTGGCTTTGTCGAGCTGGGCGCCGGCAACTACGACGCGCAGAACGCACGCCTGCTGATCAGTGGGCCGCTGGTGGACAACGCATTGTTCGGCAGTTTCTCGGCGATTCGCCTGAGCCGCGACGGCACCGTGTCCGACCCGACCCGTGGCAAGGACGTGAACAACGTCGACATCCAGTCCTATCGCGGCAAGCTGCGCTACAAGCCGGTGGATTCGCCCTGGGATGTGCAACTGACCCTGGCCGGCACCTTCGACCGTGGCGACACCACCAGCTACACGCCCTTCGACGCCAACGGGCATTTCGACAAGTTCAAGAGCTACAGCAGCCTCGACCCGAAAAACCGCCTGGACCAGGGCAGCTCGGTGTTGCGGGCGATCTATGCGATCAATGACAACCTGAATTTCAAGTCGGTGACCGCCTATTCGGCGTTCCACCAACCGGTGGATTACGACAACTCAGGGCAAGCCGCGCTGATCCAGAACAACCTGATCCTGTACAAGCAGAACTATGCGACCCAGGAGTTCCAGCTCAACGGCGACTACGACGATTTCAGCTTCAGCACCGGCGTGTACCTGTACCGCGAGAAGTTCGACGCCGACCGCGACAACCTCACCTACTCCATCGCCCGCAACCGGGTGATCGGCCAGGGGCAATACAGCACCACCAACACCGAAAGCTACGCGCTGTATGGCCAGGGCACCTACAAGCTCACGCAACAACTGTCGCTGATCGCCGGCCTGCGCTTTACCCGCGAGCACAAGAATTTCGACTTTACCAACTACGCGATCAACACCAACCGGGAAATCACCGGCACCAACTTCACCGCCGAGTCGAGCAAATCCTGGCAGTCCACCAGCCCGAAAATCGGCTTCGAATACGCCTGGACCCCGCACCTGAACCAATACGCCTACGTCGCCAAGGGCTTCAAGGCCGGCGGTTACGACAACCGCGCACCGACCCAGGCCGCCGCTGAACAGGCGTTCTCCCCGGAAGACGTGACCACCTGGGAAACCGGGGTCAAGGGCGACTTCTTCGACCAGCGCCTGCGGGCCAACGTCGCGGTGTTCTACAACGACTACAAAGACCTGCAAACCAACGCCTATGACCCGGCGCTGGGCGTGAGCCTGCGCACCAACGTTGGCCGCGCCCACACCTACGGCGTGGAGCTGGAAACCCTCACCGCCCTGAGCCGCGACCTGCAATTGACCGCCAACGTCGGCTACCTGCAAAGCAAGTACGACGACTTCCAGAACGCCAGCGGTGCCGGGGTGGATGCCAACGGCAAGCAACTGGTGTTCTCGCCGCGCTGGAACGCCAGCCTGGGCCTGAACTACACCATTCCTGCCGGGTTGCCCGGCACCTGGCTGGCGGGCACCGATGCGCAGTTCCAGACCAAGTCCTATGCCAACGCGCTGAACGACGACATCCAGGAAATCCCGCAACAGACCTTCTGGAACGCCAACACCCGCTACATCAGCGGCGACGGCCACTGGACCACCACCCTCGCGGTGAAAAACCTGCTGGACCGCGCCTACCCGCAGTCGGTGGGCTACGTGCCCTCAAGCGGCGCCCGCTACTACTCGGTCAACGACCCGCGAACCCTGTTGCTGACCGTGCGCTACGACCTCTGACGCTACCCCCTCCAAAAGCACCGCAATCTCAAGGAGCGAATCATGGCTTTTACCCGCAGGGAACTGATTTCCCGTATTGCCGCCGTGGGCGGTTATTCCGCCGCTGTCAGCGCATTGGGCGCGCTGGGGCTGACGCCCCAGGCAGTGGCATCAAGCTTTACCCCGCTGCAATTGGGCAGCACCGGCAAGGGCAAGAACGTGGTGGTGGTCGGCGCCGGGATCTCCGGGCTGGTCAGCGCCTACGAGCTGCGCAAGGCCGGTTTCAACGTGACGATCCTGGAGGCCCGCGACCGGGTGGGCGGGCGCAACTGGACGCTGCGCCGTGGCACCAAAGTCGACTTCGACGACGGTGTCAGCCAGACCGTCGACTTTGACGACGGGCAGTTTTTCAATGCCGGCCCGGCGCGGATTCCCAGCCACCACCAGACGATTCTCGGCTACTGCCGCGAGCTGGGGGTGGAGCTGCAAGTGCTGGTCAACAGCAGCCGCAACGCCCTGGCCCGCCCCGATACCCAGCAACCAGCGTTTCAACTGCGCCAGGCGGTCAACGACACCCGTGGCCAGCTCTCGGAACTGCTGGCCCGTACCGTCAGCCGCAAGGCCCTGGACCAGGACCTGAGCGCGGACGACCGCAAGGCCCTGCTGAGTTTCCTCAAGGTGTACGGCGACCTCAACGGCGACCTGCAATACAAGGGCTCGGTGCGTTCCGGCTACACCCGGGTGCCCGGTGCCGGTGATCAAACCGGCGTGACCCGCGCCCCGCTGGAGCTGCAAACCCTGCTCAATCCCAAGCTGTGGGGCGCGCTGGTGTTCGACGAAATACCGGAGTTTTCCTCCACCATGTTCCAGCCGGTGGGTGGCATGGACCGCATTCCGTATGCCTTCTACGAGCACCTCAAGGATGCGGTGCGCTTCAACGCTGAAGTCAGTGATATCCAGACCTCAGAGCAAGGCAGCCGCATCAGCTACCGCGACCGCCTCAGCGGCAAGACCCAGACCCTGAGCGCCGACTACGCCATCGTCACCGTGCCGCTGCCACTGTTGGCGAAGCTGCCGAGCAACTTCACCGCGCCGTTCAAGCAGGCGATCCAGACCGCGCAAAGCGACCAGGCCAACAAGGTGGCGTGGCAGGCACCGCGTTTTTGGGAAACCGACTTCAACATCTACGGCGGCCTGTCGTACCTCGACCATGAAGTCAAAGGGTTGTGGTACCCCAGCGACCGTCTCAACAGCGCCCAGGGGATTCTGGTGGCGGCCTACAACACCAGCGAGTCGGCCCAGGCCTTCAGCAAAAAATCCCTGGCCGAACAGTTCGACTCTTCACGCCAGGCGGTGGAGCTGTTGCACCCCGGCCACAGCGCCAAACTGCAAAAACCGGTGGCGATCAACTGGTCGAAAGTCAGCTACAGCAAGGGCCCGTGGATCGTCAACGACGAGGTTGGCGAGAGCGCCTATCGCCTGCTTAACGAGCCCCAGGGCCGTACTTACCTGGCCAGCGACGCCCTCGCCCACGGCGGTGTCGGTATCTGGCAGAACAGCGCCGCCGACTCCGCACGGCGCATCGTCTCACTGATCGGCCGCCATGCCGAACGCCAGCAACCGGGCGTTGCCGCCTGAACCTTCTCACTCAAGGAATGAACTGATGAAAACTCTTTTTGCAGGACTGCTGATGACCGCCACCAGCCTCGCCGCCCACGCCGATGAGATCAAGCGCGTGCCGCTGCCCAACTCGAACTTCCCGATCTCGCTGGCGGTGTCGGTGCCACCGCAAACCGAGCTGCTGTTTGTCAGTGGATTGCTGGCTGATGTGCACGACCCCAAGGCACCGAAAGACTCGTTTGCGGCCTATGGCGACACGGCGATCCAGACCACGTCGATCCTCAACAAGCTCAAGGGCGTACTGCAAAGCCAGGGCCTGGATCTGGGGGATGTGGTGCAGTTGCGGGTGTTCCTGGTAGGTGATCCGGCCAAGGGCGGCAAGCTGGACTTCGCCGGTTTGCAGGAAGGCTACACGCCGTTCTTCGGCAGTGCCGAGCAACCGAAAAAACCGGCGCGCACCGCCGTGCAAGTCGTCGCACTGCCGTTGCCCGGCGGGCTGGTAGAAATCGAAGCGGTTGCCGCGCGCAAACGCTGATCCCCCGGGCATCGCAAATAACCTGTTCGGCTTGGGTATCTCTGTGGCGAGGTGCTTTCTGTGGTGAGGGGGCTTGTCCCCCGTTGGGCTGCGAAGCAGCCCCAAACCAGGCGCCCACGTTTGCCTGGTAGAACTCGGTGAGCTTATTGGGGCCGCTTCGCAGCCCAACGGGGGACAAGCCCCCTCGCCACAGGACAAGCCCTCTCCTTCCACAGGGCAAGCAACATCTGAGACCAAGGAGCTTCACTCTCATGCATAGCCGTCCCTTATTGCTGCCGCTCTCGCTGGCGTGCGGCCTGGCGTCCTTCGGCGTCGAATCCGCCGAAGACCGCTCCCCCACCCTCGACACCGTGGTGGTCACCGGCAACCGTGGCGCCGAACAACGCACGGTCACCACCAGCCCAACACCGATTGATGTGATCAGCGGCGAGCAGCTGCGGGCCGTGGGCAAGCCGAGTCTGCTGGAGGCATTGGGCAAGCTCATTCCGTCCTTCAACCTGCCGGACCGCGCCGGCTGGGATGCCAGCGGCGTGGTGCGCTCGGCCACGCTGCGCGGCCTCACCGCCTCCCACGTGCTGGTGCTGGTCAACGGCAAACGCCGGCACACCAGCGCCACCCTGAACATCAACGGCATCAACAGCGGCGCCGCCCCCAGCGACCTGGACCTGATCCCGGTGGCTGCCATCGACCATGTGGAAGTGCTGCGCGACGGCGCCGCCGCCCAGTACGGTTCGGATGCGATTTCAGGGGTGATCAATATCATCCTCAAGCAGACCACCGGCGGCAGTTCCGACACCACCCTGGGCCAGAACTACGACGGCAAGCGCGGCACCGGCCAGGAGGCGCTGAATTATGGCTTCCAGGTGGGCGAAGCCGGGGTGCTCAACGTGTCCCTCGACACCCGCTACCAGGAGCGCGACAACAAGGCCGGCAGCAACGGCTACAGCAGCCATTACTACCCGCTGGCCGATGGCTCCCCCGACCCGCGCGAAGCCACCTCCAGCCACCACACCTACAAAGGCTATGGTTCGCCCCGCAGCCAACTGGCCGATGTGGCGTACAACCTCGACCTGCCGCTGAACGATGACCTGACGCTGTACTCGTTCTCCACCCTGGCCACCCGGGAGAACAACGACGGCCAGAACTTCCGCCTGCCCAATGGCCGCAACACCATCACCACCGGGCCCAATGGTTACCCCGATGGCTACAGCCCGTACTGGCTGGTCAACGAGACCGACTTTCAATCGGCCTTCGGTGCCAAGGGCAACGACCTCGGCGGCGGTTGGGCCTGGGACTTGAGCAGCACCTACGGGCGCAACTACGCCAAGCAGCGCACCTACGACAACCAAAACCCGTCCCTGGGTGAAAGCACGCCGAACACGTTTACCTCCGGCATCTACATTGCCGATCAGCTCACCACCAACCTGGACCTGAAAAACAACTACGAGATCGGCCTGGCCAAGCCGCTGGACGTGGCGTTCGGCCTGGAGCACCGGCGCGAAAGCTACGAGACACGCGCCGGCTCGGAGGCCTCGTATATCGATGGCGGCTACGTGTTCCCGGCGGGCCATCCGCGGGCCGGGCAGCGCCCTGATCCGGGGGCTCAGGTCACCAACGGTATCCGCCCGGAAGACGCGCAGAAGATCAGCCGCAACAGCCTCGCCAGCTATGTGGACCTGGGTTTCTACCCCACCGAACAGTGGTACGTCGGCGTGGCCGGGCGCTACGAGCATTACAACGAAGGCGTCGGCGGCACCCGCAGTGGCAAGCTCAGCACCCGGTATGCGTTCAACCCGGTGTTCGCCCTGCGCGGCACCGTGAGCAACGGCTTTCGCGCGCCGTCACTGGCCAACGAGATCTTCACCGCGCGCTCCACCGGGTTCGACACCATCAACGGGGTGTACCAGTCGTATAACTACGTGATCCTGCCGGTGGATTCCGCCGGCGCCCAGGCACTCGGCGCCAAGTCACTGAAGCCGGAGCGTTCGACCAACTTCAGCCTCGGTTTCGCCGTGACTCCAAGCGACGACCTGAGCCTGACGGTGGACGGCTACGTGATCAACCTGCGGGACCGCCTGGTGCTCAGCGAACGCTTCCAGGGCCCGGGCATTGCGGCGCTGCTGGACGGCATCGGCGTACCGGCCACGGCGGGCGCGCAGTACTTCACCAATGGCGCCAACACCCGCACCTCCGGCGTGGACGTGGTGGGCAACTACCGGCAAAACCTCGACCGCTACGGCTCGGTGAAATGGACGGCGGCGCTGAACTACAACCACACGCAGATCCTCAGCGTCAACGACACCCCGGCGCAGCTCGCCGCCCTGGGTAACTTCCAGTTGATGGGCCGCCAGTCGCGGGCACTGATCACCAAGACCTCACCCAGCAGCAAGATGATTTTCTCTGCCGACTGGGCGATCCACGACTTCGACGTCAACCTGCGCCTGACCCGCTACGGCACCTACACCGAGGTCAACAGCTCCAGCGACCCGAGCCTGGACCGCACGTATTCGGCCAAGTGGATCACCGACCTCGACGTGGCCTACGCCATCACCCGGCAACTGACCGTAGCGGTGGGTGCGCAGAACCTGTTCGACAAATACCCGGATCACATCGGCGTGAAGAACTCTTCTTTCGGCGACAACTGGGGCAGTTATTCGCCGTTCGGGTTTACCGGCGGGTATTACTACAGCCGGGTGCAGTACGCGTTCTGATTTAGCAACCGCCGGCCAGGCGTTCACGCAGGAACTCGATCAACGCCTGCACCGGGCGCGAGCTCTGGCGGTGCTGGGGGTACACGGCGGAAAGGGTCAGGGACTCGGGCGCGAAGTCGTCCAGCAGTGTCACCAGCCGGCCGTCCTGCAGGGCTTGGGCGACGATAAAGTTCGGCAGGTAGGTGATGCCCAATCCTGCTATCGCGGCTTCGCACAGCAACTCGCCGTTGTTGACCCGCATACGCCCGCTGACATTGCGGGTGTGGGGTTTACCGTCAACCTTGAAGTGCCATTGCACCTGGCGGCCATGGCCGTAAGGCAGGCATTGGTGGTCGGCCAGGTCGTCGGGGCGTTGCGGTGTACCGTGGTGTGCCAGGTAATCCGGGCTGGCGCAGTACACGCGTTGCACGCTGGCGATGCGCCGGGCGATCAGGGTCGAGTCTTCAAGGATGCCGATGCGCAGCACCAGGTCGTAGCCTTCGCTGATCAGGTCTACCGGGCGGTCGCTGAGGTCCACTTCCACGGTGACGTGAGGGTGGCGTTGCAGGAACAGCGGCAACAGGCTGCCCAGGTGTGCCATGGCGAACGACAAGGGCGCACTCAGGCGAATGGTGCCACGGGGGTCGGTGTTCTGGCCGGCGATGCCCTGCTCCACTTGCTCGACTTCACTGAGCAGGCGCAAGGCGGATTCGTAGTAACTCTGGCCCAGGGGCGTGACGTCCAGGCGGCGGGTGGAGCGGTTGAGCAGGCGTACGCCCAGGCGCTCTTCCAGCTGGATCAGGCGACGGCTGACAAATTGCTTGGACAGCCCAAGGTGTTCGGCGGCGGCGGTGAAACTGCCGGATTCCATGACCTGGCAAAACAGGCGCATGTCTTCGAAGGGGTTCATTGTCGCTTCTCGGTGGACGCTGAAGCTCTTTATAACCGGGTTGTCGCATCACCACCAATCAAATATCGATACCCCTGTGGCGAGGGAGCTTGCTCCCGCTGGAGTGCGAAGCGCTCCCAGGATTTTTGGGGCCGCTACGCAGCCCAGCGGGAGCAAGCTCCCTCGCCACAGCAAGCTCCCTCGCCACAAGGAGGTTGCTTCGGCCCTGAGGTTACTTGGCCGCCAGTGCCGAGTAGCTGTTCATCAGGTTGCGATAGTTGGGAATGCGCGGCGACAGCAGATTCGCCAGGCCTTCCATGTCGTTGCGCCAGTCCACCTGCAGCTCGCAGGCCACCGAGAACCAGTTCACCAGCTGTGCACCGGCCGCCGTCATGCGTGCCCACGCCGCCTGTTGCACGGTTTCGTTGAAGGTCCCCGACGCGTCGGTGACCACAAACACTTCAAACCCTTCAGCCAGGGCCGACAACGTCGGGAAGGTCACGCACACGTCGGTCACGACCCCGGCGATGATCAGTTGCTTGCGGCCGGTGGCTTTCACTGCCTTGACGAAGTCTTCGTTGTCCCACGCGTTGATCTGGCCAGGGCGCGGGATGTATGGCGCGTCCGGGAACAGCTCTTTCAGCTCCGGCACCATCGGGCCGTTGGGGCCGCTTTCGAAGCTGGTGGTGAGGATGGTCGGCAGCTTGAAGAACTTGGCCAGGTCCGCCAGGGCCAGCACGTTGTTCTTGAACTCGTTGGGCGAGAAGTCCTGCACCAGCGAAATCAGGCCGGTCTGGTGGTCCACCAGCAGCACCACGGCGTCATCTTTGTTCAGGCGTTTGTAAGTCATGGGAACACTCCTTTGGGGGTTGATTCAGAAGGCAAAACACGAGCAGCCAAACGCGCCCCAGAAACCCTGGAAGTCGCTGACCGGTACGCTCGAGAGACGCGCCCGTTCATGGCTATGGGAATGCACGCCACACGGGCCGCTGCACTGGTGCACCTGGGCCTGCAGCGTTGAGGTCGGGCGCCAGTGGCCCGGTACCTTGACCACCGGCGACCAGTCCGGCAGCACCGGCACGCTGGGTGGCGCAAAATGTTCAAAGTCGCCGGCGCCGTACACCACCTTGCCGCCGACCACGGTCAATACCGATTCGATCCACTTGATGGCTTCTTCGTCGACACTGAAGAAGTCCGCCGACAGGGCCGCCACGTCCGCCAGCTGGCCGACCTTGATCTGGCCCTTCTTGCCCTGCTCCGACGAGAACCAGGCGCTGCCGTGGGTGAACAGTTCCAGGGCGGTCAGGCGGGGCAAGCCTTCGGCGTGCAGCTCCAGGCCACCGACGGTGCGGCCGCTGACCATCCAGTACAGCGAGGTCCAGGGGTTGTAGCTCGACACCCGGGTGGCGTCGGTGCCGGCGCCCACCGGCACGCCCTCGGCGAGCATGCGCTTGATCGGCGGCGTGGCCTCGGCCGCCTTGGCGCCGTAGCGCTCCACAAAGTACTCACCCTGGAACGCCATGCGGTCCTGGATCGCGATGCCGCCGCCCAACGCCCGCACCCGCTCGATGTTCTGCGGGGTGATGGTTTCGGCGTGATCGAAGAACCACGGCAGGCCGTTGAACGGGATGTCGCGGTTGACCTTCTCGAACACGTCGAGCATGCGCGAGATCGATTCGTTGTAGGTGGCGTGCAGGCGGAACGGCCAGCGCTGTTCCACCAGGTGGCGCACCACCGGTTCCAGTTCCTGCTCCATGGTCAGCGGCAGGTCCGGGCGCGGTTCAAGGAAGTCTTCGAAGTCGGCCGCCGAGAACACCAGCATCTCGCCGGCGCCGTTGTGGCGCAGGTAGTCGTCGCCCTGGTGCAGGGTCACGCTGCCGGTCCAGTTCTTGAAGTCGCTGAGTTCTTCCTTGGGCTTCTGGGTGAACAGGTTGTAGGCGATGCGCACGGTCAGTTGCTCGTCCTTGGCCAACTGCTCGATCACCGCGTAGTCATCGGGGTAGTTCTGGAAACCGCCGCCGGCGTCGATGGCGCTGGTCAGCCCCAGGCGGTTGAGTTCACGCATGAACTGGCGGGTGGAGTTCACCTGGTATTCCAGGGGCAGTTTCGGGCCCTTGGCCAGGGTCGCGTAGAGAATCATCGCGTTGGGCCGCGCCACCAGCATGCCGGTGGGGTTGCCGTTGCTGTCGCGCACAATCTCGCCGCCGGGCGGGTTCGGTGTGTCCTTGGTGTAGCCGGCCACGCGCAGGGCGGCGCGGTTGAGCAAGGCACGGTCATACAGGTGCAACACGAACACCGGCGTATCGGGGGCGGCCTGGTTGAGTTCGTCGAGGGTGGGCATGCGTTTTTCGGCGAACTGGAATTCGTTCCAGCCGCCCACCACCCTCACCCACTGCGGCGTGGGCGTGCGGTCGGCCTGGTCCTTGAGCATGCGCAGGGCATCGGCCAGGGACGGCACGCCTTCCCAGCGCAGTTCAAGGTTGTAGTTCAGGCCGCCACGGATCAGGTGCAGGTGCGAGTCGTTGAGGCCGGGGATGACGGTGCGGCCCTTGAGGTCGATGACCTGGGTGCCACTGCCCCGCAGGGCCATGGCTTCGCCGTCGGTGCCAACCGCGACAAAGCGCCCCTGGTGGATAGCGACTGCGGTGGCGCGGGGGTTTTCACGGTCCACGGTGTGGAACTGGCCATTGAACAGAATCAGATCAGCGTTCATAGGGTTTCCTTTACAGAGGCTTCAAGCCAGGGAGCGAACAGGCGGGTGGCCGCCGGCATCAGCAGGTACACCACCAGTACGACGATGGTCACGGTGACCAGAAAGGTGGCAACGATGTAGTTGGACAGGAACGGATGCAGCCGCAAGACCGGGCCCCAGATGATCGGCACCAGCAGCGTCAGCGGCAGGATCACCAGCAGCGTGACCACCGCCTGTTTCCAGCGCGGCGGCTTGGCAGCGGCATCGGCCTGGGGCGAGAACCAGAACTCGTTCACCGCGCCGACTTCGGTCTGGTCGCCATCGGCCAACATCGGTGCGGCTTCGTTGATCAACGCCAGGCGCTGCGGCGAATCGAGCCAGCGCTCCAGGTCATCGGTGGAGCGGTAACGCAGCACGCAGGTGAACAGCGCGAGGCCGCCCTGCTTGCTGCGCACCACGTCGACGCCGAGGTGGCCCGGGCGCTCGCCGGCGATACGCACGATGCGCCGTAGCCAGGCTTCATAGTCGGCTTCGCGGCCAGGTTTGATGCGGTGTTTGACCACCAGGGTGACCACCTCGTCCGGCCCGCCTTGCTGCGTTGCTGAGTCCATCGTGCTCCTCCCCTGAATACGTGAGCGATGGGCGCAGTGTGGGGTGTGGCGCTGGGTAAAAATTGGATGTACGTGCTCTGTTAAAGCGCCCGGGACATGTGTTCGCCAATGCGTGATCGCAACCAGCGCTCCGCCGGATCGTTGTCGTGCACCCCACTCCACACCATCGACAGCTCTGCAGCATCGATGGCGAATGGCGGGTCCTCGGCCCTTAATGCACTGCCTTGCGTCAATGCGCACGCGGCATAATCGGGCACCGTCGCAATCATCTCACTGCCGGCCAGCAGGGCCCGCAACCCACTGAATTGCGGCACCGCCAACACGACTCGCCGGGCCCGGCCAATCCGTGCCAGGTCCAGGTCGATATTGCCGCTCAGGTCACCGGAAAACGAAACCATGGCATGGGGCCGTGAACAGTAGTCATCCAGGGTCAACGGCTCAGGCCGATCGTCGCCCCGCAGGACCTTGCACGGAATATCCCGCAGCTTCTTGCGCTTGGCGTTGGCCGGCAGCTCGGTGGTGTAGCTGACCCCCACGGAGATCTCACCACTGGCCAACAACGCCGACATCAGCAAGTAATTCGCACGCCGCACGACCACGATGATCCCCGGTGCCTCTTCGCGCAGCTGGCTGAGCAACAGGGGAAACAACCCGAACTCGGCGTCATCCGACAGCCCTATGCGAAACACCGCGCAACTGGTGGAAGGGTCGAAGTCCTTGGCGCGACTGACCGCGCCGGAAATGATGTCCATGGCCGGTTGCAACTCCTTGAGGATCGCCACGGCCCGTGGCGTGGGCTCCATGCCGCGCCCATTGCGCAGCAGCAGCGGGTCATCGAACAGGTCGCGCAACCGGCCCAGGGCCGCACTCACTGCCGGCTGGCCCATGAAGAGTTTTTCGGCCACCCGGGTCAGGTTCTTTTCGAACATCAGGGCCTCGAAAATCACCAGCAGGTTCATGTCGACACGGCGCAAGTCGTTGCGATTCATAGGGTTTCCCGGAAGGTGAGGACCCCGTCAGCTAACCACGTTCAAGGCATGTGCAATTGCATGCCTGTGCTGTCTTTTTTCCGCAGTCACCTGGCGAAATTAACAACGATTAACTCGCCAGCCAGACAGCCCGGCGCCAAGAATACGGCCGTCTACACTGGACTTTCACTCACCGGGAACGCTCCCATCGACCACGGAATCTGTCATGGCCCGACTTGAGCAAATCGCACCTGACCGGCACGCGCACGCCTCCGCTACCGGCGGCCTGTGTACCCGCCGCGAACGCATGGTCAAACAGCTGATCCTGGCGAACCTTGGGGAAAGCCTGGAGGTCACCGAACTGGCCCGCGCCTGCGCCCTGTCCCGCAGCCACTTCTCTCGCGCCTTTAAGTGCACCACGGGCCTCTCGCCCCAGGAATGGATTCGGCAACAACGTATCCAGCGGGCCAAGGAGCTGATCATCAGCTCTGGCTTGAGCCTGACCCAAATCAGCCAGGAATGCGGATTTTGCGACCAGGCACACTTCTGCCACATATTCAGCCGCAGCGAAGGCGTGAACCCGATGACCTGGCGTAACCACCAACTTCGCGTGATCGCCGCCTAGTGGTGATTGCACCCCGGCGCAAACCTCTGGAATATGCACCACAGACCTCGCTCCAGAGACCGCGCATGAGCAACCTCAACGACCAGGCCATGCATTTCGGCCCCTACCGGATTCACCCGCGCCAGCGCGTGGTGCTGGAAGGTGCCCAGCCATTGCGCCTGGGCCGTCGGGCGGTCGATATCCTGCTGGTTTTGCTGGAGCACGCCGGCCAGGTGGTGAGCAAACAGGAGCTGATCGCCCGGGTCTGGCCCAAGACCGTGGTGGAGGACGGCAACCTGCGGGTGCACATGGCGGCCCTGCGCAAGGCCCTGGGCGACGGCCAGGCCGGGCAGCGCTATATCGTCACCGTGGCCCAGCGCGGCTACAGTTTCGTGGCGCCCCTGAGTATCGAACCCACGGCGCTGGAAGGCGACAGCGCGGGGGGCCATCCCGGGCACAACCTGCCGCTGCGCCGCACTCGGATGCTGGGACGCCAGGCCCTGATCGAAAGCCTGGTGCACCAGTTGCCTCGGCACCGCTTCATCACCCTCACGGGTGCAGGCGGTATCGGCAAGACCACCGTCGCCCTGCGGGTGGCGGAATTGCTGATCGGACGTTACCGCGACGGCATTCGCCTGCTGGACCTCGCCCCCCTGAGCCAGCCTTCGATGATCGTGCCCAATCTGGCAGCCCTGCTGGAGCTCCCGCCACCGAGTCACGAGCCGCTGGCCAGCCTGGCGGGCCTGCTGCGCGAGCGCCAGATGCTGTTGGTGATCGACAACTGCGAGCACCTGCTCGACGATATTGCGCTGATCAGTGAAACCCTGCTGCGCAATGCCCCCCATCTGCACATTTTGACCACCAGCCGCGAAGCACTGCGCGCAGAAGGAGAGTTCGTACAACGCCTGGAGCCTTTGGCATGCCCACCGGCCACTGGCGACCGCGCCGCAGCCATGGCGTATCCCGCGCTGCAATTGCTGGTAGAACGGGCACTGTCGTGCTGGGACGGCTTTGAACTGAGTGACAGCGAACTGCCCCTGGCCATCGATATCTGCCGACGCCTGGACGGCATTCCCTTGGCGATCGAGCTGGTGGCGGCGCAAATCAAACGCTTTGGCCTGCAGGGCTTGCGGGTGCAGATGGAGGATAACTTTCGCCTGTTGACCCGCGGCCGACGCAGCGCCCTGCCCCGGCACCAGACCCTGCGCGCCACCCTGGAGTGGAGCTTCGACCTGCTGACCGCTTGCGAGCAGGTATGCCTGCGGCGCCTCGCAGTGTTCCGGGGCGGCTTCACCCTGGAATCAGCGGCGGCGGTGATAGGCGGTGAGCACATTGCGCCGACGGAGGTGCTGGGTTCAATCACGCAGTTGGTGGCCAAGTCCTTGCTCAACGTTGAGGTGGGCGATGAAGCGGTGGCCTATCGGCTGCTGGACATCACCCGGACCTACGCCCTGGAGAAACTCAGCGCTGCCTGCGAGCTGGAGGCCAGCCGTGAGCGACACGCCGCCCGGTGCCTGACACTGATGAATCAGGCGCAAGCCGACTGGGAACAAGTGTCCACCCGGCAGTGGCTCGACCGTTATGCAGGCTGTCGCGAAGATGTGCGTGCCGCCCTCGACTGGGGGTTGAGCCAGAACGGCGCGCCGCTGCTGGCCATCCGTTTGACGGTCAGCGCGATGCCGTTGTGGCAGGAGTTGTCGCTGCTCACCGAGCATGGTTTGTACGTAGGCAAAGCCCTGGCCCTGCTTCAGCAATCGGCTGCTCCCTGCGCGCACTTGCACCTGCAACTGCAATTGGCCCTGGGCAGCTTTTCCTATCACACCCAGGGCGCAACCCCACAGACCATCAACGCGTTCGTGCAGGCACGGCAGCTGGCCGAAGGCAGCCACAATGTCGCCGGCCAACTCAGGGCCGTGTCCGGCCATATGGCGGTCAACCTGTGCAACGGCAACTACCGCCAGGCCCTGCGCCAAAGCCTGCATTTCGACCGCCTGGACCCCAACGCCCAACCGCTGCTGGCCTTGAGCGCACAGCGCCTGCGGGTGCTGGCGCAACATTTTTCCGGCAACCAGGCCCTGGCGCGGCACAACGCCGAACAGGTGATGCAGCGTATGGCCCACAGCGGCCACCTCAATCGGTTTACCCATGGATTTGGCGTGCAATACGACCAGAGCGTGGCGTCGCTGACGGTACTGGCACGCATCCTCTGGCTCCAGGGGTTCCCGGAGCGCGCCTGGCGCACTGCCCGCCAGGCGCTGGAGCTGGCGCTGCAAATCAATCACGGCACCTCGATCTGCTACACACTGGCCCTCGCGGGTGTCGTCATCGCCCACTACAACGGCGACGACGGGGCCGCCCGATCAATGCTGGAGCTGTTGTCACAGCAGGCGCGCAAGCATTCGGTGCTGCTGTTCGACACCTGGGCCAGGCACTACGCCCACGCACTGGACGGCCTGGTGCACGAGGAGCACGTCGAAGGCCTGGGCCTGATCAAGGACATCGTCGCGACCCTGCACACTCGGGACGTGGATGAGGCCTGCTTCGAACGAGCCAGGCAAGGCGATGCGGGTTGGTGCACCGCGGAGATTCTGCGGGTGCGGGCCGAATCCCTGCTGCACCAGGCTGACTCGCCCCCGGTGCAGGCGGCTGAAAGCCTGTTGCTGGAAGCGCTGGGGCTGGCGCATCAGCAGGGAGCCTTGGCCTGGGAACTGCGAAGCGCCCTGTCACTGGCCCGGCTATGGCATCGCGAGGGCCGGCACGCCGCCGCGCGCGACCTGTTGCAAGCCGTTCATGGGCGCTTTACCGAAGGGTTTTCCACGCCGGACCTAGTGAGCGTGCGCCGCCTGCTCGACGAACTGCACCACAAACTGCCGGCTTGAGAACGCCCCCAGATAGTGCCCGTAGCCTTGCTGCAACAACCCCACCTGGGCAGGGTCACCCAAACGGGCCAACGCGTAGGCGCGTACGCAATTGAGCAGGCGATAACGCCGAGGTCCGGGGCCGGGTTCGACGGTCAGCAGCGAGGTGTCCACCAACCGTGCCAGCAGATAAGGCAAGTCGGCATGCTCCAGCTCAGTGCCGGCAATCAGCGCACCCAGCGTCGGCAGGCTCACCGCCATCTTGAACAACCCCAATTGGAGGAACAGCCAACGCTCCGGCAGGCTCAAGCGATCGTAGGTCCAGTCCAGTGCCGCGTTCATGGATTGGTGCCGCCCTACGGCCGTTCGCCGTCCGCCAGTGAGCACCAGCAAGCCGTTCGCAACCTGTGTTTGCAAGCCCTTGACGCCCAAGGCATCGACCTGGGCCGCCGCCAGTTCCAGGGCCAGCGGGATGCCGTCGAGGCGTCGGCAGATATCCCGCAGGGGCGCCAGGTCTTGCCTGCGCAAACCAAAGCCTTGCTGGCTGGCCCGGGCGCGACTGACAAATAGCTGCACCGCAGGATAAGCCAGCGCTTGTTCGACATCGGCCAATGCCGACAGCGGCGGCACGACCAGCGCCGGCACGCGCTGAACCCACTCCCCAGGAATATGCAAGGCTTCGCGGCTGCTCAACAACAGCGTCACCCGGGGCGCCATCTCCCGCAGCGCGAACACCAGGTTGCGACACGCGGCCACCGCCTGTTCACACCCATCCAGGACCAACAACAAATGCCGCGACGCCAGTTGCCGGCAAAAGCCTTGCAAGGTGCCGCCCGGCTCAACGTCAATCCCGAGCGCCCCGGACAACTGGCGGACCACGCCCGATAGCTGGCTGACACCGGCCAACTCCACCCGCCACACGCCGTCGCGATAACGCGGCAGCACCTGTGCAGCCAGGTACAGGGCCAGGGTGGTTTTGCCGATGCCGGCACACCCGGTAAGCGTCATCAGCGTTTGGCCCGGCAAGCGCCGTGCAAGGGCATGCGCCAGCGGGTCCAGGCCGAACACCGGTACCAGGCGTGCCGGCAGGTTATGGTGAGGCAAGGGCTGTGCCGGTGCTGCCTGCATCGGTTGCGTCGCGACAAAACAGTACCCGCGCAGCGGCAGGTTGACGATATAACGCCGCCCGCCCTGGCCATCGGCCAAGGCACGGCGCAAGGCCGCGATGTGCACCCGCAGGTTGTTCTCCTCCACCACGCTGCTGGGCCACACCCGTGTAATCAGGTCTGCCTTGCTGACAAACTGCCCGGCCTGCTCCACCAGCACCGCGAGAATGTCCAGGGCACGCCCGCCCAGCGGCAGCGGCCGGCCCTCTTCGCACACCAGGCGCTGCTGGGGGTAAAAGGTGAAGGGGCCGAAGCGCACTTCACATTCAGGCTCAATCGTATGAAGGCTATGCATGCTCGTCAAAGCGCTGAAACACCCGGTCTTGGGCGCCTGCGCATCCTTTTCCATGGGACTGACGGCTATCTTGCCAGCTACCCGTGACAGGACAATGCTGGCACAGGGATCCACACGGACATTCAGGTGCGCCAGACGGCCATCAGCTGAATTGCTGGCGGTATTGGGTCGGGTTCAAGCCGAGTTTTTCACTGAACAGAAAACGCATATGCCGCACGCTGCCAAAGCCCGCATGAAAGGCTACGGTCTTGAGTGGCAGGTCGCTGGTCTCCAGCAAGTGCCGCGCGCGATCAATGCGCGCGCCCTGCAGGAAAGCCATCGGGGTCATCTGCACTTCCTTGGCAAACACCCGCGCAAAGTGCCGCGCGCTCATGCCTGCGAGTTGCGCCATGGACTCGATGGTAAAGGCCTGGTCCAGCCGCTCCAGCACATGGGTCTGCACCCGGGTAATCGCGGTTTCCTGGGGGGCCACCGCTGCGGTCATCGGGCTGAACTGGGCTTGGCCACCCTGGCGCTTCATGACCACCAGCAACACCTTGGCCACGTCGACAGCCACCTGCTTGCCGTGGTCCTGGGCAACAACGGACAGCGCCAGGTCGATGCCCGCCGTCACGCCGCCAGAGGTGATGAGCCGGCCGTCCTGCAGGTAGATGCGGTCGGTCTCCACCGTGGCCTTGGGAAAGGCCTTGATCAGCCGCTCGGTGTAATGCCAGTGAGTGGTCACGCGTTGGCCGTCCAGCAAGCCGGCGTATCCCAGCACGAAGGCACCGGTGCAGATCGAGCCGAATCGCCGGGCACGAGGCGCAGCCGCCTTGAGCCAGGGCAACAGGGCGGGATGGCATTCGTTGTAGGCGCCGGGGCCGCCGGGGACCAACAGCAAGTCATATGCCTCAAGGGCCTGGTCCAGGTGCAGATCGGGATGCACCACCACGCCATTGGAGGCTTGCAGTGGCCCCTGCTCGGTACCGATCGTCAGGATCTGATAGTGAGCTGACGGCGCAAGGTAGCGATTGGCAATGGAGAACACTTCCAGCGGCCCGGCCATGTCGAGCAGCAGAAAGTCGGGAAACAGCACCATGGCCACGGTTTTCATTGTCAGGAACTGTCCGTTCGGGGAGAGGAATCCTTGCATTATGGCATGCCACCAACTGTCAACCCACACAGGACAGTCATTCCGATTTCAGCTTCTTAATCAACCTATCACTAACCAGTAACCTTCTCCTCACACCGAAGCCCTGCATCTCGCAGCCAGCTTCCCTTGAGGAGAACACCCCATGCTGACCCTTCGCAAAGCCTCGGAACGCGGCGCCGCCAATCACGGTTGGTTGAAGTCGTTCCACACCTTCTCGTTCGCCAACTACTGGAATCCCAGGGAACAGGGTTTTTCCGACCTGCTGGTGATCAACGATGACCGGGTTGCCGCCGGCAAGGGCTTCGGCCAACACCCGCACCGCGACATGGAGATTTTCTCCTATGTGCTCGAAGGCGCCCTGGAACACAAGGACACCCTGGGCACCGGTTCGGTGATTCGCCCAGGCGATGTGCAACTGATGAGCGCCGGCAGCGGCGTGGCCCACAGCGAGTTCAACCACAGCCACACCCAGGGCGTGCACTTCCTGCAAATCTGGATCGTGCCGGACGTGGCCGGCGCCGAGCCGCGCTATCAGCAGGAGCACTTCACCGAAGCGCAAAAGCGTGGCCGGTTGCAGCTGATCATCTCGCCGGAAGGCACCGACGGCTCCCTTGGCGTGCGCCAGGATGCGCGGGTGTATGCCGGGCTGTTCAACGGCTTTGAAACCGCAAGCCTGGCCCTGGCCCCGGAGCGCTACGCCTACATCCATGTGGCGCGGGGCAGCATTGAAGTCAACGGCCAGCGCTTACACGAAGGCGACGGTGCCCGAGTGCGCGATGAGCGGGAGATTCACCTGAGCCATGGCGAGAATGCCGAGGTGCTGGTGTTCGACCTGCGCCCTCGTGAACTGCCTGAAATGCCGTAAAGGTCGGCACGATGGCCCGGGAAAACGGGCCATCGCTGACGTCGATAGTCACCATCAGCGCAATGAAGTTCTCTAAAAAAATCCACCGCGTACCATCACATCCATACCAACCAATGACATCCCGGAGCACACCCTCATGAAACGCCAACTCTTGCTTAGCCTCGCTTTCTCGGTACTTGCTGTAAGCGCCTTTACTCAACCTGCCCTCGCTGAAGGCGGCGCGGATCGCCTGATGGACAGCCGCGTGGCTGAGGGTGGTTCTGACCGTTTGCTGGAACGTCGTGTGGCGGAAGGCGGTTCTGATCGGTTGCTGGAACGTCGTGTAGCTGAAGGTGGCGCTGACCGTCTTCAAGAAAACCGTGTAGCCGAAGGTGGCGCTGAGCGTCTTCAAGGCAACCGTGTAGCTGAAGGTGGTGCTGAGCGTCTTCAAGGCAACCGTGTAGCTGAAGGTGGCGCTGACCGTCTTCAAGGCAACCGTGTAGCTGAAGGTGGTGCAGACCGCCTGATGGAAAACCGCGCATAACCCTGGTTGCTCGCGGTTCACCCCCAGCCGGCCTGATCAGCCGGCTTTTTTTCGCCTGCTGTTTACTCACCGCCAACAGCGCCACAAAACCCTGTGGCGAGGGAGCTTGCTCCCGCTGGGCTGCGCAGCAGCCCCAATGAATACACCGCGTTTCTTCAGGGGAGACCCGTTGGCAGGTTTTGGGGCCGCTTCGCAGCCCAACGGGAGCAAGCTCCCTCGCCACACAAGCCTCGCCACACAAGCGCTCTCGCCAACGTAAGTCGCCACTCGCTGTTAACACAGCTCACGATCCAGCCACACCACCGCCTTGCCAATCTGCTGCCTGGCTTCAATCCGTGCGTGCACCTGCTGCACCTCTTCCAGCGTGTAATGCCCTTCGATATCCACCGTCAGCGAACCCTCAAGCATCGCCGCGAACACCGCATTGGCACGCCGTTGCACGGTCGGGCTGTCGGCCATGTGGTCGTTGAGCCGTGGCCGGGTCAGGAACAGCGAGCCGGCTTCCCCCAACTCCATCGGGTCCAAATCAGTGATCGAACCGGAGACGTTGCCGTAATTGACGATCAGCCCCCGCGTACGACAAGCCTTGAAGCTTTCACGCAAGGTGGCCTTGCCCACCGAATCGAACACCACGTTCACACCCTGCCCCTGCGTTGCCTGCAAGACTCGCTCGGCAAACCCCTCGTACGGCCAGGCGTAATCAGCACCGCGCTGAAGGGCAATCGCACATTTTTCAGTGCTGCTGCCGGTGGTGAATACCGTGGCGCCGAGTCGACGGGCCATTTGCACCAGTAACTGGCCGATGCTGCCGGACGCGGCATGGATCAGGCAGCTGTTGCCTGCCTGCAACCGTGCGACATCTTCAATCAGGTAGTGAGCCGTACAGCCCTGGAACATCGCCGCAGCCGCCTGATCGAAGCCGATCGCATTCGGAATCTGCGCGACCCGCGCGGCCGGCACGCTGGCGTATTCAGCAAACGCGCCCCAGGCAATGCACCACGCCACCCGATCGCCCGGCGCCAGATGGCTAACGCCCTCGCCCACTTCCACCACCACACCCGCACCTTCCATGCCCAGGGTGCAAGGCACTCGCACCGGGTACGTTACCGACTGGGCGTACTTGCCCTGACGGGTATGCACATCCATGAAGTTGATCCCGGCGCAGGCCACCTTGATCAGCACGTGGCCGGGCATCACTTGGGGTTTGGGCACATCAAGGCGCAGTTGAACGACCTCCGGGCCGCCGTAGGTTTCAAGGGTGAGGGCTTTCATCGCGGGACAACTCCGTTTGCGGTGGGAATGCGCCATGGTAAAAGGCACCACTCTGTACGAGAATTCCCCAATACCTCCCACCCTCCGTGCGGAAACAACCCGATGTTCGACTGGCAGGATCTGTATTACTTCACCGTACTGGCGCGCACCCAGTCGCTGTCGGCGGCCGCCCGCGAGCTGCAGGTGGAACACGCCACCGTGGGGCGGCGCGTCGATGCCCTGGAAAAAGCCCTCGGCGTCAAACTGGTAGATCGCCTGCCCCGCAGCCGGCCACTCACGGAGGAAGGCCTGGCGTTGGCCAGGTTGGCGGCAGGCATGGGCGAGATGGCCACCGACGTGATGCGCCTGTCCCGCGTGGCCTCGATCGAAGTGGCCGGCACCGTGCGGGTCAGTTGCCCGCCGTCGATTGCCATCCACTGCATCGCGCCCCACGTCGCGCGCTTCCGGGCGCAGTATCCCAAACTGAATATCGTGCTGATGTCCTCGACCACGCTTGCCGCTCTGGACAAAGGTGAAGCCGACATTGCCCTGCGCACGGTGCGGCCCGATGAAGAGGCACTGGTGCGCAGGAAGGTCGGCGCGGTGCGCTTCGGGCTCTATGCCACACCCGAGTTCAAACGGTTACCCGCCGAACAGTGGGCGTTCATTGCCTATGACGCCACCCGTGACCATCTGCCCCAACAGGCATGGATGCACCAGGTACGCGGCAGCCGCGCGATTGCCTTTGCCGCCAGCGACCTGATCACCCAGCAAATGGCCGCCCGGTCCCAGGTGGGCGCGGTGGTGTTGCCCACGTTGGTGGGTGATCACGACGCGGCATTGGTGCGGCTGGCAACGAATACCGAAGGCCCGGTTCGCGATATCTGGCTGACGGTGTACCCCGACATGCGCCGCTCGCCTTCGGTGAAGGTGGTGATGGAGTTTTTGGTGAGTTGCATTGAAAGCGCGCCGCAGTTGCGGCGCTGAAGCCGTTTACTGCGCCGCGTACTGCTCGTCGCTGACCTGCTCCATCCAGTCCACCACCTTGCCGTCGAGCATCTCGTTGATCGCGATATGGGTCATGGCGGTGTTGGCCGTGGCGCCGTGCCAATGCTTGACGCCGGGGGCAATCCACACGGTGTCGCCGGGGCGAATTGCCCGCACGGGCTGGCCCCATTCCTGAACCTGGCCCAGGCCTGCGGTCACGATCAACGTCTGCCCCAGCGGGTGAGTGTGCCAAGCCGTACGCGCCCCCGGTTCAAAGGTGACAACGGCGCCAGTGACACGCGCGGCATCGGTGCCCTTGAAAGGTGAGTCGACGCGCACTGTGCCGGTGAAATAGTCCGCCGGCCCTTTGGCCGAGGGTTGGGAACCGTTGGGTGTGATGGTCAGCATGGGGGTCTCCTGTGCCGATGATTCGAGTGCCAGCAAGGACAATGAAAGTGCGGTGGCGGCGAGACGGGTGTTCATAGGCCGGTCATCCGTTCCAGGGCTTCGGGATAGCGGTCGCCGTGCACCGCGATGTTTGCAGCGGCGACGTCCAGCTCACTGAGTTCTGCAGCGCTGAGCTGCACCTCGACCGCCCCCAGGTTTTCCGTCAGGCGCGAGGTTTTGGTGGTGCCCGGAATTGGTACGATCCAGGGCTTCTGGGCCAGCAACCAGGCCAATGCTATTTGCGATGGCGTGGCGTGTTTGCGCCGGGCGACCTGGTGCAGCAACTCCACCAGGGCCTGGTTGGCCTGTAAGGCTTGGGGCGTGAACCTTGGCAACGTGCTGCGAAAGTCCGAGCTGTCAAAGGTGCTGTGACTGTCGAACTTGCCCGTCAGAAAGCCTTTGCCCAAAGGGCTGTAGGGCACCAGGCCAATGCCCAGTTCCTCCAGCAGTGGCAACACCTCGGCCTCGGGCTTGCGCCACCACAGTGAGTACTCGCTTTGCAACGCGGTCACCGGTTGCACGGCATGGGCGCGGCGGATGGTCGAGGCGCCGGCTTCAGACAAACCGAAATGCTTGACCTTACCCTCCTGAATCAAATCCTTCACCGCGCCGGCCACCTCTTCGATCGGCACATTCGGATCCACCCGATGCTGATAAAACAGGTCGATCACATCGGTCTTCAGGCGCTTGAGCGAGGCTTCGGCCACCTGGCGAATATGCTCCGGCCGGCTGTCGAGACCCGACCATTTGCCGTTGCCGGACGGGTCCAGGGCAAATCCGAACTTGGTGGCGATCACCACCTGCTCACGCAGCGGCGACAGCGCTTCACCCAGCAGTTCTTCATTGATGAACGGGCCATAGACTTCGGCGGTATCGAAGAAGGTCACGCCTTGTTCAACCGCGTTGCGCAACAAGGCAATCATCTGCTGTTTGTCGGCCGCGGGGCCGTAGCCAAAGCTCATGCCCATGCAGCCAAGCCCAAGGGCGGAGACTTCGAGTTGGCTGTTGCCGAGTGTGCGTTTGAGCATGATCGTTCTCCGGGTAAGGGGGCTGATTCCAATCTAACAGTTACGAATTGTGATAATTAGCCGCTAGAATCTGAAAATACTTATGAGGATGACTCACCAATGCTCAGGGAAAACGCCAATGACCTGCTCGCGTTTCTGGCGGTAGCCCGCGAGCGCAGCTTTACCAAGGCGGCGGCCAAGCTCGGGGTTTCCCAGTCGGCGCTGAGCCATACCCTGCGTGGCCTGGAGGCGCGGCTGGGGCTGCGTCTGCTGACCCGCACCACCCGCAGCGTGTCGCCCACCGAAGCCGGGCAGCACTTGATCGATACGATCGGGCCGCACTTCGATGAAATCCAGGTCGGCCTTGAGGGGTTGAGCCACTTGCGGGACAGGCCGTCCGGCACCATCCGCATCAATGCCATGGACCACGCGCTGGAGTTCATCCTGTGGCCGGTGCTGAAACCGTTCCTCGCGCAGTACCCGGATATCGCCGTGGAAGTGTGTTGCGACTACGGCTTTGTCGACATCGCCGCCCACGGCTTCGACGCCGGCGTACGCCTCGGCGAAGACGTGGCTCAAGGCATGATTGCCACGCGCATCAGTCCCGATATGCGCATGCTGGTGGTGGGTTCACCGGCCTACTTTGCCCAGCGCGCCATACCCCGCACGCCTCGCGACCTGACCGATCACGCCTGCAACAATTTGCGCCTGCCCACCAATGGCGGCCTGTACGTGTGGGAGTTCAAAAAAGGCGAGGAAAGCCTGAATGTGCGGGTGTCTGGCCAGGTGACGTTCAATGGCGTGTACCCATTGCTCAAGGCGGCGCTCGACGGCTTCGGCTTGAGCTACGTGCCTGCCGACCTGGTGGCGCCTTATCTGGCAGACGGGCGCCTGGTGCAGGTGCTGGATGACTGGTGCGCGCCGTTTGCCGGCTTCCACCTGTATTACCCCAGCCGTCGCCAGGCCTCACCCGCCTTTGCGCTGCTGGTGGAAGCGCTGCGTTATCGCGGTTGAAGGAATTCCGCCAGCGCGCCGCCCAAGGCCTCAAATACCAAGGCGATGCGCTGCACCCGGCGCATGTCCTGATGCATGGCAATCCACACGTCGACACTGAAATCCACCTGCCCGGGCAGCACGCGCACCAGCCCGTGACGCTGCGCCACCTGGCTTGAGCACACGCCAATTCCCAGCCCGGCACGCAGCGCCGCCAACTGGGCGAGGTGATCGTCGGTGCGGATAAATGTATTGGCCGCCGAACAGTCAAAACCGCGCTCACGCAGGAGCTCGATCTCCAGCAAATTGCGGTCCGGGCCGATCAGCGGGTAGCCGTGCAATTGCGCGACGGTGTCCGGCGTGCCCTGCTCCGCCAGCAACTCCGGTGCGGCGTACAACCCCACTTGCAGGTCGCCGACCTTGCGCGCGACCACCGTCGCTTCCGTAGGGCGGCGGATGCGCACGGCGACGTCTGCCTCCTGCCGGGCCAGGGCTTGCAGGCGGTTGGACACGCTCAACTCAATGGCCAATTGCGGATGATCACGGCGCAGGCTGCGCAGCATCGGCGGCAGCACCTCAACCCCCAGCAGCTTGCCGCTGGTAAGCCGCACCGTGCCACTGGCCAACGCCGCATCGGCGGAGGCTGCGCGGTTGAAGGCGTTGGCGGCAACGGCCATTGCTTCCACGTGGCTGATCAGGTCCTTGGCGGTGTCAGTGGGCAACAGACCAGAAGGTGAGCGGATAAACAGGCTGACCCCGACGCTTTGCTCCAGCGCCTCGATCCGTCGCCGCGCAGTGGCCTGGGCGATCCCCAGCAAGCGGGCCGCGCCCGACAGGCTGCCGGTGCGTAGCACGGCGAGGAAGGCGCGCTGGGTTTCCCATTGGAGTTGAGGGGCGTTCATACATTTCCTGTGAGCCGCTGGGCAGTTTTGGCGGATGTTCTTTGTTCGGGGGCTGCGGCATGCTGGCGAGCATAACCGATGGGGCTTTCGCCCTCACTTTGCACAGGATCGTTTTTGATGACACTCACCGGCCAATGCCGCTGCGCCAACGTGACCTACACCCTCAATACCGACGCACCGCTGGCGGTGTATGCCTGCCATTGCCGTCACTGCCAGACCTGGAGCGGCAGCGCGTTTGCCTTGCATGCGCTGTTGCCGGCGGACGCGTTGAAGGTCGACGGGGTGTTGACGGAATATGGTTATGACGTAGAGGGGCAGCGTTCAGAGCATCACCTGTGCGGGGTGTGCCACACGCGAATCTACAACACCACGACGGCTGCGCCGGGGCTAGTTGTGCTGCGGGTCGGGACACTGGATGAGAGCCCGGCCGTGCAGCCGGTGGCGCATATCTGGGTGCGGCACAAGCAGCCGTGGGTAGCACTGGCGGAGGGCGTTCCGACGTGGCCGCAAAGCCCGACGCCCCAGGCGTTTGCGCAGGTGTTGAGTGAACACAAAACACAAATGTATGTGGCGAGGGGGCTTGTCCCCCGTTGGGCTGCGAAGCAGCCCCAATAAGGTCCCCGTGCTCTGTCAGATAGAACTCTGCTGTTAGTTTTGGGGCCGCTGCGCAGCCCAGCGGGGGACAAGCCCCCTCACCACAGAAGTCGAGTCGATCTTAAGAGTCAGCACTTCTCCATTGCGCAGTTGCCAATCGAAGAAATCCGAAAAGTCATCGCGAACCAATGCGCGGATCGCCTTGGCCACCACCCCATGGGCAACCAGTACCACCACCTGTTGCCCATGGTTTACCAGCAGCTCATTCAACCCACCCCGAATACGCTCGACAAACTGCGAGATTGACTCCCCATCAGTCGGCGCCAGTTCCCACTGCCGGGTAATATTTTGCGCCCACAGCTCGGGATACCGCTGCGCCGCTTCCACCTGGGTCAGTCCTTCAAACACGCCCACACCGCGTTCACGAAACGCATCCAGCGTGGACAATGCCAGCCCGTCATCCGCAAAAACAATCGCCGCCGTTTGCTGAGCCCTGCGCAGCGGCGAGACCACGACGGTGTCGATCTGCACCGGTAACTTTACCCGCAACTCCCGTGCCTGAAGCACGCCCCGCTCGTTGAGATCAACGTCCAGCGAGCCTTGGTAACGCCCTTCGGCATTGGCCTGCGTTTCGCCGTGGCGAACAACATACAACTGCATACCGCCCTCCTTCATCCTGACGTTGAAAGGCCGCGAACGGCCTCCCCGATAAAGTCCTAAGCTAAGATCGAAAGATTATTTATCGAAAGATTTTTAGAACCATAAGCTGACCTTAATCCATTAAGAGTCGAGCACGCCATGCCCCAGTTTTCGCTCCACCGCCTTTTCATCGCCGGCCTGGCCACACTGGGCCTCTGCACCACCCTGAGCACTCAAGCGCAGGAAACCGTACGCATCGGTTACCAGAAATCCTCGACCCTGATCACCCTGCTGAAAACCCAGGGCACCCTGGAAAAAGCCCTCAAGGCCGACGGCATCGACGTCACCTGGCACGAGTTCCCCAGCGGCCTGCCGCTGCTGGAAGCCTTGAACGTCGGCAACGTCGACATCAGCGCCGACGTGGCCGACACGGTGCCGATCTTCGCCCAGGCTGCCCAGGCCAAACTCACCTACTTCGCCCAGGAAGCGCCCTCGCCCCAGGCGCAGGCCATCGTGGTGCGCAAGGACTCGCCGATCCAGCAACTGGCGGATTTGAAGGGTAAGAAAATCGCCGTGACCAAGGCTGCTGGCACTCACTACTTGTTGATCGCTGCCCTGAACAAGGCGGGGCTGGCCTTCTCCGATATCGAGCCGGCGTACCTGACGCCCGCCGACGGTCGCGCTGCATTTGAAAACAACAAGGTTGATGCCTGGGTTACCTGGGAACCCTTCCTCACCAGCGTGCAGCGCCAACTGCCTACCCGTACCCTGGCGGATGGCACTGGGCTGGCCAGTTATAAGCGTTATTACCTGACGGGTACGCCTTATGCCAAGGCGCATCCCGAGGTGTTGAAACTGGTTTACGAGCAGTTGCACCAGGCGGGTGAGTGGGTGAAGAGCCATCCGCGTGATGCCGCGAAAGTGCTGGGGCCGTTGTGGGGCAACCTGGATGCGGAGACTGTCGAGGCGGCCAATGCTCATCGCAGTTATGAAGTGCAGCCGGTGACGCTGGATCAGTTGGGCGAACAGCAGAAGATCGCCGATGCATTCTTCAAGGCGGGGTTGTTGCCCAAGGCGGTGGATGCGCAGGATGTGCAGGTGTGGAAGCCCTGACGGTTTGCCCGGCCTCCGGGGTGGGGTGCATATCCGTTATTTGCGTAACGGCGGCTTAGGGTTTCGCTCTTACAGCGACTCACTTTGGAAGAGCCCCAAAGTAAGCAAAAGGCTCTGCCCCGCCTGTCGGCACCTCGCCTAGGCTCGGTGTTCCCTCACTCCGGCATTGCTCCGCGGGCCGCCGCGACGGGGCGTCCCTGCCCCGTCGCGGCTAAACCGGCGTCCTGCCGGTTTACCCGCTCCTCAATCCCTGCGTTCGGCCTCGGGCTGAATGGGGCAGTCAGAGCCAGATCAAGATCAAAATCTACAGCACAGCGGCCTACAGGCCGGCTTGAGTGGTAGAAGCCAGATCAAAAGCCAAAGCGAAAACCAAATCTGAAACGGATGCAGCTCTGCTTTTCTGTGGGAGCTGGCTTGCCTGCGATGCAGACACCTCGGTTTTTCAGGTACATCCAGTTGATGCCATCGCAGGCAAGCCAGCTCCCACATTTGACCGTGCCCGCTGTAGATTTTGATCTTGATATTGCCTTTGCTTCACACCACTCAAGCCGGCCTGTAGGCCGCTGTGCTGTAGATCTTGATCTTGATCTTAGGCGCCCCATTAAACCACGCTGGCCGAACGCAGGCTTTGGAGCGTGGGTAACCCGGCAGGACGCCGGGTTAGCCGCGCTGGGCCAAGGATGGCCCATCGCGGCGGCCCACGGTCCAAAGCCGGAGTGAGGGCACACCGAGCCCAAGCGAGGTGCCGAGTGGTGGGGCAAGAGCCTTTTGGTTACTTTTGGGCTCCTTTCAAAAGTGACCCGCTGTAAGAGCGGAACCCATAGAAGCCGTTACCTAAATAACGGATATGCCCCCAGCCCAACACAAAAAGCTGATCTACCGTGCGTGTCAGCTTTTACGCGTCGCATCATCCAACGCCAAAATGGTATGAGCATTGGTCACCGTGGTCGCCAGGGTATTGATCACCCCCGACCGCAACGCCCCCAGCGTCGCCGCTGCCTTGGTGTTTTCACTCGCAATCGCCACCACATCCGGAATCCGGAACAGCTCCTGCACCGTCAACCCGATCACCCGTCCCTGGATGGCGTTGACCGCGGGCTGCCCGTGAATGTCGATAAAGTCATACCCCATCATGTCCCCCACCGTGCCGGACAAGCGCGCCTGGGCGATCTCCTGGGGCGAAAACCACCCCATGCGCACCATGTTGCTGTTTTCACTCATGTCGCCAATACCGATCAACGCCATGTCGGCACGACGGGCACGGTCAAGGGTGGAACGCACGGTGTCATTGCTGATCAACACCCCGCGCAGCTCCGGATTAGCCACCAGCGCCGGCGCATACAGGCTTTCACTCTCGCCACCAAACCGCAGGGCCAGGCGCCGGCAGATATGGTCAGGGTTCATGTATTCGCCGGCCTTGAGCGAACCACCGATAGCGCACACAAACGTGCAGTTGCGGGTCACCGGCAAAAACACGTTATCCGCCACCGCGCCCACATTACGCCCCATGCCGACCGCGACGATCATCCCGTCGCTGAGGGTTTTGTTCAGGTAGTTGGCCACTAGGCTTGCAACCGCCGAGCGCTGGGTGTCGGGGTCGCTGTGGTCGACCGCGATCAAGGCCCGGTCCAGCTGGAAGCGCTCCACCAACGCCTGTTCCAGCTCGTTGTTCATCGCCGGGTGCTGCAGCACGCGCACCTCGACAATCCCTTCATCCCGCGCGCGTTTGAGCAGGCGGCTGACTTTTGCCCGGGACAGGTCGAAGCGCTTGGCGATGGCTTCCTGAGTGACGTTCTCAAGGTAATAGAGCATCGCCACTTCGGTCATCAGGTCGATGTCGCTGGCGATGCGCTGGGTACTGTCACTCATGGGCACGGGCTTCCGTTTCGGTGTCAAAGGCGCATTCTCCCGACTCTTGCCCCGTTCCGTCCACTACTGATGCCCGTCACGCTCGATCGCGTTGATGCGGTCGACCTTGGCCCCGGAACGCGCGGCTTCGAACTCCGACTCCAGGAACGACTTGACGATGCTTTTGGCCAGCTCCGCGCCGATCACCCGTGCACCAATGGACAGGATCTGCGCATCGTTGCTCTTGCGCGCCCGCTCCGCCGAGTAGGTGTCGTGGGCCTGGGCCGCACGAATCCCAAGGACTTTGTTGGCCGAGATGGCCATGCCGATACCGGTGCCGCACACCAGCACGCCCAGCCGTTGCTGGCCGGCGTTGATCGCCGTGGCCACCGCCAGGGCAATGTCCGGGTACAGCACCGGCGCCGTGGAGTGGGTGCCGAAGTCGGTCACCGGGTAACCCAGCGCCTCAATGTGGCGCTTCAACAGTTCTTTGAGCTCATAACCCGCTTCATCGCATCCGATAGCCACCGGGAAAGGTGTGTTCATGGCGTTTGGCTCCGCTGCCGTTTTGGGTGCTGGAGAATGATCATATGATCACTCAATGAAATTTCGCTCAGTCATTTCTCGGATATTCCAGGCGCTCTGTCAAGCAGGATTTAGCTGACCTCACAGTCAAAGCCCTCTAAACCGGCACGATTTGCGCAAATCCACCCATTTACAACTTTTAAGTGAAAGAGATTGACTGATCAGAATTTCATTTGATACACATATGCTCACAGCGAAACATGACTGTGCGACCTAATAAGAATTCACAGCACGAGGACACGCCGATGGCCACGCCATTACTGCTCCAGGCTGAACACGTCGCCAAGGCTTACGCCGGGATCCCTGCCCTGCGTGAGGGGCGCCTCTCTCTGCGGGCCGGCAGCGTCCACGCTCTGTGCGGCGGCAATGGCGCAGGCAAATCGACTTTCCTGAGCATCCTGATGGGCATCACCCAGCGTGACGCCGGGACCATCCTGCTCAACGGCTCACCCGTTCAGTTCAACCGCCCCAGCGAAGCACTGGCGGCGGGGATCGCGATGATCACCCAGGAGCTTGAACCCATTCCCTACATGACCGTCGCCGAAAACATCTGGCTGGGCCGCGAACCGCGCCGCGCCGGGTGCATCGTCGACAGCAAGGAATTGAACCGGCGCACTCGCCAATTGCTGGAAAGCCTGGAGTTCGACGTCGACGCCACCAGCCCCATGCATCGCCTGAGCGTGGCGCAGATCCAGTTGGTGGAGATCGCCAAGGCGTTCAGCCACGACTGCCAGGTAATGATCATGGACGAGCCCACCTCGGCCATCGGCGAGCGCGAGGCCGAAACCCTGTTCAAGGCGATCCGGCGCCTCACTGCCCGTGGTGCCGGCATCGTCTATGTGTCGCACCGCCTCAGTGAACTGGCGCAAATCGCCGACGACTACAGCATCTTTCGCGACGGCGCCTTTGTTGAAACCGGGCGCATGGCCGATATCGACCGCGCCCACCTGGTGCGCGGCATCGTCGGCCAGGAACTGACCCGCATCGATCACAAGGTCGGCCGCGAATGCGCCGCCGAATGCTGCCTGGACGTCGACAGCCTGAGCCGTGCCGGCGAGTTCCAGGACATCAGCCTGCAGCTGCGCCAGGGGGAGATTCTGGGCATCTATGGGCTGATGGGCTCGGGCCGCAGTGAATTCCTCAACTGCATCTACGGCCTCACCACCCCGGATTCAGGCAGCGTGACCCTGCAAGGCAAACCGATGCCCATCGGCCTGCCCAAGGCGACGATCCAGGCCGGCATGTCGCTGGTCACCGAAGACCGCAAGGACAGCGGCCTGGTGCTCAGCGGCAGCATCCTCTCGAACATCGCGCTGTCGGCGTACAAGCAGCTGTCGAGCTGGTCGCTGATCAATGCGCGCAAGGAAAACCAGTTGGCCCAGGACATGGTCAAGCGCCTGCAGATCAAGACCACCTCCCTGGACCTGCCGGTGGAGTCCATGAGCGGCGGCAATCAGCAGAAGGTGGTGCTCGCCAAATGCCTGTCGACCCAGCCGATCTGCCTGCTCTGCGATGAGCCGACCCGGGGCATCGACGAAGGCGCCAAGCAGGAGATCTATCACCTGCTGGACCAGTTCGTGCGCGCCGGTGGTGCAGCAATTGTGGTGTCGTCCGAAGCCCCGGAATTGCTCCACCTGAGTGACCGTATTGCCGTGTTCAAAGGCGGAAGGCTGGTCACCATCAGCAGCGATACCGCCCTTTCCCAGGAAGCCTTGTTGAGTCTTGCCTCATGAATGCCAAATCACTTTCTACACCTGCAGCCGCCCCCATCACCACTGCACCGCGCAGCCGCCTGCGCTTGTCCCTCGACCGCTTCGGCCTGCCGCTGGTGTTTATCCTGCTGTGCCTGGTGATGGCCTTCGCCAGCGAATACTTCATGACCTGGCGCAACTGGATGGACATCCTGCGCCAGACCTCGATCAACGGGATCCTCGCCGTGGGCATGACCTACGTGATCCTGACCAAGGGCATCGACTTGTCGGTGGGCTCGATCCTGGCGTTTGCCGGCCTGTGCAGCGCCATGGTCGCGACCCAGGGCTATGGCGTGCTGGCGGCAGTCAGCGCCGGGATGTTCGCCGGGGCGATGCTCGGGGTGGTGAACGGCTTTATGGTCGCCAACCTGTCGATCCCGCCGTTTGTGGCGACCCTCGGCATGTTGAGCATTGCCCGGGGCATGACCTTCATTCTCAACGACGGCAGCCCGATCACCGATTTGCCCGACGCCTACCTCGCGCTGGGCATCGGCAAGATCGGCCCGATTGGCGTGCCGATTGTGATCTTCGCCGTGGTCGCGCTGATCTTCTGGATGGTGCTGCGCTACACCACTTACGGCCGTTATGTGTACGCGGTGGGCGGCAACGAGAAGAGTGCACGCACCTCCGGGATCGGCGTGCGCAAGGTGATGTTTTCGGTGTACGTGGTTTCGGGGTTGCTCGCCGGATTGGCCGGCGTGGTGCTCTCGGCACGCACCACTTCCGCCCTGCCCCAGGCCGGCACTTCGTATGAGCTGGACGCGATTGCCGCGGTGGTGATCGGCGGCACCAGCCTGTCCGGCGGTACCGGCACGATTGTCGGCACGCTGTTTGGCGCGCTGCTGATCGGCGTGATCAACAACGGCCTGAACCTGCTCGGCGTGTCCTCCTATTACCAGCAGGTCGCCAAGGGCCTGATCATCGTGTTCGCAGTACTGATTGATGTGTGGCGCAAGAAAAAACGCTAGTCGCGTTTCCTCGAAAACCGAACTGAACGACCTACAACAATAAGCGGAGTTCTCATCATGAAAGTTGGTATTTCCCTGGCCGCCGTCGCGGCACTCTCCCTGCTCGCCAGCAGCATTGCCCTGGCTGCCGATGGCAAGACCTACAAGATCGGCGCCGCGGTGTACGGGCTCAAGGGCCAGTTCATGCAGAACTGGGTGCGCGAGCTGAAAGAACACCCGGCGGTCAAAGACGGCACCGTGCAACTGACCGTATTCGATGGCAACTATGACGCCCTGACCCAGAACAACCAGATTGAAAACATGGTGACCCAGCACTACGACGCGATCCTGTTTGTGCCGATCGACACCAAGGCCGGCGTCGGCACTGTGAAGGCCGCCATGAGCAACGACGTGGTGGTGATCGCCTCCAACACCAAGGTGGCCGACGCCAACGTGCCGTATGTGGGCAACGACGACGTGGAAGGCGGCCGGCTCCAGGCCCAGGCCATGGTCGACAAACTCAAGGGTAAGGGCAACGTGGTGATCATCCAGGGCCCGATTGGCCAGTCAGCCCAGATCGACCGCGAAAAAGGCGAGATGGAAGTACTGGGCAAACACCCGGACATCAAGATCATCGAGAAGAAAACCGCCAACTGGGACCGCGCCCAGGCCCTGGCCCTGACGGAAGACTGGCTGAACGCCCACCCCAAAGGCATCAACGGCGTGATCGCGCAGAACGACGACATGGCCCTCGGCGCAGTGCAGGCACTGAAGTCCCACGGGCTCACCTCCAAAGACGTGCCGGTGACCTCCATCGACGGCATGCCGGATGCAATCCAGGCCGCGAAAAAAGATGAAGTGACCACCTTCCTGCAAGACGCCCAGGCCCAGTCCCAGGGCGCGCTGGATGTGGCGCTGCGGGCATTGGCCGGCAAGGACTACAAACCGCAGTCGGTGATCTGGGAACGCTATGGCAAGGACGTGAAATGGGGCGACGGGACTGCCAAGAACTACATCCTGCCGTGGGTGCCGGTGACCAATGCGAATGCGGATGCGCTGTATCAGCAGGTCAGCGGCAGCAAATAGCAACACGATCAATGTGGGAGCTGGCTTGCCTGCGATGGCATCACCTCGGTGCTGCTGATACACCGAGTCGCCTGCATCGCAGGCAAGCCAGCTCCCACATTTGACCGGGCTCCACCCTTAGATCTCGATTGTCAGTAAGAGGAGTCATGTTCATGTCTGGATTCTGGAATCAAGCCTTCGACCTCACCGGCCGCTGCGCCGTGATCACCGGCGGGGCCGCCGGGATCGGTCTGGCTTGTGCCAGCCTGTTGGTGGAACGCGGCGCGCGGGTGGCCCTGCTGGACCGCGACCCGACCGTGGTCGAAGTCGCCGCCAGCCTCGGCGCCGGGAACATCGGCATCGCCGTGGACCTGCGCCAGCTCGACCAGGTGCAGAGCACCGTCGACTACGTATTCGACCACTTCAAGCGCCTGGATTACCTGGTCAACAGCGCCGGCGTCGCCCTGCTGGACAAGGCCCTGGACGTCAGCGAAAACGCCTGGGACACCACCCTCGACATCAACCTCAAGGCCAGCTTCTTCGTGGCCCAGGCCTGCGCCAGGCACATGCTTGCCCAGGGCAGCGGGCGCATCGTCAACCTCGCCTCTCAAGCGGCGGTGATCGGCCTCGACCGTCACGTCGCCTACTGCGCCAGCAAGGCCGCCGTGGTCGGCATGACCAAGGTGCTCGCCATGGAATGGGCGCCCCACATCAACGTCAACGCCATCTCCCCGACCATCGTCGAAACCGCCCTGGGCAAAAAGGCCTGGGCGGGCGAGCTGGGGGAGCGGGCGAAATTGCAGATCCCGACGGGCCGCTTTGCCCAGCCGGAAGAAATCGCCGGGCTCGCGTTGTACCTGCTCAGCGACGCCGCACAGATGATCACCGGGGAAAACGTGGTGATCGACGGCGGCTACAGCATTCAGTAATTCATCTTTTGTCGTGAGGTTTATCGTCATGTCCACTGTCACCGAACGCACCCCTGAGCAACTGGCCCCCGTCATTCCGAAAACCATGCAGGCCGTGGTCTGCCATGGCCCCGAAGATTACCGCCTGGAGACCGTCGACGTGCCCACACCCGGCCCCGACGAGATCCTGACCAAGGTCGAGCTGTGTGGCATCTGCATGGGCGACATCAAGACCTATCGCGGCGCGCCGTCGTTCTGGGGCGATGCCGAGCAGCCGCGCTACGTGAAGCCGCCGATGATTCCCGGGCATGAATTCGTGTGCCGCGTGGTTGCCCTCGGCCCGGGTGCGGAAAAGCGTGGGGTGAAGGTCGGCGACCGGGTGATTTCCGAACAGATCGTACCGTGCTGGGGCTGCCGTTTCTGCAACCACGGCCAGTACTGGATGTGCCAGAAGCACGACCTGTATGGCTTCCAGAACAACGTCCAGGGCGCCATGGCCCAGTACATGATCTTCACCAAGGAAGGCATCATCCACAAAGTGCCGGACTCGATTGCCCCGGATGAGGCGATCCTGATCGAACCCCTGGCCTGCTCGCTGCACGCAGCGGAACGGGCGAATGTGGACTTCGACGACATCGTGGTGGTGGCCGGTGCCGGTACCCTGGGCCTGGGGATCATCGGTGCGGTGCGCATGCGCAACCCGAAGAAACTCATCGTGCTCGACATGAAACCCGAACGCGCCGCCCTCGCCCTGCGCATGGGCGCGGATGAGGTGTGGAACCCCGCCGAGGTCGACGTGATGGCGAAGATTCGCGAGATCACCGATGGCTATGGTTGCGACATTTACATCGAAGCCACCGGGCATCACAAGGCGGTGAACCAGGGCCTGGCGATGCTGCGCAAGCTGGGGCGTTTTGTTGAGTTCAGCGTGTTCAACGACGAGGCCACGGTGGACTGGTCGATCATCGGCGACCGCAAGGAACTGGACGTGCTGGGCTCGCACCTGGGCCCGTACATGTACCCACGGGCCATCGACTTTATCGGCAACCGCAAGATCGACATGCGCGACGTGGTGACCCACAAATTTGCCCTGGCAGACTTCAAGGAAGCGTTTGCGGTGATGGAACGCGGAGACAAGTCGCTTAAAGTCGTCCTGGAACCCTGATTGGCTCAATAACACAAAACCCTGCGGGCGCCGGGCTCTTTGTGGGAGCTGGCTTGCCTGCGATAGCATCGACCCGGTGTCACTGAAAGACCGAGGCGCTTGCATCGCAGGCAAGCCAGCTCCCACAACAGCCCCCGCCCCAACACCCAGAACAAGAACACAGGAAACCGCGTTATGAATCGAGTGATAAACGATCCGGATCAGGTGGTCGAGGACATGCTGCGGGGCATTCTGGTCGCGCACCCCGAGCTGCGCCAGTACGAAACCAATCCACGGGTGATCGGCAAGGCCAGGCCGTCACCGCAAGGCCGTGTGGGCATCGTGACCGGCGGCGGCTCCGGGCATGAACCGGCGTTCCTCGGCTATGTCGGCCCGGGCCTGGTGGATGCCGTGGCCGTCGGCGAGATTTTCTCCTCGCCCACCGCCAAAAGTTTCTTCGACGCCTTCCGGGCTGCCGACCACGGCGCCGGCGTGGCGTGCCTGTACGGCAACTATGCCGGCGACAACATGAACGTGAAGCTGGCGATGAAGATGGCCGCCAGCAAGGACATGCGCATCCGCACGGTGGTCGCCAACGACGACGTGGCCTCGGCCCCCAAGGCCGACATCGCCAAGCGTCGCGGGGTGGCGGGTGAGATCTTCATGTGGAAGGTCGGTGGTGCAGCGGCCGCGCAGCATTACGACCTGGACGGGGTGATTCGTGTCGCCCAGAAGGCGGTCGACAACTGCCGCTCCATCGGCATCGGCCTTACGCCCTGCACCATCGCCGCGGTGGGCAAGCCGAACTTCCAGATCCCCGACGGGCAGATGGAATTGGGCATCGGCCACCACGGCGAGCCGGGCATCGAAGTGATCCCCATCGAGTCCGCCGAAGCCATGGCGGCGCGCATGCTCGCGCCGATCCTCGCCGACCGCGACTTCAGCCAGGACGACAGCGTGGTGGTGCTGGTCTCGGGCCTGGGCGCCACGCCGGTGATGGAGCTTTACATTTTCTACGCCGAGGTTGAACGTCAGCTCAAGGCCAAGGGTTTGAAGATTCACCGCTGCTACGTGGGCAACTACTTCACTTCCCTGGAAATGATGGGCGTGACCCTGACCTTGCTGGGCCTGGACGCCGAGCTGAAAACCCTGATCGACCAACCCTGCCGTTCCATCGGCATGACCCAGGCGGAATAAACCATGAGCCAGCATTTCTCCACCCACGACGGCAGCGCCATCGTTGCCGACCTGGTGAGCGTGATCGTTGCCAACCGCGAGTACCTCAGCGAAGTTGACGGCGCCATTGGCGATGGCGACCACGGCATCAACATGGCCAAGGGCTTTGCCCATTGCGGGCGCACGATCGAAGGCCGCCAGTTGACCCTGGCCGAAGCGCTGGACGAGTTGACGCTGAGCCTGATGGAAGGCATCGGCGGCTCCATGGGGCCGCTGTATGGCAGCCTGTTTATCGGCATGGCGGATGAGGTACGGGCCAGCGAAGAGATTGACGCGGCGACCTTTGCGCACTTGCTGCGGGGCGGACTGACGTCGTTGCAGGACATCACCGAAGCCGGCGTAGGTGACAAGTGTTTGATGGACACGCTGATTCCGGCGGTGGAGGCGTTTGAACAGGCCCACGCGTCGGGCGCGTCGTTCAGTGAAGCGCTGGAGGCGATGAAAAGTGCGGCGTCACAGGGACGGGATTCCACCAGGGATCTGGTGGCGAAGATTGGCCGGGCGAGTCGGCTGGGTGAGCGCTCGCTCGGCGTACTGGATGCGGGCGCGGTGTCGTGCTGTTTGATACTGACAAGGCTGGCGGATTCGGTTCAACCGCGGTTGGTGTAGCGCCTGGCCGGGCCTCATCGCAGGCAAGCCAGCTCCCACAGTTGATCGAGTGTGCCTGGGCGTACGCTGTCAACTGTGGGAGCTGGCTTGCCTGCGATGGCCGCGGCGCGGTTTAACGTTTATCACCAAAATCAGCTGCACTCTGCTTCACCTGCTCTATGTACCGCGCCACCGCCGGCGCCTTTTCAAAACGCCGGTGGATCAGCGACAGCCACGACGACGCCTCGCTGCCTTCAATCCTGCGATACACCACGTTCGGCAACCCCACATGCCCCACCACCGACTCCGGCACCACCGCCACGCCCTGCCCCAGCGACACCAAGGCAATCACTGCCACCAAACCACCCGGCTGCGGCCCTAACCGGGGTGCATAGCCGCCCTGCGCCGCCACGTGCAACGTGCCGCTGATCTGCTCGGGCAAGATGAAGGTCTCGTTCTGCAGGTGCTCACAGCTGATCGCCTTCAACCCCAGCAGCCACGAATCCTGAGGCAACGCCAGCACAAACCCCTCACTGCTCAAACGCACCGCATCGACGCCGTCAGGCAAGGTCATCGGCGAGCGAATATAGCCAATGTCGTAGCGCCCCTCGGCCACCAGTCCCGGCAACGCCGCCATGGGGCTCTCGCGCACATTGAGGCTCACGTCCGGGCAATCCGCGCAGAACGACTGCACCTGGCGCTGCAGCAGCCCCGAATACACCGCCGACGCCACATACCCCAATTCGATATGACCGATCTCGCCACGCCCGGCGCGCTGGGCATTGCGCTGGGCAAACTCGAACTGGCGCACCGTGGCCTCGGCCTCGATCAGCAACGCCGCGCCCGCCTCGGTCAGGCTGACTTCGCGCTGGCGGCGGATAAACAGGCGGGTGCCCAGGGTGGTCTCCATGTCCTGGATCTGTCGGCTCAGGGTCGGCGGCGCAATGCCCAGTTGCTCGGCGGCACGGGTGAAATTGCGTTGCCGGGCAACGGCCAGAAAGTAGCGGAAATGCCGTATTTCCATCACAGGATTAGCTCAAAGGTAATGAAGTGCTGTATGGCGCCTAACAACGGCCGACTGACCGGGGATAAGCTCGCGGTACGCTTACAGTAGAGAGGCTTTCCCATGTTCGTCAAATCATTGATCCTGGCCGCTGTCGGTCTTTGCACCCTGCCAGCGGCGTTCGCGGCAGGGCCGTCACCGGGCATTGCCCACAAGGCAATACTTAGTCTGGCAACTGCCCAGCAGGTCGCTGCACACGCTCGAAAATTGGCCGCCGACAAAGGCTGGCCCTGCGCCCTGGCAATCGTCGATGACGGTGGCTGGCCGATCCTGACCCTGCGCATGGACGGGGCCCCTGTGGTGGCGGGCATCGAATTGGCTCAAGGCAAGGCGCGCACGTCAGCACTTTTCAAGCGACCCTCCGCAGACCTGGAAAACGCCATCAACGGTGGGCGCCAGGCAGCCATCACCGCCGGCCTGCTGATGATGAAAGGCGCCCGGCCCATCATTCTTGAAGGCCAGGTCGTGGGCGCCATCGGCATCAGCGCCGACACCCCGGCCCACGACGACGAGATCGCCCTGGCGGCGGTGAGCGCGGTGCAACCATGAGCAACGTCAGCCCGCGCCTCACGCTGCTGACCGCCTCCGGGGTCTGCTCGCTGATTGTGCTCGACACCAATATCGTCGCCGTCACCTTGCCAAGCATCGCCCGGGACCTGGGGGCGAATTTTGCCGATATCGAGTGGGTGGTCAGCGCTTATATGCTGGCCTTCGCCGCGCTGTTGCTGCCGGCCGGGAGCATTGCCGACCGCTTCGGGCGCAAGAAAAGCCTGATCTGGGGCCTGAGCATTTTCATCCTCGCCTCCCTCGGCTGCGGCGCAGCACCGAATGCGTTGTTCCTGGACATCGCCCGAGCCATCAAAGGCGTCGGTGCGGCCTTGCTGCTGACTTCTGCGCTGGCCTCCATCGGCCACACCTTTCACGACGAAGCGGAGCGTGCCAAGGCCTGGGCGTTCTGGGGCGCGTGCATGGGTGTGGCGATGACCGCCGCGCCGACCCTGGGCGGCTTGATCACCGAGTACTTGGGCTGGCGCTGGATTTTCTATCTCAATTTGCCCATCGGCCTGGGGTTGATGGCGCTGTCGGTGCATGCCATCCCGCATTCGCGGGATAGCCAATCGGCGCGGCTAGACCCTTGGGGCAGCCTGGCGTTCAGCGCGAGCCTGCTGTGCCTGATCTGGGGCCTGATCGAAGCCAACCGCATCGGCTGGGACAACCCGCTGACTTACGCCCGGTTGCTGGGCGGCATCGCTTTGCTGGGCTTGTTTGTGCTCGCCGAACGCCTGCAACAGCGGCCGATGGTAGACCTGCAACTGTTCAAGCACCCACGCTTTATCGGCGCGCTGCTGGGGATGTTCGCCTACGCCGGCTGCGCCCAGGTGATGATGACGCTGCTGCCGTTCTACCTGCAAAACGGCCTGGGTTTCTCCGCGATTGCGTCGGGGCTCGGCATGCTGCCGTTTGCCTTGACCATGCTGGTTTGCCCAAGGATTGGCGCACGCCTGGCCGGTCGCTTTGCACCGGCAACGATGATGGCGACGGGGCTCACGCTGGTGGGTTGCGGCAACCTGCTCAGTGCCTGGGCGGTGAATGTCGGCGGCTACCTGCCGTTCGCCCTGGCCATAGCGGTGACGGGGGCCGGCGCCGGATTGCTCAATGGCGACACCCAGAAAAACATCATGGCCTGCGTACCACGAGACCGCGCCGGGATGGCATCGGGCATGAGTACGACCATGCGCTTCAGTGCGATCATGTTAGCGATCGGGGTGTACGGGGCCTTGTTGAGCAGCCACAGCGAACAGCTGCTGCACACCCGCCTGGGCGCACAGTGGCAGGAACAGGTGTCGGGGATTGCTTCACGGGTGGTGGCGGGCGATATGCCGGCGGCAATGGCGCTGCTGCCTGAGTCGGCGCGGGGGATGGTGCAGCCACTGGCGCGGCAGGCATTTGTCGGCGGGTTCAGCGTGGTGTTGTGGGTGGCGGGGTTGTTGGGGTTGCTGGGGGCGCTGGTGGTGGGATCGTTGATGCGCCATTCCATACCGGCGGTGCCGCAGGCTTCACTGCCAACTCGGTGAGTTGACCACCACAAACCCATGTGGGAGCGGGCTTGTTGTGGTGAGCGGGCTTGCCCCGCGCTGGGCTGCGAAGCAGCCCCATCAATCTGTGGTGAACCCGACGGGGGACAAGCCCCCTCACCACAACAAGCCCGCTCCCACATTTTGATCTTCGCCAGGCAGTTGACCTGCTACCAGAACCGCTGCTGGGTCAGGCGACTCCACCAGGTCAGCAGCACGCGGTCTACCGAACCGCTGGCGGCCAGGCCAACCCGCTCCTGCAGGCTTTTACGCTCGGCATAATGCAGGTGGAACACCTCGGCAGTCTTGGCCTTGGTTGCCAGGTATTCGTCGCTGGTTTGCAGCGCGTCCACCAGTTGCTTGTCCAACGCGGCAACGCCGAGCCAGACTTCACCGGTAGCCACTTCATCAATGGCCAGCTGCGGGCGGTAGCGCGACACGAAGTTCTTGAACAGTTGATGGGTGATGTCCAGGTCTTCCTGGAACTTCTCCCGGCCCTTCTCGGTGTTTTCGCCAAACACGGTCAGGGTGCGCTTGTATTCACCGGCGGTCAGCACTTCGAAGTCGATGTCGTGCTTCTTCAGCAGGCGGTTGACGTTGGGCAACTGCGCCACCACGCCGATCGAGCCCAGGATGGCAAACGGCGCGCTGATGATCTTCTCGCCGATGCACGCCATCATGTAGCCGCCGCTGGCCGCGACCTTGTCGATGCACACGGTCAACGGTACGCCCGCCTCGCGGATACGGGCCAGTTGCGACGACGCCAGGCCGTAGCTGTGGACCATGCCGCCGCCGCTTTCGAGGCGCAGCACCACTTCGTCCTTGGGCGTGGCCAGGCTCAACAGTGCGGTGATTTCGTGGCGCAGGCTTTCGGTGGCCGAGGCTTTGATATCGCCGTCGAAATCCAGCACGAACACCCGTGGCCTGGCCTCGGGTTTCTTCTTGCCGTTCTTCTTTTCAGCCTTGCTTTCAGACTTGCGCAGGGCCTTGAGCTGGTCCTTGTCGAGCAAGGTCTGCTCCAGGCGCTCACGCAGGCCCTTGTAGAAGTCATTGAGTTTGCTGACCTGCAACTGGCCGGCGGATTTGCGACGCCCCTTGCTGCGCAGGGCGGCAAAACTGGCGAGGACCACCAGAATGGCGACCACCAGGGTGACGGTTTTAGCTAGAAAACTTGCGTACTCGGCAAGAAACTCCATAAGACACCTGTGAGGCTTGAAAGGCGCAGTCTACGGGGATTGTCGTCGTGATGTCTAACACTGTCGAACGCAACAAACTCCTACAAAAATAACCAATTTTTCCTACTTGCGTAGTTCGATTCCCACAACATTTTCAGACTCCACGTCCAGCATTTACAGGGGAAAACCGCCTTAAACTCCGCGTTTATCAGACCCTGTAGAAGCAACGCTCATGTATAGCAGGCATTGCAACATTCCGTACCAGATCCGTACGTCGTGGATGCTCACGGCCCTGGCGATCGTACTGATTGCCCCCACGCCCACCCTGGCTGCCGACCCTCGTGCCCAGGAGCTTGAGCGGCGAACCCGGGAACAGCTGGAACTGGAGCAACGCTTGCGCCTGCTGGAGCGCTCCGGCCCCTTGTCACCCCAGGCTGCGCCGGGGCCGCCGCCACCGCTCCCCGTCGAGCCCTGCTGGCAGGTCCGGGGGCTCAGGCTGCAAGGCAACACCTTGATCAGCCTGGCGCAGATCAATGCACGCCTTCAGCCGCTGATGAGCGACTGCATGAGCGTCACCCGCATCAACCAATTGCTAACGGCCCTGACCGCGCTGTATGCCGACGCCGGCTTCATCGCCAGCCGGCCTTACCTGGCGCAACGGCCACAGGACGGCCAGAGTCTGGACGTCATCATCGAGGAAGGTTTTGTCGAAAGCATCGAGCTTGCGGCCCCCGACCTGCCCATCTCGCTGCGTGGCGCGTTCCCCGGGATGCTCGGCAAACCGTTGCAACTGCGGGAACTGGAACAGGGCCTCGACCAACTCAACCGCCTGCGCTCCCTGGACCTCACCGCCGACGTGGCCCCCGGCAGCTTGCCCGGCGGCTCACGGCTGCTGATTCGCCCACGTACCAGTGCCGCGCCGATCGGCGCCGTGGTGAGCTACAACAACCGTGGCACCGAATACATCGGACGCAACAACGGCGCGCTGACCCTGACCTACGACAGCCCCTTGGGGTTGAACGATTTTGTCGCCCTGAGCACCAGCACCACCCTGGACCAGACGTCCGCCTACAGCCGCAGCCAAAGCCTGTACTACAACATTCCCTACGGCTTCTGGACCCTGGCCCTGAGCGCCGGCCACTCCCAATACCGCTACCCGGTCGAGCTGCCGAGCCAGACCGTCCGCGCGAACGGCCAGACCCGCCAATACAGCCTCAGCCTCAACCGCCTGCTCTGGCGCGACCAGGGCACGCTGCTCAACGGCATGCTGCGCCTGAGTTCAAAGCGTTCACAGAGCTACTTTGCCGATCAATACCTGGCCATCCAAAGCCCGAGCCTGACAGTCGCCGAGGCCAGCCTCAGCCTGCTGAAAATCAGTGACGGCCTCTGGAATAGCACGTTCAGCTACGCCCAGGGCCTGGACTGGCTGGGAGCCGACCGCGACGAGGAACGGCTGTCACCCGCGCTGCCCCGCGCGCAGTTTCGCAAGTACCGCGCCGACGTGAGCTACTGGCGCCAGGGCCGCGATGGCCAATGGAGCTGGAACAGCCAACTGGCGCTGCAATACAGCCCCGACCCACTGCCCAGCCTGGAACAGATGCTGCTGACTGATGACTACGCGGTACGCGGCTTTCGTCAGGACCTGGTACAGGCCGCCAATGGCGCGGTGTGGCGCAACACCCTCAGCCTGCCCCGCCGCCTCGGCACGCAATGGACCCTCAGCCCGCGTGTGGGGCTGGACGTGGGTTGGAGCAAGCAAGTGACGGGTGCCGAAGGCCAGCGGCTGGCCGGGGCCAATATCGGCGTCGGCTTGAGCACCCGCGACTGGCAACTGGACCTGGACTACCAGCGCAGGCTCTACGGCCCGCCCCCTTCGAGCCACGAGCCGGGCTTCTGGCGGCTGGAGTTGAGCCTGCAAATCTGAGTTCGCAAGGCGGGTGTTCTGGAGGAATACCCGAGGAGGCTTCACCCGTGCTCGCAAGGAGCATCAGGACGGTGCACGCACCCCATAACAACAATCAAAAAAGGTTTCGTCATGAAAACAATTACCCACGCGCCACCGGCCGCTCTCAAACCCTGCCAGACCTTGCGCTGGATGGTCTGCGGCCTGGTATTTGTCCACTACATACAACCCGCCATGGCCGCCAGCGGGGCAACAGTGACGGTGACCATGGCCGCGTCCACCCCGCAGGCCCCGATCCCGGCTCCCGGCGGCGCCACAGTCTCCACCCAACAAGGGGTGCCGGTGGTCAACATTGTTGCCCCCAACGCGACGGGGCTTTCCCACAACCAGTTCCTGAACTACGACGTCGAGCGCCAGGGGCTGGTGCTGAACAATTCAACGGCGGCAGGCCAGTCGCAATTGGCCGGGCAACTGGGTGCCAACCCGCAGTTCAATGGCCGTGACGCCAGCCTGATTCTCAACGAAGTGATCAGTCGCAACGCCTCCCGCATCAACGGCCCCCAGGAGATCTTCGGCCGGGCGGCCGACTATGTGCTGGCCAACCCCAACGGCATCAACGTCAACGGCGCGAGCTTTATCAATACGCCGCGAGCCGCCTTCGTGGTGGGCAGCCCGGAGTTCGAGGACGGGCGCCTTGCGCGCCTCACAACCTTTGACGCGCGCAACGAGCTGATTGTGGGTGACCGCGGGCTGAGCAACATGGCAGGCGCCATAGACCTGATTGCACCGCGTATCGACGTCAACGGCAGCATCGATGCACGGAGCGACCTGAATGTCATCATGGGTTTCAACCAGGTGGCGTATGAGGATCGCAGGATCGAACAGGTACGCCAGCCGGCCAGGCCGCCCGTCGACGCGCAACTGTTCGGCGCGATGCAGGCCGGACGGATCAATATCATCAGCACCGCCGACGGCGCCGGGGTCAAGGTTGCCGCGCCGCTGCTGGCCATGGCAGACCTGACGGTGGCCTCGGCCGGCAACCTGGAAATAACCGGCAGCATTCGGCCAGACTCGCTCAACGCCAACCGTACCCTGTTGAACAGCGACACCGGCGATGTGCAGTTGCAGGCCAAGGACGACCTGGTGCTCACCGCCACCGACGTCAGCGCACGCACCATCGACGCCAGCGCCGGGGGTGACCTGCGGCTCGACGCCCTGACCAGTTCGCGTAAAACCGAGCAGCGGGAAAACTGGAACAAAAAATTCCTGTTCATTACCACCGAGACCTACGACAAAAAAACCACCGACACCCGCACCCAGCAGCACGGCAGCAACCTCACGGCCACTGCCGACCTGAGCCTCAAGGCCGGCAAAAATATCGAGCTCAAGGCCTCCACCGCCAGCGCCGGCGCAACCCTTCAGGCCGAGGCCGGCAAGGACCTGCGCCTGAGTGCACTGAACGACGCGAAGGAAACCCGCGAAACCCTCAACCACCGCAAAAACCTCTGGCGCGGCGACTACGATAAAACCGAAAAAATAGAAACCGCCCGCAGCAGCAGCCTCACCAGCGGCGGCGCGATGCAGTTGAGCAGCCAGCAGGACCTGCAAGTACTCGGCAGCGAGGTAGTGAGCCAGGGCGACCTGACCATCGACGCCGGGGGCAAGGTTGACATCGGCACCACCCGGGTCGTCCAGGAGAGCTGGCAAAAAGACTACGAAGGCGACTTGCTCTCCGGCAGTTTTTTCGGCGAGAACCTGAAGGACGAACGCAACGAAGACCTGGTGGTCGGCAGCCTGGTGGAGGCCAACGGCACCTTGCGGCTGCGCTCGGAAAACGTTGCCATCAGTGGCAGCCAGGTCGTGGGAGAGAAAGATGCGTTGCTGGTCAGCACAAGCGGCGCCCTGAGCATCGACGGCGCGCAAAACCGGGTGACGTCGGACAAGTCCGTCACCGACAGCAAACTGTTTGGCCTGCTCAAGGACCAGACCCGCGAGCGCAAGAACACCGCCACTCAGGTCCGCAGCCAGGTGCAGTCGCGCAGCAATCTGCGCCTGCAAAGCGCCAGCGACTTGAACGTGGTGGGCTCCGACGTGTCGGCACAAGGCCGGCTCGAACTGCAAGCCGAGGCCGACATCAACCTGCTGGCAGGCAAAAACACCGCCCAAACCCTCACTGAGACCGACCAGCACGGGTTCTCTGCCTCCGCCGGTGAAACCAAAGAAGCCGGGCCCGGGATCAAGGGGTCGGAGCAATACCAGGCCGGGATCAACTACAACCAGAAACAAACCATCACCACCGAGGACACCCTCACCCACGAGGGCAGTCAACTCACCGGCGCCAGCGTGGACATCAACGCCGGCAATAATCTGCTGGTCAAGGGCTCCGACATAACGGCCACCGACGGCGATTTGAACCTGGCGGCCCCCTCCATAGAACTGCTCAGCGAGGCGGATAAAAGCCTACTGGCCGTCGAGGAAAACAGCCTCAGCCTTGGCCAGTTCTATACCGGCGGCATGGACCGCGCCGGCGGCGGCTGGCAGGTCGACAAGGACAAGGACGTGACGACCACGGACACCTCCACGGTTCAATCAAGCCAGTTGAGCGCTGCGGGAAATATCAATGTAATCGCCGGTGAGGGCCAGGGCCAACTCATCACCGAGGCCGCCAAGGTCAAGGCGGGCGGCGAGTTGAATGTCAGCGCGGGCACCCTGGAAAATCGTGCGGTGTACGACAGCGTTGCCGAGACCCGGGAGGTCGACCACTGGAGTGTCAGCGTCGGCGCCAACATCGAATACAAGGACGTGACCCGGCCGATCAAAAAAGTCGTCGACGGGATCGACCAGACCAAGGTCTACCAACCTTCGGTGCTGGATGCGCTGGACCCGCCCAACGCCGGTATCGACCTGGCCGTCAACGTGCTGGACAGCCGCGCCGAGTCGGGTTCCACCACGGCGGTGGTCAGTGAGTTCGAAGGCGCCTCGGTCAACGTTCAGGTCGACGGCGCGCTGACCGACACCGGCACGCGCTATGTGGCCACCGACGGCACGCTGGCGATCACTGCCGGGAGCCATGGGTTTGCAGCCGCTGAAAACACCACGTTCAGCCGGGACAAGGGCACCGATGTCGACACCGCCTTGCGGGTCTATACCACCACCGGCAGCGACATCAACGCGCGGGTCCTCGGCTCGGGCGGCAGCTTCGACTTGCGCCAGGCCACCGGCACCGCGGTACCCGGCAGCCTGGAGGGCAAATACGGGATCCAGGTGCAACTGGGTACGGATGGTCGGTATGAGGGCACCCGGTTTGATGCAGGCCAGGGTGACCTGAAAATCCGCACGCCGGGATCTCTGAGCTTCACCGAGGCCCGCGACTGGCAAACCAGCGATGAAACAACCCTGGGCGGGTTTGGCTGGGTGGAGGCCGGCACCAGCCCCAACACCCTGAAAAAAGCCAACGCAGGCGGCCAGCTCGACAAAGCATGGCTGGTCGTGGAAGACACCCAGGGCCGTGGCGCCAGCCTGTTCGCCGAAGGCCTGACCGAGATTGTCGCGGGGCAGGACCTTACGTTGCATGGCGCGCAAATCGGCAGCGCTGAACGCAACAACGGCGATGTGCGGCTCAAGGCCGGCGGTGACGTGGAGTTGCTGGCAGGTGTCGACACCTATTCGGCCGCCGGTGGCAACCTCGGCGGCGGTGCGCGGGCGAGCGTCAAGGCCACCCAAAGCGACACCGCCAGCGGAACGAGCGGCGGGTTCGGCCTACAGGGCGGCGTGGGCAGCATTGATGAACGCGGCACCCTGCAACGGGGTGGCAGCCTCGACAGTCGCGGCACGGTGCAAATCGAAGGCCGGAACGTGCGCCTGCAAGGGGTGCAAGGCAAGGCTGAGGCGTTCGAACTGGCTGCCATCGGCGGCGAGCTGATCCTGGAATCCGCCGTTTCCGATGAGCAACGCGACAACAAATCCCTGACCGCCGGGCTGGGCGCCAGCCTCACCCGCAGCGCTGACTCGTCGAACAACGGCTCGGGCCTGTTCGTCCGGGCGAAAGGCGGCATCGACCAGCTCGACAGCCAGACCCACGACAACACGCGCCTGGTGGCTGACCGGGTGCAGCTCGACAGCCGGGGCGATACCCGACTGCTGGGCGCCACCGTCACGGCCGGCGAGGTCAGCGGCCGGATCGGCGGTGACCTGGTGGTCGAGAGCCGGCAAGATCAGGTACAGGCATTGACACTGAACCTGGATGCGCAACTGACCACCGAGAAAAACCCGTCCGGCGGGATTGATAAGGCAAGCGTTGCCGCCGGCCCGTTCGGTGGCACCGTGAAAAACACCGGCAAAAAACTCTACGAAAAAGCCGCCGACAAGACCCAGGCGCTCAAGGACAAGTTGCTGGCCAGAAGTACTGGCAGCCCGGGCGCCTCTCGGGACCGATTCAAGGACCTGCTGTTCCAGAACCCGAAAAACCGCGATGTCACCCCGACCCTGCTGGCGGACTTCAGCCGCACCCGCAACGACACCGTGGCCGAGGCGTCCGGGATCCGGGGCCGTGACGGTGTGGATTTGCAGGTGGCGGGCGGCGTCGACCTGCTGGGCGCGCGGATAGGCTCCAGCGGTGGCACCGTGGACTTGGGTGGCGCGTCAGTCACCGGCAAGGATTTGAGTGGCCGCGACCAGCGCACCGACCTGGGCATCAACGCCTCAGCCTCCCCGTTGCTGCTGGGCCTGGCGCTGAACAAGGCGTTCACCAAAGAACGTGACCCGCAAAGCCTGGCCGACGAGCAATTCGATACCGGCCTGCTGCGTACCGGCGGGCACGACCAACGCCAATTACTGACCAGCGGGGTTGATCAAAAAGGCCGCTGACAGCGGCACGCAAGCGGTGCAGCCCCGGTACCGGGGCTGCCCTCTAACGAGCTTTTAAAACAAGCGTATGTTTTTTCATTGACAGCTTCCCGGCATCCTCATAACCTCGCCAGACTTTCAACGTACCGGGAAAACGGACGTGGGCAGCATCTACCTGATTCGACATGGCCAGGCCTCCTTCGGTGCAGACGACTACGACGTGCTGTCGCCCATCGGTGTGCAACAGGCGCAAGTGCTCGGCAGCCACCTGGCGGAACTGGGCCTGAGCTTTGACCGTTGCGTGTCCGGTGACCTGCGTCGCCAGCAGCATACGGCCACCGCCGCCTTCGAACAGTACAGCGCCCTTGGCCTGCCGGTACCGCCGCTGGAAATCGACAGCGCGTTCAACGAATTCGATGCAGAGGCAATCATTCGCGCCCTGCTCCCGGACTTGCTGCACAGCGAACCCGAAGCCCTGCACATCCTGCGTAACGCCGCGCAAAACCGCGGCGAGTTCCAGCGCATCTTTTCCCTGATTGTCGAACGCTGGCTGGCCGGCACCTACGACCCGCCGGGCCTGGAAAGCTGGCTGGGGTTTGTCGAACGGGTGCAGGGTGGCCTGCAACGCCTGCTCGAAGCCGCCGACAGCAGTGACAAGATCGCCGTGTTCACCTCCGGCGGCACCATCACTGCCCTGCTCCACCTGATTACCCGAATGCCGGCCGCACAGGCCTTCGAACTGAACTGGCAAATTGTTAACACCTCGCTCAACCACCTGAAATTCCGTGGTCGCGAGGTGGCACTGGCTTCCTTCAACAGTCATACCCACTTGCAACTGTTGAAGGCGCCGCAGCTCATCACCTTCCGATGAATTGCGGCCAACCGTGACCCCAAGGTCACTGGACTCACCATAAAAGGATCGAAACCATGACTGACGTAGCTAAAGCCGTAGAAGCAATGAAAGCCAAATTCAACCCAGCCGCTGCCGACGGCCTGGATCTGGTGTTCGGTTTCCGCATCGACGACACCCAGAACTTCTCGCTGGTTGTGAAAAACAACACCTGCGAACTGCTGGAAGGTGAAAACCCGGACGCCCAGGTCACCCTGGTGATGGACGCCGAAACCATGAAAGGCATCGTCAGCGGCGAAACCGACGGCATGCAAGCGTTCATGGGCGGCAAACTGCGCACTGAAGGCGACATGATGCTGGCCATGAAATTGAGCGAGCTGTTCCCGGCCTGATCAGGGTAACCCTGACCAGACCAAGTGAGTTTGTGTGGGAGCCAGGCTTGCCCGCGATAGCATCACCTCGGTGCAACTGATTCACCGAGGCGTCTGCATCGCAGGCAAGCCAGCTCCCACATAAGCCCCACATTTTGATCGTGTTGTTTTCAGGTTTTTGGCTGCAACAACAACGCCACCAACGCACTCCACCCCGTCTGATGCGACGCCCCCAACCCCCGCCCGGTCTCCCCATGAAAATACTCATGGAACAACACCAGGTCGCGGCTCGCCGGGTCGGCCTCCAACTGCGCATATCCCACCATCGACGGCCTTGAACCGTTTTCATCTCGCAGAAACAAGCGCGTCAGCCGTTGACTCAGACCGTCTGCCACCTCCTCCAGCGACGCCAGGTACCCACTCCCCGCCGGGTACTCCACCGAGAAATTGTCGGCGTAGTAGCGATGAAATTCCCGCAGCGACTCAATCAGCATGTAATTGACCGGCATCCACAACGGCCCACGCCAATTGGAGTTGCCGCCGTACAGCCGTGAGTCAGACTCCGCCGGTTCATAGCGGGCGCACAGGGTGTTGCCATTCATCTTCAGCGCCAGCGGTTCCTCGGCAAAGGCTTTGGATAGCGAGCGCACCCCAAACGTGGAGAGAAACTCGGACTCATCCAGCATGCGCCGCAGCAAGTCCTTGGTGCGCTCGCCCCGCAACAGCGCCAGCAACAGGCGATTACCCTGCCCCGGCTCGTTCCAGCGCGATACCAACTTGGCCAGGTCGGGCCGGTGCTTCATAAAGCCCAGCAGACGCTCACGCAGCCCTTCCAGGCCTTCATGCTCGCGCTGCTCCAGCACCAGCACCGCAAACAGCGGCATCAGCCCGACGATGGAACGCAGCCGCACCGGTTCGCTTTCACCGCCGGGACGGTGCAGCACGTCGTAGAAAAACTGGTCCTGTTCATCCCACAGGCCTTCGTCACCGTTGTCCACGCGGTTGATCGCGCCAGCGATGTACAGGAAGTGCTCGAAAAACTTCACCGCGATGTCCACGTACACGACGTTGCGCTTGGCCAACTCCAGGCCGATGCGCATCAGGTCCAACGCATACGCGGCCACCCACGCCGTGCCGTCCGCCTGGTCCAACTGATAACCCGGCGGCAAATCAGCCGAGCGGTCGAACAGCGCAATGTTGTCCAGCCCGAGGAAACCACCCTGGAACAGGTTGCGGCCCTCGGCGTCCTTGCGGTTGACCCACCAGGAAAAATTCAGCAGCAGCTTGTGGAAAATCCGCTCGAGGAAATCCATGTCGCCCACGCCCTTCAGCGCCTTGTCCTGCTGGTACACCCGCCAACTGGCCCAGGCGTGCACCGGCGGGTTGGCATCGTCGAAACGCCACTCGTAGGCCGGCAACTGGCCGTTGGGGTGCATGAAGCGGTCCTTCACCAGCAGCAACAGCTGCTGCTTGGCGTAACCCGGATCGATCAGGGCAAAGGCCACCGCCTGGAAACCCTGGTCCCACGAGGCGTACCACGGGTACTCCCAGGTGTCGGGCATCGAGAGGATGTCGAAATTCGACAGGTGCCGCCAATGGGTATTGCGGATATGCAGGCGCTCGGGCGGCGGTGCGGGCTGGGCCGGGTCGCCGTCGAGCCACTGGTTCACGTCGAAGTAATACAACTGCTTGGACCACAGCAACCCGGCCAGGGCCTGGCGCTGCACGTTGCGCGCGTCTTCATCGGCGATGCCCTGTTGCAGCGCCGCATAGAACTCGTCGGTCTCCTGGCGGCGCTGTTCGAACAGCTTGCGTGCATTGATCCAGGGCGCTTCCGCCGGGGCGAAGCGCAGGTACAGGGTTTTGCTTTCCAGGCCCGCCAGTTCCAGAATGAAACGTGCGGCGACCTTGGTGCCCGAGTCCCGGCGAATCGCGGTTTGCGCCCCCGTGGTCACGTAGTCGTTGATCCCGTCCTTGAACGGCCCCGGCGCGGGTTGCCCATCCAGCTTGGGAAAGTTGGTTTCGTTTTCGCAGAACAGCCATTCCACACCGTCCTGGCCCCAGGCACTCAGGTGGCGATCAACCAACTCATGGTGGCGCGCCACCACCTGCTCGCCCTCCAGGCGCAACTCGGGCTTGGGCGCATCCGCACTCCAGCTCCAGTCGTTGCGCGCCCACAGGTGCGGCAACACCTGCAAGCGCGTGGGCTGGTCGGAACGGTTGTGCACGGTGATGCGCATGAATACATCGTCAGGCTGGTGCTTGGCGTATTCGACGGTGACATCGCAGTAGCGGTTGTCTTCGAAAACCCCGGTGTCGAGGATTTCGTATTCGGCATCCCCCAGGCCACGGCGGGCGTTCTCGGTGATCAGGTCGTCGTAGGGAAAGGCCGCGTGGGGGTATTTGTAGAGCATGCGCATGTAGGCATGGCTCGGCACGCCATCGACGAAAAAGTACAGTTCCTTGACGTCTTCGCCGTGGTTGCCCTCGGCGTTGTTCAGGCCGAACAGGCGCTCCTTGATGATTGCGTCGTGCCCGTTCCACAGCGCCAGGCCCAGGCACCAGCGCTGGGCCTTGTCGCTGAAACCCGCGAGGCCGTCTTCGCCCCAGCGGTAGGCGCGGCTGCGGGCATGTTCGTGGGGGAAGTAGCGCCAGGCGTCGCCGTCGGCGCTGTAGTCTTCGCGCACCGTGCCCCATTGCCGCTCGCTCAGGTAGGGGCCCCAGTCACGCCAGCGCTCGGCGTCGTCCCTGGCCAGGCGCTGGCCTTCAATCGTTTCCAGAATGTTCGTCGCAGGCTGTGCCGTCATCGAGTCTTCCGTCGCGTTCCGAGGTGACGGCCAGTGTAGAGCCCATCGGCGGTGAGATGCACGTGAAGCTAATAACATCCAGCTCATTCATTTGCAGAATGAAGTCCAGAGGATTCTTCGTTTGCAAGGCCGTGGCAGGCCCAACAAAATCAACCCACCGTGCATTTTATCTCTATAGCCGCCAGGAATTTTTCTATGCCCACCGCCCGCCCTGTCAGCCCTGACGACATTCGCAAAGGCTTCTCCAAGGCCATGTCCGACATGTACCGCGATGAAGTGCCGCTGTATGGCGCGCTGATGGAACTGGTGGCCGAGACCAATGCCCGGGTGCTCAACACCGACACCGGGCTGGCTCACCAACTGCAGCGCACCGGGGAAATCCAGCGCCTGGACATGGAGCGCCACGGCGCCATCCGCCTGGGCACCGCTGAAGAACTGGCGACCATCAGCCGCCTGTTTGCGGTGATGGGCATGCAACCGGTGGGCTATTACGACCTCACGCCCGCCGGCGTCCCTGTACATTCCACGGCCTTTCGCGCCGTGCATGAGAGCGCCCTGCAAACCAGTCCGTTCCGGGTGTTCACCTCCCTGCTGCGTCTGGAGCTGATCGAAAACCCGGAACTGCGCGCCTTCGCCCAATCCGCCCTGGCCAAGCGCTCGATCTTCACCCCGCGTGCCCTGGAGCTGATCCAACAAGCGGAAACCGATGGCGGCCTCGACGCCGCTCACGCCGAGGAGTTTATCCAGCAAGCCCTGGAAACCTTCCGCTGGCACCACACCGCCACCGTCACCGCCGCGCAATACCAGCAACTGAGCGACCAGCACCGGCTGATCGCGGACGTGGTGGCGTTCAAGGGCCCGCACATCAACCACCTGACGCCGCGCACCCTGGACATCGACCAGGTGCAGGCCGCGATGCCGGGCAAAGGCATTACCCCCAAGGCCGTGATCGAAGGGCCGCCCCGCCGCCAATGCCCGATCCTGCTGCGCCAGACCAGTTTCAAGGCCCTCGACGAGGCGATTGCCTTTACCGACGCCAAGGGCAGCCACAGCGCACGCTTCGGCGAAATCGAACAACGCGGCGTGGCGCTTACCCCCAAGGGCCGGGCGCTGTACGACCAACTGCTGAATGCGGCGCGGGACGAACTGGGTGCGTTTCCGAATGAGGCCAACGCCGCGCGCTACACCGAATTGATGGAACAACACTTCCAGGCGTTTCCCGACGATCACCGGCAGATGCGCGAACAGGAACTGGCGTACTTCCGCTATTTCGTGACCGAAAAAGGCTTGGCCGCGCAGCACAAGGCCGCCACCCTGGACGCATCGATCGCCGCCGGCCACGTCGACGTAGAGCCCTTGGTGTATGAAGATTTTCTGCCGGTGAGTGCGGCGGGGATTTTCCAGTCGAACCTGGGGGATGCGGCGCAAAGTCACTACGCGGCCAACGCGAACCAGGCCGAGTTTGAAAAAGCCCTGGGCCGCCAGACCATCGACGAGTTGACGTTGTACGGGGAAACCCAGCAGCGCTCGATTGACGAATGCACCCGCGCGCTGCTGGCTTGAAAAAGAGAGTTCGCCCGGCCACAGCGCATTCCATGCGCCGTCTAAGAGCCCCAGTGCCGGGCGAACGATTGGCATGATAGGCAGCGACGGCGTCGCTGTCTTTCAGGCAATTCTGAACAAATCTTCTACTTGGCGGCCGCTTTCTCCAGTTGCTCGACGATCTTGTCTTTGATCAACAGGCGTTTCTTCTTCAGTTTCTCCAACTCCTCATCGCCGCCGCTTGAAGACTCAAGCTCCAGCACCTCCTTGTCGGCGCTGTCGTATTGATGCAGCAGCGAATCCAGGTAGTTGTCGCCCGCCCTGCGCTTTTGAATGTCTTCCTTGGTGAAAGTCAGGTCCTGATACAGGTCGTGTTTCACTGGCATGGAGTACCTCCGCAAGTTGATCATTGACTGAATGCCCTTTGAAGCTAGCCCATCCGACGGGCTCTTGTCATGTTTGAGATCAACCTGTCGCGTTTGAATCCCCGTTCGTCGCTGGGCAGACGATTTCATAAAACCTTTGGCCCACCCTGCCCTCCACTGTAGATCGTCACCCGATGGAGAACAGGTTCCATGAATCACGCTGCCAACGCTGTCGACACCCAGTGCATCAACACTATCCGTACCCTCGCCATGGACGCCGTGCAAAAGGCCAACTCCGGCCACCCCGGCACGCCCATGGGCCTGGCGCCCGTCGGCTACACCCTGTGGAGCCGCTTCCTGCGGTATCACCCCGAGCACCCCGACTGGCCCAACCGCGACCGTTTCGTGTTGTCGGTGGGCCATGCCTCGATGCTGCTGTATTCGCTGTTGCACCTGGCGGGCGTGGTGGAGATTGACGCCCACGGCAAGCGCTCCGGCGAGCCGGCGATCAGCCTGGATGACATCAAGCAGTTCCGGCAGATGAGTTCGAAAACCCCGGGCCACCCCGAGTACCGCATGACCACCGGCGTGGAGACCACCACCGGGCCACTCGGCCAGGGCTGCGCCAACAGCGTCGGCATGGCCATGGCCGAGCGTTGGCTGGCCAAGCGTTTCAACCGTGACGACCAGGTGCTGTTCGACTACAACGTGTACACCCTGTGCGGTGACGGTGACATGATGGAAGGCATCAGCAGCGAGGCCGCGTCCATGGCCGGGCACTTGAAGCTGGATAACCTGTGCTGGATCTACGACAACAACACCATCAGCATCGAAGGCCACACCGAACTGGCCTTCAGCGAGGACGTGATCAAGCGCTTCCAGGCCTATGGCTGGCACACGTTGCACGTTACCGACGCCAATGACCTGACGGCCCTGAGCGAGGCCCTGAGCACCTTCCAGAAAAACACCGGCGCTCCGACCCTGATCGTGGTCGACAGCGTGATCGGCTACGGCTCGCCCCACAAACACAACACCGCTTCGGCCCACGGCGAACCCTTGGGCGAAGAAGAAATCCGCCTGACCAAAGCCGCCTACGGCTGGCCCGAAGACTCAAGCTTCCTGGTGCCGGACGAAGCGCGCACGGTCCTGCGGGATGCGCTGCTTGCGCGCAGCAAGCCGCTGTATGAGCAATGGACACACACCCTGTCCCACCTGGAACAGTACGAGCCGGAACTGGCTGATGAGCTGCGGCGCATGCGCGCCGGCGAAATGCCCGAGCATTGGCAGGACCAACTGCCGAGCTTTGCCGCAGATGCCAAGGGCGTTGCCAGCCGCGCCGCCGGTGGTGAGGTGTTGAATGCGTTTGCCCAGCAGATCCCGTGGCTGCTGGGGGGCTCGGCAGACCTGTCGCCCTCCACCAAGACCAACCTGACCTTCGATAGCGCCGGGCGTTTCAGCGCCGAGAACTACGGCGGGCGCAACCTGCACTTCGGAATTCGCGAGCATGCCATGGGCGCGATTGCCAACGGCATGGCGCTGTCGTACCTGCGGCCCTACACCTCGACCTTCCTGGTGTTCAGCGACTACATGAAACCGCCGATTCGCCTCGCAGCGATCATGGAACTGCCCGTGGTATTCGTGTTTACCCATGACTCGATTGGCGTCGGCGAAGACGGCCCTACGCACCAGCCCATCGAACATCTGACCCAGCTGCGCGCCACACCGGGCTTGCTGACCCTGCGCCCGGGGGACGCGAATGAAACCCTGGAAGCCTGGAAGATCGCCCTGGCCCAGACCCATCGGCCGACGTGCGTGGTGCTGTCACGGCAAAACCTGCCGACCCTGGACCGCACGCAATACGCCGCCGCCTCGGGCACGTCCCGTGGTGCCTATGTGCTGGCCGGCGCCGAGAAGCCCCAGGTGATCCTGATCGCCACCGGCAGTGAGGTCAGCCTGGCCGTAGACGCCTATGAGCAGCTGAAATCCGAGGGCGTGGCGGCGCAGGTGGTGTCGATGCCGAGCTGGGAGTTGTTCGAAGAACAGGACCAGGCCTACCGCGACAGCGTACTGCCGCCCACGGTGAAAGCCCGGTTGGTGGTGGAACAGGCAGGCCCACTGGGCTGGGATCGCTACGTGGGGCAGACCGGGGCGAAAGTGGTGATGAACAGCTTTGGCGCCTCGGCTCCGCTGTCCAAGTTGCAGGCCAAGTTCGGCTTTACCCTGGAGAACGTGGTGAAACTGGCGAAAGAGCAAGTCAAGCTCAACGCCACTGGCTAGGCACAGGCACGAGGCGATGAAGGATAAGTAGAGGGAAGCGTGCAAGTTCTGGATAATGGCCCCCGCGTGATCACACGCCCAGCCAACGATACGGAAATCTTGCTCGATGAAATTGCTGCCCCTTCTCGCCTCAGCCTTGCTGCTTCCGTCCATTGCCCATGCAGGCGATGCCGCACTGGACGACACCCTCAAGGCCTTCAGCCGGTGTGACGCCAGCTTCTTTTCCAGCCTCAAGGCCCACAGCGATGCCTGGAAAGCCTACGCACCGCTGAAGCAAGATAAGGATGCCGCGTGGATTCCGGTGGCCAACCGCAGCAGCCGTTCCGGCAACACGGTGGCCCTGCGCGACCTGCCCCCCGTCGCCGGAATGAAGTTGCTGTCCTATTTCGACGAGAGCACCAACCTGGGCAACGCCGGCTACTACTTCTACTGGGGCTTCATGGTGGATGGCAGCCCGGATGACGTTGCCAAACGCCTCAGCCCGCTGCTGGAAAAACCCGCCCTCCTGAAGAAAATCGACACCGCTTACGTGCGCAGCGAACTGCGGTTTCGCGACAACTGGCTGAGCATCGAGCCGATGCCCGGCGTCGCTCCCGGCAAGTCGCGTGTGGAGCGCGTACTGCTGCTGGAACCGGAAGGCGCACAAACCCGCCTGAGCTGCTCGGTGCAAGGTGCCGTCGACGCCGCGCTGCTGGTGCAATTGCGCCCGGACATACCGCCGGCCGAGTACCCGCAAACGCGCCTGGAGACAGCCATTGGCGATGTCCCCGTGCCCCAGGAACTGGTGAAGAAACTCGACTCGCCCCTGCTTGCGCCGAAGTTCAAATCGTTGACCTACACCTACACGACCCAACCGGTCGGAGCCCGCAAGCGCAACCCGGTCACCGTTACGTACAAGGCCGAGGGTGGCCTTCTGAACAAAACCGAAAAATACGGCAGCTTCGAGGTGGAACGGTTGACCAAGGCCGACCTTATCCAGCTGAAAGCAAAAATGGTCGGTCTCGGCGATGACAGCGTGTTGCAAACCAGCGAACTTGAATTCAAGGCGCCACAAAGCTGGAACCCGGGCCAGACGCTCAGTGCACGCCTGCTCATGAAACACGTGCCGGCCAAGGCCGACGACGAGCCCTCCCGGACCCAACTGGAATGCACAGTGGGCGAGCGCATACCCGCACGCAACGTATTCGCCTCGCTGCCGGGTGACGCCATCAAGCTTGCGTGTGTGCAGGGCGAAAACCGCACATCCCAGGCCTTTATCGAAGACCTGGGCCTCGCCGTCACGCTGGAGTCGGGGTCCGGCGCCGATCATGACGTGTACGAAATCACCGCCCTGGAGGTGGTGCGCTGATCACTTGCCGCCGGTGACATCCAGGAACGTTCCCGTGATGAAGGACGCCTCGGCGCCGGCCAGCCACAGGATCGCCCGCGCCACTTCTTCGGGCTGACCGCCCCGGCCCATGGGGATCGAATCCTTCACGCGGTCAACCCGCCCCGGCTCCCCGCCGCTGGCGTGAATATCGGTGTAGATATGCCCGGGACGAATACAGTTGACGCGTATTCCCTCCCGGGCGACTTCCTTGGCAAACCCGATGGTAAAGGTCTCAAGCGCACCCTTCGACGCCGCGTAGTCGACGTATTCATTGGGGCTGCCGAGCCTGGCCGAGGCCGACGAGAGATTGATCACCGACCCGCCCCGGCCGTTGTGACGAAACGACATGCGCTTCACCGCTTGCTGGGCACACAGCATCGGACCGATCGCGTTGACCGCAAAAATCCGCTGCATCCGTTCGAACGCCAGGTCCTCTACCCGGGACTGCAAGGCGTTGATCCCGGCGTTGTTGACCAGCACATCGATGCGGCCAAATTCCCGGTCGATCGCGGCAAACAGTTGAATGACCTGCTCCGGGTCAGCGCTGTCGGCGCGCACCGCCAACCCACGGCGCCCGACCGCTTCGACATCCGCCACCACCGCGAGGGCGGCGGGCTCATCGGAAACGAAGCTGATCGCCACGTCATAACCTTGTGCGGCAGCCAGCCGCGCGGTGGCGGCGCCAACGCCACGACTTCCACCCGTGATCAGAATCAGCGGTGCCTGCGGGACGGTATCCATTGAGCGAACCTCATGTGGTGGTGGGAAATGCTTTACCGGGTGTCAGCCGATCAGGAGGGTGCCGGTGGCGATCACCACGCACGCCAGCACCTTTCGAACCGTCAATGTCTCGCCCAGGAAGAAATAGCCAATCAGCGCCGCGAACAACACGCTGGTCTCGCGCAGTGCCGACACTGCGCCCATGGGTGCACCGGCCATGGCGTAGATGATGATCCCGTAGGCCAGGAGCGACACCAGCCCGCCGGCAAACGCGGTGAAGAAGCCAGGCCGCAGGCTGAACAGACTCTTCGGCCCGCGCAGGCCGATATACACCGCCGGCATCAGCACGCCCCACAAGGCGCACATCCACACCGTATAGGCCATCGGGGCGCCGGACAGGCGCGCACCGATGCCGTCGGTCACGCTGTAGGCGGCAATGAAACAGCCGGTGCCCAAGGCGTATGGCAGGCTTGGGACAGCCAGCCGGCGCCCCCTGAACGCCAGGGAAATGATCCCGCCCGACACCAGGGCAATGCCCAGCAGCGCACCGGCCGACACGCTCTCCCCGGCAAACACCGCCGCGCCAAGGGTGATCAGCACCGGCGAGGAGCCGCGGGAAATCGGGTAGGTCTGCCCCAGGTCGCCCACCTTGTAGCTGCGCACCAGGAACAGGTTGTAGCCAACGTGCAGCACCGCTGACAGCACCACATAAAACCAGCTGGCGGGTGCCGGTGGCTGCAGGAACACCGCGACGGCGACACTGGCGATGGCCACCGCCAGGCACATGACCGTCATCGACCAGAGCCGGTCGGCGCCGCCACGCAGCAACGCGTTCCAACTGGCATGCAGTAAGGCGGCGAAGAGAACCAGGAGAATGATGTGATAAGGCATGCACCCATCCTAAGCAACCGGGCGCGTTAACTGAAACGAAGTCTCCTCATTGAAGAATGAGTAAATCCTCATGCTTCATTCGTAAGCCAGCCCGGCGCTCGTGGCCTCCTGCATCAGCCATTCACGGAAACTGACGATATGCGGCCGGGATTCAAGGCCTTTGGGGCACACAAAATAATAGGCAACCGGGGACGGGAACGGCACATCGAACAGCTTGACCAAGCGCCCATCGCTCAGCTCGGATTCCACATGCCCGCTGCGCGCCAACGCAATGCCCTGGCCGAGCAAGGCGGCCTCGATCGTCATGTTGGTATCAGCAAACCGGACGCTCTCCTTGAGCGGCGAAATGCCCAGCCCGACGTGCTGGAACCAGACTTCCCATTTGGGCACCAGGTCGGCGCCGTCTCGCGTCAGCAAGGGATAGCGCAGCAATTCGGCAGGCGTGCGCGGCCTGCCAAAACGGCTCAACAGGTCAGGGCTCGCCACCGGAAAAATCTGCTCCCGGAACAGGAACTCCGAGTACAGGGCCGGGTAGTTGCCGTTGCCGAAGCGGATCGCAACGTCTGCCTCTGTACTTGAGAAGTTGATGGCTTTGTCACTGGAGTCCAGCGTGACCAGGATTTCCGGATGCCGCTGGGCCAGGCTCGGCAACCGTGGCAGCAGCCATTTCAGCGCGAAGGAATAAGTGGTGCTGACCTTGAGCCGCACCCGGCCCTTTTGCTCGCGCAGGTCCGCCAGTGTGGCCTCGAGGTTCATGAAGAACTCACGAACGATCGGCGCAAGGGCCGCCCCGGCAGGTGTCAGGCTGAGTGACTTGCCCCGCTGGAACAGCTGCAACCCCCAGAGTTCTTCGAGGTGCTTGAGTTGATGGCTGACGGCACTTTGGGTGACATGCAGCTCTTCCGAGGCCGAGGTGAAGGTGGCGTGCCGTGTCGCAACCTCAAAGGCGCGCAATGTCGAGGTGGGTGGCAGGTCTCTCATGGCAGCGCTTCTCGGGGGCAGTCACCCGCCCTTTATGAATGGAAACTCATGATAAGGCATTCCGGCCGCGCCTCGAAAGCGGCCCGCTTATTCACACGCCACGCACACCTGCTGAAACCACGCCGAAAAGTTCGGCCAGCGCTCATTCGTCGGGCCATTGTGCGACCAGTACCGAACCTGCCCCAGGTGTGACACGCAGAAGTAGTCGCCATTGTCTTCAATGAACGGCAGCCAGTCCTTTGGAACGCCCATTTGGTTCCAGGCGGTCTGGGCGATTTCGAACAAGTCGAGATGGCTCGTGCCCGGCAGGATCACCGCCGGTTCAAACGTCGCATTGGCAACATTGCTGCCACCCTTGAGAAACTCGATGTAGGCGGCCGGAAACGGGAAGTTCAGGTTGCTGGCGGCCTTCTCGATTTCGGCATCGGTTGGAATACGGAACGGGTCGGAAATCATCGATAAAGTCCCTGGCTCGACGAATGGGAGCGTGCTGAATACCACAGTTGCCCTGGCAACACACCCTCAACGCAGCTGGAACCGCGCCGTGTTGTCGCTCAATGCCCGGCTGCCCTTGCTCAACATGTCCGCCGCCTGATTCACCGCTCGCGCGCCGTCGAGCAAGCGCCCGGCGGCCTGGTCAACCTGCTGGATATTGCCGCTGACTTCGTCCGCCGTCGCTGCCTGCTCCTCCACCGCCGTGGCGATCTGCGCCAGGGTGTCGGTGACGCTCTGCACGGCGCTGGCAATCTCGCCCAGCCGATGGCCAAGGCCGGTGACCGACTCGGCATCGGTCACCGCTTGTTCACAGGCCGCGCCCATCAGCGTGACCGCCTGGCTCACCGTCGAGCGCAAGCTGTCTACCGTCCCGGCGATCTGCGCCGTGGACGCCTGGGTGCGCTGTGACAGGCTGCGCACTTCATCCGCCACCACTGCAAAACCCCGACCCTGTTCGCCGGCCCGCGCCGCTTCAATGGCAGCGTTCAGCGCCAGCAGGTTGGTCTGCTCGGCGATGCCGCGAATGGTGTCGACCACCGACTGAATCTGCTGCCCCTGCTGGCTGACGCGCTCCAGTGCGTCGGAGGTGTCGGTCAACCGCTGGTTGAGCTGTTGAATGCTGGCGGTGGTGCGCTGGCTGTCGCGGCTGCTGTCCTCGGCGATCTGTCGGGTTTTCTGCGCGCTGCCGGACGCCTGCTCGCAGCTTTTGGCGACGCCCATGGAGGTGGCCGCCAACTGCGTGGCGGCCGCCGCGATCTGGCTGATTTGCTGTTGCTGGTCTTCCACTTCGGTCAGTGTGCTGCCCGATTGCGAGTTGAGGGTCAGCACCGCCGAGCCGAGCTGCTGCGTCTCGTGGTTCACCCCCAGCAAGCTGGTGCGCAACTGCACCACCGCCACGTTGAGCGCGGTACTGATCGCGGCCAGTTCGTCGCGGCCTTCCACCGCTACCTCGACGCACAGATTGCCGTCGCGCAGGGACTCGGCCAGGGTGGTGATGCCACTGGCGCTGCGGCGGATCGAGGCCTGCAAGCACACGAACAGGTACAACGCCGCCAACGCCAGCACGCTGAACGTCACCGCCACCGGGATGAACTGTTTGAGGGAGCGGTCGCGGTAGTAACCCAGGCGCGCATCCAGCGAGGTCAACGACTGCTTGCGCAGCGCGCCCAGGGTGCCGAGCATGCCATCCACACTGCGTTCGAAGGCGGTGGTGTCGAGCTTGATGGTGCCGCCAAACACGCCTTCATCCAGGGCTTTGAGCTCGTTGTCCAGCTGTTGCAAGCTGTCGTCGTATTGCGCGATCCAGGGTTGCAGCCCCGGGTATTGCTTGGCCTTGAGGGAGGCGGCGGCCTTGACCAACTGGTCCCGGGCATCACCGATGCGCCCGCGCAGGTCGCGCATCTGCAAACGGCTTTGCAGGGTGAACTGCCCCGAGGCGATGGACGACTGGCCGACGCTGGCCATCCGCCCGATGCGCTCGATCAGGTCGGGCGTCTGCTGGGTGGAGATCTGCATCAGCAAGTAGGTTTCAAGCCACGGATCGAGGATCAGGCCCGCGTCCATGGTGATCTGCTCGCGCAAGGCTTGCATGGCGCTCAGCGCCGACGTGAAGCGGTCGTAGCCATCCGGCCACCAGCCGACGGTACGCAGGGCCTGGGAGTCCATGCCCGTGACCGAGGCCTGCAACGCGTCGAAGCGCGCGAGGGTGTCGGCGCTGGCGCTCTGGGCTTTCAGGGCCTCGCCCAGGGCCTGCACGCTCTGCTGGATCAGCGGGAAGTTGGTGTCGACCGCGGTCATTGCGGCTTTGGCGGCGGGTGTCTGGTCGTGGAGGATGTCGGCGGCTTTCCAGCGCGCCGCCAGGTTGCGCTGGGCGGTCAGCTGGGCGTCCAGGGTATCCAGGGCCAGCAGTTCGCGCACGCCCGATTGCTCATTGGAAATCACCGTCAGTTGGGTGCGGTACTCCTGGGCGATCATCCACAAGCTGCCGGCCAGGGGCAGCATGAACAGGAAAAACAGGATCTGGAACTTGCGCGCGAATCCGAAACGTCCGAGCAGGCGGATACCTGGCGACAAAACACTTTGCATGTCCGACTACTCCTAGAACCACTCGCCTCAGCAGCGAATCAAGCTTTGAAATGACTGACGGCAAAATGCCATGTCATTGATTAAGCTGGCTCAAGCAAGAAACGGACCGCCGCAGGAAGGCCGCAGATTAGGCGGGGCGTCGTTGAACAATCTGCGGGGCGTGCGCGAAAATGGGGCAAAAGCACTCAGCGCCGGTGGCAGAACGGTAACCCTCTGTGGCGAGGGAGCAAGCTCCCTCGCCACAGGGTTAGTGTTGCTGAATAGGTGGGGGAGTCAGATTACTGGCTGACAAACGCCAACACCCGCTCCAGCATCCGGTCACAGGCCTCAAGTTGCGCGACGCTGATGAATTCATCGGGCTTGTGCCCCTGGTCCATGCTGCCAGGCCCGCACACCACGGTGGGAATGCCCGCCTGGTCAAACAGCCCGCCTTCGCTGCCGAACGCCACGGTGCCGAACGCCTTCGAGCCGCAGAAGTCGGCAACCCATTCAGCCGCCTGGCTCTCCACCGACGTCGACAACCCCGGGTAGCTCGACAGCTCGCTGAAGTGGATCGCGCACTGCTCACTGACTGCCTGCATCGCCGGTAATAACCTGTGCTCGGCGTAGCCGCGCAATTGGTCCGCGACGTGCCAGGGATCCTGCGCCGGCAGCGAGCGCACTTCAAAGTCGAAGCTGCAGTTTTGCGGGACAATATTGAGTGCCTTGCCGCCGGCGATCATGCCGGTTTGCACGGTGGAGAAAGGTGGATCAAAACTCACATTATGGTGATGCGGCGCCTTGAGTTCTTCACCCAGCCGGCCCAGCTCGACGATCAACCGCGCGGCGTATTCGATGGCGTTCACCCCCGACGGTGCATACGCCGAATGGCACGCCGCGCCATGCACTTCGCAACGCATCGCCAGCTTGCCCTTGTGGCCCAGCACCGGCTTGAGTTCGGTGGGTTCGCCGATCACGCACAGCAACGGCTTGACCGGTTTGGCGTGGAACGCTTCGATCAGCGAGCGCACACCCAGGCAGCCCACCTCTTCATCGTAAGACAGCGCGATATGCACCGGCATGCGCAGCGGTGCCTGCACCAACGCCGGGACGCTGGCCAGCACACAGGCGATATAGCCTTTCATGTCGGCAGTGCCACGACCGTACAACTTGCCGTCCTTTTCGGTCAGCTCGAACGGTGCAACGCCCCAGCGCTGACCATCCACGGGCACCACGTCGGTGTGGCCGGACAGCACGATGCCCGGCACCTCCGCCGGGCCGATGGTCGCCAGCAGGTTGGCTTTGCTTTTTTGCTCGTTGAACAACAGCTCGCAGTTCACACCATGGTGCTGCAAGTAATTGCGTACGAAGTCGATCAGCGCCAGGTTCGATTCACGGCTGGTGGTGTCGAAGCTGACCAGTTGCGCCAGCAGGTCGCGGCTCTGGTTCATCGGTCATCTCCCGGCACCGCGTAACCCGGGGCAAACTGGGGGTTGATGGCGCGGTCGATGTAGTCCTGCATTTGCCCGCGATAGGCCTGCCAGAGTTGCTCGAGTTCGCCGATCGGGTCTGCGTCGGCCCAATCCACCCGCAGGTTGACGATGGGCCACAGGTGATCACCGACCACCACCAGCGCGGCAGAGTGCACCGGCCCCGCCTCCCCTCCTCCCGTCACACCCGCCTGCATCGCAGCGAGCAGTCGGTCGGCGAGGTGCCCTGGAGTGTCTTCGAAGGCGCGCACCATGGCTTCGATCACCCCGGTATTGGCCAGCATGTTCCCGGCCGCCACGCATTGTTCACCGCTGACCGCGTGGTGAATGCCCAGGGTCTGCGCGCCGCTGAAGTGCGCGGTTCTGCCCGTGCTATCAATGGCCGTCACCTGGCGATATTCGCTGTGGCTTTGCGGGGTGAGCACGGCCGCCAGCGCGTCATTCGGTGCCATGCCCTCGGCCAACAGGTCCAGGGTGTGCGGGCCGAGTGCCGGCAACGTGATGTTCTGCGACGCCACCGCGCCCACACCCGGGCGTAGCCACGGGCAACGGGCACCCACGGCAATACTCGACGAGCTGATAGCGATACCCAGCTGCCCGGTTTCGGCACAGCGGGCGACAACCGAAAAGGTCATGGGAATTCCTGTCTCTAAAGGATCAAATCAGTCGAGCAGCGACGGGTCGGCGTCGATCATCAGCTGCTTCATTTCTTCAAAATGCCGTTGCGAGAAATCCGTGATGCCTTCCCAGCCGCGCGCCGTTTTTTCGGCCACTTCGTCAGACAGTACCCGCAGTGGTTGGCCAGTGGACCATGCCGTGACGAGGATCTGGCAAGCGCGCTCCAGAGTCCAGATATCGTCGAAGGCCTCACCGATGGACGTGGCCGTGACCATTACCCCATGGTTGCCCATCAACAAGCGACTCTTGCCGCCCAGCAACCCGGCGAGGCGCTCGCCTTCGGCCTCGGTGTCGGCCATGCCGCCGTACAGCTCGTCCACCGCCACGCGATTGAAATAGCGAGCGGTGTTCTGGTCAATCGCAGGGATATGCGGCTCGGCCAGGCAGGCAACCGCCGTGGTGTACACCGGGTGCAAGTGAAGCACGGCGCGGGTGTGTGGCAACAACCGGTGAATCTGCCCGTGGATCGACCAGGCGGTGGCGTCCACGTCGGGATGGTCGGCGCCCGAGGCGTCGTCGGCGTTCAGCAGCAACAAGTCACTGGCGCGGATACGCGAGAAATGCTTCCACTTCGGGTTGAGCAAAAACTGCTTGCCGTCGGCGGATACCGCCGCGCTGAAATGGTTGGCTACCGCTTCATGCATGCCCAGGTGCGCAACGATGCGAAAGGTTGCCGCCAGGTCGATGCGGGTTTGCTCTTCGTGTGATAACGCCATGTAGCTTTCTCCGCAGGGCAATTGGATGGCGAGGGGTTTATTGTGGCGAGCTCCCTCGCCACAACAAGCTCGGTCGCCACAGGTTCCGTGCGTACCGTTAAGTGAGCACGCTTGTGATCAGGACTTCGGCATCAGCTCGGCGATGTCGGCCTCGGTAGGTGCCTGGAAGTTGTATTTCTTGAGCAAGGCAGCGTATTCAGGGGTGGCACTGAACTTCTTGATGCCTTCGATCAACGCGTTCTTGACCTCGTCATTGCCCTTCTTCACGCCGAAGCCGTTCAGCACCGGGTAGATCAAGGTGTCGGAAGAAATCACCACGCGGCCACCGAGTTTTTCCACCGCGCCACGGGCCACGGCGGCGTCGGTGATCTGTGCTTCAACCGCATGGGCCAGCAAGGCCTGGGTGGTTTGCGGGTCGGTGCTGTACTCACTGATCGCGATCGGCTTCAGGCCTTTCTTCACACAGTACTCATCCGACAGTTTGTGCATCTGCGCCAGCCAGGACGTGGCGCCCATGGAGCCGATCTTGTGGCCGCAGAATTCTTCCGGGGTCTTGGGCTGGAAGTCGCTGCCCTTGAGGGTCAGGATCGATTCACCGCTCTTGAGGTAGGGAATCATGTCGATGACTTTCACCCGCTCGGCGGTGATGTACATGGACGAGTTGGTCACGTCGAACCGCCCTGCCTGCAAGCCCGTAATCAGGTTGGGGAAGCGCGTGTCGAGGGTCTCGACGGTGCGGCCCATGGTCTTGGCCAGGCCGTCCATGAACTCAATGTCAAAGCCTGCGGGCTTGTTGTTGTCCATGTATTCATAGGGAAAGAAGGTCACGTCGGAACCGGCGACAATTTTCCCGTCTTTCTGGAAAGCCGACGCCGCCAACGACGTCATTGCAACCGCAGCGCCCAGCAGGCACACGGCAATTGGGCGAGCAATCATCTGAAACGCTGTCATGGTAATACCCTGCAAGGTGAGAAGGAGGTTAGGCAGTGACTGAATCCTGGCCAGCCTGTTGCACAAAGAAAGAGGCGCCACGGGGCTTCTGCGGCAAGCGCAGGTGGTTTTCCGTGGAACGCACCAGGCCACTTTCTGCACCGGCCACCATCAGGCCGGCGTGCGCGCTGGGCAGCGGGTTTTCGCCGAATGGCAGCGCGTCCTCAGCGGCGTAGACGCTGATGAACAGGGTGCGCGGCAGTTCGGTCTCGTTAGGGCTTGAAGCATGCAAAAGACGGGTGTGCATGAAGCACACGGAACCGGCCGGTCCGTAACAGGCCACCGGGCTCTGGCACAGGTCGTCGACTACGGTGTCGTCCACCGAACCGGTGAAACGCTGGTTGTGCCAGTGGGACCACAGCGGGCCTTTGTGGCTGCCGGGGATCACATTCAACGGGCCATTTTGTGGCGTGACTTCGCTGACCATCAGCAAGGCCGTGACGATGTCGTCGTTGCTGTGAGGCGTGAACAGGAAGTCCTGGTGCCACTTCACCTGGGTGGCGGTGTGGGGCAGTTTCGAGTTGATCTTGCTGTGATGAAAACGCGTGCCGCCGCCCCCGATCAATTGCGCGGAAATCGCTGCCATCCGCGATTGCAATGCCACGCGCTGGTACGCCGGCGAAATCTCGGTGGGCGAGCTCACCCGCCGCAGCGAGGGATGGTCCGGGCGATGGTCGCCTTCCAGGTCGAACCGCGCACGGCCATCCACCGTTTCCCCCCAGCCTTGGTCGTGGCTGCGGCTGTCTTCTACCCACTGGTCGAAGTCGTGTTGCAATGCAGCGACTTCTTCAGCCGACAACACGTCTTGCACCACCAGAAAGCCGTCCCGGTGGAACTGTTCAATTTGCGCTTGCTCGATCATGGTGCTGCTCTCTTGTCGCTCGAACGTTAAGGGGGGTCACGCCAGCGAGACGTCCTTGAGGAACGCCTCCACACGTGGGTTCTCGCCGCTGCGCAACGCGTGCGGCGTGTCATCGCAGACCACCCGGCCCTTCTCCATGAACACGATCCGGTCGGAGACCTTGAACGCGAAATTCATCTCATGGGTGACGATCACCATGGTGATGCCCTCCTGGGCCAGGGCTTCGATGACTTGCAGGACTTCGTTGACTTTTTCCGGGTCGAGGGCCGAGGTGGGCTCGTCAAACAGCATGATTTGCGGGCGCATCATCAGGGCGCGGGCAATGGCCACGCGCTGCTGTTGGCCACCGGACAACTGGTGCGGATATTTCCAGGCGTGGTCGAGCATGCCGACCTTGTGCAGCAGCGCGTAGGCCTGTTGCTTCAGCTCTTCGACGCGCCCTAGGCGGTGGTACTTCGGCGCCATCAGCAGGTTGTCGAGCACGCTCAAATGCGGGAACAGGTTGAAGCTCTGGAACACCATGCCGATGTTCAGGCGATGCTCGGCGTGCTCCACGTACTGCGGCTTTTGCGCGCCGACCTTGTCCAGGTGAATGAACGGCTGGCCGTTGATTCTGATCTCGCCGTTATCCAGTTGCTCAAGGCCATTGAGCAGGCGAATCAGGGTGGTTTTGCCGGAGCCCGAAGGCCCGATCACCGACACCACTTCACCGGGCTGAATCTGCAGGTTGACCGAGCCCAACACCTCCACATCGTTGTAGGCCTTGTGCAGCCGGAAAGCCTGGAGTGCCGGGCCTTCGGTGCTGACCGGGCGCTGCAGGGCGACACGCTGTTGGGTCGCCAGTGCCAGCACTTCTGCATCGGGCACCCGGGAAACGTTGCGCTGGTTGACGTCGAGAAAACGCTCCAGGCGCTTGAGCAGGAAGTCGAACACCGTGACGATGAATACGTAGAAAAACGCCACCGCCGCCATCGTCTCGATCACCAGGAAGTTCTGCGAATACAGGCGCTGGCCGACCATCAGAATCTCGGTCAGCGAGATCACCGACACCAATGACGTGAGCTTGACGATGGAGATGTATTCGTTGGCCAGCGACGGCAGCGCCACCCGCAATGCCTGCGGAATCACCACCCGCCACTGGATCCCGAAAAACTTCAGCCCCAGTGCCCGCGCAGCCTCGCCCTGCCCTTTGGGAATCGACAGCAGGCCGCCCCGGTGAATCTCCGCCACATAGGCGGTTTCGCAGATCACCAGGGCCAGCAGGCCGGCCCAGAACGGGTCCGCCAGGATCACCGAAGTGGCGGGAATCGCTTGCGGCAGGTTGTAGATGAAGATCAGCAGCACCAGCAGCGGCAGGCTGCGGAACAACCAGATGTAGCCCCGCGCCGGCAGGCTGATCAGCGCATGTCTGGATTGCTTGGCCAGGGCCAGCAGGAAGCCCAGCGCGATGCTCAACACCCAGGTCAACGAACTGAGTTGGATGACCGTCCATGTCGCCCGCCAGAACTCGGCATCGGCCAGCAAACCAAACATGTAATTCCAGTTGAAAGTCATCGTCACTGCGCTCGACAAAAAATGAAAATGCCCACCGAATGCTCAACGTGAAGGTCGAACCCTGATCTGCACCGATGGATTGAGAGTCGTGGGAGGAGGCACTTTGGGTCAATTCGTAAAAGCCGGCCTATTGGGTAGGGAGAACCTACGCAGCGTCACCGTTCCCTGGGTGACGACGGGGCTGCTGAAACAGCCTGTCTCGTATTGGTGCGGGACCGCGCCTGCGCTGCATGCCGGCGCCACCTTTTGGTGCGCTGCAAACACAATTCCTTGTGGGAGCTGGCTTGCCTGCGATGGCATCGCCGCGGTGTACCTGCAAGACCGAGGTGCCCGCATCGCAGGCAAGCCAGCTCCCACAGAAAAGCAAGAAAGCAGGCCGTTCAGCTCACCGTGTTAAGGCTGCGCACCGCATGGGCATCGAAAAAGCTGGGGGCTGCCATGCCCGGGATGTACTGGTCTGAAACGAACATGCGGCAACGCTCGGCAAACGCCGACACCACCCGGGACAGTTGGGTATTGCTCGCCGTGGCGTACCCCAGCTGCATCGGCCGGTGCGGGCCGGACAACCGCAGGCGGATCAAGCGCTTGCCGTCCTGGGAAAGGTTGGCTTTGGGCCGGGCGTTCGCGAAGGAATAGCCGATGCCATTGGCGACCATGGAACGCACGGTTTCAAGGTTGCTGGAGCGCATGATGATGTTCGGGGTGGTGCCCGCCTGCATAAAGAAGCTGAGGAAATATTCCCGGCTCCAGGGCGTGTCCAGCAGCACCACGGGGTAATCCTCAAGGTCGAGCATGCTCACCGCCGACAGGCTGGCCAGCGGATGGTACTCACCCACCATCACATACGGCGGCAGTTGCGCCAGCGGCTGGAAGTCGATGTCCTCACTGGTCACCAGGTCGTAGGTCAGGGCGATATCGATCTCGGCGCTGCGCAGTTTTTCCAGCATTTCCTCGTGGTTGCCCTCGACCTGTGTGAGGCGCACGCCCGGAAACGCCCGGCCAAAACCGAACACCAGCTCGGGGGTGATCATCGGCGCCAGCCATTCCAGGCACCCCACCCGCAGTGGGCCGCGCACCGTGTTCAGCGACTCGGAGGCGATGGTGTAGAGGTTGGTCATCTGCTCCAGGATCAGCTTGGCCTCTTGCATCACCTGGCGCCCCACAGCCGTGAGGGAAATGCCCTGGGCGTGGTGCCGAACAAACAGCTGGATGCCCAGCTCGGCCTCCATATGAGTGATCGCCGCCGAGATCGACGGCGACGACACATGAATGCGTTCAGACGCGGCACTGATGCTGCCTGCCTCACCGGAAGCCACGAAATATTCCAGTTGGCGCTGGGTAATACGACTGAGCATCACGCCTCCACTCCATCAACAGGCCGACACCCGGCTGGCGCCGACGGCTTGAACCACAGCTGTGCACGGTTCATGCCGGGTGCGGTTTTCGCCCTACGCCGAAGCTCAGGCACAGCGCTTCGGTTTTGCCTAAGCACTACCTCGCGCAAATGCTGGTTTCGCGCGAGCGGGGCCAATGTGAAGCTGGATTTATTCCGTACCCAACGAGTTGCCAGCAATGCCCACCCATACCCGTATTCGCATGTTCAACACCCAGCAGACCTACCCCAACCAGGCGCTGGACAACGACCTGTGCCAGGCCGTGCGCGCCGGCAACACCATTTATGTGCGTGGCCAGATAGGCACCGATTTCGAGGGCAACCTGGTCGGCCTCGGCGACCCACGGGCGCAAGCCGAACAGGCGATGAAAAACGTCAAGCAACTGCTGGAAGAAGCCGGTTCCGACCTGTCGCACATCGTGAAGACCACCACCTACCTGATCGACCCGCGCTACCGCGAGCCGGTGTACCGGGAGGTCGGCAAATGGCTCAAGGGCGTGTTCCCGATCTCCACCGGCCTGGTGATTTCAGGGTTGGGCCAGCCGGAATGGTTGATGGAAATCGACGTGATCGCCGTGGTGCCGGATGACTGGAACCCGGGCCAGCCAACCTGACGACCTGGAGTGTCCCATGCCCCGCACTGTGTATTTCCTCAACGGCCCCAACGCTAACCTGTACGGGCTGGACAAAAACGGCACCTACGGCAGCGAAAGCTTCGCCAGCATCGAAGCACGCTGCCAGCGCCACGCCACGGAGCTGGGCCTGACCCTGGCGTTTCGCCAGAGCAACCATGAGGGCGTGCTGGTGGACTGGATTCAGGAGGCTCGCCTCAACGCCCGCGCGATCATCATCAACGCCGCCGGCCTGACCTACAGCTCGGTGCCGATCCTGGATGCGCTGCTGGCGTTTGACGGCCCGATCATCGAAGCCCACATGAGCAACATCTGGAAGCGCGAGGCTTTCCGTCATCACTCTTACGTGTCCAAAGCCGCCACCGGCGTGATCGCAGGCCTCGGCGCGCTCGGCTATCGCCTGGCCCTGACAGCGGTGGCCGAGCTTCTGGAGACCGATTGAAGCGCTTTGGTTTTGCCTAACCTCTACGTTCGAAAAGCATCATTTGCGGCTGGCTGGCGCTTGATCACACTGGCACCCGTCGATGGTTGCTCACTTTAGGAAGCTCACATGTCAGTTGAAACAATCAACACCCTGGTGGTGGGCGCGGGCCAGGCGGGGGTCGCCATGAGTGAGCACCTCTCACTGATGGGCGTGCCGCACATCGTGCTGGAGCGCAACCGCATCGCCGAGCGCTGGCGGTCCGAGCGCTGGGACTCGCTGGTCGCCAACGGCCCGGCCTGGCACGACCGGTTCCCCGGCCTGAAATTCGAGGGTATTTCCCCGGAGAGCTTCCCGCCGAAAGAGCGCATGGCGGCGTACTTTGAAGAGTACGTGCAGATGCTGAAGGCGCCGGTGCGCACCGGGGTTGAAGTGCAGCAAGTGGAACGGCATGTGGGGCGGCCCGGGTTCAAGGTGACCACCTCGGCCGGTGTGATCGAGGCCACCAACGTGGTTGCCGCAACGGGCCCCTTCCAACGGCCGTCCATCCCGAAACTGGTGCCGGAACACGCCAGGGTGCAGCAGCTTCATTCCTCTGCCTACAAGAATCCCGGCCAACTGGCTGAAGGTGCCGTGTTGGTGGTGGGCGCTGGAGCATCCGGCTCGCAGATTGCCGAAGAACTGCAAAAGGCCGGCAAGACGGTGTACCTCTCGGTGGGCGAACACTACCGCCCTCCCCGCGCTTACCGTGGCCGGGATTACTGCTGGTGGCTGGGCGCGCTGGGCTTGTGGGACGAGGTCAAAATCCAGCCGAAGAAAAAACATGTGGCCTTTGCCGTCAGTGGCTACGAAGGCGGCAAGACGGTCGACTTCCGCCGCCTGGCGCACATGGGCATTACGCTGGTGGGCGTAACCCGGGCGTGGAATGAAGGCGTGATGGAGTTTGAGCCGGGCCTGGCGGCCAACGTGGCGGAAGGTGATCGTGCCTACTTTGATGTGCTGCGCGATGCCGACGCCTATATCGAGCAGAACGGCCTGGAGTTTGCGCCGGAGCCTGAAGCGTGGGAACTGCTGGCTGACCCCCAATGCCTGGTGAACCCGATCCTTAGCCTGGACCTGGCAGAGGCTGGCGTGACCACGATCCTGTGGGCCACCGGTTTCAGTTTCGACTTCAGCTGGCTGAAGGTGAATGCGTTTGACGAGAAAGGCGAGCCTTTCCATAAGCGCGGGATCTCGGCGGAGAGCGGGATTTACTTCCTGGGTTTGCCCAACCTGGTGAACCGTGCGTCTTCGTTCATCTATGGTGTTTGGCACGATGCGAAGTACGTGGCCGACCATATCGTCTTGCAGAACGACTACAAGGCCTATCGCAAGCCGTGAGGCACTGGCGCGGCCCAGGCAATCCCGTCAGACTGCCCGCAACGAAGCATGGCGGGGAACAACAGGATGGATCGGCTGGCGGCGATGGAAACCTATGTCTACGTGGTAGAGACCGGTTCGTTTTCTGCGGCGGCCAGGCGCCTGGACGTCGGGCAACCCGCCATTTCAAAAACCATCGCACAGCTTGAAGACCACCTGGGCGTGCGCCTGCTGATCCGGTCGACGCGCGGGTTGACGCCGACCGAGGCCGGCACGCTGTTTTTCGAGCACGCCAAAAAGGTCATCGAAGGCGCAGATGAAGCCGAACTCGCCGCACGCGGGTCAGCGGCCGGGTTGACCGGCACCTTGCGGATTTCAGCGGCGACCACCTTCGCCCGGTTGCACATTCTTCCCCACCTTGGCGCGTTCCTGGAGCAGCACCCGCAGCTGGATGTCGACGTGCGCCTGGACGACCGCTCGATGAACCTGATTGAAGAAGGGATCGACGTGGCGTTGCGCATGGGCAACCTCAGCGATTCGAATCTGACCGCAAGAAAAATCGCCCAGTGCCGGCGGTTGGTGATGGCGACGCCGGCGTATTTCCAACGCTGCGGCGTGCCCGAATCCCCCGCCGACCTGGCCGATCACGAGGCCGTGATCTATACGCTGGGCGGCGGTGGCACCTCATGGGTCTTCAAGAAAGACGGCACCGAGCAACCCGCCACCCTCGCCGGCCGTATACGGGTGAGCGCGGCCGAGGGTGTGCGCACGGCGGTGTTGTCGGGCTACAGCCTCACCATCTCGTCAGAATGGATGTTCACCCCTGAGCTGGCGAGTGGCGAGGTGGTGGCGGTGCTTGGAGACTGGACGCTGCCGGAGCTGGACCTGTGGGCGATCTTCCCCACCGGGCGCATGGCAAGCGCCAAGGCCCGCGCGTTTGTCGACTTTGTCGAACACTTGATGGAAAACCGTTAACCCTGCAACGCGGGCAGCAACTCGGAAGGGTCCGGGCGACGGGTGTAGTCCGGGTTGACTTCAGCGTAAGTGATCACGCCGTCCTGGCCGATCACGAAGCGCGCCGGCATGGGCAACACCCAATCCGGGTTGTTGTTGAAGGCCGGCAGGTCATTGCCGAACGACTTGTACAAGTCCACCAGATAGTCGGGCAACTTGAAGCGCAGGCCAAAGGCATCGGCCACGTCGCTCAGGGTGTCGGACAGAATCGGGAAGCTCAGCTTGTTCTCGCGCACCGACTTGCGGCTGTTTACGTTGTTCTGCGGGGAAATCGCCACCAGGCTTGCACCCAGCTCACGGAACACCGGCAAGGCCTCCTCCAGCGCTTGCAGCTCCATGTTGCAGTACGGGCACCACACACCACGGTAGAAGGTAATCACCAGCGGGCCCTTGGCCAACAACTCCACCGAGGAAACAGGATTGCCGTCGGGGTCGTTGAGCTTGAAGGCTGGGGCCTTGTCGCCGACCTTCAGCGCGCGTTCGGCCTGGCCGGTGGCGATCAGTTCGTCGGTGGCGCGCTTCATCACCACGTGCACCTGGGGCGGCGCATTGTAGGGTGGTTTGCCGGCGACGAAGTCCGCGTTGAAGGCATCGAGTTTTGCTTGAAGAGTCATGTTCGGTTCCTGGCATTGGGGCGGTTGACCGCCCGGATTTGATCGCCAGACCAGCATTGCTGTTTGCAGGGTGCGGTAGTAGAGAGGCTGAAAGCATAGGAGCTATTCTTCGGCGGAATGCGATCCCTGTGGGTAGCGCGCTTATTGTGGTGAGCGAGCTTGCTCGCGCTGGACTGCGCAGCAGTCCCATTTTCCGGGGTCGCCTCGCGACCCAATTTTACGAATCTACTGGGGCAGTCGGTTTGAACACCCCTGACTCATGTCTTCACCTCCCTTGCCGACACACTGGCGATGACGGGAACTCTCAACGGCCGATGCCTGCAATTGCTGGCCGTTTAACAGAGAACAAACACTCCCGCCATCCTCGGCTACACGCAGTCCCACCCACTCACCAGGACTCGCGTGTTCCTGAGGTGTCGCATAGAAAGTCTTCATTTCTACCCCAGGAGTCACTCAATGAAATGGCATCAACTGCTCTTCCCTTTCGCCGCGCTGGTGACTTGTGCCAGCAGCTTCGCCGCCACGCCCCCACTGCAAACGTTTCTCGCCTGTGACGAAAACTCTCTGGCCGTGGTCAATCAGCCGGGTCTCAAGGAACGCATTCCCAGTGCGCTGGCCAACGGCAAGATGACGTTCAGTGGCGGAACCAAAACAGACATGGGGCAGCGGTGGGTATTCGACACGCCGGTCACCCTGAGTGGTGTCGCGCTGACCGGCTTTTTTGTGGAAGACCAGGACCTGATGGGCTCTCGCATCATTGGCTGGGGCTTCTACACCCAGCAGGCACCCGATGAGCTTTACGCCCAGTTGAATAAAGTACCCGGCAACAACCTGGAGAGCGCCAACGGGATTTACGCCCGCGCGCAAATCTGGTCGCACAAGCAGTCAGCCTGGGTACCGGAAAACGGCGATGACAATGCAGGCAAGCTGGTCACCGATACGGCAGAACGGATATTGATGGTAGAACCTGCGCCGCAAGACGTGACCAAGACCAGCAAAGGTATGGTCACCTGCTCGGTTCAAGGCACGGTCAGCGCAGCGATGCTCAAGTCCACTCGGCCTGACCTCATCAAGTGAGAATGGGGGGCAGACCACCATCACCTGAAGGTGGTCTGCACCCCTATTTTCTCCCCGCGATGAATGCGCATGAGTCTGGCGCGAAATGAATGCCGGCAAAACCTGATGACTCCAGCCATCAGATGTATGGCTCCCCTCCCCACATACGCCAAAAAAAACCGCCAATCCCAACAATCCGCAGGGTGCCGCCCGGCATTTCGCCAACCCATAATGGACCGACAACAATAAAGGGGCTCACCCCGGGGCGCGTAAGCCATGTACAAAGACCATATCGTCAAGACCCGCATGACGGACAGCGCCGTATTCATGGGCGCAGTCGCCGTGGTGATTTTCATCATCACGCTGGCGTGCGGCGTGGGCGAAGGCCGCCTTGCCCACTTGATGGGGCCCATCGTTCTCGACCTCAAGGCACCGCTGGCGCGTGACATTGCGGTGGGCGGCACGTTCACCCTGACGGTGGTGCTGAACCTGTTCATCCTCGGCCGCTTTCCCTTGCGCGCGCAGATCATCACGGTGTGGTGCGAGTTGTTGGTACTGTTCCTGTTGTTCTTCGACACCTTCAACCTTTCCTATAGTTTTATCGCAACCAAAATCGGTTTCATGATCACCCAAGGGGTGTTCACCACCGTCTATGTGTCGGCGATTTCGATTGCGATTGCGTTCGTCCTGGCCTTGTTGGGCGCCACCGCACGCTTGTCTTCCAACGGCTTCGCAATTGCGATTGCCAGCTTCTACACCTCGTTTTTCCGCGGCGTTCCGCTGCTCATCCAGATCTATCTGATTTACCTGGGCATTCCTCAGCTCGGTTATGTCGTCGGGGCGGTGCCGGCAGGCATCCTGGCGCTCTCGCTGTGTTATGGCGCCTACATGACGGAGATCTTCCGTGCCGGTATCAGCAGTATCTCGCGGGGCCAGTGGGAAGCCTCGCGGGCGATTGGCCTGAATCCTTTCCAGACCATGACCCGGGTGATTCTTCCGCAGTCCATGCGGCTGATCATTCCGCCAACAGGCAACCAGTTCATCTCGATGCTCAAGGACAGTTCGCTGGTGTCGGTGATCGGGGTCTGGGAGCTGATGTTCCTCGCGCGAACCCAGGGACGCGCCGAGTTCCGCCACCTGGAGATGCTCATCACTGCCGCCGTGCTGTATTGGCTGCTGTCGATCGTGCTGGAAACCGTTCAGGCCCGCCTGGAAAAACACTTCAACCGCGCCCATCGCTGAACCAGGAGCATGACGATGAATCAGCCTTCAGTAGCCCCTGCTCCGTATCCCGCCATCTCGATTCAAGACATGCACAAATGGTATGGCGATTTTTATGTGCTCAAGGGCATCGACCTGCACATTGCCAGCGGTGAAATCGTGGTGGTGTGCGGGCCGTCGGGTTCCGGCAAGTCCACCTTGATTCGCTGCCTGAACCTGCTGGAAGACTTCCAGAAAGGCCACGTATTTATCGAAGGCACCGAGTTGACCCGTGATGCCGCCTGCGTGGCGGGCATACGGCGCCAGGTGGGCATGGTGTTCCAGCAATTCAACCTGTTCCCGCACATGACGGTGCTGGAAAACCTCATGGTAGGGCCGCGCCTGGTGAGCAAACTCAGCGAGCAGCAGGCGCGGGAACTGGCCTATGAATACCTTGACCGGGTGCGCATCGGGAACCAGGCCGACAAATACCCCGGCCAGCTCTCGGGCGGCCAGCAGCAGCGCGTGGCCATTGCCCGCGCCCTGTGCATGCGCCCGCGCATCATGCTGTTCGATGAACCCACTTCCGCCCTTGACCCGGAGATGGTCAAGGAAGTGCTGGACGTGATGGGCGAACTGGCCCAGGACGGCATCACCATGGTCTGCGTCACCCACGAGATGGGGTTCGCGCGACGGGTTGCCGACCGAATCATCTTCATGGACCAGGGCTGCATCATCGAGCAAGCCAAGCCCACCGAGTTTTTTGACAACCCGCAGCACGAGCGTGCCCGGGAATTCCTGTCGCAGATTCTCAGCCACTGAGAAGCATCGTCGGACATCGACCAAAACAACAAAAATCCGTACTCACGATATCTGGAGGCTTACCCATGATCTCGCTCACCCGCTTCGTCGCCGCAGCCACTGTCGCCACCGCCCTCGCCGGCCTCACAGGCACCGCCTGGGCGGGCTCGACCCTTGACCGTATCCATGAAACCAAGGTGATCAAAGTGGCCACCTCCGCCAACTGGCCACCGCAATCGTTCCTGGGGCCGGACAATAAACTGCAAGGGTTTGATATCGACGTCGCCAGCGAAATCGGCAAACGCCTGGGCAGTAAAGTCGACTTCGTGACGCCCGAGTACGGGATCATCACCGCTGGCCGCTGGTCGAACCGCTGGGACTTGTCGGTGGGCTCCATGACCCCCACCACCGAGCGCACCCGGGTGCTCGACTTTCCCGCGATCTACTACTACACGCCGTATGTATTTGCGGTGCACAAGGACGCTGCCGCAGCCAAATTGGCGGACCTGAACGGCAAGATTATCGGCGTCGAGGCCGGTACGACTTCGGAGGACTACATCAATCGTCGCCTCAAGATCGACGCCGCCGATGTGCCGCCGTTTACCTATGACGTCACACCCGGCGAGGTTCGCACGTACGGCGACAGCATGGGCCCGCTGGATGACCTGCGCATGGGTAACGGGGTCCGCTTGGACGCTACCCTGTCCGCGCTTCCAACCATCGTCGCGGCCATCAAGAATGGCTATCCAATCGTCAGGGTCGAAGGCAAGCCGGCCTACTACGAGCCCCTGGCCATCGCCGTGGACAAGGGTGACGAAGCCTTCAACAGCGCGCTGACCAAGATCGTCGCCGACATGAAAGCCGACGGCACGCTCAAGCAGCTGTCTGAAAAATGGTACGGCGCCGACCTCACCCAAGTGCAATAAAAATCCCACAGGCCATACAGGCGCCCGTCCTCGACGCGGCGCGCTGTACGCCTGCGCCGCGAAAAAAGGACGACGGACTTCATGTACACCTACAACAACAATTACTACACCGCCACGATGCACGAGACGACTGAGCGTGCGGCGCTGTCAGGCAATGTCCAGGCCGATGTGTGCGTCATCGGCGCCGGGCTGGCGGGGTTGAGTACCGCGTGGGAGCTGGTTTCGCGCGGGCAGTCCGTGGTGCTGCTCGACGCGGGCCGTGTGGCCTGGGGAGCGTCGGGGCGCAATGGCGGTTTTGTGCTTCAAGGCTGGTCTGAAGGGTTGTCGTCCATCGAACGGCGCTGCGGCAAACCGACAGCCGCCGCGCTGTTCAAACTGTCGCTTGAAGGGGTCGATATTGTTCGGGGCATGCTCGCCGCTCATCAATTCCCGGGCTGTACACCCACGCCCGGAAAACTGAGCGTGGTTCGCTACGAGGATGGCGAGAATCTGCAGCGCATGCGCGACAAAATGGCCGTCGATTTCGACTTTCACCTCGACTATCTGGACCGCCAGGCGGTGCGCGAAAAGCTCAAGACCGAGCGGTATTTCCAGGCACTGCGAGACAACCATGGCTTTCACTTCCACCCTTTGAATTACTGCCTCGGCCTGGCCCGGCTTATCGAAGCCAGCGGCGGAAAAATCCATGAACGCTCGCCCATGACCCGCGTCGAAAGCCGCAACGGACGACACCGGGTCGTCACCGATCAGGGCAGCGTCGATTGTGCCCAAGTGGTGTACTGCTGCGGCGGCTACGGCGGGCCGGAGTTCGGCAAACTGCGCCGCGCCTTCCTGCCCATCGCTACCTACGCGGTGCTGACCGAGCATCTGGGCGATCGCCTGGCGGAGGCCGTCTGTACCAGCGATGCAGTGGGCGATAACCGTCGGGCCTCGGACTATTACCGAATCGTCGAGGGTGACCGCCTGCTGTGGGGCGGTCGCATCACCACCCGCAACCTGCAAGATGAAAAACGCCTGGGGCAGTTGCTGACGCAAGACATCCTCGACGTTTACCCCCAGTTGCGCGGCCTCCAGATCGAAAAAGCCTGGTCCGGGCTGATGGGCTATGCGCGGCATAAAATGCCGCACATTGGCCCGCTCGGGAAAGGCTTGTGGACATGTACATCATTTGGTGGCCATGGTATGAACACCGCGCCGATCGGCGCACGCGTCATCGCCGAGGCGATTTGCGGCGAAACCGATCGCTACCGTCTGTTTGATGCCTACGGCCTGGAATGGAACGGCGGCCCCCTCGGTCCGGCGGCCGCACAAACGGTGTACGCGGGCCTGAAGATGATGGACATGTTTCAGGAAAGGCGTTCGCGACACAGGGCAACTCACAAGAACTGAACCCGAGCGAGGTCAAGGACGTGTCCATGGAAACGCAGAATCCCGGTCCACTGTTTAACCTCACCGACAAGGACCGGCAGTTGCTTGGCCTGCTGCAGGCCAACGCACGCGAACCTACCGCGTCATTGGCCCGCAAGCTTGGGGTGTCGCGCTCTTCAGTGCAGGAGCGGATCACCCGCCTGGAAAAGGCCGGGGTGATCACCGGCTACAGCGTGCGCATCGACCAGGACCGGCTTCAGCAGACGATCAATTGCTTCACCATGACCTCCTGCACCAACAAGAGCTACACCGATGTCATGACCTCGCTGCGCAAGATGGAAGCGGTGCAGGCCGTGTATGCGGTCTCGGGTGAGTCCGACTTCATCATTCACCTGGCCACTACGACCTTGAGTGAACTCAACGCCGAGCTCACCCGCATCAACATGATCAAGGGGGTCGCGCACACGGCCTCCCACATCGTGATGGAGACCAAGTTCAGTCGAAAACTGACGGTGTGAAGTGCCCGGTCACGCCTGATGATGCGCCACCAAAAAATCGACAAACGCCCGCACCCGCGCCGGCATCGCCGCGCCGCCGACGAACACCGCGTGAATCGGCTCGCGGTCTCCCGGGTTATAGGCTTCAAGCAGCGGCACCAGATGGCCGCTTTTCACATCGTCGGCCACGCTGAACGCGCCAATGCGCGCGATGCCTGCGCCCAGCCTCGCCAACTGGGACAACGCTTCCCCACTGTTGCCCTCGATCGTGCCGGCGACTTTCAGCGAAAAATCGCGCCCGTCCTGGCGAAACGGCCAATCAGGCGCTGCCCGGCGAAAGTTGAAACGCAGGCAGTTGTGGTCGAGTAAGTCTTGGGGCACCAGCGGTGTGCCGTTGCGCAGCAGATAGTCCGGCGAGGCCACGATGAGCTGCCCGGTGGACCCGATCAGGCGCGCGGTCAACGGGCTGTCGGCCAACAGGCCAAAGCGAATCGCCACGTCCGCTTGCCCACCCAGGATGTCCACGACTTCATCCCCCAGCAGCAGATCCACCACAATGGCCGGGTAGCGCGCGCTGAATGCAGCAATCAGCGGCACGATCGACAGCCGCCCGTGGGCCAGCGCCGCGCTGACTCTCAAGCGCCCCCGGGGCACGCCCTGGTCGGTGATTGCGTCTTCGATTTCCGCCATGTCTGCCAGGATGCGCCGAGCACCGCGCAGGTAGGCCTCGCCCTCGGCGGTGAGCGTGATCGCCCGGGTGGTGCGCAGCAGCAGCCGGGTACCGATTCGCCGCTCGATGCGCGCGATGATCCGGCTGACCGACGACGGCGTGAGGCTCAAGGCACGCGCCGCGCCCGACAGGCTGCCCTGCTCCGCCACCATGGCAAATACCGCCATCTCCCCTGACCGCCCGCCTATGTCCATTTGTGCGCTCCACGCAAAGCTGTCGTGGCCCACCTGGGGCTACTGCTGGAAAAGGCAGGATTGTAGCATTTGGCACACAGATGAGGAGTCACCCATGCGTATCAACCCACCGCTTTTAGCACTGTCCATCGGCGCCTTCGGCATCGGTGTCACGGAGTTTGCCCCCATGGGCATGTTGCCCGGGATCGCCAGCGATCTTGATGTGTCCATTCCCGCCGCCGGGTTGCTGGTGAGCGCCTACGCCATGGGCGTGCTGATCGGCGCGCCGATCATGACCCTCGCGACCGCCAGGGTTCCACGCCGTTATCTGTTGATCGGCCTGATGGCGATCTTCACCCTGGGTAACCTGCTGTCGGCGTTGGCGCCCGACTATCAGACCCTGATGATGGCGCGGCTGGTGACCTCGTTGAACCACGGTGCATTCTTCGGCATCGGTTCCATCGTGGCCGCGAGCGTGGTGGCGCCAGACAAACGCGCGGGGGCCGTCGCGGCGATGTTCCTGGGGCTGACCCTGGCAACCATTGGCGGCGTGCCCCTGGCCACCTGGTTCGGTGAGAACTTCGGCTGGCGTACCGCGTTCTGGGGCATCAGCGGGCTCGGCGCGATGGTCATGGCCGCCCTGTGGTGGGCGCTGCCGAATGCGCCGGCTCCCAAAGGCGGCAGCCTGATGGCCGAGATCCGCGTGCTGGGCCGTGGGCCGGTGCTTGCCGCGCTGGCACTGACCGTTGTGGGCTCCAGTGCGATGTTCACGGTGTTCACCTACATCGCGCCGATTCTGCGGGATGTCACCCATGCCTCGACCAACTTCGTCACCGGGATGCTCGTGCTGTTCGGCATCGGCCTGACCCTTGGCAACGTCTGGGGCGGCAAATCGGCGGACCGTTCGGTGGACCGCACCTTGATCACATCCCTCGTGGTGCTGATTGCCGTGCTGCTGGCGTTCTCGGTACTCATGCAATGGCCGCTGCCTGCCGCCTTGTCGATCCTGTTGTGGGGCGCAGCCAGCTTTGCGCTGGTGCCACCGTTGCAGATGCGCGTGATGGAAGCGGCCAAGGATGCACCGAACCTGGCATCCGCGATGAACATCGGCGCGTTCAACTTCGGCAATGCCATCGGCGCGGCGCTGGGTGGGGCGGTGCTCAACGCGGGATTGGGCTACCCGGCGATTTCCCTGGCTGGCGCAATCATGGCGGGCCTGGGTTTGCTGATGGTGCTGGTTCTCGGCTGGCGCTCGCGGCGTGCGGGTTCACGTACGGGTCGTGAGGTGGCGCAGGCATGAAGGATGGGGTTCCACGAAACGCCAAGTCATCGCTTGCAAAATAATCAGCCTCGCTTCAATATTCCAAGCACAAACTTGGTTAATTAAACCAAGCCCGATGCTTATGCCCTTCGCCGGCTTGCGCCGCGAATGCATTACAAGGAATCGTTGATGCACACCCAAGACAGCAGTTGGGGCGAGTTGCTCCGCGGCAAGAACGCCACCCGTTCCATCGCCCTCTCAGGTGGCATAGCGCTCTATGCCACCAACACCTACATCGCCACCACCATCCTGCCGTCAGTGGTCGCCGAAATCGGCGGCCTGGAGCTGTACGCCTGGAGTACCACGCTGTACGTGGTGGCCTCGATCCTCGGTTCCGCACTCACCTCCAAATTGCTGCAACGCACCGGCCCAAGGCTGGCGTATGCCGTGGCGACGCTGGTGTTCATGGTGGGCGTGTTGATCTGCGCGCTGGCGCCGAGCATGCCGGTGATGCTCGCGGGGCGTTTCATCCAGGGCTTGGGCGGCGGGGTCTTGTTGGCCTTGTGTTATTCGATGATCCAGTTGGTATTCGAAGAGCGTTTGTGGCCGCGGGCAATGGCGCTAGTGTCGGGCATGTGGGGCGTGGCGACGCTGGTCGGGCCGGCGGTGGGTGGCGTGTTTGCCGAGATGGACGCCTGGCGCCTGGCCTTCGGCGCGATGGTGCCGGTGAGCCTGGCGTACATGGTGCTCACCAGTCGCGCCCTGCCCCCACGCGATACTGCAGCGACGGCTACCGCCCGTTTGCCGGTACCGCAACTGGTGCTGTTGGCCGGCGCGGTGTTGGCGGTGTGTGCGGGCAGCGTCTCGTCGCTGCCGAGCTGGAACCTGCTGGGCATCGCGATCTGTGCCGTGCTGGTGTGGCTGCTGATCCGCAAGGAGTCCAACGCCACGGTCCGCCTGTTGCCCAGGGATGCATTGAAGTTCAGCACCCCGCTCTGCGCGCTGTATGCGACCACCTGCTTGCTGGTGATCGGCATGAGCAGCGAGATTTTCATGCCGTACTTTCTGCAGCACCTGCATGGCCAGTCACCGTTGATTGCCGGCTACATGGCGGCGCTGATGGCGGCCGGCTGGACTGTCGCGGAAATCCTCAGCTCCGGCTGGACCGGCCGTGGTCCACACCGCGCCATCCTCGCCGGGCCGCTGTTTATCGTGGCGGGCCTGGTGATTCTGGCGATCACCACACCCATCGCCGGTCACGGGGACTGGATGCTGCTGGCACCTATTTGCCTGGGGCTGTTCCTGGTGGGTTTCGGCATCGGCCTGGGCTGGCCGCACCTGCTGACGCGCATTCTGCAAGTGGCGTCGGAGCAGGATAAGGACACGGCGGCGTCGTCGATCACCACCCTGCAACTGTTCGCCATGGCCATGGGCGCGGCCTTGGCGGGAGTGATCTCGAACATGGCGGGCATCAATGACGTGGCAAGCACTGCCGGCGTCGCCAATGCGGCGCGTTGGCTGTTCGCCCTGTTTACCCTGGCACCGGTGTTGGCCCTGGTGATGGCGCTGCGCGCAACGCGGACCAAGGCCAGCGCCGGGGAAGCATTAACGGTGTCTTGAACCTGAAAATCCGCTGGCATCTTCTTTGAAAAGCCCTGCCCGTCAGGGCTTTTTTGTGCGTGCAATAATTTTTCTCCTAGTGACTTTCATTATGAAATCCACTGTGCAATATTACTCTCGTAATATTTAGCAACAGATCCCGGAGATCATCGTGAAAAAAGCCAGTTTCCAACCCATGCCCTGCCCGGTCGCACGTGCCCTGGAGCACATTGGTGATGGCTGGAGCCTGTTGATCCTGCGGGATGCGTTCTACGGGCTGCGCCGTTTCGATGAGTTCCTCCAGAGCCTCGGGATCGCCTCGAACACCCTGACCCGCCGCCTGAACGCCCTGGTGACCCACGGTTTGCTGGAGCGGCGCCCGTACCAGGACAACCCGCCGCGCCACGAGTACCACCTCACCGAAGCCGGTCGGGAGCTGCGCCAGGTCATTCTCACGCTGATGGCCTGGGGCGCGCGGCATGCCGAGGGCTCGCCCAAGGTGTTTCTCGCCGATGAAGCCACCGGGCGCCCCGTGAAACTCGCGTTGATGGACGCCAACACCGGCAAGCCCATCACCCGCGAGGGCCACCGGGTGCATGTTGCCGCCGACGCCGAACCCCTGACCCTGTGGCGCGCGCGAACCGGCCGGGCCTACGCCGAAAAAGACCAACTGGTCAGCCCCTTCCCCCACTAATACTCAATGAGGTCATTTCGCCATGGACGCTCAAGTCAGCGCTGTGCCCGAACCCACCAAAACATCCCGGCGCAAACAGGTGCTGCGCCTGGGGCTGCTGACCCTGGCCGTGGCGGGCGGCGTCTGGTACGCCAGCCACTGGTGGCTGGTCAGCCGGTTTGTTGAAGACACCGACGACGCCTACGTGGGGGCCGATGTGACCGTCATCAGCGCCAAAGTGCCCGGCTATATCAGCGAAGTGGCCGTGCAGGACAACCAGTTCGTGCACGCCGGCGACGTGCTGGCGCGCATCGATGTGCGCGACTACCGCACCGCCCTGGCCAAAGCCGACGGCGCCGTGGCCGCGCAACAGGCCGCGCTCGCCAACCTGGACGCCACCGAACAGCTGCAACTGGCGGTGATCAACCAGGCCAGGGCGCAGATCGACGCCACCGACGCCGAGGCGCAACGGGCCGGCGACGATCAGGCGCGTTACCAGAACCTGGTGCGCAGCCAGGCCGTGTCGGTCGAAAGCGCGCAACGGGTCAACGCCGTGTGGAAGACCGCCCGCGCCGATCACTCCCGGGCGCAAGCCGGGCTGATGGCGGCACGCCGGCAAATCGACGTGATTGAAACCCAGCGCGGCCAGGCACGCGCCGCACTGCAACAGGCGCAGGCCGAACGCGACCAGGCGCAGTTGAACCTCAGCTACACCGACCTGCGGGCCCCGGTGGACGGCTATGTGGGCAACCGCCGCGCCAGGGTCGGTGCCTACGCAGCGGCCGGCAGCCAACTGATCTCGGTGGTGCCGGCGAAGGGGCTGTGGGTGGACGCCAACTTCAAGGAAGACCAATTGGGTCGCCTGCAGGTTGGGCAAAGCGTAAGCATCCGCGCCGATATCCTCCCCGGCCGTGAATTCCACGGGCACATCGAGAGCCTGGCCCCTGCCACCGGCGCGCAGTTCAGTGTGTTGCCACCGGAAAACGCCACCGGCAACTTCACCAAGATCGTGCAGCGCGTGCCGGTACGCGTGCGCCTGGATAGCCGCGACGCCGACTTTGGCGCCCTGCGCCCGGGCTTGTCGGTCATGGCCAAGGTCAACACCCAGGAAGCGTTCGACGACCAGGCCGGCGCACTCAAGGCCCAGCTATGAACAGCCCGTTGCCCGCCCTCAGCACGGCGCAAAAGGTCGCAGCCTTCGCCACCATGTGCGTGGGCATGTTCATCGCGTTGATCGATATCCAGATCGTGTCCGCCTCGCTCAAGGACATCGGCGGCGGGCTGTCTGCCGGCGCGGACGACACGGCGTGGGTACAGACCGCCTACCTGATCGCGGAAATCATCGTGATCCCCATGTCGGGCTGGCTCTCGCGGGTGATGAGCACGCGCTGGCTGTTCGCCGCCTCGGCGGCCGGGTTTACCTTGACCAGCCTGCTGTGCGCGATGGCCTGGAACATCCAGAGCATGATCGCGTTTCGCGCCTTGCAGGGGTTTCTGGGGGGCTCAATGATCCCGCTGGTGTTCACCACCGCGTTCATGTATTTCAACGGCAAGCAGCGGGTGATCGCCGCGTCCACCATCGGCGCCATCGCGTCCCTGGCCCCCACGCTGGGCCCCGCCGTGGGCGGCTGGATCACCGATATTTCCTCCTGGCACTGGCTGTTCTACATCAACCTGGTGCCCGGCCTGTTTGTGACCTTTGCAGTGCCGATGCTGGTCAAGGTCGACCGCCCCAACCCGTCATTGCTCAAGGGCGCCGACTATATCGGCATGGCGTTGATGGCGGTGTTTCTCGGCTGCCTGGAGTACACCCTCGAAGAAGGCCCGCGCTGGAACTGGTTCAGTGACAGCACCATCTCCACCACCGCCTGGATCGCCGCCGTCAGCGGCGGGCTGTTTATCTGGCGCTGCCTGGAAATCAAGGAGCCGATTGTCGATTTACGCGCCTTGCGGGACAGAAACTTCGCCCTGGGCTGCCTGTTTTCATTCATCACCGGCATCGGCATTTTCGCCACCATCTACCTCACGCCGCTGTTTCTCGGCCGGGTGCGCGGGTACGGCTCGCTGGATATCGGCCTGGCGGTTTTTTCCACGGGGGTGTTCCAGTTGCTGGCGATCCCGGTGTACGCGCTACTGGCCAATCGCTTCGACCTGCGCTGGATCCTGATGTTTGGGTTATCGCTGTTCGCCCTGTCGATGTGGGACTTCTCCCCCATCACCCACGACTGGGGTGCCAAGGAGCTGCTGCTGCCCCAGGCCATACGCGGTTTTGCCCAACAAATGGCAGTGCCGCCCGTGGTCACCCTGACCCTCGGCGCACTGGCCCCCGATCGGCTGAAACTCGCCTCGGGCCTGTTCAACCTGATGCGCAACCTCGGCGGCGCCATCGGCATCGCCGCCTGCGCCACGGTGCTCAACGACCGCACCAACCTGCACTTCTTGCGCCTGGCTGAGCACCTGAACATCCGGAACGAATCGATGAATGTCTGGCTTGAGCAGCTTTCAGGTAACGCCCAGTTGCTTGGGCAAAACAGCCTGGACGCCAGCCAGTTCGCGCTGAGTCAGCTGTGGGCGCTGACCTGGCGCGAGGCGCAAACGCTGACCTATGCGGACGCGTTCCTGATGATCATGGTGTGCTTCATCGTCGCCGTGTTGCTGGTGCCGTTGATGCGCAAGGTGCAGCCGCCGAAGCAGCCGTCTGCGGATGCGCATTGAAGCAATCATAGCCCTTGGGCTGTGAGCACAGCACTTGGTTCCAATGCCTACAGTTGTGTCGGAATCCGCCGGCTTGTGCGCCTGGAGGGGCCTATATAAGGTCGCTCGGGCGCTGAAACCTCCTTCATTTGCGCACAACCTCGCGTCGTTAAGATGTAGCCATATAGCTACAAATGGAACTATGATCAACAAGAAAAAAATATACGAAATCCACCAAACACCCGAGTTTGGGAATTGGCTTGACCGTGTGAATGATGCTCTGGGAAAAACGGCCATCCTGACCCGCCTGGATCGTGCCGGAGCCGGCAATTTTGGTGATTGCGAATCGGTTGGCGAAGGGATGAGCGAAATGCGCGTTTTTGTTGGGCCGGGGTACAGAATTTACTTTGTGCGGTCAGGGATCGCAGAGTACTTGATGCTCAGCGGAAGCGATAAAACAGATCAAAAGCGGGGCATCAAGAAAGCTAAAGCGATCCTCGATACCCTGAGAGGTAAATGATATGAGCGATAAATTCAATCCTGAGGATATGCCAATCCTCAGCCTCACCACGACAGGCACGACTCGTTACGAAGCCTCGCGCTTTCTCGATAGCCCGGAAGCTATCGCGGCTTACTTGGCTGAAAGCCTGAAAACCGGAGAGACGGAAGGTCTTATTCACGCTTTGGCTGAAGTCGCAAAAGCCAAAGGCGTCAATAAGGTCGCCAAGGATGCCGGGGTCAATCGTGAAAGCCTTTATAAAGTGTTGAAAGCCGGCTCGAAAACGCGGTTTGAAACCATCAGAAAGCTAATGACCGCGATCGGTTTGGAGCTCACTGTACAACCGATTACGGCACTGGCTGTCACTTCAAAAGCGGCTGCTCCAAGAGCCGGCAAACCTGTTGTAGCAACCAAGCCTGCCGCGAAAATGCGATCCTGATGATCATGATGTGCCCTTTCATCGTCCGATCATGTTGAAGGCCGCAACGGCGCCAGCCGGCTGAGCTTGGTCATCTGTTTGAATATCAGGCCAGGCGCAACCCGGCTGGCCACCTTCAGCACCTTGCTCAGGCCCGGGCTTATTTCCAGTTGGCCGGCTTCGATTTGCCGAATGCATTGCTGCACCATCAGCACCGGGTCCATGCCTTTTTCGTTCTTCATTTCTTCCGCGAACTCGGCCCTGAGCAGCGGTGTTTCGGTGCCGGGCGGGGCAAGCTCCACCACGGTGACCGCGCTGCGCTTCACGCGCCTGAGTGAGCGAGTCGGCGGCATCAGCCAGAAGATGCTGACGCAGACCTTGCGAGGAATGGAGAGGGACGGCCTGGTGGTGCGCAAGGTCTACCCGGTCGTGCCGCCGAAGGTTGAATACAGCCTGACAACCCTCGGCTTTACGCTGGGTGCCGCCTTTTGTGGCGTGTGGGTCTGGGCGGCTGACAACCTGGAGGAGATTGAACAGGCACGGGCGGATTTCGATCTACGGTGCAACACCGAGTCATAAGGCCGCAACGTACTGGAGCACCTCTCCAATCCCGTCAATATCGGGGGCCTCGCTCACGGCGGCTTGCGGGCTGCACCATGGGTAACTCAGGCCGGACACCCAGCTCATCACGCTCCCCAGGTCTGACGCCGGCAGTGTCTTCATATGCTCGATGGTGATCGTCAGCCTTTCGACCAGCCCCGCTTCGGCATTGAACTGCCATTCATACACACCACACCCTACCCGGGCTTCGCCGGAGCTCTTGTCGGACATGCCCACCAGCCATTGGCACTGATAGGTTTTGGCCCCCGCCTCCGGTGGCGGCCCCAGGCAAAACGTATAGACGTTTTCAAAGGTCTGCCCGAACCGCCTCACCAGCACATCGCCGATGCTGCCCACCCCTTCGACGTGGGGCGGAAACGAGATGGACCCGGTGCGCACCACCATGTCCAGGATCGCGTCCGGAACGAACGCCCGGCTGAGCAAATGCGGGCGGTTGCCGTCCTTGGCGAGTATGTAGTGCTGAATCGCGAGTTGAGCAGTGTTCATGGTTTTTCCGTCGATTCCCTATCGGATGCTGCTTAGGCCTTCTGGATCAGCTCTCAGAAGAAACAACCGTCTCATCAGCAGATTCAGCCGCCAGTTTCAGGCGGTCTGCTTTACTGATGTACTTGTCCTTGCGGGCCGGTGCCAGTTTGGCACTGGCCTTTTTCGCCTTGGCCTTGAACAGCTGCTGTAGTTTTTTTTGACGATTCATGGTTTCTATCCGGTGTGTAATCAGTGCTTGCCGTGGTGATTATCCATCTTTCATGCCGTCATCGAAGCACATTTAATTCACGGCACTCCACAGCGCCACAGCGGTCTGTGCCTATACGCCCCTATTCTCGCCCAGCGGAGCCACCATGATCATCGTCCACCACCTCAACAACTCCCGTTCGCAACGCATCCTGTGGCTGCTCGAAGAACTCGGCCTGCCTTACGAAATCAAGCGCTACCAGCGCGACCCGAAAACCAACCTCGCGCCACCTGAACTCAAGGCCATCAATGCCCTGGGCAAATCACCGGTGATTGAAGACGGAGCCCAGGTGGTCATCGAGTCCGGCGCCATCATCGACTACCTGATTCGCCGCCACGGCCACGGTCGCCTGCAACCCGACCCTGCCACTGCCACGTACGACAAATACGTGCAATGGCTGCACTTCGCCGAAGGCTCGGCCATGCTGCCGCTGATGCTCAACCTGTATGTCGGACGCCTGGGTGATGCCGGCGCGCCGCTGCATCCGCGTATCGAATCAGAGGTGGCCAATCACCTGGGTTACCTGGACAACGCGTTGGGGCGATCGCCGTACCTGGTGGGTGAGGAATTGACCGGCGCGGATATCCAGATGAGCTTCATCGGCGAAATCGCCCGGGCCCAGGGCAAGTTGCAGGCGTACCCGAATGTGGCGGCGTGGGTGCAACGGTTCCAGGAACGGCCTGCGTATCGCAAGGCGCTGGAACAGGGTGGGGAATATGCGTTTGCGAAATAAAGAACATGACCGGGTTTGACTTCAAGGCACGATTTATAGCGGCGCTGCCGTTCGTGCCGCCGGAACTGGACCTGTGCCTTGGCGAATTTGTCGTCTACGAGGCAGGCCAGGTGAGTGCCCTGGCGCCACAAGACTCGCAGTTCCTGCTCAAACAGGGACTTCCGCGCGACGCCGCCCCCTTCCTGAGTTTTGAAGCCTACAGCGCATCGCAAATCGCCCACCGGCTGACGGTGTACGGGCTTAGCAATGACTATTTCCCACTTGGGCACAACGGATCGGGGGACGTTTTGGCAATCGATCGTCGAAGCCGCGAGGTCGTTTGCTTCAACCATGACTTCGATAACGAGCGTGTTTTCATCAATGCTACCTTGATGCAATTTGCGCAGTGCCTGTGCCTCTTCCAGGAGCATCTGCGTGACGGCAGGATTGATCGATGCCTGGCTGAGATCGAGCGGGTTGACCCCGCAGCGGCAGTGCCGGGTGCGATGTGGACCGACGCGGTCAGCGAAGAGCTTTGTTGAATTGCTTTAACGCCCTGCATAGGGATAACTGTAGGGCGCATACAACTTTGAGATAACACAGCATGTTCGAACTCGCCCCCATCCTGACGTATATCGCGGTGGTCATCGGTCTGTTCCTGATCCCCGGCCCCGCCGTATTGCTGGTGATCACCCGCACCCTCCAGGGCGGGCGCAAGGTCGGGATCGCCACCGGACTCGGCGTTGCCTCGGGCGACCTGATCCACACGCTGTGCGCAGCACTGGGCCTGTCCGCGATCCTGATGACCTCGGCCGTGGCGTTTAACGTGGTGAAAGTCGTCGGCGCCTGTTACCTGATCTACCTGGGCGTACGCGCCTTCATGGCCAAGCCTGGCGCCACCACGCGCAAAGACCTGCCCACGGTGACATCGACCCAGGCGTATTTCCAGGCGGTGGGCGCGGAAGTGCTGAACCCGAAAACCGCAATCTTCTTCCTGGCCTTCCTGCCGCAATTCATTCACCCGGAATCGGGTTCTTCCCTGGCTCAATTCGCGGTGCTGGGGTTGATCTTCTCAGGGCTCAGTGCGGTGTACACCACCCTGATTTCAGTGGCGATCCGTCCGTTGAGCCAATGGATGGTGGGGCTTTCAAGGCTGCGCCGTTGGGAGGGGAAAATCATCGGCACGTTGTTCATGGGGTTGGGGCTGAAAATAGCGTTTCAGCAGCGTTAATTCGTAGCTGGGAGCTGTCGAGCTTTGCCGGTTAGACCCTCGCAGCTTGAGTGAACACGATTCGGGAGCCCTGGAGTCACTCCACTGCAAACCGCTGCCGCTTAACCCGGTACATCTCGCCGTCCGCGTGGCTGAGCAGGCTGTCGGCATCTGCCCCATCCGCCGGGTAAAACGCTACGCCGATACTGCAGGACGGCATCTTAACCGCGCCAAACTCAGCGCTCAGGGGCTGGGCCATCACCGTAAGTATCTGCTGCACTTTCGCCGACACGGCTTCCGGTGACTGGATATCCGTCAGCAGCACGGTGAATTCATCCCCGCCCATCCGGGCCACCAGGTCGCTCTCACGCACACACCCTTCCAGCCGTCGTGCAATCACGCAGAGCACGCGGTCGCCCACGGCATGCCCGTGCACATCATTGATGCCCTTGAAGTCATTGACGTCCAGAAACAGCAAAGCCAGAGGACTTTTGTGGTGGTGGGCGGCTTGCAGGGCCTCGTCCAGCCGGTCATTGAACAGCGAGCGATTGGTGAGGGCCGTCAGCGGGTCGTGATGGGCGAGGAAACGCAGCTCTTCCTCCGCCTGCGTCAGGGCCGTTACGTCCCGCGCAACACCGATCCGCGCCCCCACTTCCTCGGACCAGAAGGCCGCCCACAGGATGTGCACGACGCTGCCATCCTTGCGGATATAGCGGTTGCGGAAGTCGACGTGGGGTTTGCCATTCATGACCCGCACGATCGAGGCCCGGGTGCGCGCCAGGTCTTCAGGGTGCATGTAGTTCGTGATCGGGGTGCCGGTCAGCTCATCAGCGCGGTAACCGAGCAACGCTTCGCAGGCATCACTGACAAAGACAATCTGGTTTTCACTGTCGACCACGAACACCGTATCCAGCATCAGGTGGATCAGTTTGGGATAGAGGGCTTGCAGGTCAACGGGCATGGGGCATCGGGCGTCCGGTTCATATGGGCCGATCATAGCCCGATCATGCCGGATGGCAAAAAGGAATCATAGCGGCCCGCAGAATAGCCGCAGGCAATGTTGTTGGGCCAACTGGGTTGCCACCAGCAGGCTGCGCCACCCTTCGAGGTCGCAGGACAGCGCGCGCCAGAGCAGCCACGGCCAATAGGTGTAGAGGTGGAACACGTACCAGATCATTCGATGGACCGGATTTTATAATGAACGAATGATTGGTATGCTGAACAACAGACAACACAGCGTCAGCCCCTTTAAGGATGATTTGAAGAACAAATGACTGACATAACGAACAACCTCAACCCGAGTCGAATCGACCTGCTGGCCCTGTCGATCAAGCGCGAACGCCAGGCCGCCGGGCTTTCGTTGACGGAACTGGCGAAACGCGCGGGGGTGGCGAAGTCGACCTTGTCACAGCTGGAGTCCGGGATCGGCAACCCGAGTATTGAAACCCTGTGGTCGCTGGCCACGGCGATGGGGTTGCAGGTGACCCGGTTCTTCGAGCAGCCCCGGCAGCACCTGCGGGTGATTCGCGCCCACGAAGGCCTGACCACCTATACCGAAACCGGCAACTACGCGGCGACGCTGCTTGCGGATTGCCCGGCGGGCGTGCGGCGCGATATCTACCGGCTCAAGGTGCAGCCCGGCGAGGCGCGCCTGTCTCAGCCCCACCCTGCCGGCACGGTAGAACATGTGGTGCTGTGCAGCGGCAGCGCGAACATCGGCCCGGCCAATGAGCCCGTGAGGCTGCATGCCGGCGACTACATCAGCTACCTGGCGAACGCGCCCCATGTGTTTGAGGCACTTGAGGCGGACACCACCGCGGTGATGGTGATCGAGCACCCTTGAGCGGTGGGCATGCGCCCTCAGGCATGGATAGGCAGGGCCAACCCGAACAGCACAAAAAACCCGCCACACACCTTATTGAACCGGCGCCCGGTTCTGGCCAGCCAGGGCCGGACCCGGTGCGCGGCGCTGGCCACCAGATACTCAACGATGAACTCCACCACGGCGTAGGTCAGCGCGATGGTGAGCGTCTGCGCGATGATGTTCCGGTGGGGATCCAGGAACGGTGGAATAAACGCGGTGAACAGCAGCAAGGCCTTGGGGTTCGAAATGGCCGACACCAGCCCCTGGCGGAACAGCGGCCAGCTCCGTGAGCTGGTAGTGCCGGTCGCCTCAAGGCTGACCGGCGCCGCCCGCCACAGCCCGAAGCCCAGCCAGATCAGATACAGCCCACCCGCCACTTTCAGGGCAGTGAACAAACTGGCCGACGCCTGGATCAGCGCCCCCAACCCCAACGCACACAGCGCCAGCACCAACGCAAAACCGAGCACGCCGCCGGTGATGGTGAACAGCGTTTTGCGGCTGCCATGAAGGGCGCCATGGGTCAGCGCCAATAACGCATTGGGGCCTGGCACCACCGCGATGCCGAAGCAGGTAACCACGTAAAGCAGCCAGGTATCAAAGGGCATGGTCCGATCCAGTAGGTGTTGGTTCTGGGCAGAATGTTGCGGGTGAACAAACCTTCATGAAAAGCGCATAATTCAGGCCTTAGCCATTCGATTAACGAATAGAGGTCACCGCGATGCCGGCCAGTGATTTGCAACTTGATTGGCTCAAATGCTTTGTGGCCGTGGTGGACGCCGGCTCGCTGTCGGGCGCCGCCCACGAGGTCAACCGCTCGCAGTCCGCCGTCAGCATGCAGATGAAGAAACTCGAGGCGGCCCTTGGGCGGCAGTTGTTGAGCCGAGGCCCCAGGCACCTGCAACTGACCGCCGACGGCCAGACCCTGCTGAGCTACGCCCGGCGTATGCTCGCCCTGCACGCCGAGACCCAGGCGGCGTTTCACGGTGAAGAACTGACCGGGCGCATCCGCCTGGGCGTCGCGGAAGACTACGCGGCCCGGTACCTCACGCCGCTGCTCAAGCGCTATTCGCCACGCTACGCCGGGGTGGAAATAGAACTCACCTGTGAACAGTCGACCACGCTGATCCCGCAGTTGCGCAGCGGCGACCTTGACCTGGCGCTGGTGTCCAGGGACTCGCCCCAGAGCGGCACCTTCCTGTTCAAGGAGCCCATGGTCTGGGTCGGCTCACCCCAGTTCGAACTGTGGCGACGCGACCCGATCCCCATCGCCGTCTACGAAAGCGCCAGCCTGGCCCGGCATTACGCGGTGAACTCGCTCACCCAACGGGGGCGGGCATTCAAGGTGGTGTACAACAGCTCCAGCCTTGCCGGGCAGGTGGCCGCCGTAGAGGGCGGGCTGGCGATTGCCGCGATCACCCAGTGCACCGTGCAGGAGTCGCTTCAGGTGTTGGGGAGCGAGCACGGCCTGGGAAACATTCAACCCATGGAAGTTTCGATTCTGCGTAGCCGGGCGTCTCGCGGGTCTAAAGCCGTCAACAGCCTGCATGCATTCATCATCCGGGCGCTGAGGGCTCAGCCGTAGTCGTTTTGTGATGTGTGGCACCGGCCTCTGTGGCGAGCGGGCTTGCCCCGCGTTGGGCTGCGCAGCAGCCCCAAAACCTGCCACCGGGTAGTGCCTGACAGAACACGGCGGCGCTCAGTGGGGCCGCTTCGCAGCCCAACGCGGGGCAAGCCCGCTCGCCACACAAGCCCTGTTTTCCTTAATAAACATTGAGGAGGGTGCGACAGAGCATTTCGGCACAATCATCGAGCGCTTCGGCGCAGTGCCGCGTCCAGGTGTTATTTAGCATCAAGGCTCAACCCACGCCTGGATATCACCGCGATGAAACTCAAAGTACTTGCCCCCGCGATCACCCTGATCATGGCCGCCAGCGGGCACGCCGCCAGCTTCTCCCTCAGCAGCCCGGACATCGCCGACCAGCGCCCACTGACGCGCCTGCAGGAATTCAATGGTTTCGGCTGCAGCGGCGGCAACACGTCCCCTGCCCTGTCCTGGAGCAACGCCCCGGCGGGCACCAAAAGCTTTGCCATCACCGTCTACGACCCGGACGCCCCGACCGGCAGCGGCTGGTGGCACTGGACCGTGGTCAACCTGCCCACCACCGTCACCCGCCTGCCGAGCAATGTCGGTGCCCACCTGCCGGCCGGGGCCGTGCAAGGGCGCACGGATTACGGCCAGCCCGGCTTCGGCGGCGCGTGCCCGCCCGTGGGTGATAAACCCCATCGCTATCAATTCACCGTATGGGCGTTGAAAGTCGACACGCTGCCGATCGACAATCAGTCCAGCGGCGCCCTGGTCGGCTACATGCTCAATGCCAACAGCCTGGCCAAGGCCACAATCACGGCCCCTTACGGACGCTAGTCACGATGGATGTTCACGAAGGTGTGCGGCACAGGGAAAGCATCATTGAAAGCTGCGTGATCAGGGCCCGGCAACATCACACCCTGCAACGCGTGCCGATCTTCATGACGGCCCTGTGCCGCGTGCGCCAAGGGCAAAAACAGATGCAGTGGGACGCGCGCGAAATGCGCGCAGGCCCGCAGGATTTGATTTTGCTGCCGGCGGGGCGCGAGCTGGGCGTAACCAACTTTCCCGGCGCCCAGGGTGACTACATCGCCGACGTGGTGTCGTTTCCGGTGCCGGTGTTGCGTAACTTCATCGCCCGGTATGGCGCACAATTCAAGGGCAACACGAACACAGACCTGTGCGTGCGCCTGGACAAACAGACCCGACAAGCCTGGGACCAACTGCTGACCGCATTGGGTACCGGCGCCCCGGCGACCTTGTGCACCCACTATGGCGAAGCTGTGTTGCTGTGCCTGTGCCTGGCCGGCCAGGCGGGGCCGTTGCTGATGGACCGCAACGACCCGCTGAGCGAGCGGGTGCAGCGGCTGATCAGCAGCCACCTGTCCCGTGACTGGACGGTGGCCAGCGTTGCGCAGCAGTTGAATCTGGGGGAGTCGACCCTGCGCCGGCAGTTGGCCAATGAGGATGCGAGCTTCAGGTCGATCCTGGAAAACGTGCGACTGGGGGCTGCCTTGCAACAGCTGCAAACCTCCAGGGATTCCATTGGGGAGATTTCCAACGCCTGCGGGTATGCGTCGGCTTCAAGGTTTGCGGTGCGGTTCAAGTCGCATTATGGGCTGTCGCCACGGTCGTTGCGGGCGGCGATGTGAGGGTGTCGGGACGAGGTTTATCGAATCCCCTCTACCCCTCGCAAATCGCTTTCAGACCCAGGATGGTGGTTGGTGTACTGCCAATATGAGTGGCCGTGCTGACAACCATATTAGCGCCAGTGTCACCTTCCAGATGATAGGGCTTACCGTCACACACCTTGGCAGCTTTCTGGTTTATGTTCTCCAGCATCCCCTCCCTGGAATTAAAGATGCTGCCATGGCTCGTGATCATGTAGACGCCAGGCGTCACTTCATAAGCCCCGGTAAAGGTACATCCCGTTAACAGCAAGGCAACAGAACCGCTCAAGAGTAACTTCTTCATGTGACCTCCCAGTCAATATCCAATGATTAATTCGCGAAGTTACTCGCCACAAACAACCGTTGCTTCAGCGCCGCTGCCATGAGCGCGCATTCAACAATGCTACTGTTTTGACATCATCCTGTCCACGGACCGACACCCACAAAAAGAGACGGGTCTATTTTTAATCAAATAGACCCGTCCCCTGTTGAGCGCCCTCTTCGTGGCGAGGGCAAACCGGTTACTGAAGCGCTTTGGCTACCGCGTCAAAGGCAAACATATCGTCGATTACCTTGCCACCCGTGGGTTTGGTCTGTGCCTGCCACACCACAATCACCACATTCTTGGTCGGGTTGATGTACACGTACTGCCCAAACGTACCGGCCGCAGTAAAGGCTTTATCCGCCTTGGAAGCGTCGGTCCAGCCCGGCCACCACATAGACGCAAAGTCACCATACGCCGCATCTGAACCCGTGGTCGCGCTGGCAAAACTCAACCAGTCCTTGGGCAATACCTGCTGCCCACCGGCCTTGCCGCCGCTGAGCACGAACTGCCCAAACCGTCCGTAATCCTCAAGCGTCGCACTGATGCCGCTGCCGCCCACTTCATTGCCATGGGTACCGTCCAGCCACCACTTGGCGTCGGTTTGCATGCCATAAGGCGCCCAGATTTTCTCACTCAGGTATTGCGTGAGTGGCTTGCCCACCGCAGCGCTCACCAGTTGCCCCAGCACTTGGGTCTCACCGGTGCTGTAGTTGGTGCGGGTGCCAGGTGGCGCGGCGGTTTGCAGACTGGCCATGAACTTCAGCAGCGACCCGGGCACTTGCTCGCTACGCAGTTTGATCAAGTGGCGTTCGTCGGAGGTCGGGTCGGTGTATTGCTCGTTCCACTTGATCCCGGAACGCATGGACAGGATCTGGCGCACCGTAACCTGGTCATAACCGCTGCCCGCCAACGCCGGCAAATAGCGAGTGACCTTGTCATCCAGGCTCTTGATGGCGCCGTCCTGCAGGGCCGCGCCCACCAGGGTCGAAGTAATGGATTTGGCCACCGACATCGACATCCACCGGGTCTCGGCGGTGTTGCCTTTTTCATAACGCTCATCAACGATCTTGCCGTCCTTGAGCACCAACAGCCCGGTGACCTTGTTGATCGCCACATAGTCGTCGAGGCTGTAGTGCTTGCCTTTATAGTCAAAGGCAACCGGCCCGAGTGGTTGGCTGCTGCGGGGTAACGGGAACGGATGGCCGCCCGCCTTGATCGTGCGCGTCGGGAACAATCGGTCGGTATTACGGAAGGTAGTGACCGCCAAGTCCTCGCTGAGCCTGCCGTCATAGATGGCCTGCACGTCGCCGATCGGTTCCTGTGCATGGGGGTAAGGCTTTGCGGGATCCGGGGTGGCCGCGCTGGCGGTCAACGACAGGGCGAGCGTCGAAGCGCACAGCAACATGTAAAGCGCGCTGCGTTCAACCAGGGATGAAGGGCGATGGAGCACGGGCATAGGCACCTCTTTATTATTGTTTGATCGGTCTTGAAACGCTGCTGCACATCAGCTCCACTGACATGCCGAGGCTCAGGATGCAGCGCGGGATTATTTCTGGCGCGCGGGATCGGGCCGGATTAAGCGCGGACTCGGGCCATGGAAAATCCGGAGGGTTTACACACACGCGAGCGCTCTGCTCAGGGCGTCTTATCGATGAGACTGATGATTACTATCGAAATGGTCGCCTATTGGCTTACCAAAACCCCTTCCTATAATCGCCTCCACTTTCTCCCTCCCGTCTGTCCGCAGGCGAAATCTCCTCCCGGAACCCGACACCATGCCAAGCGCAAGCCGGGCCCCTAGCGGCCTCCCCGAACATAATCAACAAACCGTCCTGCAACAGTGGCTGGCCATTCTCTCAGTGGCCGTGGGCGCTTTCGCCCTGGTCACCAGCGAATTCCTGCCGGTGGGCGTACTCAACGACGTCGCCGCCGACCTCGGCATCAGCGCCGGCCACGCCGGTCTGATGGTCACCCTGCCCGGCATCATGGCCGCCCTCGCCGCCCCGTTGCTGTCGGTGGGCATTGGCGCCATGGACCGCCGCTACCTGCTGATCGGCCTGACCCTGATCATGATCATCGCCAACATGGTGGTGGCCTACGCCAGCGACTTCAGCCTCCTGCTGTTCGGCCGCGTACTGCTGGGCATCAGCATCGGCGGCTTCTGGGCCACGGCCATCGCCCTCAGCGGCCGCCTGGCCCCCAAAGGCGTGGGCGTCGCGAAAGCCACCTCCATCATCATGATGGGCGTGACCCTGGCCACCGTCCTCGGCGTGCCCGTCGGCACCTGGCTGAGCGGCCTGATGGGCTGGCGCATGACCTTCCTCGTCACCGCACTGGTGGGCATACCGGTACTGCTGGCACAGATGTTTTTGCTGCCCCGCCTCGAACCGGAAAAAGCCATCCGCGTCAGCGACCTGCCGGCCCTGTTCATCAACCCACAAGCCCGGGTCGGCCTCATCGCCGTACTGCTGATCGGCCTGGCGCACTTTGCCGCCTACACCTACGTCGCACCGTTCTTCAAAAACAGCTCCGGCTTCGACGGCCCGACCATTGGCTCTCTGCTGCTGCTCTACGGCGTGGCCGGCGTGATGGGCAACGTCTTCGCCGGCTTCGCCGCCAACCGCAGCGTGCGCCACACCCTGCTGCTGGTCGCCCTGATGATCGGCGCCAGCACCGCCCTGTTCCCCTACTTCGCCACCGGCATGACCGGCGCCGTGATGCTGATCGCCCTGTGGGGCTTCGCCTTCGGCGCCTTCCCGGCGTGTGCGAGTATCTGGATGTTCGTGGTTGCGCCCAAGGATGTTGAACGTGGCATGCCACTGTTCGTGGCGTTGTTCCAGGTGATCATTGCCGTGGGCTCGTTCTTCGGCGGGCAGATCGTCGACAAGATGGGCACTTCGGTGCTGTTGAGTCTGGCGACGGCGTTGGTGGGCGCTGGGTTTATGACCGTGCTGGTGTTGGGGCGCAAGGTGAGTAATAGCCTGGCGGCCCAGCCGGCCTGAGTATGAAAAACGGGACTGATGGATTTCAGTCCCGTGGCTTGTGGCAGTGAGCACGGCACCTTGCTCCATTGCCTACAGTTGCGTCAGAATCCGCCGGCTTGTGCACCTGGGTTGGCGTCTCTAAGGTTGCTCGGTCGCTGAAACCTCAGTGATCGGGTTTAGTAGCCCGAGGTTAACTGCAAGTGCATAAGCAGCATCCATCAGACCTTCTTGTCTGTGCTTGATGGTGGCTGTGCGCAGGGCGTCTTCGGGCGCGCCGGCTTTTGTAGTTTCCCCGGTCTACTAACCTGCGTACAGCCGCCACCCCATTCGTTTAGTAGCGAAGTGGTGACGGCCCAGCTCAGGAAAACTACTGATATGTTTAAGGTAACGCCGAATCCTCCGGGAACTCCCGATCTCAAACTACACCAGGCAGCCCAGCGCGCCCTGGATCACTATCTCAATCCCTCCTCCACCAAAACTACCCCGCCGTCGGGTGCGCTGTTCAGTGTTGCGGCGGATGCCAGCAGTGAAAACCTGATTACCAATAGCTATGAAACCTTTGCCTCGGTCAGCGCGTTGCTGCTTGATCTGTCGGAAGAGCTGAGCGGGAAAGACCGTGATGTGGCGTTGGCGATTCATCAACTCAGTGAGTTGGGGGTGCTGTTGGTGGGTAAGCTGATGGATCGGGAGGTGCCTTGTAGCTGAGGCCGGGCGTGGCACAAGCTGTTCGACTAGCTCATTTGATTCGCTGAGGCACTGTAGGCATCTACAGCGGCTCAGCGACGATGAATGCCGCGTGTCACATTCATATGCATAAGTCGCCTCTCTTGCGACGTTCCAAGACTGCTTTCGGCCAAAAGCAGCCGCCCACGCATGGCCTTTTCCAGCCCAAAAAGATAATAATCGGAGCGGAGACGGCCTATTGAAAATTGGCTACATGGCTGAATACGTCTCTTCTTCAGCATTCCATTATCGAAATCAGAGTAAGACTCATGGGCGCGCCCATCATTATCGGCAACAGCTATGACCTCTGGGTCAGCAACAGCATGAAAGATACTTTTTGCGAGGTACTCACCGCTGTCGCAACCTTGGAAGGCCATGATGTGAAGGCCATATATGAGGAGGCACCAGGTGTGGCCGGCACCTATGGTGTTCCAGGCGTGGGTATCCTTCTCGACGAGTTCTATCTCTATCTTGGCGGATTTTCCGGGGTTCGACGCCACCTCGATGTTTGCCGAGTACGGCTAGACGAAGTCAGAGAATCTTGCGGACTGTCGCCAGTTGCTGCCGAACGCATGGCACACCTACTGGCATGGGCCGCATACCATATGGATGGCAACCCGATCCCTGTAGGCGGCTCTTTCTATGAGAGCTGGCCTCCTGACGCAGCTGAAACAAGGTAATACCCGCCTGCTTTCGGCCAGAATATGCCAGTCACAAAAAGCTGTTTTCGAGCCAAAGCGGACAATACGGAGAACCTATGTACACAGTGACCGTCGTTAGCGAACGGCCCGACTTCAGATGTTTTCTGGATTTGCTCTATGGCCCTGGGCGAAACGTAGACACGGATGGTGATTCATACCCTGTGAACAGCCGCTCTTGGACATACCTGTATGTGAAGGACAGAGAGAGCGATGACCCTTACATCGAAATCCATGCGAGCGAGGTAGATATCTCAAGGTTTACCGTGCAGTCCGACTCGTCGAGGCTGGAGGCCCTGGCTGCGTTGTACTTGTACCTGACCTGTGGTGGGTCAATCTCCTCTTCAGATCAGGCACTTGATAAAGCCGCCATCGAAATGTTGTGCGACAGATATTCCGTTGAGCTCTGCCGAGCCCATGGATCTATTTGGCATCAGTCGGCAGATAACGCGCCTTACTCACAGGAGTGAACGACGGCTTGTTTCGGAGCGCGCAAACGTCCGCTCTTGGCCGATTGCTGCCTTTCGCGACTGACCGAAATCGACCCTAAGCTGCTCTTCGCGAAAGGCAGCAATCGGTCAGAAATAGCCTCCAAATCCAGACTCGCCAAGCATGAGCTAAACCTCATCAGACCGTCTTGATGAAGGAATGCAAAATGTTAGGGACACCAGCGGTGTTCAGCGCCTGCCACGAAGGTAAGTGGCGTTCGATTTATCTCTACCTCCAGACAAAGGGAGAGGATCTCTATCTGACTTTTGAACAAGGAACTGCCGGCAATTACTTTCTCAAGATTAAGCGAGAACACATTGCTAGGGTTTCAGCTTTCTTTGCTGCGCCTTCTAACCGGGCGACTGTTACATGGAAACCGTCAATATTTTCGTGGTACCGCCTTAGCTTCTCTGAGAGTAATCAGCCGGGAGCGCTCGCCATTCGGATACTCGCCTTTACCCCTCTCTCGATCAGTGGAACGACTGTTCCATTCGCCATAGAGAAATTGGTGCAACTCGGCCACGTAATGCAAGCGCTCGTCGATTGCCCTCATGAACCTGATTGAGAGGTCGGTTTTGGCCGATAGCCAACCGTGAAGGCTCCCTCCACCCACCGCACAACTCCAAATTTCATCCCAACTCCCGCCCCAAAAACGCCGCAGTCCGGCTGCTCTTGCTCTTCGCAACTGTCTGCGGCGTGCCACTCACCACCACCTTCCCGCCTCTATCCCCGGCCCCCGGCCCGATATCAATCACCCAATCACTCTGCGCCACCACGCGCATTTCATGCTCGACCACGATCACCGTATGCCCCGCCTCCACCAGATGGTTCAACTGGCTCAACAACCGGTCCACATCCCGCGGATGCAGCCCGGTCGTCGGCTCATCCAGCACATACAACGTCGCGCCCCGGGCATTGCGTTGCAACTCGGTCGCCAGCTTGATGCGCTGCGCCTCGCCGCCCGACAGCTCCGTGGCCGGCTGGCCAAGGCGCAAATAGCCCAAGCCAATATCGCGCAGTACTTGGAGTGAGCGCAGCACGCCCGGTTGCTCGGAAAATACCTCGACCGCCTGTTCAACGGTCAGCCCCAGCACTTGGGCGATGGTCAGCCCTTGCCACTTGATCGCCAGGGTTTGCGGGTTGTACCGCGCGCCGTGGCACGTCGGGCATGGCGCGTACACGCTGGGCATGAACAGCAATTCAACGCTGACAAACCCCTCGCCTTCGCAGTTCGGGCAGCGCCCTTTGGCGACGTTGAAGGAGAACTGCCCGGCGTCGTAATTCCGCTTTTTCGCCGCCGGAGTAGCGGCGAACAGTTTGCGCACGTTGTCGAACAACCCGGTGTAGGTCGCGAGGTTGGAGCGCGGTGTGCGGCCGATGGGCTTCTGGTCCACTTGAACCAAACGGCGGATGTGTTCCAGGCCGCCGCTGATGCGCCCGCCGCTGGTTTGCGGGGCGTCGTCTTCCAGGCTGGGTTCGTCTTCGCTTTCCACCACGCGGCCCAGGCCTGCGCCTACCAGCTCCAGCAGTGCCTGGCTGACGAGGCTGGATTTGCCCGAGCCGGAGATGCCGGTGACGGCGGTGAAGCAGCCCAGGGGGAAGTCCACGCTCAGGCCGTTGAGGTTGTTGCGCGTCACGCCTTCCAGGCTCAGCCAGCCGGTGGGTTGGCGCGGGGGTTGGCTGACCGGGCGTTTTTCGGCGAACAGGTATTCGCGGGTTTGCGAGGCTTCGATCTGCGCGAGGCCTGCGGGTGGGCCGCTGTACAGGACCTGGCCGCCGTGCTCGCCGGCAGCGGGGCCGACGTCGATCAGCCAGTCGGCGCGGCGCATGGTTTCCAGATCGTGTTCCACCACGAACAGGGAGTTGCCGGCAGCCTTCAAGCGGTCGAGGGCGGCGAACAGGGCTTCGCCGTCGGCGGGGTGCAGGCCGGCGGAGGGTTCGTCGAGCACGTAGATCACGCCGAACAGTTGCGAGCCCAGTTGGGTGGCCAGGCGCAGGCGTTGCAGTTCGCCGGAGGACAGGGTCGGCGTGCTGCGTTCCAGGGCCAGGTAGCCCAGGCCAAGGTCGGTCAGGGTGCTGACGCGCTCCAGCAGGTCCTGGGCAATGCGTTGGGCAGCCAGGCGTTTTTCCACAGAGAGTTTTTTGTCGCCCTGCCCTTCGGCCACCGGGCGCAGGAGTTCGGCGAGTTGCAGCAGGGACATTTGCGACAGTTCACCAATGTCCACGCCGGCAAATTTCACTGACAGCGCGGCCTTGTTCAGGCGTTTGCCTTCGCACAACGGGCATGGGCTGCCCTGCATGAATTGCGAGACGCGCTTTTTCATCAGGGCGCTTTGGGAGTGGGTGAAGGTGTGCAGGATGTAGCGCCGGGCGCCGGTGAAAGTGCCCTGGTAGCTGGGTTCCAGTTTACGTTTGAGAGCGTCGCGGGTTTGGGCTGGCGTGAAGCCGGCGTACACCGGAACGGTGGGCGTTTCTTCGGTGAAGAGGATCCAGTCGCGCTGTTTTTTCGGCAGGTCGCGCCAGGGGATGTCGACGTCGTAGCCCAGGGTGACGAGGATGTCGCGCTGGTTCTGGCCTTGCCACGCCAGCGGCCAGGACGCCACGGCGCGCTGGCGTATGGTGAGGGACGGATCGGGCACCATCAGGGCTTCGGTCACTTCGTACACGCGGCCAAGGCCGTGGCATTGCGGGCAGGCGCCTTGTGGCAGGTTGGCGGAAAAGTCTTCGGCGTAGAGCATCGGCTGCCCCGCCGGGTAGCTGCCGGCGCGGGAGTAGAGCATGCGGATCAGGCTGGACAAGGTGGTGACACTGCCCACCGAGGAGCGCGTGCTGGGCGTGCCGCGCTGTTGTTGCAGGGCCACCGCGGGGGGCAGGCCTTCGATGGAGTCGACATCGGGTACGCCCACCTGGTCGATCAGGCGGCGGGCGTAGGGCGCGACGGATTCGAAGTAGCGGCGCTGGGCTTCCGCGTAGACGGTGGAGAATGCCAGCGAGGATTTGCCGGAGCCTGACACGCCGGTGAACACCACCAGCGCGTCGCGGGGGATGTCGACGTCGACGTTGCGCAGGTTGTGTTCCCGGGCGCCCCGCACCCGGACGAAGCCTGGGCGTTGGTTGGAGAGTGAGGCGTCGGGGGGCAGGTTGCGCTGGGAAGTCATGGGTAACCTTATCGGTGTGCTCAAGGCAGTGAAGATCAATTGTGGGAGCCGGGCTTGCCCGCGATGACGGAGTGCCAGTTACCGGATGGGGTGCCTGACACTCCGCCATCGCGGGCAAGCCCGGCTCCCACAGTGGTTGGGTGTCGCTGGCTGGATCTCCATTCGTCACATCATCCGGGAGGTCAGCACCGAGCGCACCCGCTGCGCCAACTCATCCGGGCTGTAGGGTTTGCTCAGCAGGTGAATATCCTGGCTCAGCAGGTGGTTGCTGGAAAGAATGTCGCGGGTATGCCCGGAGGTAAACAGCACCGCCACCGCCGGCACTTGCTCACGCGCCCACTCGGCCAGGTCGGTGCTTTTGACCCGCCCCGGCATCACTACGTCGGTAAAGATCAGGTCCGGTTGCAGGCCGGCGCGCAACATCCTCATGGCCTTGTCGCCGTCTTCGGCGATCAGCACGGTGTAGCCGGATTGTTCCAGCAGTTCCACCGCGGCGGTGCGTACGCCTTCGTTGTCCTCGACCACCAGGATGGTCTCCTGGCCGCCGGTGTGTTGGGTGAGCTCGACGGGCGCTTCTTGGCTTTGCGGCTCTTCGAGGCTGCGCGGGAAATACATCTGCACCAAGGTGCCGCTACCCACTTCGCTCTCCACCTCGACGTGTCCGCCACTTTGCCGCACGAACCCGAACACCATGCTCAACCCCAGCCCGGTGCCGTGGCCATCCGGCTTGGTGGTGAAAAACGGTTCGAAGGCCCGCGCCATGATCGTCGCCGACATGCCGGCGCCACTGTCGGAGACGGCCAGGCGCACGTACTCGCCGGGGCTGATGCTTTTGCCGGCACAGTCCGGGGGGTTGAGGATGATGTTTTCGCCAGTGATCCGAATCACGCCCTCGCCTTTCATGGCGTCCCGGGCGTTGATCGCGAGGTTCAGCAAGGCGTTTTCCAGTTGATTGCGGTCGACGTTGATGCACCACGGGTCTTGAGGCAGTTGCACATCAATGTGGATGGTTTCTCCCAGCGCCCGCTGCAGCAGTTCGCCCAGGCCTTCGTAGATGCGCAGCGGGTTGTACACCGCTGGCGAGAGTGGCTGGCGACGGGCAAACGCCAGCAGTTGCGAGGTGAGCTTGGCCCCGCGCTCCACCGCCGCAATCGCGGCGCTGACCCGGCGCTGCACCTGGGGGTTGTCCGGCTCATGCCGGGCCAGCAGGTGCAGGTTACCGGCGACCACTTGCAGCAGGTTGTTGAAGTCGTGGGCCACGCCGCCGGTCAGGCCACCGATGGCTTCCAGCTTCTGCGACTGGCGCAGCTGCTCTTCGGCGGTGGAGCGGGCCTGCACTTCCGCCGCGACGCGCTGCTCCAGGTTGTGGGTGAGTTCCTGGCGCAGGCGCTCGGAGATCATATGTTCGGTGGTCTCCACCACAATCGCCAACACCCCGCCCGGCCGCTGGTCATCGCCGGCTACAGGGCTGTAATACAGGTCCATCCAGACTTCTTCCGGGCGGCCGTCGCGCAGCAGTTCCAGGGGCAGATTGCGGTACGACAAGGTGCCGCCGGCCAGGCAGGTGTCGACCACATGGCGGTTGAAGTCGGCGACTTCCGGCCAGCCCAATTCCACCGGCACCCCCAGCAGATACGGGTGACGGCCACCGGCAAACACCGAATAGCTGTCGTTGTAGATCATGTAACCCGCCGGCCCCCACAGCATCACCATGGGCATCGGCGAGGCCAGCATCATCTGCACGGCACTCACCAGGCTGCCGGGCCAGTGGTCCAGCGGGCCGAGGTCGGTGCCGGACCAGTCGAAAGCACGAATCCTCTGGGCCATTTCCCCAGCCCAGCCTTCACAGCCGTGGGTATTCGATAAAAACTGCATCGGTCGGCTCTGCAAAAAGATAAAAGGTGGGCGGCAATGAAAACTTTGAGCCTGACAGCAGCGGTTGGTTTCATTGCATAGTGCTGATGCGCGGATGAACGGACAAGGGCCGGCTCAGCGAAAATCCCGGCTGCGCACATTGATGCCTGACAACAAGGGGGTCAGGTCGGTCAAGCGTCCGGCGATCAGGTGCCGAACCTCCCCCACTGCCTCCCAGCGCCCGTCCACTTTGAGCAGCCGCGAGCCCACCAGCGCCTGGCGTTGGCGCTCGGCCAAATCACGCCAGACCACTACGTTGATATTGCCGAACTCATCTTCCAGGGTGACAAAGGTGACGCCGCTGGCGGTCCCCGGGCGTTGTCGACCGGTGACCAAACCGGCGACGCTGACATTGCGTCCATGCTCGACCCGCAGCAACTCTTGGGAACTGCGACAACGCCGCGCCCGCAGTTCATCGCGCAACAACGCCAGGGGATGTGGACCGAGGGTGGTGCCGACGCTGGCGTAGTCGGCATACAAATCCTCGCCCACCGTCGGTTGCAGCAGCTCCACCACCGCCTCTTCGGGGCTGGCCACCCCGGCAAACAGGCCGAGTTGTTTCTGCACCCCGGCCACCTCCCAGCGCGCCCGGTGCCGATGCCCGGCCAGGCCACGCAAGGCCCCGGCATCCGCCAGCAGCTCCTGGGCGCGGGTGTCCAGGAGGGCGCGTTCGCCGAGGTCGGCAATATCGGAAAATGCCCGGACCTGGCGCGCTGTTTCGATGCGCCGGCCATCCTCTTCGCGAAACCCGGAGATCATCCGCAAGCCCATGTGAATGGCCGGTTGCTGGCCGTCGATCGGTTCAAGGCTGCAGTCCCAGTCACTGGTCTGCACGTCCACCGGGCGGATCTGCAAATGATGGCGCCGGGCGTCCTGCAGGATCTGGTCGGGGCTGTAGAAACCCATGGGCCAGCTGTTGATCAGGGCGCAGGCAAACGCTGCCGGTTCGTGGCATTTGAGCCAGCAACTGGCGTAGGTCAGCAAGGCGAAACTGGCGGCGTGGGACTCGGGAAACCCGTAGCTGCCAAAGCCCTTGATCTGCTCGAAAATCTGCGCGGCGAAGGCTTCGGTGTAGCCGTTTTTCAGCATGCCGGTGCGCAGGCGCTGCTGGTGGGGTTCGAGGCCGCCGTGGCGTTTCCAGGCGGCCATGGAACGGCGCAACTGGTCGGCCTCGCCGGGGCTGTAGTCGGCAGCGACCATGGCGATCTGCATGACCTGTTCCTGGAACAGCGGGATGCCCAGGGTGCGCTTGAGCACGCTTTCCAGTTCCGGCGATGGGTAGGTTTCGGGTTCTTCCTTGTTCCGCCGCCGCAGGTACGGGTGCACCATGCCGCCCTGGATCGGGCCCGGTCGCACGATAGCGACCTCAATCACCAGGTCGTAGAATTTTTCCGGTCGCAAACGCGGCAACATCGACATCTGCGCCCGCGATTCAATCTGGAACACGCCGATGGTGTCGGCCTTGCTGATCATCGCGTAGATCGCCGCGTCTTCCTTGGGGACCGAGGCCAGGCTCAGGTCTTGATTGCGATGGCGGCGCAACAGGTCGAAGCAGCGGCGAATCGCGCTGAGCATGCCCAGCGCAAGAATATCCACCTTGAGCAGGCCCACCGCGTCGAGGTCGTCCTTGTCCCACTGGATGATGGTGCGCTCGGCCATGGCGGCATTTTCCACCGGCACCAGGGTGTCCAGCGGGTGTTCGGAAATCACGAAGCCGCCGGGGTGCTGGGACAGGTGCCGGGGGAAGCCGATCAGTTGCTGAGTGAGTGTGAGCACCCGGCGCAACACCGGGCTGTCGGGGTCGAAGCCGCCTTCGCGCAGGCGCTCCAGGGGCGGCGCTTCATCGCTCCAGCGCCCGCAGCAGTCGGCCAGGGCGTTGACCTGATCCGGCGGCAACCCGAGGGCCTTGGCCACATCGCGCACCGCACCGGCGCCGTGGTAGCTGCTGACCACCGCCGTCAACGCGGCGCGGGTGCGGCCGTAGCGCTGGAAGACGTATTGCAGCACTTCTTCGCGGCGTTCGTGTTCGAAGTCCACGTCGATGTCGGGCGGCTCGTTGCGCTCCCGTGACAGGAAGCGCTCGAACAACATGTTCATCAGGCTGGGGTCGATCTCGGTGATGCCCAGGGCAAAACACACCGCCGAGTTGGCCGCCGAGCCGCGGCCCTGGCACAGGATCGAACGGCTGCGGGCGAAGCGCACAATGTCGTGCACGGTGAGGAAGTAGCTTTCGTAGCCCAGCTCGGTGATCAACTTCAGCTCATCGTTGATCTGCCCAAGGGTCTTGGCGTCGACACCGTCGGGCCAGCGCTGGGCGATGCCCTCTTCGGTCAGGGTGCGCAGCCAGGTTCCCGGAGTTTGCCCTTCGGGCACCAGTTCTCGCGGGTATTGATAGCGCAACTGGCCCAGGTCAAAGGTGCAACGCCGGGCGATGTTCAGGGACTCTTCCAGCAAGTGCGCCGGGTACAGCGCGGCCAATGCGTCGAGTGTGCGCAAGTGCCGCTCGCCATTGGGGTGCAGGCGCGTGCCGGCCTCGGCCACCGGGACGTGATGACGGATCGCGGTCATGGTGTCTTGCAGCGCACGGCGGCCACGCACATGCATGTGCACATCGCCGCAGGCCACCGCCGGCAAGTGCAGGCTGGCGGCCAGGTTCAGGCGTTGCTCAAGGTGGCGGGCATCGTTCTGACCGCAGTGCAACTCCACCGCCAGCCACAGGCGGTCGGTGAAGGTGCTGCGCAGCCATTGGATATGGGCCTGGGTGTCGGTGTCTTCAGCCATCCATAACGCCAGCAGACCTTGCACGCAGGTGAAGTCTTCCGGCAGCAGCCGGTAGTGACCTTTTTCCGCACGGCGGCGGGCGATGGTGATCAGCCGGCACAGGTGCTGGTAGCCCTCCAGGTTCTCCACCAGCAGCACCAGCTTGGGGCCGTTTTCGAGGCGCATCTCACTGCCGATAATCAGCGGCAACTCGACCGCCTTGGCCGCCTGCCAGGCACGGACGATGCCCGACAAAGTGCATTCATCGGTGATCGCCAGGGCCTCATAGCCTTGCTGTTTGGCCCGTTCAAACAGTTCCCGCGCACTGGAGGCGCCACGCTGGAAGCTGAAGTTGGACAGGCAATGCAGCTCCGCGTACTTCATGCAAACCAGCCTTGCAGCCACAGCGCGCCGCTTTCGCCCACAGCGCGATAAGCCCAGCCCTGCTGGCCCGCGCGGGTGCGCACCAGGTAGTAATCGCGGCGCACATCGGCGCCATCCCACCAGCCGGACTCGATGCGCTCCGGGCCCATCAAAATTTGCAGGCCCTGTTCGGCCAGGGGCGTCGGTTCAGGCAACAACCAGCCGGGGCGCTGCACAGTGTTTGAGGGCACGCACGGGCGCAGGTCAGCACCGGGTTGCCAGGCGCATTCGGGGCGGTGGTCGGCGTGAAAGCGCAGGCCTTGCACCGCCTCGTCCCCCAGCCGCGCCCGCAGGCGTTCACGCAGTTGTTCCCACGGCAGGGTTTGTTGCGGGCGCTCGTCGAACAGGTCCTGGCGCTGGGGCACAAACACCGGCAGGTCCTGGGCCACCAGGCGAAAGCCACGCACCGGCGAGGTGACTTGCACCTGCTCCAGGCGACCACGGGCCAGTTCGAACAGCATCGCCGCGTCGCGCTCGGCGCTGAGCAGGCCAACCTTGATGAGGGTGTCGGGTTCAGCGGCGTGTTCCAGGTGCAGGTCAAAGCGCTGCACGCCACTGTCGCGGCCACACAAAAAAGCCGACAGGTCGCCGGTCAAACGGCGCAACGGAAACAGCAAGGCCTGGTGGGACGACACATCAAAATTCAGCTCGATGCGCACATCGAAGCGGTCCGGCGGCTGGTAGAACGCCAGGGCCAGGGGCCGTTGCCCGCTCAGTGCATCGAGGTGCTTGAGCAGCGCCGCGTCAAAGCGCCGGGCCAGGGTATGCCGGGGCAACGCCTGCACCTGGGCCAGGGTGCGCAAGCCCATGCGTGATAACGCGGTGGCGGCGTGCGGGTCGAGGCCGGCGCGGTCGATGGGGATGGGTGCCAGGGCGTGTTGCAGGCATGGGTCATCGGCCACGGCCAGGCCGTCGTAGGCATTCGCCAATATCCGCGCCGCCGCCGGGTTCGGTGCGGCGACGATGCGGTGACGAAACCCCAGTTCGGTCAGTTCCTTGCGCAAGCGCGCCTCAAGCTGCGGCCACGGACCGAACAGGCCCAGGCTCGATTCGATTTCGAACAGCAACGCCCGTGGGTAATACACGCTGACCTGGGAACTGAAACGGTAGGCCCAGGCGGCCAGAAACTGCTGCCAGTATTCGATCTGCGCCGGGTCGTATTCGGCGCAGGCAAACGCCTTGGTCAAGGCATGGGCTGCCGTCAGGGATTGGCCGGGGCGCAGGCCGAGTTTGCGTGCGGCGTCATTGACGGTTTGCAGCACCCGCCGCTGCGGCGTGCCGGCCAGCAGGGCCAACGGCTGATCCGGCTCGGGGCGCGAACGCAGCACCCCGTCCAGCGCCAATTGCGGGAAGACAATACACACCCAGCGCATGCCAACCTCAGTGCCCAAGCGCAATGGGCGCGGGATGGGCCAGGCCGCCCCGGCACTTGAGCACCCGCACCTGTGCCGGGCTGGCCTCCACCGCCAGGCGCAAGGCGGCCGGTGACGGGTTGATGGCCTCGTTCAAGGAGCGCCAGGCGAAGGCCAGGGTCTGGCCGGTTTCCGCCGCCACCTGCAAGCGGCGCAAGGCCCGGTCATCGGCCTTGCGCGGCCAGCACAGCACCGCGCCACAACTGCCGGAACGCAGGCATTGCTCCACCGCCCACAAGGCGTCGCGCTCATCGGCCTGGATCACCGAAAGCTGGCGCACATCCACCCCGGCGTTTTGCCAGGCGTGGGGGTACGGCGTGTAAGGCGGCGCCACCAGCACGATGCGCTCGCCAGCCGCTGACAAGCGCGCCAGGGTCGGCCACACCAGTTGCAACTCACCCACGCCCTCCTTCGCCATCAGGATTTCGCTCAACGCCGCTTCCGGCCAGCCGCCGCTGGGCAGCACCGCATCCAGGGCCGCAAGCCCGGTGGGATGCACGCTGGCAGGCGGCGCGGCGGGCCGGCCTTTCCAGACCCGGCCGCCATTGAACAGCGAGTCCAGTGCAACGACGGCGCCCATCAGCCTTGCCTCACCAAACCGCAAAACACCCCTTCGATGGCAAGGTCCTGATCAGGCCGCACCACGATGGGTTGATAGGCGGGGTTGCGCGGCAGCAGGCGCACGCGCTCGCCCACGTGTTCGAAACGCTTGATGGTGACTTCACCGTCCAGGCGCGCCACCACGATCTGCCCGTTCAAGGCCTCGGCACTGCGGCGCACGCCCACCAGGTCGCCATCGAGGATGCCGTCTTCGATCATCGAATCGCCCTGCACCCGCAGCAGGTAATCCGGGGTTTTCGCGAACAGGGCCGGGTCGAGCAGCAGGCGATTGTGAACCTCGGCATCGGCGCCGATGGGCAGGCCGGCGGCCACCCGGCCAAGCACCGGGATGTCCAGCAGCTCAGGCCGCGCCGGCTGATTGAGCAGGCGAATGCCACGGGCCTGGTTCGGGTTGACCTCGATAAAGCCGCCCTCGGTCAGCGCCACCACATGCTTGCGCGCCACACTGCGGGAGGCAAAGCCGAACGCCTCGGCGATCTCGGCGAGGCTGGGGGACTGGCCTTGCTGCGCGATGCGGTCGCGGATAAAGGTCAGGATGGCGGTACGGCGGGGCGTTAAGTTCGTCATGGAGTACATTTGTACTCCTGTGGGAAATTTCCTGCAATATCCGTCAGTCGCTTCCCACTCCGCCACTGGAAAAGCCCGCGCCAAGTTGACGAACGGTCTTCCGAATGTTCAGATGCCGGCCTGTTTCAGGTGCCTCATGCCGCCGTGCATGGGGTGAAACGGGAAACCGGTGCCGCTCTTTCCGAGCCAGTCCGGTGCTGCCCCCGCAACGGTAGACGCGTGATCCCTTCGACACACCACTGTGGCCCGCGCGCCATGGGAAGGTGAAGGTGTCCATACGCGTGAGCCCGGAGACCGGCCTGGAATTCTGTTTGGCAAAATCCTGCGGTGGGCGGGCATGGGCCGGTATTGGCGTGTGCTCGGTGCCTACTCGTGCGTGCTTTTCGCGAAAGATACTTTTCCGAGAAGACTATGATTCGACCTTTCAAGACTCCCGTGCCCAGCCTGTTGTTCGGCTGCCTGTTCAGCCCCCTGCTGCTGGCCGACGACAACCCCCTCGAACTCAAGCCACTCAACGTTTCCGCGCCGTCGGTGGAGTCCACCACCGTGGCCGACATGGCCCAGTACGGCAGCAAGGTCGAGATCGTCACCCGCGAACAGATTGAACGCGCCGGCCCCGCTGCCGATGTCTCGCGCGTGATGCAGATGTTCATTCCCGGCCTGTACGTGGCGCCCAAGAACGGCCCGTTCGACTACGGCACCTATTCCCTGCTGGGCGGGCGCAACGATGACACGTTGATCCTGCTGGACGGCGTGCGCCTGAACAACCGGCTGTACGGCGGCCTGTACCTGGACACCCTGCCCGCCAACGCCATCGAGCGCATCGAAGTGCTCAAGGGCGGCCAGAGCCTGCTGTTCGGCACTCAGGCGGTGTCGGGGGTGATCAATATCGTCACCCGCAGCCCGCAAACCCGCGAGGCGTCCGGCGAAGTGAACCTGGGCGCGGACACCTTCGGCGGCACCACCGGCGATGCCCGGGTCGAGAAGATTTTCAACAACGGGTTTGGCGACCTCGGCTTGCTGGCCTACGTCAGCCGCAACGTCTCCGAGGGCTACCAGCCGTTTCGCAACCGCGACCTGAAAAACGTCACCGACAAAAAGCGCTCCTACGAAGTCACCACCTTTGGCACCAAGGCGATCCAGTCGTTTGGCGATGACACGCGCCTGGAGCTGTTTTACCAGTACGCCGACGCCAACCTGGATTTCGCCCGTCCTGTGGACAACCGCAAGACCACCAACGACCGCGTGCAACAGATCGCCACGGCGACCTTCGAGCAAAGCCTCAACGAGCGCCTGAGCTACTTCGTCAAAGGCCATATCAACGACTGGGACACACGCTACACCCGCATCAACAATGTCGAAGGCGGCGGCACCGTGGTCAAGAATCACGACGACTACTGGGGCTTCACCGACTGGGGCGTGCAGGCCGAAGGCAAGGCCATATTGCCGGGCGAGCACGTGCTGGTATTCGGTTCCGACAACCAGTGGTTCAAGGGCCAGGACGATGTATTGATCATCGACGACAACAAGGCCCAGGCCCACGCGCTGTACACCCAACTGCGGCCGAACATCGAGGCCCTGCCGAACTGGCACCCGAGCATCGGCGTACGCCACGAAGCCATGAGCGGCGGCGACAGCGCCACCGTCGGCATGCTCACTTCGCTCTATGATCTCAACGACAACTGGGCCCTGCGCGGCCAATACGGCACCGCCTACAAGCTGCCGAACGCCGAGCAACTGTTCGTCAACGAAGACGATGAAAAAGGCAATCGCAACCTCAAGCCCGAGAAGAGCCGCAACGCCGAGCTGGGCGTCGACTACAAGGGCAGCCTGTTTGCCCGGGACTTCAGCGCCAGTGTCACGCTGTTCAAACGCAAGATCACCGACCTGATCACCCAGGACGATATCCAGTGGGTCAACGGCCAGGGCCAGATCCAGATGCGCGGTTTCGAGGCCGACGCCACGCTGCAACTCAACGCGCAATGGAGCGTGCAGGCCGACATGACCCGCAACCTCACCGAGTCCCGTGCCGGGGTCACCATCAACGACATCCCCGGGTTCTTCGCCCGCTCGCGGGTCGGCTATGAATCGGTGGATCGTATGTGGGGCGCCGGCACGGCCGTGCGCTACATCGGCGATATCGTCAGCTCGAAAAAGGTCGAGTACGGCAACTACACCGTGGTCGACGCCGACGCCTATCGCTACCTCGACAACGCCCACCAGCACCGCGTCAGCCTGCTGGTAGAGAACCTGCTGGACCGCGACTACGTCACCAGCCGCGCCAGCAACGTCGACAACCTCGGACGGCCGTTCACCTCCGAAGTCCGCTACACGTACCGCTTCTGATGAGTACGCCGGTGGAAACTCACCCGGACTGGTCCCACGTACCTGACCACGCCCGTCACGTGTTCCTGTGCACCGGCCCGCGCTGTACCCAGCGTGGTGCCCTGCAACTGTGGAAAACCCTGCGCCGCCACCTGCTGGCACACGACCGCATCGAAAAACCCGGCGGCGTATTGCTGACCCGCACCCACTGCCAGTTCCCGTGCAACCTGGGGCCGATTGTGACGGTGTACCCGGACACCTGCTGGTACGGCGTGCACACCCACGCCGATGTGCAGCGACTGGTGGAAGTGCACCTGGTGGGCGGCGAGGTCGTCGAGGATCTGCTGATCAAGGAGCGCCCATGAGAGCCCCCTGGCTGCTGTTGGGCGCCCTGCTCTGCGCCGCGCCGGTGTGGGCCGACAGTTATCGCAACTGCAACCAGACCTGGGCCGCCGAACACGCTGCACCCTCGCGCATCGTGGCTCTCAACCAGCATGCTGCCGACCTGTTGTTGGCGCTGGACGTTGGCCCGGCGTTGGTGGGCGTGGCGTATCTGGATGACAACGGTGCGGCCCACCCACGTGGTGAGTACTTCGATGTACCGGTGATCGCACCCAAGTACCCGTCCAGCGAAGTGCTCTATGCGCAAAAACCGGATTTGGTGGTCGGTGGTTTTGCCACGGCGTTCGGCACCGGCGTCACTTCCCGTACTGGCCTGGCCGGCAACGGGGTGGCGTCGTACTTGCTCGAGTCGGCGTGCGACGGGCACTCACTGGATTACTTCGGGCATATCCGCAACGACCTGTTCACCCTTGGCGCGCTGGTGCACAAACAGCAGCGGGCACGTGAGTTGAGCGATGCCATGGACGCTGACCTGGCCCGTGCCCAGGCGCTGATTGGCGAGGGTAAACCGCTGTCGGTGTTTTACCTGGACAGTGAAGTCAACGGCCTGGACAGCGAAGGCCGGCGCGGCTTCGTCACCACGCTGGTGGCGGCTGCCGGGGCGCGGAATGTGTTTGCCGGGATCAACCAATACCGCGTCACCGTGAGCCGTGAAACCCTGCTGATGAGCGACCCGGATGTGATTTTGCTGGCGGACGCGGTGTGGTCGCCGGCCAGCAGGAAGCGCCAGTTGTTGACCAGTGACCCGGTGTTGTCGCGCCTGCGGGCAGTGCGGGAGAACCGGATGATCGATATTCCGTTTACCCATTTGGTGCCCACCGTAAGCAGCGGCCGGGTGGTGTTGGAGCTGGCGAGGCAATTCAAAAAACTGGCTGAACTTCCGTAGGAGCTGGCTTGCCGGCGATGGCATCCCCTCGGTGTATCTGAAAGACCGGGTCGCCTGCATCGCCGGCAAGCCAGCGCCTACATCGGGCCGTGTTTGCTTTTGCTCCTCACCACTCATGACTTTTGGTAAAGAGTCCTTTTCGGATTCAGCGGTTTTTCTGAAGGAACGAGGAGCCGATACTCGACTCCATTGTTCACATCACTTCAGGAGTCACCCATGTCCATTCCCGCATTCGGCCTCGGCACGTTCCGCCTGCAAGGCCAGGTCGTCATCGACTCCGTCAGCACCGGCCTGGAGCTGGGCTACCGTGTCATCGACACCGCGCAAATCTACGAAAACGAAGCCGATGTCGGCCAGGCCATTGCCGACAGCGGCATCCCACGGGACGAGCTGTTTATCACCAGCAAAATCTGGATCGCCAACTTCGCCGAAGGCCAGTTGATTCCCAGCCTCAAGGAAAGCCTGCGCAAACTCCAGACCGATTACCTGGACCTGACCCTGATCCACTGGCCATCGCCGGAAGACCAGGTGCCGGTCGCCGAATTCATGGGCCAGTTGCTGGAAGCCAAGCGCCAGGGCCTGACCCGGCAGATCGGCATTTCCAACTTCACCGTCGACCTGATGAAGCAGGCGATTGCCGCCGTCGGTGCCGAGCATATCGCGACCAACCAGATCGAATTGCACCCGTACCTGCAAAACCGCACGGTGGTGGATTTTGCCAAGGCCCAGGGCATCCAGATCACCTCCTACATGACCCTGGCCTACGGCGAAGTGCTGAAAGACCCGGTGATCCAGCAGATCGCCGACCGTCATCACGCCACCCCGGCGCAAGTGACCCTGGCCTGGGCCATGCAACTGGGCTACGCGGTGATTCCATCGTCGACCAAACGCGCCAACCTTGCCAGCAACCTCAAGGCGCTGGACCTGACCTTGACTGACGCCGACATGGCGCAGATTGCAGGCCTGGAGCGCGGCCATCGCCTGACCAGCCCCAAAGGCATCGCGCCGAACTGGGACTAAACCCCGGGCGGGTTGCAATAGAGCGACAGCGTGTGATGCAACTGGCCCAGCGCGTGGTCCACAGCGGCGACAGCGCCGGCCAGTTCGTCATGGGCCTGTCGCTCGCAGGCCTTCTCCAGTTGCTCACAGCAGTCCATCAGGGCCTGGGCCTTGACCATCCTTGCGCCACCCTTGGTGCGATGAGCGAGGTCATGCAGGCGGGCAAAGTCTGCGGTCTTTTGTAATGTCGCCAGTTGCCCGTGGTCCGTCTCAAGGCTGTCGAGCAGCGGCACCAGCAGTTCTTTGACCGCGTCGATATCGCCCCCGGTCAATTTCTCCAGATGGCTCAAGTCCACACCCGATAACGCCTCACCCGGGGCCACCGAAGGCGTCGCCGTGCGCGACGCCAGGGCCGCGTGCAAATCCTCAAGCCCGGTGGGTTTGAACAGGCAGCCGTCCATGCCGGCCTGGCGGCAACGCTTGACCTCCTCCGGCTGAGCATTAGCGGTAAACCCCAGCAGCAGGCACGGCGCCAGACCGCGCTCGCGCTCCAGGGTGCGGATATCCCGTGCCAGTTCGTAGCCGTCCTTGAACGGCATGTTGCAGTCGGTAATCACCCCGTCAAACTGCCCCGACAACCAGCGCTCAAGCCCCTCGACGCCATCTTCGGCGGTGGTGATTCGATGCCCCAGAAAACTCAACTGCCGGGCCAGCAGTAAGCGGTTGGCGGGGTAGTCATCCACCACCAGAATGCTCAGCGCGTTGGCCGGAGGGGTTTCCAGGGCAATGGAGACGGCCGGCATCAACGCCGGGTCGGCGACCGCCAGTGCCAGGGTGACGTCCACCCGCGTGCCCTGCCCCAGCAGGCTGCTCAACTGCAACTGGCCACCCATCATCTCGCACAGGTTGCGGCTGATGACCAGGCCCAGGCCCGAGCCACTGCGCGCCGATTGCGCGGTGTTGCTGCCCTGGATAAACGGGTTGAACAGGCGTTTCTGGTCTTCGACACTGATGCCGATGCCGGTGTCTTCCACCCACAGCCTGAGGTTCAGGTACCCGTTGGCAATCGCCGAGGAGCCGGAAGCGCCCAGCTTCACCTGGCCCTGGGGGGTGAACTTGATGGCGTTGCTCAGCAGGTTCGACACCACCTGCTTGAAACGCATCGGGTCCACCAGCACATATCGATCAATCAGCGGGTCGAGTTCCACCTGCAATACCAACCCCTTGGCCCGCGCCAGGCCATCGAACACCCGCGCCACAGACGTCAGTAACTCATGCAGGTTCGACGACTCCATGGCCAGGGACAGGTGGCCCGACTCAATGCGTGCGATATCGAGGATATCGCCGATCAACTCCAGCATGCCCCGCGACGCATCGGCGGCCACCTCCAGCGCATCGTGGTCGGCCCGCCCCTGTTCGGCGGCCTTCAAGGCCAGTTCGAGCATGCCGATCACAGCGTTCATGGGCGTGCGTATCTCATGGCTCATGGTTGCTAGGAAGGTGGTCTTGGCACGGTTGGCAGCGTCGGCGTCCTCCTTGGCCTCCTGCAGCTGGCCCAGCAGGTGTTGCCTCTCGCTGACATCCACCCAGCCGGCGATCATGCCCACCACCTGCTCATCACCGTCGCGGTACGGCAGCATCCAGTGGTAAATCGTCAGGGCCGTGCCACCCGGCACCTTGAGCACGCGGTCGTGAATCTGCGGCTCGCCCCGCTCCATCAACCGCAGGTAGTCCTCATGAAACGACTGCGCCTGAGGGCGGTTGCCGGTGTCGGTCTCGACCACCGTTTTGCCCACCACGTCCTCCAGCTTGAAACCGAACACATCAAGATAAGCACTGTTGCATGCCATCAACCGTCCCAGGCGATCACGCACGTAAATCGGATGGGGCGTGCCATCGATCAACGCGCTCATAAACCGCATCTGGTCACTCAGCGCACGCTCGGCCTGGGCCCGCTTGCGTATCAGGCGGCGCAGATAAATTGCCCAGCCCAGGGTGATCAGCAGCAGCAACGCCGCCAGGCCGAAGCCCTGGATGATCGCATTGCGGTGGCGCGACCAATAGCTGTCTTCAATTACGACTTCGCTGCGCCAGTGGCCAGTCAAATCATCCATTTCCTGTGGCGTGATGCTCAGCAGCGCCTTGTCGAGGATCGAATACAGCTCCAATTGGCTGCGGTTGACACCAAATGCGATGCGGGCCGGTTCGGAGCCGATGGTGCTGGTCACCCGTAACCGGTCACGGTACTCGCGGGCGATGATGTAGCGCGCACCGATCAACGTAATGACGGCGGCATCGGCACTGCCGTTGGCCACCAGCGCCATGCTCTGTTCGGGGTTCTCGGCGGGCACAAACTTGATGGTGGGATAGTCCCGGGCGATGCTTTCCTGTTGGCTATTGCCACCCAGCAATGCCAGGCGCCTGCCGGCCATGTCTTCCAGGGTGAGCGGGTTGCCGGCGTCGGTACGACTGACCAGTACATACGGGTTGATCAGGTAAGGTCGGGTAATGCGCACCTTGTCGGCGTGCTCATTGCCGGGGGTCACGACTGCAATCATGTCCGCTGCGCCCGCGCTGACCTTGTCAAGCTGCTGGGGCAATGAGGTGCCGGCGACCACGTCGAATTTCAACCCGGTGCGCAAGCTGATGCGGGCCAATACCTCGGCGCTCAGGCCTTCAAACTCGGCCTGTTTGCCGAGAAATGAAATGGGCAGGAACTTGTCGAGCACCGCCACCTTTATCCGTGGGTGCCGCTCCAGCCAACGCTGCTCACTGGCACTCAAGCGCAGCCGGTCCGACCCCAGGACCCCTAGATTGCCGGCACTCCAGCGCCGCAGGATTTCCATCTGCTCACTGGCCGGAATGACGGCCAGTGCGCCATTGACGATACGCAGCAGGCGGGTGTTGTCCCGGGCAAATGCGAAGCCGAACGGGTTGACTTCCAGTGACGAGAAGTCAGCCATCCGAACGTTGTTCAAGTGGTTGCGGTTGATCAGGTAATTGGTGCTGATGGCGTCGCCCAGGTAGACATCTGCCTGGCCGAACGCCACGGCACCGATGGCCTCGAAACTCGATGGGAACAGCTCTATCCGGGCATGGGGGTAAAACGCCTGGACCGCATCCGGCTGCATATAGTGATAGAACATCGCCACACGCTTGCCGGCGAGGTCTGCACTCAGGGATTGGCTGTCGCCGGAACGGGTGACCAGGGTGGGTTGATCCATGGCGTAGGAGCGCGACAGCACAAGCTGCGGGTCAGCCGCTTCGTAACCGTTGGCCGACCCCACAAAGTCCACCTCGCCGCGCTTGAGCGCAGTGATGACCGCATCGCGATTGTCGTAGCGACGCACTTCGATCCTGACGTTCAACGCATCGCCGATCAGCGCCGTGTAATCCGCCGTGATCCCTTCAAGCTCATCGTTGCTGCTCAACTCAAACGGCGCGTAATCGGGCCCCGAGATCCCCATCAACAAGCGGCGGCGCTCGCGTAACCAGCGCCAGTCAGCTTCATCCAGCGCGGCTGCCGGGGTTTCGAGGAGAGAGTGCCCCAACAGCAACAGGGGCCGAGGCTCACCCAGGGCCGGGCTATGTATACAGAGCAAGCCCAGCCATACGCTTGCACTGAGCCACAGGACCCGGAGTGTGGTCATTTCAGATCAAGTGATTGCGCTGGGCGAACTTGGATAAATGCACCACCGACGACATTCTCAGCTTCTCCTTCAGGCGGGTTTTATAGGTGCTGATGGTCTTGTGGCTGAGCAGCATGTCTTCGGCGATTTCCTTGTTGCCCAGCCCCAGCGCGAGCTTCTGCAGCACGGTCAACTCGCGGTCGGAAAGCTCCGCCACCAGGTCCTGTTCAGTGGACTGTAAATCGTCACGGCGCACCGAGCTGGTGGGCAAGCTGGGAAAGCAGCTGTAGTTGGACATCACAGCCTTGATCGCTTTTTGCAGCTCATCCAGCTCGCCGGTCTTGGCGACAAACCCCATCGCACCGGCGCGCATGCAACGGGTGGAAAAAAACACCGCAAGGTAGGACGTCAGCACCAGGATTTTGCAGGGCAGGCCCAGCGCCTTGATCCGGCTGATCACCTCCAGGCCACCCAACTTCGGCATGGCCAGGTCGAGGATGATCAGTTCAGGGCGCTCCTCCCTGGCAATCTGCATCGCGTCGGCGCCGTTACCGGCCTCGTAGATCGTATCGAAACCTTCCTGTTTCAACAGAAACCGCACGGTGGCGCGGATAAATGGATGGTCATCCACGATTAAAGCTTTGCTCATAGGGCTCCCCTGGGAGGATTCAGTACCGTTACACATCACACGGGACCTATCTACCTGTGAGAAATACCAGTTCCGACGAACGGAGCTGAACATTCCTACAAACAATAGCGGGTCCCTTCACTTGAAAAACGCCTGGCCATGGGTAGCGGCACCTGCGTGCCTGGCTAGTCGCAAGCGCGCAACCTTACCAATGGAATGACGCAACAACTGAAGGGATAGTCCTAGGCTTATGTAGGACTTTTCCTCACTAGGAGCATAGTAAACAGCCGGCTCCCTGGGAGCAGAAGCGGCCTAGTCGGTGGTACTCGGGCTCCAGAACGCCTGTACCACCAGGGTCGAGGTGGAAATACGCGCCACCAGGGCGTCCAGTTCATCACCGTCCACCGAGGTCACGGCCAGCGTCGCCTCGATTTCCACCTCTTCAGGACCAAAGGGCCGCACGTCCACATCGCTGGCCGGGTAGTTGCAACGTGCAAGTTCGGCTTCAAGCAAGGCCAGTACCGCCTTTTGCTGGGTACGCCGGGCCACCACGTACAGAATGTTGGTCACCTCGGCCGACACCACGTCCAATGGCTGGCGGTTGATGTTATTGACGATCGGTCGCAGCAAGGTATTGGCCGCCAGCACAAACAGTGTGCCCAGCAGCGCTTCCAGGATCAGGTCGGCACCGGCACAGGCGCCCACCGCCGCCGAGGCCCAGAGCGTAGCAGCGGTATTGAGCCCGCGCACATTGCCTTCTTCCCGCATGATCACGCCGGCACCGAGAAAACCGATGCCCGAGACCACGTAGGCCACGACCCGCACCGCCCCTTCGGCGCCGCCCAGGCGGTTGGCCATGTCGACGAAAATCGCCGCCCCCACCGCCACCAGCACGTTGGTGCGCAAGCCCGCCGTGCGCTGGCGGTACTGGCGTTCGAAACCAATCAGCCCACCGAGAATGAAGGCCGCAGTGAGGCTGACCAGCGTGTCGACCAGCGAGTTGAGGTTGATGTTGTTGATTGCTTGCATAGGCGTCTTCCCTATTCTTTACGAGCCAAACTTGCGGATATAGAAACCTTCAGCGTCTGGGTCAGCAGACAGGCGCGTCCGTAGTACCGCGATGCAAGGCATCACGTACCGTCAAGTGTCGATGAGAGGGAATTCGGGATCGGGCCAGGACAGGCCGCCACCGGGATGCCGCTTCTCGCTGTTGGGCGAGACAACGGCATCGGAAAAATGCGCGTTATCTTGCCAAGTATGTGCCGGTTATCGAGACCGGCCGACGACTGTCACTCGAACAAGTACCCACTGAGGGTCTCCGCTATTGATGAAAACGCGCGAAGCTTACGCTGTGATTTCAGGAGAGTAAACCGTAGGAAAATTTACCCAATGGGTTTGGGGAGGTTCTTCAGGGAGGGTTCAGGTGGGTCTTCAAGCAAAGATATTGAACATGGCACCAATGAAATGTGGGAGCTGGCTTGCCTGCGATGGCGGAGTGTCAGCCAGCCAATTCATCACTGAACCACCGCCATCGCAGGCAAGCCAGCTCCCACACTGGAGGTGTACACCTGAAAATTCCGGGTGGACTGTCTATATCGCCCCGGGTCGATCACGGACGACCAGCGACAGGTACTCGTCGATCTGCCCTCCCTCCAGCAGCTTCACCTGAATGGAAACCCGATTCACCTGCCGCCCCATCTCTACCCCATCCCGGGTACGCACCTGAACATACCCAAGCCTGGGCCAAAAGCGCTCGGCCTTGGCATTCCCTACCACCACCGTCAGCCGCAACCAGCGCGCCCCAAGGCTCACCACCCAGTCCTGGAAATCCGCATGCAACTGGTGCGCAAACCCGCTGCCGTGCAACGGCGTGGCCACCAACAACAGCCCGATATGCCACACCCCGACCGCCAGCAGATCAGACGCCACATTCACCACCGCCACCAGTTGCCCTTCGGCATCGCGGTAGCCAATCCAGTACATCCGTGTGTAGCTCCAGGTGTCAGGCAACTGAAGCGTCAACTCATCCCGTGCCTCAGTGGGCGTGGCAGGTTCACCATTCACCGCACGGAAATACTCCGGCGCCGCCTCGAAAAAGCGCTGCAGCTCGGCCTCATCCTCAAGGGTCAGCTCCACCACCCGAATGCCCGCTATTGAACTGCGCGGCAACTCCACTGTTTCAACAACCTCCATGTTCATCGCTCCTCAATCATCCCGTGTGAGTACTTCCAGCAACTCGATCTCAAACCGCAGATTGCTGTTGGGCGTGATATGCGCGCCCATCGACCGCTCACCGTAAGCCAGGTGCGCCGGCACAAACAAAGTGCGAATACCGCCAACTTTCATGCCCATCAGGCCTTGGTCCCAGCCTTTTCACATGTAACCCTAGCATCTGCTACCTTATCAATCACCACGGCAGGGGCGCCCTAATGCAGAAGAAACAGGCAATTTCATACATTCGATTCTCCAGTGCCCGACAGAAAGGTGGATCAAGCGTAGAGCGCCAAGAGTCCATGATTGCCGAATGGTTGAGCAATCACCCGGAATACGTGCTAGGTGACTTGAGATTCAAAGATCTATCCAAGAGTGGATACCACGGCGAACATATCGAAGCCGGTGGTGGATTTGGAGAACTTCTCTATGCAATCGAAAAAGGGGCTATCCACGCTGGTGACGTAGTTCTTGTGGAAGCCATGGACCGCGCCGGGCGCCTCGCTCCGCTGGAAATGCTCACTCTGATCATTGCCCCAATCCTTCAAGCTGGCGTAGCCATCGTTACGCTAGACGACGGCACGGAGTACACGAAAGCGTCTGTGGGTGGCACCCAAATATTCCTGCTTGTAGCGAAGATCCAAGCGGCACACGGATACTCCGAAGCACTCGCCAGACGTATGACTGACTCGTATGCCATCCGCCGTACTGCGGCCAAAAATGGAACCACTCCAAAGCGTATGACACCTGCGTGGCTTAACAGTGACGGCACTGTTCGTGACGATGTTGCACATTGGGTCAAGATCGCTTTTGAACTGTACGTATCTGGGCTGGGCAAGGCGACGATAGCTAAAAGGATGCGTGAATCTGGGGTAGATCGTCTCGCCAAATGCAGCGGTCCTACCGTCGAAGGCTGGCTACGGAATAAAGCAGTTATCGGCAAATGGGAGACGCTTGCCGGTACGCCAGAACATCAGATTATTGACGACGTGTACCCGGTCATCATTGAGCCAAGCCTGTTCTACAGAGCACAGATTCACGCAGCGGCGGTACGAACAAACCGCCCAGTGAAAACGGCTAACAACTTCCTTGTGGGACTAGTGCAGTGCGGATCATGTGGCAAGAACTACATCATGCAGAACAAGGATGGCCTGCCCCACTCCCTGCGCTGCCGTACCAGACAGAATCTCAAGGGTTGTGAAAACTCCCACACCGTACCAAAGCCTGTGATGGACAGAATCTATTCCTATACGTCACCTAGGGCGGCTCAGCAGGCGATAGCACAGCAACAGCTCGGCGTTAACGAGAAGGAAATCCTAGGCCATGAAGCCGCGCTGACGGCTATCAGCAGGAAGGTGGAGAACCTTGCCCAGACGATAAGCCAAGTCGGAATAATGCCCGAATTGATCGAAGCTCTACGTCATGCACAGGCCGACCGTGATGCCGCCGAAAGAGCCGTGGTTCTCTTGCGTGCAACAGTGGTCGCACCGGCTGCACAAGGCTGGAAAACTCAGGGAGACATTTGGTCCTTGGAGAAAGAGGATCCACAGCGTCTTGCCGCCATGCTACGAACAGTTGGCTACTCGATCACTGTTCACGCTGACGGGCGAATCACATCCACCCACGCCGAAACAACATTTCGATATGCCGGGGTTGACCGTGGGAAAGATAAGTACAAGCTCCTGAACGGAGAGAAACTGATCTTGGTAGACAAGCCCACCCTCAATGAACATCCATACTGGGAACCATTCGACGTTGAGGACGTTGCCGAGTCAGTATGGCTGGAAGACGACTACGCAAACCTACAACGGCAGAATGAGTGACCCTTATCCGACGCCTAGAACGCACCCTACTAAACCAAGGAAGACACTGATGAAATCGCCCTCCGACCTTAAGATCCTCAGCACCATCTATAAGATGTACTACAAAGAATTCAAAAATTATGCATGTGAGTCAGATGTACAAAGCAGACGTAAATCCAAGATCTTCGTGCCAATCCATTGCAAGACGGTGGCCAAAAAACTGAATGTAGACCACGACATAGTATTTGGCAGGCTTTACTACCACCTACAACAAAAGTACGGTTACACCAGAGAGGACGGTAGTAAAGTTGCGTTCTACACTACGATAGCCGGGGAGGAAAATCGTTGCGTCAACTTTCCACTTCTTGCATCTGTGCTTGCGGGCCTGCAAGAGGAAAGCAGTAAATTCAAATGGGCGACTGCTCTGTCGGGCTTAGCTGTCATGATCTCCATCCTAGTGCCGCTGGTTACTGCACTGCTAGACAAACCATGAGTAAAGTTGGACGATGCACCTACTCCCACCCTAGAGTCTGCTTATCGTCAGCGCGGCTGACAGGTGATCACTACCGACCGAAGGTCACGACGCCCCCGAAGTTCTGCGACCTAAATAAAATGCACGCCCCTTAGGGGTGAACTCATAAGCGAGGCCGTCACCAGTAACAACTAATCCCAGCAACTTATTCTCCAGCAGAATATCAATACTACCTTGAGTCTCAACACTCCCGACATTCAATGTCGTACGTAGTGTGCGTAGAGTGGGTTTGATGTCAGCATCAGTAAATTCAGCGATAGTGTATAGCAGCCTAAAGGCTAAAGTAGGGAGAGCATCCTCAGACTGCTCTTCGGACTGAGGTTTTGCATGAACCTCTTGCGTCAGTTGGGCATTGGACTCTTGTAGATCGGCGTAAGCAGCCTCTAACTCCGCTTTGGACTTTTCTATCTCGCTACACTTAGATCTTAATTCACGATAAGCAGTCTCAAGCTCAACCGTGTAAGAGAAATTCTTACCCGCTTGCCGTTCATACAGGCATGTGATCCCGATCAAGCTCACGATGATACTGATCAAAACCGTAAATACTGCCCAAAACGGGATTGGGACTGCGAACGCACCAAACTCGATACACCACGCTACTATCTTAGACAACCATGCGGGAAGCTCGCCATGTTCGACAAAGTAGTTGGTCAATGCCACTGCTATCACACCAGTAGCGGCTAACAACCCGCCGACGATCTTTCGTCGCAATCCCTTCAATTTAAGCTCTTCCTAGCACGTCAAAATCTCATTCTATCAGAGGGTAATGTAACTGGCGCAAAAGCCTACTCCTAGGAAGTCATGCCCGTTTTTCTGGCGACATTGCAACTCGATGGCGATTGATTCTCATCCTGTCAGAAATAATCCTGACCTACCCTGCCCCGCTGAATTTTTTGGTGCCCATAAGAGACGGACTAGGCGTGGCTGGTGGAATTTAGGTCGCCGCTAGAGGTGCTTAACGAGCGGTCCTTACTCGCACTCAAAAGCCAAGTGAATAAAAAATAAATGCTGGACTGGGTGCCGCCGGGTTCAATTCTGGATGTCGTAGAGCGTTGCGCTGTGGGCAGGTGTTAGAGACGGCGAAGCCCGCTCGTGGCGGGCTCTAGAGGGCGTTACAGTCAGGCTTTGGCTACACGCTGGACCGTACTCAAAGCACATCCAACAGTAGTAGCTGTTTTGCGAAGAGACATGCCGCTGGCTAGGCAGTCTTTGATACGGGTATGCAGTTTCAAGTCGGCTGGACGCCCCTGATACACATCAGCAGCCTTAGCCTTCTCGATGCCTTGAGCCTGACGGCGGCGTCTGTCTTCGTAATCCTTTCGTGCAACAGCAGCCAACATATCTAACAACATGGTGTTGATCGCGGCCAGCATACGCCCTGTGAAGTCATCTCCCTTACGCACTGGCTGCATTGCTACATAGCTAGTTGGCAAGTCCAGCGCCACTACCAGCACCCCCTTGGTGTCGAGGATGGCACGGAGCTTTTTCCAATCTGCCTCATTGAGGCGCGACAAGCGGTCAACCTGCTCAACCAGCAAAATGTCACCGACTTCGCAATCATCCAGCAAACGGAACAGTTCAGGACGTTGAAGAGTTGAGCCGGATTCGTTCTCGATGTACCACGCCGCAACACGCTGACCATGCTCAGCAGCGAAAGCCTTCAATTCATCTCTTGCCCTTGTGGCGTCTTGGTCATCAGCCGATGCCCGCAAATATGCACGTACAAACATCCCAACCCCTCCCGTACCGTTTTGAATGTACCGATTATAGTCGTACTGGTTAGGGTTATTAAAGCGATATTATCGGTACACCAAAAGCATCAGATGAATAGTACTCGATAGGGTATACCCGTATCGGTATAGATGATTGATAGCGTTGCACCTGCGGGATAGGTAGTGGCAATCTGATTGCTCCAAAAAAGGAGCTACCCATGAAAGACGGAATCATTCGCTTAAACGACTTCCTATGCTACTTCGCCATTGCGATATTGGCGTTCGTTGGCTACCACGCATACGGGCTAATGGGCGGTGTTGGTGGCTTCGTCATTGGCGCTGTGTTTGCTGGGTTCTGGCTTGTTCTCAGCGCCATATACGATGAAGTTAAACGGATTGGCCTAACCAAGGGCTAAGGCACTCTCCCTCACCGAACCCGGCTCGCATCATGGGCCGGGCTGGATGTTGTCGTCCCGCTGAAAAACGGTGGTTCCGGTTCATTTTGAGCGTTCTGACGTCAAAACCTCGATTTGAGCGTAGTCACGGGAAAAAGCTTAGCCCTCGATCCCCACACTCCACGGAAACACTGGGCTCCAGAACTAGGCGCAGGGATAGCGCCTACAAGAGGCATTGGGTTTCATGGGGGTTTACAGGTAGTTTTCGTGCATTGAGGGTTCCGCACATCTGCCGTTACAGAGGCTGTATGAGGCACCCAGACCGACTCAAGATTAGGATTGTTTCGTCGATGGAACGCTCCTTTGCCGACTCCGGGCTAGCACTGCCCACGAAAAGATAAGCGCGATTGATCAAGCGGTCACAAGTTGCGCTGTCTTTTGTGTTCAGTTCTAAGCCCTGAACGACTGACATCTGCCGCTCCGTAGCTTTCTCATAACGTCGCTTCATGGCGGAGCGGAAAATTTTCGGATCATCCTTGGCGAGCTTCTCATCACGCATCATCTGGACATTGAAGCGCTGTGACTCTTCGGAGACACCCTTCATATCGTCATCTGAGTTTGCGAGCCAGACAGCCGACGAACGCATGCTACCCAAATCGGCACCAGTCATGTCCACCTTCAACATGTAGCCCCGGTTATCCATAAACACTAGGGTGCAGGTCATGCCTTTCCCTGCCTCTACGCATGTGCGAACTGACTTATCCGACGCCAGGTAGAGCGCCTTTGAAACAGGAACGGTCTGAAGCTGATGTTCAGGTGGGTTCACCGTAACAGTGCCCATTCCATGCTGCCGAGTAGCCATCATCAGCTCAACGATATTGAGATTCCGGTAATCAGGGATAGACTTACCCGTTAGCAAGTCCGGAGTAGACCCAATCTTCGGCGGGCTCTTCGGCATTATCTTGCTGAGTTCGCTCTTGATGCAAAGTTCGTCGCACTGGTCGGCAGAAATTCTCGCCTGCAAGGCATTCAGCGCAACAGTCGCCGGGGCTACCTTAGAAGCGTTGTTAACATCACGCAGCTCCAACCGGTATGGGGTTTTTTCCAGACGCTCAACGCGGTCGGCACCACCCCCCTCAGGAATGTAAACGCTGACACTGTAAATCTCGCCTGCACTGTTCTTGAATAGGTAATTGCAAAACCCTATGCCCCCGCAAGACTCCACCTCTGGTCGGCCTTGAATACGCTGCTGGCTAACACTGGGGTCCATGCCGTCAAGAGACTCAGTGGTGACGCGCTCTACTTCACCCTGAGTAAGCGGCGCTAGCCCCGATACGACCAGCGCCTGCTTCGCGTTTGCGTAAGTCTGATTAGTGATATTCGGCACACTAGCAGCGTAAGCGAAACATGTGAAGGTACAAAGAAGTGCAGAGCCAATCAGTGCTTTCATAAACGTCCTGTAGAGTAAATACGCAATTTCAAAAAGCCACTATAGCGCAATAAGCGTACAAAAAAGTATGCACCGGAGGGAGCTACTAAGGTGCCTACCGCTCCCACGGAAGCGGATCAACTACCACCGGTTGACGTACCAGAGGCATCACCGGAACCACGTCTAGCACTGGGTCATCAAGAGATTCAGCAAACCCCTTCAGTCTCGCCAACACCCTTGCGGGAGCCTGTACAACGGGAATGACTGATGTTGCTGTTTGCTTGGGCCTCACGCTGAACACAATGGGCTTGTATGCCGGGATACGTTCACCGTGATCCATGATGCTGGTGTGGCGGGCGATGTATTCGCTCAGTACGTCTTGGAGGGCTTCAACAGACTTGCCGTGTAACAGGTCAAAGACTGCATGCTGCTCATGGGTGTTGAGAGTGATCCGACTCAAGTGCTGTGATGTAAACGGGGCTACACGCTTCCGCAGGATGTTCATTACATGGGCTAGTTCTGGCCGGTACGTAGAGTGGCGCTCAAGCTCTAGCAGGAACACGTCAGAGGCCGTGTACGTGGTGGTCTTCACCACAAAAGCCGCACCCCCCTCCTTGCCTTCCAATGTCGCCTTGAGAGCCCTCAAGGCTTGAGTGGTCATGCCGTCGAGGCTGTCTAGGTAATCACGGTGCTCCGGTACAGCTGGGTCGAGGTGATCATGTAACCACGCTGTCAGGGCATGACGCTGGGTTGATTGGATCTTGGCGACCTTCACCAGCTCGGCTACCACATCAGGCCCAAGGAAAGCGATGATGCGTTCTACGGTTTGTTTGCGTGGCGATCCTTTGGCTACAGCATGTTTGGATACCAAGGCACTGCGGCTAATGCTGAGGCCATGGCCGTAGTATTTCGTACCGTGAGCGCGATTGAGGTGAGTCGGCGCCACTACAAGGTTTTCAGCGTGGTAGAGGCCAATGAAGGCGTGGCCTTGCACTGGGGCAATGTGGCTGATCTCAAAGTCTTTGGACTGGCCGTATTGGTTGGCCTTGAGCTTGAGTTTGTATACGTCGTGCAGGGCTAGCAATGATTCAACTGTATGGCCGGTGAGGATTTGCAGGGTGCCTGCACGTTCGCATTCGTAGGCCAAGTGGTACAAGAAGGCGGAGTTGGTTGCTTTGGCAAGGCGTGCAGTTCGTCTCTTGGTGGAGGCGGCGAGCTGTTTGCACTGACGTGTGCAGTAGATGGCTGTAGCGCTCTTTGTACGGAATCGTTGTTTACATTCAGGGCATGTCGGACGGCGGTAAACTGCCTTAGTGGTGGGCTTCTTGCTCGGTGCTGCTGTTGTCACTAGTGCTGACTCCTACTTGGGTCGTCGAGGTATTGGTTTGGTTATCTGATTGGTACGTGATACGGCATGCCCCGGAACAAAAGGGCATTGGCTTGGAAACGGTGAAAGCTCGCCCACAGGCGCGGCATGTGCATGTCTTCATGCTGAAAACTCCAGATAGGGAATGGCCGGATTACCATCCGGGTGAACTACCACCCAGCGGTGGAGCCCTTGGTGGTTAATCACTTCTTGAACAATGAACCGTTTGCGGGTTGTCCCGCACAGAGTCATGGCGGCTGTAAGCGCCGCCCCCGATGATGTGAATTCGTATGGCCTAGCCATATATTGGTTCTCCTGTGAGTGGGTAATGTTGTGTGCGAGGCACACGGAAGACGTCCACTGAAAAGAGGCTCCAGCCCTTATGTAACGCGGGTTGCGGCATATGCGAGAGGAAGCATTCGCCTACTAGAGGCATGATTGTTTGTTAGTCACGCTCTGGCGGTGGCAACCTGTGATCGCCCAGAATTGTTATCCAGCAAAGCCCTTCTGGCATACCCATCATCACGCAAGACCAAACGGTGTCAGCGACATCTGGATACTGGAGAGCAACTTGCTCTCCGTATGTTTCGATCACGTATTGGGTTGCAGCAGCGTGGTAGTCGGCACGCGCTGCAATGTCTTCGTATCTCACTGAACCTCCTTCGGGAGGTAGCTCTGGAAGGCTTTCTGCAACTCTTCACGGACTTGCCCGCTGACAGCGGCCCCAATATCAGATGCACTTGCATCGGTCTTGGCAGTGATATTCACTTCAACGTTTACTGGCGTATTGTTCGTAACGTTGTTCGTTACGGTCTCGCCCTTGGAAGGTCGCGCAACATCATCAGAAACCATGTACCCGCTACTTCCCGGCGTAGCACGTGAAGCTGTTGCAACTGCTTGGGCGGCAACTCTGGCAACTGCATTGTTTGGGTCAGACTGGCTCAACAGCTCTTCAAGATGTTTGCCGAAGTCAGGAAGCGCACGAGTATTGAGCCCTGACGTATCAAGTGCTGGCAGTCTCGGGTCCAGCGGAGCGTGGTCGCTGAAACCAACTTGCCCCCAGCGAGCGCGGTTATCCTCGGCAACCGATTGGAGGTCTCTACCGACACCCAGCAGACGCCAGAGCTTGGAAATTGGATCAAGTGCATCAGCATCTAGCTTTTGCTGGGTAGTGCGAGAACCGGCCCCTCCGCCATTAAGGGCGTAGGGATCAATACCGCTACCCTCGATCAAGAAGCCCGCCCCCACCTCATCGGCCCTTTGTTGCGAGGTTTTCTCGCTATTGTCGGCGTTCTTGCCTGCCAGCATGTTAAGCATGCTGGTTTGAAGCTTCACCAATACGGTATCGAAGTCTCTAAAAGCGTTTTGTAGGCCAGTGGCGCTTTCAATCAACTGACGCTCCGCTGTCAGGCGATCACCTAGAGCGGCAATCAGCTCGGGATTTTCGTTAACCCCTACGCTCCGCAAGTACTGATCGTTCTCAACACGTACAGCCTGTGCATCCAAGGAGCGCTTGTGACGTTCAAGTAGCTCCGGTGATTGGGCTACGATGTCACGTAGACCCTGTTGAACCATCGCACCGTTCACCTTGCCATCGTGTTGCGCTTCCAGCAGGAAACCGGCGAGCTTGTTCACGTCACCTTTGTAACCAAGCGCCTTACCAATTGCTTGGTATAGGATCGTTGTTAGACGTGTGCCAAGGGCGTCGGTCAGAGGGCGTAGATCCTGCCCCATGAATCGGTCTTTCGAGTAACCCTGATTGAGCTGGAGGGCGGCGGAGTATTGCTGCGTCTTGTCCAAGTTACCGATACGGAACACTGCGGCTTGATCCTTCTGCAACTGGATGGCCTCTTCCAGTGTTTTCCCCTGAGCCCGGAAGCCTTGAATCATGTTCGAGTAAGCGACGGCGGATTCGCGGTCGATCTTCATTCCGTACTCTTGGCTGTTGCCGATGTACGCTGCTTTGATTCGTGCCCGCTCCTTATCGGTGCTACCCGCCGCCAAAAGCGTATTGTCGAACTGCTGATTGTCGGCGGCTGTTTCTTGGCGCTGTTCGATACGCTTACCAAGATAACCGGCAGCCTCTGTAAGGGCGTACAAGGCTGCTCCAGCGGCGCCAAGGCCCACGGTTAACCCGCCTAGCCCGCCGCTCTCTGGACGATCCTGACGAGATTTCCAAGCCGCAAAACGGTCTTGAGCCATCGAGTATCTACCGGCGCCTTGTTCAGCCCGTACAGCGGCCCGACTTTCGCGGAGAGTTGCCGCAAGTTTGGATGCTTGATGGCGCTCAGCAAGCCTAACTCCACGCTCACGAGCCGCAAGTAATCCGGTCTCGGCGCGCTGGAGCTTAGTCTGATGTAGTGCAGCCTCCTGCTGTAATTTCACCGTTCGTTCTTGGCGACGTTGCAGAATGTCAGCTAGTCGCGCCTCTCGAACCTTTGACTGTTCAGCTGTGGCCTGTAGCTTCGCCCTACCAAGATCAACTTTTAGACTCTCTTGCTCGGCCTTGCGTTGTTTGGCTGACAGCACGGCGGCAGTGACTTGTTGTTTCAAGGATGCACTTTGCAGGAATGCAGCTTCGCGATTGCCCGCAGAAGTTAGCTTTTGCTCGGCAAGTTGAGCCCTGAACTGTGACTGTCGTAGTCGAGCCAGCTTTCCCTCAGCGGCAATCTGTTTGTCGAGACTCTTCTGAGCTGCTGCATTAGCAGATATTGATGCGTTACGCTTGGTTGAAATACTGAACTTCCTATCCAATCGCGTGTTAAGTTCGTCGGCTGTACGCATCACACCGACCATACTGGCCTGTACTCGTTTTAGCATTTGCTCAAACGCAAGCAGCGGGCCTGCCTTTACATCGAATACCAGCGTACCTGTTAGGCGTGCAATCTCTTCGTCATGGACACTCACTGACTACCCCCACTGGCGAAACCGTAGGGCAACTGGCGCTGCTCGAAGTGCCCGTTGAACACTCGGTTAAATGCCCGGTCATTTCGCCCAAAGCTAACAAAGCTCGTCTGGTCGAAGTAGTCACCTTGATTGATTGCCAGGTATTGTTCGAATACATCCTGTACAGCTCTTGAGCCAACCAGAGCAAAGTAGACCGTGCCATCAGGAAGCCTAACCCACTTGTAACTGAATTTGATGTCTGGGGCGATATAGCTGCGAAGGTATTGACCCAATGCACAGGCCAAGCCTGTAATGTTACGTGAGCCGGTAATACGAGTGATGCTGTGGTATTGCTGCTCTTTATTCAGAGTTCGTTTCGGTGTAGCGATTCTCACCATTAAATATCCTCGATATCCGTTATTACCCAGCTACCAGCAGCAATACCATTGATGGCTATAGGTAAGGTAAATGAGTGTGACATGTACTTTGGGTGTTCTCTATTAAAGTCAACAACTGCCTTCAAGATAGTGTCTTCGCTGTACTCGCGCGAATCCATAACCACCAACATGTCTGTAGCTGCCCCTGAGGGGCTTTTAGTTGCAGGGGCTTGCGATGGTAGCGCCTCACTCTTAGTTATTGCTGTAGGAGCTTGTAAGGGCTCTTGCTGTAGCCTTGGATCGCTGGGCAAATACTTGGTTAGCAGTTGCCGGGTTAGATTGTCGATCACGAACGTTTCCCTTTCGCAGGAGCTGGAGTTTGCACAGGTGCGGTTGTCTCTTGAGGTGGATGGAACGTTGCTCTAATTTCTACTTCCACCAAAGCACGCTTCTCGGCAACGGCTTTAGCCTGTTCACGTTCTTCTCGAGCAGTATCAACGCGTAGCTGGGCGTCCACTTGATCTTGAATAAACTTCTCGTTATGAGTTTCAATCTCTGCCCTGTAATCGGCCTCAACCTTATGCAGGATTGCTGCAAGCATTGGTTTGACCTGACCCTCTGGACGGTTAAAGTAGATTTCCCAAGTATTGGCGTTGATGGCGACAGTGCCAATTGTTGTAATTGTGTACCCTTTTGCTGTGTACTCGATGTATGTCGGAATCAAGTCTTCGGCATACTTCACGAGTACAGCTTCAATACCGCCGTCTTGGTATCCACCGACGGGGCGCCCTGTTGCTGGGTCAACGTTTGCAAAGTGATTAATCCCAGCCTTACGGCCACAGAATTGTTCTTCGGCTGCTGCTTTGCGGGTTTGCAGTTCTCTTGAATCAATGGATTTAAGCATGGGATTCTCCTAGCTGGATTGGTTTGTCTGAATGGATTAGTTCGATCAGTTCCGGCGTCAATTCCTGCCGAACTATCGCTTCAAGTTGGTCAAGGGTCAGCTCTGGATTACAGTCTTCAAAGGTCACAGATAACCGCCCGATAGTGACTGTCTTACTTCTATTGCGACGGTGATACTCGGTGTTGCACTGTTTGCAACAGTAGAGCGAACGGACTGTTCGACTCTCAAATGTCTTTTGACACGCCGGATTCTTGCAGGCGCGTGTTACTCGTTGGGCCATATGCGGCTTCCTCTTGAGGTTGTAGTGGTAATGCAGTGGAACTTAATCGCGGGTACAAAAAAAGGCAGTAGCTGTAGGCGCCTGCCTTGAGTGTGTGCTGCTGAATTAGTTGCCCATTCGAAGAGCCAAGGGCGGTGGCCGATACAAAGTCCGCACTCTGTATCTAACAGTTATCGACCGGCGAACTGCTGGCGCTTGGACGGATGGAAGCCGGGCCGGGTTTTGAAGCTCGTGAAAGCCTCAAGGAGAAAGGGGGGGGGGAGAAGCGAGAGAGAATATTTCTCTTACTTATCTGACTAAGTATACCACGCGAAACGTCATTTTGTCAACCGATATTTCACTTTTAGGCATGATAGCTGCATACAATGGCAGTATCGCCACACATAAATTCCAGTATTTATGGTATAAGCGCCAACCCGAAGAATAAACCTACATATGAAATACTTGCTCCCAGCCTTTGATAACGCGCCCGGTACCGATCACGCATTGAAACGGCTTGCCGCGCTCCCAGGAGGAATCGAACACCGTGCCGTCTTCGAGGGTGCCAGTGTATTGGGTGGTGATCAGGGCGCCCTTGACCACGGTCTTGCCGTCGCCGAGGCGGATGTCGGTGATTTGCAGTTCGTTGCTCATGGTGTTTTCTCGTTGTGCCGGAAACAGGCTCAGTTTACGTTTTCAGGACGGACAATGCATTTGGCGGCGATGTTGCACCTGATGGACCAACATCAGCTACCGGAACCGACCTACAACCCAAGCGGAAGCAGCCGACTTACCCTCCGCCATCACTTCCCCTCTTATAAAAAGACAACCACCCTTGGTTGCATAAAAATAAGAGGTCACCCCCCAATGAGCGATCCAACAAGCCCTGTTCGCATAGCTGTCCTCCAGTTCGATCCCCAGGTCGGGATGGAAAACCGGGAGCGCAACCTGCGTCTTAGCCTAGAGCTGGCAACGGAGGCGGTGAGCGGCGGCGCCAATCTGATCGTGCTGCCAGAGCTTTCGAACTGTGGTTATTTCTTCTCCAGCCGTCAGGACGCGTTTGATCACGCTGAGGCCATTCCGGGCGGGCCGAGTGTGCAAGCCTGGACGGATTTCGCCTGTAAACATCAGGTGTATCTGGTGGCAGGCCTCAGCGAAATCTGCGGCATGCAGCTGTTCAATACCGCCGTATTGCTTGGGCCGGACGGTTTTATCGGCAAGTACCGCAAGGCCCATCTGTGGAACATGGAAAAGCTCTGGTTCACTCCCGGCGATGTCGGGTTTCCCGTCTTTGAAACGCCCATAGGCCGTATAGGCCTGTTGATCTGCTGGGACATCTGGTTTCCTGAGGTGCCGCGCATTCTCAGTCAGCAAGGCGCCGATATTATTTGCAGCCTGAATAACTGGGTTTGGACCCCGCCTCCGCCGTTCGACGACGCGGGGAAGTGCATGGCGTCGTACCTCACGATGACCGCAGCCCACGTCAATAACGTGTTTATCGCCGCAGCCAGCCGTATCGGCGAGGAGCGCGATGCGCGGTATCTGGGGTGCTCGCTGATTGCCGGGACCAATGGCTGGCCCATCGGCGCGGTGGCTTCGGCGAATCGGCAGGAGATTCTGTTTGCCGACGTTGACCTCACCAGCGCCCGCAGTGCGCCTATCTGGAATAGCCTCAACGACTTGCAGCGGGACCGACGTGCGGATATTTACGACCAGATGCTCGGGTATACCCAGCATCGCGCCCTGCCACGCTGATCGGAGGGCGCCTCATGGAAACCCTTTTGGAAAAGCCGCGTGCAGACCGCTCCCGGGCCGATAACACCGTCATCGCGCTGGGGCTTGCCAGTGCTTTGTTGATCCTGTGGATAGCCCTTGCTTACCCCTGGCCCGGTTATGCCGATATGGTGACCAGCCTTCCCCACCCCAGCGCCTGGCTGCGCTGGGTGCTAGGGGATATCAGCGAAGTCGCGTTCTACAAACATGAACTGGCCTCACTCGGCCTGCTGGGCGGCGCGTATCTGGCGTGGTGGGCCAGCCGTACAGGCAAGTCCTGGCAAGGCTTTGCCATCTCGTACGGTACTGGGCTGTGGCCGTGGCTGGTAACCAGTTCATTACTCGGTTTACTGCTGAGTAATGCGTTGTGGGGCTGGACCGTCACCGCTGACACGTGGCAGCCGACGTTTGCGGCGTTTGTTTCGCTGCCAGCGGCCATGGTGCTGATGTTCGGGGGTGGCTGGAAGGTCACGCTCAACGGTGCCGTGCTGGGAGCCGTACTGGTCACACCGATGTGTTTACTGATCGTCAATTATCTCTGCCTGCCACTGGGCTTGCCGGCTGTGATCGGCAATGTACTGGGAATGGCGGTGGGCAGTGTGATTGCCTTTGTGTTGTGCCGTCGGGTGCCGGCACTGGTGCGCAGCGATTACGTCGCGCCGCAAAAGCCTGCTCCATTGAAACCGCCGACCTATGGCTTGGTGTGGAGTGCGCGGAGGGTGTTGGCTGACTTTTCCGAAGCGCCATTCTTCGGCAATGAACTGGCCAGCCTGGGCTTGTTGGCTGGCGTATTACTGGCTTACGCGTTGAACCCGGTGAGCCCGGCCTATGGATCTGGGCTGGTAGTGCATCTGATCGGCGCACAAGCGCTGACATCTGCACTGGGCGTGGTGATCTGGCGACATCAGTGGATCAAACGCGGCTGGTATCCCACGTATGTTCCGCTGGTTTCGGTGGTACCGGCAGCCGTGCTGACCCATGGCGGCAGTTGGGAAGTGATGGGATCAAGTGCATTGCTCGGCGCATTGATCGCGCCGCCACTGGCCTGCGCCATTGCAGGACGGTTGCCGCCCCACTTCCACCCCTACATCGGCAACGTAATCTCAATGGCGCTGAGCACCCTGATGGTGGTGCCATTGGTGGGATGGCTGGCCGTTTAATCTCTATCTCCTACGCCGGGCAACGGACTGCCCGGGCAGTCACAGCCAATGCCAGAACCGGCTCCAGAAACCCCGTCCCAAATCGTTCTTGCAGCCCGCATATTGCGCCGCATACATCTGTGAACGCGCCTGCACCTTGCCGGCCACCGGCATCAGCCAGGCTTTGCTCGCATAGGTGCGCTGACGATACCCGCCCCAGCCTTCGTGGTAGTTCAGGTATTGGCCGTAGGCATCGTATTTGTACACGCCGTTGATGGTGTAGGTCTTGTCCATGTACCAGCCGACAAAATCGATGGCGTCGTCAAAGTCCTGTCGGCTGGCGCCAGTACGACCGGTGCTTTTCTGGTAGTCGCTCCACACTTCATCCTTGGCCTGGGCATAGCCGGAGGCAGTAGACACGCGGCCCCAGGGGATGATCCACAACAGGTATTTACGCGGGGTCTTGGCGTCCTGTCGAAAGCCGGACTCCTGATACATGATGGCGAACGGTACCTGGATCGGCACGCCCCAGCGCGCCTGGGTCACCTTGGCGGCGTCGTACCAGTCGTCTTTTTCGCGAAAGATGCCGCAGATGTCGTTGGGGGTGCGGGGTGGCGAGGTGCCGCAGCCGGCCAATAAGGCAGCAAGTAGCAACAGCCCTGCGGTTTTTCCTGCGTTCAAAAGCTCACCGTCTCGTCGTGAGGATAAAAGGCGGGCAGTTTACTCGTTCGTCGGGGTTGCTGTAGAGGTCAAAGCGAGTCTATTTCTGTGGCGAGGGAGCTTGCTCCCGCTGGAGTGCGAAGCGCTCCCCATCCGGTGGGCGCGGTATGCCTGGGGCGTTGCGTTCACCGGTTTTGGGGCTGCTGCGCAGCCCAACGGGAGCAAGCTCCCTCGCCACATTGGGTCGGGTGGTTATCAGGTAACGACTGCCGTCAGTTCCAGTTCAAGCAGACCGTTGCCGGGCAGTCCCGCCACGCCCACCGCCGAGCGCGCGTGCCGGCCGCGTTCGCCAAACAGCTCGATCAACAGCTGCGACGCGCCGTCGACCACCCTGGAGAACCCCTGGAAACCTTCCCCGCCCAACACAAACCCGCGTACAAACAGGATGCGCTCAACGTTCTCCAGCCCTACCGCCTGGTCCAGCACGCTCAACGCCCGCAGCACGCACGTCTGCCCCGCTTCGTTAACCAACGAAGGCAGCGTCTGGTCCGTCACCGGCCCGGTGATCACGCGGTCACCCTGTCGACAAACCTGCCCGCTGACATACGCCACGCCGCCATGAATCGTCACCGGCACGTAGTCGCCCTTGGGGCTCGGTGCCTCAGGCAGCTCCAGGCCCAGCGCTTTCAGTTTTTCGTGCACGCTCATGCCGGTTCCTCGACAAATTCCACATGCCCACCCAGCCAGCAGCCCGCCACTTGCCCCGCCTCATCCCGGCGAAACCGCAGGGAGATTTGCGAAGGCCGGCCCATCGCCCGCCCCTGGCGAATATGCACCGGGCGTTCATCCGCCGTCACCAGGCCGTTGTGCAGCAAACCAAACGCCAACGCCGCGGCGGCGATGCCGGTGGCGGCGTCTTCCGGGTAGCCCGAGGACTTGGGAAATTGCCGCGCATCGAACTGTCGCCCTTCCAGGTCCGAGGGCGCGTACGGGTACAAACCGGTGGAACCAAGGCGCTCGCACAGTTGCTGCATTCGCCGGTAGTCCGGTTTCAGGCTGTCCAGTACCGCTACGCTTTTCAGCGCGATCAGGGTTTTCACCCGGCTGGTGCAGGCGTTCTGGATCGGCAGCGGTGCCAGTTCGTTGGAGGTGATGCCGAGCACCGACAGAATCTCGGCCTCGACTTCAGCGTCGTTCAACGCCTCGACCTGGCCCTTGGGCTGGCTGATTTCCACCTGGATATCCGGGGTACCCGCAGCGGTGATCCGCGCATCCACCCGACCGCTCAGTGTCGATAACGTCAGGCGATCCTTGTGCAGCATGCCCAATTGATCCAGCAGCCACACCGCTCCCACGGTGGCGTGCCCGCACATTTCCATCTCGTGGTTGGGCACCCAGAAGCGCAAGGCAAAATCAAATTCGCTGCCGGCCGGCGGGGCAAATACAAAGCCGCATTCATGGCCGTAGTCGCGGGCGACTTGCTGCATGTCGGCATCGCTCATGCCATCGGCCACGGCCACGGTTGGCGCGGGGTTGCCGCCACGGGCAGTGGCGGGAAAAACATTGACCAGGTGAACCTCGGGCGTCATTTCGCCTCTCCCTGAAGGGTGGAAACAGTCGGCGCCACGGCGTCGACGATGGAGTTGGTGTAGACCTGCTGCGGGTCGAGTTTTACCGGGTCGCTCTCCACCGCGTTCATGAAGCGGATGTTTTTCTCAACACCGTCTTTCTCGATCCGTGGCGTTGCCGGGTAGGACGGCAACGAGGCGGTCCAGGCGGCATTGAAGATGGCGGCGTCGGTGTTGGCGAAATACGGGCGTACCGATTCGCGAGCCTTGTCCGGGTCGCTGGCAATCAGGTGCTCGGCACGCCACAGGGCGCGGACCATTTTCTCGGCGGTGGCCTTGTTGTTGGCCAGCCAGTCTTCGCGGGCAATCATCGCGGTGAAGAGAAAGCCGTCCAGGGGTTTGTATTCGCCCTTGGCCAGGTCCATCAGCACAAAGCCGCCCTGTTTTTCAGCGGTGGTGATGGTGGGTGGCGACAACGAGAAGCCGTTGATGCTGCCTTGGGAAAACGCCGCGAGCATGTTCGGCGCGCCACCGATGGGCATGATGGTGAAGTCTTTGTCCGGGTTGAGGCCCGCGTCCTTGGCCAGGTAGCGCACCAGCATGTCGGTGGTGCTGCCGGGGCCGGTGACGCCGATCTTCAAGCCCTTGAGCGCCTGGGCACGGGCCGCCAGGGATGAAGTGGCCGACACACCGGCCTTTTGCGCCGAGGCCCCGTCGATCACCACGGTGCTGCCGAACTGGGTTTGCACGGCGGCGAACGCCTGGACGTCCTGGCCCTTGGTACGGGCACGCACCGCGACGGCGGGCAGGCCGACGTACGCATCGGCGTCACGCCCCAGCACGGCGGTGAGTGCTGCCGAGCCGCCTTTCTGGAACACGATGACGTCGACGTTCAGGCCTTCATCGGCGAAGTAGCCTTGCTTCTGCGCGACGTAGATCGGCACGTACAGGAAGCCTTCGCTGGGGAACGCCAGGGTGACTTTGGTCAGGTCCCGGGCCTGTGCGGTGGGCATGCATGACGCGAGTAAAACGCTGGCGATGAACAGTGGTTTCAACATGATCAGGCTCCACAAATTTTGGGGGTTAAACCGCGACTTCACGTTCCGCTTCGTTGGCTTTCCACGGCATCAATCTGCGTTCGGCCAGCTTCACCGCGGTGTTCAGGATCAGCGCCAGGGCGATGATCCCCACCAGCGCGGCAAACACACCGGCGGTGTCGAACTGCGAGGCGGCATCCGAGAGCAGGTAACCCAGGCCACGGTTGGCGGCGATGATCTCGCCCACCAGCGCGCCGATCAGCGCGTAGGGCACCGACAGGCGCAGGCCGGTGAACACCCAGGTGAAGGCCGACGGGATCACCACCATGGTCAACAGGTCGCGCTCCTTGGCGCCCATCAGGCGCAGGATGGTCAGTTGCTCGCGGGAGACGTTGCGCACACCGCTGTAGGTGTTGAGGAACACCAGGAAGAACACCACGGCGGCGGTGAGGATGACTTTCATCGGCAAACCGATGCCGAACCAGAGGATGAACAGCGGCGCCAGCGCGACTTTCGGCAAGCTGTAGAACGCGGTCAGAAACGGGTCGAGGATGTCGGCCAAGAGCTTGGCGCGGCCCAATACCAGACCGGCGATCAAGCCAGCGAGGGAGCCGAAGAAGAAGCCCAGCACCGCTTCCAGCGTGGTGATGCCGGCGTGGTAGAAAAACACCCCGTTCATGAGGATTTTCCACAAGCTTTGCGCCACCGCCGAAGGCCGGCTGATGAAGAATTCCACACCGAACCAGCGCGACACGCATTCCCAGAACACCAGCAGGAACACCAGGAACAGCAAGCGATAGACCTGGATCATACGACCTCCAACGAGTGGGCCAATGAGGAAGGATCCGCCGCACCGGCTACATCCGGCGCCAGGCGTTTCCAGAGGGCGGCGCAGAGTTCCACATAGCGTGGGTCGGAGCGCAATTGCACGAGGTTGCGTTCGCCGGCCAGGGGAATATCGAGCACATGGTCGATGGTGCCGGGGCGGCCGGCGAACACCACACAACGGTCGGCCAGCGCGATGGCTTCGTCGACGTCGTGGGTGACAAACAGCACGGTCTTGTTGAGCTTGCGGCACAGGCGCAAGAGTTCGGTTTGCAGGGTCAAACGCATCTGCGCATCAAGGGCGCCGAAGGGTTCGTCCATCAACAGGGTTTCCGGATCGCTGGCCATCAAGCGTGCCATGGCCGCGCGTTTGCGCATGCCGCCGGAAAGCTGGTTGGGGTAGCTTTCGCCGAAACCGGTGAGGCCTACCAGCGCCATCAGTTCCTCGACACGACTGTCGATCTGGGCCTTGGGCATGCGGCGGATTTGCAACGGCACGGCGATGTTGCCGGCCACGGTGCGCCATGGCAGCAGGTGGTCGGCCTGGGTCATGTAGCCGACCTGGGTGTTGACGCCTTTGACCTCGGCGCCGTCGTAATGCACCTGGCCTTCAGTGGGGCCAAAGAGCCCGGCGGTCATGTTGAGCAAGGTGGACTTGCCGCAGCCCGAAGGGCCCACCAGGGTGATGATTTCACCCCGTTGAACCTGGAGTGTCACATTGCGCACGGCCACAAACTGGCGGCCCTCGACTTTGAAGCTTTTCTGCACCCCAGTGAAGCTGATAAAGGGTTTTGCACTCACCGCCCCTCCTCGTCCGGTAGGCCGGACTTGTTTGTTGTTGACGGGGTGAGGATGAACGGATGACAAATTTGTGGCGCACGGGATCGGGCCGGATCATGCGCGGGATCGGGACATCAAAAAAGTTGAAGCGGTATCAGCCTCGGCGCCACTCATCCGGCGAAACACCCAGCACCCGGCGGAACACATGGGCCAGGTGGGAAGGTGATTCATAGCCGACGTTATTGGCGATCTCCAGCACCGACATGCGCGTGTGCCGCAACAGGGTCCGGGCCCGCTCCAGGCGCAGGCGCTGGACGTACGCCAGCACCGTCTCGCCGGTGTGCAGCGCGAACAGCCGGGTCAAGTGACGGCGGGACATGTGGAACGTTTCGGCGATCTCATCCAGCCCCGGCGCATGTTCGAGATTGCCCTCCACGTAGGCCTTCACGTCACGCACCAGCATGGCGCCGTGGCGCTCGGTGGAGGAGCGTTGCAGGCTCGGCTGGCTGAGGGAAATCGCCAGGCATTCGAGCAGCAGCAAGTGATCGGCCTGGGCAACTTGCCGGCGGCGGTCGACGTACAGGTCGGGTTGGCTGAAGGCTTTTTTCGCCAGGAGCAGATGGTGCAACGGTGCAGAGGTTTGCCAGATGCCCAGGGTGGGCACACGGAGCAGCCGATTGGCGTCACCGGAGAGGTCACGCAAGGCGTAGTGCATGTAGTCGGGGTCGACGTAGAACGCTACGTGGCCCTGGCGGGTGGTGAGTGACGAGGAGGAATGGCTGCATTGCGGCGGCACCAGGACGAACTGGCGGTCGATCACCGAGGTGGTGCGTCCGCTGTCCTCGTCCTTGAAGCGCAACAGGCCGTGCTCGGGCACCATCAGCATGAATTCGTCATGGGCGTGAGCCCCGGTTTCATAGGCGCCGTTGGAGTTGAAGACGCTGTAGATTTCGCGCATCGCCATGCACTGCCGGTGGGTGTTGGAGTGCTGACACTAGCATGTTTGGTGCCAGCCAAGCATTGGGGTGAGGGAGCTTGCTCCCTCACCCCATAAAGCACCTCAAGTCATGATCAAGCCAACGGCACACGACGGGTGGAAATCGCCAGGCGACCGACGCCGAAGCTCAATGCCGCACCCAGCAGCAACATCAACAAGGTGCCCCACGCCGCATGGGACAGTTGCTTGGCCGCCACTTCGCCGGCTTCACGGGCTTTCTGTTCAGCCTGTTGCTTCAGTTCTTCAACCTTCTGCATGGCCTGCTGATAAGCCTGGGCATAGTTGTCGACGATCTGGGTGGCTTCAGCCTGGCTCTTGCCGGTACGGGCGGCGACGATGTTGACCAGCGCCTGCTTGTCCGCTGCGTTCAACGCTGGCTCGCCGGACGCCTTGACCCGTTCGAACCATTGCTTCAGTTCATCACCGGCCTTGGTGGGGTTTGTCGCGGCATCGTTGGCCGATTGCTTGCCGTCGGCGCTTGCCTGGTCGGCTTTTTGCTCAACGTTGGCCGGATCCAGCTCAGGCTTGCCGCTCTGCTTGAGCAGCGTGTCGAGCTGGCCTTGCAGGCTGTTCCAGTCCAGCTTGATACCTTGCTCATCCAGCTGCTGCTTGACGCTGTCGCTGATCCCCGGCGCCACGGCGGCGATACCGCTACCGGCCGCCGACAGGCCTTTGCCCACGACATTCCCCGCAGCACCCACCACGCTGGTGGCCAGCGCTGCCAGCAGCCAGGTGGTCAACAAGGTGGTGATGGTCCAGCTCAGCACGCCGTGCAGGCCGCCGCGATCCGGCGCAGTACGCCCGGCTACAAATGCACCGGCGCCGATCGCCAGCAAGGTAGACACAAACAGCCAGATCCCGGCACCGGTACCAAAACCGCTCAGCGGGTTACCGGCTGCCATCGGGTTCACCGCACTCGCGCCAATCGCGGTGCCCAGCACGCTCAGCACCAGGTAGGTCACCAGGGCAATTGCACTACCGGCCAATACCGAGCCCCAGGAGACACGAAACAGCGAACGGTTGGTTTCATAGACAGTGGTCATGATCGATCCTTTGAACAGTGAGTAGGCGCTCAGTTTGGCGAGGCCCTCCCCTGCGGTCTCGGCACAATTGCACTAGGCGCACTGGTGCATTCGCACCCCGCGCCGGGTACTTTCTCTGCACTATCCTGAGCCTCAGGTGTCGTACTCCCTATGCGCCTGAAACCGCTCCCCTGTAGGAGCTGGCTTGCCAGCGATGGTCGTAAACGATGACGCGCACATCCTGGAGGTCCGCGTTGCTGTTGAGCTTTTCGCTGGCAAGCCAGCTCCTACAGGGGGCGCAGGTGCCCTCAATATTGGAGAAACCATGAGCCAGGCCGTCCTCGCCAAAGAAACCAACCGCCGCCAACTGCAGCAGATCATCTCCGGCTTGTCCGATGGAGTGATTCTTGCCGAGGTCGACCAAACCATCCTGTGGGCCAACGAAGCCGCGCTGCTGATGCACGGCGTGGAGAAAGTTGAAGAGCTGGGTGCCAATACCCAGGAATACGCCGCCCGCTTTGCTTTGCGTTATCGCAACAACCACCCGCTGGTGCTGGAGAACTACCCGCTGAGCCGGGTGGCGGACGGTGAAGAATTCAGCGACGTGGTGGTGGAAGTCACCCCCACCGGCGACGAGGAAAAAACCTGGGTGCACCGCCTGCGCAGCCTGGTACTCACCGACGCATCCGGCGAGCCGGAGTTGCTGGTGCTGATCCTGAGCGACGCCACCGAATGGGCCAGCGCCGAACAACGCTTCGAAAAAACCTTCAATGCCAACCCGGCCCCGGCAGTGATCTGCCGCTTGAGCGACCTGCGCTATATCAAGGTCAACCAGGGCTTTCTGGAGATGACCGGCTACAGCCGTGACCAGGTAATCGGCCGTTCGGTGTACGAACTGGACGTGTTGGAGCAGGCCGAAAACAAGGACCTTGCCGTCAAGCGCCTGGGCGAAGGTTCGACCATCCCGCAGATGCAAGCCGAACTGAAACTGCCCGAAGGCGGCAGCAAACTGGTGATCGTGGCCGGCCAGCCGCTGGACATGAACGAGGAAGACTGCATGCTGTTTTCCTTCACCGACCTTGAGCCCCGCCGCAAGGCCGAAACTGCCCTGCGCCAGAGTGAGGAACGCTTTGCCAAGTCATTCCGGCTGACGCCCGTGCCGACCCTGGTGTGCAACGCGGCCAACCGGCAGGTGGTGGACATCAACGAAGCCTTCATGAACATCACCGGCTATATCAGTGAAGAACTGATCGGTAAATCCATCGAAGACATCGACTTTATCGACAGCCCCCAGGCGAGTACGCAACTGTTCACCACCCTGGAGAAGGCCGGCAACCTCGACGGCCTCGACCTGAAGATCCGCAAGAAAGGCAGCGAGGTGATCGACTGCGTGCTGTCTGCCGACACGGTCAGCATTCAGGACGTACCCTGCTACCTGCTGGTGCTGATGAACATCACCGAGCGCAAACGCTCCGAGCTGGAACTGGTGGCGGCGATCGAGGAAGTGATGCAGGACGCCTCGTGGTTCAGCCAGACGCTGATTGAAAAACTGGCCAACGCCAAGAGCGTCAACAGCCCCAACGTGCCGAACATTTCCTTTACCGACCTCACCGCCCGGGAGCGCGATGTACTGGGCCTGATTTGCGAAGGCCTGGCCGACAAGGAGATCGCCTCGCGCCTGAAACTGGCGCCCAACACCGTGCGTAACCATGTGGCCACGGTGTACTCAAAACTGGGGGTGCACAGCCGTAGTGCAGCCATCGTCTGGGCCCGTGAGCGCGGGCTGTTTGCTGGCGAATTGCGGGTTAAAAAAACGAAATAGAGTGCAAATGCACTAGTGCGACCGGTGCAAATTCGCCTTATTGCACGGGGGTGCACTGCTTAACCTTGAAGGGTGGGCACAGGGCTTTGGGTCCTGTGCTGTTGAGATGTCATGCCCTTTAAGGAATCCATCATGAAAAGCGAACAAGTCAAAGGTGCCGTCGAGAAAGTGGCCGGCAAGGCTCAAGGTTTTTTGGGTGATCTGACCGGTGACGAACAGCTCCAGGCCGAAGGTGTGGCCCGTCAGGCCGCTGGCCAGTTGCAGCAAACCTACGGTGACGCGCTGGACACCGTCGGCGACTTTGCCAAGCAAAAACCCCTGGCGACGGTTGCGATTGTCGCCGGTGTCGGCCTGCTGCTGGGCCTGTTGCTGCGTCGTCGCTGAGGAGAGCCCAAATGTTTACGCTCTCCCAACTGCGCAACTGCATCGAAGAGGCGCTGTCGCCCCTGACCTGCGAGTTCACCCTGTGCCGTGACGCCTCGTTGACCCTCAAGGTCTTCGATGCCGAAAGTGGCCGGGTAGACCTGGTGGTCACCGGGATCAGCGTCAACAAGCTGCAGACCCCGCAGGAAGTGGAAAAAATGGTCGACGAGTTGCGCTACGAACTGCAGAGCAACACGGTCGGCAAAGTCACTCTGGATGATCTGCCACTGCGCCCACTGTAGGAGCGAGCTTGCTCGCTTCTACACTGAACGCGCCTTCAACGACGCCCCGATAAAATAGAACACCCCTCCCCCGACAATAAACGCTGCCAACATGTAGAACATGTAGTGGGCCGGCAGGCTGGCCAGCACCAGCCCGCACAACACCGGCCCCAGGGCAGCGCCGAGGTTGGAGAGGTTTTGTGCGCCGTAGTACATGCCGCGCAGGTGGTCCGGGGCGATGCGGTCGATAAACATGTATTCGGCGGGAAACACCACGATTTCGCCCACGGTGAAAATCGCCATCGCCAGGATCCACCACCACACGTTGCTCGCCAGGGCAAAGCCAATCACCCCCAGCATGAACATGCCCAGGCCGAAGATCAGCCACTGGCTCAGGTAGCGGTGGGAAATGCGTCGGCCAATCGCGTATTGCAGGGCGATCACCAACACGGCGTTGGTGGTCAGGACCGCGCTGATGATGGTGTAGGTGTACTCGGCGGTGGTGGTGGTCACCAGGTACTGCGAGAGGTACGCGGTGAACTGGCCGAACACCACGGCACTGAGCAAGCCGCCGATGGTGAAGCACACCAGCCGGTGATCCCGCAGCAATACGCGGCCCACGGCGAGGAACGACACCGGTTTTTGCGTGGTGTCGACGGTGGCCAGGGTGCGGTCGCCCCAGCGCCAATACAGCAGGAAAAACCCGAGGCCCAGAGCGGCCGATAGAATAAACGGCAAGCTGATATCGAGCTTGGCCACCATCGCGCCAAAAAACGGCCCTACGGCGTAACCGATATTGGTCAGGGTGTACTTGATGGAAAACGCTTCGCTGCGCTCCTCTTCCGGCAGCAGGCTGGCAAACCCGGACTTGATCGCGATGTCGATCACCGCATACGCCAGGTTGATCAGGATCAGGCAGCTGTAGAACGTCCAGATTTCCCGGGCCAGCACCGTGCCGACAAACCCCAGCGCAAACACCACGCTCAGACTGAGCAACAGCCGATAACTGTTGATGCGGTCTACCAGGAAGCCACCGTACACACTGAGCAGCGAACCGAGGATCAGCGAGCTGCCGATCACCAGGCCGACCTGGCTGATGTCCAGGGCAAAGTGGTTGGTGAGGTAGATGACCAGGTACGGAAACGTGATGGCCTTGGCCAGGGTGAGGATCAGCGTGGCCGACAACAGCAGGTTCACGGTACGCGGGTAATTTCTTATTGTGGCAAGCATCCTGCTCTCATTCTGATCAAGGTAAAGGGGCCATTGCAGCCCGCAAGCGGATCTACCTTAACGCAAAACAACCGGCAAAAAATGCTGATTTATGCATTTATGCAAAAATCAAATGCAGCGGGATGAGCACGGGATCGCTCATCCCGCTGCCGGGGTCATTTTTTAACGGGCGTGATGTCGAGAATCGTGCCATTGGTGGTTTTGAGCAACACGTACTTGTCGTTCACACGGGCCCACTGGCTGTCTTCTTCCGGCTGCTTCAGGCCATGTTTTTTCCAGTCGGCGATGGCGGATTCCTTGCGCATCAGGATGTCCGGCGCGCGGTCGCCGGTCTTGAGGTCGCGGGTATTGATGTTTGAAGGCTGCACGGTTTTTTGCGGGGTATCAGCGGCCTGGACGGTGAAGCTCGCGGCGCACAGGCTCGCGGCAACCAGCAGGCAGGCAACAAGGGACTTGGACTTCATGGGCACTTCCTTCAATGAATGACGCGTAAAGATTCCGACCGCAGCCGCGGGGAATCATTCAGCGCAGTGATGGAAGCGGCAGATGGATGGACAGCCAGCGACCGGGCCGACGATTAATCAGATAAGATTGGTTCTTTTTTCCAGCTGCCCAGGACGTCCAATGACTGGTACCCACGTCATCATCATTTTCGTGACCGTTGTCACCTTGCTCGCGCTGTACGTGTTCGGCACCTACCGGGAACTGGTGGCGCTGCTCGATCGTTGCAAAAAAGCCTTCGGCCAATTCAAGGACGCCGAGCAACAATTGGCGGCGGCTCAAAGCGCCCCGTCACCCGGCGCGGAAATCGCCGGCCTGGAAAGCCGTGTCGCGTTCACCCGCCAGCTGTTCCACGACTCGGTCAACAACTACAACACCTACAAGCACAAGTCGCCGACGTCGGTAGTGGCGGAACTGCTGGGGCATCGTGACGATGCGAGCCTGTCGGGGTTTGAGGTCAAGCGTACGGTCTGAACCTGCCGACGCCTACACAGGTGCACGCTGACGCGTCGGCGTGCCCTGATGAAACACCATCTGCCACTGCCCGCCGCTCTCGCGCCACACCGAACTGCGCAACGACTCCCCTGCCGCATTGGCCTCCGTCGCCGCCCGTTGGCAACGATAGGTCACCAGCGCCACGCCTTCGGCCAGTATCTTCAACGCAAAGTCACCGATGCTACGGGCTGAAAACACCTCATCCTGTAGCCCCTCGATCACCTCGGCCTTGCTGCCCCACACATTGCCGCTGGCACCAAATTCCACGAAATCATCCGCCAGCAACACCGACAACCGCGCGGCATCCGCACGGGTGGTGCATTGATGCAGCTCTTGTTCAAGGCTGCGTAAATGCTCCGACAACTCCATACCCATTGCCTCCATGAAATTAATCCTGTAATTTTTCATGAAATTTCTTGATAAGAATTTCACGAAACGCCCATGGACAAGCAAGAAGAACTCGACGCCCTGGCGATCCTGATCCACGACCTGCGCAAGCACAAGAAGCTTACCCTGGCGCAACTCGCGCAAAAGATCGAGCGCTCCGTAGGTTTCCTGTCCCAGGTTGAACGCGGCCTGTCGCGCCCCACCGTGGCCGACTTGACTGCCATCAGCCACGCCCTCGGTGTGCCTACCACCTATTTCTACAGCCTGTCCAAACCCAAGGCGGTGGACTGGGTCACGCGCCCCAATGAGCGGCGCACGGTGTATTACGCCAATGGCATCACCGACATCCTAGTGTCGCCCACCATGCACGGCGCGTTCTCGATCCTCGACAGCCTGCTGGCCCCCGGTGCCAACAGTGGCGAACAGACCATGAGTGACCGCGCCGAACAGGCCGGCTACGTGCTGGAGGGCGAGTTGACGCTGTGGGTCGAGGGCGAGGCTGACTCCGTCACCCTGGGCCCCGGCGACAGCTTCCACCTGGCCAGTTTTGCCCACTGCCGCTACGGCAACCTGACCGACCTGCCGGCCCGCGTGCTGTGGGTCTACAACTAGGAGCAACACCCGTGAAAAGCCAATCCTCCACGCTGCTGGCCGAAGTCCGGACCTTTCGCCAGAACCACCCCGATGTGCGCTATGTCGACCTGATTGCCCTGGACATTCCCGGGCACTTCTACGGCAAGCGCTACCCGGTGGACATGCTGGAAAAGGTCGCCGCCGGCAGCCCCTTGAAGCTGCCGCAAAACGCCGTGTTGCTGGGTGCCCAGGGCGGCCTGTTCAAGATCGGCGACTACTGCTTTCACGACGGTGACCCGGACGCCAACCGCCGCCTGGTGCCCGGCACCCTCAAGCCGGTGAGCTGGGAAGCGCAGCCCCTGGGGCAGATGCTGATCACCTCCGACGGCACCGAAGCGCCGATTGAATTCGAACCCCGTGAAGTGCTGGCCCAGGTGCTGGAACGCCTGCAGCGCAAAGGCATTCACCCGGTGGTGGCGTTTGAGCTGGAGTTCTACCTGTTCGACAAAAAGCTCAGCGACGGCCTGCCGCAATTTGCCCGCGACCCGCTGAGCGATGACGCCGACGACCAGCCCAACCTGCACATCGAGCGGCTGTCGCGCTTCGCGCCGGTGCTGGATGACATGGTCGAAACCGCCAAGGCCCAGGGCATCGACATCACGGTGATCACTGCCGAGCTGGGCCCCGGCCAGTTCGAAATCAATTTCGGTCACCTGGAAGACGGCCTGCGCGCCGCCGACTGGGCCGCCCTGTTCTGCCGCAGCACGCGTGGCGTGGCCCTAAAGCACGGTTACCGCGCCAGCTTCATGGCCAAGCCTTACCTGCAACACCCCGGCAGCGGCATGCACGTGCACGTCAGCCTGTACGACGCGGCGGGCAACAACCTGCTGGCGGCCCACCAGCAGCAACCGTTGCGTCACGCGGTGGCCGGCTGCCTGGAGCTGCTGCCCCATTGCATGCCGATTTTCTCGCCCAACCACAACGCCTTCCGCCGCCTGGGCGGCACGGTGAACGCGGCGACCCGCGCCTGCTGGGGCTTTGAGGATCGCGACGCGTGCGTGCGAATCCCGGAATCGGACCCGCGCAACCTGCGCATCGAACACCGCCTGGCGAGTGCCGATGCCAATCCGTATCTGGTGTTGGCCGCGATTCTGGTGGGGCTTGAGCATGGCCTTGAAGCGGCCAAAGAACCTATCGCACCGCTGAACGACGACCGCAACAGCGGCGCGGATTTCCCCCTGGAAATGCTCGAAGCCGTGCGCGCCATGCAGCATCAGCCAACGTTGCGAGAAGGCCTGGGCGCAGAGTTTGTCGACGTGTATTGCGAAAACAAACGCCAGGACCATTTGGCGTTCCAGCAGGAGATTCATGCGCGGGAATATCGCTGGTATCTGTAGACGCTGATGGTTAGCCTCATGGGCATCTCTGGCTACCCGCGGACTTGCCCATGACCGACCAAAGCGCCCCGGCCCTGAAGGAAATCTTCAACGCCGAACGCCTGCAACACATCGCCACCGAAATGACCGCGGTGTACCCGGCGTTCGACGCCAAGGGTTTCCTCAAGCACGCCAAGGCCGGGTTGGCGGACCTGTCGGTGATGCAGCGCATGGCTCGGGTCAGCGAAAGCCTGCACGCCGTGATCCCGCTGGATTACCCCCAGACGCTGAAGTTGCTGTATGCCCTGGCACCCCGGCTGAACAGCGCCTTTGTCAGCCTGTTCCTGCCCCACTACGTTGCCAGCTACGGCGGCGAAGACTTCAAGCGCTCCATGGCCGCGCTCAAGTACTTCACCACCTTCGGCTCTGCCGAGTTTGCCGTGCGGCATTTTCTGCAGCGGGATTTCAAGCGCACCCTGGCGGTGATGCAAGGGTGGTCGCTGGATGACAACGAGCACGTACGCCGCCTCGCCAGCGAAGGCTCACGGCCACGGTTGCCCTGGTCATTTCGCCTGGCCAGCGTGCAGGCCGACCCGAGCCTGTGCGCGTCGATCCTCGACAACCTCAAGGCCGACACCAGCCTGTACGTGCGCAAGTCGGTGGCCAACCACCTCAACGACATCACCAAGGACCACCCGGATTGGGTACTGAGCCTGATCGAAGGCTGGTCCCTGGAGAATCCCCACACCGCGTGGATCGCCCGTCACGCGCTGCGCAGCCTGATCAAGCAAGGCAATACCCGGGCGCTGACAATCATGGGGGCGGGAGCCAGGGCCGAGGTGAAGATCCATCAGCTCAAGGTCGAGCCTGCGGTGATTAGCCTCGGGGAGCGGATCAACCTGTCTTTCAGTCTGGAATCCACGGCCGACACGTCGCAGAAACTGGTGGTCGACTACGCCATCGACTACGTAAAAAGCGCCGGTCACAGCGCGTCGAAAGTGTTCAAACTCAAGGCGTTTACCCTCGGCGCGGGTGAACATCACTCGATTAGCCGTGGCCAACATATCCGTGAACTGACCACGCGCAAGCACTATCCCGGCAAGCACGCGGTGCACGTGTTGGTGAATGGGGAGCGGTTGGGCAGTGTCGAGTTTGAACTCGCCAAATAATCCTTAAAACGTTAACGAAGGCTCTATTTCGGGCCTTTCAGACGAATTAATTGTCGGACAATGCTGGAAATTCGTATTGCGATCAATTATCATCTGGCGCCTTCTCGGTACCCGTTGGGTACTTGTGTCAATGTTCCACCTGAGGCGCCCATGCACCGTTTTTCGTTTTACCGTCCCCTGATCTGCATCAGCTGGGGGCTTGCCAGCCACAGCGCGTTTGCCGCCCTGCAACCGATGGCCGAAGCGCCGTTGGCCAGCGACACCGAGCTGCATTGCCACTTCAATCGCGACGCCAGCGTCGACTGCACCACCCGCTTCCACTACACCATCCTCAAGCCCAGCGGCCGGGAAATGCTCTCGCGGATCGACTTCAGCTACCAGGAAGAGGACGGCTTCGAGCTGATCAAGGCCGAGTCCACCCAGCCTGGTGGCAAACCGGTGCCCCTGGACGCGACGCAGATCGACACCCGCACCGCCCCCAACCCTGACCAGGGTTTCTCCCGGGAAAAACAGACCTCGCTGGCGTTCCCCAACCTGCGGGTCGGCACGCAAATCCGCTACACAGTGCGCGAACACCACCCCGCCAAACCGCTGATGACCGAGTTCTACTACGCCTTGCAGTTCGGCCCCAACGCCGCACGGCGTGACCGCTTCAAGGCACGGTTCACCGCCGAGCGGCCCATCGAGTGGCGCAGCGATTTGATGGAAGGTTTCAGCATTACGCCATCCGCCAATCGCAAGACCCTGGACGTGGTGCAAAAGGCCCCGACCTACCTCAGCTACATCAACGAATCCGGCAACGCCTACATACGCCGCGCCCCGCGCATCGAAGTCGGCAGTTCCCTGGACCGCCAGCAGTACTTCGGCGGTTTCGCCGAACGCTACAACCAGATCCTCGGCGCCAGCCTGCCGCCCCAGGGCGCCGCAGCCGTGGCCGCCGTTCGCGGCCTGCCGCCCGCGCAACAAGTGGCCGGCCTGATGCAGCACATCAACGATCACTACCGCTACCTGGGCGACTGGCGCGCCTCGGATCGCGGCTATGTGCCCTTCAGCCTCGCGGAGATCGAGCAGCACGGCTATGGCGACTGCAAAGACCTTTCGACGCTGCTGGCGGCCATGCTCAAGGCCAGCGGAATCAAGGCCGAACCCGCGTGGGTCAGCCGGGGCGATGTGGCTTACCCGCTGCTGATTCCCGGCACCGGTGCACCGAACCACGCGATCGTTCGCGCCGAAGTCGATGGCCAGGTGTGGTGGCTGGACCCGACCAACCCGATCTTCGCCCCAGGACAGACCCTGCCCGACATCCAGGACCGCTGGGTGCTCGTGACCAACGCCCAGGGCCAGGTGCGTGAAGAACACATCCCGCTGCAACCCGCCGCCGCCACGCTAATCCTCGACAAGCAGGAACGCTTCGACGCCCATGGCACCGCCCGCGTCTCGGCCACCGTTGATTTTCGCGGCATGCCGCTGATGCAACTGAGCGTCGCCGACCGCCAGCAAGGTGCGACCGCCAGCGACCAGAACATCTGCGATAACTTCGGCAAACAGATCACCGACTGCCAGGTCGAGCGCCCTGCCACGGCCTTTTTGATCCCGGCCAGCTACAAGGTCAGCGCCACCCTGACCGACATGCGGCCCCTCGAGCCGCTGGGCAACGACCACGTCTACAACGATGCGGTGCTGCAAGAGAAATGGGACGGGCTGCTCAACTACCGCCGCAATGGGCAACTGGCCGACTTGTACATAGGCAACCCCGAGACGCTGGATTACACCATCACCCTGTCGGGTGGGCAGATCGAAAAGGACATCAAGGCCTGCCAGGTACGCTCGCCGTGGTACGACCTGGACCTGACGGGTGAACGCGTAAAGGGCGACTGGCGTTATCACTACGTCCTGACGCAGAAGATACGCTGGCTGACCCACGATGAAATTGTCAGTGCGCCGTTTGAAAAGATGATCAATGAGATCCGTGCCTGTGGGGAGCAGGTGCATCAGGTGGTGAAGCTCTAACCCTCACCCAACAAAACCCCCTGCTCCCGCGCGCACAGTTCCACCAGGTAATCCCACAACACCCGCAACCTTACCGACTTGTGCAACTCGCGCCGGGAGCTGATCCAGTAGCTGCGCTGGATGCTCTCCCCCGGCAGCAGCGGCACCAGGTCCGGGTCGCTGGCGGCCATGAAGCAGGGCAACACGGCAATCCCCAATCCCGAACGCGCTGCCTGGTGCTGCGCGATCACGCTGGTGCTGTGGAACACCACCTTGGGGTTGCGGCAAAAGCTGCTCAGAAATTTCAGTTCCTGGCTGAACAGCAAATCGTCGACGTAATCGATCCAGGCGTGCACCGCCAGGTCCTCGCGCTTTTCAATCGGCGGCGTGCGGTCCAGGTAGCTGCGGCTGGCGTAGAGCGCCAGGCGGTAGTCGGTGAGTTTGCGGGTCACCAGTTGGTCGACGCTGGGGCGTTCCAGGTGGATGCTGATTTCTGCTTCGCGGTTGAGGATGCTGACAAACCGTGGCACCGCCAGCAGCTCCACCTCCAGGCCCGGGTAGCGTTCGAACAGGCCACCCATGCGGCTGGCAAGGAACATCACGCCCAAACCCTCGGCCACACCCAGGCGAATCTTGCCCAGGGGCGCAGCCGAATGGGTCAGTTCTTCTTCGGCCAGCAGCGCCACGTTTTCCATGGCTTCGGCATGCTTGAGCAGCGCTTCGCCCGAGGGGGTGAGTTCGTAGCCCTGGGCGTGTTGCACGAACAGCGCGGTGCCCAGGCTTTTCTCGATGGCCTCGATGTGCCGGGCCACGGTGGCGTGGGTGGTTTTCAGGCGTTGCGCGGCCGTGAGCAAGCGTCCGCTACGCTGTAACTCAAGAAAGAACCGCAGGTCATTCCAGTCGAACATGTCGCCTCCGCTCTCCACCTTGAAAGCATCGCTGTCTAAAAACGCACAGCAGCTGGGTAAAAACTAACATTTTTAAGACGAAAACTAACAACTAGGATGGAGCCAATAAGAAAAACAAGCGAGACCTCAGATGCCCATTGCAGCTGCTGAATACGATTACGTGGTAGTAGGCGCCGGCCCCGCAGGCTGCCTGCTGGCCAATCGACTGTCCGCCAACCCTGCCCATCGCGTGCTGCTGCTTGAAGCCGGCGGTCGCGATAACTATCCCTGGATCCATATTCCCGTCGGCTACCTGTTCTGCATCGGCAACCCGCGCACCGACTGGTGCTTCAAGACCGAAGCCCAGGAAGGCCTGCAAGGCCGTGCCCTGAGCTACCCGCGTGGCAAGGTGCTGGGCGGTTGCTCATCGATCAACGGCATGATCTACATGCGCGGCCAGGCCCGGGACTACGACGGCTGGGCCGAAGACAATCCCGGCTGGGCCTGGAAGGACGTGCTGCCGCTGTTCAAGCAAAGCGAAAACCATTTTGCCGGCGCCTCGGAATTTCACAGTGACGGCGGTGAGTGGCGGGTTGAGCAGCAGCGCCTGCACTGGCCGATCCTCGATGCGTTTCGCGATGCGGCGCAGCAGAGCGGCATCGACAGCATCAGTGACTTCAACCAGGGCGATAACGAAGGCTGCGGCTATTTCCAGGTCAACCAGAAATCCGGAGTGCGCTGGAACGCGGCCAAGGCGTTTCTCAAGCCGGTCCGCCAGCGACCCAACCTGACGGTGATGACTGACGTTGAAGTCGACCGCGTGCTGCTGGAGAACGGCCGCGCCACGTCGGTGGTTGCTCGCCAGCACGGCCAACCCGTCACCTGGCGGGCACGCAAGGAAATCATCCTGTGCGCCGGCGCCGTGGGTTCACCCGGCATCCTGCAACGCTCCGGCATCGGCCCTTCCAGCGTGCTCAAACCGTTGGGCATCGATGTGCTGCACGAGTTGCCCGGCGTCGGCGGCAACCTGCAGGATCACCTGCAACTGCGCCTGATCTACAAGCTGGAAAACGCGCGCACCCTGAACCAGATCGCCGGTACGGTATGGGGCAAGATGGGCATGGGCCTGCGTTATCTGTACGACCGCAGCGGCCCGCTGTCCATGGCGCCCAGCCAGTTGGGCGCGTTTGCCCGCTCCGGGCCGGAGCAGACGTCGGCCAACCTCGAATACCACGTGCAACCGCTGTCCCTGGAGCGCTTTGGCGAGCCGCTGCACGGGTTCCCGGCCTTCACCGCCTCGGTGTGTGACCTGCGCCCGCAAAGCCGCGGCCGCATCGACATTCGCTCGGCCAACCCGGCAGACGCGCCGCTGATTCGCCCCAACTACCTCAGCCATCCGGAAGACCTGCGCGTCGCCGCCGACGCCATCCGCCTGACCCGGCGCATCGTCTCGGCCCCGGCCCTGAAGCAGTTCAACCCGGTGGAATACCTGCCCGGCGCCGAACTGCAAACCGACGAACAGCTGCAAGAGGCCGCTGCCCGCATTGGCACCACGATTTTCCATCCGGTGGGCACCTGCCGCATGGGCACCGACCAGGACGCCGTGGTCGACGCTCAACTGCGGGTGCACGGCGTTCCCGGCCTGCGCATCGCCGACGCGTCGGTCATGCCCCGCATCACTTCAGGCAACACCTGCTCGCCCACGCTGATGATCGCGGAAAAAGCCGCGCAGCTAATCCTTTCGCCGAACACAAGGAGCCTCCCGGAGAAAGAACTGACTTTACCGGCTTGACCTGTAGGAGCCCGGCTTGCCGGCGATGGCATTTTCAAGTGTTGTGCACAGCTTGAGAGCGCCATCGCCGGCAAGCCGGCTCCTACAGGGGAACAGCGGCGCCGATTCGGCGCCGACAGTGGAACAACAATAAATAATCACTGTGAGGGCTACCCAAATGTCAGAACACGCTCAACCCCTGGACCCGGCGCTCGGCGCACGCTCGAGCAACGACACACAGAAAGTCATCTTCGCCTCCTCCCTCGGGACGGTGTTCGAATGGTATGACTTCTTCCTCTACGGCGCCCTCGCGGCGGTGATCAGCAAGCAGTTCTTTGCCGGGGTCAACGACACCACGGCGTTTATCTTCGCCCTCATGGCCTTCGCCGCCGGTTTTGTGGTGCGCCCGTTCGGTGCGCTGGTGTTCGGTCGGCTGGGTGACATGATCGGACGCAAGTACACCTTCCTCGCCACCATCATCCTGATGGGCCTGGCCACGTTCTGCGTGGGCCTGCTGCCAACCTACTCAAGCATCGGCATCGCCGCCCCGATCATCCTCGTGGCGCTGCGCATGCTCCAGGGCCTGGCGCTGGGCGGTGAGTACGGCGGCGCAGCCACCTACGTGGCCGAGCACGCCCCGGCGGGCAAACGGGGCTTTCACACCAGCTGGATTCAATCCACCGCGACCCTCGGCCTGCTGCTGTCGTTGCTGGTGGTGCTGGCGTGCCGTTACTTCACCGGAGACCAATTCGAAGTGTGGGGCTGGCGCCTGCCGTTCCTGCTGTCGATCGTGCTGCTGGGCATCTCCACCTGGATCCGCCTGAGCCTGCACGAGTCGCCGGCGTTCCTGAAAATGAAAGAGGAAGGCAAGGCCAGCAAGGCGCCAATCCGCGAGTCCTTCGGCAAATGGGAAAACCTCAAGATCGTGCTGATTGCGCTGTTCAGCATCAACGCCGGGCAAGCCGTGACGTTCTATGCGGCGCAATTTTATGTGCTGTTCTTCCTCACGCAGTTTCTGAAGATGGACCCGGCCCTGGCCAACATGCTGCTGATCATCAGCGTGGTGATCGGTGCGCCGTTCTTTATCTTCTTCGGCTGGCTCTCGGACAAACTGGGGCGCAAGCCGGTGTTGATGGTCGGCCTGCTGCTGGCCACCGCGTTGTACTTCCCGATCTTCAAGGGCCTGGCGCACTACACCAACCCGGCGATGGACCACGCGAGCCGCCAGTCGCCGATCACCGTGCTGGCCGACCCGGCCACCTGCACCTTCCAGTTCGACCCGGTGGGCAAGGCGCGTTTTGACAGCCCGTGCGACAAGGTCAAGACCTTCCTGGTGAAACAGGGCCTGCCATACGAAAGCGCCGCCGCCCCGGCTGGCAGCGCGGTGCAGGTGAGCGTAGGTGATGTGCGTATCGACGGTTACGACGAAGCTGCCCTGAAAGGCGCCGTGACCCTGGCGGGCTATCCGCAGTCGGCTGACGTGGCGCAGGTCAACAAAACCATGGTGGTGGTGCTGATCGTGGCACTGATCCTGATCGCCGCCATGTGCTACGGCCCGCTGGCGGCGCTGATGGTTGAACTGTTCCCGACACGCATCCGCTACACCTCGTTGTCGCTGCCGTACCACATCGGGAATGGCTGGTTCGGTGGCTTCCTGCCAACCGTGTCATTTGCGCTGGTGGTGTACACCGGGGATATCTTCTATGGCCTGTGGTACCCGGTGGTGATCACCGGGGTGAGCCTGATCGTGGGGCTGATTTGCCTGAAAGAGACCAAGAACGTCGATATCGACAATAACTGAGTCTGCCGTCGCTGCCGGTCGCCCGACCGGCAGCGCAACCTTTTGCTGTACATCCATACAGATAAAGGTTGATCAATTCCCTTCTGTTGCGCATCCTGCTCCCCATTCAATTGCGTAGCGAATGTGGTGACCATGCGGCTGTTCCTCTGTGAAAAACCGTCCCAGGCCAAGGATATCGCCGCCGTGCTCGGCGCGACCCGGCGTGGCGACGGTTGCTGGCTGGGTGCAGGCGTTACCGTGACCTGGTGCATCGGCCACCTGCTGGAAACCGCCCCGCCCGACAGCTACGACGCCAAGTACAAGCGCTGGGTGCTGGCTGACCTGCCGATCATCCCCGAGAAGTGGAAAATGCTGGTCAAGCCCAAGACCGCCAGCCAGTTCAAGGCAGTCAAGCGCCTGCTGGGGGAAGCCCAGGAACTGGTGATCGCCACGGATGCCGACCGTGAAGGCGAGATGATCGCCCGGGAGCTGGTGGAGCATTGCCGTTATCGCGGTCCTATCCAGCGGCTGTGGCTCTCGGCACTCGATGACGCGTCGATCCGCAAGGCCCTGGCCTCGTTGAAGCCCGGCACCGAAACCTTCAGCCTCTACCATTCGGCCCTCGGCCGTTCCCGCGCAGACTGGTTGATCGGGATGAACATGAGCCGGCTGTTTACCCTGCTGGGTCGTCAATCCGGTTATCAGGGGGTGTTGCCGGTCGGCCGGGTGCAAACCCCGACCCTGCGCCTGGTGGTCGACCGCGACCGCAGCATTGCCGACTTCGTACCCATCGCGTATTGGGCCATCGATGTGGACCTGCTCCACGACAACATCACCTTTACCGCGCAGTGGCGCGCCACCGACGATGCCTGTGACGACCAGGGCCGTTGCCTGAATCCGCAACTCGCCCGGGACGCAGCCGACGCCATGGGCAATGCCGCCAGTGCGCGGCTGGTGAAGCTGCGCACCGAACGGATGCGCGACGTCGCGCCCCTGCCCTTCGACCTCGGCACCTTGCAGGAAATCTGTTCGAAAAAACTCGGCCTCGGCGCCCAGGAAACTCTGGATATTGCCCAGTCGCTGTACGAAACCCACAAGGTCATCACTTACCCGCGCAGCGATTGCGGCTACCTGCCACTGAGCCAGCACGGCGACGCGCCGAACATTCTCGCGGCGCTGGGTCGCGCCGACCCGGCAGTCAACGCGTTGATGCCGCACATGGACCCTACGCGTCGCTCCCGGGCCTGGAACGACGCCAAGGTCAGCGCTCACCACGGCATCATCCCCACCGGCGCGGGCAAGGACCTCGGGCAACTGACGGGGAAGCATCGCGCCGTGTACACCCTGATTCGTGCCCGCTACCTCGCGCAGTTCCTGCCCAACCACGAATACGACCGCACCCAGGCAGACTTCGACTGCGCCGGTGAAGCCTTGCGGGCTGTCGGTAAGGTCATCGTCGAGCCCGGTTGGAAACGCGCCTTGCCGGAAGCGCTGGCGCCGGCCAAGGGCCGCGAAGCGCCTGCGCCGCAGCCCTTGCCGAAACTGGTTCAAGGCCAGGACTACGCCGTGGCCAAGGTCAACCTCAAGGACCTGTGGACCCAGCCACCCAAGCCCTTCACTGAGGGTGACCTGATCAAGGCAATGAAAAACGTCGCCAAACTGGTGGAAGACCCGCTGCTCAAGCAAAAACTCAAGGACACCACCGGGATCGGCACCGAAGCCACCCGGGCCGGGATCATCCAGGGCCTGCTGGATCGCGGTTACCTGGTGAAAAACGGCAAGGCGCTGTCGGCAACCCCTGCCGCGTTCAGCCTGATCGATGCGGTACCACGGGCAATCGCCGATCCCGGCACCACGGCTATCTGGGAACAGGCGCTGGACATGGTGCAAAGCGGTGAGATGAGCCTGGAAGAGTTCGTCGCCAAACAGGCGGCGTGGATGAGCAAACAGGTCACCCGCTGCACCGGCATGCGCCTGACCATCAGTGGCCCCGCCAGCCCGGCAGGACGGGGCGCCACACCGTGGAAAAACAAGCGCAAGCCGGCCAAGCGTAAGACCGCCGCCAGCCCGAAACGCGCGGCAAAACCGGCAAACAAGGGGTGACACGCAGTAAAAGTCGCGACAATGACGTTTTTCGAGCAGATATACGCCGCTTTGGACCTTGCCCTGCCGTGAGCCGTCTAGGATTCTGTAGGGACTGCTAACCTCCCAACAATAACAACACCGGAGTGGCCTCCATGAAAACCGTTGCCCAAGTGTTAAAGTCCAAAGACCAGCAAAACCAGCAAGTCCATACCATCCCCCACGACCATACGGTGTTCGAGGCGCTTATCGTGATGGCGTCGAAAAACGTCGGGGCCCTGCCGGTGCTCCAGGACGGGAAGGTGGTGGGCATCATCAGCGAACGAGACTACGCCCGTAAGGTCATCCTCCATGGATTGTCCTCGGTGGCAACCAAAGCCCACGAGATCATGAATTCACCGGTGATCACCGTCGACACTCACCAAACTGTCGAGACCTGCATGACTATCATGACTGACCGACATCTGCGGCACCTGCCTGTGGTGGAGAACGGCGAGCTGCTTGGCTTGCTGTCCATCGGCGACCTGGTCAAGGAAGCCATTGCCGAACAGGCCGACCTGATCAAACAGCTGGAGCAGTACATTCGCGGCGAATAATCATTGGGGACCCCATGCTCGATACCCTGCAACATCCGGTCGATGACCACCTCGACAGCCTGCACCGGGCCATGGCCGAACGACGCTTCCTGGTGCTCACCGGTGCGGGTATCAGCACCTCGTCGGGCATTCCCGATTACCGCGACAGCGAAGGTGTGCGCCGGGGCAAGGCGCCGATGATGTACCAGGAGTTTCTGGCCACCCCGGAGGCACGCCGCCGCTACTGGGCCCGGGCGATGCTCGGCTGGCCGAGGGTGCGTATCGCGCAGCCGAACGCCGCGCACATCGCCCTGGCTACCTTGCAGCAGCGCCAGCGCATTACCGGGCTGATCACGCAGAACGTCGACACCCTGCACGACCAGGCTGGCAGCCATGATGTGATCGAACTCCACGGCAGCCTGCACCGGGTGCTGTGCCTGGATTGCCAGCAAACCAGCGAGCGGGATCTGATCCAGCATCAAATGGAGACCGAAAATCCCTACCTGGCGGGAGTGGACGCGGTCCAGGCGCCAGACGGCGATACCTTGCTGGACCCGGCCTTTGAAGGGCGCTTTCAGGTGCCCCGCTGCCCGCACTGCGGCGGGCAACGGCTGAAGCCGGACGTGGTGTTTTTCGGCGAGAACGTCGCCCAGGGCACCGCAGCCAAGGCGATGGCGGCCGTGAACGACGCTGAAGGACTGTTGGTGGTGGGATCGTCGTTGATGGCTTATTCAGCGTTTCGCCTGTGCAAGGCGATGGTTGAGCAGGGTAAGCCGGTGATTGCCATCAACCTGGGCAAGACCCGGGGCGATGAGTTGCTGCAGCTGAAGATCGAAGCCTCCTGCGAGCGTTTGTTGCCTCTGCTGGTAGAACGCCTGGGCTAACACGCCCCCCCTGGTGAGAGGAGTTGTCTGTGGTGAGGGAGCTTGTCTGTGGTAAGGGGGCTTGTCTGTGGTGAGGGGGCTTGCCTGTGGTGAGGGGGCTTGCCCCCCGTTGGAGTGCGCAGCGCTCCCGCTTTTCTTAGGGCCGCTGCCCAGCCCAACAGGTGACAAGCCCCCTCACCACAGCAAGCTCCCTCGCCACTAAGAACCACCAAACCCCTCGACCAACCCGCACAAAAAATGACGCCCAAGTCACGGTTTCCGGCTTCAGCCCCGCCCTGCAAGGATTTATGTAGTGCTCAAAAATAATCACTACATAATCGTTGACGTAACCATTTTGTAATTGCATGATTCAAGCGTCTCCCGGATCGGGAGCGTTGGTAACAAGCGTTTTGAACAAGCTCGTCTGACCGCCGAGCTGTTTTTCCCGGATGTGCACTGCCCACAAGGCAGATTGATGAAGCTGACCGGCCCGAAAGGATCGGTACAAGGAGCTCAAACGCTGCTTGTCTTCGTTATGAAACCATTGCGTAGCAGGTCATCAGCAAGACTACATGCATCAGGTTCAAGACCCTGCCCGTATTCGGCAGACAGTCGCTGACGCCCGGTTTTCTGAGCCGGAGACAACTTAGTAGTTTTAACGGATCAACTAAAGATCGCCAACTGGTCAAGGGGCTTACACATGAATCTGAACAACCAACCAACTATCGATGAATTGGCTGAGATGTTCGCAGCGCAGAAAGACACGCTCGACGACCATATCCTCTGGATTGGTAAATCGGGCCAGGTCCATATTGACTGCCTGGCGCCCCACACCGTGGAAGAAGAGTTCGACAGGAATAACCGTGAACTGGCAGCGCGCCTGAAGATGTACCGCCGCGGCCAGGGTTATGTCGGCAAGAAAGCCGCCGCCGATCGCAACTTTATCGAGCAGGTCTTTCATACACTTAATACCGAGTGGCAGAACCTCAAAGGCCATTCGCAAGTTAAAGTGATCGACAGATACTGCTGATAACTACGCACTTATCACTTAAGCCTGCTCGCTTAAACGAGCAGGCTTTTTTATTGTCGGTCGTTATTGCAACAACGCCGGAAAACGCCCCTTCCCCGCTTCATCCCGAAAAATATCAAACATGGCCTGGGCCGCCGCCGAAAGTTCGTGCCCCGGCTTGGTCAATACACCAATCGGTCGTTCAATCACCGGTTCGCTCAACGTGATGCAGTGGGCGCCCGCCTCCTGCATTTGCCGCGCGCACAACGCCGGCACCGCACTCACGCCCAACCCACTGGCGACCATCTTGCCCACCGTCGCCAATTGATGGCTCTCCAGCGCCACGGGCAGCTTCATCTCCCGTGCCTTGAGGTGTTCTTCCAGCATCACCCGCACCGTGGACGGTCGCTGCAACGTGATAAACGGTTGTTCGAGCAGGGTTTGCCAGTCGATATCAGACCTGCGCGCCAACGGCGAGTCACCGGGCACGACCGCCACAAAGCGGTCTACATACAGCGGCGTAAACGCCAGCGAAGCGCTTTCCGAAGGCTCAAACGCCACGCCCAACTCCACCTGGCGATCCCGGACCATCTCCAGGACCTGTTCGTTGATCACGTCATTCACCGTGACATTCACCTGGGGATAGCGCGCCCGGAAAATCTTCAGGATTGGCGGCAGCAAATTGCCCGCAAACGACGGCATTGCCGCCACCGTCACCCGCCCGCGCTGCAAGGTGAAACGCTGGCGCAACTCATCCTCGGCATTGTCCCAATCGGCGATCAGGCGCCGGGCCAGGGGCAACAGGGATTCGCCTTCGGGGGTCAGCGCAACATTGCGCGTATTGCGGCTGAACAAGCGCCCGCCGAGGCCCTCTTCCAGGCCTTTGATGGTCAGGCTCAAGGCCGACTGGGAAAGATGCAGGCGCTCACAGGCCGCCGCAAAACTGAGGGTCTGGGCCACGGCAAGAAAGGCACGCATCTGTTTAACTGTCATGAAGCTTCTCCCAACGGCTGGCGACTGTGCTGTTTTTTAAATCAATCAACCTTAAAAAACAACTTAACAAATCAATCCGTCGGCGCAACACTCGGCTCATATGGCTGGCCCACAAACAATAAAAGAGGTGCATATGGCAGGTTTCGATAAACGCGTAGCGTCCTATGAAGAGGCGCTGGCAGGCCTGGAAGACGGCATGACGGTTCTGGCCGGTGGCTTTGGCCTGTGTGGCATCCCGGAAAACCTCATTGCCGAAATCAAGCGCAAAGGCACCCGCAACCTGACCGTGGTTTCCAACAACTGCGGCGTTGACGGCTTCGGCCTGGGGCTGCTGCTGGAAGGCAAGCAGATCAGCAAGGTCTTCGCCTCCTACGTCGGTGAGAACGCGCTGTTCGAGAAGCAACTGCTCAGCGGCGAAATCGAAGTGGTCCTCACCCCCCAAGGCACCCTCGCCGAAAAACTGCGCGCAGGCGGTGCCGGCATTCCGGCCTTCTTCACCGCCACCGGCGTGGGCACGCCCGTCGCCGAAGGCAAGGAAACCCGTGAATTCAACGGCCGCCCGTACCTGATGGAAGAGTCCATCACCGGTGACTTCGCCATCGTCAAAGGCTGGAAAGCCGACCACTTCGGCAACGTGATCTACCGCCACACCGCCCAGAACTTCAACCCGCTGGCGGCCACCGCCGGCAGGATCACCGTGGTCGAAGTCGAAGAAATCGTCGAACCGGGCGAGCTGGACCCGGCGCATATCCACACCCCAGGGATCTACGTCGACCGGATCATTTGCGGCACCTTCGAGAAGCGCATCGAACAGCGCACCCTCCGCAAATAATCCACCAGCCCAAATAATAAGGAGACAAGCAATGGCTCTTACCCGCGAACAAATGGCTCAACGCGTCGCCCGCGAAATGCAGGACGGTTTCTACGTCAACCTCGGTATCGGCATCCCGACCCTGGTGGCCAACTACATCCCCGAAGGCATGGAAGTGATGCTCCAGTCGGAAAACGGCCTGCTGGGCATGGGTCCGTTCCCGACGGAAGAAACCATCGACGCCGACATGATCAACGCCGGCAAACAGACCGTCACTGCACGCATTGGCGCATCGATTTTCTCCTCGGCCGAATCCTTCGCGATGATTCGTGGCGGCCACGTCGACCTGACCGTGCTCGGTGCCTTCGAAGTCGACGTGCAAGGCAACATCGCCTCGTGGATGATTCCCGGCAAGCTGGTCAAGGGCATGGGCGGCGCGATGGACCTGGTGGCCGGTGCCGAGAACATCATCGTGATCATGACCCACGCCTCCAAGGACGGTGAATCCAAGTTGCTCAGCCGCTGCAGCCTGCCGCTGACCGGCGCCAATTGCATCAAGCGCGTGCTGACGGACCTGGCCTACCTGGAAATCGAAGATGGCGCTTTTGTCCTCAAGGAACGCGCACCTGGCGTCAGTGTTGAAGAGATCGTCAGCAAGACAGCCGGTAAACTGATCGTCCCGGACCACGTTCCAGAAATGCACTTCCAGTGAGGACAGATTCCATGCAAGACGTCGTGATTGTTGCTGCCACCCGCACCGCCGTGGGCAGCTTTCAAGGTTCGCTGGCGAGCATCCCGGCCCCGGAGCTGGGCGCCGCAGTGATCCGTCGCCTGCTGGAGCAGACCGGCATCGACCCAGCGCTGGTGGATGAAGTGATCCTTGGCCAGGTGCTCACCGCAGGCAGCGGCCAGAACCCGGCCCGCCAGGCGTCGATCCTCGCCGGCCTGCCCCACGCCGTACCGGCCCTGACCCTGAACAAGGTCTGCGGCTCGGGCCTCAAGGCCCTGCACCTCGGCGCGCAAGCGATCCGTTGTGGCGACGCCGAGGTGATCATCGCCGGCGGCATGGAGAACATGAGCCTGGCACCGTACGTATTGCCGGCCGCCCGCACCGGCCTGCGCATGGGCCACGCCAAGATGATCGACAGCATGATCACCGATGGCCTGTGGGATGCGTTCAACGACTACCACATGGGCATCACCGCCGAGAACCTGGTGGACAAGTACGGCATCAGCCGTGAAGCCCAGGACGCCTTCGCCGCCGCCTCCCAGCAAAAAGCCACGGCAGCCATTGAAGCCGGGCGTTTCAGCGATGAGATCACGCCGATCCTGATTCCCCAGCGCAAGGGCGACCCGATTGCCTTCGCGGTGGACGAACAGCCACGCGCCGGCACCACCGCCGAAGCCCTGGCCAAGCTCAAGCCGGCCTTCAAGAAAGACGGCACCGTGACCGCTGGCAATGCGTCCAGCCTCAACGACGGCGCGGCCGCCGTGCTGCTGATGAGTGCCGCCAAGGCCAAGGCCCTGGGCCTCCCGGTACTGGCACGCATCGCCAGCTACGCCAACGCCGGTGTCGACCCTGCAATCATGGGCATTGGCCCGGTATCGGCCACCCGCCGCTGCCTGGACAAAGCCGGCTGGAGCCTGGGCGACCTGGACCTGATCGAAGCCAACGAAGCCTTTGCCGCACAGTCACTGGCGGTGGGCAAAGAGCTGGAATGGGATGCAGCCAAGGTCAACGTCAATGGCGGCGCGATTGCCATCGGCCACCCGATTGGCGCGTCAGGCTGCCGCGTGCTGGTGACCCTGCTGCATGAAATGATCAAGCGTGACGCGAAGAAAGGCTTGGCCACCCTGTGCATCGGTGGTGGTCAGGGTGTAGCGCTAGCGCTTGAGCGCAGCTGATTTCCAAGAGCAACAGGGAGAAGGCCCGGCTGTGGCGAGGGGGCTTGTCCCCCGTTGGGCTGCGTAGCAGCCCCACTACATTGACCTTGGTGGTTCAGGTAGAACTTCATCGCGGGTTTTAGGGGCCGCTGCGCGGCCCAACGGGGGACAAGCCCCCTCGCCACAGGACTGCGATCGGTCAGTCCCGCGCCTGGGGCACCGCGAACACCGCGTTCGCGCGTACCACCACCTTCTCCCCCACCTGCACACTGACCGTGGCAAACGCCATCTGCCGCCCGCGCTTGTGATGCTCCAGCCGCACCTCGATCCATTCGCCCACCTGCACGGCGCCCAGGTAATCCAGGGTCATGCTCGCGGTAATCAATGGCAACGGCGGTTCGCTGGAAAATGCCATGGCGTAACCCATGCCCACATCCGCCAGGGTGGCCAACACGCCACCATGCACGGTGCCACGCCCGTTGGCGTGGCGGTTGTCGGCGCGCAGGCCGATCTCCAATTGCAGCCCTTCGCCCCGGCAGTAAACCGGCCCCAGCAAATCCAGCAATGGGCTGCTGCGACGCAGCGCGGTAAAACCTTCAGGGATGGCATGGGCGGTCATGGCGGAGTCTTCCTTGGGATCAAACGTCATGTGTAACTCACGCTCCCCCCCTCGGCCACCAAGATCAGAGCCGCAAATCCCTTACGATAAGCCTATCGCTTCATACAGCGCTGATAACGCTCATCCACGCGCTTGGCGAACCAGGCCGTGGTCAGGTTGCGGGTAATCTTCGGGCTTTTCAGCACGATGCCCGGCAGGATTGCCCGCGGCACCGGTTTGCCGGCGGCCTTGTCGGCCAGGGCAAACACACGCTGGTACAGGGTGGTGTCTTCAAAATCCAGGCGCTCGCCCTGCTCCAGCTGACTGCGGATGCTCGGGTTGCGCATGTCCAGTGCCTTGCCCAGGGAGCGTACTGCCAGTTCGGTGGTGCCTGGCAGGAACGAGCCGTAGTTGATCAGGTCACCGTCCAGCGCCAGCGTGGTGCCCGAGACCCGACTGACCGCTGCCTGGAATGCCGCATTACGGCTGGCGTACCAACCGGCGTTGAAGTCGGCGAAGCGGTACAGCATCTGGTCATAGTGCACCGGGTAGCCCAGCAAATGGGTGATGCCAAAGTACATGCCACCTCGGCGAGTAAACACTTCCCGACGGATGCTGCCATCCACGGTGTAGGGATAATCCCGGGCCTGCTTCTGTGCAAAGTCGATGCTGACCTGCATCGGCCCGGCGGTGTGCACCGGGTTGAAACCGCCAAACAAGGTATTGCCCAGCGGCACGACGCTGATGAAGTCGTCAAAGATCCCACTCAGGTCCCTCTCGGTACGCGCAGCACTCAGGCGCTCGGCGTAGGACTTGCCCGTGGGCGAGCGCAGTTGCAGCGCCGTGCGCACCAGCACCGCCGGCACGTGGACTTTAGCGGCGCGGCGCAGGATTTCGTCCTGGGCGATCTTGCCCATGTTCGGCACCGGCGGGTCGACCTGATAGGTGGACTCCTGCTCGGTCACGGCCAGCACCGCGCAGATGTTTTCGGTGCCGGGGTAGATGTTCTGCGTGTTGAAGGCGGTGTAGATGTCCTGGGCCCAGCCGTTGCGGTCCGACACACTGGTGGGCATCAGCCGCACGATCTGCGCCTTCACCTCGGCTTCGCTGCGCTCGGGCAATTGCTCGGTGCGGTGGCTGGAGCAGCCAGCCAGCACCAGCAAGGTGGTGAGGCACAGGATCAGGCGGGATGAATGCATGGGGCTTCCTTGGGCGACGATGGGACAGTCTTGGCAGATATCGACCGATAAGTCTAACCGGGGTTCGCCGACCTGCTGCACTCGCCAATAAATGCAGAACATGAAAGGATCAGGCACCCGTCGTTCCTACAAGGAGTTTGAATGCCATGCTCAGCCTGAACTTCCTCATCACCTGCCTGATCGTCGTGCTGATTCCGGGCACCGGCGTGATCTTCACCGTGTCCACGGGCCTTACCGCTGGCAAGCGCGCCAGCGTATTCGCGGCGCTGGGCTGCACCGCAGGGATTGTCCCGCACTTGCTGGCCTCGGTACTTGGCCTGTCGGCCCTGCTGCACACCAGCGCCTTGGCGTTCGAAGCCCTGAAGTATGCTGGCGCCGCCTACTTGCTGTACCTCGCCTACGCCACCTGGCGGGACCGATCGGCCTTTGCCATGAACGACACACCGACGATTTCCAGCGCCCGCAGCCTGATGGTACGGGGCCTGTTGCTGAATATCCTGAATCCCAAGCTGACGATCTTCTTCCTCGCGTTCCTGCCGCAGTTCGTCACCCCGGGCGCAAGCGCACCGGCCTTGCAAATGCTGTTGCTGAGCAGTGTGTTCATGGCAATGACGTTTGCGGTGTTTGTGATTTATGGCCTGCTGGCCAACGTGTTCCGCCGTGCGGTGATCGAGTCGCCACGCGTACAGAACTGGCTGCGCCGCAGTTTTGCGGCGACGTTTGCGGGGTTGGGGCTGAACCTGGCGTTTGCACAGCGGTAAGTCACCGGGCAGCAGATATCGGCTTTTTGTGGCGAGGGAGCTTGCTCCCTCGCCACAGGTTACTCAGATCCCGGCCAGTGCCAGGTCCATCGCAAAGTAGGTGAAGATCAGGTCCGCACCGGCGCGCTTGATCGAGCCCAGGGTTTCCCGGACCACGCGGGCTTCATCGATGGCGCCCGCCTGGGCACCGAATTTGATCATCGCGTACTCACCGCTCACCTGGTACGCCGCCACCGGCAAGCGCGAGGCTTCGCGGATGTCGCGGATGATGTCCAGGTACGCGCCCGCCGGCTTGACCATCAGCGCGTCCGCGCCTTCCTGCTCATCCAGCAACGATTCACGCACCGCTTCGCGGCGGTTCATCGGGTTCATTTGGTAGCTCTTGCGGTCGCCCTTGAGCGCGCTGCCGCCCGCTTCGCGGAACGGGCCATAGAGGGCTGAGGCGAATTTGGTCGAGTAGGCCATGATCGGAATATGGCTGAAACCTGCTTCATCCAAAGCCCGACGGATGGCCTGGACCTGCCCGTCCATCGCGGCGGACGGCGCGATCACATCGGCACCGGCACGGGCGGCGGCCACGGCTTGTTTGCCAAGGTTGACCAGGGTGCGGTCGTTGTCGACCTCGGCGCCGTGCATCACGCCGCAATGACCGTGGTCGGTGTATTCGCAGAAGCAGGTGTCGGACATCACGATCATCTCCGGCACCGCGTCCTTGATGATCGAGGACATGCGCGACACCAGGCCACGTTCTTGCCAGGTGTCGCTGCCCGAGGCGTCCAGGTGGTGGGACACGCCGAAAGTCATCACCGACTTGATCCCGGCATTGGCATAGCGTTCGATCTCGCCGGCCAGCTTCGACTCGGGAATGCGCTGCACCCCGGGCATGCTGGTGATCGGCACGAAGTCGTCGATTTCTTCTTCAACGAAGATCGGCAGCACCAGGTCATTGAGGGTGAATTCGGTTTCCTGGAACAGGCCACGCAACTCCGGGGAGCGGCGCAGGCGGCGTGGACGGGCTTCGGGGAACTGGCTGGACATTGATGCTCCTGAAAAAGGCAGGCCAAAAATCGTTGGGGCGAAAGCTTATGCCTCGTGCACCGCCGAGCACAAACGCCAAGTGCGGAACAGTTTATTGCAGGCCCGGTAACAATTGCATTGATCTAGAGCTGTAGTCGCCCTTCAATGCACAGCGCCACTGCGCCGCCGATCCAGATTTCCTCGCCGCTGCGCTCCACGCGGATGCGCCCGGCGCGGCCCATGGCGGTGCCCTGGCTGACCACATAGCGGCTCGGCGCCAGGCCTTCGCCCAGCAGCCACTGGGCGACGCCGGCATTTAGGCTGCCGGTGGCCGGGTCCTCCGGCGCACCGTCGCCTGCAATAAAGGCACGCACTTCAAATTGCCCCTCATTACCGTCCCGCGCGGGGTCCCACGGCGCGATCACGCCCACGGCCAACCCCAGCAATTGCGAGTAGTCCGGACGCAGCGCCAGTACCTGCTCGCGGTCCTCCAGCATTACCGCCAGCCAGCCCGCACCGTTATCCACCCACTGGCTACGCAAAATCGCTCCGGGTTCAAGGCCCAACCCCCGCCGCACGCGCTCAATCAACTCGCTCTCCAGCGGGCCGGAGCGCAGCAGCGGTGGCGCGATAAACGCCAGCTCATCGCCCTGGCGGCGGATGCGCACCAGGCCAATTTCACACTCCTGGATGATCTCCTCGCCAGCGGGCTGCCCACCGGCCTGCAGCCAGGCATGGCAACTGCCAAGGGTCGGATGACCGGCGAACGGCAGTTCCTGCAGGGTGGTGAAAATCCTTACGCGATAGTCGGCCCGAGGATCACGAGGCTTGAGCAAAAACGTGGTTTCGCTGAGGTTGGTCCACTTGGCGAAATCCGCCATTTGCTGGTCACTCAGGCTGTCGGCGCCCAGCACCACGGCCAACGGGTTGCCCTTGAGGGCCACGCTGCTGAAAACGTCCAGCTGTTTGAAGTCGAAGGAAGGCATGCGGGTCCTTATGCAGGGATGTTCAAGCCACGGATCACCGCTGGCCGGGCGACGAACCCGTCCAGTGCCCGCAGTACGTTCGGGAAGTCGGCAATGCCCACCAGGTCGCCGGACTCATAGAAGCCAATCAGGTTGCGAACCCACGGGAAAGTGGCGATGTCGGCGATGCTGTATTCGTCGCCCATGATCCAGGTGCGGCCCAGCAGGCGTTTCTCCAGTACCTCCAACAGGCGGCGCGACTCGGCCACGTAGCGGTCACGCGGACGTTTATCCTCGTAGGCCGCACCGGCGAATTTGTTGAAGAACCCCACCTGGCCGAACATCGGCCCGATACCGGCCATCTGGAACATCAGCCACTGGATCGTCTCATAGCGCATGGCCGGGTCTTCGGGCAGCAACTCGCCACTCTTCTCGGCGAGGTAGATCAGAATCGCCCCCGACTCGAACAACCCCAGCGCCTGGCCGCCCGGGCCATTGGGGTCGATAATCGCCGGGATCTTGTTGTTGGGGTTAAGCGACAGAAATTCGACGGAGAGCTGGTCCTGGGTCTCGAAGCTGACCTTGTGTGCCTCGTAGGGCAGCCCCAGCTCCTCCAGCATGATCGACACCTTGACCCCGTTGGGCGTCGGGAACGAGTAGAGCTGCAGGCGCTCGGGATGCCGGGCCGGCCATTTGGCGGTGATGGGGAAGTCGGAAAGTGAGTTCATCGTGAAACTCCTGATAAGCGCCTTGAAACAGGCCCTGATAAAAACCCTGATAGTAGTGGCTCGATGCGCGTCCTGCATCCGTCTTAAATCCGCAACATCAGCCGGTTAATCTCCTGCAAACGGCAAGGATGCCGCCCCATCTCCCCTGAGAAACGAACCAAACTGCCTGGGCGCACTCTTAGAAAGCGCCCGCTGGCTGGGCTTGTTCGCCCTGATTCCCCGCACCGAGACTTAGAACCATCATGAATATCAAGCCTCTGTGCCTTGCGAAACGCCTTAAACGCTACGCCTACATCATGCTGCCGGTATTGCTGGTAGGCACCGCTGTCGGCCTTACCCTCGAATCCAGAATCAGCCGCGCCCAACAGGTCGACGGCGTGCAAACCCTGGTCTTCCTGCGCCACGCCGAAAAACCCGTCGGAGGCCTCGGCCAGCTCAACTGCCAGGGCCTGAACCGCGCGATGAACCTGGCCACCGTCCTGCCCGAAAAATTCGGCAAGGCCAATTTCGTGTTCGCGCCCAACCCGACCCGTAATGTCGAGGAAGGCGAGAAAGACAACTCCTACAGTTATATCCGCCCCTTGATGACCATCAGCCCCAGCGCCATCAAACTCGGGTTGCCGGTGAACATCAAATTCTCGGCCAATGACACCAGTGCCCTCGCGGACGAGTTGGTGGAAGACAAGTACCACAACGCCGTCATCTACACCGCCTGGTCCCACGGCTACCTGCCGGACCTGATCAACAAGGTGGCGAGTGAGGCCGTCGGCGAAAAACACGTCATTACCGACGATTGGTCCGGCAACGATTTCGATACCTTGTACGTGCTGACGCTCACCTGGCACAACGGCAAGGCCAGCCTGCTCAGCCGTAACTACAAGCAAGGCCTGGATAACGGCCAGCAGACGTGCCCGGATGCAACACAGGTCAGTGCGGAGATCTGAGTTCCACAGCGTATGATGCGGCGCTATTGACTCACCTGCGGATCATCCACATGTCCAACCTCGCCTCCACCCAGCCCGCCCGGGGCTGGTCCTTCTGGTGGAAACCAGCCCTGTTCCTGCTGGTGGCCTGTATCGGCCTCTACTACGTGAAATGGTCGCCCTACTACGCCAAGGCGTTTATCGCGGCGGATAACCACAGTATCGGCGCCTCGATTCTCAACGATCAGCAAAGCTCACCGCTGGCTGCCGCGCTGGCCTATGCCCAGGTGTATTTCCTGGCGATCTGGAAAGCCGCCGTGCTGGCGGTCATCCTCGGTTCATTGCTGCAGGTACTGATCCCGCGGGACTGGCTGCTGCCTCTGTTTGGGCGCGCCGGGCTGGGCTCCACCCTGCGTGGAGGCCTGTTCGCGTTGCCGGGGATGATGTGCAGTTGCTGCGCCGCACCGGTGGCCGCCGGTATGCGTCGGCAAAACGTGTCGGTCGGCGCGGCGCTGGCGTTCTGGATCGCCAACCCGGTGCTGAACCCGGCGACACTGGTGTTCATGGGCTTCGTGCTGGGCTGGGGCTTTACCGCGTTGCGGCTGGTGGCCGGTGTCGTGCTGGTGGTGGGCGTGTCGCTGGTGGCGCAGCGCATCGCGCGGCCGGAGCAAGTGCCGGAAGCTGCGCTGGACGCCGTGACCCAAGCCAGCCAGAGCGAGACCGAACCGTTCCTGAGCCGCTGGCTGCGCACCTTGTGGCAGCTGTTCTGGAGCACGATTCCGGTGTACATCCTGGCGGTGCTGGTCCTGGGCGCGGCGCGGGTCTGGCTGTTTCCCCACGTTGACGGCGCGATGGCCAACAGCCTGGTGTGGCTGGTGCCACTGGCGATTGTCGGCACGCTGTTTGTGATCCCGACCGCCGCTGAAATCCCCATTGTGCAAACCATGATGACCCTCGGCATGGGCACCGGCCCGGCGGTGGCCTTGCTGATGACCCTGCCGAGCGTGAGCCTGCCGTCGCTGCTGATGCTGCGCAAGGATTTCGATGCGCGGGTGCTGGTGACCGTGGCCGGCCTGACCATGCTGATGGGCGTGGTGTGCGGGCTGATCGGGGCGTTTATCCTGTAGTTATTGGGTGAGGTTGAGGGCCTCTTCGCGAGCAAGCCCGCTCCCACATTTTGACCGCATTCCTACAGGATAAACGCGGTCTCCTGTGGGAGCGCGAAGGGGCCGGTAAACCAACCCATTACTCCCGCCGAGCAGCCCTCTCACGCAGGTACTCCAGTACTGCGCCCTGCTCCCCGGCAAACTCGATACGCGCCCCTTTGCTCTCCCGCTGGAACGCATACATCGGGTCGTAATACTCACGCAACAGCCCTTCGATCCAACCTCGATGCAAATCCACCGCACCGCTGCGGGCCTGTTCCGCCAGGGCGTCCTGCATGATCGCGTGCAACCGCGCAAACCGCTCACCGCCCAGGCGCTTGTGGATATTGCCCAGGCTCTGGGTCAGGCGCTCGGCAAACACGTCTTGGCCGGCGTCGCCAAATACGGCGATGAATTCGGCGCAGAGGTCCACCACGTAATCCTGCAGGATACGCTCCACACGGCCTTCAACGCTGTCTTCCAGCCAGACCATCGGGAAGCCCTGCATGCCCTTGTGCAAGGGCAATGGCAGCGCACAACTGCCGATCATGCGGCTCTCATCCTCGACCACGAACTGTTCGATACCGGCGGCACGTTTTTTCAGCAGGTCCACCGCCAGGCGGTTTTCGAAGTCGATGTTGGAGGGTTGTGCGGTAGCGCGTTTGCCAAAACTGGAACCGCGGTGATTGGCGTGGCCTTCCAGGTCCAGGGCGTTGCTCAATTGGCCAAGCACTTCGGTCTTGCCGGTGCCGGTCATGCCGCCCAGCAACACGAAGTCGCACTGAGCGGTGGCCTTTTCAACGGTATCGAGCAGGAAGGTTCGCATGGCCTTGTAGCCACCCCCCACCCGCGGGTAGTCGATACCCGCCTCGGTTTTCAGCCATTGCTGGACGATCTGCGAGCGCAGCCCGCCGCGAAAGCAGTACAGCACCCCGTCAGGATTGGCCCGGGCAAAGCGTGCCCAGTGCTCGATACGTTCGGCCTTGATCGCCCCCGACACCAGCTCGTGGCCAAGGACGATCGCCGCTTGCTGGCCCTGCTGCTTGTAACAGGTGCCCACTCGTTGGCGCTCATCGTCGGTCATCAACGGCAGGTTGATCACGCCGGGAAAGGCGCCCTTGATGAATTCGACCGGCGCCCGGGTATCCATCATCGGCCGGTCGTTGAGAAAGATGTCGCGGTAATCGGTGATGTCGACAGGCATCAGAACACCTCTACCGCGTTGGTCTGTCGCTCAACCAGCTCGCCGATCGGCTCAAGGTTCAGGCCCAGTTCCGCCGCCACGGCGAGGAATTCCGCATTGCCTTCGGCGGTGACCGCCACCAGCAGGCCGCCGCTGGTCTGCGGGTCGCACAGCACGCGCTTGTGCAGTTCGTTCAGGCGCCCCAGCTTGCTGGCGTAGCTGTCGAAGTTGCGCAAGGTACCGCCGGGTACGCAGCCCTGCTCCAGGTAGTACTCCACCCCGGGCAGGCGTGGGACTTTTTCGTATTCGATGCGGGCGGTCAGATGGCTGCCGTCGGCCATTTCCACCAGGTGGCCCAACAGGCCGAAACCGGTGACATCGGTCATGGCCGTGACACCGGCCAGCTTGCCAAAACGGCTGCCGGGCTTGTTGAGGGTGCACATCCAGTCACGGGCCAGGCCCACATCCGCCTCGCGCAGCTTGCCCTTCTTTTCAGCGGTGGTGAGGATGCCGATGCCCAGGGGTTTGGTCAGGTACAGCTGGCAGCCGGCGATAGCGGTGTCGTTGCGCTTCATGTGGCGCTTCTCCACCAGCCCGGTGACGGCCAGGCCGAAGATCGGCTCGGGGGCGTCGATGGAGTGGCCGCCGGCCAGGGGAATCCCGGCAGCGTCACACACCGAGCGACCACCGCGGATCACTTCCCGGGCAATCTCCGGGGCCAGCACATTGACCGGCCAGCCGAGAATGGCGATGGCCATCAGCGGGTCGCCGCCCATCGCGTAGATATCGCTGATGGCGTTGGTGGCGGCAATGCGGCCGAAGTCGAAGGGATCATCGACAATCGGCATGAAAAAATCGGTGGTGGAAACCACACCGCGCTCGTCGTCGATGGCATACACGGCGGCGTCATCGCGCGACGCGTTACCTACCCACAGCTTGGGGTCGAGGTTCTGTGCGCCACTGCCGGCGAGGATCACTTCCAGCACCTGAGGTGAGATCTTGCAACCGCAACCAGCACCATGGCTGTACTGGGTCAGGCGAATCGGCTCGTTCATGGGTGTCCCTCAAGGCGTCAAGTGGCGGGAGTCTAACAGACAGCAAAAGGCCGACTGCATGCAGTCGGCCTTTTGGTTCAGCCCTTAGTGCTTGGCAGCCAGCCGTTTATGCCGGTTGCGTCGCATCATGTTCAGGCACTCGATAGCCGCCGAGAACGCCATGGCCGCATACACGTAGCCTTTTGGCACATGGGCGCCAAAACCTTCGGCGATCAGCGTCATACCGATCATGATGAGGAAGCCCAGGGCCAACATCACAATCGTCGGGTTGTCGTTGATGAACTTGGCCAACGGCTCGGCCGCCACCAGCATCACGATGACCGAGACCACCACGGCAATGATCATGATCGGCAAGTGCTCGGTCATGCCCACGGCGGTGATGATGCTGTCGATGGAAAACACCATGTCCAGCAGCAGGATCTGGCCAATCGCCGAAGCGAAGCCCAGGGTCACGCTCGGCGCACCGGTGTCCACGTGCTCCTTTTCAGGGTCCATGCTGTGATGGATCTCGGTGGTCGCCTTCCACACCAGGAACAGGCCACCGGCGATCAGGATCATGTCCTTCCAGGAGAACGACTGCCCCAGGATGTCGATGACCGGCTCGGTCAGCTGCACGATGAAGGCAATGGTGCTCAACAGGCCCAGACGCAGGATCAATGCCATGCTGATGCCGATGCGGCGGGCCTTGGCCCGGTGCTTCAGCGGCAACTTGTTGGTGAGAATCGAGATAAAGATCAGGTTGTCGATCCCCAGCACGATCTCCATGACGATCAGGGTGGCCAGTGCGATCCACGCGGTCGGGCTGGCGGCCAGTTGTAAAAGGTAATCCATAGGTCAGTCCTGGTGTGATGTGCCGGTATTAGGTTTCTTGCGAGGTGGACTCAGGTCTGTTGCCTTCCTGTTCCTCCTTGTCCTGCTTGCCTTCCGGCGGCGCGATCAAGCCCTTGGTCGCGTCGCTCAATGCCTGTTCGGCAGCCTGGTGGGTGTCGTCAATCACTTGCTTGGCCGACTCGGTGGCTTTACCCAGCAGTTGTTGCGCGCTTTTTTCCGCTTGGTCACAGCCACTGAGCATGACTAATGAAAGCGCAAGCAACGCCGTTGCGCCCAGGGAATTGAGTTTCATGATGCGTTCCTCGTTAGAACCGTTGGGTCCAAGTAGTGGCCCCTCGATAGCGACGCATTCTATGCAGGCGAACACTTCAGGAAAATTCGTATTTTTTTCGTTTATACTTCGGTTTTCACGAAGTGTTGGCCGCCATGCTCAATTACCGACAACTGCACTACTTCTGGGTCGTCGCCAAGACCGGCAGCATCGTGCGTGCCTGCGAGCAACTGAACCTCACGCCGCAGACCATCAGCGGCCAGATCAGCCTGTTGGAGCAGACGTTCGGTGTGGCGCTGTTTCAAAAGGTCGGTCGCCAGCTGGAACTGACCGAAGCCGGGCGCCAGGCGCTGCCCTATGCCGAGCAGATGTTCCAGTTGGGCAATGAGCTTGAGGCGATGTTGCGCACCCAGCCGAATGAGCAGCAGATCCTGTTCCGGGTCGGCGTGGCGGACGTGGTGCCCAAGTCCATCGTCTACCGGTTGATTGCGCCGACCATGGAATTGAGCGAGCCGATCCGCATCACTTGCCGTGAAGACAAGCTTGAGCGTTTGTTGGCGGACCTGGCGATCCAGCGCCTGGACCTGGTGATCTCCGACAGCCCGATGCCCTCGCACCTGGACATCAAGGGCTACAGCCAGAAACTGGGGGAATGTGGGATCAGTTTTTTCGCGACCCAGGCATTGGCGGACCAGCATCGCGGTGATTTCCCACAATGCCTGCAGGGCGCGCCGCTGTTGATTCCGGGGGCAGAGACGGTGGTGCGCAGCCGTTTGCTGCGCTGGTTTGCCGAGCAGCAGATTCAGCCACGGATTGTCGGGGAGTTCGATGACAGCGCCTTGATGCAGGCCTTCGGCCAATCCGGCAGCGGGATTTTTATCGCGCCCAGCGTGATTGCCGACGAGGTGGAGCGCCAGTACGGCGTGGCGCTGATCGGCCAGACCGATGCGGTGACCGAGTCGTTTTATGCGATCTCGGTGGAGCGCAAGGTCAAGCACCCCGGCATCGTGGCGATTACCGTAGGTGCAAGACGGGAGCTGTTCACCACCCTGCCCTGAAGGCTCAGGCGCTGACGGCGCGGGTCTTGGCAGTCATCAGCCACAGCGCCAGCAGGATCGACAGCAGGATAAAACCGGCGGCGGCAAAACCGAGGCTGCCCAGGCCCAGGGTGTCGATCACATGCCCACCCACCAACGCCCCCAGGCCAATCCCCAGGTTGGCCCCGGCAATGTTCAGCGACGCGGCAAATGCCGGCGCATGGGGCGCGGCCTTCATCAGCCGCACATGGCTGACCAGGAACAACGCCGCTTGGGTCACGCCCCATACGGCCATCGCCGCCGCCAGCCCGACGGTGGAGTGGATCGCAGGTACCAACGCCACCATGCCGGCAATCATGAACCCGCAGAACACCATTGACGCGATCAGCGGATGACGGTCGACCATGCGCCCGCCCAATGAGTTGCCGATCAGGCCGACAGCGCCAAAGCCCATCAGGCACCAGCCCACCACGGTTCCGTCAAAACCCGCCAGGCGCTCAAGAATGTCCGCCAGGTAGGTATAAGCGGTGAACATGCCGCTGAACACCAGGATCGACAGCAGGATATGGCCCTGCATCAACGGGCTGCGCAAGATTTTGAACTGCGAGCGCAAGCTCACCTGATCGTTCTTCGCACGGGTCTTCGGCAGGTAGATAAACAGCAGCAAGGCCTTGGCAAACGCCACCACCGCGAGAATGCCAAAGGCGGTGCGCCAGCCGAACATATCGGAAATCAGCGTGCCCACCGGGATCCCGAAGACGGTGGCACACACGATGCCGAAGCCAATCTTCTCAATCGCGCGGCCGGCGTAATCCGGGCCCACGATGTCCACCGCGGTCTCACTGGCCAGGGCCCAGAACACCGGCAACCCCAGGGCCGGGATCAACCGGGCCAGCGACATGACCCAGATATTCGGCGCCAGTGCCGCCAATGTATTGGCCAGGCCGAACATGATCAGGATCGTGATAAACAGCCGCTTGCGCTCGAACCGCGCGAAATACGCGGTCAGGAACGGGCCAAACGCCGCCACCGTGAACGCGAACAGGGTCACCAGCAACCCGGCCTGGGACACGCTCACGTCGAGGTCCCGGGCGATGGCAGGCAACAGGCCGACGATGATGAATTCTGTGGTCAGCACGGTAAAACCGGCGGCTGACAGCAGCAGGATCGGAAACAACATTAAAAACTCCAGAAAACAGCGACATCAACGAAAGCCCGGAAGGCCCGCTGATAGAGAAGAAATAAGAGGATGGGCAATGTTAACAGAATGTGTCGCAGCGTGGCGACGGAACGCCGCACCCGAATTAGACGTTTCCTACAGATGCTAGACTTCGCCCCTGCCAGATTCACGCTGCCTTAGCTGCATCTATTAAAAAAACTAGAGACAACCTTTTTATGACTGCTGCCCCTTCCCTTTTCCAACGACTGATGTCCGTCACCCTGGTCACTCAAATCGTCATCGGTTTGACCGCCGGTATCCTGCTGGCCCTGTTGTTACCCGACGTCGCGCAAGCCACCGGGTTTATCGGCAAAGTCTTTGTTTCGGCGCTCAAGGCCGTCGCGCCGATCCTGGTGTTTGTGCTGGTGATGGCTTCGATTGCCAACCACAAGCACGGCCAGGAAACCCATATCCGGCCAATCCTGTTCCTGTACCTGCTGGGCACCTTTGCGGCCGCCGTGGTCGCAGTAATCGCCAGCACGCTGTTCCCCTCCTCACTGGTGCTGGCCACCCACGACGTGGCCGTCAGCGCCCCCGGCGGCATTGGCGAAGTGATGCAAAGCCTGTTGCTCAGCGTGGTGGACAACCCGGTCAGCGCGCTGATGAACGCCAATTTCATCGGTATCCTGGCCTGGGCCATCGGCATGGGCATAGCGATTCGCCATGCCAGCGACACCACCCGCACGGTGCTGGGCGACCTGTCCAACGGGGTCACGCTGATCGTTCGCATGGTGATCCGCTTCGCACCCCTGGGGATCTTCGGCCTGGTGGCCTCCACCCTGGCCACTTCCGGCTTCGGTGCCCTGCTGGGCTACGCGCACCTGCTGCTGGTGTTGATCGGCTGCATGCTGTTCGTGGCGCTGGTGATCAACCCGGCCATCGTGTTCTGGAAACTGCGCCGCAACCCCTACCCGCTGGTGCTGATGTGCCTGCGGGAAAGTGGCATCACCGCGTTTTTCACCCGTAGTTCGGCGGCCAACATCCCGGTCAACCTGGCATTGAGCAAGCGCCTGGGCCTGCATGAAGACACCTACTCGGTGTCAATCCCGCTGGGCGCCACCATCAATATGGCCGGCGCGGCCATCACCATCACCGTGCTGACCCTGGCCGCCGTGCATACCCTGGGCATTGCGGTGGACATCCCCACCGCCGTGCTGCTCAGCGTGGTCGCTGCGGTGTGTGCCTGCGGCGCGTCGGGTGTGGCCGGTGGTTCGCTGCTGTTGATTCCGCTCGCGTGCAGCCTGTTCGGCATTCCCAGCGAAATCGCCATGCAGGTGGTGGCCGTAGGCTTCATCATCGGGGTGTTGCAGGACTCGGCGGAAACCGCGCTGAATTCGTCCACCGACGTGTTGTTCACTGCGGCCGCGTGCCTGGGCAAGGAAGAGCAAGCCGCGTAAACGTTACGCGCACAAAAAAGCCCGGGGCGGTTCTTGAATGAACCGCCCCGGGCTTTTTTACGCCTGAAGGCTTAGAACGCGCCCATGTAGTCGCGCTTGCCCACTTCCACACCGTTGTGACGCAGCAAGGCGTAAGCGGTGGTGACGTGGAAGAAGAACTGCGGCAGGCCGTAGGTCAGCAGGTAGGACTGGCCGCTGAAGCGCTTCTCTTTCGGGGTGCCAGGGCGGGTGACGATTTCGATGCCTTCTTTACCGTCGACCTGGGCCGGGGTGATGGTGTCGATAAACGCCAGGACCTTGGCGATGAGCGCTTGCAGGTCAGCGAAGGTGACTTCTGTGTCGTCGTATTTCGGGACTTCGATTTCAGCCAGGCGGGCAGAAACGCCTTTGGCGAAGTCGACGGCGATTTGCACCTGGCGCACCAGCGGGAACATGTCCGGGTACAGGCGCGCTTGCAGGAAGGCGTTCGGGTCGATGTTCTTGGCGGTGGCGTGGGCTTCGGCCTTGTTCAGCACATCGCTCAGGGCGTTGAGCATTTGCTTGAAGACCGGGAGGGAAGCGGCGTACAGGGAAATAGTCATGACAGTCTCGACAGTTGTGGCAGGGTTTGAAACAGCGGCGATTATAGACATGCCGGCAGCCGGCGCCGCTTGTCTTTTATTTTTTCAGGATTAGGCTAGTGGGCTCACTGCATTAGGGAAAGCGCGATGACCACCGAGCACGACACGACTTCTGAAGAACCGCGCCTGAACAGCACGGAAATCCGCATCCTTGGCTGCCTGATCGAAAAACAGGCCACCAGCCCCGAAACCTACCCGCTGACTCTCAACGCGCTGGTGATTGCCTGTAACCAGAAAACCAGCCGCGAGCCGGTGATGAACCTGAGCCAGGGCCAGGTGGGCCAGAGCCTGCGGGCGCTGGAAGGTCGCGGTTTTACCCGGCTGGTGATGGGCAGCCGCGCCGATCGCTGGGAGCATCGGGTCGACAAGGCACTGGAATTGGTGCCGGCCCAGGTGATTCTCAGTGGTTTGCTGTTCCTGCGGGGGCCGCAGACGGTCAACGAACTGCTGACCCGCAGCGGGCGCATGCACGACTTTGAAGACGCCGAGCAGGTGGTGCATCAACTGGAGCGCCTGATTGCCCGTGGGCTGGCGCTGCTGGTGCCGCGTCAGTCGGGGCAGCGGGAAGACCGGTATATGCACGCCCTTGGCGACCCTGCCGATATCGAGGCGATCCTGGCGGCACGTGGCAATCCAGTGGAGCGTGGCGCGGGAAGTGGCGTTTCGCTGGAGCGTATCGAAGAACTGGAAGCGCGGATTGCGGCGCTCGAAGAGCGCCTGTCCCGGCTCGAGTAATCAACCTGTGGGAGCCGGGCTTGCCCGCGATGGCGGTGGATCAGCCACTAAAAGGATGACTGACCCACCGCCATCGCAGGCAAGCCAGCTCCCACATTTGATATGCGCACTGTTCACGCCCGTGCAAACGCCACCGCGGCCTGAAACTGCGCATCCGTCGGTCGTACGCCGGTGTACAGCACAAACTGCTCCAGCGCCTGGATGGCGATCACTTCCAAGCCGGTAATCACCCGCTTGCCCTGGGCGCGTCCTCGCAGGATCAGTGGGGTTTCCGAGGGAATGGCCACCACATCGAACACGGTCTGGGCAGCATCAATGGCCTCGGCCTCAAACGCCAACTGATCAGCCTCGGCGCCGCCGGTCATGCCAATCGGCGTCACGTTGACCAGCATCTGCGGGCGTAAAACCCCCAGCTCCGCCTGCCACTCATACCCCAGGCTCTGGGCCAGCGCCCGGCCCGCGGCTTCATTGCGTGCCACGATCACGCCATTGGCGTAGCCACCATCGCGCAAGGCACTGGCCACGGCCTTGGCCATGCCGCCGCTGCCGCGCAGGGCGAAGGTCGAGTCCTTGGGCACTGCATGCTTCTTCAGCAGTTGCTCAATAGCGATGTAGTCGGTGTTGTAGGCCTTCAAATGCCCATGGGTGTTGACGATGGTATTGATCGACGCAATGGCCCGCGCCGAATCGTCCAGTTCATCCACCAGGGCAATGCAGGCTTCCTTGAACGGCATCGACACGCCACACCCACGAATGCCCAACGCGCGAATACCACCGACGGCGCCCGGCAAATCCTGGCTGCTGAAGGCCTTGTAGTAGAAATTCAGCCCCATCTGCTCGTACAGATGGTTATGAAAGCGCAGGCCAAAATTCCCGGGGCGTGCCGACAGTGACATGCACAGTTGGGTGTCCTTGTTGGGGTTCATCTGCATCGGTAACTCCTTGAAGCCCTTCCAGAGGCGGTTTCGGATAGACGGAATACCCGCGCCTGCGGGTGATCGTGGATCATACGCACTGTGCCCGGCCGCTTGTGTAAGCCAGCCGATACAGACCTTACACAACCTTTACCTATCGGCTGTGCTGTTTTTTAGAAATACGCTGTCTTAAAAGTATCCCCGCGACAATCCTTGAGTCTATTGATTGCAGACCACAAGCGCAGGGGCTAACCGAGGAATGACCATGATTCGTAAAATCCCCAAGATCGCCTTGCTTATCGGTGCACTCGCTATAGCAGGACAGGCCTCCGCCCACGGTGGTGGTTGGGGTGCTCCGCTCGCACTGGGTGCCGTTGTCGGTGCAGTGGTAGGCGGCTCGATCGTTGCCAGCCAGCAGCATCCGGTCTATGTGCAACAGCCGGTGTATGTCCAGCCGCAGCCGGTGTATGCCGCTCCGCCGCCGGTCTACTACGCACCGCCACCGCCTGTGTATGTGCAACAACAGGTTTATTACCGCCCGGCGCCGGTCTATTACGGCCCACCGCGCGGCTACTACGGCCCTCCACACGGCTATTACGGTCGCGGCTGGTAAGCATGAACTGACACACCAGAACAGGCTCCGCCCTAAAAGCGGGGCCTTTTTTTGGCCTGCAGGTCTGAATAAATCTCGCCAAGGTCGTTATAAGGACAATGCCTGTGGCCAAATCCCACATCATTGATCTCAATAGGTGCTTGCCCGATCGGGCCTTGCGCTGTCATGTTTGTGTCTCAAAAGGCTTCCACTATCACCCCTGTCCAGCCAATAACAACAAGGACGACTGACCATGCCCACGCAAAACCCCCATCGCACCGCCGGCCTCTGCACGTCGAGCAAGGTCTATAGCGTGCTGACCGAGCTCAAGGCCCTGGAAGGCCATCGCAACGCCAAGTTCCTGTCCCTGCTGGCGGAAAACCTGGTGCGCAAGGGCCTGCTCAGTGAACAGGAAGTGGTGCACATGCTGGACCAGGTTGTCGACTGAAGGACCGCTCGATAACAGTGATGTCGACTATCGAGCAGGTTAATTTTCCCTTAAGGCCTGCGCACCGTAATGTCACCTCCATAGCGTATCGGAGGTCGTCATGCCCACTATTCAAATCATGTCTGTCATTGGCAGTGCTGTTCCCGCCCCACTCCGGGAGCTGGGCTTGCTCGCTTGCTGGTACCTGGTACGCAATGGCGAGCCTATCAGCGGCCCCATCACGTCGTTGCCGGCTGCCCAGGCCCTGTCGGTCAGAATGGCGCATTGCCTTCATGCCTAAGGCAGTTGCACCCGCGGTTTGGTTTCGACAAACAATGCCCAGCTGGACATAAACAACGCAGCAACCAGCGGCCCGATCACAAAACCGTTCAGGCCAAAGACCGACAGCCCGCCCAGGGTCGAGATCAGGATCAGGTAGTCGGGCATCCGGGTGTCCTTGCCCACCAGGATCGGCCGCAGCACGTTGTCCACCAGCCCGATCACAAACACCCCGAACAGCCCCAGCACCACCCCTTGCCAGATTGACCCGCTCAGCAGGAAATACGCCGCCACCGGCCCCCACACAATCCCCGCGCCCACCGCTGGCAGCAGCGACAGAAACGCCATCAACACCGCCCAAAGCAACGCGCTGGGAATGTCCAGGAACCAGAAGATCAAGCCACCCAAGGCGCCTTGCGTCACCGCTACCAATACGTTGCCCTTCACCGTGGCCCGTACCACCCGGTTGAACTTCAGTTGCAGGCGCCGTTTTTGCGGTTCGGCCAGCGGCACGGCGGTACGCACTTTACGCACCAACTCCGGACCGTCCCGCAGCAGGAAGAACAGCAAATACAGCATGATGAAAAAGCTCACCAGGAAATCAAACGTGCCCTGGCCGAAGCTGAACGCCTGGGTCGCGAAAAACTGGCTGCCCTGCATCGCGCTCTTGACGATTTTCTCCCGCAGGCCTTCCAGGTTGCCCATGCCAAATCGGTCCAGCAGGTGCTGGAAGTACGGTGGCAGGAAGTTCTTGAACTGTTCGATATACCCGGCAACGTCGAGCTTGCCGCTCTCGATGTTCTTGTAAAGCGTGGCGCCCTCCTGCACCAGCAAGGCGCTGGTGATGATCACCGGCAAAATCGCGATCACCAGGCACACCATCAGGGTCGCCAGCGAGGTGAGGTTGCGGTTCCAGGCAAAACGTTGCTGGAAGCGCCGTTGCATCGGCGCAAAGATGATCCCCAGGATCACCGCCCAGAACACCGCACCGTAGAACGGCAGCAGAATCCAGATAAACGCGATGGTCACCAGAACGAGCAGTAACAGCAGGGTTTTGAATTGCAGGTTGGTTTGATTCATGGCCGATCCATCTCAATAAACGCAGGACACTCATGTGCACCCTGATGTTTAGTCCACCGCAAATCCTGCGAGTGCCCTACTTCTTAGACCTGGATCAATAAACGGCGCGGCAGGCACAGCTACCCTGCCGCCCTTTTGCGACCCGAACCCATGCCCCCCGTCATCGCCCCCGAACTGCTCGCCCCCGCCGGCACCCTGAAAAACATGCGGTATGCCTTTGCCTACGGCGCCGATGCCGTCTACGCCGGGCAACCGCGCTACAGCCTGCGGGTGCGCAATAACGAGTTCGACCACGCCAACCTCGCCCTCGGCATCCAGGAAGCGCAGGCCCAGGGCAAGCGTTTCTATGTGGTGGTCAACATCGCACCGCACAACGCCAAGCTGAAAACCTTCCTCAAGGACCTCGCCCCGGTGATCGCCATGGGCCCGGATGCGCTGATCATGTCCGACCCCGGCCTGATCATGCTGGTGCGCCGGCACTTCCCGCACATGCCGATCCACCTGTCGGTGCAGGCCAACACGGTGAACTGGGCTAGCGTCGAGTTCTGGCAGACCCAAGGCATCTGCCGGGTCATCCTGTCGCGGGAGTTGTCGCTGGAGGAAATCGACGAGATTCGCCAGCACGTGCCCGCCATGGAGCTGGAAGTGTTCGTGCACGGTGCGCTGTGCATGGCCTATTCCGGGCGCTGCCTGCTGTCGGGCTACATGAACAAGCGCGACGCCAACCAGGGCACCTGCACCAACGCCTGCCGCTGGAAATACCAGGCCACTCCCGCCGTGGAAAACGCCACGGGCGACATCGTGCAGCAGTACGCGCCCGAACCGACCCTGGGCCTCGGCGCCCCCACCGACCAGGTGTTCCTGTTGCAGGAGGCCAACCGCCCTGATGAACAGATGCCCGCCTTCGAAGACGAGCACGGCACCTACATCATGAACGCCAAGGACCTGCGGGCGGTGCAGCACGTCGAGCGGCTGACGCGCATGGGCGTGCATTCGCTGAAGATCGAAGGCCGCACCAAATCCCACTTCTACTGCGCCCGCACCACCCAGGTGTATCGCCAGGCCATCGACGATGCGGTGGCCGGGCGCGACTTCGACCGGGGCTTGATGACCGACCTCGAATCCCTGGCCCAGCGCGGCTACACCGAAGGTTTCCTGCGCCGGCACGTGCACGATGAATACCAGAACTACCAGAACGGCAGCTCGGTGTCCGAACGCCAACAGTTCGTCGGCGAGCTGACCGGTGAGCGACGCGGAGAGCTGGCCGAGGTCAAGGTGAAGAACCGGTTTGCCGTGGGCAATCACCTGGAACTGATGACCCCAGCCGGGAATTTCCACTTTGACCTGGCCACCCTGCACAACGCCAAGGGCGACGCCATCGACGTCGCGCCGGGCGACGGGCATACGGTGTATCTGCCGATCCCGGCGGAAATGGACCTGAGATTCGGGCTTTTGATGCGGGATGTTTAACTTCGCCAGACACCTTAATTGTGGCGAGGGAGCTTGCTCCCGCTGGGCTGCGAAGCAGCCCCAAAACAGCCAAATGCGCTTCTTCCTGGAAAACCGCATCAGCCGGATAAGGGCCGCTTCGCGCCCCAGCGGGAGCAAGCTCCCTCGCCACAAAAAGCAGGGCGTACGCGCAATAGGTTCATTAGCACAGTAGAATTGGCGGTTCTGCGTACCGCCATCCTGTCTTGAGCGGTCACCCTCTTTTTTTACGGAGATCGCCTTGCGTCTGTTTCACACCTCCGACTGGCACCTTGGGCAAAACCTGCACGGCCAGGAACGCGACTTCGAACACGCCTGCTTCCTCGACTGGCTGCTGGGTCAGCTGGGCCTGCACCGCCCTGATGTGCTGCTGATCGCCGGCGATATCTTCGACACGGTCAACCCACCGCTCAAGGCCCAGGAGCGGCTGTATGACTTCATCATCAGCGCCCACGAGCAAAACCCCGCGCTGACCATCGTGATGATCGCCGGCAACCACGACTCCGGCTCGCGTATCGAATTGCCGGCGCCGTTGATGCGCCGCCTGCGCACCCACGCCCTGGGCCGGGTGTTGTGGCTGGATGACGGGCAACTGGATGTCGAGCGGCTGCTGATTCCATTGCCCGGCGCCGACGGTGACATCGCCGGCTGGTGCCTGGCCCTGCCCTTCCTTCGCCCGGCCGAAGTGACCGGCGCACAACTGGGGGACGATTACCTGCGGGGCATCGGTCAGGTGCATGAATGGCTGATCGCTGCCGCCAACGCCAAGCGCCAGCCGGGCCAGGCGCTGGTTGCCATCAGCCACGCGCACATGGCCGGCGGTTCGGTGTCGGAAGACTCGGAGCGCAGCCTGATCATCGGCAATGCCGAAGCACTGCCCGCCAGCCTGTTCGACGCCAGCGTCAGCTACGTGGCCCTCGGTCATTTGCACAAACCCCAGCGGGTAAATGGCGAGGAGCGGATTCGCTACTGCGGCTCACCCATTCCGCTGTCATTCTCGGAAATCGGCTACCAGCACCAGGTCCTCGACGTGCAGCTGGACGGCGAAACCCTGGTCAGCGTCGAATCCCGGCTGATCCCCCGTTCGGTCAACCTGCAACGCCTGGAAGCCGCGCCCCTGGCCGACATCCTCAAACAACTGGGCGACCTGCCCGACATCGACCTGCTGGCCGAAACCCAGCGCCAGCCGTGGCTGGAAGTGCGGGTGCGCCTCGACGAGCCGCAACCCGACCTGCGCCAGCAAGTGGAAAATGCCCTGCAAGGTAAGGCCGTGCGCCTGGTGCGCATCGCTGCCGAATACGCCGGCAGCGGCAGCCGCGAAGACAGCCAGGAAGACCGCCTGATCGAACTCGACCAGCTCACCCCCCAGGAATTGTTCAGCCGCGCCTGGCAGGAAAGCTACGGCAGTGAGGTGGACGAACAGACCCTGAAGGACTTCGCGGTGCTGCTCCAGGAAGTGCAACAGGAGGGCGAACAGCCATGAAGATCCTCGCCATTCGCCTGAAAAACCTCGCCTCCCTGGCGGGGCCGTTTGAAATCGACTTTACCGCCGAGCCCCTGGCCAGCGCCGGGCTGTTCGCGATTACCGGGCCCACCGGCGCCGGCAAAAGTACCCTGCTCGATGCGCTGTGCCTGGCGCTGTTTGGCGCCGTGCCCCGCCTGGGCGATACCGGCCAGGCAAAAATGCCGGATGCCGACACCGATATTTCCATCGGTGACCCACGCACCCTGATTCGCCGGGGCACCGGTGGCGGTTACGCCGAAGTGGATTTTGTCGGCGTCAGTGGCCGTCGCTACCGCGCCCGCTGGGAAGCCAACCGCGCCCGGGACAAGGCCAGCGGCAAGCTGCAAGCCAGTCGGCAAAGCCTGATTGACCTGGACAGCGAGCAACTGCTGGCCAGTCAGAAAACCGAATACAAGACCCAGCTGGAACTGGCCCTGGGTCTGAACTTCGAGCAGTTCACCCGCGCCGTGTTGCTCGCCCAAAGTGAGTTCAGCGCGTTCCTCAAGGCCAACGACAACGAGCGCAGCGAACTGCTGGAAAAGCTCACCGATACCGCGCTCTACACCCAACTCGGCCGCCGCGCCTTCGACAAGGCCAAGGACGCCCGGGACGCTCACAAACACCTGCAAGACCAGGCCACCGGCGTGACCCCGCTGGCCCCGGAAGCCCGCGCCGAGCTGGACGAACAACTGGCCGCCGCCCAGCAGCAGCTCAAGACCCGGCAGGCGCAACTCAAGCAACTTGAGCTGCAGCACACCTGGCTCAAGGAACTGCGGGAATGGCAGGAACGCCAGCAAGGCGCCGTCGAGCAACTGCAACAGGCCCAGCAACACTGGGAAAGCCAGGGCCCGCAACGCCTGGACCTCAGCCGCCTGGAACAACTGGCGCCGCAACGTCACCACTTCGCCCGCCAGGCTGAACTGACGACGCAACTGCAGCCGCTCGCCGCACAGATCCAGCAGCACCTTGAGCAACAAGCCGCACTGCACACTCGCCAGACTCAGTTGCAACAGCAACAGACGGACGTGCACGCCGCCCTCGCCCAGGCGCTGAAGCAACAAGCCGATGCCGTGCCCCTGCTGCGCCAGGCTTTCGAGGAGCAAACCACCCTCGCCCACCTGACCCGTGAGCTGGCCCGGCGCAGTGAAGAAAAACAGCTGGGCGAAGCCGCCTGCGTGGAAGGCCAAGCGACGTTGACCGGCCTGCTCGACAAGCAAAAGGTTGTCGCCGAACGCCTGAACCGGCTGGCCGCAGAGCTTGAACGCAGCGCCGCCCTCGCGCCCTTGAGTGACGCCTGGAGCGCCTACCGCGACCGCTTGCAACAGCTGATGCTGATCGGCAATCGCCTGAATAAAGGCCAGGGTGAACTGCCGCAACTGGAAGAACGCGCCACCCGTCTCGGTGAAAAATGGACCGAGCAACGTGAAGCCCTCGACCTGCTGTACCACGAAGCGGGCGCCGAGCCCCATGCGGTGGCCGAGCAGATTCAGTTGCTGGGCAGCCTGCTTCAGGACAATCGCAAGCAACATCGGGCGTTTGAAGACCTGGCGCGGCTGTGGGACAGCCATCAGCAACTGGACAACCAAAGCCAGGCCCTGACGCAAAAGCAGACCCTCGCCCAGCAACAGCGCGAACAGTTGAACCAGAGTGGCTTGCAGGCCAAGGCCGAGCTGGCCGTCGCCGAACAGACCCTGACGGTCACCAAGCAACTGCTGGAGCGTCAGCGCCTGGCCCGCAGTGCCAGCGTCGAGGAATTGCGCGGCCAGCTTCAGGACGATCAACCCTGCCCGGTGTGCGGCAGCGTCGAGCATCCGTATCACCAGCCCGAAGCGCTGCTGCAAAGCCTGACGCGGCACGACGAAAGCGAAGAAGCCAACGCGCAAAAAGCCGTCGATGTGCTCAAGGAAAAACTCACCGAGCTGCGTGGCGAAGTGGGCGGCCTGATCGCCCAGCAGAAGGAGTTCCTGCAACAGCAGGAGCAGCTCGCCAGCCAGTTGCAGGCCCTAGTGCCAGCCCTTGAAGCCCATCCGCTGTCCGCCTCGCTGTTCAACCAGGACGCGGCCAAGCGCGATGCCTGGCTCGCCCAGCAACTGAGCCAGCTCAGCCAAAGCCTCACCCAGGACGAACAACGCCAGGGCGCCCTGCTCAACCTGCAACAAAACGCCGGGCGCATGCAGCAGCAACTGCAAGCCGCCCAGGACGCCAGCCAACAGGCCCGCCAATTGCTGATCGACCAGCAGCGGGAACTGTCCAACGACCGCGAACGCCTGGACGAAGAACTCCAAGCCTTCGCCAGCCTGTTGCCGGCCGAGACCCTCGATGGCCTGCGCAGCGAGCCGGCGGCGACCTTCATGTTGCTCGACCAGCAGGTCAGCCAGCGCCTGGAGCAACTGGATAACCAGAAAGAAGAACTGGCCGAGCAGCTACAGCGCCAGCAGGCCATCGACAAAGAACAGGACCGCCAGCAACATCGCCAGCAGCAGTTGGGGACCTTGCAAAAACAGCTCGCCGAACAAAGCACCCTGCAACAGGCTGCCGAGGAAAAACTCGCCGGCCTGCTGGGGGAAAACTCCAGCGCCGAACACTGGCAGCAGCAACTGGACCAGGCCGTCGAGCAGGCGCGACAGCATGAGACCGAGGCCAACCAGCAGTTGCAGGACACCCGCAACCAACTGATCCAGCTGGCCGCCGACCTCAAGTCGCTGCAAGAGCGCCAACAGTCTCTGGATGCCGAGCATCTGGTCCTCACCACGCGCCTGAGCGAATGGCGCGCCCTGCACCCGGAACTCGATGACGCCGGCCTGGCACGCCTGGTGGCCTTCGATGAGCCGCAGGTGGCCGAGCTGCGCCAGCAACTGCAACACAGCGAAAAAGCCATCGAGCAGGCCAAGGTGTTGCTGCAGGAGCGCGAACAGCGGCTCAAGGATCACCAGGCGCTGCACAACGGCAACCTTGAAGCCGGGCAACTGGACAGCGCATTGGCCGAGCTCAACGCCGCGCTGGCCATTGGTGAAAAACACTGCGCCGAACTGCGCGCCCAACAAGCCGATGACCAGCGTCGCCAGGATGCCAACCAGGCGTTGGCAGCCGAGATCGCCAAGGCTTACGAAGAGTGGCAACGCTGGGCACGCCTGAATGCACTGATCGGTTCGGCCACCGGCGATACCTTCCGCAAGATCGCCCAGGCCTACAACCTCGACCTGCTGGTGCACCACGCCAACGTGCAACTGCGCCAACTGGTGCGCCGCTACCGCCTGAAACGCGGCGGCAGCATGCTGGGTTTGCTGGTGCTCGACACGGAGATGGGCGACGAACTGCGCTCGGTGCACTCGTTGTCCGGCGGCGAGACGTTCCTGGTGTCATTGGCCCTGGCCTTGGGCCTGGCGTCGATGGCGTCGAGCACGCTGAAGATCGAGTCACTGTTTATCGATGAAGGGTTTGGCAGTCTCGACCCCGAATCCCTGCAACTGGCGATGGACGCCCTCGACGGCTTGCAGGCCCAGGGCCGCAAGGTGGCGGTGATTTCCCATGTGCAGGAAATGCACGAGCGGATTCCGGTGCAGATTCAGGTCAAGCGCCAGGGCAACGGCTTGAGCACCCTGGAGGTCAAGTGAGCGACGTGGTGCTGTATTCGTTCCGCCGCTGCCCGTATGCCATGCGGGCGCGGATGGCCCTGCGGTACTCGGGGGTGGCGGTACAGACCATCGAGGTCAGCCTCAAGGCCAAGCCGGCTGAGATGCTCGCGTTGTCACCCAAGGGCACGGTGCCGGTGCTGAGTGTGGAGGGCCGGGTGATCGATGAGAGCCTGGCAATTATGCGTTGGGCGCTGGCGCAGCATGATCCTGAGGGGTGGTTGCTTGAGGATGATGGGGCGACGCAGGCGCTGATTGACGAGAACGATCAGGGCTTCAAGTATCAATTGAATCGATACAAGTATGCCGAGCGTTATCCGGAGCAGCCGATGGAGGTTTATCGGGCCGAGGGTGAGGTGTTTTTGTTGAAGCTGGAGGGGTTGCTGGCTGAGCGAGAGTATTTGCTGGCCGGGCACTTGAGCCTGGCGGATGTGGCACTGGCGCCGTTTGTGCGGCAGTTCGCCCATGTGGATCGGGAGTGGTTTGCCCAGGCGCCGTATCCGCGGTTGCAGGCGTGGTTGCAGCGGTTTCTGGAGTCGCCGTTGTTTGTCGCGGTGATGGCAAAACCCCAGGCTTAACACGATTAATGTAGGAGCTGGCTTGCCTGCGATAGCGGTGCATCAGTCGACCAATCTGTTACTGATAAACCGCTATCGCAGGCAAGCCAGCTCCCACATTTGATCTTCAGCGTTTGATGAAACTAACGCTCAGTTCTGGATTTTGTGGTCCAGCGCTGCGTAGAAGTTGGCGCTTTGTTGCAGGTATTTCTGGGTGTAGGCACTGGTGCTGGTTTTTTTGCTGCTGATCTCGACGCTGGCGCTGGCAGGCAACGCAACAGTGGCGGAAACAGCAGAAGCGGCGATGATCGAGAAGAGATTGAAGTTCATGTCGGTAACCCTTGTGTTCGGTTGGCTGGGTGGCCTGTGCTGGCCTTGGAACCAAACTTACGCCCGAGGGGTTAGCCTTAGAAATTCATTGAACCACTAGCCGCTATTAATACGATTAATACAAGGGGTCAGGCCCCGCATGGCGGGGCCTGTGGCTTAGTGTCGCACCAGGAACTTGAGGTCGCTGGGGGCATCAATCGCCAGTTTCTGCACGGTTTTGCCCAACAGGCCGGTCTTGGGGTCGCGCTCGACGACCACAATCTCGTTGCTCTTCTGGTTGGCAATCAGCAGGAACTTGCCGCTGGGGTCCAGGGCGAATTCCCGGGGATGATCACCTTCCACCGAGCGGCGCTGGATCTCCTTCAACTGCGCGGTGGCGGGGTCAATGGCAAACACCAGCATCTGGTTGGCGGTGCCACGGTTGCTCACGTAGAGGAACTTGCCGTCGCTTGAGGTGTGCAACGCGGCACCAGCCTTGTCGGACACCGGCTGGCCGTCCGCAAAGTTGACCAGTTGCTTCTGGGTCAGCTTGCCCTCGTTGTAGTCGAACACCGCCACTTGCGCGCTCATCTCGGTGGTCAGCCAGGCGTGCTTGCCATCCGCGGTGAACAGCAGGTGCCGCGGGCCGCTGCCCGGAGGCAGTTGCACAAACGCAGGGTCGGCCGGGGTCAGCGGCAGTTCATGGTTGGCCTTGGGGTCGTAGTGGTAGGCAAAGATCTTGTCCGCACCGAGGTCCTGGACAAACACGTATTTGCCGTCCGGCGAAGACACCACCGAATGCACATGGTTGGACGCCTGGCGTTCAGGATTGACCCGGCTGGCCGGGTGCCCGCTCAGTTGCACCGGCGGCGACAGCTTGCCTTCGGCGTCCACCGGCAACACCGCCAGGCTTCCGCCCGGGTCTTCCAGCACCGAATAGTTGGCCACGAACAAGTAGCGCCCGTCACTGGCCAGGCTGGAATGGGTCGGCTCGTTACCGAGGCTCTGCACCTGGTTGATCAGGGTCAGTTGATGGTTTTTCGGGTCGATGCTGTAACTGCTCACGCGCCCTACCGGGTCTTTTTGCCCCGGGCCGTTTTCATTCACCACAAACAGGTGCTTCTGGTCTTTGGACAGGGTCAGCCACGACGGGTTGGCCGCCTTGGCGGCGAGCACCGGCTGGCCGCTGAACTGCCCGGTGCGGCTGTCGAACTGCAGGCGGTAGATACCTTCGCTGGTGCCGGCGGTGTAGCTGCCCACCAGCAATTCAAAGGTGTCTACCGGCGCGGCCTGGACCGACATCGCACCTACGCTGCCGGCCATCAGCAGGGGCCAGAATTTACGCATCATCATCCGCTTCATCCTCGTCATTATTGTTGCCGGTAACGCCGCTCATGCAGACCAGGCGGTGTTCGCCCGAGTCACCGGTAAGGGTCCAGCTTTGCAAGGTTTGATCAAAGGTCGCCGCCTTGACCTGCTCCAGGCTGAAACTCCAGCGCTTCTCGGCACGACCGTCCATGCAGATGATCAGTAACTTCTGGTCATCCAGGCTGAAATCGAAGGTATGCAGGCCATCGATTTCGACCATCTGGCAGTCTTCAAACGCGTTGAGCAAGGTAGCGGTGTCGGCAGTCATAACCATCAATCATCAAGAGGAAAGACCTCATGATAGGTCAAATCGTTGCATCGGCCTAAGCCCGCGCAATGCAAAACGCCGTGGCACAGGCCACGGCGTTTTGGCAAACAGCGATGGATCAGTGGGCAAACAACGAATTGCCCTTCTGCCCCGCCAGCTTCTCGGGTTTGATCAGGAAGCGTGCCAGCGCCGGCAACAGCCACAGCGCGCCGAACATGTTCCACAGCAGCATGAAGGTCAGCATCAGGCCCATGTCGGCCTGGAACTTGATGGCCGAGAAGATCCAGGTGCACACGCCGATGGCCAGGCACAGGCCGGTGAACAGCACGGCTTTACCGGTGGACTTGAGGGTCTGGTAATACGCTTCCTGCAACGGCAGGCCGGCCCGCAGGAAACTCTCCAGGCGGCTGTAGATGTAGATGCCGTAGTCCACGCCAATCCCCACGCCCAGCGCCACCACCGGCAAGGTCGCGACCTTGACGCCGATGCCCATGAACGCCATCAGCGCGTTGCCCAGCACCGAGGTCAGCACCAGCGGCAGCACGATGCACAGGGTCGCCGCCCAGGAACGGAAGGTGATCATGCACATGGTGGCCACGCACAGGTACACCAGGATCAGGATGGTCAGCTCGGATTCCTTGATCACCTCGTTGGTGGCCGCCTCGATCCCGGCGTTACCGGCGGCGAGGATGAATTCCAGGCCGTCCTTGTTGTTCTCCCTGGCGAAGTCCTGCACCGCATGCACCGCGCGGTCGAGGGTCTCGGCCTTGTGGTCGTTGAGGAACACCAGCACCGGCGCCAGGGAACAGTTGTTGTTGTACAGGCCATCGGCGCGGGCGATGGAGTTGTTCAGCACGTCAGGGTTGCGCGACAGGGTTTCCCATTTCAGGTTGCCCTCGTTCATGCCCTTGATCATCTGCTTGGACACGGTCACCAACGAGATGGCCGATTGCACGCCCTCGGTGTTCTGCATCTTCCACATCAACTGGTCGATGGGTGCCATGGCTTCATAGCGCGAGCAGCCTTCCGGCGGTGTCTTGACCATCACCACCAGTACGTCGGAGCTGGTGGAGTAGTTGCTGATGATGAAGTTGTTGTCTTTGTTGTAGCGCGAGTCCGGGCGCAGCTCCGGCGCGCCCTGGTCGAGGTCGCCGATTTTCAGGTTCTGGCTGTACCAGAGGCCGCCACCGAAGGCGACCAGCGCCAGGGCGATCGACACCGGGGCAACTTTGGGGCTGGCGAACTTCGACAGCAGGCGCCAGAACGGGTGTTCGCGGTGCGCATCCTTCTTGCTCTTGGCGATGGCGCGCTTGCTGATGCCCACATAGGAGATCGCCACCGGCAGCAGGATCAGGTTGGTGAACACGATGACCGCCACCCCCACCGAGGCGCCGATGGCCAGTTCGCGGATCACGCCGATGTCGATGATCAGCAGGGTGATAAAGCCGACCGCATCGGCGAGGATCGCGATCATGCCGGGCAGGAACAGCTGGCGGAAGGTACGCCGGGCAGCGGTCAGGGCGTTGTCGGCATCACTGGATTGCAGGGCGATGCCGTTGATCTTCTGCACGCCGTGGGAAATGCCGATGGCGAAGATCAGGAACGGCACCAGCATCGAGTAGGGATCCAGCCCGAAACCCAGGGCATGCATCAACCCAAGCTGCCAGATAACCGCCACCAGCGTGGTGCTCAACACCGCGACGGTACTGCGCAGGCAGTTGGTAAACCACAGCAGCAGCACCAGGGTGATGACGAAGGCGATACCGAAGAACATCACCACCATCACCAGGCCGTCGATCAGGTCGCCCACCTTCTTGGCAAACCCGACGATGTGGATCTTGACGTTGGGGTTCTGCGCTTCGAACTTGTCGCGGATCTTGTCTTCGAGTTCATGGGAGAACTTGCGGTAGTCCAGGGCCAGCAACTTGCCCTGGTCTTGCGGGTCCGGGTAGGACTCCAGCAGCGGAATGTCGACGATGCTCGACTTGAAGTCGTTGGCCACGAGGCGCCCGACCTGCCCGGACTTGAGCACGTTGTTGCGCAGCTGATCGAGGCTTTCCGGCGAGCCGTTGTAGCTCTGCGGGATCACTTCACCGCCGGCAAAGCCTTCCTCGGTGACTTCAGTCCAGCGCACGCTGGGACTCCACAGGGACTTGAGCCCGGAGCGGTCGACGCCGGAGATGTAGAACACCTCGTCGTTGATCTGGCGCAGGGTCTCCATGTACTCCTTCGTGAAGATGTCACCGTCCTTGGCTTCCACCGAAATGCGCACCGTGTTGCCCAGGTTCGCCAGGTCGTTGCGGTGTTCCATCATCTTCTCGATGAAGGGGTGCTTCAGCGGGATCATTTTTTCGAAGCTGGTGGACGGGCGAATCAACGTCGCCTGCCAGAACAGGAAAATGCTCACCAACAGGCAGAGGGTGATCACTGCCGGGCGGTTATTGAAAATCAGGCGCTCGAGAAACGTGGCCTTGTCGTTGTGATGACTGCTCATGCTGTCCCCGCCTTCTTATTGTTTTATCAGCTCGGCACCGGTCGGCGTTGCGACGCGAACGCCACCCTGCCCCACCAGAATCAAGTTGCCGTTGCCCGCCGCCGTGACCGCCGACAGCGAAATGCGGTCCGGGCGATTGAATACGCTGAAGGTCAGGCCGTCGTCGTGGCTGACCACCACGCTGCCGCCGTTGCCCACCACCACGATGGAGCCGTCGTCCAGCAGGGTCGCCCCCGACAGGCCGAACTCCAGCGCGCCACGGGTGGCGTTCAACTCCACCGGCTCCCAGGTGCTGCCAAAATCCGTGGAGCGAAACAGGTTGCCGCGCAGGCCGTAGGCCAACAGGGTTTGCGCCTGGGCGGTGCCGATCACGCCGAACAGCGAACCCTCGTAGGGGCCTTCGAGTTTTTCCCAGGTTTGCCCCTCGTCAGGGGAGCGGAACATGCTGCCCTGCTCGCCGACGATAAACAGCCCGGCGTCTTTGACGTGGGCGATGGCGTTGAGGTGGTATTGGTCTTCGTTGTCGAGGCGGTCGCTGACGTCGTCCCAGGTTTTGCCGCCGTCGGTGGTTTCGATCAGCGCACCATAGGCGCCCACGGCAAAGCCGTGGCTGGCGTCCTTGAACCAGACGTCGAGCAGCGGCGCTTCGCGCTTGAGGTCCTGGAATTGTTGGGTCCAGGTCAGGCCGCCATCGGTGCTGACGAGGATCTGTGCGTCATGGCCCACCGCCCAGCCGTGTTGGTCGTCGGCGAAAAACACCGCCGTCAGCAGTTGCCGGGTGGGCACTTTGGCTTGGGTCCAGGTGGCGCCCTGGTCGTCGGAATAGAGAATGTGCCCGCGATCACCGACCGCCACCAGGCGTTTGCCTGCGTGCACCACGTCGATCATCAGGCTTTTGGCAGCCTTGGGGGAATCAATGGCAAACACCGCGGCGGCGGTGGTTTCGGTGGCGGCGTGGGCGGGTGTCGACAACGCGACAGCCCCCAGCAACGAGAGCGCTGTGGCCAGCAATGCGACCCTGCGCGTGGCCTTCGGGCGGAAAAACACCACACCCATGACAGGCTCACTCATAGACCTTTCTCCCATTTATTATTGTTAGGTCGTCTTGCCGTTCGGAGCCCTGAAACCTGCAATCTAGAGCGCCTTGGGGAAGCTGGGCCATCCTAGCGGGCTTTGGAATCGTCTGACAATCGGCGCTACGTTATGTTTTGTTAACTGGAGGCCGTTAAGCCGGTGCTGAATGTAACGTTATCAGCAGCGGTGATTCGTGGAGGGGGCTGTTGTGGCGAGGGAGCTTGCTCCCGCTGGGCTGCGCAGCGGCCCCAATATCTTGGGAGTGCTTCGCACTCCAGCGGGAGCAAGCTCCCTCGCCACGGAGTGCAGTGTGACCTTCGGTAATGAATTTTTATTCTATCTATTGAATATTGGGAATATTTATTCCATAAATAGGCTTCTGACAACAATAATTCGAAGGAACCTGGCGATGCGCGAACTCGGAATCGGCCTGATTGGCACAGGCTTTATGGGGCGTGCCCACGCCCTGGCGTTCAATAACGCGCGGGCGGTGTTCGAGCTGCCGGTGAAGCTCACCCTGGCCGCCCTGGCCGATGCCGATACCGAACGCGCGACCCGTTGCGCCGCGGACTGGGGGTTTGCCCGGGCCCATGGCGACTGGCAGCAATTGATCGACGACCCCAAGGTGGATGTGGTCGCCATCACCACCCCCAATCATCTGCACTACCCGATGGCCATGGCGGCGCTGGCGGCGGGCAAGGCGGTGTATTGCGAGAAACCGCTGGCGGTCAGCCTGGAGCAGGCGAGCGCCATGCGTGATGCCGCACGCAAGGCCGGCGTGGTGACGCGGGTGGGTTACAACTATCAGCACAACCCGATGATTGGCTTGGCCCGGCAGTTGATCGACAGCGGTGAGTTGGGGGAGATCATCAGTTTCCAGGGGGAATTCAGCGAGGATTTCATGGCGGATGCAGCGTCGCCCTGGTCGTGGCGCTGTGAGGTCGGGCATGCCGGCGGTGCGTTGGCGGATTTGGGCAGTCACTTGCTGTCCATGGCGCGCTATTTGGTGGGGGATGTGCTGAGTGTGTGTGCCGATACGCAGACGGTGCATGGGCAGCGACCTGCCACCGCCGGGAGCGAGACGCTGCGGGAGATTGCGGTGGATGATCAGGTGCATGCGTTGTTGCGGTTTGCCAACGGGGCGCGGGGGACGGTGAGCAGTAGTTGGCTTAAGCATGGGTATAAGAACCACCTGAGCTTTGAGATCAGTGGCACGCGGGGCACGCTGTTGTTTGATCAGGAGCGGTTGAATGAATTGCAGTTGTTCCGGGTTGGGCAGGAGGGGTTTCAGCGGCTGTTGGCGGGGCCTTCGTTGCCGGGGTACGCGGCGTTCAGCCCGGCGCCGGGGCATCAGCTGGGGTACAACGAGTTGAAGACCCTGGAGGTGCATGAGTTGTTGATGGCGTTGGCTGGCAAGGGCAGCGACGGGACGGATTTTGCGGCGGCGTGGGAGGTGGAGCGGCTGGCGACGGCGATTCGCCTGGCGGCTCGGGAGGAACGCTGGGTAAGGATTGAGGAGGTCTGAACTTGTAGAGGATTAAATGTGGCGAGGGAGCTTGCTCCCGCTGGGGCGCGAAGCGGCCCCAAAAAATGGGCCTGCTGCGCAGTCCAACGGGAGCAAGCTCCCTCGCCACAGGTTATGTGTAAGCCATCAGGTTCGGGGGCGGCGCATCAGGCGGTACGCCGCCGGGATGACGAAGAGGGATAACAGTGGCGCGGTGAGCATGCCGCCGATCATGGGCGCGGCAATCCGGCTCATGACTTCGCTACCGGTGCCGCCGCCCAACAGGATCGGCAACAACCCGGCGATGATCACGGCCACGGTCATCGCCTTGGGGCGCACGCGCAGTACGGCGCCTTCGGTGATGGCGTCCAGCAACGCCTGGTCCCCTTCTCCCTGGCGTTCAGCCCAGGCGTTTTTCAGGTACAGCAGCATGATCACGCCGAACTCCGCCGATACCCCCGCCAACGCAATAAACCCGACACCGGTGGCCACCGACAAATTGAAGCCCAGCCAGTACAACAACCACACCCCACCCGTCAGCGCGAACGGCAACGTGGCGAGGATCAGCAGCGCTTCATCCACCCGGCGGAACGTCAGGTACAGCAATACGAAGATGATCAGCAAAGTCGCCGGCACCACCAGTTTCAGGCGTTCATTGGCCCGCTCCAGGAACTCGAACTGCCCCGAATAGCTGAGGCTCATGCCCGGTTGCAACTGCACCTGCCGGTTGATCGCCTCACGCAAGTCCTTCACCACCGACGCCAGGTCGCGGTCGCGCACGTCGATGTACACCCAACCGGAAGGCCGGGCGTTTTCGCTCTTGAGCATGGGCGGGCCTTCGGTGACCTTGATCCTCGCCACGGTGCCCAAGGTGATCTGGCTGCCCGACGGCGTATAGATCGGCAGGTTGCCCAATGCGCTCACCGAGTCGCGCCACTCCTTCGGGTAACGCAGGTTGATGGGAAACCGCGCCAGCCCTTCGACCGTCTCGCCGATGTTTTCACCGCCAATCGCCCCGGAAACGATGGACTGCACGTCGTTGATGTTCAGGCCATAACGGGCGGCCGCCGGGCGGTCGATATCCACGTCGATGTAGCGCCCGCCCGTCAGGCGTTCAGCCAGGGCCGAGCTGACGCCGGGCACCGTCTTGGCGACCTTTTCCACGGCCTGGGTCACGGCGTCGATCTGCATCAGGCTGGTACCTGCGACCTTCACGCCAATCGGGCTCTTGACCCCGGTGGCGAGCATGTCGATGCGGTTGCGGATCGGCGGAATCCAAATGTTGGTCAGCCCCGGCACCTGCACCACTCGATCGAGTTCCTTCACCAGTTTTTCCGGGGTCATGCCCGGGCGCCATTGGTCTCGCGGCTTGAACTCAATGGTGGTTTCGAACATTTCCAGCGGCGCCGGGTCGGTGGCGGTTTCCGCGCGCCCGGCCTTGCCGAACACATGGGAAACTTCCGGCACGCTCTTGATCAGGCGGTCGGTACGTTGCAACAAGGCACCGGCTGTTTGCGTCGACAACCCCGGCAGCGCCGAAGGCATGTACAGCAAGTCGCCCTCATCCAGCGGCGGCAGGAATTCACCGCCCAGGTGCGACACCGGCCACAGCGCACTGGCGACCATTAACAACGCCACCAGCAAGGTTATCCGCGGCCAGCGCAATACGGCTTCCAGGGCCGGCTGATAGAGCCTGATCAGGCCGCGATTCAGCGGGTTGCGTTGCTCGTCGGGAATGCGCCCGCGAATCCAGTAACCCATCAGCACCGGAATCAGGGTCACCGACAACCCCGCCGCTGCGGCCATGGCGTAGGTCTTGGTGTAGGCCAGCGGCCCGAACAACCGGCCTTCCTGGGCTTGAAGGGTGAACACCGGGATAAACGACAAGGTGATGATCAGCAGGCAGAAAAACAGTGCCGGCCCCACTTCCACCGCTGCATCGGTGATGACTTTCCAGTGTTCTTCACCGTTCAATTCCTGGTTCGGATGCGCGTGGTGCCAGGCCTCGATCTTCTTGTGGGCGTTCTCGATCATCACCACCGCGCCATCGACCATCGCGCCGATGGCAATCGCAATCCCGCCCAGGGACATGATGTTGGCGTTGATCCCCTGGAAACGCATCACGATAAAGGCCATCAACACCCCCACCGGCAACGAGATGATCGCCACCAGAGAGGAGCGCAGGTGCCACAGGAAGATCCCGCACACCAGCGCCACCACCAGGAACTCCTCCAGCAGCTTGTGGCTGAGGTTGTCCACGGCGCGGTCGATCAGTTTGCTGCGATCGTAAGTGGTGACGATTTCCACGCCGGGCGGCAGGCTGGTTTTCAGTTGCTCCAGCTTACTCTTCACCGCCGCGATGGCCTCGCGGGCGTTCTTGCCACTGCGCAGGATCACCACGCCGCCCACCGCCTCGCCTTCACCGTCCAGCTCGCTGATGCCCCGGCGCATGTCCGGGCCCAGCTGGATCGTCGCCACGTCCCCGAGGGTCACCGGCACGTTGTTGGCGTCGAGCCGCAGGGGAATGGCGCGGAAGTCCTCCAGGGTTTTCAGGTACCCGGAGGCGCGCACCATGTATTCCGACTCGCCCATGTTCAGCACCGAGCCGCCGGTTTCCTGATTCGCCTTGCCGATGGCCTCCACCACTTGCGCCTGGGTGATACCGCGACTGGCCAGGGCCAGCGGGTCGATCTGCACCTGGTATTGCTTGACCTGGCCGCCAATGGTTGCCACTTCGGCGACGTTGGGCAGGGTCTTGAGTTCGAACTTGAGGAACCAGTCCTGCAACGAGCGCAACTGCGCCAGGTCATGTTTTCCGGTGCGGTCCACCAGGGCGTACTGGTAGATCCAGCCGACACCGGTGGCATCCGGGCCCAGCGCCGGCTTGGCTGACGCCGGCAAGCGCGCCTGCAATTGGCTCAGGTATTCCAGTACCCGCGAGCGCGCCCAATACAGGTCGGTGCCTTCGTCAAACAGCACGTAGACGTAGCTGTCGCCGAAGAACGAAAAGCCCCGCACGGTCTTCGCCCCCGGCACCGAGAGCATGGTGGTGGTCATCGGGTAGGTGACCTGGTTCTCGACAATCTGCGGCGCCTGGCCCGGGTACGGCGTGCGGATGATCACCTGCACATCCGACAGGTCCGGCAAGGCGTCCACCGGCGTGTTCTGGATCGACCACAGACCCCAGGCCGTGACAAACAGCGTGGCCAGCAACACCAGAAAACGGTTGGCCACCGACCAGCGAATCAACAGGGCGATCATGGCCGGGCTCCCGGTTGCAGGCTCATGCCGTCCATGGAGGCATCGTTTTTAAAACCGTCGGACGCCGGAGCGGTAATTCCCTTCAAACTTGCTTCAGAATCCAGCAGAAATTGACCCGAGGCGACCACCTGCTGGCCTTCCTGCAAGCCGGCGACGATCACGCTCTGGTCCTGGTTTTCCGCGCCCACCTGGACCTCCACCGGGCGGTAACGTCCGCCCTCCTCGGCCACCATCACCAGCACGCGTTTGCCGGTGCGAATCAGTGCCTCGCTCGGCAGCAACAGCACCGATTGGCCGGTGGATTGGGCGAGGCGCACCTGGGCGGTCATGCCAGGCCGCAACCGGCCGTCAGGGTTGGGCAACTCGACCCGAACCTGCACGGTGCGGCTGTCCAGAGCGGTGGCCGGCAGAATCGCCGCGACGGTGCCTTTAACGACTTGCCCCGGCAACCCGACAAAACGGCTCTCGACGGTTTGCCCAACGGCCAGCTCTGCACCCTGGGCTTCAGGCACGGCGACTTGCAGCCACACGGTGCCCAGGCCATTGACCTGCGCCAGGGTTTGGCCGGCCGCGACGGTCATGCCTTCGCGCACGTCCAGGGTTTGCAACGCGCCGCCCAACGGGCTGGTAATGGTCATCACCGATTGCACGCGGCCGCTGCGCTCCATTTGCGCGATCAACCCGGCGGGCATGCCGCTCAGGCGCAGGCGTTGGCGGGCGGCGGTCAACAGGCCGGGATCGCTGTGGCGCAGGGCCAGGAACTCTTCCTGAGCGGCGGCCCATTCCGGCACCAGAATGTCGGCGAGGGGCGCGTCAGCCTTAAGCACATCACCCGGTGCGCGGGCGTAAACCCGCTCGACAAATCCCGCAGCGCGCGCCTGCACCACCGCCACATCGCGGTCGTTGAAGGCAAGAATCCCCGACAGTTCAAGGCTCGACGCCAACACGCCACGACTGACACTCGCCAGCCGTACGCCGATGTTCTGGGTCAGGCCCGGATCGATACTGATCGCCGCCGTATCCGCAGCCGCGCCCTGCTCGCCGCCATAACGCGGCACCAACTGCATGTCCATAAAGGGCGACTTGCCCGGCTTGTCGAACTTTTGCTGCGGGTACATCGGGTCGTACCAGTACAGCGCCTTTTTCTCGTCCGGCGCCTGCATCGCGCCGGTCATGGCCGGTTTCTGTGCCAGCCAGTAGCCGCCACCCAGCCCCAACAGCAACACACCGCCCAGCAGCGCCGCGTTCACGATTCGGTTATTCATTGGCGGGTTCCCCGTAAGCGAAATACAGCTGGGCGCCGGTCAGGGCGCGCTGCTCAATGGCATCAATCTGTTTGAAGCGTGCCTCGACCCACTCGCGGCGGGCGCTGACCACGTTCATCAGGTCGCCCTTGCCCGCGCGGTAACCCGCCAGGCTCAAGGCAACCTTCTCCTCGGCCAGCGGCACCAGGCTGTCCTGGCTGCGCTGCACGGCGCGGTCCAGGCGCTGATAGTTGGCCAGGTCGTCTTCGAGTTCCTGGGTGTGTTCACGGGTCTTGGCTTCGCGCTCGGCGTCCAGTTGGTCGAGTTGAGCCTGCTTGGCGGCGATGCCGGGGTTCTGCCGGCGACCGGGGAAGATCGGTAGGTCGAAGGTGAATTGCAGGCTGACCATGTCACCGTATTCGCGGCCACGGTGCTGGTAGTCCACCTCCCAACTCCAGTCCGAAGTCTTCTGCGCCTTGGCCTCGTTCAGCCGGGCTTCGGCCTCGCGGGTACGCGGCACAAAGGCTTGCAGCTCCGGGTGCTGGTGCAGGTTGTGGGTGAAGCCGTGGGTGTCGATTGTCCAGTTCGGTAACTGGCCACTGGGGGCTTCGCTGGCGGCGGGTCCGATCCAGCGCTTGAGGGCGGCGCGGGCCTGGGCCCGTTGCTGGGTCAGCTCATCTTCGCGCTCGGCAAGGTCAGCGGCTTCCTGCCGGGGGATCACGGCGTCGGACGGCTGGCCACGGCCACCGGCCAATTGCGCCCGCACGGTGTCTTGCAGCAGGCGATTCTGCTGATAGAAGTCCTTGAACAGTGCTTCCTTGCGCTCCACCGCATAGGCGCGAATCCACGCCTGGGCAGTGGCCTGGCGCACGTTCAGGCGTTCGATCCGGCCTTCGGCGGCCGCCGTATCCACGCTGGCCGAGGCCAACTCCACCCGCGCCTTGCGCTTGTCGCGGCTGGGCACTTGTTGCTGGATACCGATCATTTGCTCGGTCATGTCATCGCCATACAGCGTGCCGCGATTGGGCCCGCCAATGGGGAAGTTTTGCAGGCCCACCACCAGTTTCGGGTCCGGCAGTTCGCCTGCCGGAATCGCCGCCTGGGTGGCAGCCTGCAATTTTGCGGATTCAGCCGCCAGCGACGGCGCGTTGTTCTGCGCCAGGCGCAGGGCTTCATCCAGGGTCAGCGCAGACGCCAGCGTCGGCCACGCCAGCACGCCCACCACCAGGGCACGCACGCATAGGGAATTCATCTTGAAGTTTCCTGTTCTGTTGCGCTGCGCACCGCTTTACGCGGCCCACAGCAAGGCCATCCCGGGTCAGGGACGAGTCTTCAGGTGCAACAGGATTCAGGTACGGGGTGGGCGCCAGACGCCGGACGGCGTGCGGTCGGGGATGAAATCAGAACCCAGGCCGGCAACCACGGGCCTGGACACAGCAATGGGTGACTTGAGCACTGGCATGGACAGCTGCAGCATGCCGCCGGTCTTGCATTCCTGGCCGGGCTTGCAGCTTTTTCCGTGGTCGGCGTGGCCCGCACCGTCCGCGCAACAGTCCGGGGACATATCGCTCATCATCTGCATGTCGGACATCTGCATCGGGCACGGCTCGGTGCTCGAAGGCACGCCCGCCATCCCGGTCAGGGGAAGCGCGAGACTCAACAGCAGGACCAGGAAAAAACGCAGATAGCGGCTCATGGGACGGGAGCTTAGCCAAAAGGCGGTTAAGCAACAATTAACAAACAACAAAAAGCCGCACCTGCTGGAGCAGGCGCGGCTTGGGTCAAACAGACAGCAGGATCAGTGCATGAAGATCGCGATCAGGATAATGACCGGGATAGGCACACCGAGGAAAAACAGCAGTAATGAGCGCATGACGTTCTCCTTGAATTAACGAACAGGTGGCAGCGAAGTGGAAGTGGTGTACGCATCGGTTTCCAGATACACCACCGCGTCCCGGCGACGACCACCAAAGGTCGCAGCGAGGCTGGCAAAAAACGCACCGATCAACAGCGCCACGAAGGTCCACAGCGACGTATAGGCAGCGACCTTCGCAGCAGTGTCGGCGGCTTGCTTGGCTTTCAACTTGGCGTCTTCCAGTGTTTTCTGAGCCTGGCCGTAAACCTGGTCGACACGCGCCTCGGCATCAGCCTGGCTGAGGTTGGTGCGCTGGCTGATCAACTGCGCAAGGTACGCACGGTCTTCCGGTGCCAACTGACCGTTGTTGCTCACGGTACGGGCAAAGATGCGGGCGACCACACCGTGCAACGCGTCATCACTGACGGCTGCCGGGCGATCATCGCGGAACAGGCTGTCGACGTAATAGCCGAAGTCTTCACCCTTGGTCGCCGCACCCGCCACCTGGCTCATGCCACTGGCAGCACCCGAGGCCACACTGGCACCGGCCTTTACACCACCGCTGACCACACTGCTGACCGAACCGACGATCAGCACCGCCGTCACCAGTGTCGCCACGGCCCAGGCCAGGAAGCCATGGGCGGTATCGCGAAAGTACACCTCATCGCCGTGCATGTTGGCCCATTTCACCCGCAGGCGACCGGCGAGGTAACCGCCCATCCCTGACGCAATGATTTGCGTAACCGCCAGCCAGACAATGGTGGAAATGCCAAGCCCCTTGGCGCTGATGCCACTGTCGGCCCACGGCGACACCGCCGAAAAGCCCAGGCCGAAGCCCAGCAGTACCAATATCAAGGACAGCGCAGCCGCAGCAGCGGCCCCGGCAAATATCGCCCCCCAGGAAACCCCGGAGAGCGCGCTCGACTCTTGCAGCGTGGATGAGGATGTGATCATTGTTGTTTTGCTCCAGGCATGAAAAATAGTGTTACAAGTCTCAAAAGGGACAGTGCAGGCGACGTGCCAGGAGCCATGAAATTAAAACTTCATATATTTCAACGATTTAAGTAATTTGAACTAATTTGAACCATGCAACTTGCAAGAAACGCCCCGGTGCGGCGGGCGTTATGCATTCCTCGTACGAAACAACCCGTGCGTCAGCGATGAAGTGCAAAAAATCCTGCGCCCACAGCATTCGTTCAGATTCACCGGGGTAAGGTGAATTGTGTCGTTTATGCCTACATAAATTTTTATTTAGGAAGCGGGCTATCATTTCTTGGCAAAATGCCCGTACTTCAGTGTGAATCGCTCACCAGGTAATCCTTATGACCCGCATTTTGACCATCGAGGACGACGCCGTAACGGCCCGCGAGATCGTTGCCGAGCTGAGTAGCCATGGACTGGACGTAGACTGGGTAGACAATGGCCGCGAAGGCCTGGTCCGTGCCGTCAGCGGTGATTACGACCTGATCACCCTCGACCGCATGCTCCCGGAACTGGATGGCCTGGCCATCGTCACCACCCTGCGCACCATTGGCGTGTCGACACCGATCCTGATGATCAGCGCCCTCTCCGACGTGGATGAACGGGTACGCGGCCTGCGGGCCGGTGGCGATGACTACCTGACCAAACCGTTCGCCTCCGACGAAATGGCCGCCCGCGTCGAAGTGCTGCTGCGGCGCAAAAGCACGGTCAAGGAGTTCGAAACCGCACTGCGCGTGGCCGATCTGGAACTGAACCTGATCAGCCGTGAAGCCAGCCGCGCCGAACAGCCCCTGAGCCTGTTGCCGACGGAATACAAACTGCTGGAATTCCTGATGCGCAACACCGGGCAAATCCTGTCGCGGATGATGATCTTCGAGGAAGTCTGGGGGTATCACTTCGACCCGGGCACCAACCTGATCGATGTGCATATCGGTCGCCTGCGCAAAAAAATCGACCCGCCGGGCCTCACGCCGCTGATCCGCACGGTACGAGGTTCCGGGTATGTCATTGCTGAACCCCTCTAAAGGCTGGCGTTCCTCCAGCAGCCGGCTGCTGGCGCTCTACAGTTCGTTGTTCGTGGCCTGGAGCTGCATCCTCATGGGCGTGCTGTACTACGAGGTGTCCGGTTACCTGGGCGACCTCTCGCGCCACTCGTTGATGCAGCGCCAACACTTGTTCCAGCGTTTTGACGGCGAAGAACTGGTGGAAGCCCTGACCACCAGCATGACCTTCGACATGAAGGGCGTGGACGCCTACGGGCTGTTCGACGATCAGTTCAACCCTATCAGCGGCCCGATCCGCGTGATACCGCCGGACCTGCCGATGGACGGGCACATCCATGCCCTGGCCAACTGCATCAACTCCGACGACCCGAAACTGCCCCGCGACAGCTGCGACGCCGTGGCCACCCACACCGAAGACGGGCGCTGGCTGATCCTGGTGCGCGCCAACGGCTCGCTGTTTGGCGTGACGCGGATCATCCTGCATGCGTTGTTGTGGGGGATCACCCTGACGATCATTCCCGGCGCGGCCGGCTGGCACCTGCTCCGGCGACGCCCGTTACGGCGGATTCGCGGGATCCAGGCCAGCGCCGAAGCCATCGTGGCCGGCGACCTGACTCACCGCCTGCCGCTGTCGGACCGACGCGATGAACTGGACATGCTGGCGGCCATCGTCAACGCGATGCTCGATCGCATCGAGAAGCTGATGAACGAGGTCAAGGGCGTGTGCGACAACATCGCCCACGACCTGCGCACCCCGCTCACTCGCCTGCGGGCCCAGTTGTACCGGATCCAGCAGCAGGCCGATGAAGACGCGCCCCACGCCCTGCAACTGGACGCGGCCATTGCCGAGACCGACACCTTGATGGCGCGTTTTCGCGGTTTGCTGCGGATTTCCGAACTGGAAGACCACCAGCGCCGCTCCGGCTTCCTGGTGCTCGACCCCCTGCCCTTGCTGCAGGAACTCCACGACTTCTACCTGCCGCTGGCGGAAGAAGGCGAGATGGAATTGCTGCTGGAAGTACCGGCCTCGTTACCGTGGATCACCGGCGACCGCGCCTTGCTGTTCGAAGCCCTGGCCAACCTGCTGAGCAACTCAATCAAATTCACCCCACCGGGCGGTGAAGTGATCCTGCGGGGCGTGAACGATGCCGGCAGCACCCGCATAGAAGTGCTCGACTCCGGACCCGGGATTCCGGCCGCAGAGCGTGCCGCAGTGTTCCAGCGCTTTTACCGAGTGGACGAAGGCAATCAGCAACAAGGCGGGTTTGGGTTGGGGTTGTCGATTGTGGCCGCGATCATCAACCTGCACGGCTTCAAACTGGAAGTGGGCAGCAGCGAAAGTGGCGGCGCAAAGCTCATCCTCGAATGCCGCCAACAACTGATGCCAGAGGCCTGAAGAACACCACAAACCCAATGTAGGAGCTGGCTGGCCGGCGATGCAGACACCTCGGTGCATCAGGTACACCGAGCTGATGCGATCGCCGGCAAGCCAGCTCCTACAGTTGAGCCTTATTAACCCGGGAAATTGCCCCGCAGCGCCTCAAGCCCACCGCTGTAGACACCGGCAAACAACTCCTCCACCGCCGCGTCCGTCACACCGGCCACCGGGGTAAACACGCCCGACCAGGTCACCTTGGCAGAACGGGCAGTCAGCCCTTCTACCTTCAAGGTCGCCAGGTATTCACTCACTGGAAACGGCGACTCGCTGATCGAGTAGCTGTAGGTGCGTGCGACGTTATCAAAGCTTTGCAACCGCTCCACCACCACACCGCCATCCGCAGTTTGCAGATGACGCACACGCCCGCCTTCGCTCGGCTCGCTCTTGACGATAAAGGGCAGCCAATCCGGCAGCGAATTGAAACCGCCCACCAATTGCCAGACCTGTTCGGCCGAAACCGGAATTTCAATAACAGCAGATGCTTTTGCCACGATTCACACTCCAAACCATTCAAGAAAAATCAGATTGCCATGCTGTCGACAACGCCGCCGTCGACCCGCAACGCGGCACCGGTGGTTGCAGAGGACAACGGTGAAGCAATGTACGCCACCAGATTCGCCACTTCATCCACATTCGCTGCGCGCTGGATGATCGACGTCGGCCGCGCATTGCGCACAAACACATCGGCCTCGTCCCGCGCACTGCGGCCGGACTTGGCAACCGCGTCCTTGAGCATGTGCTCCAGGCCGTCGGTAAAGGTCGGGCCCGGCAGGATCGCGTTGACCGTCACCCCAGTGCCCGCCAGCCGTTTGGCCAGCCCGTGGGACACCGCCAGGTTGGCGCTTTTGGTGACGCCGTAGTTGATCATGTCGGCGGGGGTTGCCACGCCGGATTCAGACGATACGAAGATCACCCGGCCCCAGCCCTGCTTGACCATGCCCGGCGTGTAATGCCGCGACAGCCGCACGCCGGAGATCACGTTGACCTCGTAGAAACGCGTCCACTCGCTGTCGGGTGCGTCGAAGAAATCGACGTCGTTGAAGATCCCGAGGTTGTTCACCAGGATGTCGGCCCGCGGCTCGGCGGCGAACAATTTTTCAGCGCCCTCCAGCGTGCCGAGGTCCGCCACCAATCCACGCAACTCGGCGCCGGGTACGGCCTGGCGAATCGTCGCCAGCGCCTCATCGACCTTGCCCGATTCACGCCCGATCACCACCACCGTGGCGCCGGATTGGGCCAGGGCCTGGCTGATGCCCAGGCCGATCCCGGCGGTGCTGCCACTGACGATTGCGACTTTGCCACTGATATCAATTTTCATCGTTCGCGTTCCTGTGGTTAGAGCGGCAGCGGTGCACGGGCCGAAATCAATCGGGCCTCGCGCAGGGCCTGCCAAAAGGCTGCGGGAATCTTCTCTGACAACGCCGCGACGTCTTCGGCAATTCGACCCGGACGACTGGCACCCGGAATCACTGCCGCCACCGCCGGGTGGGCCAGGGAGAATTGCAGGGCCGCGGCTTTCACGCTGACGCCATGGGCAGCGGCAATCGCCTTGATCTGCTCGACCTTGCTGATGATCGCCGGGCTGGCTTTCTGGTATTCAAAATGTGCACCGCCGGCCAGGATCCCCGAGCTGTAAGGGCCGCCGACCACGATCTCGACGTCCTGCGCCAGGGCCGCGTCCATCAGGCGCTGCAAGGCACGTTCGTGGTCGAGCAAGGTGTAGCGACCCGCGAGCAGGAAGCCATCGGGCTGGGCTTCGGTCAGATCCAGGGTCAATTCGCACGGCTCGACGCGGTTGACGCCCAGGCCCCAGGCCTTGATCACGCCTTCTTCACGCAGGCGGGTCAGCACTTTGAAAGCCCCGGTGCGCGCCTGATTGAAGTAGTCCAGCCATTGGTCGCCGTAGAAGTCCTGGGCGATGTCGTGAATCCACACAATGTCGAGGCGATCGGTTTGCAGACGGTTGAGGCTGTCTTCGATGGAACGCAGGGTGGCGTCGGCGCTGTAGTCGTTGACCATCTTGTTCGGCCGGCCATGTTCGAACACGCCGCTTTTCTCGCCCAGGTCGCGGGCGCTTTCTTCCACTTCATCCAGGATCACCCGGCCGACCTTGGTGCTGAGCACATAGTCGTCGCGGTTGTACTTCGACAGGGCCTGGCCCAGGCGAATTTCCGAGAGGCCCGAACCGTAGAACGGCGCGGTGTCGAAGTAGCGCACGCCCTGGTTCCAGGCCGCTTCGACAGTGGCTTGCGCCTCGTCTTCAGGAATTGCACGGAACATGTTCCCCAACGGGGCGGTGCCAAAACCCAGCACACCGGGCAGTTTGTCTTTCAAGCTCATGGGGTAAATCCTCAAGATTGTTCAAGGTCGCTGTGTTGACCGTTGAGCAGATCGTAGATTGCAGAGATCGGACCGTCCAAGACATACTGCGACCAACTTGAGTCCTTACAGGTCTGACATGATCGATTTTCGCCAACTGCGCTACTTCGTTGTAGTCGCTGAAGAAGAACACGTGGGGCGTGCTGCCGAACGGTTGCACATCTCCCAATCGCCCCTGAGCCGACAAATCGCCCAACTGGAAGAACGCCTGGGCCTGACCCTGTTCGAGCGCAGCCAACAGCGCATCCGCCTGACCCGCGACGGCCAGACGTTCCTCGCCGAAACCAAGGCGCTGCTGACTCACGCCAACCGCCTGGAATCGTTGGGCCGGCGCCTGGGCAAAGGCGAAGAAGGCGGGTTGTGTATCGGCTACATCGAAAACGCCATGCACGCGGGCGTACTGCCCAACGCCCTGAAGGTACTGCGTGACGCCCGGCCCAACGTGCATATCGCCCTGTACAACCTGCCCTCCATTGAGCAACTGGAAGGCTTGCGCCAGCGCAGCCTCGACATCGCCCTAGTAGGTGAACCGCCGGCAGCAGATGACCCCGACCTGATTGCCTTGCAAGTGCTGGACGATCCGATGTTGCTGGCGCTGCCCGAGCAGCATCCGCTGGCCAGCCTCAGCGAACTGCTGCCCGAACACCTCGCCGAGCAACAATGGATCGGCGTACAACGCAAACCCGGCGCAAACCCGGCGGATGACTTCGTCGCGGCGTGCATTCGGGCAGGTTTCACCCCGCAGATTCCGATGGAAGCCAGCGAGCCGTTTACCGCGCTGGGACTGGTGGCGTCGGGGTTGGGTGTGGCGATGGTGCAAAAGGGTTTGAGCCGCAATGCACCACCGGGCGTGGTGCTGCGGGAACTGCCGTGGCTGACCTACACCACACCGCTGTGGGCGGCGTGGCACCGGATCAATTTGCGGCCGTTGGTGGAGACGTTCAGGAAAGTGCTGACGGAGCCCCTACCACAGGTGGGAGCCGGTGTTGTTGCTGACAGTGGTGAAGGATCAATACCGCCAATGCCCCGGCACCCATAACCACTGCCCGTTCCCCCAGCGATAGTGCCCCCGCACCCACTGATACCCCGGCGCCGGTGCCACCGGCACCACTTCAACCAAGGGCGGCGGACGACGCGGGTGAACAGGTTCGACAATACAACCGGATAACGCAGCCGCCATCAACGTGGCGGTCAGCGTGGCTTTGAATAGGCGGGACATGGTGCGGTTCCCCAATGAGACTAGCCGTCGCCTGAGTGGCGGGCTTACCGGGGTTAAACGTCGTCAGCCGGGAAAATCCGTCGCCGGTCTCGTCAAACTCATTCCCACGCTCAGCGTGGGAATGCATCCCGTGACGCTCCGCGTCACCCCTGCGCAAGAGCTGATCCTTGCATCGCCAGTGGGACGCAGAGCGTCCGAGGCGGCATTCCCACGCAGAGCGTGGGAACGATCAGCGTCCGTCTCAGTTCTTTTTGGCGACCTGGCCCTTCGCCTGCCCCTTCAGATACAACGCTTCCACCAACCGCTGGCGCTCGTCCCGGGGCAAGGTGCTGGCGAACTGCGCAAGGGTGTTGTCCACCAACGCCCGGAGCGCCATGTCGGCTTCCCGGGCTTTGCCCAGGTCGGTCACCAATGCCTCGCGGTCCAGGGTCGGCGCTTCCAGTTGCTTGATCACATCCAGCCGCGCCTCGCGCCCGGCCAGCACCAGCGGTTGACTGTCCGAGCGATTCTGACGCAGCAGTTGGCGCAATTCCTTGCGCCGTTCCGGCGGCAGCTTGACCATCGCCTGGCGCAAGCCATGCTGGTTCACCACGGCCTCGGCGGGTTTGGTATTCGCCAGCCAGTGGTACAGGCCACCGCCGACCCCGCCGATCAAAAACACGTTGAACAACACCGACACAACCAGCAGCGGCTTCAGGTATTTGGGTGACGGGGTCATTGCTCGCTTTCCTCGGCGTTGACGGTGAAGACGACTTCGGCGTCGCCCTGGTCGAAGACACTCGGCAAGACTTCAGGGCCGAGCATGGGCAGCGGCACGCTCAAGGACGCCACCAGGATTCCGGCGGCGATCCCGGCAATGCCCACGCCGACGAAACCGGCGGGCGACAGCCAGCCGGCGTAGCGGGCCCAGAAGGATGGGCGCTGGGGAAACGACTGGCGGATCTGCCGGGCCAGCGCCGGGTCGACCGGCGCCAGTTGATAGCTATCCAGTTGGCCATCGAGCCAGCGTGCCTGATGCAACACCTCCAGTGCGCCGTCATCGCCTGCGTCCAGCAGTGCCTGGGCCTCGGCCTGTTCGGCGCGGGGCCAACGGTGCAAGTGGCCGCCGTAAGCCTCGGCCAATTGGGCAAATCGTTCGGGCGTCATGGTTTTCCCCTTCCTGGGCGGGCGGGCCCGGGTGTGTCGTCAAGGTAACTGCGCAAGTTGCGCCGGGCCCGTGACAGCAGGCTCTCCAGTGCCTCGACGCTGATGTTCATCAGCGCCGCGGCGTCGATATTCGACAGCTCTTGATAGTACTGCAGCACGATCGCCTCGCGCTGGCGATCAGGCAGCGACGCCAACGCCCGCGCCATATGCTCGCTGCGGGCAACCGCTTCGAGCTGCTCATCGGGCGCAGACGCGCTGTCGACCACCTCGTTCATGGCCTCCTCGTCGTTCAACGGGCGCTCCTTGCGCCGACGCAAATGGTCATGGCACAGGTTGAGCACCACGCGGTGCAACCAGGTGTCGAAGCGCGCTTCGCCGCTGCGCCAGTTCGCAGCCTGGCGCCAGATACGCAGGAAGCTTTCCTGGGCCACGTCCCTGGCCTCGTCGGCATCCCCGAGGATCCGACTGGCGAGCGCCAACAAACGTGGAAGTTTGCGCGTCACCATTTCGTTGATGGCCGCCGGTTCGTTGTTACCGATGCGGGCCAACAGCTCAACGTCCGGATCAGTGTCTTTCAATAGGGCAAGTCTCGGTCCGGTGGCTAAGGGTCAGGTTGACGGGCGGGTCAGCGAATCCAGTGGCCTTCGATCCAGAACCAGTTGGGGCCGCGCGACTCCCAGTGGCCAGGTTCCCAACGGGCGTTGCGCATCACCGGCTGCCAATGGCCCGGCACCCACACGTAGCCACGCCCTTCGTAGCGCCAGTGCCCGCGGTCCCACACGTAGCCAGGACGCTCGACGGGAATCGCCTCGACGCGCATCGGCGGCGGCGCATCGCGGATGATCACTTCGGTCTGGGCAAAGGTCGGCGTGCTGACCAGGGCAGCCAGGGCCAGCGGGAGCAACAAGGCATAACGTAATGTGGCCAGCGGTCGTGCAACTCTCATGACAACTCCTTCATCGGCGATCGCCAGTGATCGCAGCTGCAGGGTTGAACGGCGGGTGCCGGGGAAATCCGTCGCGTCAAAAATGATTTTTTTTCGCGACGCGCGAGCACGCCAGACAGGGCCAGTATTGCCCAGGGTTTGCGGGGGTTTGATGAAATATGCAAAAAGCCGCGACGGATTTGGCCAGGCGGTCGCGTTCAAGGGTTAACCGTTGGCGATCCGCAGGCCTGCCTGTTGAGCGGCAACGTTCACTACCTTGAGGAAATCACCATGTCTCGTCGAATTTCACTGCTGGTTGCCGCCGTCCTGCTCATGAACCTTGGCGGCTGCGTGTTCCTGCCGGGGCACCGCGAGCATTGCTGCTGGCGCGGTTACGGGGTAGTCACGACCCCGACGGCACAAGCGATCTCCTGATCGACTAACTAACCGCCGCAAACCCCCTGCGCCCGGCCTTGATCTCGGTGCGCAGTTCGCCTATCAGGTTTGAGATGGAACGGATGCTGTCCAGACCCTGGGGCGAGACACGGGTCAACAGCAGGTCGACGCGGCCGGAGACCGGGTCGAAGATATTGATGCGCAGCGAACCGTCGCTGTTCAACGAGCAGTCACAGGCAAGGGGCAGGAAGCCCGACTCCATGATGTGGCGAAACTCGGCTATCGAGACCATGCGGGCACCCTTCGCTGGACCAGACTCGGTGGACGTGATCCGTCTAGGGTAGATGAGCTTTTTCAACCTGCCGGGGAATTAAGTCAAAAGTGATACTCAGTGCTCATTTTGGCTAAAACCGCTGGCCGGCTGACGCCAGAAAAACCACACCACGACCTCTCATCCGATGCCGCGCGAAGCACTTGATTCCTGTCGATGATGGCCAGATGCTCTGGGTTTTTGCCGCCATCAAGAGCGTCCCTTATGAGCATCGAACCGCCGAGCGAACCCGACAGTGCCGTGTACAAGACCTTGCTGGAATCGACCAAGGCCATTCCCTGGCGCATCGACTGGGCAACCATGACCTTCAGCTACATCGGCCCGCAAATCGAGACATTGCTGGGCTGGACCCCGCAGAGCTGGGCCACCGTCGATGACTGGGTGGAACGCATGCACCCGGACGACCGCGAATACGTGGTCAACTTCTGCGTCTCGCAGTCCCGCGCCGGGGTCGACCACGAAGCCGATTACCGGGCCCTGACCGCCAGCGGCGAGTACGTGTGGATTCGCGACGTGGTGCACGTGGAGCGCAAGGACGGCGAGGTGCAAGCGCTGATCGGCTTCATGTTCGATATCAGCGAGCGCAAGAAGACCGAAGAGCACTTGATCCGCCTGCAGAAACAGCTGGAGGAGTATTCCTTCCAGGACGGCCTGACCGGCATCGCCAACCGGCGCATGTTCGACACCGTGCTGGCGCGCGAATGGACCAGTGCCCAGCGCAGCCAATTGCCGCTGTCGTTGATCCTGCTGGATATCGATTATTTCAAGCAGTACAACGACCTCTACGGCCATATCAAGGGCGACGAGTGCCTGCGCCAGGTGGCACGCACGCTGTCGCAGGCGGCCAACCGGCCACGGGACTTCATTGCGCGCATCGGCGGTGAAGAGTTTGTGTGGTTGCTGCCGGAAACCGATGCCGAATCCGCCCGGCGCGTGGCCGAACGCTGCCTGCACCTCATACGCCAGCAACAGATCGGGCATGGGCATTCGGCGGTGTCCGACCTGCTGACGCTGAGTCTTGGGGTAGGCACCTGCACGGTAAAACCGGGCAGCGCGGCGCTGGAGTTTGTCGAAGCGGTCGACAAGCTGCTGTACCAGGCCAAGCGCAATGGCCGGATGCGCGCGGAGTTTGCCGACGTGGCGAATTGATACAAAGGTCAAATCGCGGGCAAAAAAAATCCCAAGTAGCTGATGGAAACTTGGGATTTAAAAATGCATAAACCGTGGGAGGTGAACGCCCGGCTATATTACCCAGCGGGAAAACTTGTAACAAGATAATTTTCAACCTTTCGTCGGATTAAAACAGCGCTAAGTCATTCAATAACCACACATTTTTAATGGATCCGATTATTAAAAATGCCACTTTTTGGTGCAATAACTCCCTAAATTAAACAAACTTGCGCTGTTTAATTCCGCGATAAAAATAAGGTTATTAATTAAAAGTGTGTGGGCTTCTTCAGGTAATGCTCACTCAAGTGTCTGCACGGATCCACCAGCACCAATTCGTCCTGAGGAGAGGCACGCGAAACGGCGGCCGCCTGACGACACAACGCCAGGCGCTCAGCCGCTTCTTCCCGCTGCCGATCAACCTGGGCATTGAGCCGTACGAAATAGGCCCCCAGCATCACCGCCACACACAGAACCCCGACAACAAAATAGCGGAAGGCGTTGGATGGAGGGGGTTCCAGCTCACTCATACACTCATTGCACCTTGTGTTTCTGATAGCGAACGTCGTCGCCCAGCTTCTCACCGAGACGCTCAATTGTATGTAAATTGAAACACATGGGTTGTGTTGGATTTGTAAAACAGTCAGCCGAATGACGCGTTAATCCTGCTCACGCCGCCTGAACTGCCCCGGCGCCAGCCCGTGGGCCTTGCGGAAACACCGGGAAAAATACGCTTCATCGGTAAACCCGCAACGGTCGGCGATCGCGCCGATCCTCTGCGGGCTGTTGAGCAGCAGCGTGCGCGCCAGTTGCATGCGCCGGTCGAGCACCAGTTGGGAAAACGGCTTGCCGGTTTCCTTGCGCAGCAGGTGGGTCAGGTAGTTGGGCGACAGAAAGGCGGCCGCCGCCGCTTCGGTGAGGTTCAGCGACGGTTCGTGCAGATGCTCACGGATGTAGCCTTGCACCCGCGCCAGGGCGTCCTTGCGGCCACGGCGGGTGGCGTTGTTGGCGGCGAAGGCCTGGAGCGGTTCGGCGTACTGTTGGCACACCAGCCCGATCAACTGGAACAGGTAACCCTTGAGCCGCTCCCGGGCGCCGAAGCTGCGGTGGGCGTCGAGGGTGCGCATGTGTTCCAGCCAGGTTTTGACTTCCTCGAATGCCGCGTCTTCAAGGATGAAATCCAGTTGTTCCTGGAAACGGAACGGCGACAGCTCAGGGGCCTGGCCGATGGGAATGTCTTCCAGGTCCAGCGGGTCGCAGGTCAGTTGCGGCAGGAAAAAACCCTGGCTGAAATTGATCAGCATGAAGTCGCCGTCTTCGGGATGGGGGATCACGTGCAGGCGATGAGGCAGGATAAAGGCCAGGGCCTTTTTCGGGAACGGGCGCACCGCACCGCCGATGTGCTGCACGGTGTCGCCGCCGAGGTTGATCTGGATCTGGAAGTATTCGTGGCGATGGGGACTGGTCAGCGCCGCCCTGCCCCGCTTGTCGCGGATATAGAAGTCGGAGCGGTCGCTGCGCTGTTCCATGCCGTAGGTGGTGATGCGGGTGCCGGGCATACGTCATTCTCGGGAAGCCTGGGCACCACTGTAGCGTCAACCCTGGCCGAGGGTGAAGCCCAGCTCGGCCAGGCCGTCGATTCCGGCGGTCACGACATCCCCCGGTTGCAAGGTGCCGACGCCCGCCGGAGTACCGGTGAAGATCAGGTCGCCAGCCTTCAGCGCCACGGATTGGGACGCATGGCTGATCACCTCGGCCACCGACCAGATCTGGTCCGCCAGGTCGCCCACCTGGCGTTGTTCACCATTGACCTTCAGCCAGATTCGCCCAGTGCCCGGGTGGCCGACGGCGCTCACCGGCTGCAACGCCGTGCAAGGTGCCGACGCATCGAAGGCCTTGGCCCATTCCCAGGGACGCGACTGTTTTTTCGCCTGGGCCTGGAGGTCGCGGCGGGTCAGGTCGATGCCCAGGCCGTAACCCCAGACATGCGCGAGGGCATCTTCCGGGGCAATGTCCACCCCGCCCTTGCCGATGGCTACCACCAACTCGACTTCATGGTGCAGGTCGGCGGTCAGCGGCGGATAGGCGATCACGCCCTCGGCGGGCACCACGGCATCGGCCGGTTTCATGAAAAAGAACGGCGGCTCGCGGTCGGGGTCGTGGCCCATTTCACGGGTATGTTCGCCGTAGTTGCGCCCCACACAGAACACCCGGCGCAGCGGGAAGCGAGCGTCGTCGTCCTGGATGGCGAGGGACGGGATTTCGTTGGGAGTGATGACGTAGCGGGTCATGGCAGGTGCCTCTTCGTTTACCTGGGGCCAGTATGCGCACTGGCGCCAGGGCGAAGTTGGACAGCCTTACGCAGATTTTGCACTGAGCGGTGCATCGATCACTTTGCCGACCGAACCCAACGCTGCTAGCCTCATCGCGCTTTCACCCAACGATCCCGCAGAAAGGACTCTGATGAACATCATTCGCGCCGTCGCCCTCTTCGCCGCCTCATTGTTCTCGATGAACACGTCGGCCAAGGCCCCGCTCCCGGGATTCCAGTTGCCCAAGGCAGATTCGGAGTACGACGAACAGGTATTGGCGGATATCAAGAAAATCGGCTGGCATCATGTACATGTGCGTGCCGAAGACGGGGAGCCGTCGTTTGCCTACTCGCTGGGGTTCTACGCAAATTTCGGCCAGCCGGAAATCATCGTATTCGGGCTGCCACCGCAGATTGCACAGCAGTTGCTGAACATCACCGCGATCCGCTTTGCCGGCGCGAAAGCCGCCTATGAAACCTACACGCCCTATGACGATATTGCCGAAGGCATGCGCATCGCGTTCATTCCTGTCGCCCGCCAGCACTACCGCGAATACCTCGGTTATGCCGGCTGGTTCTACGGTTCGGTCCAGGCGGATTTCCCCGCGCTGCAAATGGTCTGGCCGGACAAGCAAGGGCGCTTTCCGTGGGAGCCGACCTACGACCAGTCGTTCTCACGGCTCCAGCCGCTGCTGGACAAGTAGGGGTTACTTGCGCGCAAGCTTGTAGCGCACACAATCCTGATAAAAACTCTGGCGAATCACCTCGGGCTTGACCCGCGAGCGGCTGTCATAGGTCTGCTCGGTGATGCCCATGGCCATCATGTGCATCCAGGGTTTCTTGAACTGGTAGGTCTTCAGTTTCTGGCGCGCGGCATACAGCGACACCCCCGACAACTTCAATTCCTGCGCCCGGGCCGCCGTGCCCGCGCCCCAGCTGCACATGTATTTGTCGTTGTCCCGCAGCTCCCGTGCCTGAACCGAAACTGCCCCACCCGCCAGGGAACAGGCGATCAGCATGATTCCAACCTTGCGCATTTGCATCCCGCCTAACCACCTGAAAATAAAAGTGATTTTGGCGAGGATTTTGTTACAAAGGGGCCAGCAAATTGCCTTCTCGATGATTTTTCCGGCAGGGAAGCGGGTCAAGCGCCTACGCAAGTTTTAAGGCCTTTTGCCACTATTTGTTGCCGCCCGGCCATTGCCTGACGATAATCGCGGCGCTCTCCCACACTCACGCAAGGAAACGCCGTGAAAAAGCTTCTACTGTTGACCCCATTGCTCGCGCTGCTGTTGCAAGGTTGCGGCGTCACCATGACGCAATACGAGCCGAACTTCGACAACGTCCAGATCCTCAAGCAAAAAGCCCCGCTGCAACCCGTCAGCAATGCCCAAGTCACTGCTGCGTCGGGCGAAGGTTCGCTGACGGTACGTGCCAATCCAATCCGCTCACCCAGCGGCAGTATCCCGGCGCATATCCAGGCCGCAATCACTCAGGAACTGCAATTGGCAGGCCTGCTGAACCCGCAAGCCGAACGTCATCTGCAAGTGTTGGTGGTGAAGAATTCGCTGACGGCAGGCATGGGCTCCGGCAACGGCACGCTGGCCGCACGGTTTACGCTGCTCAAGGGGACTGACGTGGTGTACGACGCGACCAAGGAAGTGAATCACACCTGGTCCAGTTCGTTCTTCGGGTTCATTGCGATCCCGAATGCTGCCAATGCCTACAACCCGATGGTGCGGGATTTGCTCAAGTCGCTGTACAGCGACCCGCTGTTTATCCAGGCGCTGAAGTAAGGCCTGGGCTGCGAGGGCCGTTCACCCTGCCCTCGCAGCTGTTTCAGCTTATTGCTTGCAACGTGTCACGCCCGTGGCACGCCGGCATCCAGTGCCGAGTACTTCAGGTTATTACCGTCGACCATTTGCTTGAGCAAGGCATTGACCTGGCGGGTGAAGGTGTCGGTCACCGCGTCTTTTGGCGTGTTGGCCATCAGCGGGATAAACCAGATACCCATCCAGGTATTGATCGCGTCATGGTTGGTGCCGGTGCTCAGCGTCTGGCCTTGTGCGTCCACCGACTCCAGCTTCATGGTGTACTGATCAGTCCCCAGCGCCGGGATGATGGTGAAGGTAAAGCCGCTGATAAACGCCAGGGCCAGTTGGCCGCCACCCGGTGGATGGTTGTAGACCTTCAGGCGCAGGTTGTAATCGCCCGGCTGCTTCTGGAATTCATCCAGGGTAACGCGACCAAACAGGCCGGAGTCGGTCAAGACTTTCTGCAGCTGAGGCTTGAGCATTTCCCGCGCTTGCGGAACCTCGGCGGCGGCGGCGTTGGTCGGCTCGCCCTGGTAGAACTTGAAGTCTACGTAGACGTTAGGTTTGTTGGCGTAGCTGGCCTTCGACGGCAGCGTGACCGGTGCTACTTCGTCCTTCGTGAAACTGGCGCAGCCGCTCATCGACAACGTGATCAGGGCCAACCCCAGCATTTTTCCAATGTGCATTACGACTTCCTTAGTGAATGGAGCGTCTCCATGGCCGGAGTGCTGGGGCGGATGATAAAGAGTGAGCCGCAATGTTAAAAGGCCATCTCTGATAAATACCTGCTCATACCGGCACTAATTGGCCGAGACCAGCTTGAGGCCGATCACGCCTGCCAGGATCAGCACGATGCACAGCACCCGCAACGGCGCGGTGGAGTCGCCCAGCAACGCCATGCCGAGGATCGCGGTGCCGGCGGCGCCGATTCCCGTCCAGACCGCATAGGCGCTGCCCACTGGAAGGGTGCGCAGCGACATCGAAAGCAGGATCACGCTGGAAACGCCGGTCACCACGGTGAGCAGTCCGGGGGTAAATCGGGTGAAGCCATCCGAGGCCTTCATCGCGAACGCGAAGGCGATTTCAAGGATGCCGGCCAAGCCGAGGAGTAGCCATGCCATGGGGTGAACCCTCAGGAAACTCATTGGGTGTGTGGCGAGGGGCCCAGCCGCCTCGCCACCGCGAATCCGCTTCGGCTTAGGCCTTGGCGGCAGCCGCTGGCGTGGTGCGGAAGGTGATGCCCAGCCGGTTGAAGGCATTCATCAAGGCGATGCCGTAGGTAAGATCAGCCAGCTCCTTGTCACTGAACTCGGCGGCCGCCGCCGCGTAGTCCGCGTCGGAAACATCACTGGCGGTAACGGCTTCGGCAAAGGCCAGCGCCACGCGCTCACGCTGGGTGAAGACAGCGCCAGCGTCATGCCACACCGGCACCAGCACCAGCTTGTCCACGGCCAGGCCTTGCTTGAGCAGGTCCCGCGAGTGCATGTCGATGCAAAAGGCGCAGCCGTTGACCTGGGAAACCCGCAGGTAGACTAGGTCGATCAGCTCCTTGGACAGGCCACTGTTCTGCAGGTAGACGTAAACCCCGCCGAACGCTTTGTAACCTTCAGGGGAAGCTTTGGAGTAGTCGAGACGCGTTGTCATGGTGAAATCCTGTAGCAGTGGGATGAAGCCGCCATCTTGCGGCGCCATGGCCTACTCCAAAAGATCCATGATCTGGCTTGAACACCAGGCCATGAATGCGCCGGCATGGCCTACTCTGAATCTTGATTCTTGGCCCTTTGGCATGGGTCATGGGGTTCGTAGACTGAGGGCCATCCATCCAGGAAGCACCGCCCCATGAATATTCTGCATGTCAGTGCCAGCCCTCGCGGGCAAGCGTCGGAGAGCACCGCGCTCTCCCACAAGATCATTGAATGCCTGCGCCAGCGGCACCCGGCTGCCGAGGTGACCCGGCGCGTTATCGCCGGGAATGCGCTGGCGCCGCTGGACGAGCCTTATGCAACGTCCCAGCAGTCGCCGGTGGATGTCTCATCAGAGGGTTCGATGGCCCAGTCCGAGCAGCTTGTTCGCGAAGTGGAACTGGCCGATATCGTGGTGATTGCCACCCCCATGCATAACTACTCGGTGCCCGCAGCCCTCAAGCTATGGCTCGATCACATCGCGCGGGTGCGCCGCACCTTCGATATCTCCGCCCAGGGCAAGGTCGGCTTGTTGCAGGACCGGCCCGTGTTCGTCGCCGTGGCCTCGGGCGGGCGATTTTCCGGGGAGCGTGCGCACCAGCCGGACTTCCTGACGCCGTACCTGAAAACCATCCTGGGCATGATCGGCCTGCATGACGTGACCTTCTTCACCGTCGAAGGCACCGCTTCACGCCCGGAAACCCTGGCCCAGACCCGCCTCCAGACCGACCAGGCGCTGCACGACTACTTCGCCACCTGAACAGGACTCGCCGCCGGATGAGCACTTCGATCAAGGCCTTTTCGCCGCTGGACGCCGGCTCTGCCGAGCCGATCTACCGGCAACTTTACTGGCGGTTCCGCAGCGCGATTGCCGACGGTCTGCTCAAGCCGGGGGAACGCATACCGGCGGCCCGGGCCCTGGCCAAGGAGCTGGGTCTGGCCCGGGGCACCATCGACACGGCGTATTCGCTGCTGGCAGCCGAAGGCTATATCCAGGCGCGTGGCCAGGCCGGCACCGTGGTGGCGGAAGGGATCAAGTCCAGCCTGCCGGAGCGCCCCGCCACCGCCAGCGATCACAACGCCGTGAGGCAAAAGGCCGCCGTGCTGCCGTTTCAAATGGGCCTGCCGGCACTCGATGCGTTCCCGCGCAAGATCTGGTCGAAAATCGCCGCCCGCTGCGTGCGTGCCACCCAGGTCGCAGACATGGCCAACCCCTGCGTCTATGGCCTGAACTCCCTGCGCACGGCGATTGCCAGCTACCTGCAGGTCGCCCGGGGTATCCATTGCTCGCCTGCGCAAGTCTTCGTCACCTCGGGCTACCGCAACACCCTGGGCCTGATCGCCCATGCGCTGCTGGAACCGGGCGACCGGGTGCTGGTGGAAGACCCGGGCTACCTGTTCACCCGACCGTTGCTGGATTACCTGAATATCCACGCCATACCGGTACCGGTGGACCAGGACGGCATGCAGGTGTCCCAGGCCGTGCAACCGGGCAAAGGCGCCCGCGCCGTTGTGGTCACGCCGGCCCATCAAAGCCCGCTGTGCGTCTCGCTGTCGTTGCCCCGGCGCCTGGAACTGCTGGATTGGGCCAGCCGCCAGCAGGCCTGGATCATCGAGGACGACTACGACGGCGAATACCGCTACGTGAGCCGCCCGCTGCCGGCCCTCAAGAGCCTGGACCGCGACGGCCGGGTGCTTTACGCCGGGACGTTCAGCAAGGTGTTGTTTCCCGGTATCCGCCTCGCTTATCTGGTGGTGCCGGCGGCGCAGGTGGAACGCTTCGAACACGTCAGCCAGACCTTCCTCGGCGGTTGCCCGGAATTGACCCAGGCGATCGTCGCGACGTTTATGGCCGAAGGGCATTTTGCGCGGCATATCCAGCGTATGCGCAAACTCTACGGTGAGCGTCGGGAAGCCACCGCCAGGGGCCTGCGCAAGGCCTTGGGCGCGCATATTTCGATTGATGCCCAACCGGGCGGAATGCACCTGATCCTGCGCCTGAACGCGCAACAGTCAGACCGCCTGTGCGTGGTGCGCCTGGCGCAGGCCGGGATTTATGCAGAAGCCTTGAGCGACTGGAATATTCAAGGGCAGACCGGCCCCGGCCTGCTGCTGGGCTTTGCCAATATCGAATCCGAGGCCGTCGCCGAGGCCCTTGGGAAACGCATCCTGGATACGCTCATGGCCTGATCGGCGAACGCTCTGTTTTTTGGCCTTGGCGCTGCTGCTCCCGAATCCTTTCGCCAAGGCCTTTTTTATTTACCACTGATACGTGGCACTCGCCTGCACGGTGCGCTGTGAGCCATACCAGCACCACGAGTAGGAATAGCACGACGCGACGTACTCTTTGTTCGCCAGGTTGGTGGCGTTCACCGCCAGGCGCAGGTTGTCACCCTGGCGGTTGATGTGCGGAATGTCGTAGTGCACCGCCGCATCAAACAAGGTGTAGCCCGGCACTTTCAGGGTGTTGGCGGTATCGCCCCACGACGAACCGACATACCGCGCACCCGCCCCGACACCGAAGCCTTTCAGCGTGCCGTCGTGCAGGGTGTAGTCCGCCCAGGCCGAGGCGGTATGGCGCGGTACGGCGTAGGTGGTGGTGCCTTCGGCCGCGATGGCCGGGCCGACGCCGATGTCGCTGATGGGCGCATAACGCACGGTGTTGTTGGACTTGCTGATGCGGTTATCCAGGTAGGCATAGGCCGCGGTAATGTCCAGGTTATCGTTCAGGCTGGCCTTGCCTTCCAGTTCGAAGCCACGGGACTGCACTTCACCGTCCTGCACTTGGCAGCGCGAGCCGTTGCACAGGTGGGAAGCGTCCGGGTCCAGTGTCGGCACGTTGGTCTGGCGCAGGTCGAAAATGGCCGCAGTGATGAAGCTGTTGCTGCCCGGCGGCTGGTACTTGATGCCGATTTCCGTCTGTTTGCCTTCGGTAGGCTGGAACGTCGAACCGCCGTAGCCCGTGCCGGATTGCGGCTGGAAGGATTCCGAGTAGCTGACATACGGCGCCAGGCCGTTATCGAACAGGTAGACCAGGCCCAGGCGGCCGGTGAAGGCTTTGCTGTCCTGGGACGACTTGGTCTTTTTCTGGGTGGTCATGGCCAGGGTGCTGTTGTCGGTGGTGGCCCAGTCATAGCGCCCGCCCATCAACAACACCCACTTGTCCCACTTCATCTGTTCCTGCAGGTACACGCCGGTTTGCTCACTGCGCGAGGTGGCGTCGCTGGTGTAGGCCGGCACCGGCACTGCTGCTCCGTAGACCGGGTCGAAAATATCCAGCGTAGGCCCGGCGGTGTACACACCGCTGCCCGACTTGGTGTCGGTGCTGGTGTTCTGGTAATCGGCGCCCATCAGCACGGTGTGCTGCAACGGCCCGGTGTCGAATTTGGCCTGCAACTGGTTGTCGAGGGCGTAGGCGTCGATGTTCACGTCGCTGGCAGTGGTCGAGCGCCGAATGGTGCGGTAGTCGCTCTCCAGGTAGTTGCTGTAGAGGCTGCGGTACTGCCCTTCGCTGCGCAGGTACCGGGCGTTCTGGCGCACGGTCCAGACATCGTTGAAGTGATGTTCGAAGGCGTAGCCGATGGAATAATACTCGCGGTCACTCTTCTCGAAGCTTTTCTCGCCGTCGTAGAAATCCACGTCGATCTTGCGCCCGGTCGGGCTGTGCAGCACCGAGCCCCAGGCCGGCATCGAACCGTAGGACGCGCCCTTGGGGTCCTTCTGGAAATGCCCGAGCAAGGTCAGCGAGGTGTTGTCGTCCGGGCGCCAGGTAAAGGCGGTGGACAGGGACTGGCGACGGGTTTCGGTGTGGTCGATCTGCCCGTCGGCATCGTCGAACAAGCCGGCGACGCGGTAGGAATACACGCCTTGATCGTCCAGCGGGCCACTCAAGTCGAAGGTGGTGCGCTTCTTGTTGAAGGTGCCGTACTCCACGCCGACCTCATGGAACGGCGTGTCCAGCGGGCGCTTGCTGACCATGTTGATCACACCGCTGGGCGTGCCCTGCCCGTACAGCACCGACGCCGGCCCGCGCAGCACTTCGACGCGCTCTAGGTCAAAGGCGTCTTTTTGCGGCAAGGCGTCCCGGCTCGAGGGCATGCGCAGGCCGTCGAGGTAGGTGGCCGGGGCGAAGCCACGGATGGTCAACTGGTCGAGGCGCGAGGCGGTGGAGCCACGGGTTTCCGGAATCACGGCGGCGCTGTAGCGCAAAATCTGGTTGAGGCTTTCGGCGTTCTGCGCGCGCATCTGGTCTTTGGTGACCACGGAGATCGACTGCGGGGTTTCGATCAGCGCGGTGTCGGTCTTGGTGCCCGACAGGCTGCGGGTGGCCACGTAGCCGGACACCGGGCCGGTGGGGCTTTCCGACTGATAGGCGCCGCTGATGGTGGTGGCCTGCAATTCCATGGCGCCATCGCTGGGCGGGATGGCTTCGAGGCGGTAGCGGTTGTCGGCAATCTTCAGGGCTTGCAAGCCGCTGCCGGCCAACAATTGGGCCAGGGCGGCGTCGGTGCTGTACTGCCCGTTCAGGCCATTGCTGTGCTTGCCACGGGTCAGGCTGGAATCAAACGCCAACACCAGGCCTGCCTGTTCGGCGAGACTGTTGAGGGCCCGGCTCAGGTCGCCGGCGGGAATGGAGAACGCAGCGCTTTGCGCCGCGTAGGACGCTTGAGGGGTCAGCAGGGGTACGGCGGCAAATGCCATCGCCACTGAAAGGGCCAGTGGCGGTAAGGGACGAGCAAGGCGCGACATGAGAAGTCCTGGGAAATGGGGGTTCTATTAGTCATGACGGTCATGTCGGAAAATCGGGTATGAATGAGAGCGGTTTTTATTCAGATTTTTTACAGCGGCTTGATCACCACCACCAAATCGGTGAAGTACTCCACCTTGATTGGCAGGTTATCCGCCAGTGACGCCAGCGCTGCGCCGGTGTCGTCGAGCTTGAATACCCCCGACACGCGCAGCCCTTGCAGTGCCTGCGGGTCAAAGCGCACCAGGCCATGGCGGTAACCGGCGAGGGTTTGCAGCACCTCGCTCAAGGGTTGGTCATCGACCTTGAGCAGGCCGCGGGTCCAGGCATCCGGGTCGGCATTGCCGATGGCGTGCGGCTCGCCGGCCTGTCCGTCACGGAGCGTGGACGTCTGCCCCGCCGGCACTTTCACCTCGCCTGCACGGTTGCCTTTGACGGCCACGGTGGACTCGATCACGGTGACCACGGTCGATCCGTCTTCGGCCTTGCGCACCAGGAATCGCGTGCCCAACGCCGTGGCCGTGCCCTGGTCGGTGTGCACCACGAACGGCCGTTGCGCGTCCTTGGCCACCTCGACCCACATCTCGCCCTGCAACAGGTCGATCACCCGTTGATGGCCATCAAACTTCACGTCCAGCGCCGAGTTGCTGTTGAGTTGCACCTGGCTGCCGTCCGTCAATGCCACCTGGCGCCGCTCCCCCACGCTGGTGCGCTGGTCGGCCATCCACACCGGCATCCGCTCAAAGCCGGCCCAGCCGCACAACAACACACCCAGCAGCGCGACGGCCTGGGTACCACGGGCGGCAAACCTGGTTTTCTGCGGTGCAAATGCACGGTTCAGGGCCATGCGCGCCGGCGCAGCGGGCAGTTCGTCGAGGCTGCCCCACAGGCTGCGCATACGCTTGATGGCGACGGCATGCCGTGGGTCGGCCTGGCGCCAACGCTCGAAGGCCGCGCGGTCGGCCTCGGTCACGGGGTCGTCGTGCAACAACGTCAGCCAGCGGGCGGCTTCACTGATGATCTGCTCGGAACTCACGACAGCGGGTCCGCCCCGTGCAGGGTGTGATAGCAGTGCACCAGCGCGCTGGAAATGTAGTTCTTCACGGTGCTGGGTGACACCTGCAGTTGTGCGGCGATTTCGCTGTAGGTCAGCCCGTCGAGACGGCTGAGCAAGAAGGCTTCGCGGGCCTTGGCGGGCAAGCCGGTGAGCATCTCGGCGATGCGCTCCAGGGCCTGGAGCGCCACATGAATCGCCGCCGGGTCGGGCATGCCGGCGTCTTCACTCTGAATCGCCAGGGCTTCCATATAGGCCTTTTCGATCCGCCGCCGCCGCGCGCCATCAATCATCAGGCGCCCCGCCGTCGTTGCCAGAAACGCCCGTGGTTCCTTGATGGTGTGGGGTTCGGCCAGCAGCAGGATGCGGATAAAAGCGTCGTGGGCCAGGTCTGCCGCATGTTGCGAACAGCCAAGTTTCTTGCGCAGCCAACCGTGCAACCAGGAATGGTGGTCGCTGTAGAGGGTGGCGATGGTCTGCTGGCGACGGGCTGTATCACCCTCAGCTACAGGAAAGTCATGCATGCGCAAAAATTTCTCAAACAAGAAAGATTACCAATTGCGCGAACGATGACAGTAAAACGAAGGGGGAGCAAGAGGCCCGGCGACCGAAGCCACCGTGTGTGAGGTGCAGCGAGCCGGCTGCGGGTAGACGATAACGGGCTGTTAATACCTTACTTGGTTAAAACAATCCTTAGTTGGCAGGCACTCCCGCGCCTGCCAACTTAATAGGTGGATGATAACAATCGACTAACGTCTATAACACTGCGCTTACTTGCAGCCAATTCTCTGAGGCAGTTGCCCCTGCTTTGACTTAAGTGCAGTTTGCACCGCTTGCGGCAACGTGCTCCAGAATGTCAGCCCGGAACGTTGCTCAATCTGTTCGACCGTTGCGCGGTAGTCACAGAAGTTGGCGCCCTTGGGTGTGTCCTGATTCATGATGAACGAGGCATAAAGACCGTCTTGCGGCGACTTGCCCACGGAAACAATCTTCCAGTAACCACTGGGAATCGTGTGGACCTTATTAGTCCCCGGCAAGCTGCCGATGAATTTCTCATACAGTGGGCCGGTCATCACATACACCTCATCCACTGCGGCGTCCTGGCTCAGGTTGCGCTCCTGATCCTCCAGGCGTGCCCACGGCCCCTGGTTCAGATCGGACTTTTGCGGAGTGATGTTGGATAGGTAATTGAGGGTCTGCCAGTCGGCGACGCCGGCCATCGACGCGAGGTTTGCCTGGTGCCCGCGATCGACCTTCAGTGCCACGTTGGCGCCATTATAGTCAACCGGGTCAAGGGTTTCGCCCGCAGGAATGTCCGGATCGGTCTGCCAATTGCGCGGTTTTCCGCTGGCTGGCGTGGACTTGGTAATCCGGTAGGCCACCCAGTTGGCGAACTTGGTCGAGGCATTGTTATTGAGGGTGTAGGCCTGGCGATTCAACGTCAGCGGCCCACCGCCGGAAGGGCAGCCCTGGGAGCAGTTATCGACTGCGGCGGCCTGCTCCACGGGCGCCTGGATGGCGCGCTCCGGCACCCGTGAAGGCTGGGTGCTGATACAGCCCGCCATCAGCGGCACCCACAACAACGCGACGTATTTGAACAGTGCTTTCCTTTGCATGGTAATACTCCATTTACAACCGATTAATTAAGTTTAAAGCGATAAAACGAGCGCAATTGATCCCGGCAGTGCGAAAGCCACTTCGTGATGAAATGACAACACTATCAAGTTGATTGCTGACAGTTGGATAACTGTGTTTGCGCGTACGGCGACATTCCATGTGCGTACCCGCTTAAGTACCCACGCCGGTGGCGCAAGGAACTAACTGCTCCTGAAGAAGCATCTTTCAGTGGAGCAGGCTTTATCTTATACAGGTAATTGTTACAAAAAAACTAGCACTAAAAGCAAAAAAACCGGCTCGTGGACGGGGGCGCTGAACTTGAAACCCCTTCTCGGGAACGCGACACTGCACGCCCCCGAAAAAGGCTGATTTTCATGACTCCATCCCCCTCGACCGTCTCTGCGCGGGAGGCTTACCAGTTGCTCAAGGACATCGCCCTTGGCACCCGCACCGTGCAGGTTGCAGCGTCCCCGATCGAGATCGAGGGAACACTGTTTCGCGCCGATGGCTGGCAGATCACCCTGCTGGCGCACGATGGCGTACTTCGCGGCTGTCTCTCCTGCGAATCCCCCGACGGCAGGACCGGCAGCCCCGAGAACTGGCAGCGTTTCGGCACCGATCCGGTCAGCTTGCTGAGTGCCTGGGAGCAGGCGCAAATCGAGGCCCTGCTTTAACGCCAGCTCCAGGAAACGCCGGTGTACACGCCCATGCCATCCCCCGGCGTCGACCGCGCCACGTCCATCCCTTTGTCGTCATAACCCGGCGTGACCGTATTCGCGTAGCGCCGGTTGGTCAGGTTGCGCAGGTCGACCCAGGCTTGCCAGTCATGCTTCGGCGCGTCATACCCGAGCGTCGCACCGAGTAAGGTGTAGGCGGCCGCGTAGTAGGAATTGGCGTAGTCCACAGCCACCCGCGATGAATGCTCGCCGTTGAGGCTGGTGTAGAAGCCGCTCGGGTGGCTGTAGCGCAGTTGCGCCTGGTAGTAGTGCTTGGGAATGCCGGGCAAGGTGTTGTCGCCGAAGCGGTCGTCGTTGCGGTAGTGGAAGTCGCTGTAAGTGTAGGCCTGACGCAAGTCGAACCGGCCAGTGCGGCCACCCTCCCACAGCGGGCTGATCAGGCTCAGTTCCACGCCTTGGTGCACGGTAGGGCTGGCGTTGGATTCGGCGATGATCGCAGACGTGGTGGACGTTGCGGCCTGGGTTTCAACGCTGAGCAGTTCGTGGCGCACCTCGGAACGGTACAGCGCCAGGTCCCACTGGCCGAACCACGCTTCACCGCGCCCACCGACTTCCAGGGTGGTGGCGGTCTGGTTTTTCAGTTTCACGCCTTCACGTTGCAGGCCGCTCGCCGGGCCGCTGCCCTTGGGGAAATACAGATTGGAACCCCAGATCATCGACCACGCATGGGGCGGCTCAACCGAACGGCTCAGGTTGCCGTACACCTGCAGTTGCGGGCTGAAGTCATAACGCAGGCCCACCCGTGGCGCGTAATCCCAATCGTGCTGGCTGACCGGTGTGTGGGTCTCTGGGTAGCTGACTTCGGTTTCGCGACGGGTGTAGATCGCCGCCAGGCCGGTGGTCAGCCAAAGGTCCGGCACCAACTCAAGGTCATTGCCGATATGCAGCACGCTGTCGGAACCCAGGTAGCTGTAGTCGCGGGTCTTGGTGCCGGGCGCGTAGCCGGCCGTATTGCCGGTCGGGATCCGTACGAACTCCGAGCCACCGTTATTCGGCATCGCCTGGGTGGTGCGCAGGCCGAGGGTGGTCTTGCTGTCGCGCCCGAACAACGTGTCCTGGCGGATGTAATTCACGGTGCCACTGACGTCGGTGTACGCGACCTTCAGGCGGTTGGTGCCCTCGCGCAGGTCCATCGGGTAATCGTGATACGCCAGCCCGACCTCGACCCGGGCGTTGTCGTCCAGGTGCAAGGTGGTTTTGTTGGCGATCCAGGTCGAGCCCGGCTGCGTGCGTTTCGAATCCCGCGCCACGTTGAGGGCGGCAGCGGCGCGTGGATCGTGGCTGATCTGGTCGCGGGTCAGCTTGCCGGGGGAATCGTTGTCGGTTTCGCGGTAGCGGAAGTAGAAGCGGGTTTCCAGGTCGGGGTTGAAGCGGTAGCCAAAATTGGCCGCCATGCCTTTGCCGCTGCCGGCGCTGTGGTTCTGGAAGCCGTCGTAGTGCGAGTCGGTAAGGCTGATGTAGTAGTCGGCGTCCCCCAGCACCTGCCCCGAGCTGATTTCCCGCTGGCCGTAGCCATGGCTGCCGGCTTCGTAGCGCACCTGCAACGTGGGGGCGTCGTAGCCGGTATGGGTCACGTAGTTGACCGCCCCGCCCAGGGCCAAGGCGCCCTGGTCAAACCCGTTGGCGCCGCGCAGCACTTCAACGCGGCTGAGCCACAACGGGTCCTTGAGCTCGTAGGGCGTGCCACCCGGGCCGGTCAGCGGCAGGCCGTCGAAGGTCTCGTACAGGCCGGAAGCGTGGGCACCCGGGCCACGGTTGATGCCCGAGCCACGGATCGAAAGCTTCACCCCTTCGTTGTTCGCCGCCTTGGCGTACACGCCAGCCTGGTATTTGAACACGTCCTCGTTGGTGCTCACCCGCCCCTGGTCGACGCTGCCCATGTCGATGTAGTTGGTGGCGCCGGGCACGCTTTTAAGTTGAGCCTGAGCCAGTTCATCGGCGCTGAGTTCGGCGCTGCTGACTTCGACGGGTGCCAGTTGCAGCGTGTCGTCGGCCTGGGAGACCGGGCTGAAGCTCAGGGCAGCGCCAAAGCCGAGCAAGGGCCAGGCTTTTCGGGCGGGGAACAGAAACGCGGGGGGCATGGGGGTAAATCCTTGGAATTCGTTTTTGCGACGGGCTTGGTCCGGCGCAAGGTCTGTGGTGTGATGCCGGTGAGGCTCTCCGGGTCACCCCTAATGAACGGACAGCCGTGATTCGGCGTTAAGTCCAAAATCGAATTACCAAATGCAAACTCAGTATTTATGGAAATAAGTAGTACGGATTACTGTAGGGCCATTGAGTCCCCAGAGATTTACGTCATGCAAGCATCTGCCACCGTCATCGATTTCACCCTCCACCGCAAACGCCGCCAGGCTCGCGCAGCGGCTGAGTTGATGTGGGCGATGTACGCGGCACGGGCCGGGGTCGCGGTGTTTACCGCACACGTCACCTCCTCCAGCGATACCCGCCGGGCGTGAGGCGATGAATTTCCTGCATGCGATTCCCGAAGTGCCCGACCTCCCCTCCAAATCCAAAGACTGCAACAGCGGCGACGACGACGCCATCGGCCAGTGCGTCGCCCATAACCTGCAACGCCTGCGCAGTAAACGCTACCTGTCGCTGGATGCCCTGGCACGCAACTGCGGCGTGAGCCGGGCGATGTTGGCGCAGATTGAATCCGGGCGCAGCGTGCCGTCGATCAAAGTGCTGTGCAAGATTGCCAAGGGTTTGAAAGTGTCGGTGGCGGCCTTCCTGGAAAACCGTGCGTTCGAAGGGGTTGAACTGCTGCCGGCGCAACAGAGCAAACGCCTGGTGAGTGCCGATGGCACCTTTATCAGTCGCGCGCTGTTTCCCTACGATATGGCGCGCCAGTCGGAGTTCTACGAGATACGCCTGAAGGCCCTCGGCGAGGAGATTTCAGAGGGCCATGGGCCAGGCATCCAGGAAAACCTGGTGGTGGCCCAGGGCGTGCTGGAAGTCAGCGTGAACGAGGAACGCTACCTGCTTTCCACCGGTGACTCGATCCTGTTCTACGCCGACCAGCCCCACCGCTACCGAAACCCCGCAGACAGTGAGGCGGTGGCGTTCCTGGTGATCACCTACCCGGAACGGCTGGACTGAAACGCAAAAAGCCCCGGCACTCGCCGGGGCTTTCTGGTTTCACGCCAAACGAATCAGCAGGTGCAGCACATCATCGGCATGCCGTTGCAGCTCATCATCATCGGCATGGCGCAGTCGTTCATCATTTTCATCATCAGCATGCAGCAGTTGTTCATCATGTCCATGCTCATGCCCGGCATCGGCATCATCTTGCAGGTCACGCAATCTGCTTCCATCTTGCATTCCATGACGCACTTCATCATCGGCATAGGCATGCCCATCGGCATCATCATCGGCATGTTCATGGCAGACATGCTGCTCATCATCGCCATGCCGTCTTCAGACATGCACATCATCGACATGTTGGCGCACTGCATCATCATCGGCATGCCGCAGTTCATCATCATCGCCATCATTTCGGCGTTGTTCTTGAACATCGCCATGTCCATGCCCGCGGCCGGCTTCATGGTGCACATCATGGCCTCGTCGGTCATCTTGCAGGTCATGGTGGCCATCATCATCGGCATGCCCATCATCGGCATCATAGGCATCGCGTTGTTCATTGGCATCTGCATGGCGTTCATCATGTTCGAAACTCCGTAATCGACAGGAAATGAGTAAGTTCTGGGGCCGATTCTAGAGATGCCGTACAACGGCGCAAGGCGCTGGCCCAGCAGCAAGAATAGATGCTGGATGGGGATTTATCGGAGCGAGGCAGCCGATAATTCCGTGATAACAGACCCTATGACGCGATCACGCCGGACAGCTCCGTTATCGGGGCTGAACCGGCGCGATGGATATGCGTTTGGGGAATGGCCTCCAATCAGAAGGAAATAAACGATCTAACCACGGTAAAAATACCCGTTCACCCGGCGAAGAATCGGTTCGCCGGACGCGGCAACCCGAGGTTTTCCCGCAGGGTAGAGCCTTCGTACTCCCGCCGGAAGATCCCGCGCCCCTGTAACTCGGGCACTACCTTAGCGACAAAATCATCGAGGCCGCCCGGCAGCCACGGGAACATGATGTTGAAGCCATCGCTGCCCTCTTCCTCCAGCCACTGCTGCATCTCATCGGCAATGCTGTGGGCCGTGCCGACAAACGACAAGCCGGCATACCCGCCGAGGCGCTGGGCCAGTTGGCGCACCGTCAGTTGCTCCCGATCAGCCAGCGCCAGCACCCGCTCCCGGGAGCTTTGGCTACCGTTGGTTTCGGGAATCGCCGGCAGGTAGTGGTCAGGATCAAACTGGGTTGCGTCGGTACCCAGTGCTATCGACAGCGAGGCAATCGCACTTTCGTAATGCACCAGGCTGTCGAGGTGAGCACGAATTCGGCGGGCCTCTTCCGGTGTATCGCCGACCACCACAAACGCCCCGGGCAGAATCTTCAGGTGGTCGGGATGCCGCCCCACCGCCCGCATCCGGCGCTTGATATCGGCATAGAACCTGCGCCCCTCCTCGAGCGTGCCCGGCGCGACAAAAATCACCTCGGCGGTTTCTGCCGCCAGTTGCCGCCCGGGCTCCGAGGCACCGGCCTGCACGATCACCGGCCAGCCCTGCACCGGCCGGGCAATGTGCAGCGGGCCGCGCACGTTGAGGTAGCGGCCCTGGTGATTGAGGGTGTGCAGCTTGTTGGGGTCGAAGTACACGCCGCTGTCGGCATCGCGGATGAAGGCGTCATCGGCCCAACTGTCCCAGAGGCCGGTCACCACATCGTAGAACTCCCGCGCCCGGGCGTAACGTTCGTCGTGGGCGTAGGCCTGTTCCAGGCCAAAATTCTGCGCGGCATCCGGGTTGGCGGTGGTGACGATGTTCCAGCCGGCGCGACCGTTGCTCAAATGGTCCAGGGACGCGAAGCGCCGGGCGATGTGGAACGGTTCGTCGTACGTGGTCGAGGCCGTGGCCACCAGGCCGATGTGCTCGGTGACCTGGCTCAGGGCCGACAACAGGGTGAACGGTTCAAATGAGGTGGCCGTGTGGCTGCGCTTCAACGCCTCGATGGGCATGTTGAGCAGGGCCAGGTGGTCGGCCATGAAGAAGGCATCGAAACGCGCCTTCTCCAGGGTCTGCGCAAACTGCTTGAGGTGCGTGAAGTTGAAGTTGGCGTCGCGGTAAGCGCCGGGATAGCGCCAGGCGCCGGTGTGGATGCTGACCGGGCGCATGAACGCGCCCAGTTTCAGTTGGCGTGGAGTGGTCATGGAAAGCCCCTGATCGAGAGGGGCTCAGCATCGGATGGGCGAACGGCGTCTGTCTAATAACGAAAGGATCTGGCTTATGCCGGGACTGACCGGCTGTGGTAGTCCGCCAGAAACTCTTCGGAGGCAACATGATCCGCCATGCCCCGCAGTTGCGCCGCCGAATCATGCCCCAACACGTCCTCCACCCGGTTATTGGCTGAGGCCCAGTACACCAGCGCCTCACTGAAAAGCGCCTGGCCCTTGGGTGTGAGTACGCAACGTTTGGTGCGCTTGTCCAGAGCGTCCGGGCGCAGCTCGACAATCCCGTCGCGCACCAGCGGCTTCATGGCATGGGTCAGCGCAGACATCAGGATCGCCAGGCGTCCGGCCAGTTCCTGCAACGTCGGCCCACCCTGCTCATCCACCGCCGCCAACCGCGTGATTTCACCCAGCAAGCCGACCTGCGTGGCCTTCAGGCCAATCGGCGCCAGCGCTTCGTCATACAGCTGCCCCAAGCGCCTGGCGGCACGGCGCAGGGCGTTGTTGGTGCACGCCACGTCGCCCAGTAAATCCAAAAGGTCGGCGCGTGCTTTATCGGTGTTGATCTTCTCTGTTGGCATTTTCAGCTCCTCCATGCCGCTAGAATGATTGAGTACTAAACCATTGACAAGGACAAATCCCAAGCTTATAACTTGAGCCCTCAACAATATTGGTTGAGTACTCATCTATTGGAGCCGTTCATGTCGACCCCCGCTTCCACAAAAATTACCCTCATCACGGGCGCGTCCTCCGGTATTGGTGCGGTGTATGCCGACCGACTGGCGGCTCGCGGCTACGATTTGATCCTGGTCGCCCGCCGTGAAGACCGTTTGAAAGCCCTGGCGGCGAAGATCACCCAGGCCCACGGACGTCAGGTGCAGACGATCGGCGCCGACCTGGTCAACCCTGCGGACCTGGCCCGCGTAGAAAGCCTGCTCGCCGGCAACCCGGCGATTCAGGTGCTGGTGAATAACGCCGGCCTGGCCCGCCTGCACCCGCTGGCACAGTCCTCGGTCGAGGACTCCATGACCCAGATTGCCCTGAACATCACCGCCCTCACCCGCCTGACCCACGCAGCGCTGCCCGGCATGCTGGTGCGTAATGAAGGTGTGATCATCAACGTGGCGTCGGTATTGGGCGTGCACTCGCTGCCGGTCAGTTCCGTATACAGCGGCACCAAGAGCTATGTCCTGGCGTTCAGCCGTGGCTTGCAGGCAGAGCTGGCAGAAACCGGAGTGAAGGTGCAGATCGTGTTGCCGGCGTCCACCGCCACCGAGATTTGGGACGAGTCGGGCATTCCGCTTTCCGCACTGCAAAAAGAGTCGGTCATGACCACTGAAAATCTGGTGGACGCGGCATTGGCCGGGCTTGACCAGGGCGAGTCGATCACCTGGCCGTCGGTGGCCGATGGCGGGTTGTGGGATACCTACGATGCCGCACGCGGCGCGTTGTTTGCGGCCACGCAGACGGGTAAACCGGCACCTCGGTACGGGATTGTCTGAGGCGCCCGCAGGTCTTACTGAATACCGATGGAAATGCGCCGCACAGTCTGCTCCTCACGGGGCAGGCTGATGTCGCCTTCGTAGGTGCACTCGCGGCCGGTGCAGCTGTTTTCCACGGTCACCGGCGCAAGGCTTTTGACCGGGAAACGCGGCTTGGGCTCAGCCTGCGGCGTGAGGGGTACAGCGCTGAGGACGGGGGCCTCGTAGGTCAGGTCCAGGTTGGACGCGTGGGCCTGGGTGGCCAGAACGGCGAGCAGTGCGCTCGCCATGACAGTCCTTGTAAACAACATCGAAATCTTTCCGGGCAGCAAAAAATGAAGGGGCCATGATAAACCCTTGAGCCACCGGATTGAAGTCAGAGCGTCTGGACGGCGGGTTCCAGCACCAGAACGTTGGAGGGGCCGGCACGAAATGTCGGGTTGTGCTTCGCGGCTTCCAGCATGTGGGGCGCTGCGTGGTGATCCTTGAGCGCCGCCTTTGACGCCCACGTCTCGATCAACACAAAACTGTCGCTGTTGCCTTCCACCGGATGCAGGTCGTACTGGATGCAACCCGCTTCGGCCCGCACCAGCGGAGCGAGCCCGGCAAACGCGTTCAACTGGTCCGCGCCCCGCCCAGGCTGGGTATTGATGATGACGACAAGCCGCACTTCATCGGACATAAACAGCACCGTTATCGATAAGGGAATTGAGGGGCCACAGTAAGGGATGCCATGCTCTGGCGCTACGAAAAATCTATCAGTAAGCTACTTTCACTGAATGGATTGAGTCAGCACTCAAGCCCTCCCCTTTTCTGCACCCGGCGATAACCACGTGATCGAAGTAACCGAAGTTTCCATTGCCCAACTGCGCGCCGCGCTCGAGTCCGGCCAGACCACGGCGGTGGAGCTGGTAGAGGCCTACCTCGCCAGGATCGACGCCTACGACGTGCCCAACACGCCTACCGCCCTCAACGCAGTAGTGGTGCGCAACCCGCAAGCGCTGGAGGAAGCCCGGGCAGCCGATGCTCGCCGGGCCAGCGGCACAACTCTGGGGCCGCTCGACGGCATTCCCTATACGGCTAAGGACAGTTATCTGGTCAAGGGCCTCACCGCCGCTTCCGGCAGCCCGGCGTTCGCGAACCTGACCGCTTACCGCGATGCGTTCACCATCGAACGGCTGCGCGCAGCGGGCGCCATTTGCCTGGGCAAGACCAACATGCCGCCCATGGCCAACGGCGGCATGCAGCGCGGCGTGTATGGCCGGGCCGAGAGCCCGTACAACGCCGACTACCTCACCGCACCGTTCGCCTCGGGCTCCTCCAACGGCGCCGGCACCGCCACCGCGGCGAGCTTCGCGGCATTTGGCCTGGCGGAAGAAACCTGGTCCAGCGGACGCGGCCCGGCCTCCAACAACGGCCTGTGTGCCTACACCCCGTCCCGTGGCGTGATCTCGGTGCGCGGCAACTGGCCGCTGACCCCGACCATGGACGTCGTCGTGCCCTATGCCCGGACCATGGCCGACCTGCTTGAAGTGCTCGACGTAGTAGTCGCAGAAGACCCCGACACACGCGGCGACCTGTGGCGGATGCAACCCTGGGTGCCGATCCCCGGCGTGGCCTCGGTACGCCCCGAGTCCTATGGCGCCCTGGCCGCGACCGGCGATGCACTCGCCGGCAAACGCTTCGGCGTGCCGCGCATGTACATCAACGCCGACCCCGAAGCAGGCACCAGCGACGACCCGGGAATCGGCGGCCCCACCGGCCAGCAAATCAAAACCCGTGCCTCGGTGATTGACCTCTGGGAAGCCGCGCGCAAATCCCTCGAAGCGGCGGGCGCAGAAGTGATCGAGGTGGATTTCCCGCTGGTCTCCAATTGCGAAGGCGACCGCCCCGGCGCGCCGAAAGTGTTTACCCGTGGCCTGGTGTCCAAGGAATTTCTCCACGATGAATTGTGGGAACTGTCGGCCTGGGCGTTCGATGATTTCCTGCGCGCCAACAACGACCCCACGCTGAACCGCCTGGCCGATGTCGACGGCCCGAAAATCTTCCCCCACGACCCCGGCACCCTGCCCAACCGCGAAGATGACCTGGCCGCCGGCATGGACGAGTATGTGCGCATGGCGGAGCGCGGCATCACGCCATGGGACAAGATCAGCACCGTGCCCGACGGCCTGCGCGGCCTGGAACAGACACGACGCATCGACCTTGAAGACTGGATGGACACGCTGGGGCTGGACGCCGTGATCTTCCCGACCGTCGCCGACGTGGGTCCGGCGGATGCGGATGTGAACCCGGCCTCGGCGGATATCGCCTGGAGCAACGGGGTGTGGGTGGCCAACGGCAACCTCGCCATCCGCCACCTCGGTGTGCCGACCGTGACGGTGCCCATGGGCGTTATGGCGGATATCGGCATGCCGGTGGGGCTGACCTTTGCCGGCCGTGCGTATGACGATTCGGCGCTGCTGCAATTGGCGTCGGCGTATGAGTCGACAGGGAGCAAGCGTCTTGTGCCGCCGCGCACGCCGAAGCTGGTGGCGGGCACGCCGTAAACCAAAAAGGGATTGGAACCGTTCAGGCTCCAATCCCTTTCGTTGCAGCATCAGCATCATCGCCCAGTTTGCGCATCAACTGATCGGCTTCCGACCCGGGCTCAAAGCGAAAGCCGCGCATCTCGTCGAGCAGCAACGTGTCGCTGATTGCCCCCCACAACTGCTCCGGGCTCGGCTTGTTGCGCAGCAGGATGTAAGAAAGCAACAGCCGCTCGATGGGAACGCCTCGATGGCAGGCGGTTTCAATAATTGCCAGCAGGATAAAGCGCAGTCGAACTTCCCGCTCCGTGGGCCAAACCGTTTTTCGCTTACCCACTGCAGGGCCTCAGTTTCAGGAAAAGCGTGAGGCTATGGCCGAGTGGTTTTTGTTTCAAGCGCTGCAGGGGGAGAAAGCCCTGCTCCTACGAGAAACAGAGAAAGGGCTTACGAAATCGCCCTTACCCACGCTTACCCATCAACGGATCGCTGATACTGTGCGCGCCGGTTTCAATCCGCCCCGCCACCCGCCGCACCCAACCGTGTTCGTCACGCAACTTGAAGTCGTACCAACCACCGTTCGGCTGGCACGAGAACGTGCGCTGCACGGTGCTGCCGCCGGCAATCTCAAGCAACCAGGGCCCTTGTTTGGTGTAGGGGCAGCGCTCGATGGTCACCGACGCGGTGCGCTTACCAGGGTTGACCAGGGTCAGCAGCAACGTATCGCCGTGATAGGCCAGGGATAACTCGGGCTCACGTCGCAGCAGATTCCCCTTGAATGCACGGTGGAAGCCGTTCGGCCCCAACAGCCAGAGCTTGTAGGCCCCGGCGACTTGCCAGGTGTCGCTGAGGTGCTTGCCGGCCTCCACGGTGTAGCGCCGGGGTATGTCATCCAGGTGCAGGCGGTCGTAGACGTGGAACACCACCCCTTGTTCGCCATGGTTGAAGAAGTCCAGGCTCACGGAACTGGCGCGACGGTCAACTGAACCCTCGACATTCAATTGGTACGGCAGCGCCCGGGAGGGCCGCGCCATGCGGGCCTGGAACGGTGCCTGTTGCTGGCCCACGGTTGGCACGGCGACCTGGGGGAGTTGTTCCTGGCGTTGGCGCAGGGTGTCGGCGGCCTGGCGACTGATGGTGTGCAGCGGCGGCAGGGTTTCGGTGTTGGGGTTGACGAAGTTGAAGGCTGATGTGAGGTCGCCGCATACGGCCCGGCGCCAGGCGCTGATATTGGGTTCGCGCACGTGGAAGCGCTTTTCCAGAAATTGCAGCACAGAGGTGTGGTCGAACGCCTGGGAGTTGACCCAACCACCCCGGCTCCACGGCGACAGCACCAGCATCGGCACCCGTGGGCCGGGCCCGTACACCCCGCCGTCGGGCGCGGGTTGCTCGGTTGAACCGGGTGGCGCCGGATGGGTGAAGATCTCGCTGTCGAACTTCACCGTGGACTTGCCGGCAAAACTGCCGTCCAGCCGTTTGGACGGTGCGGATGGTGACGGCACGTGGTCGAAGAAACCATCGTTTTCATCGTAGTTGACCAGCAACACGGTCTTGCTCCAGACCTCCGGGTTGGCGGTCAACGCCTTGAGGATTTCCTGGGTGAACCAGCCACCCTGCACCGGGCTGGAAGGCCCGGGGTGTTCGGAGTAATCGGCCGGGGCCACCAGCCAGCTCACCTGCGGCAGGCGACCGTCGTTCACGTCCTTGCGAAAGCCCTGGATGATCGCTTCCAGGTCGCTGCCGCTGACCGCCGGCAGTGTGTTGCCGTTGCCCTTGTACAGCGGCACGCGGGCATTCAATGGGTCGCTGTAGGGCACGAAGTCCTTGAAGTCCTTCGGTGGCACCGCGGGGTTGCCAGCCGCAACGCTGGCCGCACGAAATTGCCGAAAACCGGCCAGGGGATTGTCGCCAAAGTTATCCGGCAAGTACTGATAAACCTTCCAGCTCACGCCCGCCTCTTCAAGGCGTTCGGGGTAGGTTTTCCAGGTGTAGCCCACGCTTACCGCACCGGGGCCGTCCCACTCGTTGACCACCGCCGCGACGTTCGCACCGGTCGGGCCGTTGGTGCCGGTCCAGTGGAACAGCCGGTTGGGATTAGTGCCGGCGTGCACCGAACAATGGTAGGCATCGCACAAGGTGAAGGTGTTGGCCAGGGCAAACTGGAACGGCACTTCCTGCTCGCGGTAGTAGCCCATCGACGTGGGCGTCTTGAATGTCGGCCAGGCATGCATCCGGCCACTGCCCCAGGCAGCGTGCTCGTCCACCCAGGAATGAGGCGTGCCGCTGACCCGCTGGGCGTTGCCACGGGAACTGTCCAGGTGATAGGGCAAAATCCGCCGCCCCACGCCCTGCTGTTCCCACACCCGGTGCCCGCCCGGCAGTGGAATGGTGAAGCGGTCACTGAACCCGCGCACGCCGGGCAAGGTGCCGAAGTAGTGATCGAACGAGCGGTTTTCCTGCATCAGGATCACCACATGCTCGACGTCCATGAGGGTGCCGGTGCGGTTGTTGGCGGGGATCGCCAGGGCCTGGCGAATGGAGTCGGGCAACAGGGTGTAGGCGGATCCGATAGCGGCGGCTTGCAGCAGTGTCCTGCGTGTAAGAGTCGGCATAAGACGATTCAATCCCTTGAAGTTCTGGAGCGAGGCTCAGGACAAAATAGGGACTCAAGGCGACAAAGAAATGACATCGCTCGAATCGCGTTCAACCTGCCCCACTTGATACTCCCTCGGCGTACACCCGAACTCGCGCTTGAACACCGTGTGCAGGTACTGCGCCGATTTGAAGCCGCAGTCGTAGGCGATATCCGCGATGCCCGCCCCGGTATTTTCCAGGCTGGCCACCGCCGCCGCGAGTTTGAAGCGCAGGATTTCGTCGTGGACGCTGCGGTTCAGTTCGCTGCGAAAATGCGCTTCCAGGGATGAGCGCGACACCCCGACGTAGTTGGCGACCTGGGCGGTCTTGATGCCCTGGCAGGCGTACTGGCGAATGAAGTGCAACGCCTGCATCACGTAGGGATGGCCGAGGGGTTGGTGCAGGCTTGAGGTCTGCACGTTGACGGCTTCCGGCGGCACCAGGATCTGGCTGCCTGCCGAGGGCATGCCGTGCAGCATCTGATGCAGCAGGCGCGCGGCGGTGCGGCCCATTTTTTCGGTGCCCTGGATCACCGAGCTCAGCGGCACGCGGGTCAGGGTGCGGGTCAGCGGGTCGTTGTCGATGCCGATCAGTGCCACTTGCTCCGGCACCGGGATGCCCGCCGTGAGGCAGGCTTGCAGCAACTGCCGGGCGCGGGCGTCGCTGACCGCGATGATGCCGATGGGCTTGGGCAGGCTGTGCAGCCAGGCGATCTGCTGCTCCACCGCCGAGTCCCACAGCGGTGCGCTGGTACCCAACCCGCGATACACCTCCACGGGCAAACCATCGCGCTCCAGCAGGCGGCGGAAGGCTTTTTCGCGCTCCTGGGCCCAGCGGTTGATATCCGCTTCCGGCAGGCTGAAGCAGGCGAAGCGCGTCAGCCCGGCTTCGATCAGGTGTTCATAGGCCAGCCTGATCAGGGCGAAATTGTCGGTGGCCACGTACGGGATATGCCGGGGGTAAGCGCGCTCATCCTCGTAAGACCCGCCCACCGCTACCACCGGTAAATGCACCCCCGCCAACGCCGGGCCCATCGCCGGGTCATCAAAGTCGGCAATGATGCCGTCGCCATGCCAACGCTCGATGCCCTTGAGCCGGCACACAAAATCCTCCTCCAGAAACAGATCCCACGACACCCGCGTGCTGCTCAGGTAGTTGCCGATCCCGGTGATGATGCCGCGATCGTAGATCTTGTTGCCATTGAACAGCAGGGCGATCCGGTGCACAGGCGGGACAGTTTTCACAGGGGCGGCTCCTGGCGAGGTATCGCCCAACTATGCGCCCAAAGCCACTCAAAATCGAACCCCGCTCTGGTGATTTTCATAATCGATTGGCCGGAGGCCGTTGCTAGTATCGAGGCAAGGTTAACGTGTACTCATAACAACAAGGATCTGGCGATGCCCTACTTTCCCGCTGTCGAAAAAATCCTCTACGAAGGCCCTGATAGCACCTCTCCCCTGGCCTTCCGGCACTACGATGCGAACAAGCTGATCCTCGGCAAACCGATGCGCGAGCACCTGCGGATGGCCGCGTGTTATTGGCACACGTTCGTCTGGCCCGGCAGTGACATGTTCGGCTCCGGCACCTTCCAGCGGCCCTGGCAGCAACCGGGGGAAGCGCTGCAGGTGGCGCGCGGCAAGGCCGAGGCGGCGTTCGAGTTTTTCTCCAAGCTGGGCATCGATTACTACAGCTTCCACGACACCGACGTTGCCCCCGAAGGCGCAAGCCTGGCGGAATACCGCGACAACTTTGCACGGATGGTCGACCAACTCGAACACCATCAGGAACAGACCGGCATCCAGCTGCTGTGGGGCACCGCCAACTGCTTCAGCAACCCGCGCTTTGCCGCCGGTGCCGCCAGTAATCCGAACCCTGAAGTGTTTGCCTATGCGGCAGCCCAGGTGTTCAGCGCGATGAACGCCACTCACCGCCTCAAGGGCTCCAGCTATGTACTGTGGGGCGGCCGCGAAGGCTACGAGACGCTGCTCAACACCGACCTCAAGCGCGAGCGCGAGCAACTCGGGCGCTTCATGCGCATGGTGGTCGAGCACAAATACAAAATCGGCTTCACCGGCGAGCTGTTTATCGAGCCCAAGCCGCAGGAGCCGACCAAGCACCAGTACGACTACGACACCGCCACCGTGTTTGGCTTCCTGCACCAGTTCGGCCTGGAGAAAGAGATCAAGGTCAACATCGAGGCCAACCACGCCACCCTCGCTGGCCACAGCTTCCACCATGAAATCGCCACCGCCGCTTCCCTGGGCATTTTCGGCAGTATCGACGCCAACCGTGGCGACCCGCAGAACGGCTGGGACACCGACCAGTTTCCCAACAGCGTCGAGGAACTGACCCTGGTGACCTACGAGGTGCTCAAGGCCGGTGGCTTCAAAGGCGGCGGCTACAACTTCGACTCCAAGGTGCGTCGCCAAAGCCTCGACGAAGTGGACCTGTTCCATGGCCACGTGGCCGCGATGGATGTGCTGGCGCTGTCTCTGGAGCGCGCAGCCGCCATGGTGCAGAACGATGCCCTTGAGCAGTTCAAGGCCCAGCGTTATGCCGGCTGGGACAAATCGTTCGGGCGCGCCGTGCTCGGCGGCGACTTCAGCCTGGAGTCGCTGGCCGAGCATGCCTTCAGCCACCAACTCAACCCGCAAGCGGTCAGCGGCCGCCAGGAGATGCTCGAAGGCGTGGTGAATCGCTTTATCTACCCATGACCGCTACGCTCTAGCGTTTCGTGTGCAACACGCTCCAGGTCCAGAAGTGCGTCTAAACAACAATAAAAGGGACTCACCATCATGAAACACCTGAAAACTGTCTTATTCACCAGCGTTCTGGCACTGCTCTCCCATTCGGTCATGGCCGATCCTGCCCATCCGAAAATCGGCTTTTCCATCGACGACCTGCGCCTTGAGCGCTGGGCCCGCGACCGTGATTACTTCACCGCCGCCGCCGAGCAACTGGGGGCCAAGGTCTATGTGCAGTCGGCGGATGCCAACGAGCAGCGGCAGATCTCGCAGATCGAAAACCTGATCTCCCGGGGCGTCGATGTGATTGTGATCGTGCCGTTCAACGCCACGGTGCTGAACAACGTGGTGGCCGAGGCGAAGAAAGCCGGGGTGAAAGTGCTGTCCTATGACCGGCTGATTTTGAATGCCGATATCGACGCCTACATCTCCTTCGATAACGAAAAAGTCGGCGAGATGCAGGCCCAGGGTGTGTTGAACGCGCAGCCTAAAGGCAATTACTTCCTGCTCGGCGGCGCCCCTACCGACAACAACGCGAAGATCCTGCGCCAGGGTCAGATGAAAGTGCTGCAGCCTGCCATCGACAAGGGCGACATCAAGATCGTCGGCCAGCAATGGGTCAAGGAATGGAACCCCACCGAAGCCCTGAGCATTGTCGAAAACGCCCTGACCGCCAACAGCAACAAGATCGACGGCATCGTCGCCTCCAACGACGCCACCGCCGGCGGCGCGATCCAGGCCCTGGCCGCACAAAAACTGGCGGGCAAGGTGCCGGTCTCCGGGCAGGACGCCGACCTCGCCGCGATCAAACGCGTGATCGCCGGCACCCAGACCATGACCGTCTACAAGCCCCTGAAGCTGCTGGCGTCCGAGGCGGCCAAGCTCTCGGTGCAACTGGTGCGGGACGAGAAGCCGGCCTACAACTCGCAGTACGACAACGGCAGCAAACAGGTCTCGAGCATCCTGCTCAAGCCGACCGCGTTGACCAAAGACAACGTCAACGTGCTGGAAGAAGACGGGTTCTACACCAAAGCGCAAATCGCCGGGCAGTAAGCGCACGGCTCACTGCAGGAGCGGCTTGAGGCCGCTCCTGCATGCCACCCCGCCTTTTCGCTGTGGAATGAGTGCCCGCCATGTCCGACTACTTGCTGGAAATGAACAACATCGTCAAAACCTTCGGTGGCGTCAAAGCCCTGAACGGTATCGACATCAAGGTAAAACCCGGGGAATGCGTGGGGTTGTGCGGCGAGAATGGCGCCGGCAAATCGACCCTGATGAAAGTGCTGTCGGCGGTGTATCCCCATGGCACCTGGGACGGCGAAATCCTTTGGGATGGCCAACCGTTGCGCGCGCATTCCATCGCCGAAACCGAAGCCTGCGGCATCGTGATCATCCACCAGGAACTGACCCTGGTGCCCGACCTCTCGGTGGCCGAAAACATCTTCATGGGTCACGAGCTGACGCTGCCCGGCGGGCGCATGAACTACCCCGCCATGATGCACCGCGCCGAAGCCCTGATGCGCGAACTGAAAGTGCCGGACATGAACGTCGCCCTGCCCGTCTCGCAATACGGTGGCGGCTATCAGCAACTGGTGGAAATCGCCAAGGCGCTGAACAAGCAGGCGCGCCTGCTGATCCTGGATGAACCCTCCTCGGCCCTCACCCGCTCGGAAATCGAGGTGCTGCTGGACATCATCCGTGGCCTCAAGGCCAAAGGCGTTGCCTGCGTGTACATCTCCCACAAGCTCGATGAAGTCTCGGCCATCTGCGACACCATCGCGGTGATCCGCGACGGCAAACACATCGCGACCACTCCCATGGCCGACATGGACGTGTCGCGCATCATCACCCAGATGGTCGGCCGTGAGATGAGCAACCTCTACCCCACCGAACCTCACACGGTGGGCGAGGTGCTGTTCGAGGCGTGCAACATCACCTGCTATGACGTCGACAACCCGGGCCGCAAGCGCGTGGACGATGTCTCGTTCAGCCTGCGCCGGGGCGAGATCCTCGGTATCGCCGGGCTGGTGGGCGCGGGCCGCACGGAGTTGGTGTCGGCGCTGTTCGGCAGTTATCCCGGGCGCTATGAAGGCGAGGTGTGGCTGGAGGGCAAACCCATCGATACCCGCACGCCGCTGAAGTCGATTCGCGCGGGGTTGTGCATGGTCCCGGAAGACCGCAAGCGCCAGGGCATCGTCCCGGATTTGGGCGTGGGGCAAAACATTACCCTGGCGGTGCTGGACAGCTTCTCGCACCTGACACGTATCGACGCCGAGGCAGAACTGGGCAGCGTCGAGCAGGAAATCAAACGCATGCACCTGAAGACCGCCAACCCGTTCCTGCCGATCACCAGCCTCTCCGGCGGCAACCAGCAGAAAGCCGTATTGGCGAAAATGCTCCTGACCCAACCCCGGGTACTGATTCTCGACGAACCTACCCGTGGCGTGGACGTGGGCGCCAAATATGAGATCTACAAACTGATGGGCGCGCTGGCGGCCGAAGGCGTGTCGATCATCATGGTGTCCTCGGAACTGGCCGAAGTGCTGGGCGTATCCGACCGGGTGCTGGTGATCGGCGAAGGCCAGTTGCGCGGCGACTTCATCAACCAGGGCCTGACCCAGGAACAGGTGCTCGCCGCCGCCCTCAGCCAACCGAACGGGCATGACAATAATAATGATCGGAAGTCCGCGTAAATGAATCAGGTCAAACAGCTTTTCACCCGCTACAAAATGCTCGCCCTGCTGATCGCCGTGGTGCTGATCTGGGTGTTTTTCAGCTGGCAGACCGAAGGCGGTTTCCTGACCCCGCGCAACCTGTCGAACCTGCTGCGGCAGATGTCCATCACCGGCATCCTGGCCTGTGGCATGGTGCTGGTGATCATCAGTGGCGAGATCGACCTGTCGGTGGGCTCGATGCTCGGTTTGCTCGGCGGCGTCGCGGCGATCCTGGATGTGGTCTATCACATTCCGCTGCCGCTCAACCTGGCCATCGTCGCTCTCTGCGGCTTGCTGATCGGCCTGGGTAACGGCTACATGACCGCGTACCTGCGCATCCCCTCGTTCATCGTCGGGCTGGGCGGCATGCTCGCGTTTCGCGGGGTGCTGCTGGGCATTACCGGCGGCACCACGATTGCACCGGTATCGCCCGAGTTGGTGTACATCGGCCAGGGCTATCTGCCGACGGTGGTGGGGGTGATTCTTGGCGTGTTGCTGTTCGGGCTGGCGGTATTCCTGACCTGGCGCCAACGCCACAACCGCGCCCTGCACGGGCTGGCGCTGCCGTCGATGCTGCGCGACAGCGTGCGCGTGGTGCTGATCGGTTTCGTACTGGCCGGCTTCGTCTACACCCTCAACAGCTACGACGGGATTCCCGTGCCGGTGCTGCTCCTGCTGGTGCTGCTGGGCGTGTTCAGCTACGTCACCAGCCAGACCGTGTTTGGCCGCCGCATCTACTCGGTGGGCAGCAACATGGAAGCCACGCGCCTGTCGGGGATCAACGTGCAGGCGGTCAAGCTGTGGATCTTCGGAATCATGGGCGTGATGTGCGCCCTCGCCGGCCTGGTCAACACTGCACGCCTGGCGGCCGGCTCACCTTCGGCGGGCAACATGGGCGAACTGGATGCTATCGCGGCGTGCTTTATCGGCGGCACGTCGATGCGCGGCGGTTCGGGCACCGTGTACGGCGCCCTGCTCGGCGCGCTGGTGATCAGCAGTCTGGATAACGGCATGTCGATGCTCGACGTGGACAGTTATTGGCAGATGATCGTCAAGGGCAGCATCCTGGTGCTGGCGGTGTGGGTGGATGTGAGCACACGGACCGGGCGTCGTTGAGTACGCGGCGCGTTACTGCACCGGCAGGAAATTCATCAGCAACAGGCTCTGCGCGTAGTTGAGGCCAATGCGTCGATAGCGTTCGTCGAGCATCTGGGTCAACAGGTCGAGACGCGCGACGATCTTGCCGAACTCGACCGCGAAACTGAGGTTGCTGCCCGCCTCCGAGATCTCGTTGGAGAACAGCAACAGCGAGCCATTGGCATCCTGGCGCTGGCTGAGCAGCCAGGTTGCCTTCTCGATGTTACGCGCGGCATTGCTGACGAACTGTGGGTTGATCGAGTCCGTTATATAGAACTCGGTGCGCCCGCCGTGTGCAGTCACGAGCATGCTGCCAATCGCGTAGATAAAGGCGCCCACCCGATCGCCGCGAAACTCCGGGCTCAAGGAGTAACTCAGCGCCACCAGGTCACGGCGATCCCCAAGGGCGGGCAGCGGCTGGCGAAGTTCGATGGCCTGACGGATTTGCCGGGCGGCGGTTACAGCGTCCGTGTAACCCGATTGACGCCATTGGTTGGGGTTGCGCAGGTAGAGCTTGCTCATCAGCAAATACAGGCTTTGCAGATTGTCGCGCATGCTCAGTGTTGCCATGCGATCGACGCTGGTCTGGAAGAATTCATCGGGCTTGCCGTTGCTGAACTGCTTGGCAATATCACGCCCCTGTTGCTGGCTGCAACCGTTGGCGCACAGCATCAAAACCGCCGCCAGCAACAGCGGCTGGCGCATCCATCGGGTGATAAAAACAAGTAACGTGCGATCCATCGGCACCAGGTCTGGGTCTGCTGTCCACGCGGGAATTAGTGTGGTCGGGACAAAGATAGATCGGAAGAATGGGAAAAAGTGCGGTGGGGGCGGCAGGAATGTTGACGACAGCAGAGCCCGACACTGGGGTCGGGCTTGTCTGGGACATCAGTTGTCGGGGTGTTCACTCGCGACAGAATCGGCGGCGTCTACGTCCGACATGTCCTCTTCCAAAGGGGCGTCGTCGTCCGGGGGTAGAGGCGCCTCGGCGTGGTCCCGCCGAGGTTCATGACCGGTTTCATTGTCTGTACCGCGCGTTACGCCCTGCTGGGATTGATTCCCTGGGGCCTTCTCGTCAATTTCCATGCTGGCTCTCCGTTCTGCAGCACGGGGTGTCCGTGCTTGAACATGAGAAACGGTGCGGGGTTGGGAAGTGCCGGGTGGTGGACGAACGGTGGGGCTCAATTTCATAACGGCCCTAACGATCCCAGAGTCTCCATCAAGCGCAAGATCCGTGGTTTTTCGGCGGGCTTTTCGCCGATACAGCACACGCCCGGGTCGGTGAGAGAGCACCAGACCGACACGCGGTCGCCTACCTGCAGGCCGTCGGTGGCTTTACGAAGCGTTGCTGTTGACCAAGCGTCAACCGTCTCATTGAGAGACTTGTGAAAATGCTGACCATTGACGCTATAGCTGAAGCTCATGAATTGCCCTGTGGCCCACGATGCCTCACTCCCGACAAAGGTGACGTAGCCCTGGACCACTTGCCCTTCAGGTATGTCCTTGGCACTCATGGGTTCTCTCCTGAGATACAGCGCTGCATGGACGATCCTCGCGGTGAAATCTTCAGAAAGATTAGCAAGGGTTCGAGAAAGCGCTTTTACACCCGCGGGACTGAGAGTGGACACCCATGACAACGGTAAGCAACTGCGCATTGACATATCGGTAAATCTCGATATTCTCACCTCATGGACTTACTCGAAATATTCAAAGCCCTCTCAAACCAGACACGCCTCGAAATCCTGAAAGGTTTGAAAGACCCCGAAAAGAACTTCCCTCCACAAGATGAAGGTGATGTTCACACGGTGGGCGTGTGCGTCAGCAGTATTCAGGAAGGCATCGGACTGTCGCAGTCGACGGTGTCCGGTTATCTCGCAACCCTGCAACGAGTGGGTCTAGTGGAAGTCAGGCGTATCGGCCAGTGGACCTACTACAAGCGCAATGAAGCAACCATCAGCAAGCTTGCCGAGATCCTCGGGAAAGAGCTGTAATTTTTTATCCCATAATATCGAGATTTCGCGATATCCCTTTTTATCGAAACGAGGAGATACAATGAAAGCGTTGATACTCAATTCATTTGGCGGCCCCGAATCGTTCGAACTTTGCGACGTTCCCAAGCCGGTGCCACACGCAGCACAAGTGCTGGTGCGCGTCCACGCAACCTCCATCAACCCGCTGGATTATCAGGTCCGACGTGGCGACTACCCTGACCTGGTCCCCCTACCCGCCATTACCGGGCATGACGTATCGGGTGTTGTTGAAGCAGTCGGCCCGGGTGTGACGTCTTTCGCACCAGGAGACGAAGTCTGGTACACCCCGCAGATATTTGAAGGGCCAGGCAGCTACGCCGAGTACCACGTGGCTGCCGAAAGCATAATCGGCAGGAAGCCCCCTTCACTGAGTCACCTTGAGGCGGCCAGCCTGAGCCTGGTCGGCGGAACAGCCTGGGAAGCACTGGTGGTGCGCGCGGCACTCAGAGTGGGAGAAAGCGTTCTGGTGCATGGCGGCGCGGGAGGCGTCGGCCACGTGGCGATCCAGCTGGCAAAAGCCATGGGAGCCAAGGTGATCACAACCGTGCGCAACGTAAACGTTGAGTTCGCACGAAGCCTGGGCGCCGATGTGATCATCGACTACGAAAAAGAGGATTACGTCGACGCCATCCTGCGAGAAACCGGTGGCCGTGGGGTCGATGTCGTGTTCGATACCATCGGCGGCAATACATTGTCCCGTAGCCCGGATGCGCTGGCGCAACTGGGTCGTATTGTCACGATTGTGGACATTGCACAACCACAGAACCTCGTTCAGGCCTGGGGCAAGAACGCGAGTTACCACTTCGTTTTCACCCGGCAGAATCGCGGCAAGCTGGATGAAATGAGTGCACTGATCGCGAACGGTCAACTGCGGCCACACATTGGCGCGGTCTACTCCCTTGCCGACATCCCGCTCGCCCATTCCCGCCTGGAAAGCCCTAACAATGGTATTCAAGGGAAAATCGCGATTGCCGTGTCTTCCGGCTTGCAGGAGGATTGGCCCGACGATGTTTAAGCTGACGGCACTGAAGGGAGCACGGGTAAATGGCATCACTGATAGAAAGGCTCGACGGCCCAAGGACCGCACAGCAGGAGCTGTTCTACGACCTCGAGGATGCAATGGCCGTGATCGCCTGGTCGGTGAATGAGCTGGCCACTATCGCCGGGGTCGCCAACTCACCAGATGAAGCGATCGCCCTGATGAAGATGGGCGCATTGCTCGCAGCCCAGCAGAAAAAGCTCAGCGGCTATGCGGATGAGGTGAAGGCGGGAAAGATTGTACGAGCGTGAATACCTTTAAGCCCGCTCCCATCGCGGGCTTTTATTTGCCCGGGATTCAGCAAAAGGGATATCAAAACATTCATCCAGTTTCATTTGTTGATGGCCTGGGCTGTCGCCTTAATGCTCCAACACGAACTCGTGCACAGGAGCAAAAATAATGAAAAAACGTCAACCGCTACTTCAGCTCAATACCTTGGCAGTGGCACTGGCATTTGCCTTGCCGGCCATGAGCTATGCAAGCGACCAGTCCGACTCGAAGGGTTTTGTCGCCGACAGCAGTTTGAATATCCTCAACCGCAACCTGTTCTGGAACCAGAACGGCAACGGCAGCCATACCCGTGACTGGAGCCAGGCGCTGATGGCGACCTACAGCTCGGGCTTTACCCAAGGCACCGTCGGCATCGGCATCGATGCGTTTGCCGACCTGGCGCTGCGCATCGACGGGAACACCGACCGTGCCGGCGGCCCGAACATTCCATCCGACGCCAATGGCAACCCGGACCATGGCCTCGCCAAGGCCGGCGGAGACATCAAGTTGCGTATTTCCAACACCACCCTCAAGGTCGGCGACTTGCAGCCCACCTCGCCCGTGTTCGCCACTGCCGATAACTACCTGATGCCACAGACCGCATCGGGCTTCCAGATCGACAGTCATGAAATCACCGGCCTGAACCTGGAAGCCGGCCATTACACCTCCGGCACGGGTACCACCACCACGTCGCGCAGCGGCGACATTCTCGCCAGCTATGCAGGTGTGAGTGCGCCGTCGGCCAGCTTCGCGGGGGGCAAGTACCAGTTCAGCAAGGAATTCACTGCGTCGCTGTACGGGGCGCACCTGGAAGACGTCTGGAATCAGTACTACGTCAACTTGAACCTGGTTCATCCACTGACCGCTGACCAATCCGTCGCGGTGGACTTCAACCTCTATCGCACACTGGACGACGGCAGCGCCAAGGCCGGGACCATCGACACCACCGCAGCCTCGCTGGCGGCGGCCTACACCCTGGGTGCACAGACCTTCACCCTGGCCGGACAGAAGGTGCATGGTGACGAGCCGTTCGACTATGTCGGTTTTGGGGAGACCAATGCCGGTGTCGGCGCGGGCCGCTATGGCAACTCGATCAACCTGGCTGACTCGGTGCAGTACTCCGACTTCAACGGCCCGGGCGAGAAGTCCTGGCAGATGCGTTACGACCTGGACATGAGCACCTTTGGCGCCCCCGGCCTGAGCTTCATGGCCCGTCATATCCGCGGTTCCGGCATCGACGGAACGCATACGCCCGGCAATTCGGCCTACACCGGGTTCTATGGTGCCAACGACCAGGAACACGAAACCGACGCCGAAGTGAAATACGTCGTACAGAGTGGTCCGGCCAAGAAACTGTCCTTCCGCCTGCGCGAAGCCTGGCACGATGGCGATGCGTCCACCGGGGGGCATTTGGTGCAGACGCGGCTGATTACCGAGTATCCGTTGAATATCTTCTAAACAGACGGGCTTGCCCGGTTGATGGATCAACCGGGCACAGCGTAGCTCGGCACACCCATCAGTCGAGCAGCATTCTTCTTAAAAAGATGTGCAATGCAAAGCCAGTAAGTTTTCTTACTTCGACGAGTTCCTCGGATCGTCATGGCTATCGATATATTCAAGGCCCAGCGGGCCTGTCCCATAAACTTGAGAGATATATTCTCCCGACTTGGCCCAATGGAAATGTGGAGTATTGGCCGGAAGTACGACTACGCTGCCAGGGCCATAGGCAACCAGCTTGGTCGAATCAAAAACAGTACCAAAGCCAATATAAAACACACCCGACATCACGGTGTATATACGATCTTCGGGGTGCGTATGAGGCATTAATTTGGTGCCGTTCGGGACTTTAACCCGCACGACGTAGGGTGCTGGTTTACTCGGATCTCCAACCAGAACAGACAACTTCACCTCTTTCGGGAAGGCTGGAAAGCTACGCCATTCCACATCTTCATTGTGTAAAGCCCCGGTACTTCCCAGTGGCAGTGGTTGTGCCTGGACTAATGGCGCAACAGCGCTCGCGACTATAAACGTGGTCAAGCAAGCAGCTTTAACAATGCTTTGAATCATGAAAGACACCTTAGATACGCAATAACAGACCGGTATTGCCACCCGCATTACCGATAAATCCGGCGAGCGAAGCGTGGCAGTAGCCGCTGGCGACAGAATATTTGGGGCACTATATTTGGGTGCAACGTTTTCGATAATGGCGTCCATGCGTATTTCAGTTGATACATAATGTAATCAATACGATACGCCGCCGAGTATTCACCCTCCTCCGATACGGTTTGGCGCACGCATGCCACGGTTGTCCAGTCGTAGGGTGCATGGACCTGGGCGAAGCGAGTCAACTGCTGGGACACACGGAAAAGCGGTCAATTGGTGAATCGGTGAGATAGGGAAACCGACCCGCTGACCCCGCTTGCAACGAGTTGCGGAAACGGCCTGAAATGATGCGGAGACGATCAGCCGTCAGGCTGCCAGCTTTGCCGAATGCCAGAAACGCAAAAGCCCCGCAATAGCGGGGCTCTTGAGTCAATCTTGGCGGGAAAGCAGGGATTCGAACCCTCGGAACGCTATTAACGTTCGCCGGTTTTCCAGAGCTCCTAGCTACCCACCAAGCTACAGGTCTTATTCTGCAAGGGGTGCGCTTTTGCGTGGAAATCTGCGAGAGACTAAGCGTCTGAAACTTCTTTCTCGAGGGTAAGCTTTGGATCAGCCACTTCTACCCAGCCCTTCTTCAAATACTCAGCTGCCACAATTTTACGTATCAAGAAACAGTAGGTGATTGGCAGTCCGGCAATAGGTATGGCTGCCCAAGGTGGGCCTGCAAGCACCCCCAAACCTATAGCAATAGCCCAGATTAACAAATGGCGCCAAAGGCCGGCGAAGCAAAGATAGAGGGGGCCCAGGAACAATATTGCCAGAACCTGAAACGCATCGACCTCTTCAACTTGGTCACTGTCTGGACTTTTGAAGTATTGGGTCATTGCACTCTCCATGCGTGTGTCGGGGGGTAACTCGGCAAATTAGGACTGGAAAATCCAGATCTGGCGAATCAGTGAAGCTGAAAAGCGTGATTCAAGACTACTTATCGGGCTCGAATTTCGCGAACATCATGCCGAAGAAAAAACCTCCGACCATGGCCAGATAGACAGATTTATAGCCGGAGACGTTATAGGCCAGCCAGTAGTTGACTGCGGTGACTACGACGAAAGCCAAGAAAAACTGCCTACGAGAAAATCGACTGAAAAAGCGATTTGCGGCCGCATTTATGGCCTTGAGTTTGTTCATTGCGCCTCATCCTTGAAAAACGCGGAGATCCTAACTCAAACACCTTTCGCCCGCCACGCAGTACCGTGCATGGCGCTGCTTGCAGCCATGATTTCCGGGCTCCAGTTTTGCGGAGTTGCGGAAACTGCCAGAAATGATGCGGAAACGATTAGATGTTTCACTATCACCATTCCTGAACCCCAGAAACGCAAAAACCCCGCAATAGCGGGGCTCTTGAGTCAATCTTGGCGGGAAACCAGGGATTCGAACCCTGGGAACGCTATTAACGTTCGCCGGTTTTCAAGACCGGTGCATTCAACCACTCTGCCAATTTCCCTTGTGCAACACAGGATTAGCGTAGCCCATCCTGTCTCAGCGGGCGCCATAATACCCGAATGAAACACACTGTCAAACTCTCGCCATAGCTTGTTACAGAGCGTCTGTTATGATCCTTGCGACTGAATGTTTCAAAACTGAAGGAGTGTCGCCATGCGCGAACAGAATTACGCAGTGAATGGAAACGCGCAGGCTGAGCAGCTAGAGGTTAGCCGCGTCCTGCGCAATACGTACGGCTTGCTCGCTCTCACCCTCGCGTTCAGCGGCGTGATGGCCTTCGTCGCCCAGCAGATGCGCGTCGGCTACCCGAACATCTTTGTGGTGCTGATCGGCTTCTACGGTCTTTTCTTCCTGACCAACAAGCTGCGCGACTCGGCCTGGGGCCTGGTGTCGGCGTTTGCCTTGACCGGTTTCATGGGCTTTATTCTCGGCCCGATCCTTAACCGTTACCTCGGCATGGCCGGCGGCGCGGAAGTGGTCAGCTCGGCATTTGCCATGACCGCCCTGGTATTTGGCGGCCTGTCGGCTTACGTGCTGATCTCCCGCAAGGACATGAGCTTCCTGGGTGGCTTCATCACCGCCGGTTTCTTCGTGTTGCTGGCCGCCGTACTGGCAAGCATGTTCTTCCAGATCAGCGGCCTGCAACTGGCGATCAGCGCCGGCTTCGTGCTGTTCTCCTCGGCCTGCATCCTGTTCCAGACCAGCGCGATCATCCAGGGTGGCGAGCGTAACTACATCATGGCTACCATCAGCCTGTATGTATCGATCTACAACCTGTTTATCAGCCTGTTGCAGATCTTCGGCATCATGGGCCGCGACGACTGATCGCAGCCACATGCAAAAAGCCCGCTTCGGCGGGCTTTTTGTTGCCTGCGGCTTTATCATTGCCACAGGTTTTGCCTTCAGAGTGTTCCATGAAGTTTGCGATTGCGCTTTTCGAAGCCCCCCATGCGCCCTGCTCGCGCCGTGCCTTGCTGTTCGCCCAGGCAGCGCTGGCGGGCGGGCATGAGATTGTGCGGCTGTTTTTCTATCAGGATGGCGTCTACAGCGCGTCCAATAACATTGTTGCGCCACAGGACGAGCAGGACATCGCCCGCCAGTGGCGTGAGTTTGTCAGCGAGCATCAGCTCGATGGCGTGGTGTGCATCGCTGCGGCCCTGCGCCGTGGGGTATTGAATGCCGAAGAGGCCACCCGCTATCAACGCAGCGCGGTGAACCTGGAGGCGCCCTGGGCGCTGTCCGGGCTTGGGCAACTGCATGACGCCGCCCAGGTCGCTGACCGCTTGATCTGCTTCGGAGGCCCGTGACATGTCGAAATCCTTGCTGGTGATCAGCCGACAGGCACCGTGGTCCGGCCCCAGCGCCCGCGAAGCGCTGGATATCGTGCTGGCGGGCGGCGCGTTTGATTTGCCGATTGGCCTGTTGTTTCTGGATGACGGCGTGTTTCAACTGGCCGCGAGCCAGGATGCCAAGGCCGTGCAACAGAAAGACCTCAGTGCCAACCTCCAGGCGCTGGAGTTGTTTGGCGTTGAAGATGTGTTTGCCTGCAGCCACAGCCTCTCGGCACGCGGCCTGACCGCCTCCGGTAGCGCACAGTCGCTGAGCAGCGAACAGATCTCACAGATGATTGACCGTTACGACCAGGTGATTACCCTCTGATGTCGACTTTGCATGTGGTGTCCCACTCTCCTTTTACCGATAGCCGGCTGGACAGCTGCCTGCGCCTCTGTGGCACCCGGGACGCAATCCTGCTGTGCGGCGATGGCGCCTACGCCCTGCAACCCGCCAGCGCACCCTGCCAGGCCCTGCAAGCCAAGGGCCTGAAGGTGTTTGTGCTGGCCGAAGACCACCAGGCGCGTAATCTTGCGGTGCCTGACTGGGCCGCCAGCGTCGATTACCCGGCCTTCGTCCAGCTGTCGATCGATTACGACAAGGTCAACACCTGGCTATGAACACCCTGACCGTAGGCGAACGCACCCTTGAACTGGACAAGGACGGCTACCTCGCCGACCTGAGCGACTGGTCCAGCGACGTGGCCAACGCCCTCGCCACCGCCGAAGAGCTGGAGCTGACCCCGGAACACTGGGAAATCCTCGAGCTGCTGCGGGGCTTCTACAGCGAATTCCAGCTGTCGCCGGCCACCCGCCCGCTGATCAAGTACACCGCCTTGAAGCTGGGCCCGGAAAAGGGCAACAGCCTGCACCTCAACCGACTGTTCAAAGGCACTCCCGCCAAACTCGCCGCCAAGCTGGCGGGCCTGCCCAGGCCGACGAATTGCTTATGACTGATTTTGCCCCGTTGATCACTGAAACACCCGCCGAACACCCGTTTGCGCCGTTCGTGCGGATCCTCGGCAAAGGCAAGCGCGGCGCCCGCAACCTCACTCGTGAGGAAGCTCGTGAGGCGATGGGCATGCTGCTGGATGAGAAGGTCGAAGACACCCAGCTCGGCGCCTTCCTGATGCTGTTGCGGCACAAGGAAGAAAGCCCGGAAGAGCTGGCGGGTTTCACCGAAGCCGTGCGCGAGCGCTTGAATGCGCCGTCGCTCAACGTGGACGTCGACTGGCCTACCTACGCCGGCAAGAAACGCCACCTGCCGTGGTACCTGCTGGCAGCCAAGTGCCTCGCGCAGAACGGCGTGCGCATCTTGATGCACGGCGGCGGCGCGCATACCGCGGGCCGGCTCTATACCGAGCAGTTGCTGGAAGGCTTGCAGATTCCGCTGTGCCGCAATTGGCAACAGGTCGAGGCCGCCCTTGAACAGGGCAGCCTGGCGTTTATTCCCCTGGGAGATTGGGCGCCGCAACTGCAGCGCATGATCGACCTGCGTAACACCCTGGGCCTGCGTTCGCCGATCCACTCACTGGCGCGCATCCTCAACCCGTTGAGCGCCCGCTGCGGCCTGCAAAGCATCTTCCATCCGGGCTACCAGGGTGTGCATCGCGATGCCAGCGGCCTGCTCGGCGACAACACCATTGTGGTCAAGGGCGATGGCGGCGAGATCGAGATCAACCCGGACACCATCAGCCACCTATACGGCACCACCGGCGGCGAAAGCTGGGATGAAGAGTGGCCTGCCCTCTCCGCCCAGCGCCACGTCAAGCCTGCCGCCCTGGAGCCCGAGCACCTCAAGGCGCTATGGCGCGGCGACGTGCAGGACAGCTACCCGCAACTGGCACTGATCGCCACCATGGCGTTGGCCTTGCGTGGCCTTGGTCACCCGCGGGAGCAGGCGTTCGAACTGGCCCAGCAGTACTGGGACGCCCGGGACAGATCGATTTAGTCGATCATTAACCCCCAGCCTTTGCGCTTTTTGTTCGAACCCAGACCTTTAGACTGCACTCCAACGCTTATTAGCCAAGGAGTCAGTCATGGGTTTGCTGATCGAAGGACGCTGGCATGACCAGTGGTACGAAAGTAGCGCAGACGGCGCCTTCCAACGGGAACAGGCGCAACGCCGCAACTGGGTAACCGCCGATGGCGAGCCCGGCCCAACCGGTGAAGGCGGATTCAAAGCCGAAGCCGGCCGCTATCACCTGTACGTTTCCCTCGCCTGCCCCTGGGCACACCGCACACTGATCCTGCGCAAGCTCAAAGGCCTTGAAAGCCTGATAGATGTATCCGTAGTCAGCTGGCTGATGCTGGAAAACGGCTGGACCTTCGACAAGGCTCATGGCTCCAGCGGCGACAAGCTCGACGACTTCACCTACATGCACCAACGCTACACGGCTGACACCGCCAGCTACACCGGGCGCGTGACGGTGCCGGTGTTGTGGGACAAGAAGCTCAAACGGATTGTCAGCAATGAATCGGCGGAGATTATTCGCATGTTCAACAGTGCGTTTAATGAACTGACGGGCAATCAGCTGGATTTCTATCCCGAGGCCCTGCGCTCAACCATCGACGCACTGAACGAGCGGATTTATCCCGCCGTGAACAACGGCGTGTACCGCGCAGGTTTCGCCACATCGCAGAAGGCCTATGAAGCGGCATTTGATGATGTGTTTGCCGAGCTGGATCACCTTGAACAGCATCTGGGTGAGCATCGTTACTTGGCGGGGGAATACCTGACCGAAGCCGATGTAAGGCTTTTCACAACGGCGATCCGGTTTGATGCGGTGTACTACAGCCACTTCAAATGCAACCTGCGGCGGATTGCGGATTATCCGAACCTGTCGAATTGGCTACGGGAACTGTATCAGTGGCCGGGGATTGCCGAGACGGTGGATTTTGCCCACATCAAGGGGCACTACTACGCCAGTCACCGCACGATTAATCCGACGGGGATTGTGCCGAAGGGGCCGTTGCAGAGGTTTGAGGCGGAGCATGATCGGGCGAGGTTGAGCGGGAAAGGCATCTTGAGCTGAAAACACCCTGTGGCGAGGGAGCTTGCTCCCGCTGGGTTGCGAAGCGACCCCAAAAGAGCGGACTGCTGCGCAGTCCAGCGGGAGCAAGCTCCCTCGCCACAGGATTGGTGTCAGACCTCGGACTGAGCGCCTTCAAACCACTTCAGCTTCTCACGCAACTGCACCACTTCTCCCACGATTACCAGGGTCGGCGCATGCACTTCATGCTCCGCCACCATACGTGGCAGATCAGCCAGGGTGCCGGTAAACACCCGCTGGTTGGACGTAGTGCCCTGCTGGATCAACGCCGCCGGCGTATCTGCCGAACGGCCATGCTGGATCAGCTGTTCGCAGATGATCGGCAACCCGATCAAGCCCATGTAGAACACCAGGGTCTGCGAAGGTCCTACCAGATCACTCCACGGCAGGTCCGAAGTCCCGTCCTTCAAGTGCCCGGTAATGAAGCGAACCGATTGCGCATAGTCGCGGTGGGTCAGCGGAATACCGGCATACGCCGCGCAGCCGCTGGCCGCGGTAATGCCCGGCACCACCTGGAACGGGATGCCATGGGCCGCCAGTTCTTCGATCTCTTCACCACCACGACCAAAGATAAACGGATCGCCACCTTTCAGACGCAGCACGCGCTTGCCCTGCTTGGCCAGGTCAACCAGTTGCTGGTTGATCTGGTCTTGCGGCACCGCGTGGTCGGCGCGACGCTTGCCGACATACACCCGCTCGGCATCGCGACGGCACAGCTCAAGAATCGCCGGCGCCACCAAACGGTCGTATAGCACCACATCGGCCTGTTGCATCAAGCGCAAGGCGCGAAAGGTCAGCAGGTCGGGATCACCCGGGCCAGCGCCCACCAGGTAGACTTCGCCCGGCGCATGCGGCGGCGCGCCATTGATTTTCTCTACCAGCAGTCGCTCGGCTTCATCGCCCTGCCCGGCCAGTTGCCGATCAGCGATCGGGCCCTGGAACACGTCTTCCCAGAACGCCCGACGCTGCTGCACATCCGGAAACAAGCCTTTGACCTGGCTACGAAACCGCGCCGCCAACCCGGCCAATTGGCCGTAAGTCGATGGAATCCAGGTTTCCAGCTTGGCGCGAATCAAGCGTGCCAGCACCGGCGCATCGCCACCGCTGGACACTGCGATCACCAATGGTGAACGGTCGACAATCGCCGGGAAGATCACGCTGCACAAGGCCGGCGCGTCCACCACATTCACCGGTACGCAACGACGCCGAGCGTCACTGGACACTTGCGCGTTCAGCGGCTCGTCGTCGGTCGCGGCGATGATCAGGGTGCAGCCGTCGAGGTCAGCCTCCTGATAACCGCGCAAAATCAGTTCACCGCCACTGCCCTGCACCAGTTCACGCAACTGGTCTTCAATCTGGGGAGCAACCACCCGCAACAACGCGCCGGCGTCGGCCAGCAGCCGGGATTTGCGCAAGGCAATCTCCCCGCCACCGACGACCAACACACGACTGCCGCGCAGGTTATGAAACAGCGGCAGAAATTCCATTTAGCCGATGACCTCAACGCCCGCCATGTACGGCTTGAGCACCTCAGGCACGCGGATCGAACCGTCGGCCTGCTGGTAGTTTTCCAGCACGGCCACCAGGGTACGGCCTACCGCCAGGCCCGAACCGTTGAGGGTGTGCACCAGCTCAGGCTTGCCGGTTTCCGGGTTGCGGAAACGCGCCTGCATGCGACGGGCCTGGAAATCACCGCAGTTGGAGCACGACGAAATCTCACGGTATTTGTCCTGGCTCGGCACCCACACTTCCAGGTCGTAGGTTTTCACGGCGCTGAAACCCATGTCGCCGGTGCACAGCGCCAGAACGCGGTACGGCAGCTCCAGCAGTTGCAGGACCCGTTCGGCGTTGGCGGTCAGGCCTTCCAGCGCTTCCATGGAGGTCGACGGCTCGACCACCTGCACCATCTCGACCTTGTCGAACTGGTGCTGGCGGATCATGCCGCGGGTGTCGCGGCCCGAGGCACCGGCTTCACTGCGGAAGCAGGGCGAGTGGGCAACAAACTTGATCGGCAGTTGCTTGGCGTCGAGGATTTCCCCGGCCACGATGTTGGTCAGCGACACTTCGGCGGTCGGGATCAGGTACAGATCGGCTTCGCCATCGCGGCTGATCTTGAACAGGTCTTCCTCGAACTTCGGCAACTGGCTGGTGCCCATCAACGCCGGAGCCTGAACCAGGTACGGGGTGTAGGCCTCTTCGTAGCCGTGTTCGCCGGTGTGCAGGTTGATCATGAACTGCGCCAGGGCACGGTGCATGCGCGCGATCGGGCCGCGCAGCAAGGCAAAGCGTGCGCCGGACATTTTGGCCGCTGTTTCAAAATCCAGGCCACCGGTCAATTCGCCCAGGGCAACGTGGTCCTTGATCTCGAAATCGAAAGCCTTTGGTGTGCCCCAGCGACGGACTTCGACGTTGCCGTCTTCGTCTTCGCCGATCGGCACGGATTCGTGCGGCAGGTTCGGGATGCCCAACAGGATCGAATCCAGCTCGGTCTGGATCGCGTCCAGCTCGACTTTGCCGGAAGCCAACTCGCCAGCCATACGCTCGACATCCGCCATCAATGGCGCGATGTCTTCGCCGCGCTGCTTGGCCTGACCGATGGATTTGGAACGCGCATTACGCTCAGCCTGCAGTGCTTCGGTGCGGGTCTGGACGGTCTTGCGCTGTTCTTCCAGCGCTTCGATGCGCGCAACATCCAGGCTGAAGCCACGGGATGCCAGGCGGTCCGCTACGTCCTGAAGGTTGCTACGTAACAGTTTGGAATCGAGCATGTCGGTCTCTCGTTTATCAAAGTTTGGTCAAGGACAGGCCAGCCCAGGTGGCGAGCAGCCCGCCGAACACGCTGATGGCCAGGTACCCGAAGGCGACCGGTGCCTGCCCGCTTTCCAGCAGGCGTAGCGTGTCCAGTGAAAAGGATGAAAAGGTCGTCAGACCGCCTACAAAGCCGACAATCAAGCCGGCACGAATCTCGATCGGCACTTCCGGGCGAATCAGAAACCACCCGTACAACAAGCCGATGATCAAACAGCCCACCAGGTTGACCGCCAGGGTCGCCGCATAAAAATGCTTTGGCCAATTGGCGCTGACCCACGTGCTGGTGGCGAAACGCAATAATGTACCAGCGATGCCGGCCACGGACACGGCAAGAATCGTTCTGAGCACTACTTTCTCCGCTGTTTCGGGCTAAGCCGGTCTAGTTGGGCGAGGTGATTGAGCTTTTCGCCGATCTTCAGCTCCAGGCCACGGGGCACCGGCTGGTAGAACGGCTGCGGCTCAAGGTCATCCGGGAAGTAATCTTCGCCAGCCGCGTAGGCGTCCGGCTCATCGTGGGCATAACGGTATTCATCGCCGTAGCCAAGCTGCTTCATCAGCTTGGTCGGCGCGTTGCGCAGGTGCAGCGGCACTTCCAGCGAGCCATGCTCGGCGGCGGCACGCAGGGCGGACTTGAAGCCCATGTACACCGCGTTGCTTTTCGGCGCGCAGGCCAGGTAGGTGATGGCCTGGGCCACCGCCAACTCGCCTTCCGGGCTGCCCAGGCGTTCCTGCACTTCCCAGGCGGCCAGGCACAGGCTCAGCGCGCGCGGGTCGGCATTGCCGATGTCTTCACTGGCCATGCGCACCACGCGCCGGGCCAGGTACAGCGGGTCGCAACCACCGTCTATCATCCGTGCAAACCAATACAGTGCGCCGTCGGGATTGGAGCCGCGCACCGACTTGTGCAACGCGGAAATCTGGTCGTAGAACGCCTCGCCGCCCTTGTCGAAACGCCGGCGGGTGTCGCCCAGCAGGCTTTGCAGCAGGTCGACGCCGATTTCGCTGCCGTCCTCGGCCAGGTCGGAAGCGTTCTCCAGCAGGTTGAGGAAGCGTCGACCATCGCCATCAGCAGCGGTCAGCAGAATCTTGAAGCCTTCCTCGCTGACACTCAGCTGCCGCTTGCCCAAGCCCTTGTCTTCGCTCAGCGCGCGCTGCAACAGCTTTTGCATCGCTGCTTCATCGAGGCTTTTGAGCACATAGACACGCGCCCGGGACAGCAAGGCGTTGTTCAGTTCAAAGGACGGATTTTCGGTGGTGGCGCCAATAAAGATCAGCGTGCCGTCTTCGACATACGGCAAAAACGCATCCTGTTGCGACTTGTTGAAGCGATGCACTTCGTCGACAAACAGAATGGTGCGCTTGCCGTATTGCCCGGCCTGCTGCTTGGCGACTTCCACCGCCTGGCGGATTTCCTTGACCCCCGCCAGCACCGCCGAAACCGTTTCGAAGTGTGCATCCGAGACTTTCGCCAGGAGCCGCGCCAGGGTGGTTTTACCCACGCCCGGCGGCCCCCAGAAAATCATCGAGTGCAGCGCACCCTGCTCCAAGGCTTCGCGCAAAGGCTTGCCGCGAGCGAGCAGGTGTTCCTGCCCGACGTACTCGTCCAGGTTGGTCGAGCGCAGGCGCGCCGCCAGAGGCTGAGCAATCGGGTCACTTCGAAACAGGTCCATGGGCAGCGTTTGAAACCTCTAGGCAGTTTATTCCTGGATCACGTCGGCACCCTTCGGGATGTCGAACTTGAACTTGGACGCGGCCACCGGCTCGTTGGCCTTGACCCCGGTGAACAGGATATTGGTGCGCTGGCCGACACTGTCAACCAACTGCATGTCGTTGATCACGCCGTTGCGGAACGACAGGCGCAGGCTGTCGAACAGCGTGTCCTTGGATTTCGGCTTCAGCGTGAAGTCGATGACGTTGCTGGCCTGCTTGGAGGTGATGTCAAAGCTCTGGCTGATCTGCGACACATCGCCCGACAACAGCAGCGCCGGCGTCTGGCTCAGGCGCGGGTCCAACTTCTTGATGGTGGCCTGTTCAAGGTCCGGGTCCCACAGGGTGACTTTCTGGCCGTCGGACACGATGGTCTGGTCGTTAGGCGCGTCGGTCTTCCAGTAGAACAGCCCTGGACGCTGCACGGCCATTTCGCCGGCGGTTTCCTGCAGCTGGGTGCCGCCACCGTCCAGGGTCAACTGTGAGAAGCGCGCGGTCAGGGTCTTGGATTTGTCCAGCAGGTTGGTCAGGCTCGCAACGGAAGCCGGATCAGCGTGAGCCGAAACAGCAGTCAGGGCCAGTGCCGGCAACAACAGCATGCGGATAAGACGCATGGGAGTCCTCATAGATTCGTTTGCAAGGCGTGCCGCGTGTTGCCACGCGGCACGTAATCAGTCACGCATCTGCGCTGGCGCTATGACTTCGCGCGAGCCGTTGGTGTTCATCGAGGTGACCACGCCAGCCATTTCCATGGCTTCAATCATGCGGGCTGCGCGGTTGTAGCCAATCTTCAGCTTGCGCTGTACAGCGGAGATCGAGGCGCGGCGGCTCTCAAGGACGAACTGCACCGCTTCGTCGTAGAGCGCATCGGTCTCGGCATCATCGTCGCCACCGCCGCTGCCACCGTCAAAGCCGCTGCCGGCCTCTTCGACGCCCGCGAGGATGTCGTCGTTGTATTCCGGGGCGCCACGCAGTTTCCAGGCTTCCACCACACGGTGCACTTCATCGTCGGAGACGAAGGCGCCGTGAACACGGATCGGCAGGCTGGTGCCCGGCGGCATGTAGAGCATGTCACCGTGGCCCAGCAGCTGTTCGGCGCCGCCCTGGTCGATGATGGTCCGGGAGTCGATCTTGCTCGACACCTGGAACGCCATGCGGGTCGGAATGTTGGCCTTGATCAGACCGGTGATCACGTCCACCGACGGACGCTGGGTAGCGAGGATCAAGTGAATACCGGCAGCCCGTGCTTTCTGGGCGATACGGGCGATCAGCTCTTCGACCTTCTTGCCGACGATCATCATCATGTCGGCAAATTCGTCCACCACCACGACGATGGTCGGCAGCTTGGTCAACAGCGGCGCTTCGTCGTGAATGCTTTCGCGCTTGTACAGCGGGTCGGTCAGCGGTGTGCCGGCGTCCTGGGCTTCCTTGACCTTGGCGTTGAAGCCCGACAGGTTACGCACGCCCATCTTCGCCATCAGCTTGTAACGCCGCTCCATCTCGGCGACGCTCCAGCGCAGGGCATTGGCGGCGTCCTTCATGTCGGTCACCACCGGGCACAACAGGTGCGGAATACCTTCGTAGATCGACAGCTCAAGCATTTTCGGGTCGATCATGATCAGCTTGGCGTCATCCGGGCCAGACTTGAACAGGATCGACAGGATCATCGCGTTCACACCCACCGACTTACCGGAACCGGTGGTACCGGCCACCAGCAAGTGGGGCATTTTCGCCAGGTCGGTGATCACCGGCTTGCCGCCAATGTCATGGCCCAGGGCCAGGGTGACCGGCGATTTGAAGTTGTCGTATTCCGGGGTCGACAGCACTTCGGAGAAACGCACGATCTGCCGGTCTTCGTTGGGAATCTCGATACCGACGGTGGTCTTGCCCGGAATCACTTCCACCACCCGCACGCTGGTCACGGCCAGCGAACGCGCCAAATCCTTGGCCAGGTTGGAAATACGGCTGACCTTCACGCCTGCAGCCGGCTGGATTTCGTAACGGGTAATCACCGGGCCCGGGTGGATCGAATCCACCGAGACTTCGACGCCGAATTCCTTGAGTTTGATTTCCAGCAGATGGCCGACGGCCGCCAGGGACTCAGGGGAGTAGTTGAGCTGTTTCTTTTCCGCAGGATCAAGAATCGAGATCGGCGGCAAGGTGCCTTCCACAGCACTGTCGACAAACAAGGGTGCCTGCTTCTCTTTCTGCACGCGGTGGCTCGGCTCGGGCACCTTGGTCGGCGCCGGGGCGATCACCGGCGGCACCTGCTTCTCGCGGTCCGACATGTGCTTGGTCAGGGCCTGTTCGCGTTCGATCAGGCGTTCCTTGACCTTGGCCTGTTCACGCCGGTCCGGCGTGCTCGGGGCCACGACTTCGTTGACGCGGGTATCCACCTCACGCAGTTGGGCAACCATGCGTTTGCGATCCACCCGGGCCGACCACCAGCGATTGGCCGCGCCCTGGAACAGTTCGAGCAGGTCGAGGGTGATCTTGCCGGTCACGTCCATGACCTTGAACCAGGACAGGTCGGTAAACACGGTGAGGCCGAACAGGAACAGCGCAATGAACATCAGGGTGCTGCCCTGGATGTTCAGGGTCCGGCGGGCCAGGTCGCCCAGGCTTTCGCCCAATGCGCCGCCGGCACCGGCCGGCAAACCGGTCGGTGCGTGGAAATGGATATGGGCCAGCGCCGCGCCCGACAGCACCAGGAACACCAGGCCGATCAGGCGCCAGGAGAACAGCCAGCCGCTCCACTGCCACGGCTCATGGCGCTGGCGGAAGATCTGCCAGGTCTTGATGGCCAGCAGCAACGGGAAGATATACGCGAAGTAACCCAGCACCATGAACAGGATATCGGCGCTGTAGGAGCCGGCCGGGCCGCCGAAGTTCTGCACGTCTTCGATCTTGCTGTTGTGGCTCCAGCCCGGATCGTCCTTGCCATAGGTGAGCAAGGCCATCATCAGGAACAGGCACAGGGCGCCGATGGCGATCAGTGCACCTTCCTTGAGTCGGTAGTGCAGGTGCTGGCGCCAGGCGGGCACGACTGCGGCTTTAGGTGTTGCGGCGGATTTCTTCAAAACGGGTCTTTTCCTGCGCCTTTAGCGCGTCCATCTATTGAATGACTGCAAAACACTGCCCAATCCGGGCAGGTAAAAATGAACGAGTGCCGATGAAGCTACTTTTAACACTCTGCAACTGATTCATGAAACGGCGATAACGCCTTAATGGCCGCATTGTACGGGTTTGTGCGCGCGATGCCACGCACTTGGCCCCACGTTACACAGCATAGCCAATGTTCAGTTTCATAACGTTCAATTTGAGCATGCATTGTCTTTACTGACAAAGGCTTATGAGCTGTTTTTGCTAATCCAGGCTAGCTTGCCGACCGGCGTACGCGATTACGACCACGGCCCCGGCATAGAGTTGCAGAAACACCCCTTCATGCTTATCTGCCCCGATCCCATGTTCGGGGTAGCCCCAGAGCGTTTCGTCGACAATAATCACAGCTCTTGCAACGGGCAACATTGCCGTTTCCGCCCTCCCCTTCCATAAGCCTGGATGCCATGCTGACCTGGTTACAACGCAACACCCTGACATTCCCACCGCTGGCCAAGGCCATGCGCGAACCCAATGGCCTGCTCGCCGCCGGTGGCGACCTTTCGGCAGACCGCTTGATCCAGGCCTATCGCCATGGCTGCTTTCCCTGGTTCTCGGAAGGCCAGCCTATTCTCTGGTGGTCGCCCGACCCGCGCACCGTGCTGTTCCCCGACGAACTGCATGTTTCCCGCAGCCTCGGCAAGCTGTTGCGCCAGCAGCGCTACACCGTGACCTTCGACCAGGACTTCGCCACCGTCATCCAGGCCTGTGCGGCGCCTCGCAGTTATGCCGAAGGCACCTGGATCACCGAAGCCATGCAGAGCGCCTACCTGCAACTGCACCAGCGCGGTTATGCGCACTCGGTGGAGGTCTGGGACGAGGGCGAACTGGTGGGCGGACTGTACGGCCTGGCGATGGGCCAGTTGTTTTTTGGCGAATCGATGTTCAGCCGCGCCGACAACGCCTCGAAATTCGGCTTCGCCACCCTGGTCAGGCAATTGCAGGCATGGGGCTTTGTGCTGATCGACTGCCAGATGCCCACCGACCACCTGCACAGCCTCGGCGCCCGCGCCATTCCCCGCAGCGACTTTGCCGGTTACCTGCGCGACCATTTGGACCAAACCAGCTCTGCTCCGTGGGTTTCCTAGGCGACTTCCCCGCACCTGGCTTACACTTATTTCAAAGCTTATCCGAGGGTTGATCATGACCGAGCTGGCGCGTTTGAAGTTTTATGCCACTCAACCCCACTCTTGCAGCTATCTGCCCGATGAGCAGGCCACCACGCTGTTCCTCGACCCCAGCCAGCCGATGGACGTGCATGTGTATGCCGATTTGTCGGAGATGGGCTTCCGGCGCAGCGGCGACCACCTTTACCGGCCCCACTGCCAGAACTGCAACGCCTGCGTACCGGCGCGGATCCCGGTGGCGCAGTTCCTGCCCGACCGCAATCAGAAACGCATTCTCAAGCGCAATGCCGACTTGACCGTCACCGCCGCCAAACCCGGCTTCAGTGAAGAACACTTCGACCTTTACCAACGCTACATCGAACAGCGCCACGCCGACGGCGACATGTTCCCGCCCAGCCGTGACCAGTTTTCCACGTTCCTGGTGCGCGACCTGCCCTTCTCGCGTTTCTACGAGTTTCGGCTCGACGGGCGGTTGGTCGCGGTCGCCGTCACCGACTTGCTGCCCAATGGCTTGTCGGCGGTCTACACCTTTTATGAGCCTCGCGAGGAGCGTCGCAGCCTGGGACGGTTTGCGATCCTGTGGCAAATCGGCGAGGCCTTGCGCCTGGAATTGGAGGCGGTGTACCTCGGATACTGGATCAAAAACTGCAAAAAGATGAACTACAAGACCCAATATCGACCCATAGAACTGCTAATTAACCAAAGATGGGTCACCTTGAACTAGAACCTCTTGGCTTAAACACCCTTTTTCGGGCACAATGCACGCCGCTTTTGCCTGGCGCAGTTGCACCGGGCCATTCACTGGATACCGAGGGCTTTACTGCATGTCGAAAGAAGACAGCTTCGAAATGGAAGGCACTGTCGTCGACACCCTGCCCAACACCATGTTTCGTGTGGAGTTGGAAAATGGGCACGTCGTAACCGCGCATATCTCCGGCAAGATGCGCAAGAACTACATTCGTATTCTTACCGGTGACAAAGTGCGCGTCGAACTGACGCCCTATGACTTGAGCAAAGGGCGCATCACTTACCGCGCCCGTTAATCAAGTCAATACAAGACGCCCGGTTATGCCGGGCGTTTTTGTGTGCGCGCCATTTAACAGTCGCCACTTGACCCTGTGGGAGCTGGCTTGCCTGCGATAGCGGTCTGTCAGTTACTGCATGCTTGACTGGCCCACCGCCATCGCAGGCAAGCCAGCTCCCACAGTTGATCTCCATCAGTTTCAAGGCAGCAAAAAGGCGCCTCTCGGCGCCTTTTGCTTTGTCGCAGTCAGCTATCAGGCCATTTCAGCTGTGGTTTCGAAGTCGAAGGTCAGCTCGCCGTCCTTCAGATCGATATGCACCACGCCACCATGGTCTGCCAGTTCGCCGAACAGGATCTCTTCCGCCAGTGGGCGCTTGATCTTGTCCTGAATCAGGCGAGCCATTGGCCGAGCGCCCATTGCCGCGTCGTAGCCGCCTTCCGCCAGCCAGTTGCGCGCCGCGTCCGTAACCTCCAGCTGCACGCGCTTGTCTTCCAACTGCGCCTGAAGCTCGGTGAGGAACTTGTCCACCACGCTTTTGATGACCTCATGGCTGAGGCGACCAAACTGGATAATGGTGTCCAGGCGGTTGCGGAATTCCGGCGTGAAGCTCTTCTTGATCACTTCCATGGCGTCGGAAGAGTGATCCTGATGAGTAAAGCCAATGGAAGCCCGCGCGGCCGTTTCGGCACCGGCGTTGGTGGTCATGATCACGATCACGTTGCGGAAGTCCGCTTTGCGCCCGTTGTTGTCGGTCAGGGTACCGTGATCCATCACCTGCAACAGCAGGTTGAAGACTTCCGGGTGGGCCTTCTCGATCTCATCGAGCAGCAGTACGCAATGCGGCTGTTTGGTGATCGCCTCGGTCAACAGGCCGCCCTGGTCGAAGCCGACATAGCCCGGAGGCGCACCGATCAGGCGCGACACGGTGTGACGCTCCATGTACTCGGACATGTCGAAACGCACCAGCTCGATGCCCATGGCCTTGGCCAGTTGCCGCGCCGCTTCGGTCTTGCCGACACCGGTAGGGCCGGCGAACAGGAACGAACCGACCGGCTTGTCCGGCGACTTGAGGCCCGCACGGGACAGCTTGATCGCGGTGGACAACGAGTCGATGGCCGCATCCTGACCAAACACGGTCAGCTTGAGGTCGCGCTCCAGGTTACGCAGCAGCTCCCTGTCGGAAGTGTTGACGTGTTTTGGCGGAATCCGCGCGATCTTCGCCACGATGTCCTCGACCTGTGGCACGTCGATGCGCTTCACACGCTTCTCGACCGGTTGCAGGCGCTGGTAGGCACCCGCCTCGTCGATTACGTCGATGGCCTTGTCCGGCATGTGCCGGTCATTGATGTAGCGCGACGCCAGCTCGGCGGCTGCACGCAGCGCCTCATCGGTATACTCGATGCCATGGTGCGCTTCGAAACGCCCCTTGAGCCCGCGCAGGATGCCGATGGTGTCTTCAACCGAAGGCTCGGACACGTCGACTTTCTGGAAGCGGCGCGCCAGGGCACGGTCTTTTTCGAAGATCCCGCGGAACTCCTGGAACGTGGTCGAACCGATGCAACGGATATCACCCGAAGACAGCAGCGGCTTGAGCAGGTTCGAAGCATCCATCACGCCACCGGAAGCAGCACCGGCACCGATAATGGTGTGGATTTCGTCAATGAACAGGATCGCCTGCGGGCGTTTTTTCAGCTCGCCGAGCAACGCCTTGAAGCGCTTCTCGAAGTCGCCACGGTACTTGGTCCCGGCGAGCAACGCGCCCAGGTCAAGGGAGTAGACGACGCTGTTGGCCAGCAGGTCTGGCACCTGATTATCGACGATGCGCTTGGCCAGGCCTTCGGCAATCGCGGTTTTACCCACGCCCGCCTCACCGACCAACAGCGGGTTGTTCTTGCGACGACGCGCCAGGATCTGCGCCACGCGCTCAACTTCCAGCTCACGCCCTACCAGCGGATCGATCCGCCCCTGGCGCGCCAGTTCGTTGAGGTTGCTGGCATAAGCATCCAGCGGGTTGCTCGAAGAAGAAGACTCACCGCCCTCGTCATCCTGCATATCCTGCTCACCTTCTGAGTGATCGCCATGCCCTGGCACTTTGGAAATGCCATGGGCGATGTAGTTGACGACATCAATACGGGCAACGCTTTGCTGCTTGAGCAGGAACACAGCCTGGCTTTCCTGCTCGCTGAAGATCGCCACGAGCACGTTGGCCCCTGTGACTTCGCGCTTGCCGGAGCTCTGTACGTGGAAAACGGCACGCTGCAGTACCCGCTGGAAGCCCAGGGTTGGCTGGGTCTCGCGGTCCTCGTCATGAACGGGGATCAACGGCGTGGTGGAGTCGATAAACTCCTGCAGGTCATGCTTGAGTTTGTCGAGATTGGCACCACACGCACGCAGTACGGTGGCGGCAGCTTCGTTATCCAAAAGTGCCAGCAGCAGGTGCTCGACGGTCATGAATTCATGACGCTTCGAACGGGCCTCCTTGAAGGCAAGATTGAGGGTGACTTCGAGCTCGCGGTTTAACATAGCTTCACCTCATACCCAAGTGGTCGGAGTTAACCGTCCTTCTCGATTTCACAGAGTAGCGGATGCTGGCTTTCCCTGGCGTACTGGTTGACCTGCATGGCCTTTGTCTCGGCGATGTCGCGGGTAAACACTCCACATACTGCCCGTCCTTCTGTGTGAACGGCCAGCATTACCTTGGTCGCCAACTCGCGGTTCAGGTTAAAAAACACCTCGAGCACTTCGACGACGAAATCCATCGGTGTGTAGTCATCATTGAACAAAACCACCTTGTACATCGGCGGCGCCTGTAAAGCAGGCTTGGCCTCCTGAACAGCAATGCCTGCAGAACCGTCGTCGTCCTCTTGATGATCCGGGCGATCCTGATTGAATGTTAGTCGAATCTGGCTGATTGCATGCATGGAAAGAAAGGTTCGTCAGTGGTTCAAATACAGTGGTGGGGGCGGCCTGTCAGAATTTCAACTCTGACCGGCTGGTCGCCTTGACTATCGGCAAATCAGTGTTACAACCAATAGAACCCACAGTGGGTAAAAAAGGTCCGCGCAGTCAACCTTATTTATTCGGGTTAGGACGGATAAACTGGATGATACTCCAGTGATGGAGTCTGGTGCAGAGGGATATGGGCATGGCAAGCGGTAAGGTCAAGTGGTTCAACAATGCCAAGGGTTACGGCTTCGTGGTTGAAGACGGAAAGGAAGAAGACCTATTTGCGCATTACTCGGCTATCCAGATGGATGGCTACAAGACACTGAAAGCAGGGCAAGCGGTTTCCTTCGAGATCATTCAGGGACCCAAAGGCCTGCATGCAGTGAATATCGGTGCTCCCGTCAGCGCCAGCACACCTAAAGCAGACGTCGCTCAAAAACCAAAAAAACAGCCGGCCTGATCAGCGCTGAGCAAACGCTCTAAAAAAAACCGGCCTCAGGGCCGGTTTTTTTGTGCCCGCGTATCAGCCTACATGTGCGAAATCAGCGCATCCCCGAACGCCGACGAAGACAGCAGCTTCGCGCCGTCCATCAGGCGATGGAAGTCATAGGTCACGGTCTTGGCAGAAATCGCACCATTGGTGCCCTTGATGATCAAGTCGGCCGCTTCGGTCCAGCCCATGTGACGCAACATCATTTCCGCCGACAGGATCAGCGAACCCGGGTTGACTTGGTCCTTGCCGGCATACTTCGGCGCGGTACCGTGGGTGGCTTCGAACATTGCCACGGTGTCGGACAGGTTGGCGCCCGGTGCGATACCGATACCGCCCACTTCCGCCGCCAGGGCGTCAGACAGGTAGTCACCATTAAGGTTAAGGGTGGCGATCACGTCATATTCGGCCGGACGCAGCAGGATCTGCTGGAGCATGGCGTCCGCAATCGCGTCCTTGACCACCACGTTCTTGCCGGTACGCGGGTTCTTGAATTGCATCCACGGCCCGCCGTCCAGCAAGGTCGCGCCGAATTCTTCGGCCGCCACTTCATAGGCCCATTCCTTGAAGGCACCTTCGGTGAACTTCATGATGTTGCCTTTGTGCACGATGGTCAGCGAGTCGCGGTCGTTATCCACGACATACTGCAAGGCCTTGCGTGCCAGGCGCTTGGTGCCTTCCAGGGACACCGGCTTGACGCCGATCCCGCAGTTCTGGTCGAAACGAATCTTGGTGACGCCCATCTCTTCCTTCAGGAACTTGATGACCTTGATCGCTTCCGGGGAGCCCGCCTTCCACTCGATGCCGGCGTAGATGTCCTCGGAGTTCTCCCGGAAGATGGTCATGTCCACATCGCCAGGCCTTTTGACCGGGCTTGGCACACCTTCAAACCAGCGCACCGGGCGCAGGCACACATAAAGGTCGAGTTGTTGGCGCAGGGCCACGTTCAGCGAACGGATGCCGCCACCGACCGGGGTGGTCAGCGGGCCCTTGATGGAGACCACGTAATCCTTGACCGCATCCAGGGTTTCCTGGGGCAGCCAGGTGTCCTGGTCGTAAACCTGAGTGGCCTTTTCGCCGGCATAAACCTCCATCCAGGAGATTTTGCGCTTGCCGCCATAAGCCTTGTTAACAGCTGCATCGACCACCTTGATCATCACCGGGCTGATGTCGACGCCAATACCGTCACCTTCAATGAAGGGGATGATCGGGTTGTCAGGAACATTGAGAGAATGGTCTGCATTGACGGTGATTTTGTCGCCGACTGCCGGAACCTGAATCTTCTTGTATCCCATGCTGAACTCCATCTATGGATTGAACATCTGGCTGCGTTCGAGCCTACTCCAGATAAATGAGGACTGAAACCTCAGGCCCTGCACATTTGCGTCGAAAACAGCACATTTAGCGGCCTACAAGCTTGAAAGCAAAGGGAAAAGCGCCAATCTTGAGCACATCATGCGACTTTCGGCGTAACCCGCTGCCTGCGACCTTTAGACCAATGGACGACACACCTTTTGTATGAAGGCTCGGCGTAAGCATAGCGACCTATGTATAATGCCGCCGCTGACCAAAGAGTCACGACGGCCGACCGCTCTAGACAGACGCCCTCCGCCAGAAAAGCCGAGCTACTACAGTAGTTCACCCGCTTGACGCTCGACTGATGCAACCCAACATCACCGCGAAGAAACTTCGACATTTCGCTCATGGATGACTTTGAACGAACGCGCTTTACCCGGCGCATCTCGAGTTTCTGCGCATGCTTTCAGCAAAGAAGAGAGTTAATCCGAATATGCCCACCCGCTCGAAGATCATCTACACCTTCACCGACGAAGCCCCAGCCCTCGCCACCTATTCACTGCTGCCTATCGTAGAGGCCTTCACCGCTTCCGCTGATATTGCCGTGGAAACCCGCGACATTTCCCTGGCCGCGCGCATCCTCGCAAGCTTCCCCGAGCAACTGGGCGCCAAGGCTATCCCGGACCACCTCGCCGAACTGGGCGACCTGGCCGTTACGCCTGAAGCCAACATCATCAAGCTGCCGAACATCAGTGCCTCGACCCCTCAGCTGCAAGCTGCGATCAAGGAACTGCAGGCCCAGGGCTACGCCCTGCCGGACTACCCGGAAACCGTAACCACCGACGCGGAAAAAGAAACCCGTGCACGTTACGACAAGGTCAAGGGCAGCGCCGTGAACCCGGTACTGCGCGAAGGCAACTCCGACCGCCGCGCACCGCTGTCGGTCAAGAACTACGCACGCAAGCACCCGCACAAGATGGGCGCCTGGGCTGCGGACTCCAAGTCCCACGTGGCCCACATGAGCAATGGCGACTTCTACGGCAGCGAGAAAGCCGTACAGATCGAAGCCGCTGATGCCGTGAAAATCGAACTGATCGCCAAGGACGGTACCGCTACCGTCCTGAAAGAAAAAACCAGCGTACAAGCTGGCGAGATCATCGACAGCGCCGTGCTGAGCAAGAAAGCCCTGCGCAGCTTCATCGCCGCTGAAATCGAAGACGCCAAGAAACAAGGCGTACTGCTGTCGGTTCACTTGAAAGCCACCATGATGAAGGTCTCCGACCCGATCATGTTCGGCCAGATCGTTGCCGAGTTCTATAAAGACGCACTGGCCAAGCACGCTGTCGTGCTGGATCAGATCGGCTTTAACCTGAACAACGGCATCGGCGACCTGTACGCCCGCATCAAGGCGCTGCCGGCCGATCAGCAAGCGCAGATCGAAGCCGACATCCAGGCGGTGTACGCCGCTCGTCCGTCCCTGGCCATGGTCAACTCGGACAAAGGCATCACCAACCTGCACGTACCGAGCGACGTCATCGTCGACGCCTCGATGCCTGCGATGATCCGTGACTCCGGCAAAATGTGGGGCACCGACGGCCAGTTGCACGACACCAAGGCCGTGATCCCGGATCGCTGCTACGCCACCATCTACCAGGCAGTGATCGAAGACTGCAAGGCCAATGGCGCCTTCGACCCAACCACCATGGGCAGCGTGCCAAACGTTGGCCTGATGGCGAAGAAAGCCGAAGAGTACGGCTCCCACGACAAGACCTTCCAGATCAAGGCTGACGGCGTAGTCCGCGTCACCGACAGCAAGGGCAACCTGCTGATGGAACAGGCTGTTGAAGCCGGCGACATCTTCCGCATGTGCCAGACCAAAGACGCGCCGATCCAGGACTGGGTCAAACTGGCCGTCAACCGCGCCCGCGCCAGCAACACCCCGGCCATCTTCTGGCTGGACCCACAGCGCGCGCACGACGGCGTCGTGGTCGAGAAAGTCCAGGCTTACCTGAAAGACCACAACACCGAAGGCCTGGACATCCGCATCATGTCGCCGGTCGACGCGATGAAGTTCACCCTGGAGCGCACCCGCAAGGGCCTGGACACCATCTCGGTGACCGGCAACGTACTGCGCGACTACCTGACCGACCTGTTCCCGATCATGGAACTGGGCACCAGCGCCAAGATGCTGTCGATCGTGCCACTGATGAACGGTGGCGGCCTGTTCGAAACCGGCGCCGGCGGTTCGGCTCCGAAGCACGTGCAGCAACTGGTTGAAGAGAACTTCCTGCGCTGGGATTCTCTGGGCGAGTTCCTGGCCCTGGCAGCTTCCCTCGAGCATTTGGGTGTGACTTACAACAACCCGAAAGCCCTGGTGCTGTCCAAGACCCTGGACCAGGCCACCGGCCAGTTCCTCGACAACAACAAGTCGCCATCGCGTAAAGTCGGCAACATCGACAACCGCGGCAGCCACTTCTACCTGGCGCTGTACTGGGCTCAAGCCCTGGCTGCCCAGACCGAAGACACTGCACTGCAAGCGCAGTTTGGCGAACTGGCCAAAACCCTGACCGCGAACGAGGCGACCATCGTTGCCGAACTCAACGCCGTCCAGGGCAAGCCAGTGGACATCGGCGGCTACTACGCACCGAACCCGGAGCTGACCAGCAAAGCCATGCGCCCAAGCAACACCCTCAACGCGGCAATTGCTGCGCTGGTTTGATGCTTTACGGTGCCGCCGCATGAGGATCGCTAGCTAATCCTTGTGCGACAGGAAAATCCGGAATTCGAAAGGATTCCGGATTTTTTTTGCCTGCTTTTCAGGAACGGGCGCAGTCCTTGCTTTGTCTTCTTATTGTTCCACCCCTCGAAAAACAATAAATAAGGACGTTCCCATGCCAAGAAACCTCCTACAGGTACTGACCTGCTCCTCGGCACTGGCCTTGCTGACGGCCTGCGCAGGCACTTCAAGCCCCTACCCGCACGCTCAGGAACCGATCGGCGACGTACAAACCATGTACGACGGCAAGCTCAGCGAACAAGCCGCCGTCAGCACCTTCCGCAATATCGATCGACTGTTCCCGGTACGCACCATCCAGGCCGGTGGCCACCCGTTTCCACTGCCACGCAGCAGCCAGCCGCTGGGCCCGGTGGCATTCGACTATGAAGGCAAACGCTATAGCCTTGACGATTACGTCACCCTCAACCGGGTAACAGGCCTGCTGGTGATCAAGAACGGCCAGGTCGTTACTGAACGCTACGAAAAGGGCAACACGCCAGACACCCGATGGATGTCGATGTCAGTGGCCAAGTCGATTACCTCGACCCTCGTGGGCGCCGCACTGCAGGACGGCTCGATCAAAAGCCTTGATGACAAAGTCACCCACTACTTGCCCGCACTCGCCGGCAGCGGTTACGACCAGGCCACCGTTCGCCAGGTGCTGGCGATGCGCTCCGGAGTCAAATGGAGTGAGAAATACGCTGACCCGACGTCAGACCGACGCATGATGCTCAAGCTGCAAACCGAACAAGTGCCCGGTTCCGCCCTCAAGTTCATGGCCAGCCTGCCCAGCGCCGCGCCACCCGGCACTCGCACCAACTACAGCACCGGCGAGACACAAGTGCTGGGCCAACTGGTGAGTGCCGCCGTGGGCAAGCCACTGGCGCAGTACCTGAGTGAGAAAATCTGGGCGCCGTACGGCATGCAAACCGACGCCAACTGGTGGCTCGACGGCCCCAATGGCAACGAGGTGGGCGGCAGCGGCATCAGCGCAACGCTCGAAGATTACGGACGCTTCGGGCAATTCGTACTCAGTGGCGGCCAAGCCGGCGACAAACAGGTGCTGCCCAAAGGCTGGATGAGCTTCGCCAGCGCCACCACCGGCACCGACCCGGCGTACGGCGACTTCGCCTCCATGTGGTGGCCCGCCTGGACCGCCGCCTCCAAGGCAGACAAAGCCTTCACGGCTGCCGGGATTTTCGGCCAGTTTGTCTACATCAATCCCACGCAAAACGTGGTGATCGTCGTATGGCAAGCGCAAACCAAGGCCACCGGCGGCGAAGTGATTGACGACATGGTCGCCTTCGACGCCATTACCAAAGCCGCTAAGTAACCGACAGGGGCGCCCTCGGCGGGCGCCCCTGTATGATGCCCCTCTGTTATCAGCTCTGCGAGACGCCCCATGACCTGGCTACCCCACATCACCGTCGCGACCATCGTCGAAGACAACGGCCGCTTCCTGATGGTCGAAGAGCTCAAGGGCGGCCGCGCCGTGCTTAACCAGCCCGCCGGGCACCTCGACCCGAACGAAACCCTGACCGAGGCCGCCGTGCGCGAAACCCTCGAAGAAACCGGCTGGGACGTCGAAGCTACCGGGATCGTCGGGATTTACCTGTACACCGCTCCCAGCAACGGCGTGACGTATCAGCGGGTGTGCTTCACCGCCAAGGCCCTGAAACACCACCCGGACTATCAATTGGACGACGGCATCGTGCGCGCCCGCTGGCTGACCCGTGACGAATTGATGGCCCTGCGCGAGGACTGGCGCAGCGAGCTGATTATCCGCTGCATCGACGATTATCTGGCCGGCCAACGCCACAGCCTCGAATTGATCCGCCCTTCTCTTTAGCCTTGCAGACGCGAGCCTGCTAGAATCGCGTCCTTTTTAAAGACACCCGTTGAAATCCTATGCGTGATCCAGCCCCTTCTGACACACAAAAGAAGCGCGTCATCGTCGGCATGTCCGGCGGCGTGGATTCTTCCGTTTCCGCCGTTCTGCTCATGGAGCAGGGTTATGAGGTGGAAGGCCTGTTCATGAAGAACTGGGAAGAAGACGATGGAACGGAATATTGCACCGCCATGGACGACCTGGCGGATGCCCAGGCCGTCTGTGACAAAATCGCCATCAAGCTGCACACCGCCAACTTCGCCGCCGAGTACTGGGACAACGTGTTCGAGCACTTCCTGGCCGAATACAAGGCCGGCCGCACGCCGAACCCGGACATCCTGTGTAACCGCGAGATCAAGTTCAAGGCGTTCCTCGACTACGCAATGATCCTCGGTGCCGACCTGATTGCCACTGGCCACTACGTGCGCCGTCGCGATATCGATGGCCGCACCGAATTGCTCAAGGGCCTGGACGCCAACAAGGACCAGAGCTATTTCCTGCACGCCGTCGGCGGCGAACAGATCGCCAAGACCCTGTTCCCGGTGGGCGAACTGGAAAAGCCCGAAGTGCGCGCGATTGCCGAGAAACACGGCCTGGCCACCGCCAAGAAGAAGGATTCCACCGGGATCTGCTTTATCGGCGAGCGCCGTTTCAGCGACTTCCTCAAGCAGTACCTGCCGGCGCAACCGGGTGAGATCAAGACCACCGAAGGCGAAATCATCGGCCGTCACCACGGCTTGATGTACCACACCATCGGCCAGCGTCAGGGCCTGGGCATCGGCGGCTTGAAAGACGCCGGCGAAGAGCCGTGGTACGTGCTGGTCAAGGACCTGGAGCACAACGAGCTGATCGTCGGCCAGGGCAATGACCACCCATGGCTGTTCTCCCGCGCCCTGCTCGCCTCGGACATCTACTGGGTCAACCCGGTCGACCTGAGCAGCCCGCGCCGCCTCACGGCCAAAGTGCGCTATCGCCAGAGCGACCAGCCCTGCACCCTGGAAAAAACCGCCACCGGCTATCGCGCCACCTTCGACGACCCGCAGCGCGCCGTAACGCCGGGCCAATCGGTAGTGTTCTATGACGGAGAGATTTGCCTGGGGGGCGGTGTGATCGAAGTTGCCGAACCCTGGAGCAGCCAGGCATGAGCCCTACCCAGGAGCAACTGACGGCACTGGGCGGCGTGTTTCTCGCCGCGGTGCTGGTGGACAAGATCGCCAAGACCGGCCAGGTCACCGAGGCCGGCCTGACCTGCATGCTCGGCAGCCTGCTGATCCGCGACCCCAAGGACACCCTGGAAGTCTACGGCGGCGACGACCTGGCCCTGCGTGAAGGTTATCGCGCGCTGGTCGGCGCCCTGGAGCGCGACCCAAGCACCTTGCAGCGCGAGCCACTGCGCTACGCCCTGTCGATGCTCGGCCTGGAGCGTCAATTGGCCAAGCGCGACGATTTGCTGGAAACCATCGGCAAGCGCCTGCCGCAGATCCAGTCCCAGGTCGAGCATTTCGGCCCGGCCCACGAAAACGTGATCGCGGCCTGTGGCGCCCTGTACCAGGACACCCTGAGCACCTTGCGCCAGCGGATCCAGGTGCACGGCGACATGCGCAACCTGCAACAACCGAACAACGCCTCGAAAATCCGCGCCTTGCTCCTGGCCGGTATTCGTTCGGCGCGGTTGTGGCGCCAGTTGGGCGGTCACCGCTGGCAGCTGGTGATCAGCCGTCGCAAATTGCTTAAAGAGCTTTACCCGTTGATGCGCAACGAATAAGTCGCCGCAACCGATTTTTTTATAGCCTCACGCGTAATACGCCGGTCAGTTGGCAACGGACCGGCGGATTTTTTCATGTATGATACGCGCCCCATTTCGTTGCCCGACTGTCCGAGAACACCCCATGCAGCTTTCTTCGCTCACTGCGGTTTCCCCTGTTGACGGCCGCTACGCCGGCAAAACCCAGGCCCTGCGCCCTATTTTCAGCGAATACGGTCTGATCCGTGCTCGTGTTCTGGTTGAAGTGCGCTGGCTCCAGCGCCTGGCCGCTCACCCCGCCATCAGCGAAGTGCCGGCGTTCTCCGCCGAAGCCAACGCTGTGCTGAATACCCTGGCGGAAAACTTCTCTCTGGAGCACGCCGAGCGTGTCAAAGAGATCGAGCGCACCACCAACCACGACGTAAAAGCCATCGAATACCTGCTCAAAGAGCAAGCGGCCAAGCTGCCGGAACTGGCCAAGGTCAGCGAGTTCATCCACTTTGCCTGCACCAGCGAGGACATCAACAACCTGTCCCACGCCCTGATGCTGCGCGAAGGCCGTGATGACGTGATGCTGCCACTGATGCGCCAGACCGCCGACGCCATCCGCGAGCTGGCGATCCGTTTCGCCGATGTGCCGATGCTGTCGCGCACCCACGGCCAGCCGGCTTCGCCGACCACCCTGGGTAAAGAACTGGCCAACGTGGTGTACCGCCTGGAGCGTCAGATCGCTCAAGTAGCGGCCGTACCGCTGCTGGGCAAAATCAACGGCGCCGTAGGCAACTACAACGCTCACCTGTCGGCCTACCCGGAAATCGACTGGGAAGAAAACGCCCGCGCCTTCATCGAAGACGAGCTGGGCCTGGGCTTCAACCCGTACACCACGCAGATCGAACCGCACGACTACATCGCCGAGCTGTTCGACGCGATTGCGCGCTTCAATACCATCCTGATCGACTTCGATCGCGATATCTGGGGCTACATCTCCCTGGGCTACTTCAAGCAGCGCACCATTGCCGGTGAAATCGGTTCGTCGACCATGCCGCACAAGGTCAACCCGATCGACTTCGAAAACTCCGAAGGCAACCTCGGTATCGCCAACGCCCTGTTCCAGCACCTGGCCAGCAAGTTGCCGATCTCCCGCTGGCAGCGCGACCTGACCGACTCCACCGTACTGCGCAACCTCGGTGTGGGCTTTGCTCATAGCGTGATCGCGTACGAAGCCAGCCTCAAAGGCATCAGCAAACTGGAGCTCAACGCGCAGAAAATTGCCGCTGACCTGGACGCTTGCTGGGAAGTCCTGGCCGAGCCGATCCAGACCGTGATGCGCCGCTACAACATCGAAAACCCGTACGAGAAGCTCAAAGAGCTGACCCGCGGCAAGGGCATCACCTCCGAAGCCCTGCAAACGTTCATCGACGGCCTGGACATGCCAGCCGCCGCCAAGGCTGAGCTGAAACAGCTCACCCCGGCTAACTACATCGGCAACGCTGTGGCCCAAGCCAAACGCATCTGATAGCTGCTTGACCCTTTGAGACGCCCGGCAGCGCCGGGCGTTTTTATTCCCGTCTGAAAAGTGCTTTTTTTCAATAGGTTACACATGAATCCTGACATTCCTCTTCAACTTCTGGGCGGCATCACGGCACGCGAGTTCCTGCGCGACTACTGGCAGAAAAAACCGCTGCTGATCCGCCAGGCCATTCCTGATTTCGAAAGCCCGATCGACGCCGACGAACTGGCCGGCCTGGCGCTGGAAGAAGAAGTCGAGTCGCGCCTGATCATCGAACACGGCGAACGCCCGTGGGAGTTGCGTCGCGGCCCGTTCGCCGAAGATGCGTTCAGCACCCTGCCCGAGCGCGAGTGGACCCTGCTGGTGCAGGCCGTCGACCAGTTCGTGCCGGAAGTGGCCGAACTGCTGGAAAACTTCCGTTTCCTGCCAAGCTGGCGCATCGACGACGTGATGATCAGCTATGCCGCCCCCGGTGGCAGCGTCGGTCCGCACTTCGACAACTACGACGTGTTCCTGCTGCAGGGTTCCGGCAAGCGCAACTGGAAGATCGGCCAGATGTGCAACTCCGAAAGCCCGCTGCTGCAACACGCGGACCTGCGCATCCTCGCTGAATTCGAAGAGACCGCCGAATGGGTGCTGGAACCGGGCGACATGCTCTACCTGCCGCCACGCCTGGCCCACTGCGGTGTCGCCGTGGATGACTGCATGACCTACTCCGTAGGCTTCCGCGCCCCGAGCGCGGCTGAAGTGCTGACCCACTTCACCGACTTCCTCAGCCAGTACCTGACGGACGAAGAGCGCTACACCGACGCCGATGCCCAGCCGGTCAGCGACCCGCACCAGATCCAGGGCGACGCCCTCGACCGCCTGAAGAGCCTGCTGGCCGAGCACATGAGCGACGAGCGCATGCTGCTGACCTGGTTCGGCCAGTTCATGACCGAGCCGCGCTACCCGGAACTGGTCGCCGGCCCGGAAGTGGAAGAAGAGGACCTGCTGGGCAGCCTGGAAAACGGCGCCGTGCTGATCCGCAACCCGAGCGCCCGCCTGGCCTGGTCCGAAGTGGACGACGACCTGCTGCTGTTCGCCAGCGGCCAGAGCCGCCTGTTGCCGGGCAAGCTGCGGGAACTGCTGAAGCTGGTTTGCGCCGCCGACGCCCTGCACATCGACAACCTCGGCCCATGGCTGGCGGATGAAGATGGCTGCGCCCTGCTGTGGGAACTGGTCAAGCAAGGGAGCCTGGGGTTTGCCGATGAATAAGATTCACGTAAGTGTCGCGGACTGGCAAAAGGATATCGCCGAGATACGGCGCATTCGTGAAGCGGTATTTATCGCTGAACAATCGGTTCCACCGGAGCTGGAATGGGATGCAGACGACGCAGGGGCTGTGCATTTCCTCGCGTTCGAAGGCGACTTTCCCATCGGCACCGCCCGCCTGCTGCCCACCGGCGAGATCGGGCGTGTGTCGGTCCTCAAGGACTGGCGCGGCCTGAAGGTGGGCGACAAGCTGATGGAAGCGGTGATCGGCGTGGCCGAGAAACGCGGCCAGACCCGGCAGATCCTCAGTGCACAAGTCCATGCAGCGCCGTTTTACGAGCGCCTGGGCTTCAAGATTGTCAGCGATGAGTTCCTGGAAGTCGGGATTCCTCACGTTGATATGGTGCGCGAGGGCTGACTTTAGACCGAGTCGCTCCCATCGCAGGCAAGCCAGCTCCCACAGGAGAATGCATTCCAAATGTGGGAGCTGGCTTGCCTGCGATAGCGGTATCAGCAACACCCCAAAAGGCCCTGCCATCCACCGATGCCAGGGCCTTTTGCCGTCCAGGATTCAACTTGCGGGCTACAAAGCCGACAAACTGGCACTATCTAGCCTAAATGACTCGCAGAGATAACGGACATGTCCCTACGCACCCTGCTCACCACTGTGCTCCTGGCCACCAGCTTCTCGGTGATGGCCGCCACCGAAGTCGTGCCCCTGAGCAACCGCACCAGCGCCGACCTGCTGCCCGTGGCACAGAATTTTATCGGCAAGGACGGCACCGTCAGCGCCTACGGCAACCAACTGATCGTGAATGCCGAGCCGGACAAGATCCAGGGCCTGCGCGCCCTGCTCTCGCAACTGGACACGCCGTCCAAACGCCTGCTGATCACCGTCGACACCAACGAGAACAACCAGCAAAGCAACGGCAACAATCAAACCCAGGTGATCACCTACAGCACTGAAAGCCGCGACGGCGGGATCCAGCAGATCCAGGCCAGCGAAGGTGTGCCCGCGCTGATCCAGGTCGGCCAGAGCGTGCCGCTCACCACCACCCAGCCCGATGCCTACGGTCGCCCGCAAAATCAGACCCAGTATCGCAACGTGACTCAGGGCTTCTACGTCACCGCCAGCGTCACCGGAGAGACCGTGCACCTGAGCATCAGTACCAATCGTGACCGCATGAGCCAGGAACGTCCCGATGTAGTGAACGTGCAAAGTACCGACACAACCATCAGCGGACGCCTCGGCGAGTGGATCACCCTGGCCGGGATCAATCGCCAGACTCAGGCCGACAAAAGCACTACAACCCGCAGCTACTCTACTCAGGGGCGTGATGACCTGACCTTGCGGGTCAAAGTCGACACCCTGAACTGAAGCACCAAAAACTGACTGGCGAGTCGTATTAGACTAAAGATGTAGTGCTTCAAAAAAAGCACTACAAAACATTTGACGATCCAAAAAAGCATGGGCATGATGGCCTCGCTCCCGCTAATCAGGGGCCCTGGCAAGGGCCTTCGGATCGCCGCTCAAAGCCACCCACCTGAGCCGATTCGTGTCTGTACCGCCCACAAGGTGTGTTTGACGAGGTTGCGACTGGAACGAAGTTGTCCCGAGGGACGGAAGCTAACCAGGTAACCCGGCAACACACTGATGGATCGTACAAAGGCCCACGACGCCCGAAGACCGTTCGCAGTTCGCCCTTACCTGCTCAACTCCCCCTTGAGCCAATCGTTCATCCCGTCGCCTTCCCCGCCAAGCCTGACTTGACCGCCTAAGCTTCTGGTCAGCGAGCAGCCATAACCACGCACTGATACGTGGCTGGCAAATGGAATTTTCCACCTAGACCTATGCGACGAGGTTTTTCCCCATGGCACTGACACGCGAACAGCAAATTGCAGCCCTTGAAAAAGACTGGGCTGAAAACCCACGCTGGAAAGGCGTGACCCGCGCTTATTCCGCTGCTGACGTCGTCCGCCTGCGTGGCTCGGTTCAACCTGAGCACACTTTTGCAAAACTCGGCGCCGAGAAGCTGTGGAAGCTGGTCACCCAGGGTGCCAAGCCGTCCTTCCGCCCCGAAAAAGATTTCGTCAACTGCATGGGCGCCCTTACTGGCGGCCAAGCGGTTCAGCAGGTAAAAGCCGGTATCCAGGCGATCTACCTGTCCGGCTGGCAAGTGGCAGCGGACAACAACTCCGCTGAATCCATGTACCCCGACCAATCGCTGTACCCGGTGGACTCCGTGCCAACCGTGGTCAAGCGCATCAACAACTCGTTCCGCCGCGCTGACCAGATCCAGTGGAAAGCCGGTAAAGGCCCGGGCGACGAAGGCTACATCGACTACTTCGCACCGATCGTTGCAGACGCTGAAGCCGGTTTCGGCGGCGTTCTGAACGCCTACGAGCTGATGAAGAGCATGATCGAGGCAGGCGCTGCCGGCGTTCACTTCGAAGACCAACTGGCTTCGGTGAAGAAATGCGGCCACATGGGCGGCAAGGTTCTGGTGCCTACCCAGGAAGCTGTTCAAAAGTTGACTGCTGCTCGTCTGGCTGCTGACGTTGCTGGGACTCCGACCATCATCCTGGCCCGTACCGACGCCAACGCGGCTGACTTGCTGACCTCGGATTGCGACCCGTACGACCAGCCGTTCGTGACTGGCGAACGTACTCAGGAAGGCTTCTACAAAGTGCGCGCCGGTCTCGACCAGGCGATCGCTCGCGGCCTGGCCTACGCGCCGTACGCCGACCTGATCTGGTGCGAAACCGCCAAGCCGGATCTGGACGAAGCTCGCCGCTTTGCTGAAGCAATCAAGAAGGAATACCCGGACCAACTGCTGTCCTACAACTGCTCGCCTTCCTTCAACTGGAAGAAGAACCTGGACGACGCGACCATCGCCAAGTTCCAGCGTGAATTGTCTGCCATGGGCTACAAGCACCAGTTCATCACCCTGGCCGGCATTCACAACATGTGGCACAGCATGTTCAACCTGGCGCACGACTACGCCCGCAACGACATGACTGCTTACGTGAAGCTGCAGGAGCAGGAGTTCGCTGACGCGGCCAAGGGTTACACCTTTGTGGCGCACCAGCAGGAAGTGGGCACCGGCTACTTCGACGACATGACCACCGTGATCCAGGGCGGCACCTCGTCTGTGACTGCACTGACTGGGTCGACTGAAGAAGAGCAGTTCCACTGAGTGACTGAGTACACGGCCATTGCGGCCCCAAGGAAGACCTAACCGCAATGCCGCACGATCTGACGCCCCGACTGGTTCGGGGCGTTTTTTTTGGGCCGTTTTTAACGTGCAGGTGGATTGTGTACATATCCGTTTTTTGGGTTATGGCTGATATGGGTTCCGCTCTTACAGCGGCTCACTTTTGAAAAGCGCAAAAGTAAGCAAAACGCTCTTGCCCCACCACTCGGCACCTCGCCTAGGCTCGGTGTGCCCTCTCTCCGGTACTACTCCGCGGGCCGCCGCGACGGGGCGTCCCTGCCCCGTCGCGGCTAAACCGGCGTCCTGCCGGTTTACCCGCTCCGTACTACCTGCGTTCGGCCAGCGTGGTTTAACGGGGCACCTAAGATCAAGATCAACAGCAGATCAACAGCACAGCGGCCTACAGGCCGGCTTGAGTGGTGTGGAGCAAAAGCAAAATCAAAATCTAAAGCGGGCACGATCCCCTGTAGGAGCTGGCTTGCCGGCGATGCAGACAACTCGGTACATCAGACACACCGAGGTGATGCCATCGCAGGCAAGCCAGCTCCCACAGAAAAGCAGAGCTGCAGCAGTTTCAGATTTGGTTTTGGCTTTCGCTTTGGCTTTTGATCTGGCTTCTACCACTCAAGCCGGCCTGTAGGCCGCTGTGCTTTTGCTTTTGATCTTGATCTGACTGCCCCAATAAGCCCGAGGCCGAACGCAGGGATTGAGGAGCGGGTAAACCGGCAGGACGCCGGTTTAGCCGCGACGGGGCAGGGACGCCCCGTCGCGGCGGCCCGCGGAGCAATGCCGGAGTGAGGGAACACCGAGCCTTAGCGAGGTGCCGACAGGCGGGGCAGAGCGTTTTGGTTACTTTGCCGCTTTTGCAAAGTGACTCGCTGTAAGAGCGAAACCATAGGCGGCCGTTACCGCAACAACGGATATGTACACCCCCCCAACCCCCAATTTTCGATCAAAACATTGATCCAGAGCGGTACCCCCACCTACAAAACCAGTTAAAAGATCCGCTTTACCAACTAGCATCCCCCACACAAGTAACAGCAACTTCCCCCGTTAAACCCCGAACAGCTGTTTAAAACCCACGCAAACAATATTCATTATCATTTAGAGCATGAAAACTTCTTTACAGCTTAAACAAAACATAATTGGTGAAATGCCCGCTAATGCCCGCCCCGCAAGGGCTACAGCCCCAAGAAGGTGCACTATGTCCTTATTCCATCGAATAATTTCGCTATAGGAATTTTACTTGCCCGGTGTTTAGCCATAAAATCACCGCGATTGATTGCGCTGCGACATATCGTCACTGCATCGTTACTTTTTCGAGCTCAGAGACCTTTGCTCTCTGTTAAGGATTTCCAGCATGACCGAAGCGACAGGACTCATGGCCCACAACTGGGGCTTTGCCATTTTCCTCCTCGGTGTTGTCGGCCTTTGCGCCTTCATGCTCGGTGTCTCCAGCCTCCTCGGGTCAAAAGCCTGGGGCCGCAGCAAAAACGAACCGTTCGAGTCCGGCATGCTACCTACAGGTGGCGCCCGCTTGCGGCTCTCAGCCAAATTCTATCTGGTCGCGATGCTCTTCGTGATCTTCGACATCGAAGCCCTTTTTCTCTTTGCCTGGTCTGTGTCCGTCCGCGAAAGCGGCTGGACCGGATTCGTCGAAGCCCTCGTTTTCATAGCAATTCTGTTGGCAGGCCTTGTCTACCTATTTCGAGTGGGCGCCCTTGATTGGGCTCCGGAAGCTCGTCGCAAGCGGCAAGCGAAGCTGAAACAATGAGGCTTTGGCGATGCAATACAATCTCACCAGGATCGACCCGGATGCTCCTAACGAGCAATACCCCATCGGCGAACGGGAAACCGTTTCCGACCCGTTAGAAGACCAAGTCCACAAAAACATCTACATGGGCAAGCTGGAAGACGTGCTGAGTGGCGCGGTCAACTGGGGGCGTAAAAACTCCCTGTGGCCGTACAACTTCGGTCTTTCCTGCTGCTACGTGGAAATGACCACCGCCTTCACGGCGCCCCACGACATCGCGCGCTTTGGCGCCGAAGTTATCCGGGCCTCGCCGCGTCAGGCGGATTTCATGGTTATCGCCGGTACCTGCTTTATCAAGATGGCGCCAATCATTCAGCGTCTCTACGAGCAAATGCTCGAGCCAAAGTGGGTTATCTCCATGGGTTCGTGCGCCAACTCCGGTGGCATGTACGACATCTACTCCGTGGTTCAGGGGGTGGACAAGTTCCTGCCCGTGGACGTCTACGTGCCTGGCTGCCCGCCCCGCCCTGAAGCATTTCTGCAAGGCTTGATGCTGTTGCAGGAATCGATTGGCAAGGAGCGTCGCCCACTTTCCTGGGTTGTCGGAGATCAAGGCGTATACCGCGCCGAGATGCCGTCACAAAAGGAACAGCGCCGCGAACAGCGTATTCAGGTCACCAACCTGCGCAGCCCCGACGAAGTCTGATCCAGCACCGCTTCTTTTATAGAACGAAAACCTGGCTTCATTCTTTACGTTGACCGAAAGCGATAAAAAACCATGACTACAGGCAGTGCTCTGTACATCCCGCCTTATAAGGCAGACGACCAGGATGTGGTCGTCGAACTCAATAACCGTTTTGGCCCTGACGCCTTCACCGCCCAGGCCACACGCACCGGTATGCCGGTGCTGTGGGTGGCGCGTGCCAGGCTCGTCGAAGTCCTGAGCTTCCTGCGCAACCTGCCCAAGCCGTACGTCATGCTCTATGACCTGCATGGCGTGGACGAGCGCCTGCGCACCAAGCGCCAGGGACTGCCGAGCGGCGCCGACTTCACCGTGTTCTACCACCTGATGTCGCTGGAACGTAACAGCGACGTGATGATCAAGGTGGCCCTCTCCGAGAGCGACCTGAGCGTTCCGACCGTGACCGGTATCTGGCCTAACGCCAACTGGTACGAGCGTGAAGTGTGGGACATGTTCGGCATCGACTTCCCGGGCCACCCGCACCTCTCGCGCATCATGATGCCGCCGACCTGGGAAGGTCACCCGCTGCGCAAGGACTTCCCTGCCCGCGCCACCGAATTCGATCCATTCAGCCTGACCCTCGCCAAGCAGCAGCTTGAAGAAGAGGCTGCACGCTTCCGTCCGGAAGACTGGGGCATGAAGCGCTCCGGCACCAACGAGGACTACATGTTCCTCAACCTGGGCCCGAACCACCCTTCGGCTCACGGTGCCTTCCGTATCATCCTGCAACTGGACGGCGAAGAAATCGTCGACTGCGTACCGGACATCGGCTACCACCACCGTGGTGCCGAGAAGATGGCCGAGCGTCAGTCGTGGCACAGTTTCATCCCGTACACCGACCGCATCGACTACCTCGGCGGCGTGATGAACAACCTGCCGTACGTGCTCTCGGTCGAGAAGCTGGCGGGCATCAAGGTGCCGGACAAGGTCGACACCATCCGCATCATGATGGCCGAGTTCTTCCGGATCACCAGCCACCTGCTGTTCCTGGGTACCTATATCCAGGACGTCGGCGCCATGACCCCGGTGTTCTTCACCTTCACCGACCGTCAGCGCGCCTACAAGGTCATCGAAGCCATCACCGGTTTCCGCCTGCACCCGGCCTGGTACCGCATCGGCGGTGTGGCGCACGACCTGCCGCGTGGCTGGGAGCGCCTGGTCAAGGAGTTCATCGACTGGATGCCCAAGCGTCTGGACGAGTACCAGAAAGCCGCCCTGGACAACAGCATCCTCAAGGGCCGGACCATCGGCGTCGCCCAGTACAACACCAAAGAGGCCCTGGAATGGGGCGTCACCGGTGCTGGCCTGCGTTCCACCGGTTGCGACTTCGACCTGCGCAAGGCGCGCCCGTACTCCGGCTACCAGAACTTCGAATTCGAAGTCCCGCTGGCGGCCAACGGCGATGCCTACGACCGCTGCATCGTGCGCGTCGAAGAAATGCGCCAGAGCCTGAAGATCATCGAACAGTGCATGCGCAACATGCCGGAAGGCCCGTACAAGGCGGATCACCCGCTGACCACGCCGCCGCCGAAAGAGCGCACGCTGCAACACATCGAAACCCTGATCACGCACTTCCTGCAAGTTTCGTGGGGCCCGGTCATGCCGGCCAACGAATCCTTCCAGATGATCGAAGCGACCAAGGGTATCAACAGTTATTACCTGACGAGCGATGGCGGCACCATGAGCTACCGCACCCGGATTCGTACTCCAAGCTTCCCGCACCTGCAGCAGATCCCTTCGGTGATCAAAGGTGAAATGGTCGCGGACTTGATTGCGTACCTGGGTAGTATCGATTTCGTTATGGCCGACGTGGACCGCTAAGCATGAACAGCACGCTTATCCAGACAGACCGTTTCACCTTGAGTGAAACCGAGCGCTCGGCCATCGAGCACGAGTTGCATCACTACGAAGACCCGCGCGCGGCGTCGATCGAAGCCTTGAAGATCGTCCAGAAGGAACGTGGCTGGGTGCCGGACGGCGCCCTCTACGCCATCGGCGAGATCCTGGGCATCCCTGCCAGCGACGTTGAAGGCGTGGCGACGTTCTACAGCCAGATCTTCCGCCAGCCGGTTGGCCGCCACATCATTCGCGTGTGCGACAGCATGGTCTGCTACATCGGTGGCCACGAGTCCGTGGTCAGCGAGATCCAGAGCAAGCTGGGCATCGGCCTGGGCCAAACCACGCCGGACGGCCGCTTCACGCTGCTGCCGGTGTGCTGCCTGGGCAACTGTGACAAGGCGCCGGCGTTGATGATCGACGACGACACATTCGGTGACGTGCAGCCTGCTGGCGTCACCCAATTGCTCGAGGGCTACCCATGACCCTGACTTCCTTCGGTCCTGCCAACCGCATCAAGCGGTCGGCCGAGACTCACCCGCTGACCTGGCGCCTGCGTGACGACGGCGAGCCTGTATGGCTTGACGAGTACCAGGCCAAGAACGGTTACGCAGCCGCGCGCAAAGCCTTCGCCGACATGGCCCAGGACGACATCGTCCAGACCGTGAAGGACGCCGGCCTCAAAGGCCGCGGCGGTGCAGGCTTCCCCACGGGCGTTAAGTGGGGCCTGATGCCGAAAGACGAATCCATCAACATCCGCTACCTGCTGTGCAACGCGGATGAAATGGAGCCGAACACCTGGAAAGACCGCATGCTGATGGAGCAACTGCCCCATCTGTTGATCGAAGGCATGCTGATCAGTGCCCGCGCGCTGAAAACCTACCGTGGCTATATCTTCCTGCGTGGCGAGTACACCACCGCCGCCAAGCACCTGAACCGTGCCGTGGAAGAAGCCAAGGCCGCAGGCCTGTTGGGCAAGAACATCCTCGGTTCGGGTTTCGACTTCGAACTGTTCGTGCACACCGGCGCCGGGCGTTACATCTGCGGTGAAGAAACCGCACTGATCAACTCCCTCGAAGGCCGCCGTGCCAACCCACGCTCCAAGCCGCCCTTCCCGGCCGCCGTGGGCGTGTGGGGCAAGCCGACCTGCGTGAACAACGTTGAAACCCTGTGCAACGTGCCGGCGATCATCGGCGACGGCGTGGAGTGGTACAAATCGTTGGCCCGCGAAGGCAGCGAAGACATGGGCACCAAGCTCATGGGCTTCTCCGGCAAGGTCAAGAACCCGGGCCTGTGGGAACTGCCATTCGGCGTGACCGCGCGCGAGCTGTTCGAGGACTACGCCGGCGGCATGCGCGACGGCTACACCCTCAAGGCCTGGCAACCAGGCGGCGCCGGTACCGGCTTCCTGCTGCCCGAGCACCTCGACGCACAAATGTACGCCGGCGGCATCGGCAAGGTGGGCACCCGTATGGGTACCGGCCTGGCCATGGCCGTGGACAACACCGTGAACATGGTGTCGTTGCTGCGCAACATGGAGCAGTTCTTCTCCCGCGAATCCTGTGGTTTCTGCACCCCGTGCCGCGATGGTCTGCCATGGAGCGTGAAACTCTTGATGGCCCTCGAGAAAGGCGAAGGTCAGCCAGGCGATATCGAGACCCTGCTGGGTCTGGTGGGTTTCCTCGGCCCTGGCAAGACTTTCTGTGCTCACGCACCGGGCGCCGTGGAGCCATTGGGCAGCGCGATCAAATACTTCCGCTCGGAGTTCGAAGCCGGCATTGCGCCCAAAAGCGCCGCCGTCCCGCCTCTGGCAAGGCCGATTGTAGTCGGCGCGTAACGCTTAAAAAGGCGAAGGGTCCGTGCCCTTCGCCTTCTCATGTGCTGACGCCTTTTATGGCTGTGTTGATGCACATGAATAACAAGATTCCATTAGCCACGCCCGCTGACACCGGGCCAACGAAGAACTTTGAACCATGGCCACTATCCACGTAGACGGCAAAGAGCTCGAAGTCGATGGGGCAGACAACCTGTTACAGGCGTGTCTGTCGCTAGGCCTCGACATTCCATATTTCTGCTGGCACCCCGCCCTTGGCAGCGTTGGCGCTTGCCGCCAGTGCGCGGTCAAGCAGTACACCGACGAGAACGACACCCGTGGTCGTATCGTCATGTCCTGCATGACGCCTGCCACCGACGGCAGCTGGATTTCCATCGAAGACGAAGAAGCGAAAGTGTTTCGCGCCAGCGTCGTCGAATGGCTGATGACCAACCACCCGCACGACTGCCCTGTGTGTGAGGAAGGCGGTCACTGCCACCTGCAAGACATGACCGTGATGACCGGCCACAACGAGCGCCGGTATCGCTTCACCAAGCGTACCCACCAGAACCAGCAACTGGGCCCGTTCATTTCCCACGAGATGAACCGCTGCATCGCTTGCTACCGCTGCGTGCGCTTCTATAAGGACTACGCCGGCGGCACCGACCTCGGTGTGTTCGGCGCCCACGACAACGTGTACTTCGGTCGCGTTGAAGACGGCACCCTTGAAAGCGAATTCTCCGGCAACCTCACCGAGGTCTGCCCGACCGGTGTGTTCACCGACAAGACTCACTCCGAACGCTACAACCGCAAGTGGGACATGCAGTTCTCGCCGAGCATCTGCCATGGCTGCTCCAGCGGTTGCAACATCTCCCCGGGCGAGCGCTACGGCGAACTGCGTCGGATCGAAAACCGCTTCAACGGTTCGGTCAACCAGTACTTCCTGTGCGACCGTGGCCGTTTCGGCTACGGCTACGTCAACCGCGAAGACCGCCCGCGTCAGCCACTGCTGGCCGACGGCGCCAAGCTGAGCCTGGACGAAGCGCTGGATAAAGCCGCTGACCTGCTGCGCGGTCGCAATATCGTCGGTATCGGTTCGCCCCGCGCCAGCCTCGAAAGCAACTACGCGTTGCGCGAGCTGGTGGGTGCCGAGCACTTCTACTCGGGTATCGAAGCCGGTGAACTGGAGCGTATCCGCCTGGTGCTGCAAGTTCTGAACGACAGCCCGCTGCCGGTTCCGAACATGCGCGACATCGAAGACCACGACGCGATCTTCGTCCTCGGTGAAGACCTGACCCAGACTGCCGCCCGTGTCGCCCTGTCCCTGCGCCAGTCGGTGAAAGGCAAGGCCGAAGACATGGCCGACGCCATGCGCGTCCAGCCCTGGCTCGACGCTGCAGTGAAAAACATCGGCCAGCACGCGCTGAACCCGCTGTTCATCGCATCGCTGGCTGAAACCAAGCTCGACGACATCGCTGAAGAATGCGTACACGCAGCACCGGACGACCTGGCCCGCATCGGTTTCGCCGTGGCCCACGCCCTCGACGCCAGCGCGCCTGCGGTTGAAGGCCTGGACGCTGAAGCCGTTGAGCTGGCCAAGCGCATCGCCGACGCCCTGCTGGCCGCCAAGCGCCCATTGATCATTGCCGGTACCTCGCTGGGTTCCAAGGCACTGATCGAAGCCGCCGCCAACATCGCCAAAGCCTTGAAGCTGCGCGAGAAGAACGGCTCCATCAGCCTGATCGTGCCGGAAGCCAACAGCCTCGGCCTGGCCATGCTCGGTGGCGAGTCCCTGGATGCGGCCCTGCAGGCCGTGACCGACGGCAGCGCCGATGCGATCGTGGTGCTGGAAAACGACCTGTACACCCGCACGGATTCGGCCAAGGTCGACGCAGCGCTGAACGCGGCCAAAGTGGTGATCGTTGCCGACCACCAGAAAACCGCCACCAGCGACCGCGCCCACCTGGTACTGCCCGCCGCCACCTTTGCTGAAGGCGACGGCACCCTGGTCAGCCAGGAAGGCCGCGCCCAGCGCTTCTTCCAGGTGTTCGATCCGAAGTACATGGACGCCAGCATCCTGGTTCACGAAGGCTGGCGCTGGCTGCATGCCCTGCGCGCCACCCTGCTGAACCAGCCGATCGACTGGACCCAGCTCGACCACGTGACAGCCGCCGCAGCCGCAGCCGCACCGCAACTGGCACGTATCGTCGACGCCGCGCCGTCTGCCGCGTTCCGCATCAAGGGCATGAAACTCGCCCGCGAACCGCTGCGCTACTCCGGCCGTACCGCCATGCGCGCGGACATCAGCGTGCACGAGCCACGTACGCCGCAAGACAACGACACCGCGTTCGCCTTCTCCATGGAAGGTTACTCGGGTTCGGTCGAGCCACGTCAGCAGGTACCTTTCGCCTGGTCGCCGGGCTGGAACTCGCCACAGGCCTGGAACAAGTTCCAGGACGAAGTCGGTGGTCACATCCGCGCTGGCGACCCGGGCACCCGCCTGATCGAAAGCACCGGTGACTCGCTGAACTGGTTCGCCAGCGTGCCGCGTCCGTTCAACCCGGCCCAGGGTACCTGGCAGGTTGTGCCGTTCTTCCACCTGTTCGGCAGCGAAGAGACCTCTTCCAAAGCCGCGCCGGTACAAGAGCGCATTCCGGCCGCCTACGTGTCCGTAGCCAAGTCCGAAGCCGACCGCCTGGGCGTCAACGACGGTGCCCTGCTCAGCGTGACCGTTGCCGGCAAGACCCTGCGTCTGCCGCTGCGCATCAACGAAGAGTTGGGTGCTGGCCTGGTTGCATTGCCAAAAGGCCTCGCGGGGATTCCTCCAGCGATCTTCGGCCTTACCGTTGACGGTCTGCAGGAGGCAGCTCAATGACCTGGTTCACCCCTGAAGTGATCGACGTGATCATCGCGGTGGTCAAGGCCATCGTGATCCTGTTGGCCGTGGTCGTGGCGGGCGCCCTGCTCAGCTTCGTCGAACGTCGCCTGCTGGGCTGGTGGCAGGACCGTTATGGTCCGAACCGCGTTGGCCCGTTTGGTATGTTCCAGATCGCCGCCGACATGCTGAAAATGTTCTTCAAGGAAGACTGGACCCCGCCGTTTGCCGACAAGGTGATCTTCACCCTGGCACCGGTCGTGGCCATGAGCGCCTTGCTGATTGCCTTCGCAATCATCCCGATCACCCCGACCTGGGGCGTGGCGGACCTGAACATCGGCTTGCTGTTCTTCTTCGCCATGGCCGGTTTGTCGGTCTACGCGGTGCTGTTCGCCGGTTGGTCGAGCAACAACAAGTTCGCCCTGCTGGGCAGCTTGCGGGCTTCGGCCCAGACCGTCTCCTACGAAGTGTTCATGGGCCTCGCGCTGATGGGCATCGTGGTGCAGGTGGGCTCGTTCAACATGCGCGACATCGTCGAGTACCAGGCGCAGAACCTGTGGTTCATCATTCCGCAGTTCTTCGGCTTCTGTACCTTCTTCATCGCTGGCGTCGCCGTGACTCACCGTCACCCGTTCGACCAGCCGGAAGCAGAACAGGAACTGGCCGACGGTTACCACATTGAATACGCCGGCATGAAGTGGGGCATGTTCTTCGTAGGTGAGTACATCGGCATCATCTTGATCTCGGCCCTGCTGGTCACGCTGTTCTTCGGCGGCTGGCACGGTCCATTCGGCATCCTGCCGCAGCTGGCGTTCTTCTGGTTCTTCCTGAAGACCGCGTTCTTCATCATGCTGTTCATCCTGCTGCGCGCTTCCATCCCGCGTCCACGGTATGACCAGGTGATGGATTTCAGCTGGCGATTCTGCCTGCCGCTGACCCTGATCAATTTGCTGGTGACTGCTGCCGTTGTGTTGTTGAACACGCCAGCGGGCGCGGTTCAGTGAGGATTTGACCCATGTTCAAATATATTGGCGACATCGTTAAGGGTACCGGTACCCAGTTGCGAAGCCTGGTGATGGTGTTCGGTCACGGCTTTCGCAAACGCGACACCCTGCAATACCCGGAAGAAGCGGTGTACCTGCCGCCGCGTTATCGCGGCCGCATTGTCCTGACCCGCGACCCCGACGGCGAAGAGCGCTGCGTGGCCTGTAACCTTTGCGCCGTGGCGTGCCCGGTGGGTTGCATCTCGCTGCAGAAAGCTGAAACCGAAGACGGTCGCTGGTACCCGGACTTCTTCCGCATCAACTTCTCGCGCTGCATTTTCTGCGGCCTCTGCGAGGAAGCTTGCCCGACCACCGCGATCCAGCTGACACCGGATTTCGAGATGGCCGAGTTCAAACGTCAGGACCTGGTGTACGAGAAAGAAGATCTGCTGATCTCTGGTCCCGGTAAAAACCCTGATTACAACTTCTATCGTGTTGCAGGTATGGCCGTTGCCGGTAAGCCGAAAGGCGCCGCACAAAACGAAGCCGAGCCGATCAACGTGAAGAGCTTGCTGCCTTAAGGAAGAAAGATGGAATTCGCTTTCTATTTCGCATCGGGTATTGCAGTGGTGTCCACGCTTCGCGTGATCACCAACACTAACCCCGTGCACGCCCTGCTCTACCTGATCATTTCGCTGATCGCCGTGGCCATGACCTTCTTCAGCCTCGGCGCACCGTTCGCCGGTGTGCTGGAAGTGATCGCCTACGCCGGCGCCATCATGGTGCTGTTCGTGTTTGTGGTGATGATGCTCAACCTGGGGCCGGCTTCGGTCGCCCAGGAACGCGTCTGGCTCAAGCCCGGCATCTGGCTCGGCCCGGTGATCCTCGCAGCCCTGCTGCTGGGTGAGCTGCTGTATGTGCTGTTCGCTCACCAGAGCGGCCAGGCCATCGGCCACACCACCGTAGACGCGAAAGCCGTGGGCATCAGCCTGTTCGGCCCGTACCTGCTGGTGGTCGAACTGGCTTCGATGCTGCTGCTCGCTGCAGCCATCACCGCCTTCCACTTGGGCCGCAACGAAGCCAAGGAGCAATGACGATGCCTGCTATCCCTTTGGAGCATGGTCTGGCGGTCGCCGGCATCCTGTTCTGCCTTGGCCTGGTCGGCCTGATGGTTCGCCGCAACATTCTGTTCGTGTTGATGAGCCTGGAAATCATGATGAACGCCGCGGCACTCGCGTTCATCGTGGCCGGTAGCCGTTGGGGCCAGCCGGATGGACAAGTGATGTTCATCCTGGTGATCAGCCTGGCAGCCGCCGAGGCCAGTATTGGCCTGGCGATCCTGCTGCAACTGTATCGTCGCTTCCACACGCTTGATATCGACGCTGCCAGTGAGATGCGCGGATGAACATGATCTTTCTGACTTTCGTATTTCCCCTGATCGGTTTCCTGCTGCTGTCGTTCTCCCGTGGACGCTGGTCGGAAAACCTCTCGGCCCTGGTCGGTGTGGGGTCCATTGGCCTGTCGGCGATTGTCGCCGCCTACGTCATCTGGCAATTCAACGTCGCGCCGCCGGAAGGCGGCCACTACACCCTGGTGTTGTGGCAGTGGATGTCGGTGGAGGGCTTCAAGCCCAACTTCGCCCTCTACGTCGACGGCCTGTCGATCACCATGCTTGGCGTGGTCGTCGGTGTAGGCTTCCTGATCCACCTGTTCGCGTCCTGGTACATGCGCGGTGAAGCGGGTTACTCGCGCTTCTTCGCCTACACCAACCTGTTTATCGCCAGCATGCTGTTCCTGGTGCTGGGCGATAACCTGTTGTTCCTGTACTTCGGCTGGGAAGGCGTGGGCCTGTGCTCGTACCTGTTGATCGGTTTCTACTACAGCAACCGCAACAACGGTAACGCCGCACTCAAAGCCTTCATCGTGACCCGGATCGGCGACGTGTTCATGGCCATCGGCCTGTTCATCCTGTTCCAGCAAGTGGGCACGCTGAACATCCAGGAACTGCTGGTGCTGGCACCGCAGAAATTCCAGGTCGGCGACTTCTGGATCACCCTGGCGACCCTGATGCTGCTGGGTGGCGCTGTGGGTAAATCCGCACAACTGCCGCTGCAAACCTGGCTGGCGGACGCGATGGCCGGCCCTACCCCGGTTTCGGCACTGATCCACGCCGCAACCATGGTGACCGCCGGTGTCTACCTGATTGCCCGTACCCACGGCCTGTTCACCCTGGCGCCAGAGATTCTGCATCTGGTGGGCCTGGTGGGTGGCGTGACCCTGGTACTGGCCGGTTTTGCTGCCCTGGTTCAGACCGACATCAAGCGTATCCTCGCCTACTCGACCATGAGCCAGATCGGCTACATGTTCCTGGCCCTGGGCGTGGGTGCCTGGGACGGCGCGATCTTCCACCTGATGACCCACGCCTTCTTTAAGGCCCTGCTGTTCCTTGCTTCCGGTGCGGTGATCGTTGCCTGCCACCACGAGCAGAACATCTTCAAGATGGGCGGCCTGTGGAAGAAACTGCCGTTGGCCTACGCCAGCTTCATCGTCGGCGGCGCGGCCTTGTCGGCCCTGCCACTGGTGACCGCAGGTTTCTACTCGAAAGACGAAATCCTCTGGGAAGCCTTTGCCAGCGGTAACCACGGCCTGCTGTACGCCGGCCTGGTGGGTGCGTTCATGACCTCGCTGTACACCTTCCGCCTGATCTTCATCACCTTCCACGGTGAAGCCAAGACTGAAGCGCACGCAGGCCACGGCATTTCCCACTGGCTGCCACTGTCGGTGCTGATCATCCTGTCGACCTTCGTCGGCGCCATGATCACCCCGCCTCTGGCCGGTGTACTGCCGGAGAGCGCTGGCCATGCCGGCGGCGCCGCCAAGCACAGCCTGGAAATCGCCTCGGGTGCCATCGCCATCGCCGGTATCCTGCTGGCGGCCCTGCTGTTCCTCGGCAAGCGCCGCTTCGTCACTGCCATCGCCAACAGTGGCATTGGCCGCTTCCTTTCGGCCTGGTGGTTCGCTGCCTGGGGCTTCGACTGGATCTACGACAAACTGTTCGTCAAGCCTTACCTTGCGATCAGCCACGTACTGCGCAAAGACCCGCTCGACCAGACCATCGGTTTGATCCCGCGTGCCGCCAAGGCCGGTCACACCGCCCTGAGCCGCAGCGAGACCGGCCAATTGCGTTGGTATGCAGCTTCCATGGCGGCCGGTGCCGTCCTGGTAATCGGCGCCATCATCGTGGTCGCGGTCTGACTATGCACATTGCGAACTTTGCGAACTTGCGAAAGGAAACGAGCCCGTCATGATTCTGCCCTGGCTAATCCTGATCCCCTTTATCGGCGGCCTGCTCTGCTGGATGGGTGAACGCTTCGGCGCCACCCTCCCCCGCTGGATTGCGTTGCTGACCATGTCCCTGGAACTCGCGCTCGGCCTCTGGCTGTGGGCCCATGGCGACTATTCATTTGCTCCGGCACCGGGTGTCGATCCCACCTTCGCGCTTGAATTCAAGCACGTGTGGATCCAGCGCTTCGGCATCAACGTGCACCTGGCCCTCGACGGCCTGTCGCTGTTGATGATCCTGCTGACCGGCCTGCTGGGTATCCTCTCGGTACTCTGCTCCTGGAAAGAGATCCAGCGTCACGTGGGCTTCTTCCACCTGAACCTGATGTGGATCCTGGGCGGCGTTGTCGGCGTGTTCCTCGCCCTCGACCTGTTCATGTTCTTCTTCTTCTGGGAAATGATGCTGGTGCCGATGTACTTCCTCATCGCGCTCTGGGGTCACAGTTCTTCGGACGGCAAGAAAACCCGGATCTACGCGGCGACCAAGTTCTTCATCTTCACCCAGGCTTCCGGCCTGATCATGTTGGTGGCGATCCTGGGCCTGGTACTGGTCAACTTCAACAGCACGGGCGTGATCACGTTCAACTACGCCGATCTGTTGAAAACCAAGATGTCCCTGACCACCGAGTACATCCTGATGCTGGGCTTCTTCATCGCGTTCGCGGTGAAGCTGCCGGTGGTGCCATTCCACTCCTGGTTGCCTGACGCTCACGCCCAGGCGCCGACCGCAGGTTCCGTGGACCTCGCCGGTATTCTGTTGAAGACGGCGGCCTACGGCCTGCTGCGTTTCGCCCTGCCGCTGTTCCCGAATGCCTCGGCCGAGTTTGCGCCGATCGCCATGACCCTCGGTCTGATCGGGATCTTCTACGGTGCGTTCCTGGCCTTCGCCCAAACCGACATCAAGCGTCTGATTGCCTTCTCATCCGTTTCCCACATGGGTTTCGTACTGATCGGCATCTACTCCGGCAGCCAACTGGCGCTGCAAGGCGCTGTGATCCAGATGCTGGCTCACGGTGTGTCGGCCGCGGCACTGTTTATCCTCAGTGGCCAGCTGTACGAGCGCCTGCACACCCGTGACATGCGCGAGATGGGTGGCGTGTGGTCGCGTATCGCCTACCTGCCGGCCATCAGCCTGTTCTTCGCCGCTGCCTCCCTGGGCTTGCCGGGTACCGGTAACTTCATCGGAGAGTTCCTGATCCTGATGGGTGCCTTCGTGCAAACCCCGTGGATCAGTGCAATCGCTACCTCCGGCCTGGTGTTCGGTTCGGTCTACTCGCTGATCATGATCCACCGCGCCTACTTCGGCCCGGCCAAGTCCGACACCGTCCTGCAAGGGATGGATGCTCGCGAACTGATCATGGTGCTCGGCCTTGCGGTACTGCTGGTGTTCATCGGCGTGTACCCGCAACCGTTCCTGGATACTTCTGCCGCAACGATGCATGGCGTGCAGCAGTGGTTCGGCACCGCCTTCTCTCAACTCGCTTCGGCCCGGTAAGAGCGCTATGGAATTCACGATCCAACACTTTATCGCGCTTGCGCCGCTGCTGATCACCAGCCTCACCATCGTGGTGGTGATGCTGGCGATCGCCTGGCGCCGCAATCACTCACAAACGTTCCTGCTGTCCTGTGCGGGTTTGAACCTGGCCCTGCTGTCGATTATCCCGGCACTCAAGGTCGCGCCACTGGCCGTGACCCCGCTGATGATGGTCGATGACTTTGCGCTGCTGTATATCGCATTGATCCTGGTTGCCACCCTGGCCTGCGTCACCCTCGCCCACGCCTACCTCGGCGAAGGCGGCACCGGCTACCCGGGCAACCGCGAAGAGCTGTACCTGCTGATCCTGCTGGCTGCGGCCGGCGGTATCGTGCTGGTCAGCGCACAGCACCTGGCCGGCTTGTTCATCGGCCTGGAACTGCTGTCGATCCCGGTCTACGGCCTGGTGGCGTATGCCTTCTTCAACAAGCGCTCCCTGGAAGCCGGCATCAAGTACATGGTGCTGTCGGCCGCCGGTTCCGCGTTCCTGTTGTTCGGTATGGCCCTGCTCTACGCAGAAGCCGGCAGCCTGAGCTTCAGCGGTATCGGTCACGCCCTGGCAACCTCCGGCAGCCCTGCGCCCATCGCCCAACTGGGCCTGGCCATGATGCTGATCGGCCTGGCGTTCAAGCTGTCGCTGGTGCCGTTCCACCTGTGGACCCCGGACGTGTACGAAGGCGCCCCGGCGCCGGTGGCTGCGTTCCTGGCTACCGCGTCGAAAGTCGCCGTGTTTGCGGTGATGGTGCGTCTGTTCCAGATCTCCCCTGCGGCCAACACCGGTGTACTCAGCAACGTGCTGACCATCATCGCGATCGCGTCGATCCTGTTCGGTAACCTGCTGGCGCTGACCCAGAACAACCTCAAGCGTCTGCTGGGTTATTCGTCCATCGCGCACTTCGGTTACCTGCTGATCGCCCTGGTGGCAAGCAAGGGCCTGGCGATGGAAGCCATCGGTGTATACCTGGTCACCTACGTGATCACCAGCCTGGGTGCATTCGGTGTGATCACCCTGATGTCCTCGCCTTACAAAGGCCGTGACGCCGACGCCCTGTACGAGTATCGCGGCCTGTTCTGGCGCCGTCCGTACCTGACCGCCGTACTGACCGTGATGATGTTGTCCCTGGCCGGCATCCCGCTGACCGCCGGCTTCATCGGCAAGTTCTACATCGTGGCGACGGGTGTTGAAGCCCACGAATGGTGGTTGGTGGCCTCGCTGGTACTGGGCAGCGCCATCGGCGTGTTCTACTACCTGCGCGTGATGGTGACCCTGTACCTGATCGAGCCAAACCTGCGCCGTGTGGACGCCGAGTTGCACTGGGAACAGAAAGCGGGCGGCGTGATGCTGCTGGCAATCGCCCTGCTGGCGTTCTTCCTGGGTGTGTACCCACAACCGTTGCTCACCCTGGTGCAGCATGCGGTGATGGCGGGTTGATCGCTTAGTTAAACGCAGCAAGCAAAACGGCGCCTTAGGGCGCCGTTTTGCGTTTCTGGGGTATTAATTTCTTGCCTGACACACAAAGGGAGTTTTCCTCATCGAGAAACCTCCCCTTCCGGCATCACCCTGCCTGCGTCGCTCGTATCGTGGTTGCGTTTTAGGAAACATCCCACAGCAGGGTCACTTGACCCACCGCAGATGGGCCACCAAACTATACGCAGGCTACGTACAGAACATGGATGCTCTATTTATCGAATTGCCAGCCTTTGAGCGGCACCGCAGGGATTATCTGAATGATGAGTTATTTCACGGCTTTCAACAGGCGTTGATGAGAAACCCGCAGGCGGGCGACGTGATAGAGGGGACCGGCGGGTTACGCAAGGTTCGCTTTGTCGATGAGCGACGCAACAAGGGCAAACGGGGTGGCCTGCGAGTCATCTATTACTGGTGGTCGGGTGGTACGCAGTTCTGGCTGTTCACCCTTTATGGCAAACACGAACAGGACGACCTGAGCACACAACACAAAACGGCGCTCAAACACCTGCTGGACAGGGAAATCAAAGCGAGAAAATCTTATGAAACGTGACATCTTTTCCGAACTGGTCGAAGGCTTCGACGCGCTGGCAGATGAACGACAAGGCAAGGTAACGCTGCGCAGCCACAAGGTGCAGTTGAGCAAGCTGGCACCGCTCACTGCCGACGAAGTAGTCGCTGTGCGTCAACAACTCAATCTGTCGCGCTCGGTGTTTGCGATGTACCTGCGCACCAACACCCGGACCCTGGAAAATTGGGAGCAAGGCCGGGCCACACCCAATGCTCAGGCGGCAACCCTGATTCGGCTGGTGGCGCAGTTTCCGGAGACGGTAGAACGTTTGGCGCTGTTGACCTGATCGATCAATCCAGCCAAGCCCGTCGGCAACAGGACGTTGCCGATGGCTCAAGCCTGCAATCAAATCCTGAACTGCCCCACCAACTGCCCCAACCGCTGCCCCAGGTCCGCCAGGCTGCGAGAGGTCTGGGCGCCCTGTTGGGTTTCATCCGCCACGCTGTCCACCGCCACGGCAATCTGATGCACGCTGCGGTTGATCTCTTCGGCCACGGCGGTTTGTTCTTCGGCGGCGCTGGCGATCTGCGCGTTCATCGAGTTGATGGTGCCGATCAGTTGCGCCATGGTGTCCAGAGACGCACCGGCTTCGTTGGCCTGGGCCGAGGTGCCGTCTCCGGCATCGCTGGAGCGGCGCATGGATTCCACGGCGGCTTCGGTGCCTTTTTGCAGGCGGTCGATCATGCCCTGGATTTCCTGGGTGCTTTGCTGGGTGCGGCTGGCCAGCGCCCGCACTTCGTCGGCGACTACGGCAAACCCACGACCCGCCTCCCCTGCCCGTGCGGCTTCAATGGCCGCGTTGAGGGCCAGCAAGTTGGTCTGCTCGGCAATCGAGCGGATCACCCCGAGCACGCTGACAATCGACGAAACGTCCTGCTGCAAGCTGTCCAGGGACACGCCGCTGCTGCGGATGTCATTCACCAGCGCATGGATTTGCGCAATGCTGCCGTCCACGACTTTTTTCGCAGCCTGGCCTTCGGCGTCGGTCTGTTGCGCCGCCACCGCCGCGCCTTGGGCACTGCGGGCCACTTCATGGGCGGCGGAGGACATTTCGTTGATGGCGGTGGCCACCTGGTCCGTCTCGTGACGCTGGCGCTCCATGGCTTTTTCCGAGCGGCTGGCTTGCTCCGCGACCTGGCTTACCAGGCCGGTAAGCTGGGAGGTCATCTCGGTGATCTGGCGCACCAGGCCGTGGATCTTGTCGACAAAGCGGTTGAACGAGCCGGCCAGTTCCCCCAGTTCGTCCTGACTGCTGATGGCCAGGCGGCGGGTCAGGTCGCCTTCACCGGCGGCGATGTCGTCGAGGTTGATCTTCATCAGGTGCAACGGCCGCAGGATGGTGTTGGCCACCAGCATGCCCACGGCGGCGATCACCAACAGCACTACCACGGCGATCCCGATGATGCTCAGCACCACGCCTTCCATGCGTTTCTCCACCTTGGCCTGAACCTCGGCGACCTGGGCGTCGATGCCGTCCAGGTTCACCGAGGTACCGATCACCATGTCCCACTTGGGCAGGTATTCGGTGTAGCCAAGCTTGGGCACCAGCTCGGTCTGGCCGGGCTGCGTCGAGCTGTATTGCAGGTAGTGGGTGCCATCCTTGCCGACTTTCACCAGGTCGCGGTTGACGTAGACGCCATTCGGGTCGCGGTTGTCCTTGAAGCTTTTGCCGACGCCGTCGGGGCTGTTGCCCTTGAACAGGCGAATGGTCTCGGAGTCGTAGCCGAAGAAATAACCGTCCTTGCCATAGCTGGTGTTGGACAGCAGCTTGACCACCTGCGCCCGCGCCGTCGTATCGCCTTGGGCGGCCGCGTCATACAGCGGCTTGATGGTGGTCAGTGCCACCTCGACGTAGCCGCGCAAGGTGGTCTTGGCGTCGTTGAGCAGGTTCTGGCGGGTTTCTTCGACCTCCTTGCGGGCCTGCTCCTGAAGGATCCACACCGTGGTCAGGCTGATGATCACGGCAAACAACAACACGGGCAGGACAGCAAGGGACAGTACTTTGGCCTTTAGACTCAGACGCATGGCTCTTCTCTCTTAAGGGACACCTTAAGAGGTTAACGGCTAGTTACAATAAATCTGTAGGACAATCCCTCAGAGCGTCATCGCGGCAAACCAGCCAAACGCCAGCAGCGGAATGTTGTAGTGCAGGAAGGTCGGGACCACGGTGTCCCAGATATGGTGATGCTGGCCGTCGATGTTCAAACCCGAGGTCGGCCCCAGGGTCGAGTCCGACGCGGGCGAGCCGGCATCGCCCAGTGCACCGGCCGTGCCGACGATGCACACGATGGCCAGCGGGCTGAAGCCCAACTGCACGCACAGCGGCACAAAGATCGCCGCCAGGATCGGCACCGTGGAAAACGACGAGCCGATGCCCATGGTCACCAGTAACCCCACCAGCAGCATCAGCAACGCCCCCACACCGCGGCTGTGGCCGATAAACGCCGCCGAGGCTTGCACGAGGGTCTGCACTTCGCCGGTGGCCTTGAGCACTTCGGCAAAGCCCGACGAGGCGATCATGATGAAGCCGATCATCGCCATCATCTTCATGCCTTCGGTGAACAGGTCATCGGTGTCGCGCCAGCGCACAATGCCCGACACCGAAAAGATCAGGAACCCGGCCAGGGCGCCGATGATCATCGAGTCCAGCCACAGCTGGATAATGAACGCCGCCGCAATCGCCAGGCCGGCCACCAGCAGGGTCAGCGGGTTGTATTGCACGGCCACCTGCTCGACCCGCTCGATCTTCTCAAGGTCGTACACGCGCTTCTTGCGGTAGCTGATAAACACCGCCACCAGCAAGCCCACCACCATGCCCAGCGCCGGAAGCCCCATGGCATGGGTGACGTTGACCTGACTGATGTCGACGCCGCTCTTGGCCACGTTGGCCAGCAGGATCTGATTCAGGAAGATGTTGCCGAAACCCACCGGCAGAAACATGTAGGGCGTGATCAGGCCGAAGGTCATGACGCAGGCGATCAGCCGACGGTCCAGTTGTAGCTTGGTCAGCACGTATAAAAGCGGCGGTACCAACAGCGGGATAAACGCGATGTGGATTGGCAGGATGTTCTGCGAGGCGATGGCCACCACCCAGAGCAAGCCGATCAACAGCCATTTGACGTGGCTGCCGCCTGTGGCTTCCTGACGGTCGACCAGCAGCAAGGCTTTGTCTGCCAACGCGTGAGCCAGGCCGGACTTGGCAATCGCCACCGCGAAAGCGCCGAGCAGCGCGTAAGACAGCGCCACCGTCGCGCCGCCACCCAGGCCACTGTTGAACGCCTTGAGCGTTGCATCGATGCCCAGGCCGCCGGTCAGGCCACCCACCAGTGCACCGACAATGATCGCGATCACCACATGCACGCGGGACAGGCTGAGCACCAGCATGGTGCCGACCGCGGCGATTACTGCATTAATCATCGTTACCTCAAGACAGAAAACTTAAAAAAAAGCACGCGCCTGCCCGGGCTGCTGTCGGGGACAGCTGCCGCAAATCAGGTTTTAAAGGAGTTTTATTAGAGGGCGCGCACTTTGCAGCAGGCAGGCAAGCATGTCAAAGCCCCTCACCCCACAAACAGCTTTTAAATTGAACGTTTGAATAAAGAAAAATCCTGACCGGCCGATACAGGCAGATCGTCTCTGTCGTATCGAAAGGTTAAGGAAGGCTCCATGTCGCTCAGACAGCTGTCCATTCAATGGAAAATTACCCTGCTGGCCGGTCTCTGCCTGTTAGGCATCGTGACCTTGCTGGTGGGTCTGTCGCTGTACCGCATGGCGCAGAGTTCCGATCTGGTGAAGGCCTCCAGCATGGAAATGCTCGACGAAGCCGCCCAGGCCCGCATCGAAGCCCAGGGTGAAGTCCAGGCCTTGGGGATTCGCCAGCAGTTCATGGACGCCTATCAATACGGCCACGGCTTTTCCCGGCAGGTGCTGTTCCTGCGCGAACAGGCCGAGAAACGCTTCCTGGATGCCTTCGACCTGCGCGAAGACCTGACTCGCCAGGTCAAAGCCGCGCTGCAAGCCAACCCGGACCTGCTGGGCCTGTCCCTGGTGTTCGAAGCCAACGCACTGGATGGCAAGGACGAGTTGTTCGCCAACCAGCCAGAGCTGGGCAGCAACGACAAGGGCCGCTTTGCGCTGTACTGGTCCCAGCCGACCGCAGGCAAGCTGACCTCAATGTCGCTGCCCGAAAGCGACATGTCCGACACCAGCATCGGACCCAGCGGCGAAAAAGCCAACGCTTGGTTCACGTGCCCGCGCACCACCCTCAAACCCTGCGTGATCGAGCCGTACTTCTATGTCATCGACGGGCAAAAGGTGCTGATGACCAGCATCGTCTTCCCGCTGATGGTCAACGGCAAAGTCATCGCGTCGCTGTCGGTAGACATCAACCTCAACAGCCTGCAGGCGGTCAGCCAGGGCGCCAGCCAGAAACTCTACGACGGCCAGACCAGCGTCAGCATCATCAGCCCGGTGGGCCTGCTGGCCGGATACAGTCCGGACGCTGGCAAACTCAGCCAGCGCCTGGACACCGTCGACACTGCCAACGGCGCGCAGTTGATCAGTTCGCTGGCGAGCAGTACCCAGACCCGCAGTGTGCGCACCGACCATCAACTCAAGGTGCTGGCACCGTTCCAGCCAATCCCTGACGGCAAACCGTGGGGCGTTCTGCTGGATGTGCCGGAAAAAGTCCTGGTCGCGCCGGCCGAAGCCCTGAAGGTCAAACTGGACGCCGACAACGCCAAAGGCACCTTGCTGGAACTGAGCCTGGGCCTGTTGGCCGCGATCGTTGGCCTGTTGCTGGTGTGGCTGATGGCCCGCAGCGTGACGCGTCCGATCCTCGGCGTAGCCCGCATGCTGGAAGACATTGCCAGCGGCGAAGGCGACCTGACCCGCCGGCTGGCCTACGACAAGCACGACGAACTCGGTGAGTTGGCAGGCTGGTTCAACCGTTTCCTCGACAAGCTGCAACCGATCATTGCCCAGGTCAAACGCTCGGTGCAGGACGCCCGTGGCACCGCCGACCAGTCGGCCGCCATTGCCACCGAAACCAGCGCCGGCATGGAGCAGCAATACCGCCAGGTCGACCAGGTAGCCACCGCCTCCCACGAAATGAGCGCCACCGCCCAGGACGTCGCCCGCAGTGCAGCCCAAGCGGCCCAAGCCGCCCGCGATGCCGATCAGGCCACCCGCGAAGGCTTGACCGTGATCGACCGCACCACCACCAGCATCGGTCATCTGGCGGCCGATATGAGCACTGCGATGACCCAGGTTGAAGGGTTGGCGGCCAATAGCGAGAAGATCGGATCGGTGCTGGAAGTGATTCGTGCGATTGCCGAGCAGACCAACCTGCTGGCGTTGAACGCCGCCATCGAAGCCGCCCGCGCCGGTGAGGCCGGGCGCGGTTTTGCGGTGGTCGCCGACGAAGTGCGCAACCTGGCACGGCGTACCCAGGAATCGGTGGAGGAAACCCGCCTGGTGATCGAGCAATTGCAAAGCGGCACCCAGGACGTGGTCGGTTCCATGAGCAACAGCCACCGACAGGCCCAGGGCAGCGTCGAACAGGTGGGCCAGGCGGTGACCGCTCTGCGCCAGATCGGCGATGCGGTGACGGTGATCAGCGACATGAACCTGCAGATCGCCAGCGCCGCCGAAGAGCAAAGCGCGGTGGCCGAGGAGATCAACAACAATGTGGCGACGATCCGGGATGTGACGGAGTCGTTGTCCGAGCAGGCGAATGAGTCGGCGCGGGTCAGTCAGGCGTTGAACAGCCTGGCGAACCAGCAGCAGGGGCTGATGGATCAGTTCAGGGTTTGATGATACGCCGGAGGTGAAGGAACCCGTTCCTTCACCTCCCGTTTAGTGGCGGCGTGGCAGATCGATTACTACCTTCAGCCCGCCCAGCTCGCTTTCCTGCAACAGCAGCACCCCGCCCCACACGTCGACAATATCCCGCACGATCCCCAGCCCCAAGCCATGGCCGTCAGTCTGCTCATCCAGCCGGGTGCCTCGGCTGAACACCTGGTCACGCTGGCTTTCGGGAATCCCCGGCCCGTCATCCTCCACGGCCAACTGGAAGCCTTCCGGGGTTTCGCTGATGCTCAACACAATCTCGGCATCCGCCCATTTGCAGGCGTTGTCCAGCAGGTTGCCCAACAGTTCCAGCAAGTCCTCGCGGTCCCACGGCAACTGCAAGCCTGGGCGTGCGCGGTAACTCAAATCCAGATGCTCGCCATGGATCATGTTCAAGGTCGCCAGCAACCCCGGCAATTCTCCATCGCAGTCAAACAAGGCACCGGGCAGCGTCTCGCCGGCCAAACGGGCACGATTGAGTTCGCGGTTAAGTCGTTGCTGCACCTGCTCCAACTGTTCGCGCAGCAGCTTGCTGAGCTGTGGATGGTCCTTGAGCTGCTCGCTGGACGCCACACTCAGCAATACCGCCAACGGGGTTTTCAAGGCATGGCCGAGGTTGCCCAGGGCGTTGCGTGAGCGTTTGAGGCTGTCTTCGGTGTGGGCCAGCAAATGGTTGATCTGCGCCACCAGCGGTTCCAGTTCCACCGGTACCTGGGTGTCCAGTTGCGAGCGCTGGCCTTGTTGCAGTTGGGCGATCTGGTTGCGCGCGGTCTCCAGCGGGCGTAACGCGCGGCGCACGGTGACGCGTTGCAGAATCAGGATCAGCAACAGCGCTGCCAGCCCGAGCACCAGGCCAATCTGGCGCATGAGGCGAAAGCTTTCCCTGACCGGGGTGTAGTCCTGGGCCACGCTGATGGAAATCGATTGGCCGAAGCGCTTGTAGTCGGAACGCAACACCAGCAGTTGCTGGCCTTCCGGGCCCAATTGCAGGTTGCCCTTGAGCCCGGCCTGGGGCAGTTGCGGCAGTTCCTGGTCCCATAACGAGCGCGAACGCCAGTGAGTGTCACCAAAGTCGATCCGGAAATAGTGCCCGGAAAACGGCCGCTGATAGGCCGGTGACAGCCGCTGTTCATCCAGTTGAACCCCTGTGGGCCCGCGCACCAGCGCCACCAGCAGGTTCTCGCTGTCGTTGCGCAAGCCGGATTCCAGGTACCGTTGCAGGCCCACTTCAAACAGCCACAGGCTGGTCTGCGCCAACACCAGGCCGACGATCACCATCACGCTGATCAATCCCAGGCTCAGGCGCCGCTGGATTGACCTCATGCCGGGCTGGCGCCAAACCGGTAACCCTGGCCGCGCCGGGTCTCGATCACACTGCGGCCCAACTTGCGGCGCAGGTGATTGACGTGGACCTCCAGCACATTGGAATCACGCTCGGTCTCGCCGTCGTACAAGTGTTCGGCCAAGTGGCTTTTTGAAAGGATTTGCTCGGGGTGCAGCATGAAGTAACGCAACAACCGAAACTCGGCGGCGGTCAGCTGGATCTCCTCGCCGTCACGCATCACGCACTGGCGCCCTTCATCCAGGTGCAAGCCGGCGGCCTGCAAGGTGGGCTGATTGGCCTGGCCATGGGAACGGCGCAGCAAGGCCTGGATACGCAGGTGCAGCTCTTCGGGATGAAACGGTTTGCTCAGGTAATCGTCGGCCCCGGCCTTGAGGCCTTCGATGCGCTCGGCCCAGGAGTCGCGGGCCGTGAGGATCAGCACCGGCGTGGCCAGGCCAGCGGCACGCCATTGCGTCAACACCTCAAGCCCGGGCAACCCCGGCAGCCCGAGGTCGAGAATGATCAGGTCATAGGGTTCGCTGCGCCCCTGATACACCGCATCGCGCCCGTCCGCCAGCCAGTCCACGGCATAGCCCTGGCGATTGAGCCCGGCCATCAGCTCATCGGCCAGGGGTACGTGGTCTTCCACCAGGAGCAGGCGCATCAGTCGTCTTCCTTGTCTTTGAGCAGCTGGCCGGTGTTGGCGTCGAGTTCGATCTCGCGCACCACGCCTTCCACCGTCAACAGTTCGATTTCATAGATATAGCGCACAGGACGATCCTTGTGCTCTTCAAGCTCGGCGTCGAGCAACTTGGCGCCCGGGTAACGCTCGAACGCGGGCCCCAGCAGGTGCTCGAGCGGCGCGATCACGCCCTTCTGGCGCAGGCGCAACGCTTCGTCCTGGCCCAGGTCCCGAGCGGCCAGGCTTGAGCAAAATGCCAGGAGCACCAGCGCCACTTGAACGCTGGTGCGTAGATTTACCTTCATTACGTATCCTGATGATCCTTGAGGACGGCCCCGGTGACAGCGTCCAATTCCAGGTCCCACTCAACGCCCTGGGCGTCGCGCAGTTCAACCTGATAAAGGTACTTGCCGTATTCCTCTTCAAGCTCGGTTTCATGCACGGTGGCGCCGGGATGTTTGGCCAGTGCAATGGCATTGAGCTTCTCGAAAGACACAATGGTACCAGCGTCGCGCAACTTCAGTGCCTCGTCCGGCCCCAGGTCGCGAGCCTGGGCGACGCCTGCGGTGAGGGCGATGATACTGCTGGCGATCAAGGCTGTGAGGGTTTTCATGGTGAGTCTCCGTTTCAGGATATTTTGCCTACGGGGCTCACCGTACTGGATCCAACTTAACTGAAACTGAATTGCCACCATGGCAATTCTCTGCGAGACCTTTGCCTGCAACCGGGCAAGATTTTCTATACTGCCCTGCTCGCTGTCGATGAGACCGGTATGACTGCTATCCATATGAAGTTCCCCGCCTTGACCCTCAAGGCCGGTAAACGCGCTTTCGCACGCATTCGCGAACAGGGGCTTGCGCCTGCGGACGTGGGCATACTTCCCGGCGCCGCGGGTGGCCCAAAAGCCCTGGGCATCCAGGGCCTGGACTTGGCGCTGTTCGGTGACTGGCTGCCCCGCGCGCCCCGGGAACGCGCACTGATCGGCGCCTCGATCGGCTCCTGGCGGTTTGCCAGTGCCTGCCTGCCCGACCCGGTGCAAGGCCTGCTCGACCTGGGCCGGCTGTACAACGAACAAACTTTCGCCAAAGGCGTGACGATGGCCGAAGTCAGCCAGAGCTGCGTGCGCATGCTCGATGACCTGCTGGCCGGCCGTGATGCCCGCGTGCTCGACAACCCGAACTATCGGCTGAATATCATGGTGGTCAAAAGCCACGGCCTGCTCGCCGACGATCATCGCGGCCGTCTTGGTTTGGGACTGTCCTCGGTGATCGCCGACAACCTGCGGGGCCGCGCGCGATTGTCCCGGCACTTCGAACGGCTGATCGTCCACGACCCACGCCAGGCGCCACCGCTGCATGCCCTCAAGGATTTCCCCTCGCGCTTCCTCAATCTGGAACTGGGCAACCTGCGCCAGGCGCTGCTGGCGTCCGGCTCGATCCCCATGGTGATGCAAGGCGTGCGTGACCTGCCGGGCGCCGGTGCAGGCACTTACCGCGATGGCGGCCTGCTGGACTACCACCTCGACCTGCCCTATCACGGCGATGACATCGTGCTGTACCCGCACTTCACCGACCGGGTCATCCCCGGCTGGTTCGACAAAGGCTTGCCGTGGCGCCGTGCCAATCAACAGGGCCTGCAGGATGTACTGCTGCTGGCGCCGTCGAAGGAATACCTGGCCCGCCTGCCCCACGGCAAACTGCCAGACCGCAGTGACTTCAAGCGCTTCATGGGCGATGACCCGGGCCGCAACAAGTACTGGCAAACCGCAATGAGCGAAAGCCAGCGGCTGGGGGATGAATTCCTGCAGCTGGCGGATAACGGGCAATTGGGCGAACGCCTGCTGGCTCTCTGATCAAGCGGTATGCGCGGCAAGGGATCAAGCTGTTAAACTCGCCGCCTGCCAGACACCTGACCGAGCTGAAAAATACTGTGGAAATCTTCAAGGAATTTACATTCGAATCCGCCCACCGCCTGCCCCACGTGCCCGAAGGCCACAAGTGCGGGCGCCTGCATGGCCATTCGTTCAAGGTGGCGATCCACCTCAGCGGCGACCTCGACCCGCATACCGGCTGGATCCGTGACTTCTCGGAGATCAAGGCGATTTTCAAGCCGCTCTACGAACGCCTCGACCACAACTACCTCAACGACATCCCGGGCCTTGAGAACCCGACCAGCGAAGTGCTGGCCAAGTGGATCTGGAATGAATTGAAACCGTTGTTGCCGGAACTCAGCGCGATTCGCATCCATGAGACCTGCACCAGTGGCTGCATTTATCGCGGCGAATGAGCCGGTGATGTAGAAAAACCACTGTGGTGAGGGGCTTGTCCCCTCGCCACAAGTGATTTCTGGAGGCCCACAGCGATGCCACCCCTTATCCGCTCCGCCACCGTTGACGATATCGCCGCCATCGAGGCCATCGTCCACGCCGCCTACTCCCCTTATATCGAACGCATCGGGCGCAAGCCGGGGCCGATGCTGGATGATTATCGCCAACAGGTCGCTGCTGCACGGGTGCACGTGTTGGAAAATGCGGGCCAGGTGCACGGCTTTGTCGTACTGATCCATAACGACGAGTACTTGCTGCTGGATAACCTCGCCGTCGATCCCGACACCCAGGGTCTGGGTTACGGGCGCCTATTGCTGGAGTTCACGGAACGCCAGGCCGGGCAAGGTTCCATCCGCCTCTATACCAATGAAGCGATGACTGAAAACATCGTGCTGTACACCCGCAAAGGGTATGTGGAAACCCACCGCGCCGAAGAAAACGGCCTGCGTCGGGTTTACATGAAAAAAGACCTCACCGCCTCTGACTGAAGGAGCTCCCATGGAAAACACCTGGCTGGCCCAGGCCAAGCGCCTGCAAGCATTGGCCTCCACGGGGCTGCACTTCTGCACCGATGACTTCGAGCGCGAGCGCCTTGAGGAAATCGCCCAGATCGCCCACAGCATGCTGGCGCAGTTGGGCGACGTGCCGCTGGAGCGTATCACCGGGCTGGTGCCGGACTTTGCCAAGCGCTATTCGACACCGATGATTGATGTACGGGGTGCGGTGATTGACGGTGACCGGATCCTGTTGGTGCGTGAGTTGACGGATGGTTGCTGGGCGTTGCCCGGGGGCTATGCGGACATTGGTCTGTCGGCGGCTGAAAACATCATCAAGGAAATCCGCGAAGAGGCCGGGCTGACGGTCACCGCGCGGGCGCTGTACAGCGTCACCCACAAGGCCAAGGGCTTGTACCGGCCCGATATCCGGGACTTCTACAAACTCTATTTTCTGTGCGAGCGGGTTGATCACGTGGCGCCGGCAGCCGGTTTCGAAACCACGGAAGTCGGCTTCTTCAGGCTCGATGACCTGCCGCCGCTCTCCCGTGGCCGCACCATTGAAAGCGACCTTGAGGCCGCCTTTGCGTTTCATCGCGGCGAGACCTCCTACACCCTTTTCGATTGAATAACGGGTGATCCAATTTGTATCACCCCTGCACCGCTTTCGCGCTTGATTGGGCAGAAAGACCAATCCCGCCTGCGCGTTCTCCCTGTTTGGCTATAAATACTGTGCAACCTGCACAGTGCTGACCGTGCGCCTGTCACTGCCTGGCAGTTGGCACGACGGGTGCAATAGGCCTGCGTCACTCATTCAGGGAGAAAGGCACATGACGCAGAACGAACCGGGCAATGACTACCCTCTCAGCGAGGTACCCATGCATGCCCGCAAAGGCCTGGCCTCAACCGCCATGGTGCTGTTGGGCTTTACCTTTTTTACCGCCACCATGTTCGCCGGCGGCAAATTGGGAGTGGCCTTCAGCTTCACCCAAATGCTCGGCGTCGTGGCCCTGGGTAACCTGTTGTTGGGTATCTACGCCGCAGGGCTGGGTTACATCGCGTTCAAGAGCGGTTTGAATTCAGTACTCATGGGGCGCTTCTGCTTTGGCGAAGTGGGCAGCAAGCTGAGCGACTTGATCCTCGGCTTCACCCAGATCGGCTGGTACGCCTGGGGCACGGCCACCGCAGCGGTGGTGCTGGGCAAGTACTTCGAGTTGAGCCAAGGCAGCGTCCTCGGGTTGATGGTGCTGTTCGGCATGGTGTTCTGCGCGACGGCCTACGTGGGGTATCGCGGGTTGGAGATTCTGTCCTACATCGCCGTGCCGGCCATGGGCATTTTGCTGTTTCTGTCGATGTGGGTGGCCACCGTCAAGGTCGGCGGGCTCGATGGACTGCTGGCGGTGGTGCCGACCGGCGAGCTGGATCTGTCCACCGCCATCACCCTGGTGTTTGGCACCTTTGTCAGCGGCGCGACCCAGGCCACCAACTGGACGCGGTTCTCACGCTCAGCCAAGGTCGCGGTGCTGGCCAGCCTGATCGGCTTCTTTATCGGCAACGGCCTGATGGTACTGATCGGGGCCTACGGCGCCATCGTCTACCAGCAACCGGACGTAGTCGAAGTGTTGCTGCTGCAAGGTTTTGCCATGGCCGCCATGGCCATGCTGCTCCTGAACATCTGGAGCACCCAGGACAACACCATCTATAACTTCGCCGTCGCCGGCTGCAACCTGCTGCGCACCAAACGCCGCAAAACGGTGACCCTGGCCGGCGCGGTGATCGGTACGCTGCTGGCATTGCTGGGCATGTACGACATGCTCGTGCCCTACCTGATCCTGCTGGGCACGGTGATTCCGCCGATTGGCGGGGTGATCATGGCAGACTTCTTCTATCGCTATCGCGGCCACTACCCGCGCCTGGCCGAGACGCGCCTGCCGGCATTCAACTGGCCTGGGCTGATCGCCTACGCCGTGGGTACGGTTCTGGCCTTTCACTCCCCATGGGTGGCGCCGTTGGTGGGGATTGTGGCTGCGTCACTGACTTACATCGTATTGACCAGCGTGCTACGGGTACGGGCACCTTTGGCTGACGTGCGGGCATGAGCCTGACCATCGCCGATGTGCTGGCCTTGCCCGGGCTGGAGTCGATGTGCCTGCGAGCCGGAGAAGCCGGCCTCGAAAATGCGGTACGTTGGCCCTATGTCGCAGAAAACAGCGGCATCGCCGAATGGGTGCTGGGCGGCGAACTGGTGTTCGTCACCGGCATCAATCACCCACGGGATGAGGCCAACCTGCTGGTGTTGCTGGACGAAGCCTGTCAGCGCCAGGTCGCTGGCCTGGTGATCCTCACGGGGCCGGACTATATCCAGGCAATTCCCCAACGTTTGCTGGAAGCCGCGCAAGAAGCGGGTATGCCGCTGATCGAGCAGCCGTACTCGTTGAAGATGGTGCTGGTGACCCAGGCTATCGGCTCGGCGTTGATCCAGTCGCAACAGTTGGGGCGTTCGCGGCATGATGTATTGGAACGCCTGCTGGCCGGTGATTATCAATCCCTGGATTTGCTGCTGCACCGTGCCGCACAGCTGGGCATGCCGTTGGCCGGGCAGTGGCAGCTTGTCCAGCTGCAACTGGACGGCAGCGATGCATTGTTTGCCCAAGGTGAAGCGCCGGTGGTCGAGGCGCAGCTTGCGCGTCAACACGATGGGATTACCCGTCGTTTGCGCCAGTTTTCTGCACAGCATCCGTCGCGTTTGCCCGTGCTGGGGCGTGCCGGGCAGTGGACAATGCTGATGCCCGCGATGGACGCGAGTGCGGCATTGGCCAACCGCCAGTTGTTGGCGGGCTGGTTGAAAGCGCTGAACCTGCGCCTGGCACCGTTGAAACTGTTTGTCGGCCTGAGTGCCGCCGCGCACCCGCCCGCTCGCCTGGCCCAGGCCGTGGATGAAGCGCGCCAGGCACTGGCGGCTGCGCGGCGGTTCAGTGAGCGCGCAGGGCTGTGTGTCTACGATGAGCTGGGTGTGCTCAAGTTGCTCAGCGGCGTACGTGATCGCGCCCTGCTCGACCAGTTTCTGAACGAACGCCTCGGGCCGCTGTTGCGCCACGACCAGCACCATGGCCCAAGCCTGATGCCAACCCTGGAGGCCTGGTTCCACGAGAATGGTAACCTTGTGGCCGCCGCCCAGCGGCTGGCGGTTCACCGCAACACCCTGACGCACCGCGTCCAGCGCATCGAAGCCCTGTGCGGGCTGACGCTGGATAATTCTTATGATCGCCTGGACATCGGCATCGCGCTGATGATCTGGCGGCTGTCTGCCTGATTGTTTTTTGCCAAGAGGAACTTGCCCATGCACATCATCAACGCCCGCCTGCGCAACCGTGAAGGCCTGCATGATCTGCACCTGGAACACGGCCGGATCGCCAGCATCACCCCACAAGCCACCGCCCCCGTAGCGGGGCCCGACGATCTGGATGCCGCCGGCAACCTGGTGGTGCCGCCCTTCGTCGAACCACACATCCACCTCGACGCCACCCTGACTGCCGGCGAACCGCGCTGGAACATGAGCGGCACACTGTTTGAAGGCATTGAGTGCTGGGGCGAACGCAAGGCCACCATCACCCTGGAAGACACCAAGACCCGCGCCAGGAAAACCATCCAGACCCTGGCGGCCCATGGCATCCAGCACGTGCGCACCCACGTCGACGTCACCGACCCGGACCTCACCGCGCTCAAGGCCATGCTCGAAGTGCGCGAGGAAAGCACCCACCTGATCGACCTGCAAATCGTCGCGTTCCCCCAGGAAGGAATCGAGTCCTACCGCAATGGCCGCGAGCTGATGGAAGAAGCCATCCGTTTGGGCGCCGACGTGATCGGCGGTATCCCGCACTTTGAATACACCCGCGACCAAGGGGTGAGTTCGGTGAAATTCCTGATGGACCTGGCCGAGCGCACCGGTTGCCTGGTGGACGTGCACTGCGACGAAACCGACGACCCCCATTCGCGCTTTCTCGAAGTGCTGGCCGAAGAAGCCCGCAGCCGCGACATGGGTGCCCGCGTGACCGCCAGCCACACCACGGCCATGGGCTCTTACGACAATGCCTACTGCGCCAAACTCTTCCGCCTGCTGGGGCATTCGGGCATCAGCTTTGTCTCCTGCCCCACCGAAAGCATTCACTTGCAGGGCCGCTTCGACACCTTCCCGAAACGCCGGGGCGTGACCCGGGTGAACGAACTGCTGGAGGCCGGCATGAACGTGTGCTTCGGCCAGGACTCCATCGTCGACCCTTGGTACCCCCTGGGTAACGGCAACATCCTGCGGGTGCTGGAAGCCGGGTTGCATATCTGCCACATGCTTGGCTATCGCAACCTGCAAAGCGCACTGGACCTGGTCACCGACAACAGCGCCAAGGCCATGGCCCTGGGAGATCGTTACGGCCTGGAACCGGGACGTCCGGCGAACCTGTTGATCCTGTCGGCGGACAGCGACTATGAAGTGATTCGCAGCCAGGGATTGCCGTTGTATTCGATTCGGGGAGGCAAGGTACTGATGAAGCGCCGGCCTGCGCAGGTGGAGTTTTTGTAGGCTCATGTGATTGAGTCGATATCGAGGGTCTGCGGCTTTCCCCAGCCGTCATCCGGTGGTGGCGGGATACTCGCCACCTGGTTGAGTTCGCGGTTTTTCGGGTGGGTGAACCAGCGTTTCAGGCTGGTTTGCAGGGTTGGGGATGAGGCGTGGCTGCCGTAGACGTCGCGGGCCTGGAGGCGGCGCCAGCGGAGGGTTTCCAAACGGTCGCGACTGTCTTTCAGCCGATCGATTTCCTGACTCAAGGGCTCGTGGTGTTCGTAGCCACGCTGGTTGGCTGGACGGTGCAGATCCAGTTTTTTTCGCTGCTCCCGCAACTGGTGCTGCATGGTGAACAGGGCGTTGTCGATCAGTTCAAATTCACGGGAAGTCACGAGGGTGCCATGGGTATCGAGGGTTTGCTGCCAACGGCGCAACGTGGCCCAAGCAGCGGGGATGTAGCCGACGACCATGGAGTGATGACCATTCTGAACAAGCTGTTTGATCAGGTTGGCGCGATCCGGCATATCGCCATTGAGCCGCAATGCGCGCTTGCAAGCTGCGTCCTCAATGGATTCACAGCCGGGGGTCCACAAGACGGAGGACTGTGTACCATCCGGTAGCAGAATCGGCATGAAGTGCTGCTGCGCGCCGTGGTGCTGGTAAGGGTTGCCGGTCAGGCGTACCAAGCCCAGGGCAAACAGCAGGCCCCCGGGTGCAGGGTTGCTGAACAGCACCACGGCGCCAGGTATCCAGATTTTGGCGGTGGTGTTCATCCAGGGTGCAGGGACACTCGGGACAGGGTCGTTGTGGTTGACTATGCGGTGATGCACCAGAGCCGAGGCCCCGTCGGTGAATTCGGAGTCGCCAGCTCGGGGGGCGCCGTAGGTATAGAGAAGGATGTTGTAGTCACGATCGGGAGTTCGCCGCAGTCCTTCAGCCAACAGCAGTGCTATGGCTCCGCCCAGGCTGTGGCCACAGATTAAGACGCGCTGCCCCACATAAAACTGATCGAGGTACAGCAGGACAAAATCACGCATAGCTCTATAAGCCTTATAGAACCCTTCATGAGCCTTGCCAAAACCATCACCAAAAGCTACCTGGTGCGCGTTTGCATCCCGCAGTGCATCAGCGCCACCAGCCGTGCCCCGCACGGAAATCAGAATCACCTCATCGTGATGGCTGATAAATGCCTGAGTATCAGTGCCGTGCTTCTGATCATCGAAAAAATGCAGACGCGCCGGGTGTTCCTGAGCCTCCCCCTGTGCCGGGCGATTCTGTTCATACAACTCCGGATCAAAGGGCAAAACCTCAAACCGTTTCGAATAGGGCAAGTCTTCGTACAGTGGATAAAAGCGTTGCACTTGCTCAGCGTCAACTTTCCAAGCTTCTTGGTAACCCGAAAGTTCTTCGGAAAAGAAGCGCCCCACACTGGGACCCAAGGGGAAGCAGACCTGATTTACTGGCTGTGTGCGTGGCTCCTGTCCAAAGTCGCAGTAACTCAAGGTAGCCATCAAGGCCAACTGATACAGATTCAAGGCACAGAACTGGTCGTCGATAGACAACATCGGCCGCAGCGCGCGCAACGGCCGTATCTCCAGCACGGTATGTTGATTGGGAAACAACACAACTCCTGCCAAGGTCGACTGGGACGGCCCAAATCCAAGATCAGCCATCATCTTTAGCGCATGTCGCTGGGGACGAAATATCCTGGGCGCCAAGGGTGGTAAGTGAGCTGCATGCCTGACCAAATCACGCACTTCGACTTGGTAAAACCTGCCGGCCTTTTGCTGAGCGGGGTTTCGCTCGGTACGCTCACCATCAGCCCGGACAAAGCGCGTTTGTTCCGCTCGAACTTGAAGTTCGGTGATGGGTAATGGATAACGGCTGCGTCTCTGTAACGTAGAGTAATAATCGTCGCGCCTTCCATAGGCTGCTTCGAAGATCAGCACCGTAGGACCGAGGTATTGATTCTCCAGCTTTGCAAATCCGTCGCCGTTCAAACGCCCCTTGTATTGCTGGCCTGCACTGTCAAAAACCTCGTATGCAAGACCTCCATAGGCTTTACCATCGCCTGACTCATCCACGAGACAAAAACTCAACCAACATCCGCGTAATGCACAAACTGGCATTTTTTCGCTAAAAAAAGGTTGCTTCCATTCTTCAAGAGGCATGTCTGAATATCCTTATTCGGAACAAGTGGGATATATGTCGCATTCACGCCCATCAGGCATCTTGATGGATTTGAAATCGGTAGTATTCCCGCGACAGAACGCGTATTGATCCTCCAGGCTCTTGCCCATACAGCGTTTCCAACCTTGAGGGAATCGAACCCAGTTATCTCCCATGTAAGGCCGTTCCTCCGTCGTCACTTCCAGGGCCATCCTCAACGTCTTGTCTTTCAACTCATCCCGTTGCGCCGCTCCACCTGCTCTTGCTTTTCGCAGATTCCCTACTGCGTTCAGCGAGTTACACTTGAGTACCTTGCTAATGGCCCGTTTGGGACCGACTGTTCGGAATAACCACTGACATCGTCCAGGCAGTTTTTGAACACCCGACTCAGGCATCCCGGCCATACCTTCTTCCAACCGATCCAGCACATTGATGAATGCGAAATCCCCTCCGATATCCGTCGAGCGCTCTCCCCACTTCGCGTACATATCAAACGTAATGCTGCGCAACACTAACGGACACCCATCCACCGTCTCCGTCAGTGGCACTTCAAAGCTCACCCGATTGGCCACCGGCTTGCCCTCCGTGTCAAAAACCTTGTCCTCCGGCCACTTGCCACGGCGCTTGGGTAAGGTGCAGATCTCACCCGTTGCCGGTCGATAAGCTGCATCACTCTTGAAGCGAAAATTCGCCGGCAAGTCGACTTCCAGGGTGAAACTATCCACTGGTTTCATCGCACAACCGGAAGCAGCCAGCACGCTGCAAACGAATGCCCCTCGACACACGCTCAACATAAATCCCCTACGCATCCTGCTGCTCCCGCTCCACCCGACGCCATTCTTCAACCACCCGATGAAAATGGTCCTCCGCCACTTCCCCCCGCATCGGCTGCCATCGGATAAGTACGTCCCCAGTGGCTTCCACCAACCGCCGCACCACCAAGAACTCCAGCTGTTCCGGCCTCTCCCATTGCCAGGCCCGGGCTTGCTCCAGCACCTGTTCCAGCCAGATTCTCGGGTCCTGAAACTCAGCCAGTTGACTGAGCGCCTCACTGTACGCAGCCAACAGATAACGCAGGATATTGGCCTGCAGAATCGCTCCCGCCTGTGGGTTAGGCACCTCTAGCCACGGCGCAGGATCGGGTACCGGATACACCCCCGGAGCCGGGTTATCGACACAGCACCAACGCTCGCCCTGCCAGTAGCACACGCTGATCAGCGGCCCGAGAAAAACAGGCCGGTCCTGAGCAGGCAGGTGAACCAAGGCCCGCGCCAAGGTACGGTTATCGTGGAAGCGGTACAGCGCCTGGCTGGCCGCCGCCCCCACCACCAACCTGTCGCGCCAATGCCGGGTCACACCCGATAAGTCATCATCAGGCAAGCTGCCCAACCAGCCCCAATTACGCTGAGGGTTTTGCAATAAGCTCACCAGCCCGGGTTCGTTGACATGGTCGAGCACCAGGAGCATCGGCCCATCCGCCGCCATTTCCGATGCGACGGTTTCAACGTAGAGGCTGCGATACTCAGCCACCGAGCGTGTCGCCAGCAGTGCCCCGCGTGCGTCGTTTTCATCCTGTAGAACCAGGCACAGGCGACGCCCCGCCTGCTGCTGTTGAGCCATCCACTGGCCAGGCGAGATATCCATCAAGCCGCCCTCCCCGTGGATTCGCACAAACCTTCGCGGCAGCGCTCGCACACCGGACAGAAGTCCGCATCCAGTCGTCTGGCCAGCTCCATGATTGCGCCTTGGGTAACCGAAACCTTTGGCCCCTCCGCTACAAATACGGGCGAGGCGGTCACGTCACCCGGCCCAACCGGACTTGCTGTACGGGTCCCAGCAGGCACACCGCCCAACGTGATCGGCCGACTGCTGAAAATCCCTCCGGCCTGAATCAGCAAATGCTCACCACCTGCCTTGAAGCTCAACTGCGCACCGGCATCGATCACCAGGTTGGCGCCCGCTTTGAGATGGACCTGTTGCCCTGCTTCGATCACCAGGGTCTGGCCGACATGCGTCTGGCTGTTACCCTGCACGTGCAAGTGATCATCAGCCCCAAGCCGAACCTTGCGGTCGCCGGCGATGCTGCGGTGTTCCTCGTCTCCCAGGGTGGTCGTACTCAAGCCGTGGATGGTTTCCCGACGTTCGCCCACGACCTCCAGCCGGCTGTCGTGGCCTACCTGCTGCTCCAGGTCGCGTTGGGCGCGCAGGTAGATGAGTTCCTGGCCGGTGCGGTCCTCAAGGTGCAGTTCGTTGGCCCCCGTGCCACCCGGCGTGCTGCGGCTACGCAAAACACTGCGGGTCTTGTGTTGTGGCAAGGGGTAAGCCGGCGTATGCAGAGCGTTAGGCAGACAACCATTGATCACGGGTCGGTCCGGATCACCTTCCAGGAAGGTGACCAATACTTCCATGCCCACACGCGGAATCATCACCGCGCCAAAGCGCTCACCTGCCCAACCGGACGCCACCCGCACCCAGCAGCTGCTCTTGTCGTCGCTCTTGTCGAGCCGGTCCCAGTGAAAGCGGATTTTCACCCGCCCGTGGGCGTCGCAATGTATGTCCTCACCCACCGGGCCGGTGACCGTGGCGGTCTGGCTGCCGCTGATGCGCGGTTTGGGATGCTTGAGCGGTGGGCGGTGAATCGCGCGCCAGGGCGTTGCGGTAAATCGATTGCGATAGCCCTGGAACGCTTCGCCATCCACCACGGCCTCCTCCAGCACCTGCGGTTGATAGCCTTCGTGACGCACACTGGTGATCAACCACAAGTCATTGCAAGACAGGTCCGGGTGGCCCCGCAGCGCCAGGAAATGCCCGCTGTGCAAGGCCGGCTGATCACTGCGGCCCAACGCCCGGTGACGGTTTCGCTGATGACGCTCCAGGCCACGCCGGGCCAACTGCGAGCCGCGCAGATGGCCGGTGAATCCCGCAGGGTATTGATAGTCCTCAAGCGCCGGGAAAGCGCCGGCCTGCTCCTGCAGCCGCAGCGACGGGTGTTCAAAGTCGTAGTCACGCCGCACAACCTGAGCACTGCGTGTGGCCAGGCGCACATCAAAACGCTGGATCACCCGTGCGTCGGCAGCAGGGTCAGCGGCCGCACAGTAGTACTGCGCCGGCAAACGTCGAAACACCGTCTGGTCATCGCCAAACACCAGCACGTGGGCCTCCGTACTGTGGCGAAAGTGATAATGGATGCCCTCTTCTTCGCACAAACGCTGGATAAAATGCAGATCGGTTTCTGCGTATTGCACACAGAACCTGCGTGGCGGGTACACCACCGGACCCAGTTCAAAGGCATAGGCATCTGCAAGCATGCCGTGCTGCTCCAGCACCGCCATGATGATTTGCGGCACGCTGCGCTGCTGGAAAATCCGCTGGTCGCAACGATGGGCCAGATGCGCAAGGCGTGGCGCAAGCGTGAGGTGATAGCAGGTCAGTCGCCGGCCAGGGTCTTCCCGGCCGATGGCATGGATTTGCCCGTGAAGGCCTTCCCCCGCCTCACCAAAATCCAGATAGGCCGGTTGGTGAAGCAGCGCCTCAAGATCCAGGCTGGGGTTTTCACTGACCCACTGCAATTCAATGAAAAAAGGTTGATCAATCGTTTCGCTGCCTTTAAAAGCCAGCACCTGAAACGCCTGGTTTATTCCTGCAACAATCAGTTTGAAGCGTGACGAAACAAGCGTATCGAACATCCGTTGTTACCCGCCATTCATTGTCGAACTGAAATAACTCCCCGCGTAAAACGAAGATAGAGCCACTCAATTCGAAGCCGATAAAAAGTGCCTGAACCCCAGGAATACTAGCGATTTCAGGCGACATTCGGCCGCTTCAAAATAAAAGAGAAGATTCGTACATCGATACTGGAAGGGTCTTTTATCAATTACAGAAATGTAGTTAAACAGCCAGTATTCGCTAATAGGAATACTCTTACACGGCTATTCACCCACGACACTTACTTATAAGGAAACGGCTGACAAAAACAAATACGCCAGCCACTCCTTACTTCAAAGCGATTGCAGCCGCGCAGTCCCGAAGAGGCTGACGCTCAGCAACTCGCCCGCCTCCGCTCGCAACCGCACCGGTGCCGTACCGCCCGGCATTACCACCGCCACCTCACCCACGGTCACCCATCCTACAGACCAGGCGGCGCATGCCACGGCACTGGCGCTGGTCCCGGAAGACGCCGTCGGCCCCTCTCCGCGCTCAAATACGCGTGCGATAACACGGTTGCCTGAATCCCGGGCGACCCATTGCAGGTTGACTCCGGAAATACAGGGCTGACCCGCCCCGGCAGGCGGCGCAAAAGCGACTGCCCTCAGCGGATCGAACAACGTGGGCCGATGCATCTGCGCGTTGTCCGGCAACGCCAACGCGTCCTGCACCAGCGTCACGCAATGAGGGTTGCCCACACGTACAAACCGGCTGTGATTCCACTCGGGGTTGAGTGCAGCCAGTTGCGCGACATGGCTCACCTCGGTCCCCTCAAGCGATACCAGGCCAACGCCAACCGCCCCTACCGCCAAGGGCCCGAATTCGGGCCGCCCCAGCGCCAGCCAAAAGCCCTGAACCTGTTCGTACACCGCAGGCTCAACCCGCGTGATCACCGGAGACAGTGCATCGGGCTTGTCGTGATGCACCCGCAGGTCACAGCCTTGCGTCATTAATCCCTGGTCGGTCAACGACTGGGCAAAAATCGTCAGGCCATTGCCACTGCGCTCGGCCAAAGACCCATCCGTGTTAACAATCAACACGTCAAACGGCGGCTCGGCCTGAAACGGCCCCACCAACAAACCGTCGCAGCGATGCTCCTTGGCCTCTGCCGGGCGCGGTAAATCACCCCAGCCGCATTCAGAGGCAATGGCCGCCAGCGCCCAACCCTCGCGAGTGGCAGCGGCCAAGTCGGCACGACCAGGCAGCTCAACACCCTGGCTGCGTAACAACTCCGGGCTGACCACCCCGTAGATATTCCCGCGGGCGTCGTAGAACACGGTCATTGCGCGGCCCGCATAAAGATTCGTACCACCTCTTCCAGGTGCTTGCGCATGGCCTGTCGCGCACCTTCCACGTCCCGTTGCTCCAGTGCGTCGAGGATCTTGCGGTGCTCGTCTTCCGAGCGATGCGGCATGTCGTCCGAGGTGTAATGCGCCTGCAACCGCTGGAACATGCTGCCGTAACGATGCCCCAGCAAGTGCGCAATCATCAGCGCATACGCCGGGTTGCCCGAGGCCTGGGCGATGCGGATGTGAAACAGGCGATCGCCCGGGTGGGTATGGGAGCCTTCGCGGTTGTCCTGCACGTTACGCTCGAAGGCCTCGCGGATTCCCGCCAGCTCTTCGTCGGTGGCGTGTTTGGCGGCCAGGGCGGCGGCTTCCGGTTCAATCAGGCGACGGGCCTGGAGCAGGGAAAACGGTGGGATCTCGGCGTTGAAGTCGACGTGCAGGTTGAGCTCCGGATCGAACTCTTTCCATTGATCCCGGGTGGCCTGGGCCATCACCGGTTCCTGGCTGACCGTCGGTTGCACCGGTTCGCACACCAGCACGCCGTTGCCCACACGCACGTCCACCAGGCCGATCACCTCCAGGGCAATCATTGCTTCACGCACGGAGGCGCGACTCACGCCCAGCAGTTTGGCCAGCTCGCGTTCTGCCGGCAGGCGGCTGCCCGGCGGAAATTCTCCACTGTCGATCAACGCCCGCAACTGGTCGGCAATCTGTCGATAAAGACGTTGGTTATCAATCACTTGAAATGGCATCTAGGCTCAGCTCGATTCATGCATGGCACGGTCAAATGGGTCAACTGACGAAAAAGCCGCTTGTTGACCGGGAAGACCCATGCTAAAAATTGGATCAATGGCCTGACCATTGGATCGTTTCCAGTGTGCTGATCATAGCAAACCCACCACGGTTCGCTATGCCACAGATGCAGGCGTTTTACGCCCTCAATGGCCTGACCATTGAGCCAATAATAACAATCTAGGGAGTCTGTCATGGACCTCACCGGTAAACGCGTGCTGATCACCGCCGCCGCCCAGGGCATTGGCCGCGCCAGCGTCGAAGCCTACCTGGCGGCTGGCGCCGAAGTGATTGCAGCCGACATCAATCAACAGGCGCTCGCTGACCTGCCAGGCGCGCAAACGGTGTTGCTGGATGTCACCGACGCCAGCGCGATCCAACGCCTCGCCGCCGAGATCGGCCCGCTGGATGTGCTGTTCAACTGCGCGGGCGTGGTGCACGCCGGCAATATCCTCGAATGCCCGGAAAGCGACTGGGCATTTGCTCTGGACCTCAACGTTACCGCCATGTACCGCATGATCCGCGCGTTTCTGCCGGGAATGCTGGCGGCCGGCGGCGGCTCGATTATCAACATGTCGTCGGTGGCCTCCAGCCTCAAGGGCGTGCCCAATCGCTTTGCCTACTGCGCCAGCAAGGCGGCGGTCATCGGCCTGACCAAATCCGTCGCCGCTGATTTTGTCACCCAACGCATTCGCTGCAACGCCATCTGCCCAGGCACCGTGGAGTCCCCTTCGCTGCAGCAACGCATCATCGAACAAGCCAGCCGTGAAGGCCGCCAGCAGGATGAGGTGTACGCCGCCTTCACCGCGCGCCAACCGATGGGACGCCTGGGCACGCCCCAGGAAATCGCCCAACTGGCGTTGTACCTTGGCTCTGACGCCAGCGCGTTTACGACCGGCACCACCCAGATCATTGACGGCGGCTGGAGCAACTGACCGCCCACTTCCCAATAAGAGGATTGCTCATGAAATTGCTGCGCTACGGTGAAAAAGGCCAGGAACGCCCGGCCCTGCTGGACGCTGACGGTCGTCTGCGCGACTTGTCCGCTCACATCAGTGATGTCGCAGGCGAAGCCCTGCTCCCGCAAAACCTTGCTCGCCTGCAAGACCTCGACCCCGCGAGCCTGCCCCTGGTACCCGGCAATCCGCGCTTGGGCGCCTGTGTCGGCCAAGTGGGAAAATTCATCTGCATCGGCCTGAACTACGCCGATCACGCCGCCGAAACCGGCGCGCCGATACCCGACGAACCGATCATCTTCAACAAATGGACCAGCGCCATCGTCGGCCCCGACGACAACATCGAAATCCCCCGCCACTCCACCAAGACCGACTGGGAAGTGGAGCTCGGTGTGGTGATCGGCCAGGGCGGCCGCTACATCGAAGAAAGCCAGGCCATGCAGCACGTGGCCGGCTACTGCGTGATCAACGACGTCTCCGAGCGTGAGTTCCAACTGGAACGCGGCGGCACCTGGGACAAGGGCAAAGGCTGCGACACCTTTGGCCCGCTGGGCCCGTGGCTGGTCAGCCGGGATGAAATCGCCGACCCGCATCAACTGTCGATCTGGCTCGAAGTCGACGGCCACCGCTACCAGAACGGCAACACCCGCACGATGATTTTCCAGATTCCCAAACTGATCAGCTACCTCAGCCAGTTCATGAGCCTGCAACCAGGGGATGTGATTTCCACCGGCACTCCGCCCGGTGTCGGCCTGGGGATCAAGCCCGTGCCGGTCTACCTCAAGCCCGGGCAAAAGATCCGCCTGGGCATCGAAGGCCTGGGTGAACAGAACCAGACCACGGTCGACGCCTGACAAGAGCCAAGGAGCCGTTCATGACCACCATTACCGCGATTCGCGTCGAAGATATCCGCTTTCCCACGTCCCAGTCCCTGGACGGTTCCGACGCCATGAACCCGGACCCGGACTACTCGGCCGCCTATGTGATTGTGCAGACCGACAACCCGGCCCTTGAAGGCCACGGCCTGACCTTTACCATCGGCCGTGGCAACGAGATTTGCTGCGCGGCGATCCAGGCCATTCAGCCGTTGCTGGTGGGCTTGACTCTGGAATGGATCACCGAAGACATGGGCCGCTTCTGGCGCCATGTCACCAGCGACAGCCAGTTGCGCTGGATCGGCCCCGACAAGGGCGCCATTCACCTGGCCACCGGCGCGATCGTCAACGCCGCGTGGGATTTGTGGGCCAAGGCCGAAGGAAAACCCTTATGGCGCCTGGTGGCCGACATGAGCCCGGAGCAACTGGTGCGCTGCATCGACTTCCGCTACATCACCGACTGCATCACCTCAAGCGAAGCCCTGGCCTTGCTGCGCCAACGCGCCGAAGGCAAGGCTGAACGCATGGCCGACCTGCAAGCCAATGGCTACCCCTGCTACACCACCTCGGCCGGCTGGCTCGGTTACGGTGACGAAAAGCTGCGCCGGCTGTGCCAGGAAGCGGTGGATGCCGGGTTCAACCACGTCAAGCTCAAGGTCGGCCACGACTTGCAGGATGACCTGCGCCGCGTGCGCATCGCCCGCGAAGTGCTGGGGCCGGATCGCCAATTGATGATCGACGCCAACCAGGTGTGGGAAGTCGACACCGCCATCGACTGGGTGCGCGAGTTGGCGTTTGCCAAGCCATGGTTTATCGAAGAACCCACCAGCCCCGACGACATCGAAGGCCATCGCAAGATTCGCCTGGGTGTGGCGCCGGTCAAGGTCGCGACCGGGGAGATGTGCCAGAACCGGATCATCTTCAAGCAATTGATCATGCGTGAGGCCATCGATGTGGTGCAGATTGACGCCTGCCGCCTGGGAGGGGTCAACGAAGTACTGGCGGTGATGCTGATGGCGGCCAAATACGGCCTGCCGGTATGCCCCCATGCCGGCGGCGTCGGGCTTTGCGAGTATGTGCAGCACCTGTCGATGATCGACTACCTGTGCATCGCCGGCACGCACGAAGGCCGGGTGATCGAGTATGTCGACCACCTGCACGAGCATTTCGAGGAACCTTGCGTGGTACGCGGCGCTGCCTATCTGCCGCCGACGGCACCGGGGTTTTCGATCCAGATGAAAGCCGCGTCCCGGGAGCAATACCGCCACCGGCCGTGAGCTGAAACACAATTTGAATGGACGGAGCACAATAATAATGTCGTCCCTATCACCCCTGAGGCTCGATGCGCACCAGCATTTCTGGCGCTACCGGGCCGCTGATTATCCGTGGATCGGTGCGGCTGAGGCTGACCTGCGGCGGGACTTTCTCCCACACGATTTACGGCCATTGCTCGACGCTGCCGGCCTGGATGGCTGCATTGCCGTGCAGGCCCGCGCCGGCGAGCAGGAAACCGACGCGCTGCTGGAAATGGCGCGCCAGCACCCGTGGATACTCGGTGTCGTCGGCTGGGTCGACCTGTGCGACCCAGCCCTGGAACAACACCTGGAACAATGGCGCGACGCACCAAGACTCAAGGGCTTTCGGCATCAGATTCAGGACGAACCCAGGCCCGCGCGCTTTATGGCGGATCCAGGATTCTCCCGTGGCCTGCGGCACCTGCAACAACAAGGCTACGTCTACGAGGTGCTGATCCGCTGCGCCGACCTCGACGCCGCAACAGCCATGTGCCAGCGCCACGACCAACATCACCTGGTGCTGGACCACCTGGGCAAGCCAGATATCGCCAACGGCCCGGCCGGCTGGGCCGAACACCTGGCACCGCTGGCCGCCCTGCCCCACGTCAGCTGCAAGCTGTCGGGCCTGCTCACCGAAGCCGGGCCCGATCAGCGCAACGCCCGTGCCCTGCGTCCCTACATAGAACTGGCGCTGGAGCTGTTTGGCGCCGACCGCCTGATGTTCGGCTCGGACTGGCCAGTATGCCTGCTGGCCGGGGAATACCAGGGCACCTGCCAATTGCTGCAACAGACCCTCGGCCAACTGTCGCCCCATGAACAGCAGGCGATCTGGGGCGGCACTGCCCAGCGGGTCTATCACCTTGAAGGAAACTGCCCATGAATCTGCATTTGCAGGACCGCGTGATTATCGTCACCGGCGGCGGCTCGGGGATTGGCGCCGCCATCTCCCTGGGGCTGATCGCCGAAGGCGCGATCCCGGTGATTTTCGGACATCAACCGCTGTCGGCGGCCTTCGCGGCCGAGCTTGAACAACAGGGCCAAAGCCACTTCATCCGTGTCGAGTTGCGCGATGAAGACGCCTGCCGCGCGGCGGTCAACGAAGTGTTGCAACGCTTCGGACGCATCGACGGCCTGGTGAACAACGCCGGGGTCAACGATGGCGTGGGGCTGGAAGCAGGCCGTGCAGCCTTCGTCGAGTCCCTGGAAAAGAACCTGATTCATTACTACCTGATGACCCACCTGTGCCTCGATGCTCTCAAGGCCAGTCGCGGGGCGATCGTGAATATCAGCTCCAAGACGGCCCTCACCGGCCAGGGCGGCACCAGCGGTTATACCGCGGCCAAAGGTGCGCAATTGTCGCTGACCCGGGAGTGGGCGGCCTCCTTGCTGGAATTCGGCATCCGGGTCAATGCGGTGGTGCCCGCCGAGGTGCTGACGCCGCTGTACCAGCGCTGGATCGATGGTTTCGACAACCCCGAGGCCAAGCTCGCCGCCATCGTCGAGAAAATCCCTTTGGGCAAACGGATGACCACCCCCGAGGAAATTGCCGACAGCGTGCTGTTCCTGCTGTCACCCCGCGCCTCCCACACAACCGGGCAATGGCTGGTGGTGGACGGCGGCTACACCCACCTCGACCGGGCGCTGACATGAGCGGCCAACGCTACTGCCTGGGCCTGGACCTGATCGACGATGAGGCATTGATCGCCGAGTACCAGCAGTTGCATCAACGCATCTGGCCCGCCGTGGCCGCGCATCTGCGCCGCCAGCACATCCTGCAGATGCAGATCTGGCGCCTGGGCACGCGGCTGTTCATGGTCATGGACACCACGGCCGGGTTCAGCTTCGAAGCACTCGACCAGGCCGCCCGCGCCAACCCCGACGTGCAAGCCTGGGAAACCCTGATGTGGCGTTTCCAGGCGCCCACGCCGTGGACCGATCCCGGCGGCAAATGGCAGCCGCTGACACAGATTTTCAGCCTCACCGACCAACCCTGATAACCGCTGCATCGCACGCCTTGATCCCATAAAAACAACAGGAGAAGCGTCATGTTAAGCAAAGACACACCTGTGGCAGCCGGCACACCCGCCGTGCCGACCTACCGCTGGGCACTGATGCTGGTGACCAGTCTGTTCTTCCTCTGGGGCTTGTCCTACGGCTTGCTGGACGTCCTGAACAAGCATTTCCAGGAAGTCCTGCACGTCAGTAAGGCCCAGTCCGGGCTGTTGCAAGGCGCGTATTTCGGCGCGTACTTCCTGATCGCCCTGCCGGCGGGGCTGTTGATGGACCGCCACGGCTACAAGGCGGGGATCCTGCTGGGCTTGTGCCTGTATGCGGTGGGCGCATTGCTGTTCATGCCGGCGGCAGCGGCGGCGAGCTTTGCATTTTTTCTGTTCGCGCTGTTCGTCATCGCCTGCGGGCTGGGTTGCCTGGAGACCGCGGCCAACCCGTACGCCACAGTGCTGGGTGAACCCCAGGGCGCCGAGCGACGGTTGAACCTGGCGCAGTCTTTCAACGGCCTGGGTCAGTTCTTCGGCCCGCTGATTGGCGGCGCGATGTTCTTCAGCGCCGGCAGCACACCGGCTTCGGACATGAGTTCGTTGCAGACCACCTATGTCGTCATCGCCGTTCTGGTGTTGCTGGTGGCGCTGTTGATCGCCCGTACGCCGCTGCCGGATCTACGCGCCCAGGAGCAGGCCCTGCAACCCGTGGCCGGCAAGGGGCTGTGGCAGTATCCGGAATTCGTCGGTGGGGTGATCACGCAGTTTTTCTACGTGGCGGCCCAGGTCGGGGTCGGTGCATTTTTCATCAACTACGTCACCGAACATTGGGCGCAGATGGGCAGCCAGCACGCGGCCTACCTGCTGTCGATCGCGATGCTGGCCTTCATGTGCGGGCGTTTTTTCAGTACCTGGTTGATGGGCCGCGTCAGCGCGCAGAAACTGTTGCTGATTTACGCGCTGATCAACATCGCGCTGTGCGCGCTGGTGGTGATTGGGTTGGAGGGCATCTCGGTGATCGCGCTGATTGCGGTGTTCTTCTTCATGTCGATCATGTTCCCGACGCTGTTCGCCATGGGCGTGAAAAACCTCGGCCCCCATACCAAGCGCGGCAGTTCGTTCATGATCATGGCGATTGTCGGCGGTGCGCTGATGCCGTACCTGATGGGCAAGGTAGCGGACAACAGCACGGTTGCGCTGGCGTACCTGTTGCCGATGGGATGTTTCGTGATTGTGGCGGTGTATGCCCGTAGTCGCCTGCGCCATCAATGAGGCCGCTGGAGGGTCGGCCTGGAAGGTGGTAATCCGCCGCAAGAAGCCCGGGGTTCGCCAGTTCTCGCAGGGATTACGCACCTTCCAGGCCACCTCGCACATCAAGCGATTACTCGTCCTACACGCTGATAGTGGTGGGAAAGGCCAATCGCGTTCCATGCTTCTGAAAAAATGGTTGGCTCGCTGTTCAGGCACGCCAAGGGAACCCGGCTCGCTCGATACGGCCTGATGTGCAAGGATGTTGCGCTGCACATCGTTCGTTGAACGCAAAACCAAGGATTTTTCATGACTGCCATCAGCACCCCAGCGCCCGTGGTACCCGGGCGGCTGGAGCAAATGTCGACCCGCATCGCCTTTTTTATCGCAGGTTTCGGCATCGCCGCCTGGGCCCCGCTGGTACCTTATGCCAAGGCCCGCGCCCAACTCAATGAGGGCACCCTCGGTCTGTTGCTGCTGTGCCTGGGGGTGGGTTCGATGATCGCCATGCCCGTCGCGGGGGCCCTGGCATCGCGCTACGGTATCCGGCGCGTGGCCACCGGCGGGACCATTCTGATCTGCCTCGGCCTGCCGATGCTGGCCACCGTCTCTTCCATTCCGTTGCTGATGGCCGCACTGTTTGTATTTGGTGCCGGTCTGGGCATGGTGGATTCCACCGTCAACCTGCAGGCGGTGATCGTCGAACGGGTCAGCGGCAAGACCATGATGTCGGGCTTCCATGGGTTGTTCAGCCTGGGCGGGATCGTCGGTGCGGCAGGTGTCAGCGGGCTGCTGGGGCTGGGCTGGTCGCCGTTCCAGGCCACTCTCGCCGTCATCGTCGTGATGGCGGTGGCCTTGCTCAAGGCCGGGCCGCACTTGCTGCCCTACGGCAGTGAAAGCTCCGGGCCGGCCTTTGCCGTGCCCCACGGCGTGGTGCTGTTTATCGGTTGCCTGTGCTGCATTGTGTTTCTCGCCGAAGGCGCCGTGCTGGACTGGAGCGCGGTGTTCCTGAGTGCCGAGCGCGGCCTGGATGAAGCCTATGCGGGCCTGGGCTACGCAGCCTTTGCCTTGACCATGACCGTCGGTCGCCTGACCGGCGACCGGATTGTCCGGCGCCTGGGCGCCACCCGGGTGATCGTCTTCGGCGGCGCCCTCGCCGCAGCCGGCATGCTGCTGGCCACGCTGTTCCCGGCGTGGGAAACCGCCCTGCTGGGGTATGCGCTGGTAGGTGCCGGGTGTTCGAACATCGTCCCGGTGTTGTACACCGCCGTCGGCAAGCAGACCGTCATGCCGGAACACATTGCGGTGCCCGCCATCACCACCCTGGGTTATGCGGGCATTCTTGCCGGCCCTGCGGTCATCGGCTTTATCGCCCACGGCAGCAGCCTGAGCACGGCCTTTGTGCTGATCGCCGTGTTGCTGATCGGTGTGGCGATCAGCGGAAAGATACTGCGGGTATAACCGGCATTCCCCTACCGCCTCCTACCGTGAGGCGGCACCCGGGGCTTATCGGTTTTTGTGGTGCTCAAGCCAGCGATCAAGGGTTTTGTTGCTGAGCCAGCCCGCCTGATGATGACTGCCAAACATCCGCAGGCCACCGCCATGGGCGCTTTCCAGTGACTGGAGCAACCCGGGGCGGTCGACAATATTCTTCGCCATATACACCTGCTGTTCATCGTATTTCTTCCGCGCCAGCCCTGTGGCGGGGTCCAGGACCGGTTCACCGTGACCATCGAGCTCGTCCGGGTCCTTGCTCATGGCAACCAGCAACTCAATGTTGACGTAGCCGATGTGTTCAAAGAACCCCTTGCGGTCCCGGGACCTGTCACGCAACTCGGTAAACATCGCCTTGAACACCCGCACGAGTTCAGCGTTGCTCTTGGCGTGGAAAGGGTCCGGGCTGAAGGCACTCGGATCGCTGTTGCCGAACACCACACTCTCGGCCTGCGCCAGGCTTTGCGTGGTGATGTAGCCATCCTGATCGGTGATCGCATCGATCAGGCGCGGGCGCTGGACAAGCGCCTTGGCCAACAAAATCGCACGGTCGAACTTCTGATTGTCGCCGACTCTTTTGGCGGCGATTCGCTGCAGCGAAGACAGCCTCAGTCCGTCACGTTTCATGGAGTTCTTTCAGCGTGGCAAAACTGATTTTCAACGCTTTCACCAACTCGCTGTCCGGCAGGTGAAGGTTGGGATTGGGCTGGCCGGCGCGCGGGGCAACACCGTTCTGCAGCGTTCGATGATGCGGCACGACTTCATAGGGCCTGGCCGACCGCAACGGTGGCCGGTAACCGGAAGAACGAACAGACGTGGCGCCGGGTGAGTGGCTGGCTTGTCGGCCACCACCCGTGGCTTCACTTGAAGCGGCCTGGACAGTGCGCAATGCCTCATCCGGTGTTGCGTCAAACCGGCCTGTACCGCCGGGCTGCAGGTAGCCTGACCCGCCATCAATTCTCATGTTTTATCTCCACCAATTTTAGATCCACGCTTGCCGCTTCATCACACCCGGTGACAGCCGTATCGCGCGCGCGACCAACAAGCCAAAGATCTGTGGTGCGCGGGCGGCGATGGTTCCGCAGTCGCGAAGTGTTCCAATGACAACATGTAAAAACCGAAAACTCAGTCAGCTTTTCGTGCCTGCGGCGCCCCCGGTTTCGCCGCCTGCCAAAGGCGTTTGATCGCGCCGACCATAGCCCCCAGCACTGAGCACAACGGGCTTGGCACAGACGCTTGGGTGGAAGGCAACTGCCCCTGGGGCAACATGCCTTTGATGAAGTCGTCAGCAGCCGGGGCCTGAAACTTGCGCTGCCCCGTGAAGTTCTTCACGCGCCGGGCTTCGGCACCCTCTTCATGTGTGTTGCCCGGCGGCAAGGCCGCTGTGCCCGCCGGCGGATTACAGGCTGGCCGGGAGCCGGGATTGCGCGATCCAAACGACGTTGAATTCATGTCTGAGCCCTGGCGGGGAGTTTAAACACAGTGGAATGATCAACGCGGGAAATCGCGCCACGAAGGGTTCGCGGCGTGATCGGGTTCAACGGGTTTAGCGCGACAACCAGCGCAGGGCGTCCTTGACGATCTTGCCGTCGTTATCCCGGCTGCCGATATTGTCCATTTGCTTCAACAGGCTGGAGCGTTGGGTAACTTCCCGGGCCAACTGGATGAGCGAGTCCTGCCTTGGGTTCCCGGTCAAAGGCGATGCGGCCATGCGTTGCAGGTCTTTGATACTGATGGAGCTGCTCCAGAAACCGCCCTTCAGGGCATTGAAGTCCTTCAACATCTGCTCGGCGATCTGTTTGTCGCTCTGGTACTTCAACGGGTTGTCGGAATTGAGCACGGCGTCGAGGTCTTGCCGGGTGATTCGACCATCCAGATTGCCGGTCCCGCCACGTCGATCAAAAGCCTGCATCACCTCGGGACGGCGCAGCAGTTCCCGGGCCAAAAGGATGTTCTGGTCACTGGCCTCGTTACCGGTCAACCGTTTGCCCGCCACACTCTCCAGGCTTTCCCGAGTGACGTAGGACTTGCCCGGCGCCCTGAACGCGTTGAAGTTGTCCTTGAGCAACTCCCCCAGTTGATCGTTGCTGCGCCTCGAATAGTGGGGGTCCGGGCGACCGAAGCCAGGCTCGGGCTTGCCGGGGGTCGGACGGCAACACGCGGGATCTGGCCGGTGTGGATTGAAAGGGTCAGGACGGCCATAACCGGGGCCGGGACGGAAGGGGTTGAACATCGACGTCAGGCTATTCAGAAGCCCCTGCAACTGTCCAATCAGCCCACCCAGGAAGCTGTTGGGATTTGACGCAGGGAATGAACCGGGGGCAAAGCCACGGGGATCCACAGTGCTCTGCACCTGCGGGCCGGCGAACATCGGGCCGGCTTTATTATCCGGGGTGCCGAAACTGACGGCGACCGACTCTTGGCCGGAAGGTGAGCGTGTCAGCGTTAACGTGACGGTATCGGCCTTGGACTGCTCGGGTGTATTGGAGGAAGTGGAAGGGGATTGATTGAGTGAGGGTACCGACATAAGCATCTCCGGTTCGGCGTATTGACACGATTCACTCTCGGATCAAAGGCACCTCGACGATGCAAGGTATCCCATGGAAAGTGGGCACCTCCTTGTGTGGCAGACCTGTCGGATTCAGTTCCTGCGGACGCAGAAAATCGTTCGCAAAAGAGTAGGAAGAAAGGCTGTGGCGAGGAAGCGTGTCCCCTCGCCACAAAGAACTACCGATACCAGGGATCAGAACCCTACGCTGGCCTGCACAAAGAATGTGCGCGGTTCGCCCAGGTAAATCCCCGAGTTGTTGTCGCTGGAGCGGGTGTAATGCTCCTGGTTGAATACGTTCTTGACCCCAACGCCCAGCTTCAGGTTCGACAGCTGCGCACCGAAGTCATAACCGCTGCGCACGTTGACCGAAACATAGCCGGGAATATCCCCGTACTGGCCGTCGGCAGTCGGCTGGGTGATATAGGTGGTACCGGTGCCCGGCGCACGCTGGCCGGACTGCGCGTAGACGTCCAGGTTGTGGGTCCAGTGGTTGACGTCGTAGCGCAGCCCAACGGTGGCCACTTCACGGGAGTACAGCGGCAAGTCGCGGCCCTTGAAGGCAACGTCGCCTTCGGAGGTAGCCTTGGTGTAAGTAAAGCCGGCGTTGGCGGTCAGGCCGTCGAGGCGCGGGTCCAGGTTCGACAGGTCGTAGTGGGCCGAGGCTTCGATACCTTCGTGCTTGGTGGCGCCGAGGTTGGTCCAGCCCACATCGTTGCTGACGTATTGCAGCTCGTCCGAGAAGTCGATGTAGAACAACGTCACTTCGCCGCCCCAGACGTTGTCGTTGTAGCGGGTACCGATCTCGTAGGTCTTGGCTTTTTCCGGGTTCAGGCCGTTCGCGGTCTGGTCGCCGTTACCGCCCTGGCCCAGCTGGAAGTACTGCAGGCTGCCGAAGGACGTTTCGTAGTTGGCGAACAGTTTCCAGGCATCGGAGACGTGGTACATCACGCTCAGGGCCGGCAGCGGTTCGTTGTTGTGGATCTCGCGGCGCTTCTCCTGAACCATCGCGCCGTTCAGGCCCACCACCGGGCGGTCGTGCCATTCGGTGCGGATCTGCTCAAAGCGAATGCCCGGGGTGACGGTCCATTTGCCGATATCAATCTTGTTATCGATATAGAACGAGTTGGCCTCGGTGCCACCGGTACGGTCCTGGTAAACGTGGCCGTCACTCTGGCCCACAGGCGTCGGCACGTTGTTGACCAGCGCCAGGCTGGTGGCCTGCTCGTGCATGCCTTCCTTGAGGTAACGATACCCGACGCTGACTTCCTGGGTGCTCGGCCCCACGTCAAACACATGGGACACCCGCGGCTCGATGCCGAAGGTGTAGTAGGTGCGCGGGTAGGAACCCAGGGTCTTCAGGTCGCGGTTGGCGATGTTGCTGCCGCGGAAACTGTCGGAGTAGTAGGTCAGCACTTCAGCCTGGGTGCGGTCGTCGATCTGCCGGATGTACTTGAACGACATATCCTTGCGCCGGCCATTGAAGTTGTCCCAGTCACGCACCGATTGATACGGGTTGGCGTCGTACTGCTTCTGGGTCAGGCCACCGGGCATGTCAGCGCTGGCGTCGTAGTAGTGGAAGTTCAGCGAGAAATCGTCTTGATCGGTCGGCGCCCAGTGGGTCTTGAAGATCACGTCGTCGATGTCGTTGGAGTTGTTGCGGTCGCGGTAGCCGTCACCCTTGGTCCCGGAATACAGCAACGCAGCGCCGATACCGTTGTCGGCAGTGCCGCCGATGAAGGCGTTTTCAATGTGTTTCCAGCCGCCGTGCGCTGCGGTTTCCAGCGTGGTGCCGACTTCACCGGAAAACTTTTCCGGGATGGCACGGGTCACGAAGTTGATCACGCCGCCGACGTTCTGTGGCCCATAACGCACGGAACCCGCGCCGCGAACCACGTCGATGCTGTCGAGGTTGCCCGAGGAAATCGGTGCCATCGACAACTGCGGCTGACCGTACGGAGCAAATGCCGCCGGTACGCCATCGATCAAAACAGTGGAGCGCGGAGACAGGCGCGACGTCAGCCCGCGTACGCCGACGTTAAGGGAAATATCGCTGCCGCCGGTGCCGTTGGCTTCCTGCACCTGCACACCGGGAATGCGCCGCAGCACGTCACCGACGTTCATCGCGCCCTGCTCCACCATGGCCTCACGGCGCACAACGGTACGCGCGCCCGGGTGGTTCTGCACCACTTCGGCATTCGCGTCGCCCAGCCAGTCGCCGACCACCTTGATGTCGGTGGCGCCCAGCTCCAGCGGCGAACCCGCCTCACCGGTGCCCTTGGCGAGCGGGCGCAAGGTCACGGAGCCGGCATCGATCTGGTAATCCAGGCCGCTGCCTTGCAGCAATTGGCGCAGGGCTTGCTCCGGCGACAGGTTGCCGTCCACGGCCGGGGCTTGTTTGCCGGCCACCATGTCGGGGCTGAAAAACACTTGCAGGGACGTTTGCTGGCCCAACTGGCTCAAGGCCGAGCCCAGGGACTGGGCCTGGATATGAATCGCGTCGTCGGCATAGGCAGCCGGCAGTGCGGCGCTGACGGCCAGGGCGAGGGCAAGGGGTGCCCAGCGGGATGATTTATTGTTTTTCACGGCGAGTTTTTTCACGTCGAACGGAGTCCTGTGATCGCAAGAGAGTGCGGCTGTTAATGCAAACCAGTTGCAGTTGCACAAGAAGACGAAGAACTCGGAAAAAACCTGAATCTATCGTGAAATTATTTCCTGGCTACCGTCAGGCAAGGTGCGCAGGGCCACCGGAAGAATGTGCGGCAAGGCCTTGAGCAAGGCGTCGGTGTCGGTGGATTTGAACACGCTGGTCAACCGCAGGTTGCTCACCGCAGGCGCACTGACCCGCAACGGTTGCTCGCGGTAACGCGAGACTTCCCGGGCCACTTCACCGAGGGTGGCGTTGTTGAACACCAGTTTGCCAGTGCGCCAGGCCGTCAGCTCTTCTGGGTTGACCGCGTAGGCAGTCGCCACCTGACCCTGGGCATCCACATGGGTGCCCCGACCGGCCGTGAGCATCACGATTTCATCGGGTGAGCGCCCTTGCACCTTGACCGTGCCGGCCTCGACCACCACGCGGGTCTGGTCGTCATCGCGGCGCACGTCGAAACGCGTACCGGTGACCGTCACCTGCCCTGCCCCGGCCTCCACCACAAAGGGCCGGCTGGTGTCGTGCTCGACGCTGAACATCGCCTCACCCTGCTTGAGTTCGATGCCACGCTGGCCTTTTACATAGTGCACCGCCACTACACTGCGGCTGTTCAAATCCATCAGCGAACCATCGGGCAACGCCACCTGCCGGCGCTCCCCCAATGCGGTGCGGAACTCGGCGTTGTACGTCGCCGGATGATCCAGGCCGCTGAACAACCCAAGGCCCAGGGCCACCGCCAGCACACTGGCCGCCACTGCATAACGCAGCACGGGCCGGCGTTTCGCGCGGGGTTGCGGGGCATCGCACAACGCCTGCAAGCGCGCCTTGGGCAACAGGTCGGTGGCGCTCCACAAGCCTTGCAGCACATCAAATTCATACTGGTGTTCGGCATGCTCCGCACGCCAGGCATCAAAACGCTCGCGTTCTTCGACGCTCAGTTGGCTGTCCTGCACACGCACAAACCACTGCGCCGCCTCGTCGCGGGCCGTCGCACTGCCGCAGGCACACTCACGGGTATCCATCATGGAAGATCCTGTTTCAAAGCGGGCATTGGTCATGGTGCCATCGCATCCAGGCGGTCACGTAGATGCCGCAGGGTGCGGATCATATACTTTTCCACCATGTTTTTAGACAGGCCCAGGCGCTCGGCGATTTCCTGCTGGGTCAGGCCCTCGATTTTCTGCCAGATGAAAATCTTGCGGCAATTGAGCGGCAGCTCGGCCAGCGCCCGCTCGATGGAGTCCGCCAGCTGGATTGCGTGCATGAAATGCTCCGGGTCGCCACTGTGGGGCGAACGCTGATCAAAGGCTTCCAGGGCCATCGCCTCCCGACGGTCCTCGCGGCGATAAGCGTCAACGGCGATATTGCGCGCCGTTTGATGCAGATAGGCGCGAGGTTGCTCAACCTCGGTGGACCTCGACTCAAGCACCCGCACAAAGGTATCGTGGGCCAGGTCTTCGGCCTGCTGACGGTTTCTCAGGCGGCGCGTCCAGGTCCCGATCAACTCTTCGTAGTGCTCGAAAAAGCCTGGTCTGCGGGGCGGCTGAGGAATCATCAAGGGAGCACTGGGAAGGCGGGACGTGAATAGTAATGCTTCCTATTAAGTGGAGCAATGCTACCCGTCAGCTATCAATCACCCGCTGCAAATGAATCGCCAACTCCGTGGCAAACCGCCGCTCCGGCGTTTCCACATCAATCCCGAACAACTCCTGGATCCGCGCCAGCCGGTAGCGCAGCGTCGTCACATGCACCCCCATCGCGTCCGCACAGGCCTGGCTGCGGCAGCTTTCCCGCAGGTACGCTGTCAGGGTTTCCAGGTACGGCGTCTGGTGCTTGCGGTCATGGGCGAGCATCGCGCCGACGCTGTCGTTGACGAAGGTGCGAATATCCTCGCCGCCCACGGCCGCGACGAAGATCGGGATCGGCCCGAAATCCTGATCGGAGATCGGCCCGCTGCGGCCGAACGAACGGGCAATCTCGATCAGCCGCCGGCAGCGCTCCCACGCAGCCGGATAATCCGCCAACACCCGGCACACGCCGCTGGCCAGCAGGATCGGCTCGGCGCCCAGGTAGTGCGCCAGGTCGTCCGCAATCTGGCGTTTGATTTTGCTCAGGCGCTCGCCTTCCGCCGGCACCAGGCACACCAGCCCGTTGTCGACGATGATCACCGTGGCCTGCATCCCCGCCCGTTGCAGGATGCGGGCAACGTTGTGGTGCAGGTTCTTCGCCTCCCGGGCCTTGGCGCCGTAGTCGATGATGATCATCTGCTGCGGCGTGCTGAAGCTGATGCCCAGGCGTTGGGCGCGTTGCTGGATGTCATCGGCATCGCGCCAGCGGCCTTCGAGCACTTCGAACAGCAACTCGGTCTGGGTGCGGGTTTCAAACCGAAAGCGGATAAAGCTGCGCATCATCTGCACGCTCAAAGCGAACTTGGCGCTTTCCAGCATCAGCAAATCCAGCTCGTTGACCGGCACCGCCACCGGGAACAGCACCAGCGCGCCCACCAGTTCGTGGTCGACCATCAACGGTTCGATCTGCGCCCGCAACGTAAACTGGCGCTGGCCATCGTCAAGGAACAGGTTGACCGTGTTGCGCAGGGCGCTGCGCAAGCTTTCCTGGGCCGCCTTGGTGATCTGCACGCTGAGCACCCCGGCGACCGCGGCCTGCCAGGCGTTATCGTCGAACAAGGCGGTATCCGGCGAGCGCCCCGCCACCACCTGGTTGGCGGTGAAGTCCACGGCGATCACCGGGTTGGGCAACTGGTCGCCCACCATCAGCGACAACGACGTCACCGAGCCGCCGCCCAACACGTGTTCCAGCATCGTGGTGTGCACATGCAACGCCTGCTGCAGGCGCTCGGCGGCGCGACGCTCGGCTTCCAGCTGGCGCTGGCGCTCCACGGCAATGGCGCCCAGGTGGATGATCATGCCAAGGAACACCCGGTCTTCTTCCGACACGTCCATCAGCGTGCGGGAAATCACGCTGAGCACCATGGGCCGACCGTCGAAGTCGGTGCAGTTCATCGGCATCACCATCACCGTGCGGTAATCACGCTCCAGGGATTCACGGCGGTAGCCGGGGTACTCGCATTCGCGCACGTCGCGGATGAACACCGCCTCGTTGCGTTGCAGGGCGGTCATCACCGGGCTGGACGACAGCTCCCAGCAATCCACCAGCGGGCGCTGCACCAGGGTCGGGTCGTGGCGGGCGATGACGTGGCCGAAGCCGGCGTCCATGTCGATGGCCATGATCGAGCTCATGGTCCAGTGGGTGTGGCGGCAACTGGCGTACACCAACTGGTGCAGCATCGACTGCAGATCACCGCCGGAGTTGATCTGACTGGCCACATCGCGCAACGACAGTATCTGCATTTCTCGATTCAAGGCACTCACCCGAACAAGGAGGTCACGGCAGCCACGTTGCCTGCCAGGCCCGCCCGATACTTGCGCCGGTTCAGAGCAATGTCCAGCGGATTTGCACTCGTAAACCATGGAAGACGCTGTTGGCCGATGCTCCTAGCCTAAGGCCACAACCAACAGCCACAAGGGCGACGAGTCATCATGAATCTGGAAAATCTGGGCGTCAGGAAGTACTGCACCTTTATCGAAGAAACCTTTATCGAAGGCGGCAAGGACGCCGGCAAACCCATCACCCTGATCGTGGTCGCCGCCGTGTTGAAAAACCCTTGGGCCGGCCAGGGCTTCGTCGAAAACCTGCGCCCCGAGATCCTGCGCCTGGCTCCGGGCTTGGGTTATGAAATGACCCGCCGCCTGATCGCCCTGATGCCCGGCGGCAAGGTCGAAGCCTTCGGCAAGGCAGCCGCTGTGGGGGTCAACGGTGAAATCGAACATGCCTCGGGCCTGATCCACACCCTGCGCTTCGGCAACCTGTTCCGCGAAGCCGTGGAAGGCACCGCCTACCTGAGCTTCACCAACACCCGCAACGCCCCCGGCGCCCTGCTCTCGCTGCCGATGGTGCACAAGAGCGAAACCGGCAAGCGCTCGCACTTTCTCACCGCCAACTTCCAGGTCGCCGATGCCCCGGGCCCCGACGAAGTGCTGATCGCCATCGGCGCCAGTGATGGCTCCCGTGCCCACCCACGGATTGCCGACCGCTACCAGGACATGGCGGAGATGGAAGCGGAACAGCCGAAGGACTGACGTTTGACTGAAAAACTACGCTCAATTGTGGCGAGGGAGCTTGCTCCCGCTGGGTCGCGGAGCGGCACCATGAGTCCCGCCATGGTCCGCCTGAAAGAACCCGGTTGCCTTTGTGGAGCTGCTTCGCAGCCCAGCGGGAGCAAGCTCCCTCGCCACAGGGTTGATGTATTTGCCATAGAAATGCCGGAGCACTGCGAACCGAAGCAAAACTTTCACCTTCGTTACCATTTTTCGACGCAAGCCCACGGTTTCCCTTCCTCGTAGGCTTGCTTCACACCACAAGAACAAAGGAGTACCCCGATGCCGAGCACCGTGATCAGCGCCAACGTTGCAGCCGTCGATCCGGGCGCCTTGCGCCAGGCCTTCGGCACCTTCGTCACCGGCGTCACCGTCATCACCACCCATGACGCCGACGGCAACCCTCGTGGCATGACCGCCAATTCGTTCACTTCGGTGTCCCTCGACCCGCCGCTGCTGCTGGTGTGCGTGGGCAAGTCCGCCGCCAGCTACACCGCGTTTGCCGGCACCGAACAGTTTGCCGTGAACCTGCTGCATGAAGGCCAGGTCGACGTCTCCGGCACCTTTGCCTCCAAGTCGCCGGACAAGTTCCACACCGTCAACCACGACACGGTGCACACCGGCGCGCCGATCCTCACCGACAGCCTGACCTGGTTCGACTGCAGCGTGCACCAGCGCATCGAAGCCGGCGACCACCTGGTGCTGATCGGCCAGGTGCGCGCCTTCGGCACCAGCCCCAAGCTGCCGCTGTGTTTCTGCCGGGGCCGCTACGCCAACATCCAGGACCCGCTGCCCGCCAGCTGGCTGGACTCCCACAAGATGATCATCGGCTACCTGATCGAAGCCGGCGGCGGGATCCTGTTCCGCGCCGATGGCCAAGGCGGCTGGACGCTGCCGGTGGCCGGCAAGCGCAAAGGCTTTATCGACGCCGGTCACAGCGCGCTGCCGGTGGAGCAGGAATCGACCTTCCTGTACTCGGCCTTCGATGTCGACGACACCGACCCCGGCTACCTGATCTACCGCGCCCAGCTCGGCCCGTTCGACGCCGAGCTGCCCGACACCCTGCGTTTCTTCCCGCTGGACGACTTGCCCATCGAACAGATGCCGGTCAATGAACTGCGCTCGGTGGTGCGCCGTTATGCCCGCGAGCGCCAGAACCAGCAGTTCGGCATCTACACCGGCTCCGCCGCCAGCGGCCGCATCGCGATGCTCGAAAACGCGCCCCTTTGACACGCACCTACAGGACTCCTGCATGAAAACCACGGTCAGCGCCCTTGAGGGCAACCGCCTCAACCTGTTTATCGACGGCCGCTTCGTTGCGCCTGCCAGCGAAACCTACGTCGACAGTTTCGACCCCACCACCGGCCAGCCCTGGTACCAGTTTGCTCAGGCCGATGCCGGTGATGTCGCCCGCGCGGTCGCCTCGGCCCACAAGACCTTCAACGACCCGCACTGGCGCAACATGACGCCCACGGCGCGGGGCAAATTGTTGTACCGCCTGGCCCAACTGGTGGCCGAGCACGCCGAAGAACTGGCCCTGCTGGAAACCCGCGACAACGGCAAGCTGCTGCGGGAAATGCGCGCCCAGATGAGCGCCCTGCCCGATGCCTACATCTACTTCGCCGGCATGGCCGACAAGCTGCAAGGCGAGGTGATTCCGGTCAACAAGCTCAACCAGCTCAACTACAGCAGCCGCGAGCCGTTGGGCGTCGTCGGCATGATTACCCCGTGGAACTCGCCGCTGATGCTGCTCACCGGCACCCTCGCGCCGTGCCTGGCCATCGGCAACACCGTGGTGATCAAACCGTCGGAACACGCCAGCGCCTCCACCCTGGCCCTGGCCGAGCTGATCATCGAAGCCGGCTTCCCGGCAGGCGTGGTCAACGTGGTCACCGGCAACGGCGCCGTCACCGGCGATGCATTGACCCGCCACCCGGACATCGCCAAATACGTGTTCACCGGCAGCACCGAGACCGGTCGGCGCATCGCCGGCAACGCCGCCAACAACCTGGTGCCGTGCCAGATGGAATTGGGCGGCAAATCCCCTCACGTGGTGTTTGCCGATGTCGATATCGACACCGCCGTGAACGGCGTGGTCTCCGGGATATTCGCCGCCGCCGGGCAAAGTTGCGTGGCCGGTTCGCGCTGTTTTGTCGAGGCGCCGATCTACGACAGATTCGTCGAAGCCCTGGTTGCCCGCACTCAACAGATCACCGTCGGCCACCCGATGGAAGAACACACCGACATCGGTCCGCTGGCCCTGCAAGCCCAACTGCAAAAGCTCGAAGGCTACATCGCCAGCGGTGCCAACCAAGGCGCGCAGATTGCCGTCGGCGGCAAACGCCCCAACGCTGCGAACCTGTCCGAAGGCTGGTACTTCGAACCCACGGTGATGGCCAACGCCAGCAACGACATGCCGTTCATGCGCGACGAATTGTTCGGCCCGGTAGTGGGCGTGATGCCCTTCACCACCGAAGCGCAAATGCTCAGCCTGGCCAACGACACCCACTACGGCCTGGCCTCCGGCATCTGGACGCAGAACATCGACCGCGCAATGCGTTTTGCCAACCGCATCGACGCCGGCACGGTGTGGATCAACACCTACCGCAGCTCGGCCTACATGTCCGCCAATGGCGGTTTCAAACACAGCGGTTATGGCCGTCGCGGCGGCTTTGACGTGATGCGCGAGTTTTCCCGGGCCAAGAACGTGGTCATCGATTACTCCGGCGAAATGCAGGACCCCTTCGTCATTCGCCTGCGCTGATTATTCAAGGAGCACCTTATGAAATTCGCCGTATCCCTGAGCATGGAACGCTTCTCGCCGGACGTGCCGATGCAGACCGTCATGGCCAACCTGCTGGAGCTGGCAAAGATCGCCGATGCCGGCGGCTTTGAAACCCTGTGGACCTCCGAGCACCACACCCTGGAATGCACCATCGCGCCCAACCCGTTCCAGACCCTGACCTGGCTCGGCCAGCACACCGAGCGCATCCGCCTGGGGACCGCGACCCTCGCCGCGGCCTACTGGCATCCGATCCGCCTGGCGGGCGAAGCCGCGCTGTGTGATCACCTGACCCAAGGCCGGCTGGAGTTCGGGATTGCCCGGGGCTCCTACCAGTACGAATTCGACCGCATGACCCCCGGCCTGCAACAGCAGGAAGGCGTGGGCTACATGAAGGAACTGGTGCCGGCGGTGCAAAAGCTCTGGACCGGTGACTACGCCCACGACGGCCACTACTGGAAATTCCCGCAGACCGCCGCCGTGCCCAAGCCCTTGCAAAAAGGCCACCCACCGATCTGGGTGGCCGCACGGGACCCGGGCACGTTTGATTGGGCGGTGAGCATCGGCGCGAACATCCTGTCCACCCCGCTCTCGCTGCCGGCGGCCGAAATCGCGGTGCTCGGCGAGAAGTTCAACAAGGCGGTGGCCGACAACCCCCACGTGCCGCGCCCGCGCTTCATGATGCAGCGCCGCACCTGCGTGTACGCCAATGCCAACGACTGGGAACTGCCGGTCAAGCACAGCATGGACTTTGGCCGCGCCTTCGAAAACCTGATGCAGAACATCGGCACCGTGCACAACGGTTTCCCCGAGCCGGTGCCGTTTGAAAGCGTGCGCGGCAAAGACAACTACAACCCGGAAAACCTGCGGCGCAACCTGATGTTCGGCACCCCCGAGGAGATCATCGAAAAACTGCTCGACTACGAAGCCGCCGGCGTCGACCAGTATTGCCTGGGCCTGACCTTCAACCTGCCGTTCGAACTGCAGAAGCAGACCCTGCGCCTGTTCATCGATGAAGTGATGCCGTTCTTCGCCGAGCGCGAACGCGCAAAACAACGCGACAAGGTCAGCGCGTGATGAGCCAGGCACAACGTTTCAGCGTGGCCAACGTCACGCTCAACTACCGCCTGGACGGGCATGGGCCGCGCCCGCTGGTGTGCATCCATGGCGTGGGCTCCAGCCTTGAGGCGTGGGCCGAGACGGTGGCCGGCTTGCAGGAGCAATTCACCGTGCTGACCTTCGACCTGCGCGGCCACGGCCAGTCGTCCCGTACACCCGGGCGTTACGAGATTGATCACTTGGTGGGTGAGGCGCTGGCCCTGGCGGATCACGTGGGTTTCAAGCAGTTCGACCTGGCCGGGTTCTCGTTGGGCGGGTTGATCGCCCAGCGCATGGCCCTGACGCACCCGGCGCGGGTGCGCCGGTTGGTGCTGCTGTCGACCGTGGCCGGGCGTAACGCCGAGGAGCGCGAGCGGGTGCAGGCGCGGCTCGCCGCCTTGCAGGCAGGGGAGCCCGTGGCCCACTACGAGGCGTCGTTGTCGCGCTGGCTGACCGAGGACTTTCAGGCACGCCATCCCGAGGCCGTCACCCGCCTGCGCCAACTGAATGCCGAGAATGACCCCGGCTGTTATGCCGCGGCGTATCGCATCCTCGCCGAGTCGGATTTCGGCGAGCAACTGTCACGGATCCACTGCCCCACCCTGATTGCCACCGGTGCCGACGATGCCGGCTCCAATCCGCGCATGGCCGCGTTCATGCATGCGCACATCGAGGGCTCGCAATTGCAGATTCTGCCGGGGCTGCGCCATTGCATTCTGATCGAGGCGCCGCAACGGGTGGCCGCCCTGATACGCGATTTTCTAACCGATTCGGAGACCCATCATGGATAAATCATTGCAGGCCCAAGGCGAAAGCGTTCGCCGCCAGGTCCTCGGCGATCGCTACGTCGACCAGGCCCTGGGCCGCGCCGACGACTTTTCCCGGCCCTTCCAGGCGGTGCTCAACGAGTACTGCTGGGGCATGGTCTGGACCGACGACAGCCTGGACCTCAAGCAACGCAGCCTGCTCAACCTCGGCATGCTCGCGGCACTGGGGCGCATGGACGAATTCGGCACGCATTTTTGCGGCGCCATTCGCAACGGCCTGACGGACGACGAACTGCGTGCCGCCCTGGTGCAGATCGCGGTGTACTGCGGTGTGCCAGCGGGTGTCGAGGCGTTTCGCGTGGCCCGCAACGCCCGGGAAAGCATGGTTCCATCGGATACCACGACCGGTTGACGCCCAACCCTTGCACTCGCCACACCGCTCATGCTGTAAGTGCCCAGGCACCCCAACAAGAAATTTTTGCGACTGCACCTTGCGTCGTCATAGCTCGAAGATTTTTAACTGCCAGTAGCCCAAAAATTTCTATTGATGAAGTTTTCCGCAGATAGCAAAACAACAATTGGAGGCAATTGGTGAGCGAACGACTAAAGATTGAGAACCTCTACAAGGTCTTCTCCTCCACGCCCGACAGAGCCATGCAGCTCTTGACCGCCGGGGCCAGCAAAGATCGGATCCTGGCCGAGACCGCCACCGTGGTCGGCCTCAACAACGTATCGCTGTCGATTCCAAGCGGTGCGATCTACATGATCATGGGCCTCTCGGGCTCGGGCAAATCCACCCTGGCGCGTTGCATCAACCGCCTCAACGAACCGACCGCGGGCAAGATCCTGCTGGACGGCGAAGACCTGGTGACCCTCGACGAACACCAGCTGCGGGAAGTGCGCCGCACGCGCATCTCCATGGTGTTCCAGCACTTTGCCCTGCTGCCGAATAAAACCGTGATCGAGAACACCGAGTTCGGCCTCAAGCTGCGGGGTGTCTCGGCGGCCGAGCGGCGCAAACGCGCCCTGGAAGTGCTGGCCATCGTGGGCCTGGCCAAGTGGGCCGATCACCCTCCCCACGAACTGTCCGGCGGCATGCGCCAGCGCGTCGGCCTGGCCCGTGCACTGGCCACCGACGCCGACGTGCTGATCATGGACGAAGCCTTCAGCGCCCTCGACCCGCTTATCCGCACCGAGATGCAGGACGAGTTGCTGCGCCTGCAACGCACCCTGAAAAAAACCATCCTGTTCATCACCCACGACTTCCAGGAAGCCCTGAAGCTGGGCACGCGCATCGCGATCATGGCCGACGGCCAAGTGGTGCGCGAGGGCACGCCCCAGGAAATCGTGATGGACCCGGGCAGCGATTACGTCGCGGCGTTCACCCGGGAGGTGGACCGTTCGCGGTTGTTCGACGCGCGCTCGATCATGGAGCAGGCACACACGCTGCTGGTACAGGGCGACACCCGGGTGGTGGGCAATGACAGCGCGGCTGCCTTTGTGCTCAACACCAGTGGCAAGGCCGTCGGCGTGCTGGACTCGGCGGCGCTGCTGGCGGTGGGCGGCGGTGCCGATGCGCTGCAACGGTTGTCGAGCCAGTTTGTGTGCGTGCCGGCCAGCGCCAAACTGGTGGAAGTCGCACGCCTGCTCAAACCGGGTTTGCCGGTGGCGGTGGTGGACGGCGACGGGCTGTTCGTCGGCACCCTTAACAGCGCGCACATTCTTGATTGCATAGCCAGCGTCCCGGCCCCGCGCCCTGCCGCTGCGGAGGTTGCACAGCATGCTTAGTTCAGAAGACCTCGCGGTTTTACCCGTAGACCAATGGATCAGCCAGGGCGTGGAGTGGCTGGGGATTCATCTGCGCCCGATGTTCCAGGCGATCCGCTGGCCGGTGGAGCATTTGCTGGGGCTGAGTGACACGGTGATCCATGCGATCCCGTTCCCGATCATGGTGCTGCTGATGTTCCTGATCGCCTATCGCGCCGCGAGCCTGGGGGTGGCGGTGTTCAGCGCCGTGGCCCTGGTGGTGATCGCAGCGCTGGGGGTGTGGGACGAGGCCATGACCACCTTGTCGCTGATCACCACGGCGATCGTGATCTGCATGGTGGTGGGCATTCCGGTGGGCATCTGGTGCGCCCGCAGCGAGCGGGTGTGGGGCGTGATGCGGCCGATCCTCGACATCATGCAAACCACGCCGACCTTCGTGTACCTGGTGCCGGTGGTGATGCTGTTTGGCGTCGGCACGGTGTCGGGTGAAGTGGCGGTGGTGATCTCCGCCTGCCCACCGCTGATTCGCTTTACCTACCTGGGCATTCGCATGGTCGACACCGAACTGGTGGAAGCCGGCCACGCCTTTGGTGCGGACAAGCGCCAATTGCTGTGGGAGATCCAACTGCCCCTGGCGATCCCGACCATCCTCGGCGGCCTCAACCAGACCGTGCTCACGGCCATGGTGATGTCGGTGGTGGTGGCAATGATCGGCGCCGAAGGCCTGGGCCTGGTAGTGCTGCAAGGCCTGGGGCGGATGGACGTGGGCCGCGCGGCCGTGGGCGGGATTGCCATCGTGCTGCTGGCGATGATGCTCGACCGAATCACCCAGAACCTGGCGCAACCGACCGTGCGCAAGCGCAAGTCGCTGTTCAAGCGCCTGCTTAATCCCAACCCGGTAAACGCTTAAAACTACAAGAAATCATGAATGCCCGTTGTTGACTGCCAACCCTGACCATAACGAGAAAAAAAAGAGGAAATCATGATGCATCCATTCAAAGCCTTGCTTGGATTTGCAGCAGTGTTGTACCTGGCAAGTACGCAGGTGTGGGCCGAGGATTTGCCAGGCACCGGCAAGACCATCCGCTTCGTGCAATCGGAAAGCACCGGCGGCAACTACGTACTGACCAAAATCGCGATCGAGGCCACCAAGCGCCTGGGTTACGCGAGCAAGTTGAGCACCGTGAACACCACGCTGTTCTTCCCCGCCGCCGCCCAGGGTGACCTGGATTTGTCGATGGACGTGACCTTGCCGATGCTGCAACCCAGCTTTGACAAGGTGAAGGACCGCACCGAGGTGGTGGGCGCAGGCTTCATTACCGGCGCGGGCTACAACGGCTACATGATCGACAAGAAAACCGCCGACGCGTATGGCATTACCAGCCTGGAACAAATGAAAGACCCGAAAATCGCCGGGCTGTTTGGCAAGGACGGCAAGGCCAACCTGATCAGCTGTGACCCGGGTTGGGGCTGTGGCGACGTGGTGGATTACCAGCTCGACAAGTTCGGCCTCAAGGACACGGTGAACCCGGTGCGCGGCAAGTACGAAGCGCTGATGTTCGAAAACGTCGCTCGTCTGAAACGTGGCGAGCCGGTGTTTTTCTATGCGTGGGCGCCGTCGTGGATGACCAACACCATGGTGCCGGGCAAGGACGTGGTGTGGCTGCCGACGCCGTTTGATGCATTGCCGGGGAATGTGCCGAGCACCACGTCGGCACTCACGCCCGGGGTTGCCGGGTGTGCCGGCGGGGCTGATCCGTGCCGCATGGCCATGGCGGCGTGGAACTGGTACGCGATCGGCAACAAGCAATTCATCGCGGCGAACCCGGCGATCAAGAAGCTGGTGGAGCAGATGACGTTCTCCCAGGCCACCTGGAGTTACTGGGAAAAAACCATCAGCGCCGACGGCTCCAGCGAACGCAATATTCGCAAGCTGGCGGAGGACTGGATGAAGGACAACCAGGCGACGTTTGACGGCTGGGTAGCCACCGCAAAAACCGCGAAGTAACACCGATTCAATGTGGGAGCTGGCTTGCCTGCGATAGCGATGTTGAATTCACCGTCGCCATCGCAGGCGAGCCAGCTCCCACAGTTGATTTTCACCCGCCGCAAAAAAAACTGTTTTGGCGGGAGCAATCAGAAAAAACCCACTGCCCCACCCCCACCAAACCACCAATCCCGACTGCGCCCCTGCCCTAGCATTACTCCCACTCAGACGAACCGGAGTGAACCCCATGACCTACAACCACCCGCTGCTGTTCAAGGCCCTGTGCTACGTCGACGGCCATTGGGTCCACAGCGCCAGTGCCAGCACCGTGGCCGTGCATAACCCGGCGAACCAACAGTTGATCGGCCATGTGCCGATGCTGGAAAAACCCCAGATCATCGCCGCCATCGACGCCGCCCACCGCGCGTTTGCCGCGTGGCGCGAACAGAGCCTTGATACCCGCGCCACACTCCTGCGGCGCTGGGCAGCACTGATCCTCGAACACCAGGAGGACCTCGCCCGCATCCTCAGCCAGGAGCAAGGCAAACCGCTTGCCGAAGCCCGCGGCGAAATCGCCTATGCCGCAAGCTTCATCCCGTGGTTCGCCGAAGAAGCCCGGCGCCTCTACGGCCAGAACATTCCCAGCCATATACCCGGCGCGCACCTGGGCACGGTCAAGGAACCCGTGGGCGTCTGCGCCCTGCTCACGCCGTGGAATTTCCCCTCGGCGATGATCACCCGCAAGGCCGCCGCCGCCCTCGCCGCCGGTTGCACGGTGGTGGTCAAGCCGGCCCATGAAACCCCCTACTCGGCCCTGGCCCTGGCGCAACTGGCCGAGGAAGCCGGCTTCCCGCCGGGGGTGTTCAACGTGGTGCTGGGCGAACCGCAGATGGCCATGCAAACCCTGGTGCAGGACAGCCGCGTGCGCTCGGTGAGCTTCACCGGCTCGACCCGGGTCAGCAAGCTCGTGCTGCAAGCAGCGGCCCGGGAGGTGAAAAAGGTCGCGCTGGAACTGGGCGGCAATGCGCCGTTCATTGTGTGCGCCGACGCCGACCTTGGGCAGGCGGTGAAGGTCGCGGTCGAAGCCAAGTTCCAGACTTCCGGCCAGGATTGCTGCGCCGCCAACCGGATCATGGTCGATCGCTCGATCTACCCCGAATTCCTCAGCCGTTTTGCTGCCGCCGTGCGTGAGTTGCGGGTCGGCCCGGCCGTGATCGACGGCCAAGAGCAACGCGTCGACATCGGCCCCCTGATGCACCAGGCCGCCTTCGACGTCACCGCCGAGCGCGTGGCCGACGCCCTGGAGCTGGGCGCGCAACGCCTGGCAGGCGGCGAAGCCCACGCCTTGGGCGGGCTGTTTTACCAGCCCACGGTGCTCGCCGACGTGACCCCGCAGATGCGCATCTACCGCGAAGAAAACTTCGCGCCGATTGCCGGGGTGATGCCGTTCGACTCGATTGAACACGCCATCGAGATGGCCAACGACACCGAATACGGCCTGGCCGCCTACATTTGTTCCAACCGCCTGGACCTGATCTACCCGCTGATCCGCCGCCTCGACCACGCCATGATCGCGGTCAACGGGGTGAAATTCACCGGTCATCCGATTCCCTTCGGCGGCATGAAAGCCTCGGGCCTGGGCCGTGAAGGCGGCGCCGAGGGCTTCGAAGCCTTTGTCGAAACCAAATACTTTTGCCTGCACCACCAAGGCCAATTCCAAGGAGAGCAACCATGAGCCAAGCACTCGAAAGCCTGTTCGAACAAGACCGCGCGCACTTCATGCACCCGTCCACCCACGCCCATGATCACGCCAGCGGCGCACTCAAGGGCCGCATCATCCAGAGCGCCTCGGGCATCCGCATCCGCGACCACGAGGGCCGTGAATTCATCGATGCATTCGCCGGCCTGTACTGCGTGAACATCGGCTATGGCCGCACCGAAGTCGCCGACGCCATCTACAAGCAAGCCAAGGAACTGGCCTACTACCACACCTACGTCGGCCACTCGACCGAGGCGATCATCGAGCTGTCGAGCCGCATCATGGACTGGGCGCCCGAGGGCATGAAAAAGGTCTACTACGGCCTGTCCGGCTCCGACGCCAACGAAACCCAGATCAAGCTGGTGCGTTACTACAACAACGTGCTGGGCCGCCCGCAGAAGAAGAAAATCATCTCCCGTGATCGCGGTTATCACGGCTCGGGCATCATGACCGGCAGCCTCACGGGTCTCGCGGCGTTCCACCAGCATTTCGACCTGCCGGAACAAGGCATCCAGCACACCGTTTGCCCCCACTGGTACCGCAAGGCGCCGGCGGGTATGGACGAGGCCGCGTTCGTGCGTTACTGCGCCGATGAGCTGGAAAAAATGATCCTCGCCGAAGGCCCCGACACCGTCGCTGCCTTCATTGGCGAACCGGTGATGGGCACCGGCGGCATCGTGGTGCCGCCGGCCGGTTACTGGGCAGCGATTCAGGCGGTGTTGAACAAGTACGACGTGCTGTTGATCGCCGACGAAGTGGTCTGCGCCTTCGGCCGCCTGGGCTCGAAAATGGGCAGCCAGCGCTACGGCATGCGCCCGGACCTGATTACTACCGCCAAGGGCCTGACCAGCGCCTATGCGCCGCTGTCGGCGGTGATCATCGGTGAGAAGGTGTGGGACGTGATTGAAAAGGCCTCCACTCATGAAGGCGCCATGGGCCACGGCTGGACCTACTCCGGGCACCCGATCTGCGCGGCCGCGGCATTGGCCAACCTGGATATCCTGGAGCGGGAAAACCTCACCGCCAATGCGGATGAAGTCGGCGGCTACCTGAACCGTCGCCTGCGCGAAACCCTCGAAGGCCACCCGCTGGTGGGCGAAGTGCGCGGTGACGGCATGCTCGCCGCCGTGGAGTTCATGGCCGACCGGGAGCAGCGCACGCCGTTCGATGCGGCCTTGAAAGTGGGCCCCAGGGTATCGGCCGCCTGCCTTGAACGCGGCATGATCGCCCGGGCCATGCCCCATGGCGACATCCTCGGCTTTGCACCACCGCTGATCCTGACCAAGGCCGAGGCCGACCTGATCGTCGACATCACCAAGGGCGCGATCGACCAGGTGGCCGGCGAAGTGTTGGGCTGATGAGGTAGCCTGTGGGAGCTGTCGAGCTTTAGCGAGGCTGCGATAGCGGTGGGTCAGGCAACATCAATGTTTGCCGTCCCGACGCCATCGCAGCCTCGCTAAAGCTCGACAGCTCCCACCCTTTAGTGGCCTGATATTTACCCGCCCGCTTCAGAGTCTGTTCGCAATGCACAAGCTTGACCGCTACGACCTGAAAATCCTGCGCATCCTCTCCGAGGACGGGCGCATCACCAAATCAAGCCTGGCCGAGGCCATCAACCTCTCGGTAACGCCCGCCTGGGAGCGCGTGCGCAAGCTGGAAAGCGCCGGCCTGGTCAAAAGCTATCGCGCCGTGATCGACTGGAACCAGGTGTTCAAGAGCCAGCAACTGCTGGTGGAAATCACCCTCGCCCGGCACACCGCCCAGGACATGCGCCGCTTCGAACAACGCATGAGCGACGCCCCCGAAGTGGAGTTCTGCTACGCCACCGGCGGCGGCGTGGACTACATCGCGATGATCCGCGCTGCCGACATCGATCAGTACCAACGCTTCATCGACCAGCTACTGATGGAAGACCTGGCCATCGAGCGCTACTTCACCTACATCGTCACCAAAACCATCAAGACCACCGGCGCATTGCCGGCCCAGGCGCTGGACGACCCGGCCTCCTCCTGACCCTTGTACAACCCCCGCAATCCCGGCAGGATTGCGCCCGTGACTTTCACGGACGAGCACCTTATGACCCTGCCTTTTTTCGCCCCTGTTCTCCTCACCACCGAGCGCCTGGGCCTGCGCCCTCCCCATCAGGATGATTGGCGCGCGCTGTTCGCGATCTGGTCCGACCCCGAGGCCATGCGCTACTTCTCCTTCCCCACCATGACCCGTACCGAGCAGGCCGTCGAACGCTTCGGCCAACTGATGGAAGCGTCGGTTGCCGGTGAAGACCTGGTGTGCATGGTGGAGTTGCTGGCCACCGGCGAGGTGATCGGCAGCTGCGACCTGTTCAATGTCGACGAGCAATGCCGCCGCGCCGAAATCGGCTTCACCCTGAACCGCCAGCACTGGGGCCAGGGCTACATGAGCGAAGCCGCCCACGCCGTGATCGACCACGGCTTCAATACTGCCGGGCTGCGTCGCCTGGAAGCCGACATCGACCCGCGCAACCTGGGCTCGGCAAAACTGCTTGAGCGCCTGGGGTTTGTTCGCGAAGGCCTATTGCGCGAGCGCTGGGTGGTGGGCGATGAGGTCTCGGACAGCGCACTGTATGGCCTGCTCAAGCGTGACCGCCCTGCCTGACCCACAACGGGCGCCCCTTTCTCAGGCCCACGAACAAGGCCAGCAGAATCAGGCCCATGGCCTGCCACTGCGAAACCCCGGGGCGCTCGCCCAGAATCAGCATCGAGCTGACGATGCCGAACACCGGGATCAGCAGCGACAGAGGCGCCACCCGGGACACCGGGTACTCGCGCAGCAGCAAGTTCCAGCCCCAGTAACAGAAGTGCGTCGCGCCATACACCTGGAACGCCAGCGAGAACACCGCCACACCGTTCAACTGGGCCGGCAACGCGATAAAGGCTTGCGGGCCGTCCAGCCACACCGTCAACAGCACCAGCGGCAGCGGTGCAAACAGGCTCGCCCAAACCACGAAGGCAAAGATCTCGCGCACACCGGAAACCTTGATGATGATATTGCCGATGCTCCAGGCCAGCGCGCTGAACAGCACCAAGGCAAACCCCAGCATCGTGGCCGACCCTTGTACGCCCACCAGCATGCCCAGCAAGCCCATGGCCGCCAGCAGCACGCTGATCAATTGCGGCAGGGAAAGGCTTTCGCGGAACAGCAGCACACCCCAGCCCATCGTGAAAAATGCGCTGAACTGAATCAGCAGCGATGCACTGCCGGGCGGCACGCCCATGGCGATCCCGAGGTTGATCAGGGCCCACATCGCCACCCCGAATATCAAGCCGTAGGCGGCCAGCCACTTCAGCGCAACCTGGGGTCGTTTCACCAGGAACACCCAGGGCAACGCCGCCAGGGTGAAACGCAGGGCCGTCAGCAACAGCGGGTTGATCTCGGCCAGACCCAGCTTGGTGATGGGGAAGTTGAGCCCCCACACAGCCGTCACCAGGACGGCCAGTAACAGGTGTTTGTGCTTCATGGTGACGGGGTCCGTTTGCTCGGTGGCACGGCGAGGGGCCATGCGTTCGGGCAATTTTTTCGCAAACTGTCATGGCCCGCCTGCGATTGTGGGTCAACAAAGGCTAGAATCAGGCCATGCCCGATATTCATCCCTACGAAAACACCCCCCGCGACGTGGTCGTGACCGCGATCGACTATGCCGACGGCGAACTGTTCCCCGCCCACGCCCACCCGCGCGGGCAGTTTGCCTATGCCAGCCGGGGTGTCATCACCGTCTACACCGCCACCGGCAACTGGGTCGTGCCGCCGCACCGGGCCATCTGGGTACCGCCCCATGTGTCACACGCCATGCTGATGCGCGGGCCAGTGACGATGCTCAACACCTACATTCGCCCGCAGGCGGCGCGGCGGCTGGCACTGCCCCAGGCGTGTCAGGTGCTGGACGTATCACCGTTGCTTGGGCAGTTGCTGGAGAAGGCCGTTGAGGTGCCTGCGCGTTATGCGGCGGGGGGGCGCGACAGTTACCTGATGGGTTTGCTGCTGCACGAAATCGCGCAGATGCCGGTGTTGCCACTCTGCGCGCCGTTGCCCGCCGAGCCGCGATTGGCAAAGGCTTGTGAGACGTTTCTGGCCGAGCCCTCACTGGAAGTCAGCATTGATGCCATGGCCCTCGACGCCGGCATGAGCCGCCGGACCTTTACCCGGCAGTTCCGCCAGGCCACGGGCATCAGCTACCTGCAATGGCGCCAGCAAGCCTGCCTGCTGGCGGCGATTGTGCGTCTGGGTAACGGCGAACCGGTGACGAGGGTGGCGCTGGACTTGGGGTATAGCAGCCCGAGTGCCTTTGCGACGGTGTTCAAGCGTGTATTGGGCGAGGTGCCCAGTCGGTATTTCAGCGGAGTGCGCACACAGGGCGGCTAATGCGACGAATCAGGCCCGCCTGACGAAGCCAAGGCCGCCTGACGGCAACCTTGACGTGCCCTGTCGTCATTCAGATGGTTTAGACAAACTGGATTTCAAGTTCGTGAGATCGCTCGTGCCGATCAGGCCGTCCACTTTTCCGTCATCCGTAGCCGCTGAGTCCATGCGACGTATCAAATCAGGGTGTTTAAGAAGCGCTTTGGCCAGTGCTTTTGCTTCATCGCTAAATACCCTCGTTGTCGGCCGTTCCCCAGCGGCCTCCCTGATGTCATCCGTACTTACAAATCTCTCATCCGGCCTCAGAAACGTAGAGAATAAGTTGTCGAAGTTTTCAACAAGTTGTAACTCACTCATGTAGTCGTGTGGATTGGAAACCTTATCTAGAGCGTCTCTGGTGATACGACCATCAAGTGTCCCATCGCCCTTGTCGAGTTGGTTAAAGAAGGTGCCTTTTTCCAATAGCGCGTTGGCCAGGTTTATCTCTGCCTTGGACGCTGGCTTACCATCCGAGCGCTCTCCGGAAGCGACGGAGGTAAGGGAATCATGGGTGATGGCCCCGTCTTTGTCTGCCAGTGAACTGAAGGCGGCGAGCGCGTAATCGGCAAGTTGCGCGTCACTGTTGCCGGCAAACGGATTTGCCTGCCCCGTGCCCTTGTCAGAGTTCTCTACCCTTTGGCGCTGCAGGCCGTCGCCCTTCCCCCCAACTGGCAAGTCCTTATTTTTTTCATCGGCCTTGGGCGGTTCCCACTCAGACTTCGGCACCAACTTACTGTTCAATTCAGGGCGTCGCAGAACTTCGTTGGCCAACATCGTCATATTGTCCTCGGCCACCCTGCCGGTCATTGGGCGATTGGCAATTTCACGAAGTTGTTCTTGCGTGACGTTCCCGGTATCGGGGTCCCGGAACAGGTCAATGTTGGCATTGAATACCCCGCCTATGTCTCGCTTGTTTGCATTGACATAGGGGTTGGAGCCCTGTGAAGAGTTAGTGCCCTGACCGAATTGATTCGAACCAGGTGCTTGCGTCTGCGGCATGTTCACTGATGACATGAATATTTACTCTCTAATGGGTTGGGTCGTCTGCTTCCCTCCAAGACCAACGTAGATCAGCGCCCTGACAAGTCGCCTTCATACGTCAGTACTTGGACCACTGTTCTGTGGTAATCAGCCAAAAAAGAGTTCCAAATCAACGTTCCCCCTGAGGGACACTGTTCATCATCTTGTAAGAAAGCCGCCCCTCACACCAGTCGCTTGATTTGCTTGTGCCGCCATACCAACCGGTAATACGCCGTCTGCAACGCCAACATCGCCAGGTACGTCACTGGAAAGGCCATCCACACCCCTTCCAGCCCAAACCGCGCATTGAGCAGGTACGCCACCGGCAACTCCACCCCCAACACACAAAAGATCGAAATCCCCACCGGCACCAGCACCACCCCGCTGGCCCGCATGATCCCGCCCACCACCGCCTGGAAGCCAAACACCAGGATGCTCCAGAGCATGATGTGCAGCAGGTGTTCAGCCTTCACCCGCGCGTCCACGTCGGTAATGAACAACCCCAGCAGCCAGTGTGATAACCCATACCCCAGCACAATCAAGCCGCCGGTCAGGCACAGGTTAATCAGGATCCCGGTGCGCAGGATCGGCCCGATCCGCTCCAGTCGCCCGGCCCCGATCGCCTGCGCCCCAAGAATCGAGGCGGTGATGGCGATCGACAGCGCCGGAAACTGCACATAGTTGACGATCTGCGTCACCGCCCCATACGCCGCTGTCGCCTGGGAACCATGGCTGTTGACCAGCGCCAGAATCACCAGCTCCGACAGCGACAACACCACCATCTGCAAGCCGGTGGGCAGGCCGATACGCAGGACCTTGCCGAGGATCACCCGGTCCAGCCGCAGCGCCGCCATCAACTCGCGGTCCGGCGCCATCACGTGGTTTTTATGGCGCAGGCGCAGTACCAGAAAGGTCATCGCCAGGGCGTTGCCCACCAGCCCTGCCAGCACCGCGCTCTGGATACCCATCGGCGGCAAACCCAGCCAGCCCTTGATCAACGCCGGGGTCAGCACCAGGCCCACGGTGGTCGACACCACCAGCGCCAGCAACGGCGACACCGTGTCGCTGACGCCCCGCAGCAGTTGGGTGAACAGGATGAACACCAGCAGCAGCGGCATGATCAACATCATCATCTGCGCATAACCCACCGCGTCGTCCAGCACGTCCACCGGCGTACCCAGCGCGAGCATGGCCGGGCGGGCGAACACGCTGCCCAGCACCGCTGCGATCACCCCGATCAGGGCGCCAAGGGTCAGGGTGGCGCCGGTGATCGACTTGACCATCGAGGTTTCCTGGGCGCCCCAGGCCTGGCCGATCAGCACCGAAGCACCGGCCCCCAGGCCAATCACCAGGGCGATAAAGAAAAACACGATAGGGAACATCCCCGACACCGCCGCCAACGCCTGGGTGCCGAGCATCTGCCCGACATAGATGCCGTTAAGCGTGCCGGAAAAGCTCTGGAGGAAATTGGACAGCACCATGGGTGCCAGAAAGATCAGGTAGATCTGCCACAACGGTCGTTGCTGGGTGACTTCCATGAAGGTTCGGATCTCGATGCAATTAGGCAGGGAAAGCGTTGCGTGATAACCAGGCCAGGTACAGCTGCACATCCACCGGCCAGTGCGCAATCTTGTTGGAAAAGTCAGCGCCGTCCTGGGCAAACAGGGCCCGCGAGGCTTCTTCAAACCCCGGCAGGTCGCCGCCGATGGCGCTCATGAAACGATAGCTGGATTCCTTCGCCTGACGTCGCTGATCGTGCTCGGCATGGGCATTGCGTGCTTCATCCACCAGCCGGCGCAAGGCCGCCGAGGCGCCGCCGCGTTGTTGCCCCAGCCACTCCCAATGCCGGGGCAACAGGGTCACTTCACGCGCGACCACCCCAAGCTTTGGTCGGCCTACGGAAGGTGACGCTGGCACTTCGGGCTCGGTCACCGCGACCGCCGGCTGTTGGGGGGCGTAGCCGGCCGGCCAGGGATAGTCGACCTGGGCACCGCTGGCGTCATCGAACACCAGCAAACTGCCCGCCGACAGATCGAGGCTTTTCAGGTTTTTGGCGACGTCGGCATAAGAGCCGGCGGCCACGCGTTGGTGGCCAAGGAAGGCAGTGCAGTGTGATGCGCTCATGACTTTTACCCGGAGTATATTGTTTTACCCGGGTTATATTAGCCTGAAATTCAGGGGATGCAAGTCGCCTGTTGCGAAACCACCAAACGATCGCTGCCGACCGTCGCCCCCATGGGCCCCACACTTGGTTCGCGCAAAACGCATTCGGCAATCGCCGGTTCCAGCTCGACCCGCAGCCGACGGCCCAGGGCGCGCGCACCAAAGCGCGCGTCATGGTCGCGGCACAGCCAGGCCCGCGCCGAGTCATCCAGCACCAGCGAGCGTTGCTGCGCCGCCAAGCGTTGATTGAGTTTGCCGAGTTCCACCTCAAGCAGCGCTTCAAGCCATTGATGGTCGATGGGCTCGAACATCAGGATGCGGTCGATGCGGTTGAGAAATTCCGGCTCGAAATGGCGGTGCAAGGCGTCCTCCAGCACCCCCGCTTCACCACGGCCCCACCAGCGCAGCGGAGCAAAACGCTGCCGATGCCGACGCGCCTGCTGGGCGCCGATATTACTGGTCATGAAGATCAGGCTGTTGCGAAAGTCCAGGGTGCGAGCGCCGCCCGCCAATGTCAGCTGGCCGTTTTCAAGAATGCCCAGCAGGCTGCGCACCACTTCCTGGCTGGCCTTTTCCAGTTCGTCGAACAGCACGATACCCGGGCGGCTGTAGCTGCCCTGAATCAGTTCACTGTTGAACAGGCTGATGCCCTCCTTGCTGCCGACATAACCCGGCGGTGCGCCGGTCAGGGCGGCGGCGTAATGCTCCTGGGCCAGGGTGTGCATGTCGATACGGCAGAACCCGTCGGCCCGCCCGTGCAATGCCTGGGCCAGCAGCCGGACAATTTCCGTCTTGCCGACCCCGGTCGGCCCCATGAACAGGTTGACGCTCAATGGCCGCTCCCGCTCGCCGATGTCGGCCTTGACCACCTTGAGCAAGCCTTCCACCTGGGCCAGGGCCGCGTCCTGGCCGACAATCCGGCTGCGCAGCAAGGCCATGACCTGGGCCGGTTCAAAGGTAAACCGCATGCCTTAACCCGCCGTTTTTTCTTGACCGCCATGGGGCAGTTGCCCCACCGGGCATTCGGCGACACCGACCGTACTGCGGGTGAAGGCCTCGACATTCTCCCGGGCCTTTTGCGCGTCCAGCACCCAGGTGCGGTAGAACTCGAACGGACACTCCGCCACGCCCTTGTCCCCGTCGCCCGAGGCGTGCATGCCGGTGTAGCCACGGTGCAGCAGCTTGAACAGGTGGTTCTGCGACTGGTCGTTGGCCCGCGCATCGCGAATCTGCGAGACCGAGAGCTGGGCGTACTGAATGCCCATTTCTTCCTCGCCGCACTCCCCCAGGGTACGGCCATCGAAACCAATAATCGCCGAGTGCCCGAAGTACGAATACACCCCGTCGAACCCCGCCGCATTCGCCACCGCCACATAGCAGTTGTTCGCCCAGGCCATGCTCTTGGACATCTGCACCTGCTGCTCCTTGGCCGGGTACATATAGCCCTGGCAACGCACGATCAGCTCGGCGCCTTTCATTGCGCAGTCACGCCAGATCTCCGGGTAATTGCCGTCGTCGCAGATGATCAGGCTGATCTTCATGCCCTTGGGCCCGTCGCACACGTAGGTGCGGTCGCCCGGGTACCAACCCTCGATCGGGCACCACGGAATGCACTTGCGATAACGCTGGACGATCTCCCCCAGGTTATTGATCAGCACCAGCGTGTTGTACGGTGCCTTGTGCGGGTGTTCTTCGTGGCGCTCACCGGTCAGGGAAAACACGCCCCAGGTGTTGGCCTGGCGACAGGCCGCCGAGAAAATCGCCGTCTCCTCGCCGGGAATGCTCGCGGCGGTGGCCATCATCTCGTCGTGGTCGTACATGATGCCCATGGTGCTGTATTCGGGGAACACCACCAGGTCCATGCCGGGCAAACCCTGCTTCATGCCGACAATGATGTCGGCAATCTTCTTCGCGTTATCGATGACCTCGGCCTTGCTGTGCAGGCGCGGCATCTTGTAGTTCACGACAGCAACGCCGACCGTGTCCGGGCTGCTGGAAATGTCGCCATGGCGCATTGCAAATCTCCTCGGTCAGTGACTGATCATCCAGGGCCGCGGCCCGGTCTTGGTCTTGAGCCCCAGCGGGTTGGCCTTGCTCGGCACCACCGGTTTGCTGGTGCCACAGCAACTGCAACCTGCCGGGTGCTTGCGCGCCTCCTGATATTCGCCGACGGTTTGTGGCGCATGGGCGCTGCGCTCGTTACCGGCAATGGCCTTGCGCTGGTTGGCCGACAGCGTGGTCAGCGCCGGCGCCGACAGCAGCAACTGCCCGCCCGGGCTGTCGCAATACGGGCACTGGCTGGGTTCGTGACGCTGGGCCATGGGCCGCAGCATCGTGAAGGTGCCGCAGGACTCACAGGCGTATTCGTAGGTCGGCATGGCTACAGGTCCGGTGCGATGGGCAGGTCGATACTGCCGTCGAGGAATTTGGTCGGACCGCTGGCGTTGGGGTTGATGTCGAACTCGAAGATCTCGGTCGGCAACCACAACGTCGCGCAGGCGTTGGGAATGTCCACCACGCCGCTGATATGTCCCTGCACCGGTGCCGAGCCAAGCAACGCATACCCCTGGGCTGGCGAGTAGCCGAACTTGGTCAGGTAGTTGATCGCATTGAGACAGGCCTGGCGGTAGGCGACGTTGACGTCCAGGTAGTGCTGCTGGCCCTGTTCGTCGACGGAGATGCCTTCGAAGATCAGGTAATTCTTGTAGTTGGGAGTGATCGGGCTTGGCTTGAACACCGGGTTCTTGATCCCGTACTTGGCCATGCCGCCCTTGATCAGCTCGACTTTCATGTGCACCCAGCCGGCCATTTCGATAGCGCCGCAGAAAGTGATTTCGCCGTCGCCCTGGCTGAAGTGCAAGTCACCCACCGACAGGCCGGCGCCGTTGACGTACACCGGAAAATAGATCTTCGAACCGCGGGACAAATCCTTGATATCGCAGTTGCCGCCATGCTCACGGGGCGGCACGGTGCGGGCGCCGGTGGCGGCGGCATCGTCACGGGCCGAGCCCTTGAGCTTGCCCATGTGTGCAGTGGCAGCCAGCGGCGCGTTGGCCAGGGGCGGTACGCGGGTCGGGTTGGTGTCGATCAGTTCCTGCTCGCGGCGGTTCCAGTCGGCGAGCATCACCGGGTCGGGCAGGCAGCCGATCAGGCCGGGGTGGATCAGGCCGGCGAAGTTCACGCCCGGGATGTGCCGGGAACTGGTGAACATGCCCTTGAAATCCCAGATGGCTTTTTGTGCGCTGGGGAAGTGGTCGGTAAGGAAGCCGCCGCCGTTCTGGCGCGAGAAGAAACCATTGAAACCCCACTGGGAGTCGGCCTTGGCGCCGATGTCGAGCAGGTCGACCACCAGCAGGTCGCCGGGTTCGGCGCCGTGTACGCCCACCGGGCCGGACAGGTAATGCACGGTGGACAGGTCGACGTCGCGCACGTCGCTGGCGTCGTCGTTGTTCTTGATGGCGCCGGCGGTCCAGTCGTAGGTTTCGAGGATGAAGTCATCGCCGGGTTTGACCCAGCAGGCCATCGGGATGTCCGGGTGCCAACGGTTGTGGATTTGCTCGTTTTCGGTGACGGGTTGGTTGAGGTCGACTTTGATCAGGGTGTCGGTCATCGAGGTGCTCCCGGAGGGTGGGTTGGCTGTCGGGAGCAGTCTCGCGGGATGGGGTTGGGCGGGGAATACGTTGGATGACGTATGCGTCTTTGGGGTTGGGGGGTATATCCGTTTTTTGGGTGATGGCTGATATGGGTTCCGCTCTTACAGCGGGTCACTTTTGAAAGGAGCCCAAAAGTAACCAAAAGGCTCTTGCCCCACCACTCGGCACCTCGCTAATGCTCGGTGTGCCCTCACTCCGGCATTACTCCGCGGGCCGCCGCGACGGGGCGTCCCTGCCCCGTCGCGGCTAAACCGGCGTCCTGCCGGTTTACCCGCTCCGTACTACCTGCGTTCGGCCAGCGTGGTTTAACGGGGCGCCTAAGATCAAGATCAAAAGCAGATCAACAGCACAGCGGCCTACAGGCCGGCTTGAGTGGTGTGAAGCAAAGGCAACATCAAGATCAACATCTACAGCGGGCACGGTCAAATGTGGGAGCTGGCTTGCCTGCGATGGCATCGCCTCGGTGTACCTGAAAAACCGAGGTGTCTGCATCGCAGGCAAGCCAGCTCCCACAGAAAAGCAGAGGTGCATCAGTTTCAGCTTTGGCTTTCGCTTTGGCTTTTGCTCTGGCTTCTACCACTCAAGCCGGCCTGTAGGCCGCTGTGCTCTTGCTTTTGATCTTGATCTGGCTCTGACTGCCCCAATAAGCCCGAGGCCGAACGCAGGGGGTGCGGAGCGGGTAAACCGGCAGGACGCCGGTTTAGCCGCGCTGGGCCAAGGATGGCCCATCGCGGCGGCCCGCGGAGCATCGCCGGAGTGAGGGAACACCGAGCCTAGGCGAGGTGCCGACAGGCGGGGCAGAGCCCTTTGGTTACTTTGGGGCTTTTCCAAAGTGACCCGCTGTAAGAGCGGAACCCATATCAGCCGTTACCGCAGAAATGGATATGTACACCCTCACTCCGGTAAAGGAATCACCCGCAACGGCCTCACCGACTTATAAGAAAAACTCGAATAAATCTCCTTAACACACGGCAAGCTCTGCAACACCTCCCGCGCAAACTCCCCAAACGACTCCAGATCCTTCGCCACCACTTCCAGCAAAAAATCATACCGCCCGGAAACGTTATGGCACGCCACAACCTCGGGAATCTCCAGCAACCGCTGCTCAAACGCCCGGGCAACCTCGCGGGTGTGCGTGTCCATCATGATGCTGACAAACGCCGTCACCCCATACCCCAGCGCCTTGGGCGACAGGATCGCCTGATAACCGCCGATCACCCCGCTGTCTTCAAGGTTCTTCACCCGCCGCCAACACGGCGAAGTGGTCAGCGACACCCGCTCCGCCAACTCCGCCACGGTCAACCGCGCATTGCCCTGCAAAGCGTTTAAAAGCGCCTTGTCAGTCCGATCCAGATGAACAGGCATATCTTGCCTCAAAACGTCATTTTTATTGTTTTTCATCCCAATCTACCGGGTTTTCCCGGCAAACTATGGAACGTTCGGCCGCAGTTATAAGCATAGCATTGTAGGAAATAAGGAGCGTCCGACCATGAAAAATAAACACAATACGTTCGGCTTTTCCACACGTGCCATCCACCACGGCTACGACCCCCAGGACCACCACGGCGCCCTCGTGCCGCCGATTTACCTGTCGGCAACCTTCGCCTTCCCCACTGCCGAATACGGCGCCGCCTGCTTTGCCGGTGAAGAGAGCGGGCACTTCTACACCCGCATCTCCAACCCCACCCTGGCCCTGCTGGAAGCGCGCATGGCCACCCTGGAAAACGGCGAAGCGGCCGTAGCCTTCAGCTCCGGCATGGGCGCGATTGCCGCGACGTTCTGGACCCTGCTGCGCCCCGGTGACGAGATCATCGTCAGCCAGACGCTTTACGGCTGCACCTTCGCCCTGCTGCACCACGGCATCGGCGAATTCGGCATCAAGGTGCGCCACGTCGACCTCACCGACCCGAACGCCCTGCGTGAGGCCATCAACCCGGCCACCCGGATGATTTACTTCGAAACCCCGGCCAACCCCAACCTGCAACTGGTGGACATCGCCGCCGTCGCCGAGATCGCCCACCAGCAACCCGGCATCACCGTGGTGGTGGACAACACCTACTGCACGCCCTACCTGCAGCGCCCGCTGGAAATGGGCGCCGACGTGGTGGTGCACTCGGCCACCAAATACCTCAGCGGCCATGGCGACATCACCGCCGGGATCGCGGTCAGCAGCCAGGCCCTGGCCCAGCGCATTCGCCTGCAAGGGCTCAAGGACCTGACCGGCGCGGTGATGTCGCCCCAGGACGCCGCCCTGCTGATGCGCGGCCTCAAGACCCTGGCCCTGCGCATGGACCGCCATTGCAGCAATGCCCTGGCCATCGCCGAAGCCTTGCAGGCCCATCCCCTGGTGGAATGGGTGACCTACCCCGGCCTGCGTTCCTTCCCGCAGTACGAATTGGCCGCGCGGCAGATGAAGCAGTCCGGCGGCATGATCGCGTTTGAACTCAAGGGCGGCATCGACATGGGTCGACGCTTCATGAACGCCCTGAAGCTGTTTACCCGGGCGGTAAGCCTCGGGGACGCCGAGTCACTGGCCCAGCACCCGGCCAGCATGACCCACTCCACCTATACCCCGGAACAACGCGCCCACCACGGGATTTCCGAAGGGCTGGTGCGGCTTTCCGCCGGCCTGGAAGATGTCGCTGACTTGCTGGCCGACGTTGCCCAGGCACTGAACGCCTGCGCCGTGAAGCCCAAATCCCGGGCGGTGCAACAAAACGTTCATCACGCTTGAAGTAAATTCACCAGCAGGCGCGACGTTTATCAATAGCCCGGCCTGAAAAGGTCGGGCTTTTCCCGTTGCGCCCTGCACCGCAAAAAATTTGATCCATTCATTGGCCCGTTTGCGACAGCCTGTACTAGCATACGAGGCGGCAGTCATGGATATCACTGCCCTGTACGCCGCCCTCCTTGAAACTCATGGATGAAATGATGAACTCACACCTGTTCCCTCACATTGGCAAAGTCATCGCCAGCACCGGCAGCCGGCATTTCCCGCGCATGCTGCACGACCTGATCCTCACCCAGCTGGCGGTCGACGCCACGCACATCACCCAGATGCCCGTGAGTTCAAAGGCACACGCTCCGCGCAAGGCCGGCAGTGCCCGTGTACAGGGCATCAGCCCGGTGTACACCGACCCGGTGCTCGAACTGGACGAGGCCCAGGCCGCCGCACAACTGCACCTGACCCGGCGCAAGGATGACGTCAGCTACGTGCTGTCGGTGTATCGCGCCAACCCGTCACAGAGTTTTTCCCAGCAGGAACGGATCATCCTGCAAGACTTCTCCTCCCTGCTGCTGCCCATGGTTGAAAAGCACATCAGTGCCCTGCAACCCACTGGCCCGGACAGCGAAGCACCGCAGCAACAAGGCATCGACACCTTGCGCCGGCGCTTTGAAGAACGCCTTGCGCAATCGGGCCTGGCCCTTTCCAGCCGCGAGCTTGAGGTATGCGTAGGGTTGCTGGCCGGGCGTACCGCACCGGAACTGGCGGAGCAACTGGCATTGAAGGTCAACACCATCGAGAGCTACCTCAAGCGGGCGGCGATCAAGATGGGCATCAGCGGCCGGCATTCGTTGATGCGGTGGATGTATTCCGCAGAAGAAAACACAGCTCTCTAGAACACCGAGGAACAAATGTGGGAGCGGGCTTGCTCGCTCCCACATTTTGATCCTCTATTCAGCTTAATCCCGCGCCAGGGCCTCGATTGGATCCAGCCGCGCCGCATTCCTCGCCGGCACAAATCCGAACACAATCCCGATCAACGTCGAGCACGCAAACGCGGTGACCACCGAGCCCAGGGAAAACACCATTTCCCACTCTTTCACAAACAACGAAAACAGATAGCCAATGGCGAATGACAGCGAGATGCCGATCATCCCGCCAATCAGGCAGACCATCACCGCTTCCACCAGAAACTGCTGGCGAATGTCCGATTGCCGTGCGCCCACCGCCATGCGAATCCCGATCTCGCGGGTGCGCTCGGTCACCGACACCAGCATGATGTTCATCACCCCGATGCCGCCCACCAGCAATGAAATCACCGCAATCAACGACAGCAGCAACGCCAGGGAACGGCTGGTTTTCTGCACCGTCTGCATGATGCTGTCGAGGTTGTTGGTGAAGAAATCCTTGGTGCCGTGTCGCTGCAACATCAGCTTGGTGACGTTCTCTTCCACCACCTTGCTGGGCTGGCCGTCCTTGATGCGCACGGTGATGCTGTCCAGATGGCGCTGGCCCAACAGCCGCCCCGCTGCCGTCTCATAAGGCACCCACACGTTCAGCGCCTTGCTGGCGGCGAACATGTTTTTGTTGTCCGCCGTCACCCCGATCACCGTGCACGGCAGGCTGCCCACCAGGATCACCTGGCCCAGCGGATCCACGCCGGGACCGAACAGCCGATGGCGCGTGTTGTGGTCAATCACCACCACCTGGGCCTGGCGCCGGGCGTCGCTTTCACTGAAGGTAATCCCGGCTTCGAGCTTCAGGCCCTTGACCTGGAAATAGCGGTCGCTGACGCCGTTGACCTGGGCGTCCAGGTCGATGTTGCCGTAGCGCAGCAACAGGTTGCGCCCCACCACCGGCGTGGCGCTGTCGACGTAATACAGCTGGTTCAGCGCGTCCACATCCGACGGCAACAGCGTCTCGATGGCCGAGGCACGGCTGTCACCGAAACTCTTGCCGGGAAAGATATCGATGGTGTTGCTACCGATGGCCTGGATGTCCTTGAGCACGTAGCGCTTGGCGCCTTCGCCGATGGCCGAGATCGACACCACCGACGTGATGCCGATGACAATACCGAGCATGGTCAACAAGGTGCGCATGCGATGGGAAATCAGCGCGACCCAGGCCATGTTGAAGGCCTCCTTGAACAGCCCGAGGCTCGCCACCAACTTGCGCGCACCGCTGCGCTTGGGTTCGATGGGCGTCTCGGTGGGCAGGTCCAGGCCGACACTGTCATTGGCGCGGTCACTGACAATCTCCCCATCGCGCACCTCAATGATTCGCTGGGCATTGGCCGCCACTTTCGGGTCGTGGGTGACGATGATCACCGTGTGCCCGGCGGCGTGCAGCTCGGCCAGGATGCGCATCACTTCCTTGCCGCTGTGGGTATCGAGGGCGCCGGTGGGTTCGTCGGCGAGGATCACCTCCCCGCCGTTCATCAAGGCCCGGGCGATACTCACCCGCTGTTGCTGGCCGCCGGACAGCTGGCTCGGGCGATGGGTCAGATGCCCCGACAAGCCCAACCGCGCCAGCAATTCTCCCGCGCGGCTATGCCTGGCCGTTTCCGGCGTACCGGCATAAATCGCCGGCATCTCAACGTTGTGCAACGCGCTCAGATGCGCCAGCAAGTGGTAACGCTGAAAGATAAAACCGAAGTAGTCGCGGCGCAGCTCCGCCAGTTGCTCATCACCCAGGGTGCGGGTTTCGATGCCATTGATCTTGTAGCTGCCGGCCGTGGCGTAGTCGAGGCCACCGAGGATGTTCATCAGGGTGGATTTACCCGAACCCGAGGCCCCGGTGATCGCGACCATTTCCCCGGCATGGATGGTCAGGTCAATACCCTTGAGGGCAATGAATTCGCGGTCACCGGCCATGAAACTGCGGACGATGCCTTTAAGTTCCAACAGTGGCTGAGTCATCAATCAGCCCCCCGCCACGGCGGGCGACGGGTCGCCGATCACCACCTTGTCGCCTTCGGCCAGGCCATCGAGGATCTGCACCTTGACGTTGTTGTTGATGCCGGTCTGCACCTGCCGCGTGTTGGCCTTGCCCTTGGCGTCCACCACCCGCACCGGGAAACTGCCGTCGGCATTACGCGGGCCGAGTGCGGCCACCGGCACCGTCAGCGCCGCCTTGGCGGTGTCGAGCACGATGCGCACCTGGGCGGTCATGGCGATGCGCAGGCGGTGGTCGGGGTTGGGTACGTCGAACAGTGCGTTATAGAACACGGCAGTGTTTTGCTTAGGCGTGCCGGCGGTCTGGGTTTCGAGGAAGTTTTGCGGGGCCGGTTCGGTGCCGCGCAGTTTGGCGTAGTAGCGCTTGTCGGCCTCGCCGAGGATGGTGAAGTACACCTGTTGGCCGGGGCTGATGTGGATCACGTCGGCCTCGGAGACCTGGGCCTTGACGGTCATGGTGTCCAGGTCGGCGAGCTTGAGCAGCACCGGCGCCAGTTGGCTGGCGATCACGGTCTGGCCTTCCTGGGTGACGATGCCCACCACATCGCCGTCGATGGGCGCGACGATGCGGGTGTAGGCCAGGTTGATCTTGGCGGTGTCGATCTGGATATGGGCGCTTTTGATCTGGGCGTCGAGGGACAGCAGGTTGGCGCGCTGCACTTCATAGTTGGACTCGGCGGTCTCGAAGTCCTGGCGGGAGACGGATTCGTCCTCTTGCAGGCCCTGATAGCGTTCGTAGACGGATTTGGTTTCCTTGAGTTGAGCGGCGGTGGCGCGGCGTTGGGCCTGGAGGTTTTCTTCATCGACCTCGGCTTTGCGCAGGGTGTTTTGCAGGATCAACGGGTCGATTTCGGCGAGCCATTGGCCCTTCTTGACCTTGTCGCCGACCTTGACCTTCAGGGACTTGAGCTGGCCGGAGACCTGGGCGCCGACGTCGACCTGTTTGACGCCTTCCAGCAGGCCGGTGGCCAGGACCGCGTTTTCGATGTCACTGCGTTCGGCGGTCGCGGTCAGGTATTGCGGCGCGTCTGCGGGGGCCTGCACGGTGTAGATGATCAGGCCCGCTGCGACGGTCAACACCAGGGCCAATCCTGCTTTTCGATACTTTGACTTTTCCATAAATGACCATGAGAGGTGTTGAAGTTGTCCGGCTTTTGGCTCGGGGTACATATCCGTTTTTTTGGTAACGGCTGATATGGGTTCCGCTCTTACAGCGGGTCACTTTTGAAAAGCGCAAAAGTAACCAAAACGCTCTTGCCCCACCACTCGGCACCTCGCTCAGGCTCGGTGTGCCCTCACTCCGGCATTACTCCGCGGGCCGCCGCGACGGGGCGTCCCTGCCCCGTCGCGGCTAAACCGGCGTCCTGCCGGTTTACCCGCTCCGTACTACCTGCGTTCGGCCAGCGTGGTTTAACGGGGCGCCTAAGATCAAGATCAAAAGCAGATCAAGAACACAGCGGCCTACAGGCCGGCTTGAGTGGTGTGGAGCAAAATCAAAAGCTAAAGCGGGCACGGTCACCTGTAGGAGCTGGCTTGCCAGCGATGGCATCAAATGGGTCTGCCTGATGCACTGAGGTGTCTGCATCGCCGGCAAGCCAGCTCCTACAAAAAAGCCGCTCTTGCCTTTGCTCCTACCACTCAAGCCGGCCTGTAGGCCGCTGTGCTCTTGCTTTTGATTTTGATCTGGCTCTGACTGCCCCAATAAGCCCGAGGCCGAACGCAGGGATTGAGGAGCGGGTAAACCGGCAGGACGCCGGTTTAGCCGCGACGGGCCAGGGACGGGCCGTCGCGGCGGCCCGCGGAGCAATGCCGGAGTGAGGGAACGCCGAGCCACAGCGAGGCGCCGACAGGCGGGGCAGAGCCCTTTGGTTACTTTGGGGCTTTTCCAAAGTGACCCGCTGTAAGAGCGGAACCCTAAGTGGCCGTTACCGCAGAAACGGATATGTACACTCACAAAACCCGCTCCCCAACAAAAACCCCATCCCGCCACCAAGCCGCCAAACTCAACACATTCGGCGCCTTGAGCAGCGAAAAATGATTCCCGGGCCCATACCAAACTTCCAACGACCCGGTGCACTGGCGCCACCCCTCAACCATCAACCCCTGCTCCCGCAGATTCCCCGCCGCATCCAGGGTCGGATCCTCCGCCAACACCAGCCGCACCGGCCCGTCATACCGCCGAACAGGCCGATAAACCGTGCGCAACGCCGAGGCATACGTCCGCGCCGGCCCATCCATTGCGTCCACCGAAGACCGCGCCGGCAACAGCCCAACCCCAACCATCCCCCCATGCAACAACCGCCGCTGCTCCACTTCATCGCGCCCGGCAAAATCCACCGCATCAATCCCCAGCGACTTACCCGACGCGATCTGCATCGACTCCACCAACCGCAGCAACGCCGCCGTCGTGGTATAGGGCCTGCCCACCACCCCATTCCCCCCGGGCGCCTCGCTGTCGATCAACGTCAACGATGCCACCTCACGCCCCTGGGCCTGCAACCGCGTGGCCATCTCAAACACCACCCAACCGCCAAACGAATGCCCGACCAAATGCACCGGCCCCTGCGGGCACTCCTGCTCCAGCGCCTGCAAATAACAACGCGCCGCCGCCTCGACCTGGCTGTGAGGCACCGCCTCCCCGTCCAGCCCGCGCGGCTGCAAACCAAAGACCGGCCAGTCCCGGCCCAGCGCCTCGGTCAAGCCCACAAACCCGGTCACGCTGTCCCCCGCACCCGGCACGCAGAAGATCGGTGCCTGCCCGGGGCGCCCGCCCTGGATCCGCAACAACGGCTGGTGCACCACCACACCCGGTGCCTCACTCAACGCCAGGGCCTCGCCCAACGCTTGCCCCAGCGCCTGGATATGCGGCGCCTGCATCATGCTCTGGTGATCCCCCGGTACTTCAATGCGGCGCAATTGGCCCACGGCCAGCGCCTCATCCCATCCCAAATCCAGGCTGCGCCGCGACAGTTCCGTCGGCCGCTCGGCAGCGCTGAACAAGTGCACCGCCAGTGGCATCGGGAACAGGCTGTAATGCGCCAACGCATGCCCGTGCCCGACTTCCCGCTCGATAAAGCTCAATAGATCCGCGTCCGTTGCCGCCGCCATCTGCGCGTACAACAGATGCCGATCGCGGCAACGTTGCAGCAAGCCCGCAAAGTCCAGCCGTCCAATTTCCGCGTCCAGTTGCTCAAGGCTCGCCAGTTCATCCACACCTCCCTGTGCCTTCCAATACGCCGTGCACTGCAGCAGCAAATGCCGCTTGAGGGCATCCGGCCCGGCCCAGCGCGCTTTGCCCTGGTCGGTCATGCGCGGCACATAGCTGTCGATCAACCCAAGGAACGCCACCGGCTCGTCCAGCCCCTGCAGTTGCATCGCCACTTCATAGGCCAACACCCCGCCGAACGACCAACCCGCCAGGCGATAGGGCCCATGGGGTTGCACCGAACGAATGATCCCCACCAGCCGCGCCGCCAACCCTTCCATGGTCTGCAACTGCACCTCGCCAAGGGGCGCGCCGGGCAGGCCATAGATCGGGTAGTCACCCGGCAGATGCCGGCCCAGCGCCGGGAAGTACACGTCCATGCCGCTGAACTCATGCACCAGGAACAACGGTGGCTGGCTGCCGCCGGCGCGCACGGTGATCAGCGCGCTGTCCTGCGCCCACACCGTGCGCTGGCCGAGCATCGTGGCCACCGACGCCACGCTGGCATGCTGGAACAGCTCCGCCAGCGACACCGCCAGCCCCGCCTCTTCCATCAGGTTGACCAGCCGAATCGCCAGCAACGAATGCCCGCCCAGCTCAAAGAAACTGTCATGCCGACCGACCTGTTCCAGCCTCAACACCTCGGCCCAGAGTCGGGCCAGGGTCTGCTCCAGTTCATTCGCCGGGGCTTCGAATACGCGGCTGGCCAGCGCCTCCAGCGCCGGCACCGGCAGGGCCTTGCGGTCGACTTTGCCGTTGGCTGTCAGGGGCATTTTTTCAAGCAGCACATAGGCCGACGGCACCATGTAGTCCGGCAGGTACTGCAGCAGATGGCTGCGCAGCACATCGTTGGCCAGCGGCTCGCCGGTGTAATACGCCACCAGGCGCTTGTCCCCCGGCTCATCCTCCCGCGCCAGCACCACCACCTCCTTGATGCCCACACAGGTCGCCAGGCGTGCTTCGATTTCGCCCAACTCGATGCGGAAACCACGGATTTTCACCTGGTCGTCGTTACGCCCGATGCACTCCAGCAGCCCGTCCGCCGACCAGCGCCCCAGGTCACCGGTGCGGTACAGCAAACCCTCGCCAAACGGGTCGTCGACAAACTTTTCGGCCGTCAGCTCAGGCCGGTTCAGGTATCCCTTGGCCACGCCGTGCCCACCGATGCAGATTTCCCCGGCCACACCCAGCGGTACCGGCTGCAAGTGCGCGTCCAGTACATGGATTTGCGTATTGGAAATCGGCCGGCCTATGGGCACGCTTTCGGCATCGGCGGCGAGGGCCTGCACTTCATACGTGGTGGCGTAGGTGGTGGTTTCCGTCGGCCCGTAGCAGTGCACCAGACGCACCGCCGGCGCCTGGGCCAACAAGCTGCGGAACGCCGCCGGGTCAGCCCGCTCGCCGCCACACAAGAGGATGCGCAGCCCGGCCAGGGCGTCGGGAATCAGCTGCACGTACTGGTTGAACAGCGCGGTGGTGACGAACAGGATCGTCGCCCCGCCCGCCTTCAGCGCGCGACCAAAAGCGCCTGGATCGAGCAGCGTGGCATGTTCGATCACCCGCACCTGGCCGCCGTTGAGCAAGGGCCCCCACACGTCCATGGTGCTCGCGTCGAACGCCGGGTTGGAGGCGAACGCCACACGGTCATGGGCGTTGAAATCGGCGTAGCCGTTATTGATCACCAGCCGCGTGATGCCCCGGTGTGGCACCAGCACGCCTTTGGGGGTGCCGGTGGAACCGGAGGTGTACATGATGTACGCCACGCGCTCAGAGGACTGTGACAGGTCGGGGTTGTGGCTCGGTTGCGGGTCCAGCGCCAGGGTGTCGAGGTCGATACGCCGTGCCGGGTAATCAATGGACTCACTGCTGTGGGTCAACAGCCAGACCGCGCCGCTGTCCTGCACCATAAACGCCTGGCGTTCGGCCGGGGCGTTGATGTCCAGCGGCACATAGGCGGCTGCGCACTTGAGGATCGCCAGTTGGCTGAGCAGCAGGTCAACCGAGCGCGGCAGCAGCAGGGCCACGTGGTCGCCGGGCTGCACGCCCTGGGTGCGCAGGTGATGGGCCAACTGATTGGCCCGGGTGTTCAGCGCGCCGTAACTCAAGGCGTGCTCGCCATGCACCACGGCGATGGCGTTCGGGCGCGCCTGGGCCTGGGCTTCGAACAAGCGCTGAACGGTGTGCTCGTGAGGGCATTCACGTTGGGTGGCGTTGAATGCCACCCGCAGCTTTTCCTGCTCCGACGACGGCAGAATCGACAGTTGGCGGATCGCAACCCCGGCGTTCTGTTCCAGGGCCTGCACCAGCTGTTCCAGGGCGACATGCAGGTACTCACAGAGGCGTGGCGCGCCCTGCCCCATCGCATCAAAGGCAAACCCGTCGCCCAGGTCATCCACACTCAGCGACAGTGCAAAGTTGGTACGTTCCTCGGCCTTGAGCACTTGCATGCCCTGCCAGGCCTCGGCCTCACCGCCGGCGTGCGGTGCACTGTGGCGATAGTTGAACAGCACGCTGAACAGCGGCGTATTGGCCGGCAGCGCGCTGCAACGCTGGGCCAGGGTCAAGGGTGCGTGCTCGTGACTGAGCAGTTGGGTCAGGCTCGCGTGGGTCGCAATCAGCGCTGATTGCACGCTGCGTTCACCCAGATCGACCCGCAGCGGCAGGGTGTTGATGAACACCCCCAGCGCGCGTTCGGCCCCTTCACCCCCTTGCAACCGGCCCAGCAACACGGTGCCGAACACCACCTGCTCGCGCCCGGAAACCTTGCCCAACACCTGAGCCCAGGCCAGGTGCATCAGGCTCGCAGCACTCACCCCCAGATGACGCACCAAAGTACGCAGGCGCTGGCTCAACAGCGAGTCGACGCTCAGGCGTGCATGCTTCGGTTCATCCGCGGCGTTGAGTGGCAAGGTCGGCTCATCAATATCACCGAGCATTTCGCGAAAGAACGCTTCGTGCTCTTCCTCACGCATGCCCAGTCGCGTCTGCGCCACATAGTTGCGATACGGCACCGCCGCCCCCAGCTGCTCGCGCCGGCCCAGCAAGCAGGCTTGCATTTCGTGCTGCAGCACTTCCAGGGCGACGTGGTCCATCACCACATGATGGAACAGCAACAACGCGACCACCCGTTGGTTGGCCGGATCCTCGGCGTACACCAGGCGCATCAACGGTGCCTGAGCCAGGTCCAGCCGATGCTGAGCGAAGCGCTCCTGCAAATGCCCCAGCACATCGCCCGCCGCGTCAATCGCCTCGACCTGCAACGACGCCTGGCGCCACACCACTTGCACCGGTTCTTCCAGCCCGTCCCAGTGCATCGACGAGCGCAAGATGTCCTGGCGCTGGATCACCGCCTGCAACGCCTGGGCAAACACTTCAAGACGCTCGACGCTGGCAAAGGCGAACTGCGCCTGCAACAGGTACGCATCACCCTGCTGCACCGCGCGGTGGTGGTACAGGATCCCGGCCTGCAACGGCGCGAGCGGGTAGATGTCCTGTACGTTGGCCGCGCCGCCGGGAATGCTCGCCACCAGGCGGTCGATGGCGGGTTGCTCAAGCGTCACCAGCGTCAGCATGTCCGGGGTGATCCGCGTGCAATCCGCCGCAATGCCATTGGCTGGCACCGCCACCTCACGGCCACCGCCCACCGCAGCGGCCAACGCCGCCAGCGTAGGCTGACCAAACAACACCTTCACATCCGCCGACAGCCCGGCCCGGCGCATGCGGCCAATCAGGCTGGCGGCCAGCAGCGAGTGGCCGCCGAGTTCGAAGAAGTTATCGTGACGGCCCACCCGCTCCACCTTGAGCAGGTCCGCCCACAGGCCGGCCAGGGTAATTTCGGTCTCGCCCACCGGCGCCACGTACTCCCGGACGATCACCGACTCCAGGCCCGGCGCAGGCAGGGCCTTGCGGTCGAGCTTGCCATTGGGGCTCAGCGGCAAGGCATCCAGGTGCATGAAGGTCGCCGGCACCATGTAGTCCGGCAGGTGTTCCAGCAGATGGCTGCGCAGGGCGTCGATGTCGGCCTGCATACCGGTGTAGTACGCCACCAGGCGTGAATCCCGGGCCACCACCGCAGCTTCGTGGAGTTGCGGGTATTGCAGCAGTCGCGCCTGGATCTCGCCCAGTTCGATGCGCAAGCCACGGATTTTTACCTGGTCATCATTGCGGCCCAGGTACTCGATAGTGCCGTCCGGCAAATAGCGCCCGACGTCGCCGGTGCGGTACATCCGGCCGGCACTGAACGGGTCCTGGAGGAAGCGTTCGGCGGTAAGTTCGGGACGGTGCAGGTAACCCCGCGCCACTTGCACACCGCCGATAAACAACTCGCCCACCACGCCCAATGGCACCGGCTGCATCTGCCCGTCCAGCAGGTACATGCGGGTGTTGGCAATCGGTTTGCCGATGGGGGTGTTGTCCGGTGTAACGGGCCCGGTGCAGTCCCACGCCGTCACGTCCACTGCCGCTTCAGTCGGGCCGTAGAGGTTGTACAAACCGATGCCGGGCAACTGCTGTTTAAAGCGGCGCACCAGGCTGCCGGGCAAGGCTTCACCGCTGCACATCACCCGCACCAGCCCAGCACTCTGGCTGACATCACCGTGGGCCAGGAACACGTCGAGCATCGACGGCACAAAGTGCAGCGTGGTGATCTGCTCCGCCTCGATCACCTCACACAGGTAAGCCGGGTCTTTATGCCCGCCAGGGCACGCCATCACCAACCGGGCGCCGGTGAACAGCGGCCAGAAGAATTCCCATACCGACACGTCAAAGCTGAACGGGGTTTTCTGCAACACCGCGTCCTGCGCGGTGAGCCCGTACTCGTCCTGCATCCACAGCAAACGGTTGACCACCCCGCCATGCTCGTTGATCACGCCCTTGGGCAAGCCCGTGGAGCCGGAGGTGTAGATCACGTAAGCCTGATGCTGCGCAGTCAACCCCTCGACCTGCGGGTTGGTCAGCGGCTGGTGCTGCCAGGTGGTCCGGTCCAGGTCCACCACGGGCACCGTTACCTCACCCAGCAGCGAACGGGTGTTGCCCTGCACCAGCACGGCGGCCGGGGCGCTGTCCTTGAGCATGTAGGCGATACGTTCCAGCGGGTACGCCGGGTCCAGCGGCACATAACCGCCGCCCGCCTTGAGAATCGCGAACAGCCCGATGACCATCTCCAGGCCGCGTTCGACGCAGATCGCCACCCGCGAATCCGGCTGTACGCCCAGCTCGCGCAGGTGATGGGCCAGCTGATTGGCGCGCTGATTCAGCTCGCGATAGCTCAGGCACCGGGTGCCCGCCTTCACCGCCAGCGCATCGGGCGTGCGCTCCACCTGGGCTTCGAACATACCGTGCAGGGTCTGGTCGAGGTTGTAATTCACGGCGGTGTCGTTGAAGTCGAACAGCAGGTGCTCGCGCTCCTGATCCTCCAGCAAATCCGCGTGCTCCAGCACCGCCTGATCGTTATCGACCATCGCCTGCAGCACACGGGTGAAGTAGCCGACATAACGCTGCATCGTCGACTCATCAAACAACGCGATCGCGTACTCCAGCGTGCCGCGGATTTCGCCCCGGGCCTCGCCGAGGTTCAGGGACAGGTCGAACTTGGCAAAGTGGCTGTCCTCCACGATCCCTTCAAGACTCAAATCGCCGAGGGCCAGTACCGGCGCATCGCTGTCCTGCCAGGTCAGCATCGTCTGGAACAGCGGGCTATGGGCCAGGCTGCGCAGCGGCCGGGTGATTTCCACCACCTGTTCAAACGGCAAGTCCTGATGGGCCTGGGCGTCCAGGGTCAGCGCCTTGACCCGCGCCAGCAGCGCCTCGGCACTCAGCTCGCCCGAGGTATCAATGCGTACGGCCAGGGTGTTGACGAACAGCCCGATCAAACCTTCCACCTCGGCCCGCTGACGGTTGGCGACCGGCGAGCCGATCACCACTTCCTGCTGCCCGGCGAGCCGCGCCAGCAACGAGGCCCACGCGGTCATCATCACCCTGTACAGCGTGGTGCCATGGCGCTGGCTCAGGGCCTTGAGCCCGGCGGTCAGGCGTTCATCCAGGCGCACCTCGACAGTGCTGCCGGCGTAATCCTGCTGGGCCGGACGCGGACGGTCGGTGGGCAACATCAACAAGGGCGGAGCACCGGCCAGGGTTTGCTGCCAGTAGCTGCTTTGGCGGTGCAGGACTTCGCCGCTGAGCCACAGGCGCTGCCATACGGCGAAGTCGCTGTACTGGATCGGCAATGGCGGCAACGGGTCGGCTTCACCGCGACTGAAGGCCTGATACAGCGCCATCAGCTCGCGCGTCAGTACGCCCATGGACCAGCCATCGGACACGATATGGTGGATTGTCAGCAGCAACACGTGATGATCGTCCGCCATGATCACCAGGCGCCCGCGCAGCAGCGGGCCGCGTTGCAGGTCGAACGGTGCCGAGGCTTCGCCCTGGATCAACGCGTCCAGCACTTGTTGCGCTTCGGGGTGCCGACGCAGGTCCTGCACTTGCAGGGGCATCACTTCTTCAGGCGGCACGATCAGCACATGGGCGTCATCGTCCTGCTGGGCGAAACGGCTGCGCAAGGTCTCATGCCGCGCGACGATCCGCGCCAAAGCCCGTTGCAGCGCCTCGACATGCAACTGCCCGCGCAGGCGCAGGCCAATGGGGATGTTGTAGGCGGTGTTGGCCCCTTCCATCAGCGCCAGAAACCACAGGCGTTGCTGGGCAAACGACAACGGCAGGACCGCGTCGCGAGGTGCCAGCAGGATATCCGGCAAAGTGCTGCGCCCGGACTGGGCCAAGACCTGCGCGACCGCTGTCAGCTCGGGATTGGCGAACAACTCGCCCAACGCCAGGTCGACTCCCAGTTGCTGACGCACCTGGGACACCATGCGCATGGCCAGCAACGAATGGCCGCCCAGCTCGAAGAAATGATCCTGGCGCCCGACGCGCTCCACGTGCAGCACCTCGGCCCAGATCTGCGCGAGGACGGTTTCGATGTCGCCCTGAGGCACTTCGTATTCGCGGGTGAAGACGGCAGCCAGGTCCGGTTTTGGCAACGCCTTGCGGTCCAGCTTGCCGTTGGCGGTCAGGGGCAATGCGTCGAGTTTTACGTAGGCCACCGGGACCATGTAATCCGGCAAGTGCGCCACCAGATGGGCACGAATCTCGCCCACCTCAAGGGCCTCGAACTGCGGATTTTCGGTGAAGTAAGCCACCAGCCGTGGCTGGCCGGGTTGGTCTTCACGGGCCAGCACCACCACTTCCTGGAGACCGGGCAACTGGTTGAGGCGGGTTTCGATCTCCCCCAGTTCGATGCGCACACCACGGATTTTCACCTGGTCGTCGTTGCGGCCCAGGTACTCGATATTGCCGTCCGGCAACCAGCGCGCAAGGTCGCCGGTGCGGTACAGGCGGCCCGGGCTGAACGGGTCATCCAGAAAGCGTTCGGCAGTCATTTCAGGGCGGTTGAGGTAACCCCGCGCCACGCCCTTGCCGCCCACATACAGCTCACCGGCCACCCCCAGCGGCACCGGGCGCTGCTGTTCGTCCAGCAGGTAAACCGTGGCATTGGCGACGGGTTTGCCGATGTGCAACGGCTGCCCGGGCTCGATCCGGCCGGAGGTGGCAACCACCGTGGCTTCGGTGGGGCCGTAGTTGTTGATCACCTCGAAACGCTGGGCCCGGGTGAACTGGCGCAGGCGGTCGCCACCAATCAGCAAGGTGCGCAGGGTCGGGTGTTCGATGTTCTGGCTGAACGCGTATTCGGCCACCGGGGTGGGCAGGAAGCACACGTCCAGCGGTTGCGCGCGCCACCAGTCCAGCAGCGCGTCGATGTCTTCGGCGCCGTCATGGGCCGGCGGCAGGTGCAAGGTCGCGCCCACACACAAGGCCGGCCAGACTTCCCAGGCCATCGCGTCAAAACCGAACCCGGCGACGCTGGCGGTATGCCGGCCTGCACACAGGTCAAACGCGCTGCAATGCCAGTCCACCAGGTTGGCCACGGTGTGGTGCTCCACCATCACGCCCTTGGGCAGGCCGGTGGAACCGGAGGTGTAGATCACGTAGGCCAGGCTGGACGGCGTGACCGCGACGTGCGGATTGCTGGCCGAATGGTGATGCCAGGTGAAGCGGTCCAGGTTGATCACCGGCACGTCGAGCGCGGGCAGGCGTTCCAGCAGTGCCTGCTGGGTCAGCACCGCGACCGGTGCGCTGTCGTTAAGCAGGTAGCTCAGGCGCTCGGCCGGATGCGATGGATCCACCGGCACGTAGCAGGCGCCGGACTTGAGGATCGCCAGCAACCCGGCCAGGGTGTCCAGCCCGCGCCGGGCGACGATGGCCACGCGGTCGTCGGGTTTCACCCCCAGTGCCAGCAGATGATGGGCCAGCAGGTTGGCTTGTTGATTCAGTTCGGCGTAGGTCAGTTGGCGGCCTTCATACACCGCAGCCACCGCGTCCGGGGTCCGCAGGGTTTGCGCTTCGATGCGCCCGTGCAGGGTGGTGCCCTGAGGAAAGTCGACGGCTGGGGCGTTGAGCTGCTCCAGCAAGTGCCGCCGCTCGGTCTCGGGCAACACCGACAGGCGGTTCAGAGGGGTGGCGGGCGCCTGTTCCAGCGCCTGCACCAGGTTTTCCAAAGCGGTTTGCAGATAACCGCACACCCGCTGCGGATCCACCTGGGTGCTCGCCAGCAAGCGCAGGATAAAACCGTCCCCCACATCATCCACACTCAGGGTCAACGGGTAGTTGGTGCGCTCCTCGGAACTCAAAATCTCGATGCCTTGCCACGCTGACTGCGCTTCAGTGCTGGTGCCCGCGCCGCTGTGGCGGTAGTTGAGCAACGCACTGAACAGCGGCGTAGGCGCGGCCACGCCACTGCAACGCTGGGCCAGGGCCAGGGCGGCATGCTCATGACGCAGCAAAGTGGTCAGCCGGGCGTGGGTGGCCTTGACCCCGGCGCGCACATCCTCGGCGCCGACATCCACCCGGAACGGCAAGGTATTGATAAAAATCCCCAGGGCCCGGTCCGTGGCATGACCGCCCTGCATACGGCCCATCAGCACCGTACCGAACACCACCTGCGCCTTGCCTGCCAAGGCGCTCAACACCTGTGCCCAGCCCACATGGAACAGGCTGGCGGCGCTGACCCCCAACTGGCGCGCCTGGGCCCGCAGTTGCTGGTTGAGCGCCGACGGCAACGGCCAATCGACTTCGGCAATATCCTGGCCGTCGCCCTGCACATCCTGCAAGCCAAATGGCAGGGTCGGCTCGGTGATGTCGCCGAGCATCTCGCGAAAGAACGCTTCATGCTGCTGTTCAGTGACCCCCAGGCGCGCCTGGGCCACGTAGTTGCGAAACGGCACCGCGTGGCCCAACTGATCCGCGCGGCCCTGCAAGTACGCCTGCATTTCGTGGCGCACCACGTCCAGGGCGCTGTGGTCCAGGGCCATGTGGTGGAACAACAGCAAGGCGACCATGCGCTGGCGGGCTGCGTCCCACGCACCGACCAGCCGCACCAGCGGTGCACGGGTGACGTCCAGGCGGTAATGCCGGCCATCAAACAGTGCATGCAACTGGGCCGCGATATCACCGTCGGCAGGGTTCAGCTCTATCACCTGCACGGGCAATCGGGCCGTACGCCACACCACTTGCGAGGGCTCCTCCAGACCTTCCCAGATCACGGCGGTGCGCAGGATATCGTGGCGGTCCATCACGCCCTGCAACGCCTGGGCAAACCCCTTGAAACGCTCAAGGCTGTCGAAGGCGAACTGCGACTGCATGATGTACGGGTCGCCGTGCTCGGCACTCACATGGTGATAAAGAATGCCTTCCTGCAGCGGCGCCAGCGGGTAGATGTCTTGCACGTTGGCGACGCCACCGTCGACGGTCTCGATGATCCGGTCGATCGAGGCCTGGCTCAGGCTCGACAGCGTCAGCATCGCGGGGGTAATTCGCTGGGCGCCCACGGGAATGCCATTGGCCGGCACCTCCACTTCACCGGCCTTGGTGGCCGAGTATTCGCCGGCCTGGATAAGCTCGATCAGCGCGGGCTTGTGTTCACGCAGCGAGGCCACCAGGGCCGGGTCGCTCAGGGCCTGTTTGTTGCCCTGCACCGACAGCTGGTCGCCCTTGAGCGCCAGTTGCACGTCCTTGGCCTTGAGTGTCGCCAACAGTTCGATGATGCTCACAGGACGATCTCCATTCGTTCGGTAATTGCGGCGTAGCCGGCCAGGGTTGGCTGTTCAAACAGGCCCCGCACATCGGCTTCCATGCCTTCCTGACGCAAGCGTCCAATCAAACTGACGGCCAGCAACGAGTGCCCGCCCAGTTCAAAAAAGTTGTCAAAGCGCCCTACCCGTTCCACCTTCAGCAGCTCGGCCCACAGCCGCGCCAGCAAGATTTCGGTGTCGCCCACCGGCGCCTCGTACTCACGCACGATCAGCGACTCCACACCCGGCGCCGGCAGGGCCTTGCGGTCGAGCTTGCCGTTGGGGCTCAGGGGCAAGGCCTCCAGATGCACAAACACCGCCGGCACCATGTAATCCGGCAAGCGCGCCAGCAGGTGCGCCCGCAGGTGTTCGATATCGGCCTGCACGCCGGTGTAATACGCCACCAGCCGTTCGTCCCGGGCCAATACCGCCGCTTCGTTGACCTGCGGGTATTCGGTCAGGCGCGCCTGGATTTCCCCCAGTTCGATGCGCAGGCCACGGATTTTCACCTGGTCGTCGTTGCGGCCCAGGTACTCGATATTGCCGTCCGGCAGGTAGCGCCCGATGTCACCGGTGCGGTACAGGCGGCCGGCGCTGAACGGGTCCTTGAGGAAGCGTTCAGCCGTGAGTTCCGGGCGGTGCAGGTAGCCGCGGGCGACCTGGACGCCACCGATGAACAGCTCGCCCACCACCCCCAATGGCACCGGCTGCAAGCGGGCGTCCAGCAGGTACATGCGGGTGTTGGCAATCGGCTTGCCGATGGGGGTGTTGTCCGGCACCACGGGCCTGGCGCAGTTCCACGCCGTCACGTCCACCGCCGCCTCCGTCGGGCCATAGAGGTTGTACAAACCGATCCCTGGCAGCTGCTGCTTGAAGCGACGCACCAGGCTGCCCGGCAAGGCTTCACCGCTGCACATCACCCGCAGCAGCCCCGCGCCCTGGCTGACATCGCCATGGGCCAGGAACACATCGAGCATCGATGGCACGAAGTGCAAGGTGGTGATCTGCTCCGCCTCGATGACTTCGCACAGGTACGCCGGATCCTTGTGCCCGCCGGGACGCGCCATCACCAACCGCGCGCCGGTGAACAAGGGCCAGAAGAACTCCCACACCGACACGTCGAAACTGAACGGGGTTTTCTGCAAGACCGCGTCGCGGGCGGTCAGGCCGTAGGCGTCCTGCATCCACAGCAGGCGGTTGACCACCCCCGCGTGCTCGTTGATCACGCCCTTGGGCTGGCCGGTGGAGCCGGAGGTGTAGATCACGTAGGCCTGATGCTGCGCGGTCAACCCTGGAACCTGAGGGTTGGAAGCAGGCTGGTGCTGCCAGGTGTTCCGGCCCAGGTCCACCACGGGCACCGTCACGTCACCCAGCAACGAGCGGGTGTCACCCTGCACCAGCACCGCTGCCGGGGCGCTGTCTTGCAGCATGTAGGCGATTCGCTCCAGCGGGTACGCCGGGTCCAGCGGCACATAACCGCCGCCCGCCTTGAGAATGGCGAACAGGCCGACGACCATTTCCAGGCCACGCTCGACGCAAATCGCCACCCGCGAATCGGGCTGCACGCCTTGATCACGCAGATGATGGGCCAACTGATTGGCCCGCTCGTTCAGCTCGCGATAGCTCAGGTGTTGGTCACCCGCCTTCACCGCCAGTGCATCGGGCGTGCGTTCAACCTGGGCTTCAAACAGGCCGTGAAGGGTTTGATCGAGGTTGTAGGCAACCTCGGTCGCATTGAACCCGGACAGCAGTTGCTCGCGCTCCTGCGGGCCCAGGATCGACAGCTGATCCAGCGGCCGTTGCGGGGCGTGCTCCAGCGCTTCGACCAAGCCGTGCAGCGCCGCCTGCATGTAACCGCAGATACGCTGCGCGCCGATCTGCGCGGGAGTCATCGCGGTCAACCGGAAACCGTCGCCCTGATCATCCACGTTCAGGGTCAGCGGGTAGTTGGTGCGCTCCTCGCTGGCCAGGGTTTCGATGCCCTGCCAGGCCGGCGATACCGGGGCTTGCTGGCTGTCGCTATGGCGATAGTTGAGCATGGCGCTGAACAACGGCAATGGCGCCGCCACACCGCTGCAACGCTGGGCCAGTGCCAGGGACGCATGCTCGTGCCCCAGCAACGTGGTCAGTCGGCCATGGGTGGCCTTTACCGCCGCACGCGCGCCGATGCCGCCGACGTCCACCCGCAATGGCAAGGTATTGATGAACATCCCCAGCGCCCGGTCGCTGCCTTTGCCGCCCTGCATCCGGCCCAGCAGCACCGTGCCAAACACCACGCTGGCCTGGCTCGACGTGCAGGCCAGGACCTGCGCCCAGGCCAGGTGGAACAGGCTGGCCGTGCTGACGCCGAGTAACCGCGCCTGAGCCCGCAGGCGCCGGGTCAAGTCTGGCGATAACCCTTCACGGGCTTCCTCGATGGCACTGCCATCGCCCTGCACATCCTGAAGGCCGAAAGGCAGCGTCGGCTCATGGATGTCCGCCAGCATCTCGCGGAAGAACGCTTCGTGCTCCTGCTCACTCACACCCAGGCGCGCCTGGGCCACGTAATTGCGGTACGGCGTGGCCACATCCGTGATGCCGGGCAGGCCCAGCAGGCTGGTTTGCATCTCGTGGCGCACGCCGTCCAGCGCCGTGTGGTCGAGGGCGATATGGTGGAACAGCAAGATAGCCACCACCCGCTGTTGCAGCGGGTCTTCGGCGTACACCAGGCGAACCAGCGGCGCCTCGGACATCGGCACACGGTAGTGGCGAGGATCAAACTGGCGATGCAACTGCGCGAGCACATCACCGGCGCCCACCCGTACCGCCTGCACCGACAGCCGGGCCTCACGCCACACCACTTGCAGCGGCTGTTGCAAACCTTCCCAGACCACGCCGGTACGCAAGATATCGTGGCGGTTGATCACCGACTGCAACGCCCGGGCAAACGCCTGCAAACGCTCGACACTGTCAAACGCCAGGTGCGATTGCAGCAGGTACGGATCGCCCTGCTGAGCACTGATGTGGTGATAGAAAATCCCTTCCTGCAACGGTGCCAGCGGATAGATGTCCTGCACATTGGCCGCGCCACCCGGCACGCTGGCGACGATCTGGTCGATGGTTGGCTGATCAAGCGCCACCAGCGACAGCATCGACGGCGTGATGCGTTGGCAATCGGCCGGGATGGCGTTCACCGGCACCACCACTTCCCGACCACTGCCCACCGCTGCTGCCAGGGCGGCCAGTGTCGGCTGGCTGAACAGCACCCGCACATCGGCGCTCAGCCCGACCTGGCGCATGCGCTCGATCAAACTCACCGCCAGCAACGAATGGCCGCCCAGTTCAAAGAAATGGTCATGGCGCCCGACCTGCTCCACCTGCAACACCTCGGCCCAGATCCGCGCCAAAGTGGTTTCGACTGCGCCGCTCGGTGCCTCGTAGTCCCGGCTGAGCATGGCGGCCTGATCCGGCGCCGGCAGGGCCTTGCGGTCGAGTTTGCCGTTGGCGGTCAGCGGCCAGCTGTCGAGTTTTACGTAAGCCACCGGCACCATCGCCTCGGGCAACTGGTTGTGTAGCTCGGCGCGCAGGGTTTCGATGTCCAACGGGGTGTGTTCGGTGAACCAGGCCACCAACCGGCCGTCGCGCACCAGCACCACGGCATCCTTGACGCCATCGACGGCGGCCAGGCGGGTTTCGATTTCTCCCAGTTCGATGCGCACACCACGGACTTTTACCTGGTCATCGTTGCGGCCCAGGTACTCGATATTGCCGTCCGGCAGCCAGCGCGCCAGGTCACCGGTACGGTACATACGGCCCGGGTTGAACGGGTCGTCGAGGAAGCGCTCGGCGGTCATCTCCGGGCGGTTCAAGTACCCGCGGGCCACGCCGCTGCCGCCCACAAACAGCTCGCCGGCCACGCCCACCGGCACCGGGCGCTGTTGCTCATCGAGCAGGTACACCGTGGCATTGGCCATCGGCTTGCCGATATGCAGCACCTGGCCGGCGTGCACGCGGCCAGAGGTGGCGACCACCGTGGCTTCGGTGGGGCCGTAGTTGTTGATCACCGCAAAACGTCGCTCGACACTGAACTGGCGCAAGCGATCACCGCCGATCAACAGGGTGCGCAGGCTTGGGTGCTCCAGGTTCTGACTGAAGGCGTACTCGGCCACCGGCGTGGGCAGGAAGCTCACGTCCAGCGACTGCGCCAGCCACCAGGCCAGCAGTTCGTCGATGTTTTCATTGCCCATATGGGCGGGGGGCAGGTGCAGGGTCGCGCCGATGCACAACGCCGGCCAGACTTCCCAGGCCATCGCGTCAAAACCAAACCCGGCCACGCTGCTGGTGTGGCTGTGGGCATGCAGGTCAAAGGCTTCGCAGTGCCAATGCACCAGGTTTTCCACGGTGCGATGCTCCACCATCACCCCTTTGGGCTGACCGGTGGAGCCGGAGGTGTAGATCACATAGGCGAGATTCGCCGGGGTCAGGCCGGCGACGTGGGGACGGGTCGCGTTGGCGTAAGTGCCGTGCAGGTCGACGATGGCGACATCACCGAGCACGCCACGGGTGCTCTCCTCGGCCAGTACCGCGACCGGGGCACTGTCTTGCAGCAGGTAAGCGATGCGCTCGGCCGGGTAAGCCGGGTCCACCGGTACGTAGGCGGCGCCCGCCTTGAGGATCGCCAGCAGGCCCACCAGCATCTGCGGGCCACGTCGGCAGCAGATCGCCACGCGATCGTCGGGCTGCACACCCAGTCCCAGCAGATGGTGGGCCAGTTGATTGGCGCGTTGGTCGAGGGCCTGATAGGTCAGTGGCTGGCCGTCCTGGATCAGCGCAATCGCGTGCGGCAGGCGTTCGGCCTGGGCTTCGAAGGCGCCGTGCAGGGTCTGCCCTTGCGGGTAGTCGCGCACGCTGGCGTTGAAGGTGCGCAGCAGCATTTCGCGTTCGGCGGCCGGCAGGACCGGCAGCTGATTCAGCGGCGTTTCCGGGGTTTGCTCAAGGGCGGCCACCAGTTGCTCCAGTGCGCTGTGCATGTAGTCGCACAAGCGCTGCGCACCGATGGACTCCAGGGCCAGCACCGTCAGGCCGAAGCCCGCGCCCAGGTCGTCCACGCTCAAGGTCAGCGGGTAGTTGCTGCGCTCTTCGCCGCCGAGCAACTGCACGCCTTCCCAGATACCCTGGCCGTCTCGGGCCATTTCACCCGGGGTGCTGTGGCGGTAGTTGAGCAAGGCGCTGAACAACGGCATCGAGGCGGGCACACCGCTGCAACGCTGGGCCAGCGCCAGGGACGCATGTTCATGGCCGAGCAGTGCGCTGAGCCGGGCATGGGTTGCCTTGACCCCGGCGCGTACGGCGCTGGCGCCCACGTCCACCCGCAACGGCAAGGTGTTGATGAACATGCCCAACGCCCGGTCGGCGCCCTCGCCCGCTTGCATGCGGCCCATCAAGACGGTGCCAAACACCACGTCCTGACGGCCCGACACCCGCCCGAGCACCTGGGCCCACGCCAGGTGCATCACGCTCGCAGCGCTGACCCCCAGTTGCCGGGCCTGCTCGCGAACCCGCAGCGCCAATGCCGCGTCCACCGGCCGTTCGGCCTCTTCAATGTCCCGGCCATCGCCCTGCACATCCTGCACGCCAAAGGGCAGCGTGGGCGCGTCGATGTCGGCGAGCATTTCCCGGAAGAATTGTTCGTGCTCCTGAGCGCTGACACCCAGACGGGCCTGAGCCACGTAGGTACGAAACGGTGCCGCAACCGGCAATGCATCGGCCTGATTGAACAGGAACGCACGCATTTCCTGGCCGACCACTTCCATGGCGGTGTGGTCCAGCGCCAGGTGATGGAACAGCAGGATGGCTGCAACGCGCTGGTTGGCCGGGTCCTGTGCATAGACCATGCGCAGCAGCGGCGCCTGGGTGAGGTCCAGGCGATAGTGGCGGGCATCGAAGCGCGCATGCAGTTGCTCGATCACGTCGCCGTCGGCCGGGTCCAGCGCAACGTTCTGCACCACCAGCTCGGCATGGCGCCAGACCACTTGCACCGGGCTGTCCAGGCCTTCCCACACCACGGCGGTGCGCAGGATATCGTGGCGCGCCACGACCTTTTGCAGCGCGCCCATAAAGGCCTGCAAACGCTCGACGCTGTCAAACGCCATGCGCGATTGCAGCAAATAAGGGTCGCCCTGTTCGGCGCTGACGTGGTGGTAAAGAATGCCCTCCTGCAACGGTGCCAGCGGGTAGATGTCCTGCACATTGGCCGCGCCGCCGGGCACCGTGGCCACAATGCGCTCGATGGCCGGCTGGTCGAGCGTGACCAGGGTCAGCATCGACGGCGTGATGCGCTGGCAGTTCGGCGCAATCCCATTGGCCGGCACCACAATTTCCCGTCCACTGCCCACCGCCGCGGCCAGGGCCGCCAGGCTTGGCTGGTTGAACAACACCCGTACGTCCGCGCTCAGGCCGGCCTGGCGCATACGCTCGATCAGGCTCACCGCCAGCAAGGAATGGCCGCCGAGTTCAAAGAAGTGATCAAAGCGCCCGACGCGCTCAACCTTCAGTACGTCCTGCCAGATTTGCGCCAGCAGGGTTTCCACCTCGCCCTCGGGTGCTTCGAAACCACGGCTGAGCAGCGACGCCTGATCCGGCGCCGGCAAGCCCTTGCGGTCCAGCTTGCCATTCGCCGTCAGCGGCAACAGCTCCAGCCAGACATAGGCCGACGGCACCATGTAATCCGGCAGTCGGCTTTGCAGGTGTGCGCGCAACGCATCAATGCCCAACGGCGCCTGGGCGGTGTAGTAAGCCACCAGGCGTTTGTCGCCAGGCTCGTCTTCACGGGCCAGCACCACGGTGTCTTTCACGCCGGGAAAGCCCGCCAGGCTGCTTTCGATCTCACCGGGCTCGATCCGGAAACCACGGATTTTCAGTTGATGGTCATTGCGGCCCTGGTACAGCAAGGTGCCGTCCGCCTGCCAACTGGCCAGGTCGCCGGTGCGGTACAGCAGGCCATCGCCGAAAGGGTCGACGATAAATTTCTCGGCGGTCAGTTGCGGCTGGTTCAGGTACCCCTTGGCCACGCCCGCCCCGCCGATGTACAGCTCGCCGACCACACCCAGCGGCACCGGCTGCTGCCGCGCGTCCAGCACGTAGGCGCGGCTGTTGCCAATGGGGCGACCAATGGGAATGCCGCCCTTGCCCAGCGCCTTGATCTCGTACGTGGTGGAAAACGTCGTGGCTTCGGTGGGGCCGTAACCATTCAACAGGTGCTGCGGCGCGCCATGCTCAAGCACCCGGCCGATCACCTGCGGGTCGAGCACATCGCCGCCGACGATCAGGTAGCGCAACTGGCGGAACATCGGCATCAAGCCGTCGGCGTACTGATGGAACAGCCCGGCGGTCATCCACAACACGCTGACGGATTGCTCCTGCAGCAACGCGGCGAACGCGGCCTGGGACAGCAGCGTGGCGTGCTCGACCACCACCACGCAGCCACCATTGAGCAGCGGCGCCCACACATCGAGGGTGCTTGCATCGAACGCCGGGTTCGAGGCAAAGGCCACCCGGTCACGGTGATTGAAGTCGGCGTAGCCGTTGTTGATCACCAACCGGGTCACGGCGCGGTGCGGCACCTGCACGCCCTTGGGCGCGCCGGTGGAGCCGGAGGTGTACATGATGTACGCGACGCTTTCGGCAGACTGGGCCAGGTTCGGGTTGTGCGTCGGCTGCGTGTCGAGGTTCAGCGCGGCGAGGTCATTCAGCACGTACCTGGCGTGGCTGTCCTGCACCATGAAAGCCTGGCGCTCGTCCGGCGCATTGACGTCCAGCGGCACGTAGACCGCCGCACACTTGAGGGCCGCCAACTGGCTGACCAGCAAATCCATGGAGCGCGGCAACGCAATGACCACGCTGTCGCCGGGTTTTACATCCTGATCGATCAGGTAGTGGGCCAGGCGATTGGCCCGCAGGTTGAGTTCGCGGTAGGTCAGTGACACGTGGCCGTGCACCACCGCCAGCGCGTCCGGACTGGTCTGGGCCTGGGCTTCGAAGATCCCGTGCACGGTGTGCGCAGCCGGGTAGGCACGGGCAGTGGCGTTGAAGTCCACCAGCACTTGATGGCGCTCGGCGGCGGGCAGGATCGACACGTGATGCAGCGGCGTGGTCGGCGCCTGTTGCAGCGCCGTCACCAGGTTGCGCAAGGCACTGAGCATGTAGTCGCCGACGCGTTGCACATCCACCTCGGCCACGCCTTGTACGGTCAGGGCGAAGCCTGTGCCCAGGTCATCCACGTTGAGCACCAGCGGGTAGTTGCTGCGCTCCTCGGAGCTGAGGATTTCGATCCCGGCGTCGGCGAACGGGCTGGCGCCCGGCGCTTCACCCGGCGCGCTGTGGCGGTAATTGAGCAAGGTGCTGAACAGCGGCAACGCACCGGACACCCCACTGCAACGCTGGGCCAGGGACAGGGACGCATGTTCGTGCCCCAGCAACTGTGCCAGGCACGCATGGGTGGCGCGTACGCCGGCCTGCACACCCACCGGGCCGACGCTGACCCGCAGCGGCAGGGTGTTGATGAACATCCCCAGCGCCCGGTCGGCGCCCTCGCCGCCTTGCATGCGGCCCAGCAGCACGGTGCCGAAGACCACATCGTCCTGGCCCGACACCTGGCCGAGCACGTGCGCCCACGCCAGGTGCACCAGGCTCGCGGCGCTCACACCCAACTGCCGCGCTTGCTCGCGCAGGCCCAGGCTGAGGACCGGATCCAGCGGCACGTGCGCTTCCCGCACACCGCTGCCGTCACGGTTCACGTCCTGCAAGCCGAAGGCCAGGGTCGGCTCGTCGATATCACCGAGCATCTCGCTGAAGAACGCCTCATGCTGCGCGGCGCTCACACCGAGGCGTGCCTGGGCCACGTAGTTGCGGTACTGCACGGCGTCCGGCAGTTGCTCGGTGTGGCCGGCAAGGCTCGCGCTCATTTCTTCCACCAGCACGTGCAGCGCGGTGTGGTCCAGCAAGATGTGGTGCAGCAGCAGGATGCCGACATGGCGGCCCTGATCCTCGGCGTAGGCAAAGCGCATCAGCGAGGCGCGGGACAGGTCAAGGCGGTAGTGGCGTGGGTCGAAGCGCTGTTGCAGTTGCGCGAGCACGTCGCTGGAAGGGTCGACCTCAATCTGCTCCACCACCAGCAGCGCCTGGCGCAACACCACCTGCACCGGCTCGTCCAGGCCTTCCCAGACAATGCCGGTGCGCAGGATGTCGTTGCGTTCGATCACGCTTTGCAGCGCACGGATAAACGCCTCGACCGGCTCCTGACCGTTGAAGCTGAACTGCACCTGCAATACGTAGGGATCGCCCTCGGTGGTCGCCAGGTGGTGATACAGAATGCCGGCCTGCAACGGTGCCAGGCCGTAGATGTCCTGCACGTTGCCGATACCGCCGGGGACACTGGCGACGATATGGTCGATGGCTTGTTGGTCCAGGTCCACCAGCGGCAGCATGTCCGGGGTGATGCGTTGGGTCGCCTCACTGATCAGGTTGGCCGGCACCTGCACTTCATGTTGCCCGCCTACCGCAGCGGCCAGCGCAGCCAACGTTGGCTGGCCGAACAGCACCCGCACATCGGCGCTCAGTTCCAGCTGGCGCATGCGTTCGATCAATTTGACCGCCAGCAGCGAATGGCCGCCCAGCTCGAAAAAGTTGTCCTGGCGCCCGACCCGGTCGACCTTCAGCAGGTCTTGCCACAGGTGGGCAATCGCGGTTTCCACGCTGCCTTGTGGCGCTTCGTAACCACGGCGGGCCAGGGCTTCGGCGTCGGGTGCCGGCAAGGCCTTGCGGTCGAGCTTGCCGTTGGTGGTGAGCGGGAACGTGTCCAGCAGCACGAAGGCGCTGGGTACCATGTACTCGGCCAGGGACTGCAGCAGATGATCCCGCAATTCGGCGGCAGTGGGCGTGCGGCCCTGTTGGGCAATCACGTACGCCACCAGGCGCTGGTCGCCCGGCTCGTCTTCGCGGGCGATCACCACGGCTTCGCGCACGCCGTCACAGGTGGCCAGGCGCGCTTCGATTTCCCCCAGTTCGATACGGAAACCACGGATCTTCACCTGGTCATCGTTGCGCCCCAGGTACTCGACACTGCCGTCAGCCAGCAGGCGGCCGAGGTCACCGGTCTTGTACAGGCGCTGGCCGGTCGCCGGGTCCGCCAGAAAGCGCTCGGCGGTCAGCTCGTCGCGGTTGAGATACCCCCGCGCCACGCCGGCACCACCGACGTACAACTCCCCCACCACGCCCATCGGCACCGGCTCGCGGCGGGCGTCCAGCACATACAACTGCAAGTCGGGAATGCGCACGCCAATCGGGCTGACGCCCACCAACTGTGCATCCGCTGCCTCCAACGCACGGTAGGTCACGTGCACGGTGGTTTCAGTGATGCCGTACATGTTGACCAGGCGCGTACCGGCGTTGGTCACCCGGGCGTACCACGGCTTGAGAATGCCCGGCTCCAGGGCTTCACCGCCGAAAATCACCTGGCGCAGCGAGTGCAACTGCTGGCTGCGGCCCTGTGCCGCGATCAACTGGCGGAACGCACTCGGCGTCTGGTTGAGGATGCTCACACCGGCTTCGCACAGCAGCGCATAGCACTCGTCCGGCGAGCGGCTGACCAGTTGCGGCACCACCAGCAACTGCCCGCCGTGCATCAACGCCCCCCAGATTTCCCACACGGAGAAGTCGAAGGCAAACGAGTGAAACAGCGCCCAGGTGTCATTCGCGTTGAAGGTGAACCAGTGCTCGGTGGCGCTGAACAGCCGCGCGACGTTGCGGTGTTCGATCATCACGCCCTTGGGCAGGCCGGTAGAACCCGAGGTGTAGATCACATAGGCCAGGCTCGACGGGCTGAGCGCGACGTTGGGGTTAACGATGGGCTCGTGCTGCAGGCTGTTGAGATCAATCGGTGTGACGTCACCCACCAGGTGGCGGGTATTGTCCTGCACCAGCACCGCCAACGGCGCGCTGTCTTGCAGGGTGTAGCGGATGCGGTCCAGCGGGTAGGCCGGATCGATCGGCACGTAGCCCGCGCCAGCCTTGAGAATACCCAACAGGCCGATGATCATTTCCAGGCCACGCTCGACACAGATCGCCACCTGGTCGTCGGGGCGAATACCGTGCTTGAGCAGGCAGTGCGCGACCTGGTTGGCGCGTTCGTTCAGCTCGCGATAGCTCAGGCGTTCGTGCTCGAAACGCAGCGCGACGGCTTCGGGATGGCTGGCAGCATGGGCTTCGACTTGCTGGTGGATCAGGGCTGAATCGGCGTAGTCCCCGGTAACGGCGTTGAGGCCGTGCAGCAGGTGTTGGCGTTCGGCGGCGGGCAGGATACTCAGGCTGTGCAGCGATGCGTCTGGCGTCTGTTCCAGAGCCAGCACCAGGTTTTCCAGGGCGGTGTGCAGGTAATCGGCAACACGCACGGCGCCGATGGAGGCGTCCACCATCACGGTGAAGGCAAAGCCCTCGCCCAGGTCATCGACGTTGACCGTCAGCGGGTAGTTGGTGCGCTCTTCGGCGCCCAGCACCTGGATGCCTTCGGCGATGTCGATCACGGCCTGAGTGTCCGAGGCATCGCTGTGACGGTAGTTGAGGATTGCACTGAACAACGGCGTGGGTGCGGCCACACCGCTGCAACGTTGGGCCAGGGCCAGCGATGCGTGTTCGTGGTTGAGCAATTCGGTCAGGCGCTTGTGGGTGGTTTGCACCCCGTCGCGCACGCTTTGCGCACCCACATCGACCCGTAGCGGCAAGGTGTTGATGAACATGCCCAGGGCCTGATCGGAGCCCTCGCCTGCGCCCATGCGCCCGAGCATCACACTGCCAAACACCACGGCTTCGCGGCCGGAGACCTTGCCCAATACCTGGGCCAACGCCAGGTGCATCACACTGGCCGGGCTGACGCCCAACGGTCTTGCCTGGGCCCGCAGGCGACGGCTTAGATCGCTGTCGACGGCGATGCGGGTTTCATCAATGCCATGGCCATCGCCCTGCACATCCTGGAGACCGAACGGCAAGGTGGGCGCGTCGATGTCGGCGAGCATCTCGCGAAAGAATGCCTCGTGGGCCTGCTCACTGACACCGTGGCGAACCTGGGCGATGTAGTTGCGAAACGGCACCGGCGCGCCGGCCTGTTCGGTCTGCCCGGCGAGGTGCAGCTGGATCTCGCGGCGCACCACGTCGAGGGCGGTGTGGTCGAGGATGGTGTGGTGAAACAGCAGCATCGCAACCACCCGCTGGTTGCGCGGGTCTTCGGCAAACACCAGGCGCAGCAGCGGCGCCTGGCCGAGGTCCATGCGGTAATTACGGGCGTCGTAGCGGGCTTGCAGTTGGGTCAGTGCATCGCCGTCGAGGTGGGCTTCTTCGCAGACCAGCGAGGCTTTGCGCCAGACCACCTGGAGGGGTTCGTCGAGGCGTTCCCAGGCCATCGAAGTGCGCAGGATATCGTGGCGGTCGATAACCCATTGCAGGGCCTCGGCGAAGGCTTCAAGGCGGGTGCGGCTGTCGAACACGAACTGCGCGTGGAGCACATAGGGGTCGCCCTGGTGGGCGGACAAGTGGTGGTAGAGCATGCCTTCCTGGAGCGGGGCCAGGGGGTAAATGTCTTGCACATTCGCCGCACCCCCGGGGATGCCGGCGACGATGCGGTCGATGGCCGGCTGGTCGAGGTTGACCAGGGGTAGCATGGCCGGGGTGATGCGATAGGCCGGGCTGAGCCAGTCGCCGCCGTGTTGGGCGACGAGGTCGAGCAGTTGGGGTTTGTGGGCGATCAGTTGGTCCCATAGGGCGTCATCCAGCGCGTCGTCGTCACCCAGGATGATCAGGTCGCCGTCTTCCATTTGCAGGCGGATCGGGTGGGTGGAAAGAGCTGCCAATAATTTGCTGAACTGCATGGGGGTAACCTGCTTTTTTGAGTCGGATACGGTTGAGGAGAAAGTCCGTTTTCAGCTGTCGCGTAAGTGCCTGGGAGGCCCGGTTTAAAGCGCGGGCGCGGTCAAAGGCCGGGAGGCTTCCCGCAGGGTTGGGAAATTAGAGGATTCGGGGGGTGGGGGGTGACATGGGAAGCGGGGACAAAGGGGATGGGGGTGGGGAACTTTCGTATTTTTTGGAGCGTGCATATCCGTTTTTTGGGTGATGGCTGATATCGGTTCCGCTCTTACAGCGGCTCACTTTTGAAAAGCGCAAAAGTAAGCAAAACGCTCTTGCCCCACCACTCGGCACCTCGCTAATGCTCGGTGTGCCCTCACTCCGGCATTACTCCGCGGGCCGCCGCGACGGGGCGTCCCTGCCCCGTCGCGGCTAAACCGGCGTCCTGCCGGTTTACCCGCTCCGTACTACCTGCGTTCGGCCAGCGTGGTTTAACGGGGCGCCTAAGATCAAGATCAAAAGCAGATCAACAGCACAGCGGCCTACAGGCCGGCTTGAGTGGTGTGAAGCAAAGGCAAAATCAAAATCTAAAGCCAGAGCGGGCACGGTCAAATGTGGGAGCTGGCTTGCCTGCGATGGCATCAACTGGGTGTACCTGAAAAACCGAGGTGTCTGCATCGCAGGCAAGCCAGCTCCCACAGAAAAGCAGCTCTGTTTTCGCTTTGGCTTTTGCTCTGGCCTCTACCACTCAAGCCGGCCTGTAGGCCGCTGTGCTCTTGCTTTTGATCTTGATCTGGCTCTGACTGCCCCAATAAGCCCGAGGCCGAACGCAGGTGGTGCGGAGCGGGTAAACCGGCAGGACGCCGGTTTAGCCGCGCTGGGCCAAGGATGGCCCATCGCGGCGGCCCGCGGAGCATCGCCGGAGTGAGGGAACACCGAGCCTAGGCGAGGTGCCGACAGGCGGGGCAGAGCCCTTTGGTTACTTTGGGGCTTTTCCAAAGTGACCCGCTGTAAGAGCGGAACCCATAGCCGCCGTTACCGCAGAAACGGATATGTACACGGTAAAAGCTCAAATCCTGCGCCGCCGCCCCAACTGCGGAATCCCCACAGAAGGCACCACCTCCACCCGCTCCACCCGCCTCCCCACAACCCCCGCCAACCCCACCACCGTCGGCTGACTGAACAACGAGCGAGCATCCACCTCCAACCCCGCCTTACGCATCCGCGCCACCACCCCCACGGCCAACAACGAATGCCCCCAACTCAAAAAATGATCCCGGCGCCCTACCCGGTCCAGCTTCAGCACCTGCGCCCACACCCCCGCAATCACCGTCTCCACCTCCCCCAACGGCGGCTCATAGGCGCGACTCAAAACAGCCTCCACCCCAGGCTCAGGCAACCCCTTGCGATCCAGCTTCCCCGCCGGATTAAGCGGCCACGCCTCCATCCGCACAAACGCCGAAGGCACCATGTACTCCGGCAACCCCTCCACCATGTAAACCCGCAACGCTTCAAGACTCGGCACCGTCTCACGAACCGTGAAATAGGCGACCAACCGCTCATCCCGAATCAACACCGCCACCTCCCGCAACGCAGGGTGCGCCGCCAACCGCGCCTCAACTTCTCCCAGCTCCAGCCGCACCCCGCGCAGTTTCACCTGGAAGTCATTACGCCCCAGGAATTCCAGATTCCCGCCCGGCAAATACCGCACCAGATCCCCGGTGCGATACAACCGGTCCCCCGCCACAAACGGGCTATCGATAAACCGCTCGGCCGTCATTTGCGCCAACCCCAGATACCCACGGGCCACGCCAACGCCGCCGATGTGCAATTGCCCGCTGCATCCCATCGGCACCGGCCGGTCGTGCTCGTCCAGCACATACAGCCGGGTATTGTTGATGGCCCGCCCAATCGGCAACTGCACCGCAGGCACCGGCGCTCCCGGTTCCAGGGTCCAGGCGCTGCTGTCTACCGTGGCCTCGGTGGGTCCATAGACGTTGTGCAAGCGCACCTTGGGCAACCGTGCCTGAACTCCACGGGCCAAGGCCTCGGTCAGTTCCCCGCCACCGCATAAAACGTCGGTGAGGCTGGTGCAAAGCGCAGACTCTTCCAGCTCCAGAAATTGCTGCAACATCGCCGGCACAAACTTGATCACACTGATCTGTTGCTCACGAATCACCTGCGCCAGATACGCCGGCTCGCGGTGACCATCGGGGCGTGCCAGGACCAGGCGCATGCCATTGGTCAGCGGCCAGAACAGCTCCCACACCGAACCGTCAAAGCTGAACGGCGCCCGCTGCAACAACGCGCCACCCTCGGCATTCGGGCACAGTTGCGAACCCCAGTGCATGAGGTTGCCCAGGCCACGGTGTTCGATCATCACCCCTTTGGGCGTGCCGGTGGAGCCGGAGGTGTACATCACGTACGCCAGGTTGCCGACGCTCAAGCCGGGCACCAAAGGATTGCCCTCGGGCGCCTGGTGCCAGGCGCAGTGGTCGAAGTCGATCACCGGTATCGACACTTCCCCCGGCAACTCGCGGGTCGCGCCGTGCACCAGTAACGCTACCGGCGCGCTGTCCTGCAGCATGTAAGCGAGGCGCTCGCGGGGGTAACCCGGGTCCAGCGGCACATAGGCGCCGCCGGCCTTGAGGATGGCCAGCAACCCCACCACCAGGTCCAGCCCGCGTTCGACACACAGCGCCACGCGCGAGTCCGGCTGCACCCCGCGCTCACGCAGGTGATAGGCCAGGCGGTTGGCGCGTTCGTTGAGCTGACGGTAGGTCAGCTGGTGCTCGCCGGCCTGCACCGCCACCGCGTGGGGGGTGTGCCGGGCATGGGCTTCGAACAGGGCGTGAACGGTCAGCTCCTCGGGGTAATCGGTTTCGGTGGCGTTGAAATCCACCAGTTGCTGTTGCAGTTCGGTCGCGGGCAGCACCTGCACCTCGAACAGCGGCGCTTCGGGCGTTTCCACCAAGCCCGACAACACCGTGCCCAGGTAATCCAGCAGGCGTTGCGCGCCGACCTTGCGCGGTGCCTTGGCCTTGAGCCGGAAACCGCTGCCGAGGTCGTCCACCGACAGCATCAGCGGGTAGCTGAGGATGTCTTCACTGCTGAGCAATTCGATGCCGGGCTGCAGCTCCTGCAACGCCTCGGCCGAGGCATGCCGGTAATTCAGCAGGCTGTTGAACAGCGGTGTGACGCCGCTGCAACGCTGGGCCAACGCCAGCGAGGCTTGCTCATGGGCGAGCAAGGCGCTCAGTTGCTGCTGCGTCTCCTTGATCGCCTCGCGCACCGTTAATCCGGCCAGGCTTACCCGCAGCGGCAAGGTGTTGATGAACATGCCCAGGGCACGGTCCGCACCTTCGCCGGCCTGCAAACGCCCCAGCAATACGGTGCCGAACACCACGTCGTCACGCCCCGAAACGCGCCCCAGTACCTGGGCCCACGCCAAGTGAAACAGGCTCGCCGCGCTGACGCCCAGGCTGCGGGCCTGCTCACGCAGTAACTGGCCAAGGCTGTCGGGCAGCAGCACATGGGCTTCTTCGGTCTCGTGGCGATCCGCCTGGCGTTCCTGCAAGCCGAAGGCCAGGGTCGGCTCGTCGACGTCCGCCAGCCGCTCGCGGAAGAATGCCTCGTGCGCGGCCTGGCGTGCCGGTGAACGGGTCTGGGCGACCACATTGCGATAGGGCACCGGTTCCGGCAGTTGCTGTTGCTGGCCTTGCAGGTGCGCCTGGATTTCCGCCATCAGCACCTGGGTCGACGTGGCGTCATTCACCAGATGATGGAAGCGCAGCATGCCCACCCAGCGCCGGTTCAGCGGGTCTTCAACGTAGTCCAGGGCCATCAGTGGGGCCTTGCGCAAATCCAGCGGGCGCTGACGCTCGCGCAGTTGCTCGACGATTGAATCACCCTCAAGGCTCACCGGTTCCACGCGCAGGCGTGCCTCGCGCCACACCACTTGCATCGGTTGCTCAAGGGCATCCCATACCAGGCTGGTGCGCAAGATGTCATGGCGGTCGATCACCTGTTGCAGCGCCTGGGCGAAGGCATCCAGTTGGTCACGGCGGGCGAAGCTGAACATTGCGTGTTGCTGGTAGGGATCGCGCTCGTCGGTGATGTGGTGATACAGCAAGCCCTCCTGCAACGGCGCCAGCGGATAGATCTCTTGCACATTGGGGGCGCCGCCGGGAGTGGCGGCGACGATACGCTCGATCGTCGGCTGGTCCAGCTCGGCCAGCGTCAGCAGGTCCGGGGTGATCGTCGTGCAGCCCGAAGGAACACGGTTTTGCGGCACATCGAAGCCCGCGCCGTCGCCGACCGCTGCCGCCAGCGCGGCCAATGTCGGCTGGCCGAACAGCACCTGCACATCCGCCTGCAACCCGGCCTGGCGCATGCGCTGCACCAACTGGACCGCCAACAACGAATGGCCGCCCAGCTCGAAGAAATGATCATGGCGCCCCACTTGTTCGACGTGCAGCACCTCGGCCCAGATCTGCGCCAGGGTGTTTTCCATGGCGCCTTGTGGAGCCTCGTAGGTTCGGCTGACAAACGCCTCTGCACCGGGCGCGGGCAAGGCCTTGCGGTCGAGCTTGCCGTTGGCGGTCAGCGGTAACGCGTCCAGCTTTACGTAAGCGAGCGGTACCATGTAATCCGGCAGTCGCGATTGCAGCCAGGCACGTAGCGAATGGATCTCCACCGCGGTGTGTTGGGTAAACCAGGCCAGCAGTTGCCCGTCCCGTACCTGGACCACGGCTTCAGTGACGCCCTCATAACCGGCCACAGCGGATTCGATTTCACCCAGTTCGATACGCACACCACGGATTTTTACCTGGTCGTCGTTGCGGCCCAGGTACTCGATATTGCCGTCCGGCAACCAGCGCGCCAGGTCGCCGGTGCGGTACATACGGCCAGGGCTGAAAGGATCATCGAGGAAACGTTCAGCGGTCATTTCCGGGCGATTCAGATACCCCCGGGCCACGCCTTTGCCGCCAACGTACAACTCGCCCGCGACACCGATGGGCACTGCTCTTTGCCGCTCATCCAGCAGATAGACCGTGGCATTCGCGATGGGCTTGCCGATGTGCAGCGGCTGCCCGACCTCTACGAGCCCTGAGGTGGCAACCACCGTGGCTTCGGTGGGACCGTAGTTGTTGATCACAGCAAAACCGCGGGCATTGTTGAACTGGCGCAGGCGGTCGCCACCAATCAGCAAGGTGCGCAGGGTCGGGTGTTCGATGTTCTGGCTGAACGCATACTCGGCCACCGGCGTGGGCAGGAAGCACACGTCCAGCGGTTGAGCGCGCCACCAGTCCAGCAGCTCGTCGATGTCTTCGGCGCCGTCGTGGGCCGGCGGCAGGTGCAGGGTCGCGCCCACGCACAGCGCCGGCCAGACTTCCCAGGCCATCGCATCAAAACCGAAACCGGCCACGCTGGCGGTGTGGCTGCCTGGGTGCATGTCGAAGGCCTGGCAATGCCAGTCCACCAGGTTGGCCACGGTGTGGTGTTCCACCATCACGCCTTTGGGCAGGCCGGTGGAACCCGAGGTGTAGATCACATACGCGAGGTTGGCGGGTGTCATCGCCACCTGCGGGTTGCTCGCCGACCGGGCCGTGGCCTGGTCCAAGTGGATGACCGGCACCTGCAATACCGGCAAGCGCGCCAGCAACTCCGTCTGCGTCAGCACCGCCACCGGCGCGCTGTCATTAAGCAAGTAGTTCAGGCGCTCAGCGGGATAGGCCGGGTCTATCGGGACATAGCAGGCGCCGGACTTGAGAATCCCCAGCAACCCCACCAGCGTTTCCAGGCCGCGCCGGGCGACGATCGCCACACGGTCGTCCGGCTTCACCCCCAGCCCCCGCAGCTGATGAGCCAGGGCATTGGCCCGTTGATTCAACTCGTCATACGTCAGGCGCCGGTCTTGATACACCGCTGCCACCGCCTGCGGAGCCAGCGCGGCCTGGGCTTCGATACGCCCGTGCAGCGTCTGCGCGGCAGGATACGCCTGGGCGGAGGCGTTCCAGCGTTGCAACTGCGCGGTTTCCTCAGGCGTTACCAGGGAGAAATCCGCCAGGGTCAGTTCGGTATTTTCCAGCCCCTGCTCCAGCACATACACCAGGCGTTCGGCCAGGGCCTGCACCTCGTGCGGCTGGAAATACGCCTCGTTGTAGACGCAATGCAGGCACGCCGTGTCGTGGTAGCGATTGCTGCGCAAGTGAATCGCCAGGGGCAATGGCTCATGGTGGTTCGACACCTTGATCGCCCGGGCCGATGCCTGGCCGTAGCGGAATTCATGGTCGTCCTGTTCATAGGACACCGACAGGTCGAACAGTTGGCCACGGTCGGCGCGCAGCAAACCCAGCTCGCGATTCATCTCGCTCAGCGGGAAGCGCTGGTGCCGGAAATCCTGCTTGAGCTGGTCCCGCACACCGCGCACCAACGCGCTGAAAGGCATGTCTTCGCTGAACTGCAAACGCACCGCACTGACCTGGGTGAACAGCCCCAGGGTCGAACGAAACTGCGCATTGGAACGGTTGAGGATCGGCAGCCCCACTACCCACTCCTGGCGCTGGCCGGTGCGGCTGAAGTACAGGTACAGGGCGGCCAGTAACACATGAAACGCGGAGGCCTGGTAACGGTTCGCCACACGCGCCATGCGGTTGAGCAGCGCCGCCGGAAATGGCGCCACCAGGGTGTTGCTCGGCGCCAGGCCCCTGGCCTGATAACGGGGGGTCAGCAGCGGCTCGGGCAGAACCCGGTATTTGTCCAGCCAGTAGCGGCGGTCCCGGGCGTAACGGGGCGACTCGCGATACTGTTCATCGCTGTCGATGAAGTCGATATACGACGGCGCCGACAGGTCCGGTTGCCGGCCCTGCTCCAGGGCGCTGTAGATACCGGCCAGGGATTGCAGCATCTGGCCGAAGCCCCAGCCGTCGAGAATCAGGTGGTGGGCCTGGGTGCCGAGGCGGTAATGCAGGTCATCGAGCTTGACCAGGAAGAAGCGGAACAACGGCTCATCCACCAGGCTATAGGCCCGGGCCATTTGCTCCTGCAGCAAGGCCTGGGCGGCAGCCTGGGGATCGGGCAACCGCGAGAAGTCATGCTGCGGCACCGATACCGCCATCACCTCGGCAAACGCCTGTCGGGGAAAACCATCGGCCGCCACCTGCAACACCGTACGCAACGCATCGTGCCTGGCCACCAGTAGTTCAATGGCACGCTGGATCAATTCGGGGTTCACCGGGCCTGTGAGGTCGACATAACCGCCGATGTTGTACAGCGGCGAATCGCCGAGGCGCAGTTGGTCCAGCCAGATATCCCGCTGGGCGGCGGTCAGGGGGAAAAACGTCATAAGATCCTTCTCATGTGAGGTGTCGATAAGGCGCACAACGCCCCATTGAGGCGAAATCAATGGAATTTAAGCATCGCCCCCAAGGCCCGTATGTCACCCGAAACCCGGACAGCCGGGTACCGCGCCGGGGTTGGCTGATGGTTCAGTGCTGAAACGATTAAATGAATGTAGGAGATTGGCTACATCTGGCCGATGCCTGACTGCCGACGAATTTCAAAAAATCCAATAAAACTGTTTTATATCAAATAGTTAATAAACTCTAAAATACTCGAAGCGCACCCCCTCGCCATATTTCACTGTCAGACATGACGAAATAATGGCGCGTTTTTTATGGCAGGTTGTGTCCCTCGTTTCCGCTACATACGTAGGACAAATCCCCGTGGCTAAATAAAGCCTCGAGCACCGACCCAGGTTCAAGGAGAACGGGAGGCCTGCACACGTACGGGGCAACCGTTGACGGTTTTCGACATCAAGGATGAGATGGCTATGAGTCTGACCAGCAGTATTCGGAATGTGGAAAGTCCGCATTTTTATTTCGAGTTGGGGGAGTTGATTTCCAGTACCGGCACTGAACACTTTGCGGCGAACATGCTGCAACTGGTCGACAAGCTGGTGCCGGTGCACCTGGTGGACCTCAGTGAATGGACCCTCGACGAGCACCAGGCCTGTGTGCTCGATATCAAGTTACTTGGCAGCGATGGGTTGAAGCAGGACTTGCCACCACCGCGCACCCTGCATCACCGCGACGACCATCCGCTGCTGAAAAAAATGCTCGGCATGAACGACCCGCTGCTGATCCAGATGAATGCCAAGGCCAACAGCACCCACGCCCGCGGCACCTCCCACCAGTGCAACCTGGTCTCGCGCCAGGCCAATCGGCGCTGCGTGATTTCGTTCTATCGGCCCCACACCCAACGCGCCTTTTCCCTGGCCGAGCTGTCGTTTCTCAAGAGCCTTTCGGAGACCTTGCTGCCGTTGATGGAGCGCCACGCGCAGATCAACCGCCAACTACCGCTGGTGGCGCCCGAGCCCTCTAAAACCCCGTTGGAGCAGTCGCAATTGCAGCGCGAATTCTATAAACGCCTGTCACTCAGTGACATCACCTTGTCGGCGCGGGAGCAAGAGGTTTGCCTGGGGTTGTTGACCGGTGGGACCGTGCCGCAGATGGCCGAGAAGCTCAGCGTGAAAAACAGCTCCATCGAAACCTACCTCAAGCGCGCGGCGGCCAAACTGGGTGTCAGTGGCCGGCATGGCCTGGCCAAATGGATGGTTGGCGCGTGATGAAAAAACTCATGCTCGGTGTGGTGTGCGTGCTTGGCGGGTGTTCGCTGATCCCGGATTACCAGCGGCCCGAGGCGCCCACGCCGGCGCAATACCCGCAGTACAACGCTGACAAAGTGGGCCCTTCGGTCGCCGGGCCCGACTGGCAACAGTTATTCCGTGACCCGGTGATGCGGCAGTTGATTGGCCAGGCGCTGGTCAACAACCGTGACCTGCGGGTGGCGGCGCTGAACGTCGAAGCGTTCCAGGCGCAATACCGTATCCAGCGCGCGGACCTGTTCCCGGCGGTGTCTGCCACGGCGGCCGAAAACCGGCAAAAAGTCCCCCGACGCGCCACCGGTACCGGCAAGTCCGCAATCACCTCCACCTATTCGGCGACGCTCGGCGTGAGTGCCTACGAGCTGGATTTTTTCGGCCGCGTGCGCAGCCTCAGTGAACAGGCGATGTTGCAATACCTGGCCACGGAAGAGGCCCGGCGCAGTGCGCAACTGAGCCTGGTGGCCAACGTTGCCAACGCCTACCTGACCTGGCGCGCCGACCAGGAACTGCTGGCCCTGGCCCAACAGACGCTGGCCTCGGACGAACACAGCCTGCGCCTCACCGCCCGCAGCAAGACCGCAGGCAAGGCGACGTCGATCGACGTGATCCAGGCCCAGACCAGCGTCGAGAGTACGCGGGCGAGCATCGCCCGCTATCAGCGCCAGGTCGCCCAGGACCTCAACAGCCTGGCGTTGCTGGTGGGTGGGCCGGTGCCGGATTCGCTGCCGGCACAACCACTGTCCGACGACCTGGTGGCCCGGGTGCCGGCCGGGTTGCCGTCGGACCTGCTGCAACGGCGGCCCGATATTGTCCAGGCGGAGTACCAGCTTCAGGCGGGCAACGCCAACATTGGCGCGGCGCGGGCGGCGTTTTTTCCGTCGGTCACGCTGACGGCCAACGCGGGCACTTCCAGCAAGGACTTGTCGGGGTTGTTCCAGGGGGGCTCGGGGAGTTGGGCGTTTCAGCCGCAGATCAACCTGCCGATCTTCAATGCGGGCAGCCTGCGGGCCAGCCTGGATTACGCGAAGATCCAGAAGAACATCCTTGTTGCGCAGTATGAGAAGTCGATTCAGACCGCGTTTCAGGAGGTCTCGAATGGGCTGGCGGCGCGGCAAACGTACAACGATCAACTGGCGGCGCAGCGGGATTTTGTTCGGGCCAACCAGAAGTATTACGACCTGGCGCAGCACCGGTATCGCAGTGGGGTGGACAGTAATCTGGTGTTTCTGGATGCGCAGCGGTCGTTGTTCAATTCGCAGCAGGCGTTGATTGTTGACCGGTTGGCGCAGTTGGTGGCGGAGGTGAATTTGTATACGGCGTTGGGTGGGGGGTGGGATGTGGGGGCTGATGGGGCGGGGTCGAGGGCGGGGGGCATATCCGTTTCTTCGGTCACGGCCTCCTATGGTTTCGCTCTTACAGCGACTCACTTTGGAAAAGCCCCAAAGTAAGCAAAGGGCTCTGCCCCGCCTGTCGGCACCTCGCCTAGGCTCGGTGTTCCCTCACTCCGGCATTGCTCCGCGGGCCGCCGCGACGGGGCGTCCCTGCCCCGTCGCGGCTAAACCGGCGTCCTGCCGGTTTACCCGCTCCTCAATACCTGCGTTCGGCCTCGGGCTTATTGGGGCAGTCAGAGCCAGATCAAGATCAAGATCAAGATCAAAAGCAAGAGCACAGCGGCCTACAGGCCGGCTTGAGTGGTAGAAGCCAGAGCAAAAGCCAAAGCGAAAACCAAATCTGAAACTGCTGCGGCTCTGCTTTTCTGTGGGAGCTGGCTTGCCTGCGATGCAGACACCTCGGTTTTTCAGGTACACCCAGTTGATGCCATCGCAGGCAAGCCAGCTCCCACATTTGACCGTGCCCGCTCTGGCTTTAGATTTTGATTTTGCCTTTGCTTCACACCACTCAAGCCGGCCTGTAGGCCGCTGTGCTGTTGATCTGCTTTTGATCTTGATCTTAGGCGCCCCGTTAAACCACGCTGGCCGAACGCAGGTAGTACGGAGCGGGTAAACCGGCAGGACGCCGGTTTAGCCGCGACGGGGCAGGGACGCCCCGTCGCGGCGGCCCGTGGAGTAATGCCGGAGTGAGGGCACACCGAGCCCAAGCGAGGTGCCGAGTGGTGGGGCAAGAGCCTTTTGGTTACTTTTGGGCTCCTTTCAAAAGTGACCCGCTGTAAGAGCGGAACCCATACCCGCCATAACAAAAATAACGGATATACCCCCAACATCAGCAAAACCTTAGGGCTTCACCCCCGCCACCCGCCACACCGTGTTCCCCACATCATCCGCCACCAGCAACGCACCCTGCCCGTCCAGCGTCACCCCCACCGGACGCCCCTGAGCTTCCCCATCGCCATTCAAAAACCCGGTCAGAAAATCAACAGGCGTCCCCGCAGGCTTACCGTCCTTGAACGGAATAAACACCACCTTGTACCCCGCCTGCGGATTACGGTTCCAGGACCCATGCTCCCCCACAAACACCCCATCAGCGAACGCAGCAGGCATCCCCCGCGCATCAGAAAAGGTCAACCCCAACGGCGCAACATGCGTCCCCAGCGCATAGTCCGGCGCAATCGCCTGGGCCACCTTGTCCGGCCGCGGCGGCTGCACCCGGCTATCGACATGCGCACCGTAATAACTCCACGGCCAACCGTAGAACGCGCCATCCTGCACCGACGTCAGGTAATCCGGCACCAGGTCACTGCCAATCTCATCCCGCTCGTTGACCACCGTCCACAATTGCGTAGAGCCAGGCTTCCACGCCAGACCATTGGGGTTACGCAACCCACTGGCAAACAGCCGTTTCTGGCCACTGCCAAGGTCCACCTCCCAGATCGCCGCACGCCCGTCCTCGGCTTCAAGCCCGTTCTCACCCACATTGCTGTTGGACCCCACGGTCACGTAAAGCCTGGTGCCCTGAGGATTGGCGAGAACGTTTTTGGTCCAGTGATGATTGATCCCGGCCGGCAGATCGGTGACCTTCGCCGGGACAGCATCAATGTGAGTCTGCCCCCGCACATAAGGCACCTTGACCACCGCATCGGCATTCCCGATATACAACTCATCCCCCACCAATGCCATGCCGAACGGCGAGGTCAGACCACTGAGAAAAAGGCTTTTCACCTCGGCATGCCCATCGCCATCGGCGTCCCGCAGCAGGGTAATGCGATCAGCACTCGGCGCATCGGCGCCCACCCGGCCCATCACAAACCCCATCGCCGTACGACGCGCCCAGGCGAGCAGACCAGTGCCGCCGTCGGTGGCACCTTCAGGCATGGGCGGATGGTTACTCTCGGCGACCAGTACGTCACCGTTGGGCAAGGTGTACACCCAGCGCGGGTGGTCAAGGTCTGCGGCCAGCGCCGTCACCGTGAATCCCTCGGGTGCCTTGGGCTGGGCATGTTCCGGCCAGCCCACGGCCTTGGACACCTTGAGCGTCGGGATCAGCGAGGTGGTGGGTTCGGGCAGTTGCGGGCTTGGCCCCACACCGGCCTGAAACGGCAGTTTGGAGGACTCACCACAAGCGCTGAGGGCAGCAGTGGCGGTGATCAGCAGCGCAAGGCGGCTTGGTGCATTCATTGGGAAACCTCGGTACAGCCCATCATTGGGCAGGCAAAATCCCGACGAAGTATTACGTCATTCCCCGGCACCAAACACCGCCTCCCGCGCAATTGAGTTTTAACTCAGTCGCACGAGTGGCTCGGCAGCGCCTCTCAGGCTTTCCAGGGCCCCAACGGCAGGCTGTACGGAGAAAAACCCTCGAACTGCCAACGCAACGCCAACGCCGCCTCCCGCCGTACCACCTGCTCCACGGTCACCCGCCACAACCGCTCCGCGCCCTCGAACGTGGCCAACTCCGCCCCGCCCAGAATCACCTCGGCACGCCCAGCAACCTGCAACACATCACCCGAAGCAAAATCCACGAACAACAACCCCGCCACCGGGTTGAGCTGCAAATTGCCCAAGGTGTTGAAAAACGAGTTGCCGGTAAAGTCGGGAATCGTCAGTACATCACCGTCCACCCGCACAAACCCGGTATTGCCACCCCGGTGTGAAACGTCCACCGAACGCTTGGCCGCATCGCCCTCCAGGTCCACATAGCTGGCGACGAAGAAGGTGTCGGCATTGCGAATCACCGCCCGGTCGGCGTCATCGAGTGAATGGGCGCGCTGCACGGCGCCTTGGGCCAGGCGCCGCCCCTGGGCACCCGGGTCCACCGCACGCAGCTGAATGTACTTCGGGCAGTTGCCAAAGGTGTGCACCACCTCCACGGCAAAACCATCGGCGCCCGCCGAAGCCACGACTCCGTTCATGCGGTTGCGCCGCCGCGTGTTCAGATCGATGCCCAACAGCCCCACGGCCGCGCCACTCTTCAAACCGGCCGCGGCGGGGTCACCCACGGCAGGCTGGCTGTCGATGCGTAAACGGTAAGGATCGGGCGAGTGGACAAACCCCGGCGAGCCTTCCAGCAGCGTGGCCCAGGGCAGCCCCTGATTATCCACGGCACCCACCACCAGATAGGGCAACAACTCATAAAACGCCCGATGCTGTTCCGGCAAATGATCACGTATGACCTTGGCGCCAATCACCTCCATGCGCTCGGCCACGCCGGCACTTTGCTGCAGTTGCCGTTCGCCGGCATGCCATGGCGATACGGGAGACGCGTCCAGATGATTCATGCTCAAGCCCTCGGTGGATGAAACGCCGGTTGTTCACGCAATGCCGCCACGCAAAAATCAACAAAACTGCGCACCCGCATCGACGCGTTGCGCCCTTCGCGGTAGACCACATGCACCGGCAGCGGCGGCGGTTCATAGGCCTGCAATACCCGACGCAATTGGCCGCCGGACACGTGCTCGTGAACCGGATAACTCAGGCAACGGATCAACCCGGCACCCTGCACCGCCGCATTGATCGCGCCCTGCACCGTGGTGCAGCCGAGGCGCGCCCGGGCCTTGATGCTGGTGCCTTGGAAGTCCCATTGCACCCAATCCGAATACGCCTGGGTTGCGACCAGCCGATGCTGCTTGAGCGCCTCGGGTTGCAGCGGTTCGCCATGGGTGTGCAGATAGCCGGGGCTGGCGCAGACGATGTTGCGCACATGGCCCACAGGCCTCGCGATCAGGGATGATCCAGGCAGTTCTCCCACGACCACCGCTACGTCCAAGCCGTCTTCATTCAGGTTCGGAAAATGATCGTGGTAGTGGGCAAACACCCGGACCCCGGGATAGCGCTCCAGGTAGTCGGCCAACAGCGGCGCCATCACATAACGGCTGAACAGAAACGGGAAAAACACCCGCAGATTGCCCTCTGCCTGCACGTGCGCGCCCTTGGCAGAGGCTTCGGCGGCGCTCACGCCGTCAAGGATCCGCGAGCAGTCCGCCATGAACCTCACGCCCGCCTCGGTGAGGCGAATGCCCCGGGTGCTGCGCTCCAGTAATTGCACGCGCAAGCGCGCCTCCAGACGGGCAATCGCGCGGATCACCGTGGGCCCCGAAATGCCCAGGCCACGGGCCGCCGCCGCCAGGCTCGGCTGGCGGGACAGCGCCTGGAAAATCTGCATGTCGCGATAGCGGTCCATCAGGCAGGCCACTGCATCGCGGGGTTGAGCGCTGCATCCTGCCCCAGCCGACTGACCAGGAAGTCCACGAAGGTGTTGACCTTCGCCGGTACCCGGGCGCTGTTCTGGAACACCACGTGGATCGGCAATGCCGGTGGCTCGAACTCTTGCAGGATGATTTCCAGTGCGCCGGCACGCACATCGCTGGCCACCTGATAGGACAGCACCCGCGTGACGCCCCAGCCCAGGCGCGCCAGGTTGATGGCTGCGTTGTTGGCGGTGACTACCAGGCGTGGATCAACGGCCACGTTCAGCGGCTGGCCGCCTTCGATGAACTGCCAATCGCTGACCAATTGGCTGGAAGACGACGTGACAATCTTCGCCTCTCGCAGTTGCCCGGGGTGCAGCGGCCGGCCGTGCCGTTCAAGGTACGCCGGCGCGGCGCAGACCACGCGGCGCACCTCGCCGACCTTGATCGCCTGCTGGCCGGTTTCCTGCAAATGCCCGATGCGCACGGCCACATCCACGCCTTCGTCGGTCATGTTGACCACGCGGTCCACCAGCAAGGCGTTGATGTTGACCTGGGCAAACAGGTCCAGGTATTCCCCCAGGACCGGCGCGACAAACAACTCGCCGAACAACACCGGCGCGGTGACCGTCAGGTGTCCCCACGGCACCGAGAAGCTGCCGGCGGCAGACTCTTCGGCCTCCGTCAGTTCGGCGAGGATGCGTCGGCAATCGTCCAGGTAACGCTGGCCGGCCTCGCTCAGGTGCAGGCTGCGGGTGGTGCGCGACAGTAACTGCGTGCCGATACGCGCCTCCATCGCGGCGATCGCGCGGGTCACGCTGGGGGGCGAGATATTCAGGCGCCGGGCCGCCACCGCAAAGCCCTGCTCTTCGGCAACAGCGAGGAAAATCTGCATTTCCTGGAAACGGTCCATGGGTCCCCTTTAATCGAATGTCATGCACCAAACCTGTGGTTTGGGAGCGGTTGTGGCGAGGGAGCTTGCTCCCGCTGGGCTGCGAAGCGGCCCCAAAATCTTGGGAGCGCTGCGCACTCCAGCGGGAGCAAGCTCCCTCGCCACAGCAAGCTCCCTTACCACAGCAAGCTCCCTCGCCACAAAAACCTTTAATCCTTTGTTAAACCTACGGCCGTGCGTTGCATGCCGACAAACCCCGGCAGCGCCTCGATGCTGCCCAGCCAGGCACGAATGTGCGGGTAGTCGTTCAGCGCGACGTTACCTTCCGGCGCATGGGCGATGTAGGTGTAGTGCGCGATATCGGCAATCGACGGCAGGTCGCCGGTCAGGAAGCGGCTCTGCGCCAACTGTTGCTCCACCACATTGAGGAAGGCATGGGAGCGGCTGATGGCTGCCTCGGCATCCAGCGCCGCGCCAAACACCGTGACCAATCGGGCGGCAGCCGGGCCGGCGTGCAGTGGCCCCGCTGCGGCCGAGAGCCAGCGCTGCACCCGGGCCAGAGCCAGGGGCTCGGTCGGCAGCCACTGGGTGTTGCCATAGTGGCCGGCGAGGTACACCAGGATCGCGTTGGAGTCCGCCAGCACCACACCGTTGTCATCGATCACCGGCACCTGGCCGAAACTGTTGAGGGTGGCCAGGAACTCGGGGGTTTTGTGTGCGCCTTGCTTCAGGTCGACCAGCACCAACTCGGCCGGTACGCCCAGCAGCGACAGCATCAATTGGACCCGGTGGGAATGGCCGGACAATGGGTATTGGTAGAGTTTGATCATGACAGGCTCCGCGGTGTGCCAGGAACTCGACCCGGTGATCGGGTCGATGGCGCTATCTTCCGCCGCTACGGCATGCAACAGAATAGCCAGCTTTTGCAATCCAGCATTTCACCCGGTGAAACAATCACTCGCCAAACAACTCGTCGATCAGGTTGAACAAGGTGGTTTTTACCGCGCTGTCGAGTTCGGTCCAGGCCAGGCCGGTCCTGGCCTGGAACGCACCCAGCTGCAGGTGCCGGGACACACAATTGGCCGGCAGCGCCCGGGCGGCCTGCAACGGCAGCACACCGACGCCCAGCCCGGCCGAGACCAGCGCCAGCATGGTGGTGAACTCCCCAAGTTCAGAGGCGATTTCCAGGGGCACGCCCACGGCCTGAACGAACTCGTCGTAGAACCCCGGGGCATAGCGCCGGGCCAGGATGAACACCGGGACCTTGAGCAAGTCGTCTGGCTGGATGACGTGCTGTGCCGCCAACGGATGATCGCTGGGCAAGGCCACCACAAAGCTTTCTTGCAGCACCGCCCGGGTGTGCACGCCGGGATAGGCCGCCGGCAAGCGCATCAGGCCAAAATCCAGCTGGCCGTTTTTCAACGCCGCCGCCTGGTCCGGGCCGGGCATGTCCTTGAGCTCCAGTTCAATGCGCGGGTAGCGCTGATGCACCGCGCGAATCAACCCCGGCAGCAATTCCGGCAACACCGACGAGACAAACCCCAGGCGCACCCGGCCGATCTCCCCACGGTTCGACGCCCGGGCAGCATCGGCGGCGCGGGCGGCCTGGTGCAGCGTGGCCTGGGCTTCGGGCAGAAACACCCGCCCGGCTTCGGTCAGCGTCACCGAGTGCCGGTTGCGGTCGAGCAGGCGCACGCCCAGGCCGTCTTCGAGCAATTTGATCTGCATGCTCAAGGCCGGTTGCACGATCGACAGCTGCACGGCAGCCCGGCCGAAATGCAGTTCCTGGGCGAGCACGACGAAAGCGCGCAGGTGCTTGAGTTCCATCAGGAGGCTCCGGTTATCACGGTTTTTGATCACCCGATCACAAATAAAAATTGGACGCTGAACCCGGGCTGCGGTGAAGTAAGGCCCGTCATACACGATATGACAGGGTTTGGCCTATAACAATGAGAACAAGGAGGCACCATGCTCGGCATGGCTAACGACACCTATCTGCTGCTGGACGCGCTGGTCACGATTATCGGATTGATATTGTTGATCACCCATTTCAAGGTTCACCCCTTCGTCGCCCTGACCCTCGCCGCCGGTTTTCTCGGCCTGACCTCCGGCATGCCGGTGGACAAGGTCATGAAAGCGTTCCAGGACGGCTTTGGCGGAGTGCTGGGGTTTGTCGGGATCATCCTCGGCCTGGGCACCATGCTCGGCAAGCTGATGGCGGATTCCGGTGGCGCCGACCAGATTGCCCGCACGCTGATCCGCGCTTTCGGCAAACAGCGGGTGCACTGGGCGATGATGTTTTCCGCGTTCCTGGTGGGCATCCCGCTGTTTTTTGAAATCGGCTTTGTGCTGTTGATTCCCCTGGTGTTCATCGTGGCCCGGCGTACCGGGCTGTCGCTGATCAAGATCGGCATGCCGCTGCTGGCCGGGTTGTCGGTGGTGCACGGCCTGGTGCCGCCGCACCCGGGGCCGTTGCTGGCCATCGGGATCTTCGGCGCGGATATCGGCAAGACGATTTTCTACGGGCTGGTGGTCGGCCTGCCCACGGCAATCATCGCCGGGCCGCTGTTCGGCAACCTGATCTCACGCTACGTGCCGGGCAGCCCGTCCCCGGAATTGATGGAGCAACTGGCCAAGGAATCCTCCGGCGAGAACCTGCCGGGTTTCGGCATCACCGTGACCACGATCCTGCTGCCGGTATTCCTGATGCTGCTCAAGACCTTCGCCGATGTGGCGTTTGCCGCTGACAGCACCTTCCGCGTGTGGATGGACCTGATCGGCCACCCGATCACCGCCCTCCTCGCCGCCTTGCTCCTGGCGTTCTATACCTTTGGGGCCGCCCGTGGATTTTCCCGGGAGCAACTGAGCAAGCTGCTGGATTCGAGCCTCGCACCCACCGCTGCCATCGTGCTGATCGTCGGCGCCGGCGGTGGTTTCAAACAGATGCTGGTGGCCAGCGGCGTGGGCGACGTGATCGGGCACATGGCGGTGCGCGCCGAGATCTCACCGATTCTGCTGGCGTGGCTGGTAGCAGCGGTGATTCGCGTGGCGACCGGCTCGGCCACCGTGGCAACCATCACTGGCGCCGGGATTGTCGCGCCGGTGATCGGCTTGATGCCCGGGGTCAACCGGGAGCTGCTGGTGCTCGCCACAGGCGCCGGTTCGCTGGTGCTGTCCCATGTCAACGACGCCGGGTTCTGGCTGGTCAAGCAGTACTTCAACATGACCGTCGTCGAGACATTCAAGACCTGGACGCTGATGGAGACCGTGCTCTCCTTCGCCGCCCTGGGATTCATCATGCTGCTGTCGTTGGTGGTGTGAAGCTTTAGGAGATCGACCCATGCAAAGCGTTTTAGACAACTTCCGCCTCGACGGCCGCCTGGCGTTGATTACCGGCTCCAGCGCCGGTATCGGCCTGGCCATTGCCCGTGGCCTGGCCCAGGCCGGTGCAAGGGTGGTGCTAAACGGGCGCAACCGCAGCACCTTGCGTGACAGCGCCGCATTGCTGGCGGCGGAAGACCTTGAGGTGCACACCCAGGCGTTCGACGTCACCGACGGCGCGGCGGTGCTGGCCGCCGTGGCGGATATCGAAGAGCGCCTGGGCCCGCTGGACATCCTCGTGAACAACGCCGGCATGCAACGGCGCGGGCCGCTGGAGGACTACAGCGAAACCCACTGGCGCGAGTTGATGAGCACCAACCTCGACAGCGCCTTCCTGGTCGGCCAGGCCGTGGCCCGGGCGATGATCCCGCGCAAGCGCGGGCGCATCATCAATATCTGCTCGGTGCAAAGCGAATTGGGCCGCCCGGGCATCGCGCCGTACGCCGCCAGCAAAGGCGCGCTGAAGATGCTCACCAAAGGCATGGCCATCGATTGGGGCCCCCACGGGCTGACGGTCAATGGCATCGGCCCCGGCTACTTCAAGACCGAACTGAACGCCAACCTGGTGGCCAACCCCGAGTTCAGCGACTGGCTGGTGCAACGCACGCCGAGCCGACGCTGGGGTGACGTGGCCGAACTGGCCGGCGCTGCGGTGTTCCTGGCCAGCGACGCGGCGAGCTTCGTCAACGGTCATATCCTGTACGTGGACGGTGGCATCACCGCCTCGCTGTAACCCGGAGAACTTCATGCACGCTATCGTCTGCCATGCCTCAAAAGACCTGCGGGTAGAACCGCAAACCGAACCCCGGGCACTCGCCCCCGACCAACTGCGGGTGCGCATTGCCCGGGGCGGGATTTGCGGCTCGGACCTGCATTACTACCAGCACGGCGGCTTCGGCACCGTGCGCCTGCGCGAGCCGATGGTGCTGGGCCACGAAGTGTCGGCGGTGATCGAGGCCGTGGGCCGTGAAGACGGACCCTTCACGGTGGGCCAACGCTTGTCGGTCTCGCCGTCGCGGCCTTGTGGCGGCTGCCGTTATTGCCATCAAGGGCTGCCGAATCATTGCCTGAACATGCGCTTTTACGGCAGTGCGATGCCCTTTCCCCACGTGCAAGGTGCGTTTCAGCAAAGCCTGGTGATCGAGACCCACCAGGCGCACCTGCTGGCCGATCATGTCAGCCTTGCCGAAGGTGCGATGGCCGAGCCGTTATCCGTGGGTTTGCACGCCATCCAGCGCGCCGGGGCGGTCTTCGGCAAACGGGTGCTGGTCACCGGCTGTGGCCCCATCGGCAACCTGTTGATCGGCAGCCTGCGGGCAGCGGGTGCGGGAGAAATCGTCGCAGTGGACCTGGCCGCCGGCCCCTTGGCCTGCGCCGAAAAAATGGGTGCCAGCCGCACCCACAACCTGGCGGAAGACGCCGACGCGTTGAAGCGCTACACCGCCGAAAAAGGCTACTTCGACGTGATGTTCGAAGTCTCCGGCAGCGCCCAGGCCCTGCGCAACGGCCTCGAATGCATGGCCCCGCGCAGCGTGCTGGTGACCGTCGGGTTGGGCGGTGAAGTCTCGCTGCCGCTTAATATGCTGGTGAGCCGGGAGATCGACTTGCGCGGCACGTTCCGCTTCCATTCGGAGTTTGCCCAGGCGGTGGATTTGCTCAACCGCCAGGTGATTGATGTGCGCCCGGTGATCTCCCATACCGTGCCGTTCAGCGAGGCGGTTCAGGCCTTTGAACTGGCGGCGGACAAGAGCCAGGCGATGAAGGTGCTGCTGGATTTTGGCGTGGGTGATTGAGCCGGGCCATCCAAACCGACGTTCCTGTGTTCGGACATATTGTCCCGCGCCACCTGGCCCTGCATCACAGCGGCGGCGATTTGGCTGGTGGATGGGGGTGTTTGGGGATGGGCTGGGTGTATATCCGTTATTTAGGTGATGGCTGAGATTGGTTCCGCTCTTACAGCGGCTCACTTTTGAAAAGCGCAAAAGTAAGCAAAACGCTCTTGCCCCACCACTCGGCACCTCGCTTGGGCTCGGTGTGCCCTCACTCCGGCATTACTCCGCGGGCCGCCGCGACGGGGCGTCCCTGCCCCGTCGCGGCTAAACCGGCGTCCTGCCGGTTTACCCGCTCCGTACTACCTGCGTTCGGCCAGCGTGGTTTAACGGGGCGCCTAAGATCAAGATCAAAAGCAGATCAACAGCACAGCGGCCTACAGGCCGGCTTGAGTGGTGTGAAGCAAAGGCAACATCAAGATCAAAATCTACAGCGGGCACGGTCAAATGTGGGAGCTGGCTTGCCTGCGATGGCATCAACTGGGTGTACCTGAAAAACCGAGGTGTCTGCATCGCAGGCAAGCCAGCTCCCACAGAAAAGCAGAGCTGCATCAGTTTCAGATTTGGTTTTCGCTTTGGCTTTTGATCTGGCTTCTACCACTCAAGCCGGCCTGTAGGCCGCTGTGCTCTTGCTTTTGATTTTGATCTGGCTCTGACTGCCCCAATAAGCCCGAGGCCGAACGCAGGGATTGAGGAGCGGGTAAACCGGCAGGACGCCGGTTTAGCCGCGACGGGGCAGGGACGCCCCGTCGCGGCGGCCCGCGGAACAATGCCGGAGTGAGGGAACGCCGAGCCACAGCGAGGCGCCGACAGGCGGGGCAGAGCGCTTTGGTTACTTTGCCGCTTTTGCAAAGTGACTCGCTGTAAGAGCGAAACCATAGGTAGCCGTTACCCAAATAACGGATATGTACACAAAAGCCCCCACCCAACTCACACCCGCTCTTCAAGCCGATAACGCAAAAACCGATGCCCCGGAGAAAACAACCGCCGGTAGGTGAGCAATACCGCACCTACCGTGCCCAACGCCGACGACGCGGCGATCAAAAACATGATCACGATCTGGTACCGCACCGCGTCCACCGGGCTTTCCCCAGCCAGCACCTGGCCGGTCATCATCCCCGGCAGGCTGACAATCCCTACCACCGTCATCTGGTTCAGGGTCGGGATCATCCCGGCCCGCACGGCCTGGCGAATCGAGTCCTGGGCCGCTTCCCAACGTGAGCCACCCAGGGCCAGGATCATCTCGATGGTGTTGCGCCCCGAGGTCAGTTCCTGGGTCATGCGCTCAATCCCCAGGGACACGCCGGTGAGGGTATTGCCGAGAATCATGCCGAGGATCGGGATCGCATACTGCGGCTCGTACCACGGGTGAATCCGGATGATCGCGAACAGGCCGATGGCCGTCACCAGCCACGAACTGCCCCACACCGACACGATGCTGTCGGCCCGCTGGCCGGCGTAGGTACGCTTGCCGCGACCGGCAGCCGAGAGGCCGGCGATCAGGGTCATCAGGCACATCAGCGGCAGCACCACGTACCAGTAGGCGAATTCGAAGACCCAGCCCAACAGGTAACCGATTGCCAGCAACTGCACCACCGTGCGCACGGCGGCCCAGAACAGTTGGCGTTCCAGGCCCAGGCGCAACAGCAGTGACAGCGCGCCGTTGATCAGGATCAGCGAGGCGGCGATGGCCATGTCCAGGGCCGTCAGGTCGTGATAGTTCATGGCTGCACGGCCCTCTTCAGCACGCCGGCGTCCATGTGCAGGCGGGTGGTGCTCATGCGTTGCGCCTGCTCAAGGTCGTGGGACACCCAGACATAGGCGTGGTCTTTGTCCGCTTCGGCCCAGGCGTTGATCAACGCCTCGACTTCCCGGGATGAGGCCGGGTCGAGGGCGGCGGTGGGTTCGTCCAGCAACAGCACATCGGGATTGAGTTGCAGGGTGCGGATCAGCGACACCACCTGGGACTCGCCGCCGGATAAATCCCCGGCATTTTTTGCCAGGAAGCCCGGCTCTTTTCCTGCGTGGGCCAGCAGCGCATTGACCGCCTGCGGGTCGAAACTCAGGTGATGCAAGGCCTTGAGGCCGTAGGGGAAACGCAGATTGTCTTCCACGCTGCCCTCGATCAGCGCCGGACGCTGGGAAAGGTAGCTGATGCGGCTGCGGTACTGCGGGATCTGCACGTTGGCGATGGGTTGCCCATTCCAGAGGATATCCCCGGAGGTGGGTGCATCGAGCAGGGCCAGCGCCCGCAGGAACACACTTTTGCCGGAGCCGGATGACCCGGTGATGGAGAGGCGGTCGGCGCGGTGCAACTGGAAGTTCGTCGGGTGCAGCAGTTGGAGCTGGCGGCGCTCGTCCATCCGCGTGAGCGCCCGGGTTTCGACTAATACGCTCATGGAGTTGAAATCCTTACCTCTGGTTTATACACAATGGCCAAGCAGGATAAGCAACCCTGTGGCGAGGGGGCTTGTCCCCCGCTGGGCTGCGAAGCGGCCCCAATAAGGCAACTCCGGTACACCTGAAAAAACTCGCTGAATTTGCTGGGGTTGCTTCGCAACCCAACGGGGGACAAGCCCCCTCGCCACAGGTGTTCTTCAGCGCTTGGGCTCCAGCGACACCAGGCGCGGCTTGATGGATTTCTCGCGCACCTCAAGCAACGCCAGGGTCACCGGCAATTTGAAACGCCGCCGCCCTGCACTGCCGGGGTTCAGATACAGCCGCTCGCCGTGCCACTCGATCAATGGCGTGTGGGAATGGCCGGTGATCACCAGCCTGATGCCCGGATCAAGCGCCTTCGGTACATCGGCAATGTCATGCACCAGCAGCGCCCGCCAGCCATTCAGGTCGAAATCCAACCGATCAGCCAGATGCTCTGCCCAGGCCGCGTCGAGGTCGTTATTGCCGCGCACCACATGCAACGGTGCAATCGAGGCCAGCAGCTCAAGAATTTCCGGGCTGCCGATATCCCCGGCGTGAACAATCTGCTCGCACCCCTCCAGGGCGGCCAGGGCCTCGGCGCGGAGCAGGCCGTGGGTATCGGAAATCACACCAACTTTCATGAACGTCTCCTGTGCACGACACCGGCGCTGTCCGCCGGGCGGCTTGCAATCCAACAGTGCACTGCCTATATTTCCCGCCTGGCGTCATCTACGCCACCATCCGCGGAAAGGGCTGCGCCCAAGACCTTGACTGAATATCACATTTCTACGACTCCCAACCTTAAAGCGGACAAGGTTTGTGCAAGGAGATCGTATGTCGCAATCATTCTCGTCCACCAACGGCCGTATCAACCTTGAGCAGCAACGCAAGCGCGCCAAGGAGCTTTTGCAGCGCCTGAAAAACGCCGATACCGCCGCAACCCCGACCTTGTCCGAGGCTCAATGGCTGATCGCCAAGGAACTCGGTTTCCCCAGTTGGCCCAAGCTCAAGGCCCACGTCGATGCGGTGGATTTTGCCGCCCGCCATCCAGGTTTCGACGCCAGCGATGAAGCCCGCACCACCCACTGGCGCTGCGGCAATGACATCGCCCACAGCCTGGGCTTGGCGGGGTTCAAGGGCCGCTTCCGGATGCTGATTGACCCATTGTGCATGGGCCCTGTCCAGGACCTGCCAGCCGACCAATACCAGGCCATACGCAGCCGCTACATCAGCCAGGTGTTTGCCATGGATGAGGCCGAAGTGGCGCGCCGGCACGCGGACGAATACACCCATCTTGGACAACTTGGCAGCGCCGGGCACAGCGTGTTGTGGTGTGAGGCGGATGCGTACGATCAGTTGTTCCTGATTCGCGCATTGGCGGGGCTTGAGCGCCTGCCTGAAAAGCTTGAGTTGATCGAAGTCGACCGTATCCCCGGCGTGCAGCGTTTTATCGGCATCGGCCAACTGGCACCCGACGTATTGGCGTGGTTGTGGCCGCAGCGCCGGCAGGTCGACGAGGACATGCTGCAACTGGCGCGACAGGCCTGGCTGGCGTATTGCGACAGCTCGCCGGTCAAACTCGCGGAACTGGCCCGGGGCAACCACCCATCCCTGCCCTTCCTGGCCCCGGCGTTGCGCCGGCAGTTGCAGGAATTGCCGGGGACGCGGGACGGTTTATCACTGACCGAACGCCTGGCCCTGCACTACGTGGACGAGGCCGGGCCCGTGCCGTTTGGCAGGGTGTTTGCCGAGTTGATGGCCAAGCGTGAGCCGCTGCCGTACCTGGGGGACATGATGTTTCATGCGCTGATGCGGCCGTTGATTGATGGCGATAATCCGCTGTTGATAGAGTCCGAGGCTCAATTGCCATGGCCTCAACGGGTGTTGGCATTGACTGCGCTGGGTCGCCAGGTTCTGAACGGGAAGGCTTACTGGCCGGATCATGCCACCCGGGAACGCTGGATCGGCGGCACCTGCATCAGCCCAGGTAAACCTCACTGGATGATTGACGAGCATCTGGTTCCCGCCTGGCGCAACTAAAGGCGCGGCGCCTCTATGTCGCGCAACAGCTCGTCTGTTGCGTGACCGAAGCGCTCGACCAAAAAATCCAGCAGCACACGCACACGGGGCGAGCGGTAGTGAGTGCCGTGCAACAACGCATACACACCCGCCTCACGCACGCTGAACTCCGACAACAGGACCTTCAGCCGGCCCTCACGAATATCGTCAGCCGCATCCCAAATGGTCTTGCGCGCAATGCCATGGCCGGCCAGCGCCCAGGCGCGCGCGAGGGCGCCGTCGTTGGTTTCCCAGGCCTGCTCCATCGCCACCGTATGGTCCCGGGCCTGGCCATCCACCCTGAAGTGAAACGTGTTCAGCGGCCCCGCCCCGGTCACCAGCACGATGAACTGATGCCGAGCGAGGTCCGCCGGCGTTTGCGGTTCGCCGTGCCGCGCCAGGTAGTCAGGCGAGGCACACAGCACGCGCCAATTGGGCGCCAGGTGTCGCGCAACCAGCGAGCTGTCACGCAGGGCACCAAAGCGGATGGCGAGGTCCACATCGTCCTGCACCAGGTTCGACATGGAGTCGGACAACGTCAACGCCACCTTCACCTGCGGATGCTGGCGGCTGAAGGCTTCAAGCCAGTCATTCAGCAGATGCCGGCCAAAATCCGCCGACGCAGAAATTCGCACCTTGCCACGCACCTCTTGCTGGCTGGCTTGAAGCCCTGCCTCGGCCTCATCAATCGCCGCCAACGCAATCGCACACTGCTGCAGGTAAAACCGGCCTTCGTCAGTCAAGCGCAACTGGCGGGTGGTGCGTTCGAACAGTTTGGTACGCAGTGCCGCTTCAAGCTTGATCAGCCGTGCGCTGGCGGCAGCAGGCGACAACGCCAGCTTGCGCCCGGCAGCCGTGAGACTGCCCAAGGCTGCCGCCTCGACGAACAAACGCATATCACCCAATCGGTCTGTGGCCATTTCAATTCAGATTTGAAAGTTCATCAAATGGTAGGCCAATTATCAATTTCTCTACAAGCCACCACACTCGCGTCCTTGCCTTCCAACGAGTACAGGTCATGACCGACATCGACGCGCTATCGGCAGCCGAAATGGCTACCCCTCCCCCGGCTGAACGGCTTCCGCTGATCGCCCTGCTGGCGCTGACCCTCAGCAGCTTTATTGCCACCGCCAATGAAACCATGCCCGCCGGCCTGCTACCCCAGATCGCCCAAGCCTTCAATGTGTCGCAAGCCTGGGCCGGCCAATGGGTAACCTTCTGCGCGCTGGGCTCGGGGCTGGCGGCTATTCCATTGACACTGGCCCTGCAGGGCTGGCGCCGTCGGCGTGTGCTGTTGTTGGCTGTCGGCGTGTTTTTTGTGTGCAATGCCGTGACCGCGCTATCGCCCTGGTTCGGCCTGACCCTGGCGGCGCGCCTGGTGGTGGGCCTCGCCACCGGACTGGCCTGGAGCCTGCTGGCGGGTTATGCCCGGCGCATGGCACCACGCCCGTTGCAAGGACGCGCGATGGCCGTGGCCATGCTCGGCATTCCCCTGGCGCTGGCCGTGGGCGTACCGCTGGGGGCGTGGCTCGGCAAGCTGTCGGGCTGGCGCAGTGTGTTCGGGATACTCTCGGCGGCCAGCCTGATGCTCATGCTGTGGATACGCGTGAACGTGCCCGACTATCCCGGGCAAAAAGCCGACCGACGCCTGCCTCTGTCGACGGTTGTGCAAACACCCGGCGTGCGGCCTGTGCTGCTGGTGGTCATGCTCTGGATCATGGCCCATTACATTCTCTACACCTACATCGCGGCGTTCCTGGCGTCTGTCGGTCTGGGCGAGCATGTGGACGCCGCCTTACTGATTTTCGGCCTCGCCGCACTGCTTGGCATCTGGCTCACCGGTGTGTTGATTGATCGCTGGCTGCGGCGGCTGGTCCTGCTCAGTCTCGTCGCGTTTGCTCTGGTAACGCTTACGCTCGGGCTCGGCCGTTTACCCGTCGTCCTCACCTGTATCGCCACCGCCGTATGGGGGTTGAGCTTTGGTGGGGCACCGACCTTGCTGCAGACCGCCCTGGCGGAAACGGCTGGGGACGGTGCCGATGTGGCGCAGTCGATGCTGGTGACTGCATTCAACCTGGCATTTGCCGGCAGTGGAGTGATTGGCGGCGTGGTACTGGCAACTCACGGACCCGCGTGGTTTCCGTGGCTGTTACTGGCGTTGCTGATGCCCGCCCTGTGGATTGCCCAGCGCTGGATGCACTCACCCAACACTGAATCGGCGCTGCCACGTGCATAGTGCGATGCCTGTGTTCAACGTTTAGGGCATATCCATAGCAATAAACGATATTGGTATATACCAGATTGCTCCCTTATAAATCGCCCCCATCACAAGACTGCAAGCTGGAGTAGCAAGCGATGGTGTCGGTAAAGGTAATGCTGGAGTACTTTCATCCCTGGCCGAATTCGGCGGGTTTGTACCTGGCGCGGGAACGCGGTTGGTACGCCGAGCTGGGCCTGGATGTGGAGTTGGTGGTGCACGATCCCTATCGTGGCGACACCCTTGAACACCTGCTGACCGGCGCAGCGGACTTCGGCATTTTCCCGAGCAACCGGCTGCTGGTCCGGCGCGGCCTGGGGCAAGCGCTGCAAGGCATCGCGGCGATCAATCATGCGGGGCTAGAGTCGATTCAAACCCTGACCGACTCCGGTATCCAGCGTCCTCGGGACCTGGTGGGCAAGCGCCTGGCGCTCAATCCCACACCACGGGGTTTGGCGATGGTGCGCCATCTGGTGAGCAACGACGGTGGCGATCCCGATGGCGTGATCCTGGTGGACAGCGGTGTGCGTGAGCTACGCCCCGAGCAGTTGGCCGAAGGCATCGCCGACGCCAGTTTCGGTGGCTACTGGGCCTGGGAAGCCCTGATGCACAGCCCTATCGAGGCCGAGCGCCGGGTGGTGTTGCCGGTGGATGAGATCGGTGCACCGGCGTATCACAGCTACCTGTTGGGCGCCCACGAACGGACCCTCGTCGAGCGGCCCGAGTGCGTACGTGATTTCCTCGCGGCCACTGCCCGGGGCTATCTCGCCGTGGCCGAGGAGCCGGCGATTGCGCTGGCGGCCTACGAGCACACTACGCCATATTTCCCGGCGGAATTGCTCAGCGCGTCCCTGCATAAAATAGCCCCGACCTGGCTGCATGACGGCCGCTGGGGCGAGCAACGCCAGGCGCTGCTCAAGCCTTACGCCGAGTGGCTGCACGAGCACGCGGTGCTCGACAATCCCCAAGTGTGGCAAGGGGCAACCAGCAACGCCTATCTGCCCGGAGCGGCGGCATGAACCCACAACGCACGGCCCATGGCCTGGGGCTTGATCCGGTGGCTGCCGACTGGCCAGCGCTGCACGAAGCGGATATCCGGCACCTGCTGCGCGAGTACCCGCACCTCGGGCAACTGCGCAGTTTGCATTGGCACAGCCCGCGACCGTTTTCCGCTGCCGGGCTGATCACTACCCGCAGCGCGACCCTGTTCGTCAAACGGCATCACCAACAGGTGCGGCAAGCGGCGTGGCTGGAAGAAGAACACCGCCTGATCGCTCACCTGCATCGCCAGGGCGCGCCGGTTGCCGCAGTGGTGCCCAACCGCCAGGGGGCGACGGCCACGACGCAGGGCGAATGGACCTACGAGATTCATCGTGTCGCCGAGGGCCTGGACCTGTACCGGGATGCGCTGTCGTGGTCGCCGTTCCAGACGACCGAACACGCCCTGGCGGCCGGCGTTGCCCTGGCTCAACTGCACCACGCGGCCGAAGGTTACACCGCGCCTCGCCGCCAAACCCAAGTGCTGCTGGCCAACGCCCGGTTGATCGAACAACCCGCGCCACTGGCCGCGATCGCCAGCACCCCGGCACTCACCGAGTACCTGGCCGACAAGGATTGGCACGCACGACTCACCGAGCTGCTGTTGCCCTGGCACGCACCGTTGCAACCCTTGCTGCAACAGCAACCGGCGCTCTGGACCCACAACGACTGGCACGCCTCGAACCTGCTATGGAATGAAGACGGCAGCGTGTCCAGCGTGCTGGATTTCGGCCTCGCCGACCGCACTTTCGCGCTCTACGACCTAGCCACCGCCATCGAACGCAACGCCGTGCCCTGGCTGGACCTGGACAGCGGTGGCCCGGCCATCGCGGACCTCGACAGCGTCGACGCACTGCTTGCCGGCTACCACCAAATCCGGCCACTGAGCGCGCAAGACCTGCACACCCTGAGCGCCCTGCTGCCGTTGGTGCATGTGGATTTCGCCCTGTCCGAGGTCGCGTACTACCACGGCGTGGTGGGTTCTACCAGCAGCGCCGACGTGGCCTATCACGCCTACCTGCTGGGCCATTTGCAGTGGTTTGCCGGGGCCCAGGGGCAACGCTTGCTCGGTCATATCCGGCGCAAATCCGTATGAGCATCCTGGTCGATACCGATTGGCTGCATGCCCGCCTCGGGGAGCCAGGGCTGGTGATACTGGACGCTACCGTGGTGCTGCCGTCGCCGCGTTTTGACGGTGATTACCGGGTCGCCAGTGGCCAAGCCGGCTGGCTGCAGGCGCATATCCCCGGCGCACGGCATGCCGATTTGATAACCGATTTGGCCGATGTTCACGCGAGCTACAGCTTTGCCCTGCCCACACCGGAAACATTCGTTCAGGCGCTGGCAAATCTGGGCGCAGGCGCCGGCAGCAACGTGGTGATCTACGACCGCGCCGACGGTTTCTGGGCCGCGCGCCTGTGGTGGATGTTGCGCGGGCTGGGCATTGATGCGTCGGTGCTGGACGGTGGTTTCAACGCCTGGCAACGGGCGGGCTTACCGCAGCACAGCGGGCAGCCGGCAACAACCAGCGCCGTCGAACCCTGGCCAATTCACGCCTATGCGCCACTGTGGATCGACCGCGCAGGCGTTGAAGCGGTGGTCGCAGGGGACTCACCCGGCGTACTGGTCTGCGCATTGGGCGCCGCCTTGTTCGAAGGCACTGCACCCACTCGCTACGCCCGACGCGGGCACATCCCCGGCAGCCACAACCTGCCGGCGCGCACGCTGTTTGATGCCCAGGGTCGCTACCTGCCCAAGGACGCCCTGGCCCTGGCCATCGGACCCACGCTGCTGCACAGCGACGGTCCATTGATGCTCTATTGCGGCGGCGGAATTTCCGCGGCGGCCAACGCCCTGGCCCTGACCCTGCTGGGTCGCCAGGACATCGCACTCTACGACGGCTCGCTCCAGGAATGGGCCGCCGATGCACGCCTACCAATGACTACCGGAGCAGCTCCGGCCTGACGTCCTTTGTGGCGACCCCGGCTTTTTAATTTCGTACTGGCAACCTGTCCGTTGCGCAGCGCTGGGCCCTTTTGCGCCCGATAAAGCGTGATGTGCCAGCGGGCAGGCCCTTGGAGCGCTCCTTTTATGGCAACACCGTACCGTCACACCCTGCTCGCCCTGAGCATCACCCTCGCCGCCACGGCCACCCACGCCCAGGACGCGACCCTGGACACCGTCACCGTAGTCGGTGAACAGGCCACCGACTATCAGGCCAAAAAAGCCGCCGTCGCCGGCTTCGATAACGCGCCGTTGCTGGACACCCCGGCGTCAGTGGCGGTGATCACCGAAGGCCGCCTGAAGGACCAGCAAGCCCGCCTGCTGAGCGAGGTGTTGAAGAACGACGCCTCGGTCGGCGACAGCTACGCACCGGTGGGTTACTACGAAAATTTCGTGGTGCGCGGCTTCTCGTTGAACCCGGCCAGCAGCTACAAGATCAACGGCCGCACCATCACCGGCGAACAGAACGTCGCACTGGAAAACAAGCAGCAGGTGGAAGTGCTCAAGGGCCTGTCCGGGCTGCAAAGCGGCGTGTCGGAGCCCGGCGGCCTGGTGAACTACGTGAGCAAGCGCCCGGAGAATGTGCGCTCGGTGACCGTGTCCACCAACGAACACGGCGAGCGCTACCTGGCCACCGACGTCGGCGGCTGGCTCGGCGCCGAACAGCAAGTGGGCGTGCGGGTCAACCTGGCCCACGAAGACATCCGCTCCTACGTCGACCACGCTGACGGCCAGCGGGATTTTGCGTCCCTGGCCCTCGACTGGAACATCAGCCCCAACGCCCTGCTGCAACTGAACGCCGAGTACCAGAACCGCGAGCAACGCTCGGTGCCCGGTTATCAATTGCTCGGCGGCACCACCGTACCCCACAACGTGTCCCCACGGGACTTGCTGGGCTACCAGAGCTGGTCGAATCCGGTGGGCATCAAGTCGCTGAACCTCGACGGCCTGTTCGAATACCGCTTCAACGAGGCCTGGAAAGCCAGCTTCAGCGCCTCCCGCAGCCGCGTGGTGATCGACGACTACAGCACCTTCGCCTGGGGCTGCTACGGCGCCGCCAGTTGCGCCAACACCGCAGTGCCCAACCACTTCAGCGCCGAGGGCGACTACGACATCTCGGACTACCGCAGCCCCGACGACACCCGCAGCAACGAAGAAGCCCAGGCCGCGCTCAATGGCCAGTTCGACACCGGGTTTCTCAAGCATGACCTGACCTTCGGCACCACTGCGTTCCGCCGCCTGGTGGACCGTCGCCAGTCGGTCAACGAGTACATCGGCGAAGGCAACATCTACGAAAAACCCCCGGTGCTTGAACCCTACCAGGGGCCGCTGGGCCATACCTACCGGCGCCTGGACAGCCGCCAATACGGGCTGTTCGCCAGCGACCGCATCAGCTTCAACGAGCAGTGGCAAACCATCCTCGGCGGGCGCCAGGTGCGCCTCGACGAAGAAACCTACGACCAGGCCGGCGACACCACCCGCCATACCCAGCGCAGCGTGTTCCTGCCTCAAGTGGCGCTGATCTACAAGCCGCGCCCGGACACGACCCTGTATGCCAGCTACAGCAAGGGCCTGTCCCTGGGCGGTACGGCTGCGTGGTTCAGCAGCAACGCCGATGAGGTATTGCCGCCGACTACTTCGCGCCAGCTGGAAGTGGGGATCAAGCGCGACTTCCAGCGCCTGAGCCTGACCGCCGCACTGTTCCAGATCACCCAGGACCTGCAATACAACCGGCCCAACGATGACGGCACCCTCACCTTTGTGCAGCAAGGCAAGCAGAAGAACGTGGGTCTGGAACTCTCCGCCAACGGCCGAGTGACCGATAACCTGCAAGTGTCGGCCAGCGTCGCGGCGATTCGCGCCCGGGTCAGTGGCAGCGGCACCGACGACTACGACGGCCACCAGGCGATCAACGTGCCCAAGCTGCGCGCCAGCCTGCACGGCGACTACAGCATTCCCGGGATCAAGGGCCTGGCCCTGCTCGGCGGGGTGCAATACAGCGGCAGCAAGTACGCAAACCGCGAGGCCAGCGTGAAGGTCGACGACTATGCGGTGTTCGATGTGGGTGGTCGCTACAGCACCAAAGTCGGTGATTACGATACTGTGCTGCGCCTGACCGTCGACAACCTGTTCGACAAACGCTACTGGCGCGATGTGGGTGAATCGGCGGGCGATGGCTACCTGTTCCTGGGCGCGCCACGCACCGCGCGGTTATCCGCCACCGTCAATTTTTGAGGCTGACTGTTCATGCGTAATCTGATTTTTGCCAGTGTGTGCCTGCTCTCGACTGCCCTGGTCGGCTGCCAGCAGCAACCGCCCGCCAACGACCAACTGGATGCGGTGCTGTGGACCCAGACCTCGATCGAGCACGAGCTGATTTACCGCCAGGTATTCGCCAACGCCACCCGGCAACTGGACGTGGCCCTCAACACCCCGGACTGGGACGCCCTGCCCTTGCCCCCGCGCAACCTCTCCGGTTTGCCGCCGGCGGTGATTGTCGACATCGACGAAACCGTGCTCGACAACATCCCGCTGAATGCCCGGGACGTCGTCAATAACCAGGTCTACTCCTACGACCGCTGGAACACCTGGGTCGACCAGGCCAAGGCCCAGGCGCTGCCCGGCGCCGTCGCGTTCCTGCAGGCGGCCAAGCACAAAGGCATCACGGTGTACTACATCACCAACCGTGAGCAAAGCCAGGTCCAGGCCACCGTCAACAACCTGCGCCTGCGGGGCTTTCCGGTAGACAGCGACCAGCAGGTACTGGCCGCCGGCACCCCGATTGGCGGCTGCGAACAGGCCGGCTACGGCAAGAACTGCCGCCGCCAATGGGTCGCCCAACACGCCCGCGTGCTGATCCTGGCCGGCGACTCCCTGGGGGATTTCGTGCAGGCCGAACACAACACCCTGGAGGCCCAGCGCAAGGCCGCCGAACCCTACCTTGGCTGGCTCGGCCAACGCTGGTTCGTGCTGCCCAACCCGACCTACGGCAACTGGTACAGCGCGCCGTATGGCGATCAGGAAAAACTGCCCTTTGAACGCAAGCGCCAGCTCAAGCAACAGGCGCTGCACCTGCAAAATTGACCCTGGGGGAACCGTATGACGCCGCTGGAAATAGTCGCTGTAATCTTCAATATCGCCGGGGTGTGGCTCACCGCCCGACGGGTGCGCTGGTGCTGGCCGGTCAGTGTGGTCGCGGTGTTGTTGTACGGCTGGATCTTCTTCGACGTGAAGCTGTATTCCGACATGCTCCTGCAACTGGTCTTCGCCGTATTGCAGGGCTACGGCTGGTGGCGCTGGAGCACCGGGCGCATCGACGCGGGCAAGGTGCGGGTCGAGCGTCTGCCAGTCCAGGAAGCCTGGCGTCATTTATTCGCAGGTGTGATCGGCGCCCTGCTGCTGGGCGCCGCCATGCACCACTTCACCGATGCCGCATTGCCGTGGCTGGACTCGCTGCTGACTGCCTTCAGCCTGGTGGCCAGCCTGTGGGCGGCGCGCAAGTACGTGGTGAGTTGGTGGCTGTGGATCGTGCTGGATACGGTCTACGTGGGACTGTTTGTGTACAAGGACTTGCAATTGACCGCCGCGTTGTATGCCGGGTTTGTGGTGCTGGCGGCGTATGGGCTGGTGTCCTGGCAGCGTGATTTGCGCCAACAGGAACAGCAACTTTCAGTTGCTTGAACACGGTGTTTGTTTCCCAACTGTTGCCAGGCCAACAGTTGGGAAAACATATAACTAAAACAGCGCCTTACAGTACATAAAATCATTAAACATAAAGCCCTTATCGCGTTTAAATATAAAAAATCCCATGGGTATATTTATGAATTTACGTACTGTCGTGACCTTGGGCCTGGCCCTGTTAGTGGCCAGCCCGGCGGTGTTCGCCGGGGCAACGCTGGATCGCATCACGCAATCCAGACAGTTGGTTGGCGTGCTGATGGAGAACTATCCGCCCTTCTCTTTTCTCAATGAACAAAACCAGCTGGATGGCTTCGACGTCGACGTGGCCAAAGCCGTGGCTGACAAACTTGGCGTCACCCTGAAGTTGGAAACACCCTCTTGGGAAGTGATCGCCGCTGGCCGCTGGCAGGGCCGTTATGACGTGTGCATCTGCTCCATGACCCCAAGTGCCGCCCGTGGCCAAGTGTTCAATTTTCCTGTCGAGTATTACGCCTCACCGGCGGTCATCGTGGTCAACGCCGATGAATCTTCCATCCACTCGGCCAGTGACCTTTCCGGGAAAAAAGTCGGCGTCGGCAGCGCCTCGACCTACGAGGCCTACCTGAACAAAGACCTGGTGATCGAAGGCGCCAACACGCCAATCGAATACCCGTTCAGCCAGATTCAAGCCGTGCCTTACGACAATGAAATCGTGGCCTTCCAGGACTTGGCGCTCGGCACCGGCAAACGCCTGGACGCAATGCTCACCAACCTGGTGACCGCCAATGAGCGCATCAAGCATGACCCACGCTTCAAGGTCGTCGGCAAACAGCTGTACAGCGAGCCCAACGTGGTCGCCACCGAAAAAGGCGACCCCCAATGGGACGCGAGGCTGACCCAAGTACTGGCCGACCTTAAAAGCGACGGCACGCTGACGAAGATCTCCCAGAAATGGATTGGCGCAGACATCACCCAATGAGCGTCTTCCCCACCCCGCCCTCTGTGGTGAAACCGCCGCCCGTCAAACGCCAGTGGTTGCCCTTCCAGGTACGCCTGTGGCTAACCTGGGGCGTGATGCTGTGCCTGTTCGCCGGGCTGTTCATGAGCTTCGACCTGCAGTTTGCGATCGTCGCGGCCAAGTGGCAGAACCTGGTGGGCCTGCACCTGTCGCCCAACGGCTTTCTGCAGGGTGCGGCGCTGACGCTGTTCCTGTGTTTCTGCTCGATCTGGCTGTCCCTGGCCCTGGGGTTTGCGACGGCCCTGGCGCGCTTGTCGAACAGCGCGGTGGCGTTCGGGATTGCCAGTTTTTACGCCTCGTTCTTTCGCGGCACGCCGCTGCTGATCCAGATTTTGCTGATCTACCTCGGCCTGCCCCAGTTGGGCGTAGTGCCGGGCGCCATCAGCGCCGGGATCATTGCGCTGTCGTTGAACTACGGGGCGTACCTGAGCGAGATCTTTCGCGCCGGCATCATCGGAGTGTCCCAGGGCCAACGTAATGCTGCGGCGGCACTGGGCATGGGCCCGGCGGTGACGTTCTGGCAGATCGTGCTGCCCCAGGCGATGCGCACCATCATTCCACCGACCACCAGCCAGTTCATTTCGATGCTCAAGGACTCATCGCTGGTCTCGGTCATGGGCGTCTGGGAAGTGATGTTCCTCGCGCAGTCCTACGGCCGCTCCTCATACCGCTATATCGAAATGCTCACCACCGCTGCCGTCATCTACTGGCTGCTCTCCATTGGCCTGGAACTGATCCAGGCACGCCTGGAGCGGCACTACGGCAAGGCCTACCTTCACGGGCGATAACCGCTTTTTACCTGCAGGAAGCACCATGTCTGATCCAACCCCGTTGTTATTCGGCCTGTACGAACAAGCCAGTGTCGGCTGCGGCGGCGCGCCCAGCCTGTGGACTCACCCGGCGGATGAACGCCTGAGCATCAACACCCTCAAGTACTGGTCGAACCTGGCCCGCACGGCAGATGAAGCCAACCTCGACCTGATGTTCTTCGGCGATGTGCTGGGCTTCTACGATGTGTTTGGCGGGTCCGAAGCGGCGGCGTTGAAATGGGCGGTGGAAGCGCCGGCCAACGACCCGCTGACGATCATTCCCGCACTGGTGGCCCTGACCGAAAAGCTCGCCTTTGGCGTCACGGTCAGCACCACCTACGAACACCCATTCACCCACGCCCGGCGCTTCAGCACCCTGGACCATTTGTCCGATGGGCGTATCGGCTGGAATATCGTCACCTCTTACCTGTCCAGCGCCGCACGCAATTTCGGCCTGGAGCAGATGATCAAGCACGACGACCGTTACGAACGCGCCGAAGAGTTTCTCGACGTGGTGTACAAGCTCTGGGAAGGCAGTTGGGCCGATGACGCGGTGCTCGCCGACAAACTCGCACGCACCTATGCCGATGGCGCGCGTGTTCGACCGATCCAGCATGCCGGCGACCATTACCGGGTGGCTGGCCCGCACCTCACGTCACCCTCGCCGCAACGCACGCCGCTGCTGATCCAGGCGGGTTGGTCGGGCCGTGGCCGGCAGTTCGCGGCCAAACATGCAGAGCTGGTGTTTATCGCCAAATCCAACCCACTGGAGATACGCCAGGGGCTGGAAGATATCTGGCGCCAGGCCGAGGCCCGCGGGCGCAGGCAGCAAGACGTCAAATCCCTGACCGTGTTGCGCATCGTCACGGCCCCCACCGCCATCGAAGCACAAAAGAAATACGAGACCCTGCAAAGCAACTATCACCTGCAGGCGCAGTTGGTGAGCTACGCGGGCGACACCGGTATCGATATCAGCCGCTACGCCGACAGCGAAGCACTGTCCACCCACACCGAGGGCATGACCTCCTACGTGATGAAACCCGATGGCAGCGGCAAACCGCTGACCGCCGGCGAGGTCAAGCAACGCTTCGCCAACGTGACGCGGGGCAGCGACCTGATCCTGGTGGGCACGCCGGAGCAGGTGGCGGAAAAAATCGAGGAACACGCCAGAATTTCCGGCACCAGCGGCTACATGCTCAACCCGTTGATCAGCCCCGGCTCGCTGAATGACTTTGTCGAACTGGTGATCCCGGCCCTGCAAAAACGTGGGCTGTATCGCACCACGCCGCAGACCGGCACCCTGCGTTCGCGGCTCAGCGCCGAGGGCAGTGACCGCTTGCCAGCCTCGGCCCATGGGGCTTCGTTCCGCTTTGAGTAAGGTGCTCGTGGGCACTGCGTGACCTGCGCCAACAGGAACGGTAGAGTCACGCCCACGTCATGCCTGCACACGGAACCCCAGGATGCCTTTCGACCCGATTTCACCGCACTACCAGCGCATTCGCGAACAAATCGCCAATGATATTGCGGCGGGTGTGCCCCAGGCCGATGAGAAATTCCCGTCCGAACGGGAGATGATCGAGCGCTTCGGCTGTACCCGGGTCACCTTGCGCCAGGCTTTGCAGCAGTTGGAAGCGGAAGGCCTGGTGTACCGGGAAAACCGTCGCGGCTGGTTTGTCAGCCCCCGGCGTATCCGCTATGACCCGACGCGCATCAGCGGTTTTATGGATTACGTAAGTGCCCAGGGCCGTACGCCCCGCACCGAATGCCTGCACGCAGAGCTGCGCCCGGCGGGCGACTGGCTGGCCAGGCGGATGGGCCTCGCCTCGGCGGATGAGCCGGTGTTTTTCCTGCAACGGCGGCGCTGGATTGACCGGCGGCCGGTGCTGCTGGAGTTCAACGCGCTGCTGGCAAGCTGGTGCCCGGGGCTGCTGGAGGCCGACTTGAATACCTCGCTGACCCAACTGCTGCGGGAGCGGTTTTCCCGAGTGCAATCGCGGTGTGAGCTGGAGATGCACATTGGCACGGTGAATGAAGAACAGGCGGAGTTGCTGCAATTGTCGCAGGGGTCCACCAGCGTGTACCTGGAACGCTTGAACTTTGGCGAGGATGACCAGCCGGTGGAGTTCGACCAGGAGTTCTGGCGCCCGGATGCGTTGTCGGTCGTGATGGAGACGCGCTACCCAGGGACGTGAATTTCACACCTGTGAAAGCTTGTGACTTGTTGCCAATAAACCCGTTTTCACCCGCTGCCAGCCCCTAATATCGAGTCCTCGTGCGCCCCATCACATGGACTGAACCGATGATCACCCGCCCCGAAAAACCCGCCTTGCCCCGCGTCGATCAACCCAAAGCGCCCGAGCGCGTTTTCGACGCCGTCCTGAACAAAGCCAAAATCCTTGCCAGTACCGGGCCGGGCGACAAAACCGTCAAGCCCGAGGACTACAAGGAAGTCACCGCCCTCCCGGCCAAACTCGACATCGACAAGCTCAAGGTCATTTCCGAAGACAAAGACGCCGGGGTGATCTACTTCGAACAGGACGGCGCCAAATACAAGATCAGCGCCGAGGGTGCGGCCAACGCCCAGGACGGTTTCGATGTGTTGAAAAACCTGCGCTTCGGCCATGCCGTGGCCCCCGTCAACCAGGGCGGCCCCGACGAAGGCACCCCGCTGTACACCTTCCTCCAGACCCTGGCCGAAACCCAGGGCACCCCGGCCGGCAAGGCCATTGTCGAAAGCCTGAAGAACCCCGATCAGCAACTGCTGCGCGAAGACGGCGACAGCGTACGCCTGGCCAATATCAAATCCGTGGGCAAGGCTGAAGATGGCATCCTCAAGGTCAGCCTGGAAAACGGCAAGACCCTGGTCATCTCCGAACAGCTCACGCCCCAGGCGTTCAGTACCTACACCCAGGCCGGGGTGACCAAGCAGGCCCTCAATGAGGGCAAGGCCAAGGGCTATGAGGAAGTCACCAGCCTGCCAGGAGACCTTGATTTCAGCCAGTTGAAAGTCGTGTCCGAAGACAGCAGCGCCGGGGTGATCCTGTTCGAACATCAGGGCCACAAGTACGCGATCAGCAAGTCCGAAGCCGACCTGCCGCAACCCGGCGCCGACCTCAGCAACCCGAACCCAAACGCCGGCGGCACCTTCTACAACTTCCTGCATGCCGTGCACGCCAGTGAAGGCTCGCAAGCCTTCGACTACATCAAGAACGCCCAGTCCCTGCCCGGCCAGGAACTGCTGCGCAAGGACGAGGCCAGCCTGAAGCTGGGCGACATCAGCAAGGTCGACGCGCCCATGGACGGCATCCTGGTGGTCAACCAGGCCGACGGCAAATTGCTGGTGGTGTCCAAAGACATCACCCCCGAGGCCTTTGCCGCCTACACCACCAAGGGTCAAACCCTGGCCGGCATCGAAAAAGCCAAGAGCGACGGCTACACCCTCGCAGGCCCGGACGCTTACCTGGCCTCTACCGAAGACATCATGAGCGTCGGCGGCGCCGGGGATTATGGCCCGGGGCTGATCGCCTTCACCCAGCACAAGCCCGGCGGCAGCGAAGAGAAGATCGTGGTGTCGGAAGACAGCAACCCGCAGATGTTCGAACAGATTTCCGGCTACCGCAGCGACATCGCCGCGCAAACCACCGACGTCGACAAGCTGCGCACCGACAACGGCCTGCCGCCCCTCAAGGATGTCTCCGTCGACAACCTGACCACCACCGAGAAAGATGACAGCGGCAACCCGCTGTCGGTGCAGGACCTGTCGATGAAGACCCTGGTGGACAGCTACCGCGCCGGGGTCAAGGACGGCAGCATCGGCAAGGACGACCCGCGCGCCAAGTTCCTGCGGGCGGTGGAAGCCCGGAGCATGGCCGACAACGGCATGTCGATCATTCCCGAGCACGGGTTCGGCAACCAGGGCATCGCCACCACGCCCATCGACGTGACCTCGCGGGACGTACGCGACAACATCTTCGACACCAAGGCCATCGACCAGACCATCAACGACCTGCTCGGCGACTCGACCATCCAGCACGACATCAAGGCCAACCACGACGCGGCGCTGGGCAAGGTCGACGGCGGCCAGGCCAAGGTCGATGAGACCAGGCAGAAGCTGATCGACAGCACCTCCTCGGAGAACTTCACCAAATACATCAAGTCCCTGCAGGACAGCGGCAAGACCGAACTGGCCACCCAGGAGATCCAGACCGCCTACACCGCGCTGGCCGACATCGACCCGGCCAAGGCCGACAGCTTCCTGCAAAACCTGCAAATCGACGGCTATACCGACGCCGTTGAAAAGCTGATGGACGACCCGACCAAGATCTCTGACGACAACACTGCGTTGGCCACCACCGATAACACCATGGCGATCCTGTCGATGCTCAAGGGCAGCGCCGACGGCCTGCCGCGCCAGGCGCTGGGGGTGTATTCGAAGTTCGTCGACCAGCTGCTCAAGGACAAAAACGCCGCCGCCGACTTCGGCAAGGCGATGATTTCCCTCGGCGACACCTGGCAGAAAAATGGCGTGATCAGCTTCAGCGACATCGACAAGGCCGTGAGCAAGGAGATCATGCCCGGCCTCAGCGAAGAGAACCGCAGCGCGTTCGTGAAGAACCTCAACTTCCTCAAGGACAACGGCGTACTCGGCTCGGTGGGCGGCGCAATCGGCATGGGCCGTATCGTTTACCAACTCGCCGGGCAAGGCGGCAAGCTGGCGGATACGCCGATGAAGCGCCTGGGCATCGCCAACGACTTCCTCGGCTTCCTGGGCACCGGCTCGCACTTCGCCACGCTGGGCTTGAAGGTCTACGACAAATTGCGCGGCACCAACGCCTACAAACTGATGGGCTTCGACCGCTCCCTGCCCGACCTCTGGGCCAAGCCCGGCGAGGGTTACCACGCGCTGCCCAAGGACGCCGAGGCGGTGCAGAAGAAGTACTTCGAGATCGTCGACCAGGCCATGGATGACGGCAAGGACGTGGGCAAGGCCCTCAACAGCGGCGGCTGGAGTGACGAAGGCGCGAAGAAGGTCCAGGAAGGCATCGAAAAAGGCATCGCCAGCCGGGGCGGCGTTGCCGGTGCGGGGTTTGGCGCGAAGTTCGCCAGCAGCGCGATCAAGGTGATCGGCATGGCCACCGACGTGGCGGGCGGCGTGATCAGCGTGGTGCAGGCGGCGTTTACCCTGCGTGATGGTGTGCGCGAGAAAGACCCGGTGAAAATCGCCTCCGGCTCACTGTCCATGGCCGGTGGCGTCAGCAGCCTGGTGGGCGCGGCAGGCGGCGTGCTGGGCACCCTGGGGGTGACCGGGCGAATCATTCCGTTCCTGGGGCCGGTGGGCTTCTTGATCTCCGGCGCGTTGTCGTTTGTCGGGGCGATCCTGAGCACGGTGCAGTCCCACAAACTGCACAAGATCTCGATGCAGAACTGGAACCAGATCCAGGACTTCAAGCAGGACGGGTTGCTCAAGCCCAACGGTGATGAGGCGTATGTGTGGTTGCAGACGTACCTGTCCGACTGGGGCCAGCGGGATGCGCCACAGGACCAGAGTATTTTTGATTTCCGCAAGGAAGAGTGGGATGCACGCTCGAGCATTCGCGGGGGCGACCATCGACGGGACCATCCGGACTTTATCGGCGACGGGAACAACCGCAATTCAGAGGACTACAAGTACTCGCTGAAACCGTCGGAATGGACCAATGAGAACCACGACATTATCTGGCGGGTGGGGGATGGGTATGGGGGTGAGTATCATGATGTGGATAAGCCCTGACTTAACCTCCTGACACCCGGAAGATCGAATGTCCCAGTGGGCTTTCTTTGGTGAGCCTGGCTTTCGTTGGTGAGCCGCTATTCTGTGGTGAGCCTGGCTTTCTGGGTGAGCCGCTTTTCTGTGGTGAGCGGGCTTGCCCCGCGCTGGGCTGCGAAGCGGCCCTATCAAGAACACCACGTCTTTCCAGGCAAATTGGGGCGTCAGGTTTTGGGGCTGCTTCGCAGCCCAGCGCGGGGCAAGCCCGCTCACCACAGAAAGCCAGGCTCACCACAGAAAGCCCTCCTCACCAAAGAAAGCCAGGCTCACCACAGAAAGCCCTCCTCACCACAGAAAGCCAGGCTCACCACAGAAAGCCCCCTCACCACAGAAAGCCAGGCTCACCACAGAAAGCCCCCTCATCAAAGAAAGCCCAGCTCACCACGGAAAGCCAGGCTCACCACAACAGCGCCACCAACCACACGCCTAATCCCAAGCATCAGATCCAGCAGGCATCCCAAAGCGAATAGTCGCCTACATGCTCAACCAACCCGGCGCGCAGCGGATTAGCGATGATATAGCGAGCCATTTTGCGAATGTCATCCTCTGCCCGCACAGCCCTATCGTGATAACCCGGCTGCCACACCCGCTCTTTGCTGTGACGGCGCTGATTGATGGTTAACGTGCTGCGGGATTTGGTACGGCGCACTACATCGGCCAACGTTTGTTGCTTCAGCTCGAATAACCAATGGATATGATCAGGCATGATCACCCAGGCCAGGGAGTCGACCAGCCCTGACTCTTGAGCCCGCCGGAACTCGGCAACCAGTAGACGGCCGAGGAACAAATCGTGGAACAGCCGCTGGCGGTGATGGACGACGATGGTGATGAGGTAGCTGCGCCCGGGCTCTGAGTAACGGCCCTGGCGCAAGCGATGAGATTGGGGGGTGGGGCGCATTCCATTGCTCCAGGAAAAGGTCCTAAAGAGCATTAACGCTAGCGTGTGGTTGCCAGTGAGCCAGTGGCACAAGGTGACTGGATATATCTGATGAGTGGGTTCATGGAACTGAGTGCCACCTCCCCTCTGTGGTAAGCAGGACTGTTGTGGTGGGCTGGGCTTTCTGTGGTGAGCGGGCTTTCTGTGGTGAGCGGGCTTGCCCCGCGCTGGGCTGCGAAGCGGCCCTATCAAGGACACCGCGTCTTGCCAGGCAAATTGAAGCGTCAGGTTTTGGGGCTGCTTCGCAGCCCAGCGCGGGGCAAGCCCGCTCACCACAGAAAGCCCACTCACCACAGAAAGCCCAGCTCACCACAGAAAGCCCGCTCACCACAGAAAGCCCAGATCACTATAGGAAGCCCGCTCACCACAACAGCCCATCAATGCAAGACGCAGCGATCAGATCAACCGCGCCGCCACCAGCCAGTCCGCCACCGCCTGGAACGACGCATCCGGCACCGGGTCTCCCGGTACGGTCTTCCTGGCAATCGCCTCCGCCAACCCCCTGTCCGGCGCCTGCGGTATGCCGAGGTCAAACGCTTCCTGCAACATCCCCAACGCTTCCTCCGGCGCCGCCCGGCATACCACCACCGGCACCGGCGTCTCGCCACGCACATAACGCACGCCAATCACCCAGCCATCGGTGGTGCCAATCATCATCGACGCCCGGCCCAGCCCCAGTTTGGTGGCCAACGCCTGCATCTCCTGGCGCTGGCGCCGCCGTTCGCTCTTGATCAGCGGGTCGCCATCAATGTCTTTGCGCTCGCGCTTGGTCTCGCTGCGGGTCATTTTCATGTCGCGGCCGAACAGCCAGCGCTGCATCAGCACGTCCACCCCGCCCACCAGGATGAAGGCCGCGAGCACGGTAAACACCAGAGGCTTGAGCACCAGGAAAAACGTCGACTCGATACACCCGGCGCCACACCGCGATGACTCCATCAGCGCCTGCAACGCATGCCGCCCCACCACGTAGAACGCCACGGCCAGCACATGCACCTTGATCAGGCCCTTGATGAACTCCACAAAGTTGCGCAGGGCAAACAGCTTCTTGAAGCCTTCCGCCGGGTTGATGCGCTTGAACTCGGGCTTGATCGGTTCCACGGAGAACACAAAGCCACGCATGGTGATGATATTGGTCAGGATCACCACCCCGGTGGTCACCGCCATCACCGGCAGGGTGATGCCGATCACCAGTTGCTCGGCATGGTCCAGCACCCGTGGCCACACGGTGGCGAAGGGTTCGATGTAGATCTGTGCGGTGAGGTCGATCAGTGCCGTGACCTGGGCCTGGGCCCGGGGCGCGAGGATGGAAATGCACAGGGTGCAAAACAGGATGACCATGCCCGAGACCAGGTCCTGGCTCTTGGCGACCTGGCCTTTTTTGCGCGCGTCCTTGAGTTTTTTGTCCGTGGCCGGCTGGGATTTTTCTTCGCTGGTATCGCCCATGCCCTACTCCATGCCCGCCAGGGTTTTCAGCAGCTCCACCGTGCCGCGAAATTCCGCCAACTGGTCCAGCATCAACGGAATCAGGAAGCCGATGTAGATCACCATCAGGATCGAGAAAAACAGGTTTTTCACCGGCAACGACAGGTCGAAAATATGCAGGTTCGGCGCCATCCGCGACAGGTACGCCAGCATCAAATCGGTGACCAGCAGCGAGATGATCAGCGGCGACACCATCAGCACCCCGACCCGCATGATCTGGTCGAGAATCGACAGCACCGCCAGCAACGCCGAGCTGGCGAACACCGGGGTAAACGCGGTTACCGGCCACAACTGGTAGCTGTGGTAGTAGCCGTCGACCATCAGGATAAAACCGCCGGACATGAAGAACAGCGTGATCAGCATCACCGTCAGCAAGGTGGACATCACACTCGATTCCCCGGTGGACAGCGGGTCCACCAGTTGCGCCATGGTCGAGCCGCGCTGCAGGTCGATCAACTCCCCCGCCACTTCCGCCGCCCAGAACGGGATGCCGAACAACAGGCCGATCAGGATGCCGATCAGGAATTCCTTGATCAGCAACCCGGCGATAAACAGGCTGCCGTGGTTGGGCATCGAGGTCATGGCGTCGAACACCGGCATGAACATCGGGATCGAAATGGCCACGGCCACGCAACCCCGAATCATCCCGGTCAGCCCCAGGCGGTTGAACGCCGGGGTGATCACCACCACCCCCATGGCACGGCAGGCCGCCAGCGAGGCCGAGCTGATCACCGGGTAGGCGACTTCAAGAAACTGCGCGGTAAGGCTGGCGTCCATGGGCAGTCAGCGCGTCCACAAGGGGAAGTTGTCCAGCACCTGGCCGCCAAGCTCCGCCACTTGCCCGGCCAGCACCGGGCCCAGGAACACAATGGTCAGCAACACCGCCACCAGCTTCACCACCTGGGGCAGGGTCTGGTCCTGGATCTGCGTCAGCGCCTGGAACAGCCCCACGCTCAAGCCAACAATAATCGCCACCCCCAGCGCCGGCGCAGAGAGCATCAGCACGGTCATCAGTGCCTGTTTCATCAATGACAGGAAAACGTCCTGGCCCATGGGTCGTGCCTCAGCCGTAACTCAGAATCAAACCGTGCATCAGGCGCGACCAGCCGCTCAATGACACGAACAGGAAGATTTTCAGCGGGATCGAAATCAGGTTCGGCGAGACCATCGACATGCCCATCGCCATCAACACGTTGGACACCAGCAAGTCCACCACCAGAAACGGGATGTACAGCAGGAACCCGATCTCGAAGGCGCGGGTCAGTTCCGAGCTGACGAACGCCGGGATCAGCACCACCAGGTCGTCATCCCGCAAGTCGGCACGGGCTTCCGGCGACCAGATGGTCTCGGTGGCCTGCACGAAAAAACCGCGCTCGGACTCGTTGGCAAAGCGCGCCAGGTGCGCCTGCAACGGCGGGCGCAAGGCATCGCCTAGGTCCTTGAGTTGCTCGACGTGCTCGATGTTCAGGTCGCGCCCCTCCACCTGGCGGTACATGTCGCCAATCAACGGCGTGGTGACGTACACCGACAGAATCAGCGCGACGCCGTACAGCACCAGGTTCGGCGGCGTCTGCTGCACGCCCAGGGCGTTGCGGATGAGGAACAGCACCACCGAGATTTTCATGAACCCGGTGAGGGTCACCACCGCCAACGGGATCAACCCGATGGTGGCGACCACCAGGATGATCTCGATCAGGTTCGGCTGATAACCGGTCATGGGGTAGCGAAACTCAACAGGCGCACGCCCAGGCCGTCACCGATTTTCACCAGTTGGCCCTGGCCGACGCGGCGGCCGTTGACCATCAGGTCGACGCCATCCACCGTGGGGGTATTGAGTTGCAGCAGGCTGCCCGCGCCCAGTTCCCGCAGTTGCGCCAGGGTCAGTTCCAGGCTGCCGACCTGGCACACCAGCTTGAGGGGCAAATCGTCCAGGGCCGCGGCGGCATCGACATCAGTCATTGTGTTCTCCATGTCCAAAAGGGGCGATTTCAAAGATTCCTGTAGCTGCAGCGACGAGCCGTCGCGCTGGCAGCGGGCTTGCAGGCGGCCCTCAAGGTCCAGCAACCAGCCACTGCCGGGTTCGAGCATCAACACATCGCCAGGCTGCAAGCTGCGCAATTCGCCGAGGCTCAGCCATTGCCGCCCGGCCACCACCGCCAGGGTCTGGCGCAGCGCCGGTAAAGGGTCGGCCTCAATCTGGCCGTGTTGCTCCAGCATCTGCGCCACCAGCAGCGCGGCGCTTTCGCTCAAGTCCAACTGGGCGGCCATGGGTGGGCTGTTGCCGAAGGTCAAGGTCAGCGCCAGGTGCACGGCGTAAGGCCGCTGATCGTCACTGGCATCGAGCAACTGCACCGGGTGGCCGAGCAACGGCTCAAGGCGCTCGATCAGATCCAGCACCGCCAACTCCAGCAGCAACGAGCGCGGCAATGACGGCAGCACCTGCGCGTCGAACTGCAACGCCAGCGGCACCAGCACCTGCTCCACCGTGTCGGCCGAGAGCCGCAGGCGCGCCGGGGATTGCCCGAGTAGCAGCCATACATCCCGAGGTGTTTTCAGCGGCTGGGGATCGGCGGCCCAGGCGACGCTCAGGTCCTGGTCGGCGCACCGGCCCTGCCACGCGTGGCGCCGGCGGTGCAGTTGGTTATGCACCGCGAGCAACGCCGGGTCGTAGTGTTCAAGCCAGGGCGCCAGCGGGTCGGCAAGGGCCACGATCATGTGCCGAGCCCTTGTTCTTCGCGCAATTCACCGGCGACCCGCTCGCTGCTTTCGCGGCCGTCCAGCAGGCTTTGCCAGGCATCGGACTGGCGCTGGCGGTTCAGGCGTTCCTGACGGAACAGGTCGCGCTCACGCTCTTGGGTTTGCAGGGTGCCGGATACGTGGCTGACGTCGCCCTCAAGCAGTTGCTCATCGTCGGACAAGCCCCGCAGGCGATCCTGGGCCGCCTGCCAACTGGCCACCGACAGGCCTTCGGTCAGCGAGGCGTAAATCTCGCTGGCTTCACGGGCAACGGCTTCGCGGTGCAGGCGCAATTGCTCCTTGGCGTCGGTCAAGGCGCCGTGGGTTTGCGCGCAGCGTTGCTGTTGCGCCGCCAACTGGCTGGCCGCCCGTTGTTCACGCAGCACCCGCAGGGTTTGCAGGGTGCGCAGTTGTTCGGTCTTCATGGGTTGCTCTCCATCGTCATGCCAGCACCTGGCGCATGCGGATCAAGGTGTGTTCGGGGCTGCTGGGCTCGTCGGCGTTCTGGCGCAGGAAGGCTTCGATCGCGCTGTGGCGGGTGATCGCCTCGTCGGCCAGCGGGTCGCTGCCGGCGGAGTACTCGCCGACGCGGATCAGCATTTCAATTTCGCCGTAGCGCGCCATCAGTTCACGGATGCGCATTGCCAGGCGCTTGTGTTCTTCACCGGCCACCTGCTCCATCAACCGGCTGCGGCTGCGCAGCACGTCCACCGCCGGGAAGTAGTTGCGCTGGGCCAGTTCGGCGCTCAGGGCGATATGCCCATCGAGGATCGAACGCGCTTCCTCGGCCACCGGGTCACTGGCGGCGTCACCCTCGGTAAGCACGGTATAGAGCGCGGTGATGCTGCCGCTGGGGCCCGGCCCGGCGCGCTCCAGCAGCTTGGGCAAGGTGGCAAAAAACGACGGCGGATAACCGCGCCGGGTCGGCGGCTCACCCACCGCCAGGCCGATCTCGCGCTGGGCCCGGGCGAACCGGGTGAGGCTGTCCATCAGCAGCAGCACGTTGCGGCCCTGGTCGCGGTGGTACTCGGCCAGGGTGGTGGCGACAAAGGCCGCACGCACCCGCTCGGCGGCGGGACGATCAGAAGTGGCGACAACAGCGACCGTACGTGCGCGGGCCTGGGCGTCCAGTTGCACGTCCAACAGTTCGCGCACTTCCCTGCCCCGCTCGCCGATCAGGCCGATCACAATCACATCGGCCTCGCTGTTGCGGATGATGCTCGCCAGCAACGAGGATTTGCCCACGCCGGGCTCGCCGAAGATGCCCATGCGCTGGCCTTGGGCGAGGGTCAGCAAGCCGTCGATGGAGCGAATGCCCAGGGCCATGGAACGCACGATCAATTGCCGGGAGAACGGCGCCGGTGGCTCGGCATGCAGGGGATAGGTCTGCAAGTTCAGGGTCGGCGGCACGCCGTCACCGTCAAGAAAATCGCCCATGGGGCTGATCACCCGCCCCAGTTGCGCATCCCCTACCGCCACGCCGAGGCTTTCACCGGTGGCGATGATCTGGGTGCGGGTCGACAGGCCTTCCATGGAACCGATAGGCGACAGGATCGCTTCGTCACCATCAAACCCGATCACCTCGGCACTGAGGCTGCGGCCGCTGACCGGGTCGCGCAGGTGGCACAGCTCACCGATGCTCGCGCCGGCCACACTGGCCCGCAACAACACCCCGCGAATACTCAGCACGGTGCCCTGCATCGGACGCAAGCGCGCCTGGGACAGCCGCTCGGTCAGGCGCGGCAGCAAATGGTTGAGGTTCATGCCACGCCCTCTTCGGCGAAGGGCAACAGGCTGCGGCGCAAGGTCTGCAGTTGGGCCTCCAGCCCCAGCTCAACTGAACCCGCCGGGCTGCTCAGGCGGGCCTGGCCGGCGCTCAGTTGCGCGTCGGCCTCCACGGCGATGCCGTCCTTGAGGAGTTGTTGGCGCAAGGCATTCACTTCGGCGGGCGGCACCCACAAGGTCAAGGCCTGGCCCTGGCGAAACGCGCTCAGGGCCTGGCGCGTGCAACGCACCACGCGGTCGGTGTCGTCCAGCTCGCCGAGCACTTCACGCACGATGCCCAGGGCCAGGTCCGCCAGCGACGCTTCCAGCCCGGCGAGGTAATGCTGCACCTGGGCCTGGGTCTCCAGCAGCAACTGCGCGACCTGCTCTGCGCCTTCTTTGCGTGCACGTTCAAAACCTTCAGCGCGCGCGCTGTGCAGCCACTGGTCGCTGTCGGCCTTGATCTGCTCGGCGTGGTCCCTGGCGGCTTGCACAAAGGCAAAGCCATCGGTCCACAACGCCGCTTCTTCGGCGCGCAAAATCCGCGCGGCGGGACGGCTGGGTAATTCACTCATGGGCAAGCTCCTCGGCGAGCAACCGGGCGGCAACGGTCTGGACAATTTCCAGGTCGCGGGGCAAGCGCCCGCTATAACCTTTCGGCGCGACAAACCGCAGTTGCAGCCAGCCTTGCAACTCGGCGGGCTGGGCCTGCAGCCAGGCGGCGACACAGGTGAGCCCATCGCGGTCGATGGCGTCGATCAACTCGGCGGGCTCGCGCAGCAGGTCGGCCGCGCCGCCCAACTGGCGGTGCGCCAGGGCCAGGGCAAAAGCTGCCTGGCCGAGGCCTTCGCGCAGCTCATTGACCACTTCGCGGCGGATCTCCCGGCTCAGGGTCGAGGCATGCCAGATCGCGCCACACAGCCTCGGCAGGCGCTCGAATTGCGCCGGGTTCAGCAGCAACACCGGTAAATCGGCAGCTGGCGGGGTGACCAGATGCGCCAGCGGCGCCAATTGATAATGACTGGCCAGCAACTGCTCCAGCCGCGACCGAAACCGCGCCTGCCCGTGCAGGGCTTGCAGCACCTCGGCCGGCAGGCCTTCGCCGAAACACTCGCCCAGGCTTTGCTGGCGCACGAACTGCAACGGCTGGGCGATCAGGCCCTGCCAACGTTCAACCAGGCTCATTCACCCTCCTTGAGCACATACAACGCCTGGGACTGGCGCCGCGCCCAATAATGGCGGGCCAGCACGCCACCGGCGCCCAGGGCGACCAGCAGCAAACCGCCGAACAGCAACCGCGCCTGGCTGAGGTTGTCTTCCAGCAGCCACAAGCCCATGAAGCGCGCGAGTCGCGGTTGGGCCGGGTTCTGGCTGACGGACACCGCGGCCTTGATCGCCGTCACCGACACGCCCTCGTAGCTCAGGCCGGAAATGCCGTTGGCCACCAGGGTCTTGATCTGCGGGATCAAGGTGTTGATGTCGGTGCCCGGGTCGTAGCGCACCAGCACCGAGGCCGACGACGGTGAGATCACGCGCTTGAGCAGGTCATTGTCCGGCAGCACCACGTGCACCCGCGCCGAAACGATGCCGTCGATCTGCGACACCGAGTGGGACAGCTCTTCGCTCAAGGCGTAGATCATCTGCGCCCGTTCCTGCACCGGCGACGACACCAGGCCGTTGCCCTTGAACACCTCGCCCATGTTGGAAAAGCTCTGCTGCGGCAGCCCAGCGTTTTCCAGCAGGGTCATGGCTTCGGCGAAACGCTGTTCGTCGACCACCACTTTCAACTGGCCGTTGTCCTGCACCTTGCGCGTCGCGGGAATACCGTCGCGCAGCAACACGGCGACCATGGCGTTGGCGTCGCGCTCGCTGAGGTTGGTGTAGAGGTCCATGTCGCAGGCCTGCAAGAGGCTGGCGAGCAGGCCGATCAGCAGCAGGCGCAGGGCACGATTCGGGCTTGGCATGGCGTTATTGACCCTTGAGCAGCGTGTTGGCGGAACCGGAAATCTGCGTCGCACCGCGCACCACCATCTGGGTTTCGATGGAGTAGTCGAACATCTTGCCCAGTGAATGGACGATCTGGTCGACCTGCTGCTCGGCAACTTTCTTGCCCGGTTCTGCAGTGGAAGAGGCACCCGAGGTGCGGATGTCCGCAGCGGCCACTTGGGGTGGCGCCGACGGGTTATTGGTGAGCAAATCGGCGCGCTCGGAAAAGGTCCGGGAGCGGTCGATAAAACTGTTCAGGCGCTCCATCAGGCCCGAGCCGATCTGATGGGGGCTCGCGCCTTCGGGCATGCCCTTGGCCGTATTGGCCATGTGCTCGAACAGATTCTGCGAGGCCCCGGCGGGCCCCGCGCCGGCGGACGGCGGCAAGGCCGTGGCGCTGGCTGCGAGACTGATGGTCATGGGTGCGCCCTACTCTTCGTCGTCATCGGACATGGCGTCATTCAGCATTTCCTGCGCCTTGGGCATGATGATGAATTGACCGCCGATGGTGACCGCCTGGGTGATCAGGGCATCGGTGAACTCGGCGTCGGTCATCTCCGGTTTGTCGGCGCTCTTGGCGTTATCCACCGCGGCGTTGAACTTGGCTTCAGGGCTGGCGCCACCGGGGGCGAGGTTGCTGTCTACGGCGGTTACGGACATGGTCATGCTCCTTTGCTGGGGTTGGGGTGAATCAAGGGGTTTCGGTGCTCACCTGGGCGCCGCGAAATACCCGCACGCCGTGCTCACGTGCCACAACGGGCGCGGCGGCCTTGGGTTGCAGGTGATCCACATGCTGCTGGACCAGCGCCAGGTAAGGCGGCGGCCCGGAGACGAAGACTTCATCGCCCTCGGGGCCGTTGCGCATCGACAACTGCTGGCCGAAGACGTCGAGGTTGTTCAAATAAGCCTGCAACTGGTCCAGGTTCAGGGCGCTGGCCTTGAACAGCTTGGTGGTGATTTCGTCGCTGGCATTGAGGTACAGCAGGTTGCCGTCGAAGTACCAGGTCAGGCCGTTGGTGCTGCACAGCGTCTGCAGGAACTCCCCGGCGGTGGCGGCGCGCACGGTGCTTCGGGCCTTGCCGCGAACCTTGTCGGAGAGCACCAGCGGGATGTCGAGGTTGTGGCCGAACTCTTCGAGGGCGGCGCGCACGTCCTGGTCCACCAGCACGTAGGCGTAGGGTTTGGCGAACCATTCGGGCTCTTCGTCGGCGTGAGCGATCGAGGCGCCAAACAGCACCGACAGACATAGGAGCGCCATGGAAAATATGCTTACATGGCGTCCGCCTTCGCCCAACGAGTTGTGACGATGACCAAACACTTTTTGCTTGCCGGCAGCCTGCTGCTGGCCGCCTGTTCCAGCACCGCGCCGAGCGATTCCGACCGCTCGGTAAAGCTGGCCAACGACCTGAACAAACGTGGCGACTACGCCAGCGCGGCGGCGCTGTATGAACGTGCGGCCCAGCAACCGGGTGCCGACATCGACCTGTGGCTCAAACTCGGCCAGGCGCGGCTCGACGGCAACGATGCGGCCGGTGCCGAGCGCGCCTTCCAGCAGGCCCTCGGCCTTCAGGCCCACAACGCCGACGCCTTGTTGGGGTTGGGCACCGCGCAACTGCGACTGGGCAAAACCCAGCGCGCCGTGACGGCCCTGGGACAAGCCGCCGAGGCCAGCCACTCGCCGGTCGCCTACACCCGGCTGGGCATTGCCCACGTGCTGAACGGCCAGGCGGTGACGGCACAAACCGCATTCGCCAAAAGCCTGAGCCTGCAACCCGACGACCTCGACAGCCGCTGCAACCTGGCCCTGGCCTACGCACTGGGCGGCCAGGCGCAACAGGCGTTGGACACCATCGCCCCCGTCACCCAATCGCCCCGCGCGTTGCCACGGCATCAGCGCAATGAGTTGTTGGTGCTGGTGTTGGCGGGTTACGAACAACGAGTGGCCCGCTTGCCGCTGGACGACATTCCGGCCGCTGAGCGAGTACGGCTGGTTGCCGAAGCCAACCGCATCAAAGCCATCAGCGACCCGGTTGCACAGGCGCGGGAGTTGGGGCTGGTGGATACGCACTGACGCGTAATCTCGCTGTTGCTGTTGCCCTGCTTTTGATCTATCAGGCCCCGTCAACCACGATGGCCGCAAGCAGGCACGGTGTAGCGGGTAAACCGGCAAGGATGCCGGTTTAGCCGCGACGGGCCAGGGACGGGCCGTCGCGGCGGCCCGCGGAATCGGGTCTGATTGCGGGCATGCCGAGCCTGGGCGAGGCACCGAGTGGTGGGGCAAAGACCTTTTGGTTACTTTTGGGGCGTTTGCCAAAAGTGACCCGCTGTAAGAGCGGAACCCTAAGTGGCCGTTACCGCAGGAATGGATATGTACTCGGTCTGCTTCAAGAAACTCACCGACCGTTAGGCCGCCTTCGCGAGCAAGCCCGCTCCCACATTTGAATTGCGGTGTGACAGATAGATCTGCTGGGGCTGGAATACCGCTATCGCTGGCAAGCCAGCTCCTACATTTGGATGGTGGTGTGACAGATAGATCTGCTGGGGCTGGAATACCGCTATCGCTGGCAAGCCAGCTCCTACATTTGGATGGTGGTGTGACAGATAGATCTGCTGGGGCTGGAATACCGCTATCGCTGGCAAGCCAGCTCCTACATTTGGATGGTGGTGTGACAGATAGATCTGCTGGGGCTGGAATACCGCTATCGCTGGCAAGCCAGCTCCTACAGGGGGAATGTGCACGGGGAGTCATTGCTCACCTCCCGGTGCGCCAGCCTTGGCCTCTTGCTGAGCCTGCCGCCGCTGCAACTGCTCCCGGTCAAACCCCTCGATATACACCTGCGCCGCCCGCCCGACCGGCGCCGCCATCGCAGGCCCGGTGGCCCGCCCCTGATTCAAATCCTGGCGCTGCTCCACCATCTGCATCAGATTCAGATTGTTGGCACAGCCCAACGGCAAGGTCGCCTTGAAATCCTCATCCAGCCCGATCTCATCCTTGGCCGGCGGCTGCTGGCACTGGCTCGGCAACCCGTCCGCCTGATACTGCGGCGAGTAATACACCGGCGCCAGATGCGTCTTGCAGCCCATCACCAGCAGGGGCAAACACATCAACAAACGCGAAACTTTCATGCCATGCCCCCTCATCAATTCATGTAGAAACCAAACGCCCCACCGCTGCGCGGCCCCGTTGCCGCAGCGGTCGCGGGCTGTGCGTCGAGCGGCGTGGCCAGGGTGCGGCTGCGCACCGGCTCCACCAGGTACGGCGTGATCAAAATCACCAACTCGGTTTCGTTGCGCTGAAAACGCTTGGAGCGAAACAGGTTGCCCAGGATCGGCAAGTCGCCCAGCAACGGCAGCTTCTCGATGTCCTGGCTGCTCTCGCGCTGGAACAAGCCGGCAATCGCAAAGGTCTGCCCGCTGCCCACTTCCACCCGCGTATCGGCGCGGCGCACGCTGAACGACGGCACATGGAAATTGCCGAAATCCACCGTGCCGCCACTCACCACACTGCTGACCTCCGGGCGCACTTGCAGGGCGATCCGGCCGTTGGGCAGCAGCGTCGGGTTGAACAGCAGCGACACGCCGAAGGACTTGTATTCGATGCCCACCAGGTCCCGATTCACCGGCACCGGAATCGCCACTTCACCCCCCGCCAGAAAGCTCGCGGTTTGCCCGGTCATGGCGGTGATATTCGGCTCGGCCAGAATTTGCAGGATCCCGTTGGCCTGCAACGCGTCGAGCATGCCGTCGATATTGGTGTTGCCCGAGCCGCTGCCCGCTGCCGCCAGGCCACCAGCCGTGGCTGCTGCCAGCGGCCCGCCGGTAATCAGGCCGAAGGAGAAGGTGCCGTTGCTGAACATGGCGTTCCAGTTCACGCCGTAGTGCAGCAGTTCCGAGCGGGACACTTCAGCGAACCTGACGCGCAAATTGACCTGGGCCGCACCGGCATATTCCGTGGTGTTGACCGCACTCTGGAAACCCTGGCCCTGGGGGTTGAGCAACGCGTTCAAGTCCGTCGCTTCGCCCACGCTGCGCACCGTGCCCTTGGCGATCAGGCGGTTGCCGGCACCGCTGATCTGCGCGCCATTGCCGGGGTGCAATTCCTGCATCGGCGCGGTCACCGCCTGGGTCGCGCTGCTGACGGCCAGCGTCAGGCTGGCGAGCTGTTTGCCGTCGCCGCCGAGGGCGATCAGGCTGGTATTGCCCGGGGCCTTGCCGAAGATATAAATCACCCCCGGCGACACCACTTGCAGGTCGGCAATCCCCGGTTCGGCCACCAGCACCGACTCCACGGGCGCCACAAAATGCAGGATCCGGCCTTCACCGGAAGCCAGGCTGATAGAGCCCTGGGCACCGTTGGCGATGTCCTGGGCATTGCAAAAAAACGAGGTCAACGTCAGCAACAACAGACAAAAACGGATCATGAGGCAGACGCCAGGGAAGTGACGGAAGCCGCAGCAGGTGCACGGCGGTTGGAGATATCGGTGAGGCTGATCGTCACCAGCGCTTGCAGGTTGTATTCAGTGGCCAGCTCGCGAAACGACAACACCGCCAGCTCCAGTTCGCCGCGCAGCACCAGGCGACGCAGGCTGCGGCGCAATTCCGGGTGCACCAGCAATACCGCACTGTTGGCCTCGGTGGTTTTGTCGCAGGCCTGGCGCAGTTGGGCGAGCAAGGCGCGGTTGACCTCTTCTGGGATCACTTCGCGGCTGGGTTCCTGGCGACGCAGGGACGCACGCAACTGGTCTTCCAGACCGGGCGCCAATACCAACGCGCCAATTACCCGATTGCGGTCGGCGTACTGGTGGCTGATCTGCCGCGCCAACGCAGCGCGCAGGTGTTCGGCCAGGCGGCCGGCATCGGTTTCCCGGGCGCCCCACTCCACCATGGCTTCGAGCAAGGCCCGTTGATTGCGGATCGACACGCCTTCACCCACCAGCAAGCGCAGGGTTTCGGCCACCCGCTGCAACGGCACCAGGCGCAAGGCTTCCTTGACCAGTTCGCCGTACGTGGCTTCGGTGCGTTCGAGCAGCAGGCGGGTTTCCTGGATCCCCAAAAAGTCTGCAGCGTAGCGGCGCAGGCTGCGTTCCAGCACGCCGCGCAGCACTTCGTCCGGCAGCAGGAAGCCGATGCCGGCGTTGCGCAGCACGTCTTCGTGCTGGCGTTCGATCCAGTGCGCAGCGCGGCCGTTGAGCGGTGAATCGGCGTGCAGCGTGGTGATGTCCAACAGTTGCACGTGCACCGGATCGTCCTGCAACAGCAGGCAGTTGACCGGCATCTCGCCTTCACTCACCGGCACACCTTCCAGGGACACCCGGAAGCTGCCCGGCGTGGCCTTGGCGTCCATGTGCACGCCCGGCACCGGCACGTCGACGCCGAGGTCGCTGCGGATGTCGTGACACAGCGCTTCAATGCGCTGCGTCAGCAACTGGCGTGGCGCGCTGAGGGCCAGGGCGCTGCCGAGGGTCAGCAGCACGCGGGTGTCGGGCGCCACGCCGTAGTCCTGCTCGGCTTGCACTTCGACCACCGGCTCCAGTGTTTCGATCAGGGCTTCAGGCTCTACCTGATGTTCACGGGTATGTCGGCGGTACATCACGAACGCCGCGCCGCCGAATACCAGCGACAACCCGAGGAACACCCAGGTCGGAAAGCCCGGGATCACACTGACGCCGACCATGATCAATGCGGTCAAACCGAGGGCCCGGTAGCTGGCGCCCAGCTGCTTGAGAATCTCGCTGCCGAGGTCGCCCGCCTCGCCGTCGCTGTTGACCCGCGTGACCACGGTACCCGCCGCCACGGAGATCAACAGCGCCGGGATCTGCGCGATCAAACCGTCACCCACGGTCAGCAGCGAATAGGTGTGCACCGCCGCGCCGAAGGCCATGTCGCGCTCGATCATGCCGATCAGCATGCCGCCCAACAGGTTGACCGCGAGGATCACCAACCCGGCAATCGCATCGCCTTTGACGAACTTCATCGCCCCGTCCATCGCGCCGAACATCTGGCTTTCACGCTCCAGGCGCGAACGCCGGCGGCGGGCTTCGGCCTGGTCGATATCGCCGTTGCGCAGGTCGTTGTCGATGCTCATCTGTTTGCCGGGCATCGCATCCAGGGTGAAGCGCGCCGCCACTTCCGCGACCCGCTCGGCACCCTTGGTGATCACCACAAACTGCGCCACGGTGATGATCAGGAACACCACCATGCCCACCACCACCTGGCCGGCGATCACGAAGTCACCGAAGGCCTTGACGATATGCCCGGCGTCGCCGTGCAACAGAATCAAGCGGGTGGTGGTGATGGACAGCGACAGGCGAAACAGGGTGCTGAGCAGAATCAGCGGCGGCAGCGCCGAGAATTCCACCGAGTGGCCGATGTAGAAGGCGACGATCAGGATCAGGATGCTCAGGGCGATGTTCAGGCCGATCAGCATGTCCACCAGGTAGGTGGGCAGCGGGATGATCATCATCACGATCGCCATCAGCATGAACGCGACGATGATCACGTCGGTGCGCTGGGCGGCCATGCGCGCGATGCCGTTCAGGCGATTGAGCAGGTTCATGGCGCCACTCTCCGTGCAGCCAGGTAGCGTTTGAAGCACTGGCGCGCTTCGTCCTTGCGTTCGCCGTACCACAGCGCGCGGGCGCGCAGCAGCAACAGGCTGGCGGACTCGCCTTCCAGCGCCACCAGGCGGTCCAGGGCCGACAGTGCGCGGGTGGCGTCACCGCTGTCGGTGAACGCCAGCACCAGCGAGCGCAGCAGCAGGCCGTCGTTGGGCGCCACGCTCACGGCAATCAGCAGCATCACCAGGGCGCGCTGGGACTGGCCGTTGCGCCGGTACAGCTCGCCGATGCCCTTGAGCAATTGCACCGCGTCGTCGTTATCCCGGGGCATCAGGCCTGGACCTCCGAGCGCTGTTGTTCGAGGGTGCGGCGCATCTCGATTTCCTCGCTGATCAAGTCGTGGGCCAGTGCCTTGATTTCCGGCTCGGCGTCGAGGTTCGGCAACAGGTGCTGCATCACGTGTTCCAGCAGCTCCAGGGAACGGGCGCTGCCAAACAGCAGCGAGTCGACACCGGCAGCGCTGGTGAGCTCTTCCAGGTCGCTGCGCAGGGAGCGCCGGGACTGGACCTTGCGGGTTTTCAGCACCGCTTCAAAAGCAGTGGCCTGGCGCGAGTTGACCGGGCGAATCGCCTCGACCGGCGCGCTGCGCACCTCACTGGGAATCAACGGACGGGGTTCGACTTTCATCCCGGGGCCTTAGCTGAAAAAAGCAGCGTCATAGGGTGAAGGTGAAGCGTTCTTCGCCACGGGCGAGGATCACCTGATTGTTCTCGATGCGTTCCAGCACCCAGTTGTCTGCCAGGGCCGCGCCGGGGTACAGGCGCTTGCCGCTGTCGTTGATCACATAGGGATTGGCGCCGAACCACACCGCTTGAAAGCGCACCCGTGGCCGGGCTGCATCCGCGCGCACCGCGACCCGCGGGTTGAGCACGATCTGCTGGCCGTAACGCTGGTCGAACGCTTGTTGCAGGGCGACCCACTGGGGCTTTTGCGCCCGCTCGAAGGAGCCGGTGGCGTTGAGTTGGTCGTCGATGTCGTTGACCTTGACGGCGTCCAGGTGGGCGGCCTGCAATTGCCCTTCGAACCAGGCCTTGGCTTCGGCGCGAGAAGGCTTGGCCGCAGCTTTTTCGGCGACCGGCCTTGCGGTTTGCGCTTGAGGCGGATAGTTGCGAAAAGCCAGGGCGCCGGCGCACACAAACAGCAAGGCCGTGGCGATGATCCAGGGCGTGAAGGTACGCGTCATCGCAGGCGGTTTTTCAGCGCTGCCCGGCAGCGCCAGGCTCACACCCGCCGTGCCGATGCGCAGTTGCAGCGGCAGCCGCGCGCGATGGCCGCTGCCTTGGGGAATGCGGGTATCACCGGCAGTGCCAGTGATCAGTACCTCGCCGCCGAGGGCTTCAACGGCCACCTGGGCACCGTCAAAACGCAGGCGCAGGTGCAACTCGGCGATCCCGGGATCGCTGAGCTGAAGGTCGGCGGCCAGTGCGGCGCCAAGGGTGTAGACCGGCTGGTCGAGCATCAGGGAACTGCCCTGGTGCAAACCGTGGGTCACAAGCAGGGTCGGCGCGCCGTTCACGGCGGGCAGGCCCAGGGAAATCAAGGCTGTCATGGTTGGGTTTGCCCCCTTGAGAATCACAGGCCGCAACGGCACCTGTGCCGATCAACAACGGTGCAACGGGGTGAAGCAGGACGAGGCAGGTATGCGGGCAGCGCCGGCGCTGCCCGCATGGCGAATCAGTTCTGCGGACGCTGTTTGGTGGCGTCGAGCTCTGCTTTTTTCGCGGTGCTGATCTCGGTGATCTTGGCCGACTTCTCAATGGCCATGTTGAAAGTTGCTTCCATCTTCGCGATAGCGTCGTCGGCGCCGCCTGCACTTACTGGTGGAGTAGTAGCCATGTTCAATCTCCTTGCATCGATAGGGAAGTTAAGCGGTATGCAAACCGAACCGAACTCCCCGCGTCAGACAGTGAGTTAGCAATGCAGCCGTCGGTTTGCATGGGAACCATACTACTCACGAATAAAACGCCTTCGCTGTGAAAGCTTGTGAAACGTTGACGGCACGCGCTGTGAAAAATCCGGCTCAACGTGCCGTTGAGCAAATCTCATCGCCACGCCGGCGTGGAACTTTTATTGAAAAACCGATACACGCCAAAACCCAATGATTACGGGGCTTTCGCCATCTAAAATGAATATTCTTGAACACTTCGATGCCGCCAGATTCCACGCAAAACCGTTGATCGCCCATTATTATTCGGAAAATAAGCCGACAACTTCACACTTTTAACTAATAGCCATTTGCCCAACTTCGCAGATATTGCCATTTGTAACAAAACCGACTTGATCATCGCGTTTGATAGCTCGGCGCGGGCCTGCTCAATAACACTTCGCAACTTTCGCCCGCCCAAGTTAGTGCACTTGCACTAAATATCGACTTATATAAAACAACTTCCAGGTGATCTATGACTGCGATCCCGAATGGCCTTGATCCTGCCGATAACAAGGGCCCGGATGGCTCCCGGAGCACGTTTGAAAAAGCCCTGTTCACCGCTGTCGACAAGCCGGTATTCGACCCCTCGAAAATCCGTGGTCCGTCCATCCCGCTGCCTTATCAGAACGTCCAGGCACCGGTGAACAACAGCATCACCTACACCCCGCTGGGCAGCGACAAGCCGGTGACCCTCAAGCAGATCGACAACCCCAGGCTGTTTGAGCAATTGGTCAACCAGTACAACACCCAGCAAAGCGATGCGACCCTTGAAAAGAACCTGGCCGACAGCAAAAGCGCCGGCTACAAGGAAGCCGACGCCAGCACCGTGGCGCCGGGGCTGGACAACTACAAGGCGATTGGCAGCACCACCGAATTGGGTCCGGGGCTGATCCGCTACGAGACCAGCGCCGGCGACAAAATCGTGGTCAGCCAGAAGGAGACGCCTGCGCTGTTTGCCCAGGTCAGCGGCGACTCGGCCAAGCTGTTCGCGATCAACGCCAGCCAGGCCGATGGCTACCGCCTGGCCGGCCCCACCGAAACCATGGACCCGGCGGCGAACATCGGCCCGCCCGAAGAGGTCGGGCCAGGCTTGATTCGCTACACCACCGCCTCCGGCGACAAGGTGATCGTGTCCCAGGACATCACCCCGGCGCTGTACGACCAGGTGGCCAAACTGTATGCCGGCAGCACCGGTGCAGCCGGCGCCTCGGACACCTCCTGGATCGACACCTCGTCGTTCGGCGTGTCGGGCGCCAAGGACTGGGACACCATCACCGGCAACACCAGCGGCACGCCGACCAAGGAAGAACTGGACCTGAACCGCCCCAAGGCGGCTGCCCAATTGCTCTCGCAAAACTGGGACGCCTGGGGCCTGCACGGCGCGCCGATCGACTTCGCCAACCCGCCCACCACCCTGCCGCCGGAAGCCCAGGCCGTGCTCAAGTACGTGGCCAGCAGCCCGAGCCTGATGGCCGCGCTGGACACCGGCGGGCGCGGCAAGGCCGACAACGTCATTACCCATTCGGATGTCGACCACTTCATCGACAACGCCGGCAAGGACCTCGGCGCCGCGTCGAAATCCTATGGCAGTTTCCTCGGCAGCCACCCGGGCGACCTGGCCAAGGCCAACGCCAAGTCGGCGGCGATCCTGATGGCCAACGAGAGCCTGGCCGCCGGCGCCGGTTCGGCGATGCGCCCCGGTGACGCCAACCAGCGCAGCAATGACGGCATGCTGCGCAGCGACAACCTCGCAGCGTTGGGCAGCGATTCGGCCCTGAGCACCGAGCTGACCGGCGCGGCGGCGATGTGGTCGAAACCCGGGATGTTCCACGCCCTGGAAACAGGCGGCGACAACCCGGCCACCGGCAAGTCGGACGGCATCGGCACTCGCGACAACATCGGCGCCTGGCTGGAAAAACAGGCGCCGAAAACCGACAGCGACACCCTGACCTTCCTCGACGGCGCCGCCACCCGTGACGCCGTGGCCGGTGTCGACACCTCGGGCCTGACCGCCGACATCCTGGCCAACCCGCAGAACTACAGCGGCGAACAAAAAGCCGCGGTGCTGGTGCAATTGACCGATGCACAAACCCGCCTGCTGGTGAGCGATTACGTGCCCCACGCCGGCCTGATGGACAAGTACACCTCGCCCAACTACGGCCTCAACCCCAACGAAGACAAGATCAAGGCACAGCTGCAAAGCGGCATCGAAACCCTCTCGGCCGACCCGGATGTGCAAGGCTTCCTGCAAAACAATCGCGGCCCGGCCCTGGCCGACATCGTCGACAGCAACCCGACGATGAAAGTCGCGATGCAGAACTACTACACCAACGATATCGAGACCGGCAAAAACCTCACCGACAACCTGAATGCCAAGGACCAGAACGGCAAGCAGATCGACATGGGCATGGGCCTGCAAAACGCCGCCAACGATACGACCATCGCCAACCTGGCGCTGGGGGGCAACGGCCATGTGGACCTGACCGGCATCGCGGACAAGGCCGGGCAAAGCGACAACATCCAGCAGTACTACAAGAACGAATTGGTGACCGGCAAAGCCTTCACCGACGCGGTGGCCGGCGGCATGGACCCGACCGTGGCGGCCAGCAGCTTCGCCGCCAGCACCGCCTCGGCCCAGGCCTTCCTTGGCGACAAAGCCTCGGCGGATGACGCGGCCACCTTGCAGGTGAACTTCAACGAAGCCCTCGGCGATGCGCTGCTTGGTGGCGCGACCACCGACACCCTGAACATCACCCTGGGGGACGGCAAGGGCAACTTCGACGAAGCCAAGGTGACCGCCGCGATCAACGACGCCCAGCAGAAAGACCCCGAGATGTTCGTCACCTCCGACGGCGGCAAGATCGACCCGGCGCAGGTGGTGTCGATGCTGCGTTCGGTGTGGGACATCGGGCGCCAGGGCGACAAAATTGCCGACGCGCTGCCCAAGGCCATCGAAGGCATGAAGTTCGGCGACGTCAGCCCGGCGTTCAAGCAAGGCCTGTTGCACATCGGCAGTGCGGTGCTGATGAGCGGCGTGCTGATGGCGCGTTCGGCCAGCGGCAGCAACACGCCGGTGGCGGACGCCAACCGGGTGTCCGCCGGGCTGCAATTTGCCGGGCTGTTAATGGAAGGCGGCACCAAGTACGCCAAGGAAGCAGGCTACGGCATCACCTGGGTCAACCGTCCGGACGGCGGCACCATTGGGGATTTCCCCGGCAAGGTGCCGGTGGGCAAGGGTCCGCTCAGCCCGCAGCAAATCGCCAACCTCGGCGCGGCCGGCAAGATCATCGGCTCGGCGGGCGGGATCATCGGCGGCGTGATCGGGGTGATTGGCGGTGTCGACTCGTTGAAAAAAGGGGATTACCTGACCGGCAGTTTCTCCGTCGCCACCGGCGTGCTCGGCACGGGTGCGGCGGTGGCCGGCCTGGTGGAAGCCGGCGCCGGGTTATACGGCGCCACGGAAATCGGTGCGGTGGCCGGGACCATCAGCGGCATCCTCGGCGGCGCCACGGCTATTCTCGGCGGCATCGGCAGCGCCTTCCTGCCCTTCGCCCTGGCCGACGCCCATGGCAAGGCGCAGGACGCGTTCTACGGCCAGCTGGCGCCAGTGCTCAAGCAATACGGCTTGACCGGCGGCCCGACAGAACCCGGTGACTATCCGGAAGACCCGATCCCGGCGATCAACACCTGACCCTCCCTTGCAGCCCTGCGCGAAAGGGAGCCGCGCGGGGCTGTGTCTTGAACACGCACAAAGGTTAATCACATGACGTATTCACAACGCAGCCACCTTGAAGACAGCGCTTTTGAAATTCACTTTGGTCCTTATCGACTGCTGCCCAGACGTCATCTGCTGCTGAAAAACGGTGAACCGGTAAGCCTGGGCAACCGCGCCCTGACCTTGCTGATCGCCCTCGCCTCGCGGCCTGGAGAACTGCTGGAAAAAACCCAGTTGCTGGACATCGCCTGGCCACGGCTGGTGGTGGAGGAATGCAACCTGCGGGCGCAGATCAAGGCGATCCGCCGGGCGTTGGGGGACGATGACTCGGTCTATATCGCGACGGCGACGGGCCAGGGTTATCGGTTTGTCGCACCGACGTGGGTGGAGCGCGAGGCGCTGAAAAAACCGGTGGTGCTGGGGGTTTATAGCTGTCGCCGCTGTGTGGGCGGTGAGGTGAAGCCGGTGCACAGCGTGCGGCAGGAAAGGCTTAACAGCTGAGCCGTGATGATTATTCCGTTGGAAAAATATGTTTTTTCCAGCGGAATTATTTGGCCGGGCTGGTCGTTGTGTTTCCCGAGACTGCTCACTTTTATCAACTTTTCGGGAAACTTCTCATGAATCGCATTCATTGGCTCAGCCTGGCCAGCCTCCTCGTCATTGGCACCGCTCAGGCGGCGACCCTGCAAGTTCCGGTCAACCTTGTCAGTGCCGATGGCGCGCCGCAGCCTGTTGGTACGGTGACCATCAGTGAGTCGGCGTACGGGCTGATTTTCACCCCTGACTTGAAGTCCCTGCCGATGGGGGTGCATGGGTTTCATATCCATGAGAACGGCAGCTGTGAGGCGGGTGTGAAGGATGGCGTGAAGGTGGCGGCGCTGGCCGCCGGTGGGCATTTTGACCCGCAGAAAACGGGCAAGCATTTGGGGCCGTATGCCGAGGGGCATCTGGGGGATTTGCCGGCGCTGTATGTGAATATGGACGGGACTTCGACTAACCCGGTGTGGGCGCCGCGGTTGAAGACCATTGCGCAGATCAAGGGCCGGGCGTTGATGATTCATGCCGGGGGGGATAACCACTCCGACATGCCCAAGCCTTTGGGTGGTGGGGGTGAGCGATTGGTGTGTGGGGTGATCTGAGTTGGCGGGGGGCATATCCGTTATTTTGGTTGTGGCTGATATGGGTTCCGCTCTTACAGCGGGTCACTTTTGAAAGGAGCCCAAAAGTAACCAAAAGGCTCTTGCCCCACCACTCGGCACCTCGCTCAGGCTCGGTGTGCCCTCTCTCCGGTACTACTCCGCGGGCCGCCGCGACGGGGCGTCCCTGCCCCGTCGCGGCTAAACCGGCGTCCTGCCGGTTTACCCGCTCCGTACTACCTGCGTTCGGCCAGCGTGGTTTAACGGGGCGCCTAAGATCAAGATCAAAAGCAGATCAACAGCACAGCGGCCTACAGGCCGGCTTGAGTGGTGTGAAGCAAAGGCAAGATCAAAATCTAAAGCGGGCACGATCCCCTGTAGGAGCTGGCTTGCCGGCGATGGCATCGCTTAGGTGTACCTGAAAAACCGAGGTGTCTGCATCGCAGGCAAGCCAGCTCCCACAGAAAAGCAGAGCCGCAGCAGTTTCAGATTTGGTTTTCGCTTTGGCTTTTGCTGTGGCTTCTACCACTCAAGCCGGCCTGTAGGCCGCTGTGCTCTTGCTCTTGCTTTTGATCTTGATCTGGCTCTGACTGCCCCAATAAGCCCGAGGCCGAACGTAGGTATTGAGGAGCGGGTAAACCGGCAGGACGCCGGTTTAGCCGCGCTGGGCCAAGGATGGCCCATCGCGGCGGCCCGCGGAGCAATGCCGGAGTGAGGGAACACCGAGCCTAGGCGAGGTGCCGACAGGCGGGGCAGAGCCCTTTGCTTACTTTGGGGCTCTTCCAAAGTGAGTCGCTGTAAGAGCGAAACCATAAGCCGCCGTTACCTAAATAACGGATATGTACTCACCCTGAAAAAACCAAACTCAAATCCAACCGCCCTTCAAGCACCGGCGGACACCAGTAGTACCCCCCAGTCAACGGCGTGCTGATGCGATACAACCCATCAACAATCCCATCCTCCAGCCCACTCATCCGCCGCAACTGCGCTTCAAACGCATCAAACGAATGCCCAAACGCCAGGAACATCAACCCCGCCTGCCCATTCTCGGCCCAAGGCATCGACCGACGCACCACAAACGCCTCAGGGGTAAAACTCTCCTGAGCCGTACGCTTGGTGTGCGCCGACTCCGGCGCATCCTCCAGCTCCTCGTTATCACCATGGCGGCGACCGATGATGTGATCCCGCTCCAGGGCCGGCAAGGCCGCAAACCCATCCAGGTCATGCTGCCACTGCTGGATCGCCGCAAAGCTCGCCCCACCCTCCGCCACCGCCGCCTCAACCGCCGCATCGTCATGGGGATTCTCAGTGCCATCTTCATAATCGGTCAGGTCAAACCCGGTCTTGTAGCGAAAACCCTCGGTCATCTGAACCAAGGCAAACCCCGGCGCCAGGGCCTTCTCAAACGCGCGGCTGCGCAACAGCAACTCACCGCGATCCACACCATGCAGCCAGACCCACAACGCCTGCTGGGTCGACGGATTCTCCGCCCCCGGCCCGCTCACGTGAGGGAACGCCCGCAACCCGTCAACCCGGGCGCCAAGGGCATTGACCAGCGGCTCACCGAAACCGACCACTGCATTCGCGTCTGCCAACTGCACCAGCGCATCCAGTGCGGCAGGTACAGCCTCCAGGGACTCAATGGCAAAAAACAGATGGCGTGCCTGCAACGGCACCGGTGCGGCAAGAATGCCCGGCTGGTACTGACTCATGTGAACTCCTTCAAGAAAGCCGCGCAGTTTAACCGGCCAGTGCCGGGTTGTGCTCAAGGTTTTCCAGGGTTCGCGGGTCGAGGTTCAGTTGCGCCTTGAGTTGCGCCCAGCCTTTGGGCGTGACCAGCACCGCGCGGGAGTTTTTCGAGCGGCGCAGCCAGTCGGCCTCGCACAGAGCATTCAGCAGGTGTACGCCCAACGGCCCGGCCAGGTGATGAGTGCGCTCGGTCCAGTCCAGGCACTGTTGCGCCGCCACTGGTGAGCCTGGGCAGCCTGGTCGCCGGCCGACTGGTCAGGGTTTGGGGCAGTGAACGCCTGATCGGTGTGGCGCTGTTCGGCGGCCTGTTGGCGGGCCATATCTGGACGTAATGCGTCTAGCCCTTGCCACACGGGCGGTTGATGGGTGAATCTCTAGTCACGTTTTGCAACCACTCCAGGGGTAGCGACATGACCACCGACAACCTGCTCGCCCAGCTGTTTCCCACTGCCGCCGAGATTCCCGAGCAATTCCGCCTCGCAGCGCCCATTGAACAACGTGATTACCTGGTAGGCGGCCAGTTGCATGTGTGGCACGGCCCCTTGGCCGAGGTACGCAGCCCGGTGCAATTGCGCGGCGCCGACGGTGACACGCCGGTGATCATCGGCAGCACCCCGCTGCTGGACGCCGACACGGCCCTGACGGCCCTCGACGCCGCCGTGGCCGCTTACGACCGTGGCCAGGGCGCCTGGCCGACCATGCGCGTAGTGGATCGCATCCAGCACGTCGAGGCCTTTTTGCGGCGCATGCGTGAACAGCGCGACGCGGTGGTGAAGCTGTTGATGTGGGAGATCGGCAAGAACCTCAAGGACTCGCAGAAAGAATTCGACCGCACCTGCGACTACATCACCGACACCATCAACGCCCTCAAGGAACTCGATCGCCGCTCCAGCCGCTTCGAGCTGGAACAGGACACCCTCGGGCAAATCCGCCGCGTACCGCTGGGCGTGGCGCTGTGCATGGGCCCTTACAACTACCCGCTGAACGAGACCTTCACCACGCTGATCCCGGCGCTGATCATGGGCAACACCGTGGTATTCAAGCCGGCCAAGCTCGGCGTATTGCTGATTCGCCCGTTGCTGGAGGCATTTCGCGACAGCTTCCCCGCCGGCGTGATCAACGTGATCTACGGCAGCGGCCGCGAGACCGTCAGCGCGCTGATGGCCAGCGGCAAGATCGATATCTTTGCGTTTATCGGCACCAACAAGGCCGCCAGCGATTTGAAGAAGCTGCACCCAAAACCGCACCGTCTACGTGCGGCGCTGGGCCTGGACGCGAAGAACCCCGGGATCGTGCTGCCACAGGTCGACCTGGACAATGCGGTCAGCGAAGCGGTGACCGGCTCCCTGTCGTTCAACGGCCAGCGTTGTACCGCACTGAAGATCCTGTTTGTGCACGAGGATGTGGTCGACAGTTTTATCGAGAAATTCAACCACAAGCTGGCCACCCTCAAGCCCGGCATGCCGTGGGAAGACGGTGTGTCTCTGACGCCGCTGCCCGAGCAAGGCAAGGTCGACTACCTCGCCGGCCTGGTGACCGACGCGCTGGCTCACGGCGCCAAGGTGGTGAACGAGAATGGCGGCGCCAGCCGTGGCTCGTTCTTCTACCCGGCGGTGCTGTACCCGGTGAACCCGCAGATGCGCGTGTACCACGAGGAGCAATTCGGTCCGGTGGTACCGATCGTGCCTTACCGCGACCTGGAGACGGTGATCGATTACGTGCTGGAATCGGACTTCGGCCAACAACTGAGCATCTTCGGCACCAGCCCGGGTGAAGTCGGACGGCTGGTGGACGCGTTCGCCAACCAGGTGGGCCGGATCAATATCAACGCCCAGTGCCAGCGCGGGCCGGACAGCTTCCCGTTCAACGGGCGCAAGAACTCGGCCGAGGGCACGCTGTCGGTACATGACGCGTTGCGGGTGTTTTCGATCCGTACCCTGGTGGCGACCAAGTTCCAGGCGAGCAACAAGGAACTGGTGAGCGACATTTTGCAGGAGCGTACGTCGAGCTTTTTGACCACTGACTATATTTTCTAAACCCTGAAATAGGTCGCCGAACGCCTGTGGGAGCTGGCTTGCCTGCGATGACGGACTCACCTCCAACAGTGATGTTGGCTATGACACCGCTATCGCAGGCAAGCCAGCTCCCACCCTGAGTCGACGGCGCCTGTTCGACCGAGGCCACCTTGAGACCGTTTTCATTGCACTTGCCCCTGTTCGCCCGCCGCTTGCTGCGTCCGCTATTGGACCCGTACCGGCGCTACCGTCATGCCAAGTTGATCCACGCGGTACGCGTTTCCATTGGGTTGCTCGCCACCATTCTGCTCACCACCGGCATCAACCTGCCCCACGGTGAGTGGGCCTCGGTGACGATGCTGATCGTGATCGGCGGTTTGCAGCACCACGGCAATATCGGCAAGAAAGCCGTCGAACGCGCCTACGGTACGTTGATCGGGGCCAGCGTCGGCTTGCTGCTGGTAGTGCAGGAGACGTACCTAGGCCAGCCGCTGTTGACCTATTTGCTGATGTCGGTGGTGTGCGGGTTCTTTTCCTATCACGCCATCGGCAAGGGCGGGTACATCGCACTGCTGTCGGCGATCACCGTGTTTATCGTCGCCGGCCATGGTGACAACCCGCTGTCGGATGGGTTGTGGCGCACGGTGGACATCCTGATCGGCATCGTCCTGGCCCTGGCGTTTTCCTTCGCCCTGCCGCTGTATGCGGTGTATTCCTGGCGCTACAACCTGGCCAGTGCCTTGCGCGATTGCGCGGCGATTTACAGCCGGATCATCAGCGGCCAGTCGGTGACCGATGATGAACACCTCAAGCTGCTCAATCGGCTTAACGCCGCCATGCTGCAACTGCGTTCGCTGATGCCGTCGGTGTCCAAGGAAGTGCGGATTTCCATGACCGAGCTGGACATCATCCAGCGGCACCTGCGCATGTGCATCAGCACCCTGGAGATCCTCGGCAACACCCGGCCCGACCCACGGGACAAGGAGGCTCTGGCACGGATGCAGGTGGCGTTGAAGAGCGAGCATCGACAGATACGGGTGCAGTTGATCGGCATGGCGCGAGCCTTGAAGTCAGGGGTGACCGAACGGTTGGAGCGGCCGAGCAATACGACGCCCCACGAGCAGACCTTTGAAGTGCCGGTGGTCAACGCGCTGGACGGTTACCGTTTGTTGACCCTGCAACTGGCCGCCAACATTGATGACATGCGCCAGCGCCTGGCCAAGACTGCCAGCCACTGGAAAATCTGATCAGCCCCGGTGCAGCGCCTGTACCAACAGCTGCTGCAAGGCCTTTAGCCGGGGCTCGGGGCTGTCCTCGGCGAAGCGCAATACATTGGCCACTTCGGGCAGCGGCATCTGCTGCTCGAAGGGGCGATATACCTCCACCCGTTTGTCGAGGTGGTCGCTGCTGAGCAGGCCAACGCCCAGCCCGGCAGCGATGGCCGAGACCACACCCTCCACCGAACCGCACTCCACCGTCACCTGCCAGGGAATGCCCAAGGCACTCAGGCGTTCCTGGGCCAGTTGCCGGTAAAAACAGCCCGGCCCGAATGTGATCAGCCGCACGCAATCATCCGGTGCGTGTTGCCAGCCGGGCTGGGTGCACCAGTGCACGTTCTCGCTCCACAACAACTGGTCACGCGCTTCGACGCGGTGGGTGAAATCCTGGTGCAGCGCCAGGTCCAGCTCACGGTCCACCAGGGCCTGGCGCAGTACGTGACTCTGTTCCACCACGATCCGCACATCCAGCTGGCGATGCTGTCGGGAGAACTGGCCCAGCAGGTTCGACAGCTCGGCCATCGGCACCTGCTCGGTGGCGCCCAGGCGGATGGTGCCGTGCAGTTGCACCGGGTTGAAATGCGCCAGTGCGGCGTCGTGGGCCTCAAGGATGCGCCGTGCGTGGATCAGCAATTGCGCGCCATCGTCGCTGGCCACCAGGCGCTGGCCGTCGCGCTGGATCAACGGTCGCTCCAGCTGTTTCTCCAGGCGCTTGATCTTCCAGCTGACCGCCGACTGGCTGAGGTTAAGGCGCTCGGCCGCCCGGGTGACACTCCCGGTTTCCACTACGGTTTGCAGGGCCCGCAGCACATCGATGGGCAGTCGCTGGTTCATGATCGAGACCTATGACAAAAACTGGATTAGCAGAGAGTAAGTTGTCATTGGTGTCATGGCCAGGGGCGCTTTAGGGTGAAGCCTTCATCACCGCGAGGATTTGCCATGACTGCCCTGCTGAACGAAGTCGCCTTGATCAACGGTTGGCGCATTGCCACAGGCCGGCATGGCGATGGGCTGCCGGTGCTGTTGCTGCACGGCACACCCGCCCACTCCATCATCTGGCGTAATGTGGTGCCGCGCCTGACGGCCGCCGGAATGCAGGTGCACCTGTTTGACCTGTTGGGTTTTGGCGCTTCGGAGCGCCCGCACCACGCGGACACTTCCGTCGCGGCGCAAAGCCAGCTGATCGGTGAATTACTCGACCACTGGGAGCTTGAGGGCGTGCACCTGGTCGGCCATGACATTGGTGGCGTCATCGCGTTGCTGTTTGCCCTGGAGCATCCACAACGGGTGCGTTCGTTGACGATCGCCGACGCGCCCAGCTATGACTCGTGGCCATCGCCCACCTGGCGCGGGATTCACCAGCGGTTCAGCGACCATGCGCGCATGGCACCTGACGAACACCGGGCACTGATGATCCGCCAACTGGCCATGGCCGTGTACGACAAACGCGTGATGCAAGGTGAGTTGCTGGAGGCGTACTTGGCGCCGATCAGCGGCGTGGTCGGCCAGCCGGCGTTCTACCAGCATCAGGTGGCGCATTATGATTCACGGTACACCGCCGATTTTGCCGAGCGCCTGCCGGGCATGGCGTTGCCAGTGCAAATTCTGTGGGGCGCCGAAGATGAATGGCAGCCGCTGGAGTATGCGCACCGCCTGCAAAGCGACATTCCTGGGGCGGTGCTGCAGGTGCTGGATAACGCGGGACATTTTCTGATGGAGGACACGCCGGCACGGGTGAGCGAGTACCTTGTGGAGTTTATCGGCCGGGCTGAGCGTCTACGCTGATGGCCATTTGACGGGATCATACAAGTCAATAACTTCACACTTTCTCTTACATATTTTTCACGTTTTATTCACATCCGGCCCCGTAGTGTGAAGCCTCATCCGTTACAAATGCTGCACTTAAAAACCCGCCGCCCCAGCGGGTTTTTTTTGCCTGGGATTTGAGTTTTTACAAGGTTGTTTGATCGGCCGGGTCGAGGCTAACCGGCTCGTTACGAGTCGGCCTTGCAGGGTTCAGCGAGCCACCTTGTTGACAGGCGACGCCGCTTGCTCACGGATGGCACGCTGAGTATCCAGCACCCGCGCCAGGGCCGTTTCGGCTTCCGGGCTTTGCTGTGGCACGCGAATCGCCGCGGACACCAGGGTAATCAGCTTGGCCATCACCTCGGCATCTGTCGCCGGCCGTCCCAGGCTCATGGAGTTCATCAGCAAGCGCAGCTCGGTGCCGGCCATCACCCCGGAAATCGCCTTGAGGGCAAATTGCAGGCGCACCCCCAATTCGTTGCGCGGCAGGTCTGGCAGGGCCAGGGCGAACGCTTCGAAGAAACGCTGGAACACCGGCTGGTAATGCACCTTGAGGTATTCCTGGATAAACGGTGAGGTGTCGCTGTAGACCCGCCCCAGGAAACGGATGAATGAACGCCCTTCCCCACTCGCCGGGTCGCTGCGCTCCAGGCCCATGGCCGGGGCGAACAGCACGCCGAGCAAGGTGTCGCAGTCCAGCGGGCCGTCGGATTCGGCTTCGCACCGCGCGAGCAGTTCCAGGCGCTGCTCGTTGAGCGGCTCCAAGCGCTGCATCAGCAGGGTTTTCATCAGGGAATCCTTGTCCCCGAAGTGATAATTCACCGCAGCGAGATTGACCTGTGCCCTCTCGGTTATCTGCCGCAACAAAACGGCGTCATAGCCGTATTTGATGAAAAGAGCCTCTGTCGCATCCAGCAATCGGGTCTTGGTAACGTTTGGAGCGCTGAGTTTCTTCGCGACCATAGGGATTGGGGTTCCACTGCGGAAATATTGTTTTAAAAATTAATTTGATTTTTTATACCGGGGCCGCTGCCCGAAAGCAAGTAGTGACACTGCGCCATACTATTCAAAGCCAGCAGCGACGGGCTCGTTGAGGGTAGCTGATGGATTTTTCCGGCGCCTGAAACGCCCCTTTAAAGAATCGTTTCAAAGGGTAAAACCGCTCTATATCCATGGCTGGCGGAACGGCTGGATCGCGGTTAGTATTCAAACAATATTTTAAAAACAAGAAATAAAACCAGTCCGTGACGTGTGCCAGGCAGCTCCTGAACTTGTTACAAGGATTTTCAGGGAAAGCACGGTACTGTCGAGACTGCAGGCGTAGTCATGATGACAGATACCCCCGCGCACCCAGGCTTTATCTCCCTGCAAGGCATCGGCAAAAGCTATCAGCTGGCCGGTCAACACCTGTCGATTCTCAATGATGTATGCCTGGCCATCGAAACCGGTGACAGCTGCGGCATTCTCGGCGCGTCCGGTTCCGGCAAAAGTACCCTGCTCAATATTCTCGGCCTGCTCGACCTGCCCGACTGCGGCCACTACCGGTTTGCCGGCCATGACGTCTTCAGCGCCAGCCCCGATCAGCTGGCGGCGATCCGCAATCAACAAATCGGTTTCGTTTTTCAAAGCTTCAACCTGCTGCCGCGCCTCAGTGCCCTGGACAACGTCGCCCTGCCTCTGAGCTACCGTGGTGTGTCGCGGCATGCCTCGGTGGAACAGGCCCTGCGCATGCTCGACCAGGTGGGCCTGGCCGAGCGCGCCCACCATCGCCCGGCCGACCTGTCGGGCGGCCAGCGCCAACGGGTCGCCATCGCCCGCGCCCTGGTGGGCAACCCCTCGGTGATCCTCGCCGACGAGCCCACCGGCAACCTCGACAGCAGCACCGCCCAGGAGATCATGGACCTGCTGCTGGCGCTCAATCGCGAGCAGCAGGTGACGCTGATTATCGTCACCCACGACCCGCACATTGCCGAGCGCCTGAACCGCAAGATCCTGGTGCGCAATGGTGTGGTGCAAGAGGCCGGGCGCCTATGAGCCTGCGGGTCGAACAAAGCCTGAGCCAATTGCTGCACGAGGCGTTTGTCAGCCTGCGCACCCTGGGCAAGCGCTCGATCCTGGCCCTTTTAGGCATCGTCATCGGCAGCTCTTCGGTGGTGGCGCTGATCAATATCGGGCACAACGCCGCCGAAGACGCGGCGATGATATTCAAGGACATGGGCACCGACACCCTGGTGGCGCAGTTCCCGCCCAAGGGCACCAGCATTGCCCCCATGCCTGCCAGCCTGGACCTGGAAGCGGTGCGCCGCAGCGTGCCCGGCATCGCCCATATTGGCGCGATTTCGATGTTCAGCGGTCCGGTGGTGTTCCATGGCCGCACCTTCAATGCGAGCTTCGTCGGCAGTACGCCAGACCTCAAGGACGCCATGCGCCTGTCGGTGCGCGACGGGCGTTTCCTGTCGAACTTCGACGGGGGCGAAACCTACGCGGTCGTCGGCGAACAGGTGGTCCAGGCCTTGAGTGCCCCCGGCGACCCGCTGCAACTGGGCGACCGGGTGCGCATCAACGACTACCTCTATCTGGTGGTGGGCATTCTTCACAACCAGCCCCGGGCAATGCTGATCCCCGTACAGGCCAACGAATCGCTGTTCGTGCCCGCCCCGGGCATGCGCCGGATCTACTTCAGCCCGCAAATCGGCAATGTGATTATCCGCGCCACTCCCGGCCAGGACATGGACCGTGTCGCCCGGGACGCCGCCGCGGCGCTGCAAAACCAGATCACCGACCACGATGTCGACATTCAGGTGCCCCAGCAAATGATCGATGGCATGACCCGGCAGAGCCGCACCTTCGCTTACCTGCTGCTGGCCCTGGGTGCGATTTCCCTGGTGGGCGGCGGCGTCGGCGTGATGAACGTGATGCTGATGAACGTCTCGGAGCGACGCCGGGAAATCGGGATTCGCATGGCCCTCGGTGCGCGCCAGCGGGACATTCGCAACCTGTTCCTGCTGGAGGCCGTCACCCTGACCGCTGTCGGTGCCTTATGCGGCGCGGTGCTGGGCATGACCGCCGCCTATCTGTATGCCTGGCTGTCCGGCTGGCAGTTTTCCCTGGCGGTCGCCGCACTGCCCCTCGGGGTGGGCAGCACGTTGCTGGTAGGGCTGTTTTTCGGGATCTATCCGGCAGTGTCGGCCTCACGGCTGCAGCCGGTGGAGGCCCTGCGCGATGAATAAACGGCTGCTGTTATCGCTGGCCCTGGTGAGCCTGCACAGCATGGCCGCCGATGTGGTGATTCGCCCCTCGGCGCCCAGCACCACTCGCAGTGGTTATGAACGCAGCGTGTCGCTGAATGCCCAGTCCACCACCCTGACCCTGGGTGACGCGGTGTACCTGGGCCTGCGCAACAACCCGGCGATTCGCAGCGCGTACCTGCAACGGGTGGCGCAGAAATTCGACCTGCGGGTGGCCGAAGACACCTTCAACCCCAAGCTGACCCTGAACAGCTATTACCGCGCGACCAAAGGCACCGACGACAGCGCCCGCAACGCCAACCTGGCGCCCAACGCCACCTTGCTCGGCGAGTACGGCACGCGGCTGAGCATGAACTGGACCCAGCAACTGAACAACGCCGACCGCGCCGGACGCTTCCGCAGCGACGGCCTCGACCTGTCGGTGATCCAGCCCCTGATGCGCGGTGCCGGCTGGGACGCCACCACCGCCCCGCTGCGCCTGTCACGCCTGTCGGAACAGGCCAACCGCCTGAACCTCAAGGCCAATGTGGCGCAGACCATCAGCAACATCATCACCACCTACCGCGAATTGCTGCGGGCCCAGGAACAGTTGAGCATCGTGCAGGATGCGCTCAAGCGCTCCGACACCTTGCTGGAAGTGAACAAGGCGCTGATCAGTGCCGGGCGCATGGCCGAATTCGAGATTGTGCAGACTGAAGCCGATATCGCCACCCAGCAACTGGGGGTGGAAGAAGCCCAGAACCAACTGGACACCAGCCGCCTGGCCCTGCTGCGCCTGCTGGCCCTCGACCTGTCGACGCCGATCCGCGCGACCGAGGCCCTTGAAGCCAAGCGCATGGACATCGACAAGCACCAGGCTTTCGTCCTGGCGCAGAACCAGCAACCGGGATACCTCGCCACCCTGCTCGGCAGCCAGCAGGCCGACCTCAACCTGGTGATCGCCAAGGACTCCGGGCGCTGGCAGGTGGACCTGGTGGCCGGCGCGAACCAGATCCGGGCCGCCACCAACGACGATAACGGCTACAACAGCAACCGGCGCTGGGACAGCTACGCCGGCGTGCAGGTGCAGATTCCCATCGGCGATATCAGCACCCGCCAGGCCGAGGTGCATGCGCGGGTCGACGTGGAAAACCAGGAAATCATCATTGCCGACGCCCGCCAGCAACTGGAGCGCGACGTCAACGATGTGGTACGCGACCTGGGCACCCGTTGGCGTCAGTATGAAATCTCGCAGCGGGCGGTGGAGCTGTCCAGGCGCAAAATCGAAATCGAACGGGAAAAACTCAGCGCCGGGCGCTCCACCAACTTCCAGGTATTGAGTTTCGAAAACGACCTGCGCAACGCCGAGAACTCACGGCTCAATGCGTTGATTGCCTATTTGAACGCCCAGACTCAGTTCGACCTGACCCTGGGCATGACGCTGGAAAGTTGGGAAATCGCCCTCAATGACTACTAATAAAAAGCGCCTGCTGGGTGCCGTGTTGATTGTGCTGGTGGCCGGTGTCGGCATCACGCTGCTCAGCCGCCAAAGCCCGGCCGCGAACCCGCCCGGCAATGCCGAGCAATGGCTGGCGGTGAAAGTCGACCCACTGGTGCACCAGATCGGCCTGGTGGGCAAGATCGAACCCGATACCACCATCACCCTCACGGCGCCCTTCGACGGCAATGTGCAGGCCAACCTGGTGGAACAGGGCCAGCGGGTCGAGGCCGGCCAGGTGCTGCTGCGCATGGACCCGGCCACCCTCGAAGTGCAACTGCGCGACGCCCTCTCCGCGCAGCTCAAGGCCCGGCGCACCGTTCAGGAAATGCAGGACTGGGACAGCGGCCAACAAGTCGGCCGTGCCCGCCGCAGCCTGCGCACCGCCGAAATGACCGCCAGCAACACCCAGCGCAAACTCACCGAAAGTGAAAACCTGTTCAAGCGCGGCATCATTCCGCGCAACGAACTCGACGACCTGAAACAGCAGACCGCCCAGCAACAACTCGACCTGGTGGCCGCCCGCGGCGAACTGCAACAGGCGATCGAACAAGGCAAAGGCGAATACCGGCAGATCGCCGATATGGAGCTGACCAATGCCACGGTGAAATATGACGCCCTGCACACCCTGCTCGATGGCAAGGAGGTCAAGGCACCGTTCTCCGGCATCGTGGTGCCGGCGCCGGGCAGTAACTCGTCAGGCCCGGGCGGTGGCAACAACAATGCGCCGGTCCAGGCCGGGAGCAAGGTCAGCCAGGGCCAGGTGCTGTTTGGGCTGGCGAATATCGAGAAGCTGAAAATCGTCACCAAGGTGTCGGAGCTGGACATCAACCAGTTGCACCAAGGGCAGGCGGTGGAGGTGCTGGGTGACGGGTTTGACGGCGAGCGGCTGACGGGTTCGGTCAGTGTGGTCAGTGGCTTGGCGATTGCCAGCGACAGCCAGGGCAGCGCGCAGTTTCCGGTCACCCTGTCGATCCCCAAGCTGACCCCGCAACAGCTGCAACGGGTGCGGCTGGGGATGAGTGCGCGGTTGACCATTGTGACCTACAACAATGACCAGGCGATTGTGGTACCGGCCCAGGCGATCAGTCGCGGGGACGGGGTAATGACGGTGGAATATCGGGCAGCGATGGATAAACCGGTGGAGCGGGTCACGGTAACGACCGGGCAGTCGACGGCGCAGGGGGTTGAAGTGTTCGGGTTGAAACCGGGGTTTGTGAAGGTCGGGCCATGAACCCCGACCGGTAGGAGCTGGCTTGCCTGCGATAGCAATCTGTCAGTTGATAAGGATGGACCTGACCCACCCCTACCACAGGCAAGCCAGCTCCCACATTAGATTTAGAGGTGCGCCAACCTGGCGGCCAACGCCTTGGCCTGAATCGCCACGTCCGTGACCGCGGTACTTTCCCACCACATCCCGCGCAGCGGCGGGCCCATCGCAAACAGCCGCTGGCTGACCTGCCCGTGGGCATCCAGCACCGCCCCCGAGACATCCGCCGCAATCCCCAGCGCCAACGGCCCGGGTTGAATCAACCCACGCTTGAGCAACTGCCGGGGCAACGGCCGGGCCACGCGCCGCCAGTCGTATTCAATCCCGCTGGAGTTGATCAGCGCCGCCCCTGAGACCTGCACCACGTTCTGTTCACCACGACGACGCAGGCGAATCGTGACATCACCGTCTGAAGGCACCAGCCCCTTGTACGATGCCGCCTGAATCCGCAACCGCCCTTCCCCGTGCAACCGCGCCACCAACTCGGCACTCAAGGGCGGCGAGCGGTGGTGATGGCTTTCCCACCAGGGCCGAACATGACGTACGAACTGGCGCTTCTCGCCCTCGCTGGCCTGGCTCCACAAACGCCCGATGTGGGCACGCACGGTGTCCAGCGGGGCTTGCCAGTCAATCCCCTGGTCCAGCGCAAGCCGGCATTGGCGCCGCACTTCCCGCAGCAATTGCCGGGGGCTGCGCAGGCTGTGGTCTTCGCCCAGGAAGTCAACCCAGGCCGGCGGCTGCCGGCGCACATGGGGCAACAGGCCGTGACGCGAAAAAATCTCGATGGGCCCACGGTGACCGGCCTGTTCCAGGGACACCACGGCGTCCACCATGGTCAGCCCGGAACCGATGATCAACACGGTGGATTGCGGGTCCAGTTGGGTCATGGCCTGCACGTCCCACGGGTCGACTGCGGCCGCGTTCAAGCCGCTGGATTCGGTCTGGGGCGTGCGTGCCGCCGGGAACATGCCGGTGGCCAATACCGCAACGGCACCGCGCAGTTGCTGGCCGTCACTCAAGGTCAGCAACGTGGCGTGTTCGTCCACCTCAAGGTCTGTCACCTCGGCGCGGACATGCTCGACGGTCGACGCCGACCGCGCCTTGGCTTCTGCCAGCCGTTGTTGCGCGTACAAGCCAAAAATCCCGCGGGGTGGAAACAGTTCGCTGATGGGCACGTGTTGCTGGTCTGACTCCGGCCAGCCGCCGTCGGCGATGTAGGCGGTGAGCCACTGGGTCAGGTCATCGGCGTTGTCCGGGTCGACGCTCATGCGTGCGGCGTTGCCGTTCAAGGTGTGGCCCAACTCCACCGCGCTGTAGGCCTCGCCGCGCCCCAGTTCCTGGCGCGGTTCGATCACCAGGATCTGCCGCTTGCCCGGCAGGCGCAGCAACTGCACCGCGAGCATCGTCCCGCTCAGGCCGCCGCCGACAATCAGCACATCAGCGTTGCGAATGGCGCTCGTCGCCTGTCCGCGTTCGGTTTCACTCATGAAATTGCGCCCTTACTGTCTGCCTGAATGGTTGTGGTAAAAATCGCCCCGTGCAGTATCCAGCACATCGACCCGGGGCGCCTAGCTTGGCCCGCATAGCTCAGCCCGTGTAGCTCAGCCCGACTGCGGGAACCCCAGGCTCTGACCGCTGTTCAGCCATTGCGCCAGCACCGCCGCCAGGCCGCCTTGCCCGTGGGTGCTCTCCTCGCTCCACAATTCGGTCTTGCCGGAAGGCTGCCACCAGCGGCAGAGCCGTTGTGACGTGTCCACGGGGTCGACCCGTTGCACAACGCCCACCGGCTGCAACCCCTGGATATAAGCGTGGGTAGGCCGAATGCGCCACAGCTGTTGCTGCAAGGCGGCGGGTTCCAGGTCGTCAGCCAAGGTCAGGATTTGCCCACCGATGAGCTGGGCAGCCAGGGCCAGCAGCAACAAATGAGGCTCGAAAGCCCCGCTGAGGGCCAGCCGCGAATCTTCGGTAAAGCCCTGCTGACGCAAACCATCCGCCTGGCGCTCGACATCGCGCAGTGCATCAATCCAGCGCCAGGCGTACCACTGGCCGTCACGCTTGTGGCGCAGGGCACTGTGCAACGGCGTCACCTGCGCCCAGTGGTGCAACTGCAGCAACGCCTTGGGCAACACCGTGACCCGTTCAGCGGGCCATTCCAACTCCAGCGGAAGCTCAAGTTCATGCACGCTCATAGGTAATGCTCCTATTGGTGAAACAAGCATGCGGTGGTCCGCTGGCCGAAGTCGTTGACTTGATGAAGATCACCTGTGGGAGCTGGCAAGCCAGCTCCCACATTGATGTGGTTTCTCCCGTCAGATCGCTGTGGCTTTAAGGTCGCGATAGCTGGCACCCGGGTGGTTGTCCGGCAAACGTGCGCCTTCGCCGAACAATTTCTCCCTCAGCGTGCCCTGGGCATATTCAGTCTTGTACACGCCGCGCTTCTGCAGCTCCGGCACCAGCCAGTCGACCGCGTCGATAAAGGTCTCGTGGGTCAGCGCATAGGCGAGATTGAAGCCATCCACATCGGTCTCTTCCACCCACTCCTGCAACAGGTCGGCCACGGTTTCCGGGCCGCCAACGAACAACGGGCCGAAGCCGCCGATGCCGACCCAGTCCGCCAGTTCATTGGGGGTCCAGACCTTGTTCGGGTCTGCCGTGGAGAACGCTTCCACCGCCGATTGAATGGCGTTGGTGTGCACATGCTTGAGGGGTTCATCGGGCTTGAACTGACTGAAGTCGATACCGGTCCAGCCGGAGATCAGGGCCATCGCGCCTTCGTAGCTGACGTAGGATTTGTACTCCTCGAACTTGGCCTTGGCCTTGGCGTCGGTTTCGCCAACGATCACCGTCTGCAAGTTGAAGATCAGGATTTTCTTCGGATCACGGCCGGCTTCTGCCGCACGCCGGCGGATATCGGCGACGGTTTTCTTCAGCAGCACTTTCGAAGGCGCGGCCACGAAAACGCACTCGGCCTGCTCGGCGGCGAACTGTTTGCCCCGGCTGGAGGCACCCGCCTGGTACAGCACGGGCGTGCGTTGTGGCGAAGGCTCGCAGAGGTGAATGCCGGGTACCTGGAAGTGTTTGCCGACGTGGCGGATCTCGTGGATCTTGCTCGGGTCACTGAAAATCCGTCGCTCGCGGTCGCGCAGAACCGCGCCCTCCTCCCAACTGCCTTCCCAGAGTTTGTAGCAAACCTCCAGGTATTCCTCGGCGTAGTCGTAGCGCGCATCGTGTTCGGTCTGCGCTTTCTGGCCGAGGTTCTTCGCGCCGCTTTCCAGGTACGAGGTGACGATGTTCCAGCCCACGCGGCCCTTGGTCAGGTGGTCGAGGGTGGAAAGGCGCCGGGCGAACGGATACGGGTGTTCAAAGGACAGCGAAGCCGTCAGGCCAAAACCCAAATGCTCGGTGACCAGTGCCATGGGCGCGATCAGCGACAACGGGTCGTTGACCGGCACCTGGGCCGCCTGGCGAATCGCCGCGTCGCCGTTGCCGTTATAGACGTCGTAGATGCCCAGCACGTCGGCGATGAACAGGCCGTCGAACTTGCCGCGCTCAAGGATTTTCGCCAGGTCGGTCCAGTATTCCAGGTCCTTGTACTGCCACGAGCGGTCTCGCGGGTGAGCCCACAAACCGGGGGATTGGTGGCCAACGCAGTTCATGTCGAAGGCATTCAAGCGGATTTCACGGGACATCAAAGCACTCCGTTGAGGTGGTAGTTGCCGACAATCTGGTATTTCCAGCGCAACGGGTCATCGAGGGTCGGTGGCAATGCGGTGCGTTGGCCGGTGAGTTCGAATTCGGCATTGCTCGCGGCGATGAGGGCTTCGGCAGCCGCGATCTGCGCTTCGGTAAGGGCCACCGGGCTCGGGTGGGTTTCGGCACGCTCAAACAGAGCGGCCGCGACGTCCACGCGAATCTGCAGATCACCGAAACGGCTGATCACGTAGGGGTCATCACTTTTCTCGACAAAACGCCGGGTGCTTTCCAGCAGTTGGCGCGCCTGATTCAGTGCGGTCATGGACAAAGCTCCTCAGTTCCAGGCATGGCGTGCAGGCTTGACGCCGTTGAGCACAAAGTTGCCGATCAGGTGGTATTTCCAGCGGGCCGGGTCGTGCAGGGTGTGGGTGCGCGCATTGCGCCAGAAGCGGTCGAGGTTGTGCTTGCCGGACACCGAGCGGGTACCGGCCAACTCGAAGAGTTTGCTGCTGGCAAGCAGCGCGGTTTCCGTCGACAGCACTTTGGCTTGGGCGACGACCAGGGAGGCGTTGGCCACCGTGTCTTCATTGGGGTTGGCCAGGGCCTGGTCGACGGCAACGCCTGCCTTGGCGAGGATCGCTTCGGTGCCGTGGACCCGCCATTCCAGATCGCCGATGGCGGCGATGGTGAACGGGTCTTGCCAGCCGTGATCCTGCTGGCTGTCGATCCAGGGCCGGGCCTGGCGTGCAAAGATCTTGGCTTGTTCCAGGGCACCAAGGGCGATGCCGGTGTCGACGGCCGCCTGGATGATTTGCGAAATCGGGCCGTTGGCAGTGGGCTGGTCGAAGGCCTGGTGGGCAGGGATCACCGCACTCAACGGCACCTTCACGCCGTCGAGGGTCACGCCGCCGCTGGCGGTGGTGCGTTGGCCGAAGCCGTCCCAGCTGTCGATCACTTGCAGGCCGGGAGCATCCCGTTCGACAAAGGCGATGAACGCCTGGTCATTTTCGTTAACCCCCACCGCCGGCACGATATGGGCGAACAGCGCGCCAGTGCAGTAGAACTTCTCGCCGTTGATGTACGCGCTGTCGCCGTCGAAGCGCACCTGGGTGTCAAACGTGCCGGCGTTTTTGCTCTTGGCTTCGGAGAAGGCGTTGCCAAAACGGTAGCCCTGCAAGACCTTGGCGAAGTAATGCTGCTTTTGTTCCTCGCTGGCGGTTTGCAGGAGGATGTCCACCACACCCAGGTGGTTCTGCGGGATTTGCCCCAGGGACGGGTCGGCGGCAGAGATCAGCTTGATCACCTCGGCCACCGTCACATAGGAAACCCCGGCGCCGCCGTAGGCCTTGGGAATGGTGATGCCCCACAGGCCGCTGGCGGAGAATTCGTCCAGCTCGGCCACCGGCAGGCGCCGCTCGCGATCGCGTACGCCCGCTTCCACGGCAAAACGCTTGGCCAGCTCGGTGGCAACGGCGATGGCCTCGGCGTCCGAGCGGATGATGTGGGCAGGGTGTTGGGGTTGGGCTGACATGGGCCGACTCCAGGCTCCAGAGAGATACTGGAGTAATTGCAGGAGTCGTGCCTGAATCCAATGACCAACAAAATCAGCGGGTTGCCGGCAATTCAGCGGTATAGCGGGCGGTTCAAAACAGCAAAGTGTCCAACCACTGTTGCGCTGCCAACAGTTAGATCACCACGTTGCGTACAAAGCGCACCGCCACCTCGCCGTCATTGCGATAGGCGTGAAGCTGGCGGCTGGCGAACATCAGGAACTCACCGGTGGCGACGTGTTTTTCCTCGCCATCCAGCACCAGCGTCAGCACACCTTCGAACACAAACAACTGCACGCTCCAGCCCTCGGGGTCCGGTTCGGGCATATACCGATCACCCGGCTCCAGGCGCATCTCCCACAGTTCAACCTCGCGGCGAGCGGTGGCCTTGGCCAGCAGCACGGCCTTGCTGCCGAGGATTTCACCGGCCCAGGCCAGTTCGTTGATGCGGCTGTGATCGGGAGCATCCGGGGCCTGGATCAGGTCGCTGAAGGCTACGTCCAGGGCTTCGGCCACCCGGTCGAGGGTCGACAGGCTGACATTTTTCTCCCCCGCCTCGATCGCCACCAGCATGCGCCGGCTGACGCCGGACTTTTCGGACAAGGCCGTCTGGCTCAACTCAGCCGCATGGCGCAGGCGCCGGACGTTCTGGCTGACGTGTTGCAGGACCGAAGCCCGTTGCGGATTTTCTTTGTGCACTATATTGCTCACAGGGTGGAGTTGCGCAGTATACTGCCCAGCTTGCGGCGCATTGTGCGGTCCGCGCCCCTCCTGTGCAAGACCGAGCCGCCATGACCACCTCCTCGTTGTTTTCCCGTTTCAGCAAAGCCGAATGTGTATTGGTGGTGATCACCATGATTTGGGGTGGCACCTTTTTGCTGGTGCAGCACGCCATGGCCGTGAGCGGCCCGATGTTTTTTGTCGGCCTGCGGTTTGCGGCGGCGGCGCTTATCGTCGGGGCGTTCTCCCTGCGCAGCCTGCGGGGCCTGACCCTGTTTGAGTTGAAGGCCGGGTGCTTTATCGGCGTGGCGATCATGTTCGGCTACGGGTTGCAGACCATTGGCTTGCAGACGATCCTGAGCAGCCAGTCGGCGTTTATTACCGCGTTGTATGTGCCGTTTGTGCCGCTGCTGCAATGGCTGGTGCTGGGACGGCGGCCGGGGTTGATGCCCACCATCGGCATCATGCTGGCGTTTACCGGGTTGATGCTGTTGACCGGCCCGGCGGGCGCCTCGCTGAATTTCAGTCCCGGGGAAATCGCCACGTTGATCGGTGCAGTGGCGATTGCCGCCGAGATCATCATGATCAGCGCCTTTGCCGGGCAGGTGGATGTGCGCCGGGTGACGGTGGTGCAACTGGCCACGGCGTCGGTGCTGTCGTTCCTGATGGTGGTGCCGATGGGCGAGGCGCTGCCGGGGTTTTCCTGGTTGCTGCTGTTCAGCGCGGTGGGCCTGGGGCTGACCAGCGCGGTGATTCAGGTGGCAATGAACTGGGCGCAGAAAAGCGTCTCGCCGACGCGGGCTACCCTGATTTATGCCGGTGAGCCGGTGTGGGCCGGTGTGGTCGGGCGGATTGCCGGCGAGCGCTTCCCGCCGATTGCCATGGTGGGGGCGGCGTTGATTGTGGCGGCGGTGATTGTCAGTGAGATGAAGACGCGGGGGCAGAAGGCTGTCGAGTTGGCAGAAGAGATGGAACAGGAGCGTCAGGGTTAAGGTCTGTGCTTGGGACATCTGAAACAATGCCAAACAGCCTTTTTCAGCCTACCTTGTAGGATCCTGCCACATCTTGCCGTTTGGTGATCAAGATTCCGGCACGTATGATGCATCCCAAACTCCCGCAGATTAGAAGCCTATGTCCCTGATAGTTCTACTGCTTCTGCCTTTTATCGGCAGCTGTCTGGCGGCCTTGCTGCCGCACAACGCACGTAACACAGAGTCCCTGTTGGCCGGCCTTGTGGCCCTGGTCGGGACGGTTCAAGTCGCCCTGCTCTACCCCCAGATCGCCCACGGTGGCGTGATTCGCGAAGAATTCATGTGGTTGCCCAGCCTCGGGCTGAACTTCGTGCTGCGCATGGACGGTTTTGCCTGGTTGTTCTCGATGCTGGTGCTGGGCATCGGGACCCTGGTGTCGCTGTACGCCCGTTATTACATGTCGCCGGAAGACCCGGTGCCGCGCTTCTTCGCGTTTTTCCTGGCGTTCATGGGCGCCATGCTCGGCCTGGTGATCTCCGGCAACCTGATCCAGATCGTATTTTTCTGGGAACTCACCAGCCTGTTCTCGTTCCTGTTGATCGGCTATTGGCACCACCGCGCCGATGCCCGGCGTGGCGCCTATATGGCGCTGATGGTCACCGGCGCAGGCGGTTTGTGCCTGCTGGCGGGGGTGATGCTGCTCGGGCATATCGTCGGCAGCTACGACCTGGACCAGGTCCTGGCTGCCGGTGACCAGATCCGTGCCCACTCGCTCTACCCCATCATGCTCGCGCTGGTACTGATCGGCGCCCTGAGCAAAAGCGCGCAGTTCCCCTTCCACTTCTGGCTGCCCCACGCCATGGCTGCACCGACACCGGTGTCGGCCTACCTGCACTCGGCGACGATGGTGAAGGCCGGCGTGTTCCTGCTGGCCCGCCTGTGGCCGTCGCTGTCCGGCAGCGAAGAGTGGTTCTGGATTGTCGGCGGTGCCGGCGCCATTACCCTGCTGCTCGGCGCTTATTGCGCCATGTTCCAGAACGATCTCAAGGGCCTGCTGGCCTACTCCACCATCAGCCACCTCGGGCTGATCACCCTGCTGCTGGGCCTCAACAGCCCGCTGGCCGCCGTCGCCGCGGTGTTTCATATCCTCAACCACGCCACCTTCAAGGCGTCGCTGTTCATGGCGGCGGGGATCATCGACCACGAAAGCGGCACCCGTGACATCCGCAAGCTCAGCGGCCTGTTCAAGCTGATTCCGTTTACCGCCACCCTGGCGATGGTCGCCAGTGCGTCCATGGCCGGCGTGCCGCTGCTCAACGGTTTCCTGTCCAAGGAAATGTTCTTCGCCGAAACCGTGTTCATCTCGGCCACCGCCTGGGTGGAAATCGCCCTGCCGGTGATCGCCACCATCGCCGGTACCTTCAGCGTGGCCTATGCCCTGCGCTTTACCGTGGATGTGTTCTTCGGTCCCAAGGCCACCAACCTGCCCCACACCCCGCACGAGCCGCCACGCTGGATGCGCGCACCGGTGGAGTTGCTGGTGTTTACCTGCCTGCTGGTGGGGATTTTCCCGGCCCAGGTGGTCGGTTCGATCCTCGCCGCGGCCGCCCTGCCGGTGGTCGGCGGCGAGCTGCCGGAATACAGCCTCGCCATCTGGCACGGCTGGAACGCCCCGATGATCATGAGCCTGGTGGCCATGTCCGGCGGCGTGGTGCTCTACCTGCTGCTGCGCAAGCAACTCAAGCTGGGCCGTTTCAAATACCCGCCGATCATCAGCTACTTCAACGGCAAGCGCGGCTTCGAGCGCTGCCTGGTGGTGATGATGCGCGGGGTGCGCAAGATCGAAAAACGCATCAGCACCAAGCGCCTGCAAACCCAACTGTTCCTGCTGGTGCTGGCAGCGGTGATCGCCGGGTTGATCCCGATGCTGCACAGCGGCATCAGTTGGGGCGACCGGCCGAAGATCCCGGGCTCCATCGTGTTCGTCACGCTGTGGTTGCTGGCAATCGCCTGTGCCCTGGGCGCCGCGTGGCAAGCCAAGTACCACCGGCTGGCAGCCCTGACCATGGTCAGCGTGTGCGGCCTGATGACCTGCGTAACCTTCGTCTGGTTCTCCGCGCCGGACCTGGCGCTGACCCAACTGGTGGTCGAAGTGGTCACCACCGTGCTGATCCTGCTGGGCCTGCGCTGGCTGCCACGGCGGATCGAAGAAGTCTCGCCACTCCCCAGTTCGCTGCGCAAGGCACGCATCCGCCGCCTGCGGGACTTCCTTTTGTCCACCGTTGTGGGGGGCGGCATGGCGCTGCTCTCCTACGCGATGCTGACCCGCCAGACGCCCAACGATATCTCCTCGTTCTACCTCAGCCGAGCCTTGCCCGAAGGCGGTGGCAGCAATGTGGTGAACGTGATGCTGGTGGACTTCCGGGGCTTCGACACCCTGGGTGAAATCACCGTGCTCGGCGCCGTGGCGCTGACCGTCTACGCCCTGCTGCGCCGCTTCCGCCCTTCCAAAGAGAGCATGGAATTGCCTGCGCAACAGCGCCAACTGGCACCCGACGTGGCCACCGACCTGGTCAACCCGCGCCAGGCCAGCGACACCGCCCTGGGCTTCATGATGGTCCCGGCCGTGCTGGTGCGCCTGCTGCTGCCGATTGCCCTGGTCGTCTCGTTCTACCTGTTCATGCGCGGCCACAACCAACCGGGCGGCGGTTTTGTCGCCGGGCTGGTGATGTCGGTGGCGTTCATCCTGCAATACATGGTCGCCGGCACCCAGTGGGTCGAGGCGCAAATGAGCCTGCGGCCGATGCGCTGGATGGGCTTTGGCTTGCTGTCCGCAACGCTGACCGGGCTGGGCGCCCTGCTCGCCGGCTACCCGTTCCTGACCACCCACACCTGGCACTTCAGCCTGCCGGTGCTGGGGGATATCCACGTCGCCAGCGCGCTGTTCTTCGACGTCGGCGTGTACGCCATGGTGGTCGGCTCGACCCTGCTGATGCTCACCGCCCTGGGCCACCAATCGGTGCGCGCCCATAAACCCAGCAACCAGGCCAAAGCCGTTGCCAGCCAAGGAGGAGCCGCCTGATGGAAGAAGTCATCGCAATTGCCATTGGGGTGCTGGCGGCCTCCGGCGTCTGGCTGATCCTGCGACCACGGACGTTCCAGGTGGTGATGGGCCTGTGCCTGCTCTCCTACGGGGTCAACCTGTTCATCTTCAGCATGGGCAGCCTGTTTATCGGCAAGGAGCCGATCATCAAGGACGGCGTGCCGCAAGACTTGCTCAACTACACCGACCCGCTGCCCCAGGCCCTGGTGCTGACGGCGATCGTGATCAGCTTCGCCATGACCGCGCTGTTCCTGGTGGTGCTGCTGGCGTCCCGGGGCCTGACCGGCACTGACCATGTGGACGGCCGGGAGCCCAAGGAATGACCTGGATGAATCAACTGATCATCGCGCCGATCCTGCTGCCATTGCTGACCGCCGCGCTGATGCTGATGCTCGGCGAGAAACACCGTCCGCTCAAGGCGCGGATCAACCTGTTCTCCAGCATGGTGGGCCTGGGCATCGCCGTGCTGTTGCTGTACTGGACCCAGAAAGGCGGTCCCGGCTCCATCGGCGTGTACCTGCCGGGCAACTGGCAAGTGCCGTTCGGCATCGTGCTGGTGGTGGACCAACTGTCGGCCATGATGCTGGTGCTCACCGGGATCATCGGCGTCAGCGCCCTGCTGTTCGCCATGGCCCGCTGGGACCGCGCCGGCACCAGCTTCCATGCGCTGTTCCAGATTCAGTTGATGGGCCTGTATGGCGCCTTCCTCACGGCTGACCTGTTCAACCTGTTCGTGTTTTTCGAGGTGCTGCTGGCGGCGTCCTACGGCCTGATGCTCCACGGTTCCGGCCGGGCGCGGGTGTCGTCGGGGCTGCATTACATCGCGATCAACCTGCTGGCCTCGACCTTGTTCCTGATTGGCGCGGCGCTAATCTACGGCGTCACCGGCACCCTGAACTTTGCCGACCTGGCGCTGAAAATCCCCCTGGTGCCGGAAGCCGATCGTGGCTTGCTGCACGCCGGTGCGGCGATCCTCGCCGTTGCGTTCCTGGCCAAGGCCGGCATGTGGCCGCTGAACTTCTGGCTCGCGCCCGCCTACTCCTCGGCCAGTGCGCCGGTGGCGGCGATGTTCGCGATCATGACCAAGGTTGGCGTGTACACCGTGCTGCGCCTGTGGACGCTGCTGTTTTCCGGCCAGGCCGGTGCCTCGGCTCTGTTCGGTGGCGACTGGCTGATCTACGGCGGCATGGCCACCATCGTCTGCGCGGCGCTGGCGATGATCGCCGCGCAACGCCTGGAACGCATGGCCAGCCTGAGCATTCTGGTGTCCGCCGGGATCCTGCTGTCGGCGGTGGGTTTTGCCCAGCCAAGCCTGACCGCCGGGGCGCTGTTTTATCTGGTCAGCTCCACCCTGGCCTTGAGCGCACTGTTCCTGCTGGCCGAATTGATCGAGCGTTCACGCTCGGCCAACGACGTGCCGCTGGACGATGAAATCGAAGCCCTGCCCAAGGCCATGGAATCCCTGCATCCACCGCCCGGCACCAACCTCGACGACGAACAAAAAGCTGTGGTCGGCCAGGTGATTCCCTGGACCGTCGCCTTTCTCGGCCTGAGTTTCATTGCCTGCGCCCTGCTGATCATCGGCATGCCGCCGCTGTCCGGGTTTATCGGCAAGCTCAGTCTGCTCAGCGCCTTGATCAACCCGATGGGCCTGGGCAATGCCATCGACGAGCCCGTCCGCCCGGCAGCGTGGGGTTTGGTGGCGCTGTTGATCTTCTCCGGTCTGGCCTCGCTGATCGCCTTCGCCCGCCTCGGCATCCAGCGCTTCTGGACCCCGGAAGAGCGTCCGTCGCCACTGCTGCGCCGCTTCGAATGCGTGCCGATCTTCTTCCTGCTGGGCCTGAGCATCGCCCTGACGTTCAAGGCCGAGCCGCTGATGCGCTACACCCAGGCCGCCGCCGAAAGCCTGAACAACCCGGAACACTACGTGATGGCGGTCATGGCAACACGCCCGGTGCCGAGCCCTGAAGCCAAGGCCGCCGTCGTGGAGGTGCAGCCATGAAACGCCTGTTCCCTGCCCCCTGGCTGTCATTGGCGCTGTGGTTGTTGTGGCTGGTGCTGAACCTGTCCGTGAGCCCCGGCAACCTGCTGCTGGGGGCGATCCTCGGCGTTGCCGCGCCACTGATGATGGCGCCGCTGCGCCCGCTGCCGATCCGCATCCGCCGTCCGGGCGTGATGATCCGCCTGTTTTTCCTGGTGGGCCGCGACGTAATCGTCTCCAACTTCGCCGTAGCGTGGGGCATCCTGGTCTGCGGCTCGCGGCCACCGCGTTCGCGCTTTATCAAAGTCCCCCTGGACCTGCGAGACGCCAACGGCCTGGCCGTACTGTCGATGATCACCAGCGTGACGCCCGGCACCGTGTGGTCGGAACTGGCCCTGGACCGCAGCATCCTGCTGATCCACGTGTTCGACCTGGATGACGAAGCGCAGTTTATCGAGCACTTCAAACACGCCTACGAACGGCCCCTGATGGAGATCTTCGAATGAGCGCCCTGCTCTCCAATGCGATCCTGTTCAGCCTGTTCCTGTTTTCCCTGGCCATGGTGCTGACCCTGGTTCGCCTGTTCAAAGGCCCCTCGGCCCAGGACCGGGTTCTGGCGCTGGATTACCTGTACATCCTGGCCATGCTGATGATGCTGGTGCTGGGCATCCGGTATGCCAGTGACACGTATTTTGAAGCGGCGCTGCTGATCGCGCTGTTTGGTTTTGTGGGGTCGTTTGCCCTGGCGAAATTCCTGCTGCGTGGTGAGGTGATCGAATGATCAATGTCGATGTGTTGCCGCTGTGGGTTGAAGTGATCGTCGCGGTTTTGCTGGTGACGAGCAGCGTGTTTGCGCTGATCGGAGCGATCGGGTTGTTGCGGATGAAGGACTTCTTCCAGCGCATGCATCCGCCGGCACTGGCCTCGACGCTGGGCGCCTGGTGTGTGGCGCTGGCGTCGATTGTCTACTTTTCAGCGCTCAAATCCGGGCCGGTGCTGCACGGTTGGTTGATTCCGATTCTGCTGTCGATCACGGTGCCGGTGACTACGCTGCTGCTGGCACGGACTGCGTTGTTCCGCAAGCGTATGGCCGGGGATGATGTGCCGGCTGAAGTCAGCAGCCGCCGGACTGACAGCGGCAGTTGATCCCGCCAGGAGCTTCAGTGGTGAAATTCGTTCTCCAATAGAATCCATAAAATAGAACCTCAATCGCTAATCCCGGTATCGGGATCACTTTATGAGGTTCTTTCCATGGCATTCACTCCCCTTGTCCAGGCCCGTCTCGATGCCTGGGTTGCATCAGCCGCTGACTTCGGGCCCTTTCTCACCGGCCAGACAACCACCCTCACCCTCGATGAGCAGCGCAAGGCTTACGAGCAGGTGCTGTGCGCTCATCCGATTCCCGCCGGTGTGCGCTTTCAAGAGGTCGACATGGGCGGCGTGCCGGGCATGGTGGTGGTGCCTGACGGGCTTGAGGGTGATCGGGTGTTGCTGTACATCCACGGCGGTGGTTATGTCGGCGGCAGCCCACGGGGTTACCTGAGCCTTGCCGGCCACTTCGCCAAACTGTTGGGCGCAAAGGTCTACCTGCCCGATTACCGCCTGGCGCCCGAGCATCCGTTTCCACTGCCCCTCGATGACACATTGCAGGCCTATCGCTGGTTGCTCGACCAGGGTAACGACCCCAAATCCATCGTGTTCTCGGGGGACTCGGCCGGCGGTGCGATGGTCGTGTCGGTGATGGTCAAGGCCCGCAACGCAGGCCTGCCGTTGCCCGCCGGCGGCGCCGCGCTGTCGCCGTGGGCCAACCTGGAACACACCGGCGCCTCCCTCGACAGCCGTGACGGCCTCGACCCGCAAGCCTCCCGCGCGGGGCTGACACTGCTCGCCAAGGCGTTTCTCAATGGCGCGCTGCCGAATAACCCCGACGCATCGCCGGTCTTTGCCGACGTACGGGGATTGCCGCCGATCCTGGTACAGATCGGCGAGAACGAAGTGATGCTCAGCGATGCCATGCGCCTGGCCACCCACCTGGGGGAAAACCGGGTGCGCGTGTCGCTGGAGGTGTGGCCCGGCATGTTTCATGTCTGGCATCTGTTTGCGGGGATTTTGCCCGAGGGCATGCAGGCGCTGGAGAATGCCGCCCTGTTTCTCGAGCAGGCAATGGGAGTTAAAGATTAATTAATCCAAAAAGAGCTTGGCGCGTCTCTTCGAGCCTGATACTTTTTAATGGATTATTTAATCCACTAAAATCAGGCTCTCCTTCATGACTATCCCTACTCCTCGCTTCAGCAGCAAAGTCGCCCTGGTTACCGGCGGCTCCCGCGGTATTGGCGAAGCCATCGTCCGTCGACTGGCTGCCGAAGGTGCAGCGGTTGCGTTCACCTATTCCTCCTCCGCAGACAAGGCGTTGGCACTGGTAGGCCAGGTCGAAAGCGAGGGCGGCAAAGCGCTGGCGATTCAGGCCGACAGCGCGGACGCCGTCGCGATCGAGCGGGCGGTGTCCGCTACCGTTGAACGTTTCGGCACGCTGAATATTCTGGTCAACAACGCTGGCATCTTGCAGCTGGGCAGTGTCGACGAGTTCAGCCTGGAGGACTTCGACAGGATGTTTGCGGTCAACGTCCGCGCCACCTTTGCCGCCGCCAAGGCAAGTTCGCCAGTGATGCAGGCCGGTGACCGGATCATCACCGTCGGCAGCGTGGTCGCCCAGCGTTCGGGCTTCCCGGGCTCCAGTGTCTACAGCATGACGAAGTCGGCGATCGCCGGTATGATCCGCGGCCTGGCGATTGATTTCGCCCCGCGCGGCATCACGGTCAACAACGTGCAACCGGGCCCGACCGGCACCGACATGAACCCGGCAGACGGGCCGCATGCGGGCATGATCAAAAGCTTGATCCCCTTGGGCCGTGTAGGCACCGCCGACGAAATTGCCGGCATGGTTGCCTACCTGGCGTCCGAAGAAGCGGCCTTTGTCACCGGCGCAAGCCTGACCATCGACGGTGGCTACCTGGCCTGATCCATCACCTGCAACCGAGGTACCCCATGGCAAGACCCAGAGCATTCGACCGCGACCAGGTGCTGCGCGAGGCCATTCGGGTTTTCTGCGACAAGGGTTTTGCCGCGGCCTCAACGGAAGAGCTGATGCAGGCCATGGGGTTGAGCCGCCAGAGCATGTACAACACCTTCGGCGACAAGCGCCAGCTGTACTTGCTGGCGATGGCCGAGTATCAGCGCACCGGTGTCGACGACCTGATCGAGCGCCTCAACCAGGGCCCGACGCCACTGCAGGCCCTGCATGACACCCTGCAATCCTTCGCCACCCGCGCCCTGCGCGAAGGCACGGCGGGGTGCATGGGCGTCAACGCCATCTGCGAGTTCGGCCAGGCCGATGATGAAATAAATCAACTCACCGCCCACAGCGCCGAACGCTTGCGCAACGCATTTGAACAAACACTGGAACAGGCGCAGGAACAGCGCGAACTGGCCGCAGACACCGACCTGTCGGGCGCGTGTGATTTTCTGATGGCCACCCTCAGCGGTATGAAAATCGCCAGCAAGGGCGGCGCATCGACTGAGCAACTGGAACGCATCGCGGAGTTCGCGCTCCGCGCTCTCAGCGCGAAAGCGTGATCAGCCCACTACAGGATCGGCGCGCCAAATCGGCCCAGTCGTGGCATCCAGTGGTCCAGGATCTGCGCTGACGCCAGGATATGGTGGGCATGCCCGATCAACAGCCGACGCGGCACAAACCCGATAAAGCGGGAGTCATCGCTGTTGTCACGGTTGTCACCCAACATGAAATAACTGTCGGCCGGCACCACCACCGGGCCGAAATTGCGCAGCGCCCGTACTGTCGGCATGAACTGCACCGTGCGCTGGCTGCTGTTCGCACGCTCCGTCACCTTGATCCCCGGGACCGTTTGACCAGGCGCGATGGGCTCGCTGATGTCCTGCCCGTTACTGTAGGTGGCCGGCGTACCGTTGACCCATAGCACTTCATCTTTCATTTCCAGGGTATCGCCGGGAATGCCGACGATGCGCTTGATCAAGCGCATGCCATCCTTGGGTGAGGAGAACGTCACCACATCGCCCCGCCGGGGGTTATCCAGCCTGGCCAGGGAAATATCGGTGAGGGGCAGCTTGAGGTCGTACGCCACGCGATTGACCAGTACTACATCGCCCTCAAGCAACGTGGGGCGCATGGAACCGGACGGGATCGGGTTCCAGTCGGCCAGGGACGTACGGAAAACGCCGAAGCACAGCCAGAAAATGATTGCGTAACGGTAGCGGATTAACCAACGGCGCATACATCCTCGCATCACAAAAAAGGGCATCGGCACAGGCCGGGCAGCCCGTCGTTATTTTTGGCAATGGTCGCTTATTACACCGGAAGATTAAATTAACATTAGCGCTGCCAGCCAATGGCAGCCGTTGTTTTCAAGCCCACAGAAAAGGAGTGTCACCCCCCATGGATATCAAATGCTCGGTCTTTATTGCAGCCAGCGTCGACGGTTTTATTGCCCGGCCAGACGGTGATATTGAGTGGCTTCATCGGCCAGAGTACGAAGGCGCCGAACTGAACGGCGTGACCTATGAAGCCTTCATCGCCACGGTGGATGCGCTGGTGATGGGACGCAAGACCCTGGAAAAAGTGTTGTCCTTTCCTGAGTGGCCCTATGAGGGCACGCCGGTCATCGCGCTCTCTCATCAAACGGTTGAGCTACCTGCGGCGTTGAAGGGCAAGGTTGAGGTGGTGAGCCAGGATCTGACCCGCCTCGTGGCCAAGTTAGCCGAGCGCGGGATGAAACACCTGTATATCGACGGAGGCCAGACGATTCAGGCGTTTCTTGAGGCGGGTTTGATCGACGAGATGATCATCACGCGTATTCCGGTTGTACTGGGTCAGGGAATTCCCTTGTTCAGCCAGGTGGGTGGCGAGCATGGTCTTCGGCATATCGCCACGTTTGCGTCGGGGAACGGGTTTGTTCAAAGCCGGTATGAGGTCAGTGGCAAGCGCTGATGCTCGCGGGCCAACACCCGGGAAAGATCTATGTACGCACACAAAAAAACGCCCCGAACCAGTCGGGGCGTTTTTCATTCAGCAATCACCGATCAAGCCTGATCAGCCAACCGCCACGTCGTCCCGCCCTTCCCGTCTTCCAACACCACGCCCATCGCGGTCAGTTGGTCACGGATACGGTCAGACTCCGCCCAGTCCTTGTTGGCCCGGGCAGTCAAACGTGCCTGGATCAGCGCATCCACTTCAGCCGCATCCACACGCCCTTCAGCGCCCGCTTGCAGGAAGTCATCGGCTTCCATCTGCAACACGCCCAGCACGCTCGCCAGCTCTTTCAAACGTGCCGCAAGCCCCGCCGCCGCGTCGAGATCGCTCTCGCGCAGGCGGTTGATCTCGCGCACCATCTCAAACAGCACTGCACAGGCTTCCGGTGTGCCGAAGTCGTCGTTCATTACTTCGGTAAACCGTGCCACAAACGCTTCTCCGCCCGCAGGTGCCACGGCTGGCAGGCCTTTCAACGCGTGGTAGAAACGCTCCAGGGCGCCCTTGGCGTCCTTGAGGTTGTCTTCCGAGTAGTTGATCGCGCTGCGGTAGTGACTCGACACCAACAGGTACCGCACCACTTCCGGGTGGTATTTCTCCAGCACGTCACGAATGGTGAAGAAGTTGTTCAAGGACTTGGACATCTTCTCGCCATTGATGCGGATCATGCCGCAGTGCATCCAGGCATTGGCGTAGGTCTTGCCGGTGGCCGCTTCGCTTTGGGCGATTTCGTTTTCGTGGTGCGGGAACTCAAGGTCGCTGCCGCCGCCATGAATGTCGAAGGTCTCGCCCAGGCAGCAGGTGGACATCACCGAGCATTCGATGTGCCAGCCCGGACGCCCGGCGCCCCACGGCGATTCCCAGCTCGGCTCGCCCGGCTTGGTGCCTTTCCATAGCACGAAGTCGAGTGGGTCTTGCTTGGCTTCGTCGACTTCGATCCGCGCACCGATGCGCAGGTCTTCGATTTTCTTGCGCGACAGCTTGCCGTAGCCCATGAACTTGGCAACGCGGTAGTACACGTCACCATTGCCCGGGGCGTAGGCGTAACCCTTGTCGATCAAGGTCTGGATCATCGCGTGCATGCCAGGAATATGGTCCGTGGCACGCGGCTCCATGTCCGGCTTGAGGATGTTGAGGCGGGCCTCGTCCTCGTGCATCGCAGCGATCATGCGCTCGGTCAGCGCGTCGAACGACTCGCCGTTTTCGTTGGCGCGATTGATGATCTTGTCGTCGATGTCGGTGATGTTGCGCACGTAGGTCAGGTCATAACCACTGAAGCGCAACCAGCGGGTCACCAGGTCGAAGGCAACCATGCTGCGGCCGTGGCCGATGTGGCAGTAGTCGTACACGGTCATGCCGCACACATACATGCGCACCTTGTTGCCATCCAGCGGCTTGAAGACTTCTTTGGTCTTGCTGAGTGTGTTGTAGATCGTTAGCACAACAGTTTCCTTAAAGAATCACTGGCCCCACGAATCACGCAAGGTCACGGTACGGTTGAATACCGGAGCGCCTGGTTTCGAGTCCTTGATATCCGCGCAGAAGTAACCTTCGCGCTCGAACTGGAAACGGTCTTCCGGCTGTGCGTCGCCAAGCGATGGCTCGGCACGACAACCTGTGAGAACTTGCAGCGAGTCAGGGTTGATGTTGTCCAGGAAACTGGCGCTGTCTTCGGCCTTCTCGGGGTTCGGCGAGCGGAACAGACGATCGTACAGGCGCACTTCGCACTCGACGCTGGCCGCAGCCGGCACCCAGTGCACCACACCTTTGACCTTGCGGCCTTCCGGGTTCTTGCCCAGGGTGTCCGGGTCGTAGGAGCAACGCAGTTCGACGATGTTGCCATCGGCGTCCTTGATGGCTTCGTCGGCACGGATCACGTAGCTGCCGCGCAGGCGCACTTCGCCGTTCGGCTCCAGGCGCTTGTAGCCTTTTGGCGGCTCTTCCATGAAGTCATCGCGGTCGATGTAGATTTCACGGGCGAACGGCAGCTTGCGCACGCCGAGTTCTTCTTTCTGCGGATGACGCGGCAGTTCGAGGTTCTCGACCTGGTCTTCCGGATAATTGGTGATCACGACTTTCAACGGACGCAGCACGCACATGGCACGCGGCGCGTTCGCATCAAGGTCCTGGCGGATGCTGAACTCGAGCATGCCGAAATCGACAACGCCGTCGGAACGGTTGGTGCCGACCATGTCGCAGAAGTTGCGGATCGACGCCGGGGTGTAGCCGCGACGGCGGAAGCCCGACAGCGTCGACATCCGTGGGTCGTCCCAGCCAAACACGTGCTTTTCATCGACCAGTTGCTTGAGCTTGCGCTTGCTGGTGATGGTGTAGTTCAGGTTCAGGCGGCTGAACTCGTACTGACGCGGGTGCGCCGGTACCGGCAGGCTGTCGAGGAACCATTCGTACAGCGGACGGTGGCTTTCGAACTCCAGGGTGCAGATGGAGTGGGTGATGCCTTCGATGGCGTCCGACTGGCCGTGGGTAAAGTCGTAGTTCGGGTAGATGCACCACTTGTCACCGGTCTGGTGGTGATGGGCGTGGCGGATGCGGTACATGATCGGGTCGCGCAGGTTCATGTTCGGCGAGGCCATGTCGATCTTGGCACGCAGTACACGGGCGCCGTCCGGGAACTCACCGGCGCGCATGCGGGCGAACCAGTCCAGGTTCTCTTCCACCGAACGGTCGCGGAACGGGCTGTTCTTGCCAGGCTCGGTCAGGGTGCCACGGTATTCCTTGGCCTGTTCCGGGCTCAGGTCGTCGACGTAGGCCTTGCCGGCCTTGATCAGCTCGACAGCCCAGTCGAACAACTGGTCGAAATACTTGGAGGCATAGCGCACTTCGCCGGACCATTCGAAGCCCAGCCACTTGATGTCGCTTTCGATGGCGTCGATGTATTCCTGGTCTTCCTTGGCCGGGTTGGTGTCGTCGAAACGCAGGTGCGTGACGCCACCGAACTCCTGGGCCAGGCCGAAGTTCACACAGATCGACTTGGCGTGGCCGATGTGCAGGTAACCGTTGGGCTCAGGCGGGAAGCGGGTGACGATCTGCGTGTGCTTGCCCGAATCCAGGTCCGCCTGGATGATCGGGCGCAGGAAATTGACCGGGACGGCAGGTCCGGCCTTGGAATTCGAGGTAGGGTCGACAGTGGGCTTGCTCATAGGATCCTTGAACAGACGAAGTACTTGGCCGGGTGAGGCCGACAAACAAAGGGCTTATCATAGCCGATGCTGTCAAGCCCCTGACAGAGCGTGGCCAAAAACTGCTGCATTTATTGCATGGGCGGTAAAAAACCACCTCGAAATTCCCGCAGGTCACGCTAAACTGCGCGCCTTGGTTGCAGTTTTTGCCAAGCAGGTAAGGCGCAAAACGCCCAAACCCACGAATTCCTTGAAAAGAGTAGTGAACATGACTCAAGTCAAACTGACCACCAACCACGGTGACATCGTCATCGAGCTGAACGCCGAGAAAGCGCCGATCACCGTCGCCAACTTCATCGAGTACGTTAAAGCCGGCCACTACGAAAACACTGTTTTCCACCGTGTCATCGGCAACTTCATGGTCCAGGGCGGCGGTTTCGAGCCTGGCATGAAAGAAAAGAAAGACAAGCGTCCAAGCATCCAGAACGAAGCGGACAACGGCCTTTCCAACGACAAGTACACCGTCGCCATGGCCCGTACCATGGAGCCGCATTCGGCCTCCGCGCAGTTCTTCATCAACGTGGCCGACAACGCCTTCCTGAACCACAGCGGCAAGAACGTGCAGGGTTGGGGCTACGCGGTATTCGGTAAAGTCACCGAAGGCCAGGACGTTGTCGACAAGATCAAAGGTGTGCAAACCACCGGCAAGGCAGGTCACCAGGACGTACCGGTAGAAGACGTTATCGTCGAGAAAGCCGAGATCGTTGAGTGATATTGCTGATTTCAGATTTGCATCTGGAAGAGGAGCGCCCGGACATCACCCGGGCGTTTCTGGATTTACTGAACGGCCGCGCCCGTTCCGCCCAGGCGTTGTACATTCTGGGGGACTTCTTTGAAGCCTGGATTGGCGACGATGGGATGACGCCCTTCCAGCGTTCGATTTGCCTGGCTCTGCGCGAGCTGAGCGACAGCGGCACCCAGATTTTCATCATGCATGGCAACCGGGATTTCCTGATCGGCAAGGCGTTCTGCAAAGCGGCAGGCGCCACCTTGCTCAAGGACCCGAGTGTGGTGCAGCTCGCAGGCGAACCCGTGCTGTTGATGCACGGCGACAGCCTGTGTACCCGCGACGTCGGCTATATGAAGCTACGCCGCATCCTGCGTAACCCCATCACCCTGTTCATCCTGCGGCACCTGCCCTTGCGCACGCGGCACAAGCTGGCGCGCAAGCTGCGCAGTGAAAGCAGCGCCCAGGTGCGGATGAAGGCCAACGATATTGTCGATGTGACGCCCGAGGAAGTGCCAAGGGTGATGCAGCAGTTCGGCGTGCGCACCCTGGTGCACGGGCACACCCACCGCCCGGCGATTCACAAGTTGCAGATTGGCGAGCAGGCGGCCAAGCGCATTGTGCTGGGGGATTGGGACAAGCAAGGGTGGGCGTTGCAGGTGGATGAGCAAGGGTTTGCGTTGGCAGCCTTTGACTTCGTCAACCCGCAGTTGGCACTGCCCGGCGCCTGACTCGCAGACACGACACCGATCAAATGTGGGAGCTGGCTTGCCTGCGATAGCATCACCTCGGTGTACCTGATGTACCGAGGTGTCTGCATCGCAGGCAAGCCAGCTCCCACATTGACCGAGCTCGGCCTTTCGATCAGTGGCCCGAAGCCTCCGGCCCCGCCTTCGCCGCAAACGGCGGTTTCGCCAGCCACACAATCACGATCAAGGCCATGAACATCCACCCCAGCAGCGTGAAGTAATCCACGGTGGACATCATGTACGCCTGGCTGGTGAGGATCTGGTCCAGTTGCGCATACGCCTTGTGCCCTGCCCCGCCCAGCGCCTGCAAGGCATCACGGGTAGCCGAGTCGTAGGTGGTCATGTTCTCGCTCATGTAGGCATGGTGCTGGTCCGCCCGGCGAATCCAGATCCAGGTGGTCAACGACGCCGCAAAGCTGCCGCCCAGGGTCCGCAGGAACGTGGCCAGGCCCGCACCGTCGGCGATTTGTGCCGGCGGCAGGTCGGACATCAGGATGCTCAAGGTCGGCATGAAGAACAGTGCCACGCCGATACCCATGAACAACTGCACCAGGGCGATGTGGGTGAAGTCGACTTCATTGGTGAAGCCCGCCCGCATGAAGCAACTCAAGCCAATCGCAAGGAACGCCAGCCCGGCCAGCAGGCGCAGGTCGAACTTGTGCGCGTACTTGCCCACAAATGGCGACATCAGCACCGGCAGAATCCCGATCGGCGCCACCGCCAGGCCCGCCCAGGTGGCGGTGTAGCCCATCTGGGTTTGCAGCCATTGCGGCAGGATCAGGTTGATCCCGAAGAAGCCCGCATACCCGAGCACCAACACAATCGTGCCGATACGGAAGTTGCGGTAGGCGAACAGCCGCAGGTTGACCACCGGGTGCTCGTCGGTCATTTCCCAGATCACGAACACCGCCAGGGCGATGGCCGAGATCACCGCGCCAATGATGATGAAGTTCGACTCGAACCAGTCCAGGTCGTTGCCCTTGTCGAGGATGATCTGCAAGGCACCGACGCCGACGATCAGGCTCAGCAGACCGACGTAGTCCATCGGCTGGTAGCTGGTGACCACCGGGCGTTTCTTCAGTTGGGAACGCACCACCATCACCGCAAAGATGCCGATGGGCACGTTGATAAAGAAGATCCACGGCCAGCTGTAGCTGTCGGTAATCCAGCCGCCGAGGATCGGCCCGGCAATCGGCGCCACCACCGTGACCATCGCCAGCAACGCCAGGGCCATGCCGCGCCTTGCGGGGGGATAGACCGCGATCAGCAGCGTCTGGGTCATCGGGTACAACGGGCCGGCGACCAGGCCTTGCAGCACCCGGAAGCCGATCAGTTCGGGCATCGAGGTGGAAATACCGCAGAGAAACGAGGCCAGCACAAACAGGATGGTGGCCCACAAAAACAGCTTCACCTCGCCGAAGCGACGGCTCAGCCAGCCGGTCAGCGGCAGCGCAATCGCGTTGCTCACGGCAAACGAGGTAATCACCCAGGTGCCCTGCTCCGAACTCACGCCGAGGTTGCCGGAAATCGTCGGCAACGCCACGTTGGCGATGGTGGTATCGAGCACCTGCATGAAGGTCGCCAGGGACAAGCCGATGGTGGCCATCAGCAAGCTGGGCGGCGTGAAGGAGGCGTTAGCGTTACTCATCGCGAATCCTGTGCAACATGATGGGCGCTACGGCCGCCGGGGCCGCAGCTGATGGATTGGCGAATCAGCGCTGGGCAGCCTTGGGAGCGGCAACGCTGTTGTCATGGATCAGTTGGGTGATCATGGCGTCGGCTTCAGCCAACTGGCGGTCGTACACGTTGGTGGTGAACGAGGCCTTTTGCGGCGCCTGCTGGGCCAGTACCGGGCCGCTCTGGTCATGCAGGTCGACGTTGACCACGGTGGACAAGCCCACCCGCAGCGGGTGCTTGGCCAACTCTTCGGCGTTCACATGAATGCGCACCGGCACCCGTTGCACGATCTTGATCCAGTTACCGGTGGCGTTCTGCGCCGGCAGCAAGGCAAACGCGCTGCCGGTACCCGCGCCGAGGCTGTCGACGGTGCCGCTGAATTTCACGTCGCTGCCGTAGATGTCAGACTCGATATCCACCGGCTGGCCGATACGCATATCCCGCAGTTGGGTTTCCTTGAAGTTGGCGTCGATCCACAGTTGATCCAGCGGGATTACCGCCATCAGCGCGGTGCCCGGCTGAACCCGCTGGCCCAGTTGCACGGTACGTTTGGCCACATAGCCGGTGACCGGTGCGATCAGGGTGCTGCGGGCGTTGGTCAGGTAAGCCTGGCGCAACTGGGCGGCGGCGGCCTGCACGTCCGGGTGGGACGAAATCACCGTGTCATCCACCAGGGCGCTGGTGGTCTTGAACTGTTGTTGCACGTTGGCCAAGGCGTTCTGCGCCGAGGTCAGGTCGTCACGGGCGTGGGACAGTTCTTCCTGGGAAATCGCCCCGCCGGCGGCGAGGTTTTTACGGCGGTTGTAGTTGTCCTGAGCCTTTTGCACGTTGGCTTGTTGCGCCAGTACCTGGGCTTTCATGCCATCGACGTTGCTGTACAAGCCCCGCACCTGGCGCACGGTGCGGGCCAGGTTGGCCTGGGCACTTTGCAGGCCCACGGCCGCATCGTTCGGGTCGAAGTTGATCAGTACCTGGCCTTCATGGACAAGGTCGCCATCGTCGGCGCCAATGCTCACCACGGTGCCGGTCACCAGCGGGGTGATTTCCACCACGTTGCCGTTGACGTAGGCGTCGTCGGTGCTTTCGCTGAAGCGGCCATAGAATTCGTACCAACCCCACACGCCCACGGCGCCGAGGATGACGATCAGCGCCAGGACAAACAGCATGACTTTGCGTTTGCGCGGGTTGCTGGTGTTGGGTTGTTCACCCTTGTTTGTTTCAGGAGCGTTGTTGCTGGTTTCGGCAGTGGCCATGACAAGTACCTTGAATTATTCAGTGCGCGTGGCTGGGGTGGTCGAGGCCACGTTATCGGCGTGGAAACCGCCGCCCAGGGCCTGCATCAATTGAATCGAAAGATCGATTTGCTCGGCATTCAGGGTGGCCAACTGACGTTGGGCCTGGAGAAGTTGTTGTTCGATGCTGAGCACGTCCAGGTAATTCCCGATACCTGAGCTGTAACGCTGGACCCCGGTGTCGTAGGACTGCTGGGCAATGTCCGCGGCGTGTTGCTGGGCCTGGATCTGCCGGCCGGTCTCGCGCAATTGCACGAGGGTGTTGCCGATGTCGCCCAAGGCTTGCACCAGGGTTTTGTTGTACTGGGCCACGGCCAGGTCGTAGTCGGCGTCGCGGGCATCGAGGTCGGCGCGCAGGCGGCCGCCGTCGAAGATCGGCAGCGAGATCGTCGGCGCAATGCTGAAGAAGCGGCTGGCCGAACCGAACATCGCATCCCCCAGCAACGACTCGGCCCCGGCACTCGCGCTCAGGTTGAGGTTGGGGTAGAAACGGGTCTTGCTGGCCGCGACGTTCTTGCTCGCCGCCTCCACACGCCAGCGCGCGGCGATCAGGTCCGGGCGACGGCCCACCAACTCGGCAGGCAACACCGACGGCACGGCAACGGCACTCGGCTTGAGCACGTTGGGGCGTACCAGTTCGCTGCCGCGGTCCGGGCCTTTGCCGAGCAACACGGCGAGGGCGATCTTGGCGCTCTGCAGTTGTTTTTCCGCATCGATCAGTTGCGACTGGGAGCTGGCTTCCAGGCTTTCGGTTTGCTGGTACTGGTACTGGCTGTCGATCCCGGAGTTCAGGCGACGCTGGCCCAGGTCGAGCATTTGCCGGGTGCGCTTGAGGTCATCATTGGCCAGGTCACGCACGATATGGGCCTGGCCCAGGTCGCTGTAGGCCTTGGCGACGTTGGCCGCCAGGGTCAGGCGCGCAGCCTGTTGGTCGACTTCGGCAGCGCGGGCCTGGCCCAGTGCCGCCTCCCAGGCAGCGCGCTGGCCACCCCACAGGTCGAAGTTGTAATTGAAGCTGGCACCGATGTTACGCACGGTGGCGTACGCATCGCCCTGGCCCAATGGGTCCTGGTCCTTGGCCAGGCGCGAACGGCTGACACCGGCGCTGGCGTCCAGGGTCGGCATGCGCTCGGCGTCGGCAGCATAGGCGGCGGCTTCGGCCTGATGGGCACGGGCGCTGGCCACTTGCATGTCGGGGCTGTTTTGCAGGGCTTCCTGGATCAGGCCGTCGAGTTGTGGGTCGCCAAGGCTTTTCCACCAGTCGGCGGTGGGCCAGGCGGCGCTCGACAACGTCACACCGCTGAGGGATTTGCCGGTTTGCAGGTTATTGGCTTCGAGGCGTTTGCCTTCTGTGTTCAAGCCGCTGAAATTGGCACAACCGGCCATAGTCATGGCCACCAGCACAAGGCTGAGGCCGGCACGCAAGGAGCGATTGTTCATGCACTACCTACCCGCTGAATGGTGATGGGGTCACCCGCAGCTATCAGAATTTTCTTCAAGATTTTTTCCAGGGTTTGCAATTCACCCGGCTCCAGCGCACCCGCCAATTGGTTCAGGGCCTGGGCGCCGATCTCCGGCAGCATGTCGGCCACGCGCTGGCCTTCCGGGGTCAGCACCAACTGCACCTGGCGCCGGTCCTGCTCGGAACGCTTGCGCGCCAGCAGGTCCTTTTGTTCCAGGCGGTCGAGCATGCGGGTCATGGAGCCGCTGTCCAACGACAGGTTGCGGCACAGCTCGGCGGGGGTGTCGACGCCGTACTGGGCCATGATGATCAACACCTTGAACTGCGCGGCGGTAATGCCGTGGGGTTCCATGTGGGTGTCGATGATCTTGTCTTTGAGCAGCGCAGCACGGCCCAGCAGCAGGCCGAGGTGGCAGTTGTGGAAGTTTTCGGGGGTGAAGTGCTTCATCGTGACCAACCTATTAACTGCCTAAGCAGTGAATGTATGTCACGATGTTACTGCCTAGGCAGCGAATGTCAAACGAATAGTTAGGTTGCTTGCTAATTAGCGGATAAATGGTGGGAGCCGGGCTCCCACCTTTAATGTGTACGGATCAGAAATCCCGCTTGTAGAAAATATCCAGGGAGCTGGCCACACCGCTGGCCACTTCCAGGTACACCTTCTTGCTCAGCAAATAGCGCAAGGCGATGGTGTTGGCCGGTTCGAACACCCCCACGCCATAACGCAGGCTGAGCTTCTCCGAGATTTTGCCGCTGGCCACCACAGCGGTGTTGTTGCCACTGCCCTGGGTGTCGAGTTCGAAATCCTGGATGCCCAGGTTCTTGGCAATATCCGAGGTGACCCCGGCGCTGCCCATCAACCCGAGGCCCAACGCTGCCTGGGCCAGCATGTTGTTGTCTTCACCGGTGGTGCTGAGCGGTCGGCCCAGTACCAGGTAGGACAGCGCCTGTTCCTGGCTCATGGCCGGTTCCGAGAAGATCTGCGTGGTGGGCTGCTCGGCGCTGCCGCTCAGGCGGATACCGGCAGTTACGTCGTCGGTCTGGCGGATGGCTTCGATGTCGAGGTACGGCTGGTCAATCGGCCCGGCGAACAGCAACCGCGCGCGGCGCACCGTAAGGCGCTGGCCGTAGGCACGATAGCGGCCGTCGTTAAGCCAGAGTTCGCCACGGGTGTCCATGTTGTCGCCGATGTGCACGTGGCCTTGCAGGTTGGCGGTGAGGCCGAAGCCGGCGAAACTCAACTTGTCCTTGCCCACCTCCACATCGATGTCCATCGCCATGGCCATCGGCGGCTTGCCCTCTTCGGTCTGGCTGCCGACGATCACCGTGTCATCCGAGACCTTGACCGTCGACGGCGGCAGTTCGCGCACGGTGATCTCGCCCTTGGGGATCTGCACCTTGCCGGAGATCGCCAGCTTGTCGTTTTTCATGCTGATTTTCAGGTCGGGCGCCACTTCCAGGGCAGCGTACGGTTCTACGCTGACCGGCAGTTGCGTGCCTTGCAGCGCGATGTCCACCGCCAGGGCCTGGCCCCAGTCGATCTGGCCCTTGATAGTGCCCTGCCCGGCTTTGCCGCTGCGCCAGCCGCCATTGAGCTGCACGCTTTCGCCGGCAATCAGCGCCTGGATATTCAGGCCTTCGAAGCTGGTGGGCAGTTCCGGACCGGAGATTTCGCCGCCCACCAGGTTGATGCTGCCGTTGACCTGAGGCGCCAGCAGGCCGCCGCCGATGCGCCCGTTACCGTTGAGCTTGCCGTTGAGCTTCTCGACCATCGGCACAAACGGCCGGGCCACGGCGAGGTCGAGGCCGGTCAGAGTGAAGTTACCGGTGATCGGTTTGTTCTTCGGCAGCGGATTGATCTGCGCCTGCAACAGCAACTCGCCAAGCTTGCCACCCCGGAAGTTGAGCTGGGTGTCGATGCGCGTGGGGTTGAGGGTGGTTTCCAGCTTCAGGGTGTCGTAGGGGAAGTCCAGCCACTGGTCCTTGTCCTTGACCCGCAAGGTGCCGCCGCTGGCATCCACCGACACCACGCCTTTGGGGCCGCTGGCCGGCAGGTCGAGTTGCACGTCGGCATTGAGCTTGCCCTGCCAGGCGAAGTCTTTCGGCAAAAACGCCGCCAGGCTGTCGATGGGGAACTGCTTGAGGTGATAACGCAGCTTGGGCTCGGGCATCAGGCGCTGGTCTTCGCCACACAGGCTCGCCGAGCCGGATACCCAGCAGTGGGCAGCAAAGGTCAGCTTGCCATCGGCCAGACGCTCGATTTTAGCCGGGGCTTGCAGCTTCCAGTCCTGGCCACCCGCCTGCACATCGCCGCTGGCCAGGCGCCCGCGCCAGTTGCCTTTGTCGAGGTTGCCGTCCAGGGCCAGGGCCAGCTTGAGCAGCGGGCCGGCCAGGTCGAGCTGGACTTTCTGGTTTTTGATATCGCCCTGGGCGCTGGCGGTGAAGGTGCCGACCTGGGTTTCACCGGCCTGGATGCCACTGCCTTTAAGGTCGATTTTGGCGCGCTGGGCGTTATCGAGGTTTGCGTCCAGGGTCAGGTTTTGCAGGCGATTGTCTTCAAACGCCAGTTGTTGGCCAACCAGGTTGAGCTTGCCTTGAGGCGCGTGCAGGGTACCGGCGACGTCGAGGCGCCCGTTCATCTGCCCGCGCAGTTGCGGCCAGAGTTGGGCGAGGCGCGTCAACTTGATGTCGACCTGCCCGGCCAGCCGCTGTTGCAGGCTACCGCTGCCGTAGATGCGGTTGTCGCCGAGGCGGATGTCCAGCGTACCAAGAGTCCACTGCTCGCCTGCGCCTTCGGCCTTGGCCTGGAGCACGGCGGGTTGGCCGCGCAGGCGGCCCTTGAGGTCGAGGTCGGCGTTGAGCTTAAGCTGCTCGTTCTTCATTTCACCCTTGCTGCGCAGCGGGCCAGCGAGGGTGCCGGGCAGCTCGGCAACCCAGTACGCCGGGTTGATGGCCGACAGGTCGAGTGCCGTGTCCCAGGCAATACCGTCGGCAAATTGCAGGTTCAGGTGGCCCTCGGCCTTGCCCTGGCCGGCGGCGAGTTTCAGCTCGGGGAGGAACACTTGCTTGAGGTCGCCACTGAACGGGCTGGCCAGGCTGAACTTGCCTGCCGGGCCGTCGAGGTCGGCCTTGAAGTTGCCCAGGTAGTTGCCGTCCTTGTAGGAAACTTCGCCATTGAAGGTACGCAAGGCTACTTGAGGTTCGTCAATGACCGGGTACAGGCGATGCCAGGGGAAATCCAGCCAGTCGATTTTCGCGTCGGCGCTGAAGCCTTGCTGCCAGTCCAGATTGGCACTGAGCTTGAGGCTTTGCTGGTCACCGGCATTCAAGTCCAACCCGGCGATCTGCGCGCCCTTGGCGTCGACCTTGCCTTGCAGCAGCAAGTCCACCGGGCCTTTCTCCGCCGGAAGGACGGCTTTGCCCAGCAACTGGTAACCGTTGCTCAGGTCGCCCTTGGCCGTCAGGTCCAACTGATTGAGTTGCAGGGTATCGGGCAAGTCGGCGCTGGGTTTGAAGCCATCGGCGGTGATGTGCAACTGCGCCGGCAGGTTTTCCACCAGGGGTTGCAACTCCCCGCTGAGCTTGGCCGGCAGATAGCCGCTGCTGTCGGCGTCGAGCTTGAGGGATTTGAGCAAATCGCCATCGACCTTGAGCGCCAGCGTCCAGGGCGCACCGCCCGGGGCGTAGGGCAGACTCAGGTTGCCGCTGGCGGTTAACGGCCAGTTGCCGGTAGGTTGCAGCAGGCCGGATAGATCCAGCACCAGGCCGTCCCGCTGCAGGTGCACCGAGTCAATCTGCATGCCGGCAGCGGTCCAGTGCGCCGCCAGTTGCAGGCCCTGGAGTTCTTCGCTGCCGTTGAACAGCAGGCTGCCGACGCGGATGTCACCCAACTGAAGGGCGACCGGCAATTTCAGGTCCGGCAGGGTGATCGGGCCGCTGCTTTCTTCCGCGCTGGGTGGAAATTGCAGGCTCACCTGCTCCACATCCAGTTGGTTGATGCACACCGTCATGCGCATCAGGCACGCCGGCGACCAGTCGAACTTCGGTGCTTGCAGCTCTACGTGGCTGCTGTCTTGTTGCCATAACAGATGGTCGGCACTCCACTGCCCGCCCAGGCGACCCTGGAAATTTTCCACGGTCAACCCCGGCACCTGGCCCAGCACCCAACGGCTGCCAACTTGGGTACCCAGCACCGTCCACAGCGCCAGCACTATCACCGCGAGGACCGCCAGCACGGCCAGCCCCGCTATTTTCAAACCACGCATCACAGCTCAGGCCCCATGGAAAAGTGCAAACGAATGCCGCCCGGATCTTCGAGGGCATGGGCCAGGTCGAGGCGGATCGGACCGACCGGCGACACCCAGCGCACGCCCACACCCACACCGGTTTTCAGGCTCGGCATTTCCAGGGTGTTGAACGAGTTGCCTTGGTCGATAAAGGTCGCGATCCGCCATTTTTCGGCGATGGAATATTGATACTCGGCGCTCAGGGCCACCATGTAGCGGCCACCGATGCGGTCGCCACGGTCATTCTCCGGCGACAGGGTCTGGTACTCGTAACCGCGCACGCTCTGGTCGCCGCCGGCAAAAAACCGCAACGACGGCGGCACGGACTTGTAGCCATTGGTGGCACTGCCGCCAAATTGCGCGCGGGCCAGGAAGCGGTGGTTGTCCCACAACGTGGTCAGGCCCTTGATCGTCGCCGTGCCGTAAAGCAGGTTGGTGTCGGAACCCAGCCCTTCCTTGGCGACCTTGGCGTCGAACAACAGGCGATAGCCGTTGTGCGGGTCGATGCGGTTGTCACTGCGCAGGTAGGAGTAACTGATGCCCGGCATCAGCAGCGTGCTCAGGCCCGAGTCGTTGCCCAGGCGATATTCTTCGCGCTGCCACTTGAGCGAGATCACCCGCGTCCAGCCGCTGGGCAACTTGCTGTGCCACTCGGGGCCGAGGGTGAGCAATTTACTCAGGGTGTCGGTGTTGGCGATTTCTTCATTCTGGTAGCCGCCGGCGAAACGCAGTTTGTCGGTCAGGGGCGGGTCCAGGGGAATGTCGTACCACAGCCCGACGTTCTGCCGGGGCGCCGACAGCTCGGCTTCCCAGCCATAACTATGGCCCTGGGGGTTGACCCAATGGCGCGTCCAGTTGGCCTTGCCGCGCGGCCCGACGTCGGTCGAGTAACCCAGGCCCAGGCCCATGGTGCGGGGCTTGCGGGTTTCGAGTTGCACGGCCACAGGGATCACGTCGTTAGTCGACGCGGCGGGAGCGGCGTCCACGCGTACGCCTTCAAAAAAACCGCTGCCTTGCAGGTTCTGGTTGAGTTCGGCGATCAGTTCGGAGTCGTAGGGTGCGCCGCTCTTGAACGGCACCATGCGTTGCAGCAGGTCTTCATCGAAGGGGGTGTCGCCGGCAAAGCTGACCTTGCCCAGGGTGTAACGTGGGCCGCTGTCATAAATGAGTTCGATATCGGCCACGCCCGCCTGGGGGTCCACCGAGAGTTTCTGGCGGGTAAAGCGCCCGCTGAAAAAGCCGTAGCGTGATGCCTGGTTCTGGATAACGCGCTTGGCGTCTTCGTAATTGCCATGGTTGAGCACGGCACCGGGTTTGAGTTCGTCGCTGCCGGGCACGCGAAAGGCTTTGAGGTCGGCCGCCTGGCCATCGACCCTAATAGTCACATTGCGCAAATGCACCGGTTCGCCGGGGTCGATGGTGAGGATCAGGCGCGGGTTCTTGCCGCCCTTCACGTCACTGGCGATCTGCGGCTGGTAGAAACCCAACGCCTGGGCGGCCTTGCGGGCCTGCTCCTCGGCGCCACGGCTGAACCGTTGCAGGGCTTCTTCGTCACGATCGCCGACCCCGCCGATATAGCCTTCGATGTTGGCTTTCAACGCGTCGTTTGAAGGTTTGATGCGCACATCCAATTCGCTTTGCGCCAAGGCGCCGCAGCTCGTGAACAGCAGAATCAAGCCGCTGGTAAATCTTCCTGGAAACTTCATAGGCCGGGATGCTACACGAGCTTGGGAGCGGGTTAGAACCCGGATTTGTCTGAATAATTCTGTCTTAAACCGTTGCAGCCTGTAACACCTGCGGATTTGCGTGAAAGAAAACGTGCTCCAGGACAGGTCCTACAGCCACCTCGCCGATCTCTTCATAGCCCTGGCGTTTATAGAACTCCAGGTAGCGAGAATTCCCCGTATCCAACACCACACCGGAAGAATGCGGGTCTTCGGCGCACCAGTTGTGAACCGCTTCGAGCAATTGCTCGCCGTAGTGTTTGCCCTGGAATTGCGGGTGAATCCCCAGCAGCGGCAGCACATGCACCGAGTCCGAGGGCAGGCACGCCAACACGGCCTGGTGATATTCCAGGTAGCGCCGGGTGCCACGCACCCCGGTGCTCAGCCACATGCGCAATTGCCAGGCCCAGCTTTCGGTAATGCCCAGGCGTCGCGTGGGCGGCGCGATCAGGGCGATGCCGATCAACCGGTCGTTGACCAGCAGGCCAATAGCCGGCAGGTTCTGGAAGAAGTGCTGCTTGACCAGCTCACGCACCGTGGCGCGCACCCGCTGTTCGTAGCCGGGACGTTCGGCTTCAAAGATGTAGGCGAACGTCGGCTCATGGCGATAGGCCTGGTACAGCAGGGAACGGGCTTCGCGGGAATAGCCGCTGTCGAGCATGTGAATCTGGGCGATGGCAGTCGAGGTGTCAGGCATAACAGTGAATCTCCCCTGGGCGCTGACTCAAAAAGGTTGCGCTCTTGTTAGTACGAGCCCACAGCAACCGACTCGTTCCCTCCTTTCAGACCTTAGCAGTGCCCAACTCCTACCGCCACGCTGGCCCCCGTCCGACTTGTCGGCTAGCATCGCCCTTTTGCCAGACTGGACTGCCGACCATGAAAATCGTCTCTTTCAATATCAACGGGCTGCGCGCCCGCCCTCATCAGCTGGCGGCACTGATCGAGAAACACCAGCCGGACGTGATCGGCCTGCAGGAAACCAAGGTCCACGACGACCAGTTCCCGCTGGATGAGATCAAGGCCCTGGGCTATCACGTGTATTACCACGGGCAGAAAGGCCACTATGGTGTTGCCCTGCTCTCGCGCCAGGAACCGCTGGCGCTGCATAAAGGCTTTGCCAGTGACGAAGAAGACGCCCAGCGCCGGTTTATCTGGGGCACCTTCGCCGATGCCAACGGCAACCCGATTACCATCATGAACGGCTATTTCCCACAGGGCGAAAGCCGCGACCACCCTACCAAGTTCCCGGCCAAGCAACGTTTCTACGAAGACCTGCAAACCTTGCTGGAGTCGCAGTTCAGCAATGACCAGGCCGTGGTGGTGATGGGCGATGTGAATATTTCCCCGGAAGACTGCGACATCGGCATCGGTGCCGACAATGCCAAGCGTTGGCTTAAAACCGGCAAGTGCAGCTTCCTGCCGGAAGAGCGCGAGTGGATGGCCCGCCTGAAGAACTGGGGCCTGGTGGACAGCTTCCGTCACCTCAACCCGGACGTCGCCGACCGCTTCAGCTGGTTCGATTACCGCAGCCGCGGTTTTGAAGACGAGCCCAAGCGCGGGCTGCGGATCGACGTGATCATGGCCTCCCAAGGCCTGTTGCCGCGGGTGAAGGACGCCGGTGTGGACTACGACCTGCGCGGTATGGAAAAACCCTCCGATCATGCGCCGATCTGGCTGGAACTGAGCTGATCTGGCACAGAGGGCCGGGTAACCGGCCCTCGTCATATTTATGCAACCTGCCTGACTTAATCTCGCGGCACTCCCTTTGGCTTGAGAAGGTGCCGGCATGATGCTGCGCGTTCTATCCCTGCTGGCCCTGCTCAGCGCATTCCCCCTCACCGCCTTTTCCACCCCGCTGCCCTTCCCCGATCACGGCCCGGCCTTGCGTATCCAGGGTTCCAACACCATCGGCGCGGCACTGGGCCCGGCGCTGGTCAAGGGACTGATGGAGCAACAAGGTTTGCAAGGCGTGCACAGCGAGCCGTCTGACCAAGCCAACGAACAGCAGATCGTCGGCAAGACTCGCCAGGGCCAACAGGTGACGATAGAAGTGGCCGCCCATGGTTCCAGCACCGGGTTCGCCGCACTGAAAAAAGCCAACGCCGACCTCGCGGCGTCGTCCCGGCCGATAAAAGACAGTGAGTTGGTGGAGCTGGAGCCCCTGGGCGACCTGAAAAGCCCGGACGCCGAACAAGTCATCGCGATTGATGGCCTGGCGATCATCCTCAACCCGCGCAACCCGCTGAATACATTGAACACTGAGCAACTGGCGCAGATTTTCAGCGGCGACGTCTCGACCTGGGAACAACTGGGCGGTATCGGCGGCAAGATTCAGGTGTACGCGCGGGATGATCAATCCGGCACCTACGATACGTTCAAGGAGTTGGTGCTCAGCCGTCGCGGCAAATCCCTGGAGGCCAGCGCCAAACGGTTCGAGTCCAGTGAGCAGTTGTCGGATGCGGTCAGCCACGATCCCCAGGGCATCGGCTTTATCGGGCTGCCCTACGTGCGCCAGGCCAAGGCAGTGGCCATTGTCGACGGTGACTCGCAGCCCATGCTGCCGTTGAACAGCCTGATTGCCACCGAGGATTACCCGTTGTCACGCCGGTTGTTTTTCTATCTGCCGCCGGTTGCGCAGAATCCGTGGGCCAAGGCGTTGGTGGACTTTGCGCAAAGCAGCAAGGGCCAGGCGATCGTCGCCGCCAACGGGTTTATCGCACAGCAGGTGCAGGCCATGACCGTGGAGCCGCGCGCGCCGATGCCCGAGGATTACCAGGGGATTGCCCGGCAGGCACAACGGCTGACCGTGAACTTCCGGTTTGAGGAAGGCAGCGCCAGCCTCGACAACAAGGCGCGCCAAGACTTGACGCGTGTGGTGGCTTATATAAAGAGCCACCGCAAGCTGGACAAGCAGGTAACGCTGGTGGGGTTTGGGGATGCCAAAAATGATGCGCAGCGAGCGGCGCTGCTGTCGAAACTGCGGGCGATGGCGGTGCGCAGGGAGTTGGTTAAAAGTGGCGTGGTGCTGAGGGATATCCGCGGCTTTGGCGCCGAGATGCCGGTGGCGGCGAATACGGCGGATGAGGGGCGGATCAAGAACCGGCGGGTGGAGGTTTGGGTTTACTGAGATGCTGAAGTAACAGAAGGTTTCTGTGGCGAGGGGGCTTGTCCCCCGTTGGGCTGCGCAGCAGCCCCATAAGTCCACCCGCATTCTTTCAGGCAGAGTGTGGCGGCAGGTTTGGGGGCTGCTGCGCAGCCCAACGGGGGACAAGCCCCCTCGCCACAAAAGCGCCTCTGCCGCAAAAACACTGCGAGCCTCGGTTTTACTGCCCGCTGCGCATCATCTCCCGCGGTACATACTTGCCGATCTCGAACTTGCCGATCGCTGCCCGGTGCACTTCGTCCGGGCCGTCGGCCAGGCGCAGGGTGCGCTGCATGGCGTACATGTAGGCCAGCGGGAAGTCGTTGGAAACACCCGCCCCGCCGTGGATCTGGATCGCCCGGTCGATCACCTTCAACGCCACGTTCGGCGCCACCACCTTGATCTGCGCGATTTCGCTTTTCGCGACCTTGTTGCCCACGGTGTCCATCATGTAGGCGGCCTTCAGGGTCAGCAGGCGCGCCATGTCGATTTCCATCCGCGAGTCGGCGATCTTGTCGATGTTGCCTCCAAGACGGGCCAACGGCTTGCCGAAGGCGGTACGGCTGACAGAGCGCTTGCACATCAGCTCCAGGGCACGCTCGGCCATGCCGATGGAGCGCATGCAGTGGTGGATACGGCCCGGGCCAAGGCGGCCCTGGGCAATTTCAAAGCCCCGGCCCTCGCCCAGCAGCACGTTTTCGTACGGCACACGGACGTTCTCAAACAGCACTTCGGCGTGGCCGTGGGGCGCGTCGTCGTAGCCGAACACCGGCAGCGGGCGCACGATCTTCACACCGGGCGCATCCACCGGTACCAGAATCATTGAGTGCTGTTGGTGGCGCGGTGCATCCGGGTTGCTCAGGCCCATGAAGATCAGGATCTTGCAGCGCGGGTCGCAGGCGCCGGAGGTCCACCATTTTTTGCCGTTGATCACCCACTCGTCGCCGTCACGTACCGCACGGGCAGCCATGTTGGTGGCATCGGAAGAAGCCACGTCCGGCTCGGTCATGGCGAACGCCGAACGAATCTCGCCCCGCAGCAACGGTTCGAGCCAGCGTTGTTTCTGCTCTTCGTTGGCGTAGCGCACCAGCACTTCCATGTTGCCGGTGTCGGGTGCGGAGCAGTTGAACGGCTCCGGCCCCAGCAAGGAGCGGCCCATGATTTCGGCCAGGGGGGCGTATTCGAGGTTGGTCAGGCCGGCACCCAGCTCGGACTCCGGCAGGAACAGGTTCCACAGGCCTTCGGCTTTAGCCTTGGCTTTCAACTCTTCCATGATTGCGGTGGGCTGCCAGCGATCTCCTTCGCTGACCTGGCGTTCAAACACCGGCTCGGCCGGGTAGACGTAAGCGTCCATGAAGGCGGTGACGCGTTCACGCAGTTCCTGAACCTTGGGCGAATAGGCGAAATCCATGAGCAGCTCCCTTTTTGGAAGGTTGTTTAGGTCATGAAATTGATGCTAGATCAGCGCTGATAATTTACCTAACCTATTCTCGGCGTGTATTAACATTCATCACCGATATATGATCGGCGTATGGACACCTAACAATAAGAGCGCAGCGAAATGAATCTGAGCAAGGTCGACCTCAACCTTTTCATCGTCTTTGACGCGATCTACACCGAAGCCAACCTGACCCGCGCCGGGCAGATTGTCGGGATTACCCAGCCAGCGGTGTCGAACGCTCTGGCACGCCTGCGGGAGACGTTCAACGACCCGCTGTTCGTGCGCACTGCCCAGGGCATGGTGCCCACCCCCATGGCCCAGAACATCATCGGCCCGGTGCGCAATGCGCTGTCGCTGCTGCGGGTGTCGGTGCAGGAAAGCCGGATTTTCAACCCGCAGCAGGCCGCCAAGACCTACCGCATCAGCATGACCGACCTTACCGAAGCGGTGATTCTGCCGCCGCTGTTCCAGCGCCTGCGCCGCCTGGCGCCGACGGTGGTGATCGAGAGCTTCCTGTCCAAACGCCGGGAAACCACCAAGGAACTGGCCGCCGGTCGCCTGGATTTTGCCGTGGATGCGCCGCTCAACACCGACCCGCAAGTGCGCCACGTCAAGCTGATGGAAGACCGCTACGTGTGTGCCATGCGCAAGGGCCATCCGATGGCGGGCAAGGAAAAGCTCACCCTCGATGACTACTTGTCCCTGACGCACATTCATATCTCCAGCCGGCGCAATGGCCTGGGCCACGTGGACCTGGCGTTGGGCAAGATGGGCCTGCAACGCAAGATCGCCCTGCGCTCCCAACATTATTTGATGGCCTCGCAAGTGCTGCAGCAGACCGACATGGTCATGACCGTGCCGGAGCGCTTTGCCCGGCGCCATGAACTGCACTGGTTCAACCTGCCGGTGAACGATGTGCCGATGGTGGAAACCCATTTGTACTGGCACGAAAGCACCGACCAAGACCCCGCCAACCGCTGGATGCGCGAGCAAATGATCGAGTTGTGCCAGCAGGTGACGGCTCATGAGAAGAAGCTGGATAAGCAGCAGGCGTGATGTGTTGCTTGACGTTAACGTCAAGCAACCTTTAGCTTAACGCTCAAGACACTCCTTGAGCGCCCCCATGAGCACGACCTACAGCATCTCCGACCTCGCCCGCGAGCTCGATATCACCACCCGCGCCATTCGCTTCTATGAAGAACAAGGCCTGCTGTCCCCGGAACGCCGGGGCCAGGAGCGTATTTATTCGCCGCGTGACAAGGTCAGCCTGAAGCTCATCCTGCGGGGCAAACGCATCGGGTTCTCCCTGGCCGAGTGCCGGGAGCTGATCGAACTCTACGACCCCACCAGCGGCAATCAGAAACAGCTGCACAGCATGCTGGCGAAAATCGCCGAGCGTCGCGAACAGCTGGAGCAACAGTTGCTGGACATCGAACAGATGAAACTGGAACTGGACACCGCCGAAGAGCGTTGCACCCAGGCGCTGGAACAGACCATTCAGAGCCAGGTTGGCCATTCATAAAAGGTAGCTGCCATGTCCCTCCCCTCTCATGTGCGCCTGGTGGAAGTCGGCCCCCGCGACGGCCTGCAGAATGAAGCGCAACCCATCAGCGTCGCCGACAAGGTGCAATTGGTGGACGCCCTGAGCGCCGCCGGCCTGGGCTACATCGAAGTCGGCAGTTTTGTGTCGCCCAAGTGGGTGCCGCAAATGGCCGGGTCCGCCGAGGTGTTTGCGCAGATCCAGCGCAAGCCCGGGGTGACCTACGGTGCGCTGGCGCCAAACCTGCGGGGCTTTGAAGATGCCCTGGCCGCCGGTGTGAAGGAAGTCGCGGTGTTTGCGGCAGCGTCCGAGGCGTTCTCCCAACGCAACATCAATTGTTCCATCAGCGAAAGCCTGGAGCGCTTCGCGCCGATCATGGACGCGGCCCGGCAGCATGGCGTGAGCGTGCGGGGTTATGTGTCGTGCGTGTTGGGGTGCCCGTACGAAGGCCAGGTCGCGCCGGAGCAAGTGGCGGCGGTAGCCCGGGAGCTGTTTGCGATGGGCTGCTATGAAGTGTCCCTGGGCGACACCATCGGCACCGGTACGGCGGGCGCCACCCGGCGGATGTTCGAGGTGGTCGGCGCGCAGGTGCCACGGGACAAGCTGGCCGGGCATTTTCACGACACCTATGGCCAGGCCATCGCCAATATCTACGCCAGCCTTGAGGAAGGTATCCAGGTATTCGACAGCTCTATCGCGGGCCTCGGCGGCTGCCCCTATGCCAAGGGTGCCAGCGGTAACGTCGCCACTGAAGATGTGTTGTACCTGCTCAATGGCCTGGGCATCGAGACGGGTATCGACATGGACAAGCTGATTCTGGCGGGCCAGCAGATCTGTACGGTATTGGGCCGCCCCACCGGTTCACGCGTGGCCAAAGCCCGTAACGCCACCTGAGTACCGCGCCCGTGACGATGTGTTACCTCGCGGCTACACATCGGGTAACACGGGAACATATTTTGTCGCATTTCCTGAAAGAAATTTCCCACCAAAAAATCAAACCATTGATTTTAAAGGACTTTATAAAGTTGGCACGGCTCCTGCTATCTCCATTGCATAACAAGAATAAAAAGCACCAAACCTAATAAAAATAAGACGTAACGACTCTGACATAACAAAAACAACACGGCAGAGACGCAGCTAACAGATTTTTTTGGAGAAGATGTGCTTTGCAGGGTACGGCTAGCCGAAACCCGCAACCGGATAGAGAAGAACAAAAAACTACCTCAAGGTAGCTACCCTCTGGTTGGATCGCGTGCGAAGAAGCAGATCAGCGTTCAAAAAAATACGTTTGCTCTTGACCCCGGATGGGGGTCGCCAAAAACAGCGGTAAAGGGCCACGGTTGCCAAAAACAACAACAGACCGCCCCTCAATAATAAAAAAAGAGCACGCAACGACAAATTAAAGGGGACCCTCGGGTCCCCTTTGTGCTTTCTCGTGGAAGGTGATTTGCGTGTATATCCGTTTTTTGGGTAACGGCTGGTACGGGTTCCGCTCTTACAGCGGGTCACTTTTGAAAAGAGCCCAAAAGTAACCAAAAGGCTCTTGCCCCACCACTCGGCACCTCGCCTAGGCTCGGTGTGCCCTCACTCCGGCATTACTCCGCGGGCCGCCGCGACGGGGCGTCCCTGCCCCGTCGCGGCTAAACCGGCGTCCTGCCGGTTTACCCGCTCCGTACTACCTGCGTTCGGCCAGCGTGGTTTAACGGGGCGCCTAAGATCAAGATCAACAGCAGATCAAGAACACAGCGGCCTACAGGCCGGCTTGAGTGGTGTGAAGCAAAGGCAACATCAAGATCAAAATCTACAGCGGCCACGGTCAAATGTGGGAGCTGGCTTGCCTGCGATGGCATCGCCTCAGTGCATCTGAAAAAACGAGGTGTCTGCATCGCAGGCAAGCCAGCTCCCACAGAAAAGCAGAGCTGCATCCGTTTCAGATTTGGTTTTCGCTTTGGCTTTTGCTGTGGCTTTTGATCTGGCTTCTACCACTCAAGCCGGCCTGTAGGCCGCTGTGCTCTTGCTTTTGATTTTGATCTGGCTCTGACTGCCCCAATAAGCCCGAGGCCGAACGCAGGGATTGAGGAGCGGGTAAACCGGCAGGACGCCGGTTTAGCCGCGACGGGGCAGGGACGCCCCGTCGCGGCGGCCCGCGGAGCAATGCCGGAGTGAGGGAACACCGAGCCTGGGCGAGGTGCCGACAGGCGGGGCAGAGCGTTTTGGTTACTTTGCCGCTTTTGCAAAGTGACCCGCTGTAAGAGCGGAACCCTAAGTAGCCGTTACCGCAGCAACGGATATGTACACCATCAATCCCCCCCCTCCCCCAACTCCTCAATCATAATCTCCCGCATCCGAAACTTCTGAATCTTCCCCGTCACCGTCATCGGAAACTCATCCACAAATTTGAAATGCTTCGGCATCTTGAAGTGCGCAATCCGCCCCTTGCACCATGTCTGCAGCTCAAGCTCGTTGGCGACATGCCCGGGGTGGAACTTGATCCACGCGACGATCGCCTCGCCATAGCGCTCATCGGGAATGCCGATCACCTGCACATCCGCCACCGCCGGGTGGGTAAAGAAAAACTCCTCCAGCTCCCGCGGGTACACGTTCTCGCCGCCGCGAATGATCATGTCCTTGTTGCGCCCGGCGATGCACACGTAACCGTGCTCATCCATGGTCGCCAGGTCGCCGGTGTGCATCCAGCCCGCCTCATCAATGGCCCCGCGGGTGGCCTCAGGATTGTTCCAGTAACCAAGCATCACGCTGTAGCCACGGGTGCACAGCTCGCCTATCTGGCCCCGGGCCACAGTGTTGCCTGCCTCATCGATAATCTTGCTTTCCAGTTGCGGCTGGGTACGCCCAACGGTGGTCACCCGCCGCTCCAGGTCGTCATCCGGCCCGGTCTGTAATGACACCGGGCTGGTTTCGGTCATGCCGTAGGCAATCTGTACCTCGCTCATGTGCATCTCGCTGATGACCCGGCGCATCACCTCGATCGGGCAGGTGGCGCCCGCCATGATCCCGGTGCGCAGGCGCGACAGGTCGAATTCGCCGCGGCGCGGGTGATCGAGCATGGCAATAAACATGGTGGGCACGCCGTAGAGCCCGGTGGCCTGTTCTTCGGCGACGGCGGTCAGGGTCAGCAGCGGGTCGAAGCCGTCATTCGGGTAGATCATGGTCGTGCCGTGGGTGATGCAGCCCAGGTTGCCCATCACCATGCCGAAGCAGTGATACAGCGGCACCGGAATCACCAGGCGGTCTTGCGCCGTCAGGCCGAGGCTTTCGCCGACCATATAGCCGTTATTGAGGATGTTGTGGTGACTGAGGGTGGCCCCCTTGGGGAAGCCGGTGGTGCCGGAGGTGTACTGGATGTTGACGGGTTGATCGAAGTGCAGGCTGGCCTGGCGGGTGTGCAGTTGCTCGGGCGCGACGCCTGCGCCGAGCGCCGCCAATTGAGACCAGGGCGTGAACCCCGGGGGCGGGTTGGCATCGAGGCTGATGATGCCGCGCAGGTCGGGTTTCAGTTCCTGCAACATGCCGTGGTAATCGGAGGTCTTGAATGACCCGGCGCACACCAGCCACTGGCAACCGGATTGCTTGAGGACGTACTCCAGCTCACTGCTGCGATACGCCGGGTTGATATTGACCAGAATCACGCCGAGCTTGGCGCTGGCAATTTGGCTGATGCACCACTCCGCGCAGTTGGGAGCCCAGATGCCCAGGCGGTCGCCGGTTTGCATGCCCATGGCCAGGAACGCACGCGCATGCAAATCAACCGTCTCTGCCAGTTGCCGCCAGGTGTAGCGACGCGGTTGATGGCGTACCACCAGCGCTTCGCCGTCAGGGTACTGCGCAACCGTGTTATCGAAGGCTTGGCCAATGGTCATGGCCAGCAAGGTCTTGTCCTGCCTGCCACGGCTGTAACTCTGATTCGTCTGATCCATAACGACCCCTGTTGTCTTTTTTGTAGGTTGACGTAAACGTAAACTACGATTGACAGTCCTGCAACGCAAGCTTACGTTAACGTAAAGGTGATCGCCCTCCCCGGCGCATCGGCCACACAAAAACAACGTTAAAAGGTGCCCGTCCATGAGTTACCCCTCCCTGAACTTCGCCCTCGGTGAAACCATCGACATGCTGCGTGACCAGGTGCAGTCCTTCGTGGCCAAGGAACTGGCGCCGCGCGCTGCGCAGATCGACATCGACAACCTGTTCCCCGCCGACATGTGGCGCAAGTTCGGCGACATGGGCCTGCTGGGCATCACCGTGCCGGAAGAATACGGCGGCGCCGGCCTGGGCTACCTGGCCCACGTGGTGGCCATGGAAGAGATCAGTCGGGGTTCGGCTTCGGTGGCGTTGTCCTACGGCGCGCACTCCAACCTCTGCGTCAACCAGATCAACCGCAACGGCACCCACGAACAAAAACTCAAGTACCTGCCCAAGCTGATCAGCGGCGAACACATCGGCGCCCTGGCCATGAGCGAGCCGAATGCCGGCTCCGACGTAGTCTCGATGAAGCTGCGCGCCGATAAACGCGGCAGTGTGTACGTGCTCAACGGCAGCAAGACCTGGATCACCAACGGCCCCGACGCCAACACCTACGTGATCTACGCCAAGACCGACCTGGAAAAGGCTGCCCACGGCATCACCGCGTTTATCGTCGAGCGTGATTCCAAGGGCTTCAGCCGCAGCAACAAGTTCGACAAGCTCGGCATGCGCGGCTCCAACACCTGCGAGCTGTTCTTCGATGACGTCGAAGTGCCGGAAGAAAACATCCTCGGCGTGCTGAATGGCGGCGTGAAGGTGCTGATGAGCGGCCTCGATTACGAACGCGTGGTGCTGTCCGGCGGCCCCACCGGGATCATGCAGGCCTGCATGGACCTGATCGTGCCCTACATCCACGACCGCAAACAGTTCGGCCAGAGCATCGGCGAGTTCCAGTTGATCCAGGGCAAGGTCGCCGACATGTACACCCAACTCAACGCCAGCCGTGCCTACCTGTATGCGGTGGCCCAGGCCTGCGAGCGCGGCGAAACCACGCGCAAGGACGCCGCCGGGGTGATCCTCTACAGCGCCGAGCGCGCCACCCAGATGGCCCTCGACGCGATCCAGATTCTCGGCGGCAATGGCTATATCAATGAATTCCCGGCGGGTCGTCTGCTGCGTGACGCCAAGCTGTATGAAATCGGTGCGGGTACCAGTGAGATCCGGCGCATGTTGATCGGTCGCGAACTGTTTAACGAAACCCGCTGAACGGAGCGCGCCCCATGGCAACCCTGCACACCCAGCTCAACCCGCGCTCGACGGAATTCGCCGCCAACAGTGCGGCGATGCTCCAACAGGTCGACGCCCTGCACAGCCTGCTCGCCCAGGTGCAGCAAGGCGGCGGCGCCAAGGCCCAGGAACGCCACACGTCCCGGGGCAAGCTGTTGCCGCGGGAGCGGATCAATCGTTTGCTCGACCCGGGCTCGCCGTTTCTGGAACTCAGCCAACTGGCGGCGTATCAGGTGTATGGCGAAGACGTGCCCGCGGCCGGCGTGATTGCCGGGATCGGCCGTGTGGAGGGCGTCGAATGCATGATCGTCGCCAACGACGCCACGGTGAAAGGCGGCTCGTACTACCCGCTGACCGTCAAGAAACACCTGCGCGCCCAGACCATCGCCGAGCAGAACCGCCTGCCGTGCATCTACCTGGTGGACTCCGGCGGCGCCAACCTGCCGCGCCAGGATGAAGTGTTCCCGGACCGCGAGCACTTCGGGCGGATCTTCTTCAACCAGGCCAACATGAGTGCCCAGGGCATTCCGCAAATCGCGGTGGTGATGGGTTCCTGCACCGCCGGTGGCGCCTACGTGCCGGCGATGGCGGACGAAGCGATCATGGTCCGCCAGCAAGCCACCATCTTCCTCGCCGGCCCGCCGCTGGTGAAGGCGGCGACCGGCGAAGTGGTGAGTGCCGAAGACCTGGGCGGTGCCGATGTGCACTGCAAGATCTCCGGGGTGGCCGACCACTACGCCGACAGCGATGAGCACGCCCTGGCCCTGGCCCGCCGCAGTGTGGCCAACCTCAATTGGCGCAAACTGGGCCAACTTCAACAGCGCACGCCGGTGGCGCCGTTATACGGCAGCGAAGAGCTGTACGGCGTGATCCCGGCCGACGCCAAGCAACCGTTCGATGTGCGCGAAGTCATCGCGCGGCTGGTGGACGGTTCGGTGTTCGATGAGTTCAAGGCGCTGTTCGGCACTACGCTGGTGTGCGGCTTTGCGCACCTGCACGGCTACCCGATTGCGATCCTGGCCAACAACGGCATCCTCTTCGCCGAAGCCGCGCAGAAAGGCGCGCACTTTATCGAGCTGGCCTGCCAGCGCGGGATTCCGCTGCTGTTCCTGCAAAACATCACCGGCTTTATGGTCGGCCAGAAATACGAGGCCGGCGGTATCGCCAAGCACGGCGCCAAGCTGGTGACGGCCGTGGCCTGTGCCAAGGTGCCGAAGTTCACCGTGATCATCGGTGGCAGCTTCGGCGCCGGTAACTACGGCATGTGCGGCCGCGCCTACGACCCGCGCTTCTTGTGGATGTGGCCCAACGCACGCATCGGCGTGATGGGTGCCGAACAGGCCGCCGGCGTGCTGGTGCAGGTCAAGCGCGAACAGGCCGAGCGCGCAGGCCAGGGTTTCAGCAGCGAAGAGGAAGCCGCGATCAAACAGCCGATCCTCGACCAGTACGAAACCCAGGGCCACCCCTACTACTCCAGCGCACGGTTGTGGGACGACGGCGTCATCGACCCGTTGCAGACCCGCGACGTGCTGGCCCTGGCCTTGTCCGCCGCACTGAACGCCCCCATCGAGCCGAGCCGCTTCGGCGTGTTCCGCATGTAAATGGAGCTGCACCCCATGAGCGATTTCAACACCCTCGAACTGGTCACCGATCCGCGTGGCTTTGCCACCCTGTGGCTCAGTCGTGAAGCCAAGAACAACGCGTTCAACGCCGAAATGATCCGCGAACTGATCATCGCCCTCGACCAGGTCCAGGGCGATCCAGCCCTGCGTTTTTTGGTACTGCGCGGGCGCGGCAAACACTTCAGCGCCGGCGCCGACCTGGCCTGGATGCAGCAGTCGGCCGAGCTGGATTACCACACCAACCTGGACGACGCCCGGGAACTGGCGGAGTTGATGTACAACCTGGCCAAGCTGAAGATTCCGACGCTGGCCGTGGTTCAGGGCGCGGCCTATGGCGGTGCCCTGGGGTTGATCAGTTGCTGCGACATGGCCATCGGCACCGATGAGGCGCAGTTCTGCCTGTCGGAAGTGCGCATCGGCCTGGCGCCTGCAGTGATCAGCCCGTTCGTGGTGCAGGCGATCGGCGAGCGCGCAGCCCGTCGATATGCCCTCACGGCTGATCGCTTTGGGGGCCAGCGCGCACGGGAAATCGGGCTGCTGGCGGAGAGTTATCCGACGGCCGATCTGGATGTGCAGGTTGAACGGTGGGTTACCAACCTGCTGCTCAACAGCCCGGCAGCCATGCGCGCCAGCAAGGATTTGCTGCGTGAGGTCGGCCATGGGGCGCTCACCCCGGCACTGCGTCGCTACTGCGAAAACTCCATCGCGCGGATCCGCGTCAGCGCCGAAGGCCAGGAAGGCTTGCGCGCCTTTTTGCAAAAACGCTCGCCCAACTGGCAGTCCCAGGAGCCGCGTTCATGAAGACGCTTACCACTGTATTGGTGGCCAACCGCGGCGAAATCGCCTGCCGGGTGATGCGCACCGCCAAGGCCATGGGCCTGACTACCGTGGCCGTACACAGCGCCACGGACCGTGACGCACGGCATTCCCGCGAGGCGGATATTCGTGTGGACCTGGGCGGCAGCAAGGCCGCCGACAGTTACCTGCAAATCGACAAGCTGATCGCCGCGGCCCAGGCCAGCGGCGCCCAGGCCATTCACCCGGGTTACGGGTTTCTGTCAGAGAACGCCGGGTTCGCCCGCGCCATTGAAGCCGCCGGGTTGATCTTCCTCGGCCCGCCCGCCTCGGCCATTGATGCCATGGGCAGCAAGTCGGCGGCCAAGGCATTGATGGAAACTGCCGGCGTGCCGCTGGTGCCGGGTTACCACGGCGACGCCCAGGACCTGGAGACCTTTCGCCAGGCGGCCGAGCGCATCGGTTACCCGGTGCTGCTCAAGGCCACGGCGGGCGGTGGCGGCAAGGGCATGAAAGTGGTCGAGGACGTCAGCCAGCTGGCCGAAGCCCTGGCCTCGGCCCAGCGTGAAGCGCTGTCCTCGTTTGGCAATGCGCAGATGCTGGTGGAGAAGTATTTGCTCAAGCCGCGTCACGTGGAAATCCAGGTGTTCGCCGACCAGCATGGGCATTGCCTGTACCTCAACGAGCGCGATTGCTCGATCCAGCGGCGCCACCAGAAAGTCGTCGAGGAAGCACCGGCACCGGGCCTGAGTGCCGAGCAACGCAAGGCCATGGGCGAGGCGGCAGTTCGTGCGGCCCAGGCAATCGGTTATGTGGGTGCGGGCACGGTGGAGTTTCTGCTGGACGCACGGGGCGAGTTTTTCTTCATGGAGATGAACACCCGGCTGCAGGTGGAACACCCGGTGACCGAAGCCATCACCGGCCTGGACCTGGTGGCCTGGCAGATTCGTGTGGCCCAGGGCGAGCCACTGCCGATGACTCAGGAGCAGGTGCCACTGCGGGGGCATGCGATTGAAGTGCGGCTGTACGCCGAGGACCCGGCCAATGATTTCCTGCCGGCCACCGGGCACCTGGCGCTGTACCGCGAGTCCACGCCTGGGCCGGGGCGCCGGGTGGACAGCGGCGTCGAACAAGGCGACAACGTGTCACCGTTCTACGACCCGATGCTGGGCAAGCTGATTGCCTGGGGCGAAGACCGCGAGCAGGCGCGACTGCGGCTGCTGGGTATGCTGGATGAATTTGCCGTGGGTGGCTTGAAGACCAACCTGGGCTTTTTGCGGCGCATCATCGGCCATCCGGCGTTTGCGGCTGCCGAGCTGGATACCGGGTTTATCCCGCGTTATCAGGATGAGCTGCTACCGGCCCCCGGCGAGTTGAGTGATGAGTTCTGGCAGGCCGCGGGCCAGGCGTTCATGCAAACCCGGCCGAGCGCTGATTCCAGTTCACCCTGGGCCGACACCCATGGCTTTCGCGCCGGGTTGCCCGCCGAGGTTTCCCTGCATTTGAGCTGCAACGGCCAGGATCGCCTGGTCACCCTGCAAGCCGGCGTCAACCCGCCCCGGTTGCACGGCGAGCAGTTGCTGATCGACCGGCAAGGTGTGCGCCGCTCTCATCTGGCGGTGCGCGAGGGCGCCAGCCTGTTTCTGCGTTGGGACGGCGAAGTGCACAGCGTCAGCCTGTTCGACCCGATCGCCGCCGTCGACGCCAGCCAGTCCCATCAGGGCGGCCTGACCGCACCGATGAACGGCAGCATCGTGCGGGTGCTGGTGGACGTCGGCCAAACGGTGGAAGCCGGTACGCAACTGGTGGTGCTGGAAGCCATGAAGATGGAACACAGCATTCGCGCGCCCCATGCCGGGGTGGTCAAGGCGCTGTATTGCCAGGAAGGTGAAATGGTCAATGAAGGCAGCGCACTCGTGGAACTGGAAGCCGCGAGCTAAAACCTTGTGACCGCCTGTACCACCACACCGATGATGCGGCACTCCTCGCTGAACAGCATTTTCGGGTAAGTCGAGTTGAGCGGTACCAGGTAAAGCTGACCGCTGTCCTTCACCAGTTTGCGCAAGGTGGCCTGGGGATTAAATGCCCATTGGGCCACCACCAGTTTGCCCGGCTCAGGCCGGATGGCCGGGTCCACCAACACCATCATGCCTTCGGTGATACTCAAGCCGGCGGGGGCGGTCATGGCATCGCCGATCACCCTCAGCCAGAACGCCTTGCCACGGGCCTGATAGTCGCTCATCCGGAAACGTGCAGCACCGTAAGGCCGGGATTCTTCCTGCAATGGGTACCCTCCTTTCCCTTCGCTCACCGGGTAACGGTAATGGGGGTTGTAGTGCGGCGTTGGCTCCAACTCTTCTTCCACCGGTGCGACCGCTTTTTCGCGAACCACCAACGCGACCTCAAGGTCGCCAAGGCCCAGTTCGTCCATCACCCGATTCATGTCGGCAAGGCTCGGCACCCGGCGCTTGTTCAGCCAATGGCCGACTCCGCCCTGGGACATGCCCAGGCGTGAGGCCAATTGATCCTGCGTGACCTTGAGATCTTTCATGCTGGCCTTGACCAGCGCTATCCATTTATCCATGGGGCCTGACAATACGTTGTGTACTCGCAGCGACAATAAACAGTTTGTAGTAATCAATAAAACGCCATAAATACGATTAGTACTAATATCGGTTGCAGGCTTTCGACATCCACCCAGAGCACCGACTTCATGACGACAACCCCCTATCCACTGCCCGAAACCTGCGACGAAGACGAGCTGCTGTTCATGCGCAGCAGCGGCGCTGCCCAACGCGCGCTGGACTATTACTTGAAAGAGGATCTCGCCACGCCGTCCGTTGACGACACCTTGTTTGCAGTCAAACCGGGCATCAGTGATGAGGAAGCGCTGGTGCACGCCTCCGACCTGCTGCGCAGTGCCGCAGCCACTGCCTACGAATCGGCAAACAGCAGCCACGGCAACAGCCGGGACCTGGCGTTTTCAGTGGTCTATTTGATTGATATGGCGAAGGTGATGGTGGAGCGGTCGCTACGGCTTTCGACCCGGGAGGCCGAACACTCGGCGAGGATGTAACAGACGCGAAGGAAAAATATTTCTATCTGGCGGATAAAAACATTTGACTTGCAAATGATAATGATTATTATTGGACCTAGCTGATCGCGAGATCAGTCGATAGACCAAGAGACCTTAGGTCGGACTCTTGGAATATCTCCTCATCAGGCTAATCACGGTTTTTGACCCGGCTCTTTGGCCGGGTCTTTTTTTGCCAGTTTTTCCTGGCGTGGCTTCAGGCTAATGAAGACTGTGTGTTGCTTGATGGCGCGCATGGTAGCAAAAGACTATCGCCAAAAGAAAGTCGATCCGGCGCTCTGGCCCGGTTCTTTCAAAAATAGCACTTGAGAATCAATCTCATAGATTCTAAGCTGCTGCGGCGTCATGGACGACGCCCCCCTCTTCCCCCACAAAAAATTGCATCCAGGCTTTACCCCGCTCCGGTGTAAAATGCCCGCCACAACACTCATATTCAGGCAACCAGACTATGACCGTGGCCTTGACCTCCATCAAGATCAGCACCGACTTCGACAGTGGCAACATCCAGGTGCTCGACGCCAGTGATGCCCACCAGTTGCTGCTGGCCATCAAGCCCGATACACGCAGCCAACACTTCCAGTGGTTCCACTTCAAGGCCGAAGGCATGCACGTGGGCCACAGCCACACCTTTCGCTTGAGCAACGCCGGCCACTCTTCCTACAAGCACGCCTGGAGTGGTTACAACGCCGTGGCGTCCTACGACCATATCAACTGGTTTCGGGTACCCACCCGCTTTGATGGCGAGACGCTGCACATCACCCTCGAAACCCGGGAAAAACAGGCCTGGTTCGCCTACTTCGAACCCTACAGCCGCGAACGCCATGCCTGGCTGATCGACCAGGCGCTGAACCGCGCCGGCACGCAATTGCTGGCCACCGGCAAGAGTGTCGAAGGGCGTGATATCCCGCTGCTGCGCCGGGGCAAAGGCGAGTCCAACAAGCGCAAGGTCTGGATCATCGCCCAGCAGCATCCCGGCGAGCACATGGCCGAATGGTTTATGGAAGGCATCATCGAACGCCTGCAACAGGACGGTGACGCCGAGCTGAAAAAACTGCTGGCCGCCGCCGACCTGTACCTGGTGCCCAACATGAACCCCGATGGCGCGTTCCATGGCCATCTGCGCACCAACGCCATGGGCCAGGACCTTAACCGGGCCTGGCAAAGCGCGAGCCAGGAGATCAGCCCGGAAGTGCTGTTCGTCCAGCAGCAAATGGAAAAGTATGGCGTTGACCTGTTCCTGGATATCCACGGCGACGAAGAAATCCCCTACGTGTTCACCGCCGGCTGCGAAGGCAACCCCGGCTACACGCCGCGCATCGAGCAATTGGAAAAACACTTCCGCAGCCACCTGAGCGGCCTCACCCGCGACTTCCAGACCGTGCACGGCTACACCCGCGACCTGCCGGGGGAAGCCAACATGACGCTGGCGTGCAACAGCGTCGGCGAGAAGTTCGACTGCCTGTCCCTGACCCTGGAAATGCCCTTCAAGGACAACGACGACGCGCCCAACCCGCACACCGGCTGGTCGGGCAAACGCTCGATGCAGTTGGGCAAGGATGTGCTGAGCACCGTGGCGGACATCGTCGGCGTACTGCGCTGATCCCTGCACCCGGCGACCGCTGCGCAATCGCAGCGGTTGCCGGGCAAGGTGTCAGTCCTTGGTTCCAGTCATGCTTTGCAGCACGCCGTCACGCCGGATCAAACCGTGGAACAGCGCCGCCGCCAAGTGCAACAGCACCGTCAGAAACAGCAAATACGCCAGATACCCGTGAGCTTTGCGCAACACCGCAAACAACGGCGCATTCGCCCCGACCAGCGCCGGCAGCTGCACCGAACTGCTGAGCATCACCGGATCGCCGGCCGCCGAAATCATCGCCCAACCCAGCAGCGGCAACACCAGCATCAGGGCGTACAGCACCACATGGGACGCCTTGGCCGCCAGCGCTTGCCACAGCGGCAAGTCCGCGGGAAGCGGCGGCTGACGCGTGGAAAAACGCACGACCAAGCGCACGATCACCAGCGCCAGGATCGCAATACCCAACGGCTTGTGCAGATGGATCAGCCACTCATGGCGCTCCGACACCGACGCCACCATGCCCGCGCCAATAAACAGCATGGCGATGATCATCAACGCCATGAGCCAATGCAGCAGCCGCGCCAGCGGGGCGAAAAACCGGGGTTGAGCATTCATGGCTTCGACTCCTGTGGGGCGCTGTGCAACTGGCTGACTTCGCTGGTGCGACGCAGGTAAGAACTGGCGTACGCCGCCGAACGGGCGGCCAGCAGTGGGTCATTCGAGGCTTCGATACCGCTCGGCAGAATCAGTGGATCAAAGTTGATGTCGCGGCAGTCGCCGTCCATTTGCGGCTGGCTGCTTTCCAGCACCAGCGTGCCCGCGTTCAGCACTTTGTGCTCGCCGCTCCAGGTCTTGCTGGCGTCGTCCACCGGGTCGCCCGGGTTGGCCAGTGTGACGTTCAACTGCCAGCGCAACGGGCCGGCTCCCAGGCGCTGCGCCAGGTCTTTTTCAAGGAAATCGCTGCCGGCTGGCGCCGTGGCACCCGGTGCATCCTGGCTTTGTGGCACGACGCCCCAACGCACGGCCTGGCGCTGGCCACTGGCGTTCACCAGGTAAAACGCGTTGATACCGTTATAGGTTTCGGTGGCATAGCTGGCGGACGGCTTGGCGGTCTTGACCCAGGCCAGGAACGGCACGGTCTCGGGATGCGCCGCGAAAAACGCCGGCATGGCAGTCGGATTCGGCTTGCCGGTGGCCGGGTCTGGTGCACCGGCCTTGAGCATTGCAAAGAAGGCCTCGGGCGTGCCCACCGGGAACACCGGCATGCTGTTCATCCCGGTGCGCCATTGCTGGCCGTTAGCCAAGCTGAATTGCAGGGCAAAACTGCGGATCGGTACGCTGCTGTCCGGCGCATAAGGGTTGCCGCTGGGCAGCGCAAAACGCCCGATAACCGGCGTGCGCGCTTCACTGAAGACCTGGGCACTGGAGTACTGGCGCGCCTCGGGGCTGCTCTCGAAATAACCGGCCACGCACACGCCCTTGGCATGGTTGCGACGGTAACCAGGGTGCAAACCGTTGTTGGTTTCCAGGGCATTGACCAGGGTTTTGGGACGCAACCGTTGTGGGTCGAGGCTGCCATTGACGTAGGCGAACGCCCCGGCCACGACGGCAACCACCACGCCGATGCTGGCCAACCGAATTATCAGGCTTGCGGTGCTCAGCGGCGGACGGGGCGGTGATGAGTGATCTACCATGAAATAACTCCAGGGCCCAAGGCCTTGAGTGGGTGAAACATAAGGTCGGAACACTTGGGACGTACGCCAGCGCACTCTATTCCCTGGCCGGCTGTTTATTTTTATTGGCCTGGAATAACCTTCAACGCCGGACGTCTTCCTAGTCCCAGCGTAGTGACTAGCCAGAATCCCATGCACGAACTCGACGAACAGTTACGTGAACTCATCCCCAGGTTGCGGCGTTTTGCCGTGTCCCTGACGCGTAACAGCAGCAGTGCCGACGACCTGGTACAGGCCAGCCTTGAACGCGCGATCATCAGTTGGGCCGACAAACGCCTCGAAGGCGACTTGCGCGCCTGGCTGTTCTCGATCCTGTACCGGCAGTTTCTCGACGCCCACCGGCGTTCCCGGCGGTACACGCGCATGTTGGAGTTTTTCACCGGCCGCGATGATTCGCAGCCGTCGGTCGAGCGCACGGTCATCGCGCAATCGACCCTGCAAGCCTTCGATAAATTGAACACCGAACAACGTGCCCTGCTGCTGTGGGTGTCGGTGGAAGGCTTGAGCTACAAAGAAGTCGCCGACATCCTCGAGGTGCCTGTGGGCACCGTGATGTCGCGCCTGTCCCGTGCGCGCCAGGCCCTGCGCCAGCTCAGCGACGGCGAAATCACCAGCCCTGCCCTGCGGATACTCAAATGATCAGCCTGCCTCCCAGCGAACGCGATTTGCATGCCTACGTCGATCACCAGCTCCTGGACGCCGACCGCCGTCAGCTCGAAACCTGGCTGGCGGCCCACCCGGAGGTCGCCGCCCAGGTGCATGCCTGGCAGCAGGATGCACAGCACCTGCGGGCATCCCTGAGCGGCGCACTGCAACAGCCGGCCAACCCCGAGCTGGACCCGGCCCTGATTCGCCAGCGGGTCAAACGCCAGTCACGCCGTCACCTCGCGACCGCTGCCGTGCTGTTGATCGCCGTGAGCGTGGGCGGCCTCGGCGGCTGGCAGGCCCGCCAGGCAACCCTGGCCGACAACGTGTTGCCCATGACCGACGCGATGCAGGCCTACCGCCTGTTCGCCCAGGACGGCATCCTGCCCGCCGACTACCACGTGCAAAGCGATGGCGACATGCAAGGCTGGCTCGACCGTTACTTCAACCAGGCCTACCGCCTGCCAGACCTGAGCCAGGCCGGGTTCAAGGCGGTCAGCGGGCGCCTGCTCAGCACCGAACAAGGCGCGGCGGCCATGGTGCTGTATGAAGACCCCCAAGGGCGGCGCATCAGTTTCTACATTCGCCCGCCAGGCCCGGAAAACAAATTCCTGCCCCGGGGCAGCCGCAGTGCCGACGGTCTGCAGGCCGAGTACTGGTCGGGCGCGGGCTACAACTATGCGATGGTCAGCCCGCAAGACCCGTCGACCACACAATTGCTCAAGCAGACGATGCGCTTCTAGAAGCCCACATCCAGCACCACGTTGTCGGTGTAGGTGCCGGCCGGTGGTGTGGCCTGGTTGGGATAGATCGCAGCGTTGTAGTTGAACACCTGGCTGCCGGTGCCCAGGCCATTTCCGGGATTCACCTCCGCCGTGGAGCTGGCGCGCCGGGCGGTGGTCACGCTGCCCCAGCGGGTGGTGGTGGCGCTTTTGAAGATGTCGTAAGTCAGGAAGTTGCTCCCCGAGACCATCCGCCGCTGCCCCCCCACACTCACCGGGTTCAGTCCGTCGCTGATACCCACGGTGTACGCACTGCCCTTGGTGCAGGTAATAGTGGCCTGCCCGTTCACGCTGGAAAAACCACTGATCACTGGCGCGCTGCCAAAACTGATATTGGGCGCGGTGATCTGGCAGTCGTTGCTCACCGTCATGCTGACCGTCAGATTAGCCGTACCCGTGCCGGAATCCCGGAAGACACACAGCGTCCCAACCCCCAGGACCGAGCAATAGTTCCAGACCCAGGCGATGCTGAGTGTCTCGGTGTAGAGGCCGGCAGCCACATTGCTTCCCGTGATCGAGCTCAGGTAAAGCGGCAAGGTTTTGGTGCCCGGCCCGGAAACCAGGCCAACGCTTTGAGCAATGCCGGTAGCACCGAAATCGAATTGGACGCCACGGGTAATCGGGTAACTGGTGCTGTTATTGCCGTAAATCGTATAGCCGATGACATCCCCGGTAGGCCCCACCATGCCGCTGGTCGCCGAGGTGATGGTTGCATAGAAGTGATCACTGGCCGCCAGCAGCGAGATCAGCGTGGCCCCGCAGTTCAAGCCGGCATTGGTGGTAGAACTGGTCTGGGCGGCGGTGCGTACCGTCATCGAACTGATCGAGCCAAAGCTGGCCGGCGAGGTGGTTCCCGGCACCGTACACGCGGCCATGGCCGGGGTCGAAACCCCCAGGCCCACCAGCACCAGCCATCCAACTATCCATCCCTTGCCCCGCACACTCACACTCCTTATGTCATTGGCAAACCAGCGGCCCGATCAGCGGCACCTGCTCCTCGTTGATATCCAGGTCGAACGTCGCCTGGCAGGTACGGCCCTCGCCCACAGTGACCTGCAAGGTGTTGTGGGCCGCCAGGTTCTCCAGGTACACCAGGCCATCCCAACCCACCACCGCCCGCGCCCCGGTTTGTTCATGGCGCACCTGACTGCCCAGCGGCAGGTCCTGATGCTGTGCATCCACCAGGGTGATACTGGCCGCTACCACCCGGCGCAGCGGGAACTCCAACAAGTAGCCACTGCCGCGCCGTACCGCCACGCGCTGCTCGACGTTGGGGGTCTGCACATTGACCGGCAGGTTCAGCGGGTCGATTTCATATTTGCCGCGGTAGTAAGCGCTGCTCCACGGCACCAGCAGATGCCCGTTGCGATCGGTTTCACCCACCAACTGGTTTTCGTAGAGCACCGGCACCCCGGCATAACCGTCGGTGCTCACCACCACAAACGCGTCATTGACCCGGTTGGCCGTGAACACTTGCTTGTCCATCCACACCAGCGAGCCGCTGGCGTCCGCCCAACGGGTCTCGGCGTCGCTGCTGCCGTACACGCCCGCCTGCAATTGCACCGACTGCATGCGCCAGGTCAGGTCGGCCTGGCGATACGCCGGCCCGTCGCCGCTGGCGTAACCCAGGTTGTAGCCCACGCCGCCCTCGGAGGGCACCGCACGGCTGTAGTTGACCCGCTGGCGACTCTCGCCGGCCTGGCTGCGCTCGTTGCTCAGGGCCAGGCTGCCGTAGATGTCGAACGGGATCACCAACTGCGCCTGCATGGCCCAGTTGCTGTCGCCCACCTCGCGGTTGGCCGACAGATAGAAGCTGGTGTTGCGCCACAGCTGCTTGCTCCAGGTCAGGTTCAACAACCGGGTGCGTGAATCATCGGCGGCCTGCACATCGAAATAGCCGGCGCCGATGCTGCCGTAATCGTTGAGGTTCAGGCTCAGGGTCACCTGTTCGCTGCGTTTGCTGAGGCTGGCGTAAGGGGTGTCGACCAGGGTCAGGTCGGCGTACTGGTCGCGGCGCTCCACCCGCTGGTACGACAGGCTGTAGCGCTGGTTGCTGTATTGATAACCGAAGCTCAGTTGCTGGCCGGTCTCGCCGTCAAACTGGCTTTGGCTGAGGGCCGTGTTGAGTACGCCGAAGTTGCCCAGCCTTACGTTACCGCCCAGCCCGCCCAGGGTCAGGTCGCCTGAGGCTTCGGCATGGCTTTCCAGGGTGACGTAGTTCGAGACCCCGTAACGGAACGTGCCGCTGGCCACGCCGGGTCCGTAGCCAAAATCCCGAAGGGTGTAGTCCCGACGTAAATTACCGGCCGCCACCGAAAAATCCGACAAGCCTTTTTGCAGCAGGGTGCTGGTGACGTAGAACGGCACCGTGGTCGACACTTGCCGGCCCAGGGCATCGGTGGTGACCACCACGGCTTCCCCCGCACCGTTGATAAACGGTACGTTGGTCAAGGTGTAAGGGCCCGGCTGCAAGTCGGCGCTGCTGGATTTGTAGCCGTTGATAAACAGGTCCACCGACGACGGCACCGCCGCCTCCCCGGCAAACTGTGGCAAGGGATAGGTCACCAGGTCGGGCCGTACGCCGAAGTCCCGCGACACTTGCACCCCGCCCAGGCGCACCGAACTGCTCCACGGCAACGCGCCGCTGATCACGTCGCCTGCTTCGTAGGTCAGCAGGCGCTCATCGTCGGAAAAGCGCCAGGTGGTGTCATAGCGCCGATAGCCATTGTTCAGGGCGCTGCCATTCGTCTGGCTGCCAAACGTGGTGCGGTATTGGCCGGTATTGGACAGGGTGCCCCACGTGTCGAACAGCCGCAGTTCGTTGAAGACGCCCAGGTAAGTGCCGGCATCATCGGTGTCATTCAGGTAGGCATCGTAGTTGAGCAACGCACCAAAACTGGTGAGCGCCTCGCTGCGCGGATAGTTATTGCGGTTGCCGATAAACTGCTCCGGCAGCCACGCCGGCGGCACCGTCAGCATCAGGCGCTGGCCCTGGCTGTCATAGTCGGTGTGCAGGCCGGGCACGTGGTCCAGCGCGACCTCGCTGGTGATCTCAGCCGGCAGTTTCATGCCGACATCCCGCAACGTCGCCGCCGGCAGAAACAACCCGCCGGCACGCTGATCCACAGCGACCACCCGGCCGGTGTCCATCTGGTTGACCACCAGTTCGAGGAACAACTGTGCATCGGCAACAGCCTCCATACTGCTGGGGGGCGGTGGCAACGGAGCGGCCACGCCAAGCGGCGCAAGCGCCAGGCCAGACAGGCCTCCCACCACCCACACCGATCGCCATAGACTGCGAGCCCGATCATGGCTCACCAAGGCTTTGTGTCCATCAATGGACATCTCCATCCGTTAAGACCAAGGGCTGCTCCATGCCCTATTCCATCGCGTTACCGTCCCGGTGCAAGACTCTCCAGTTGCGTTGCGCCATTGACCCGCACCTGCAACGGCTGATCGCCAGCGACCCCTTCCGGCACCAGCCAGCGCATGGTCGCCCCCGGCAGCACATAGCCCAGCAGGCCGTCCACCAGCGGCCGGGTTTGCCCGCCCTGCTTGAACGCCACATCGGTCAGCCGCGCGTGCACCGCGCCCTGGTTGCGCATCTCCACATAGTTGCGCCCGCCGACGCTGACTTTTTTCCAGCTCAAGTCAGGTTTGCCCGCGCCCTTGGGGTCGCGTTGGCGGGTGGCGTCTTCCTTGCTCCACAGGCCTGCGCCGTAGGCGAACAAGGGTACCGAATAGCGCATCTGAAAGCGGATCGCGGCGGCTGTCTTGCCGTCAGCGGCGGGCGTTTCAGGGGCGGCGGCAGGAATTTCGTCGATGATGATCCGATACGCCAGCTCCTGGCCCGGCGGCACTTCGCGGGTACGGGTCAGGCGCACCAGTTGTTTTTGCCCCGGCTCGATCTTCGCCACCGGCGGGCTGCCAATCACGTCGCGCTGGTTCTGGTACTGCTCGTCAAACCCGCCCTGGCTCCAGGCAAACACTCGAATCTGCAGGTTGGCGGTCTCTGTACCGCGGTTCTCCAACCACAAGGCGCTGGCCTGTTGATCGGCCTCCAGCACCGGGTCGATGGGCCAGATCAGCACTGAGCTGGCGGCCTGGGCCTGCCCCGCACCCAACGCCACCAAACCGATAAAACCCGCAACCCAATACCGCCGGGAAGCTGCAAACATAGATTTCACTCCTTATGCCAATCGCCTTACCAGGACAGCTGCACCTGCAGCACGTCGCTGTACGTCCCCCCAGGCTGATTACCCGGTAACACCACCCGGCCGTAAATCGGCAGGGTTATAGCGTTTGCGTTGCTGTAGCTCACGCTGACGCTTTGGCTGATCCCCAGGCTTTGGCTAAATGCCGCGTCCCGAAACAGCTGATACGCCACTTGGGCACTGCCACTATTGAGCTGCATGCGCCGGCCACCGACGTTGTGCAAACCGCCATCCACGGTCATGTTCAAGGTGACGCCCGGCGTGCACTGCAGCGTTACCCCGCCGCTCAGCGCCACCGAGACCGTACTGGTCGACAACGACGAATAGCTGCCGAACGCCAGGCTGCCGTAATTCGTGCCGCCGCCCACCACCAGGCAGCCCGCGGCAATCGTCGCGCTGACCTGGATTGTCTGGCTGGTCACCGCCAGCAACGACAACGGCATCCCCCAACCGGTGATGACCGCCAGCGTCGCCCAGCAGGCCCGCTTCATGGCACTAGAACGTCAGTTGCACGGACACCGTGTCGGTATAGGTACCGGCCGGCAGCCCCGTCTTGCCCACGGCCTGGCCGTAGATATTCACGGTTTGCGCAACGCCGGTGCTCGGGGCGAGGTTGATGGTGCCGTTGATCGCCAGGATCGATGAATGCCCGGTGTCGGTGTAGAAGTCGTACGGCACGTAATTGGCGACGCCGTCGTACAGCGCCCGGGTGCCGCCGGTGGATTGGCCGTCATGGGACCCGGCCCCCACAGTGATCACCGGCGAGGTGCCCGATGAACACTGAATCGACAACGCGCCCCCGCCGCCGCCCAGCACCTGGCCGGACTGCGTGGTGAACTGGCTGTTGGTGGTACCGAAATTGATCGTACCGAAGTTCAACCCGGTGGTGCCGCCGACGCCGTTGACCAGGCAACTGTTGGTCAGGATCAGGGTCGAGCTGATCTGCCCGGTGACCGTGGTGGCCGTCTGGGCACTCGACACCCAGACCAGTGCCATCAGTGGAAAAACTGCTTTCGAAACAAGTGCATGCATGATGTCCATCCTCATGGTTTACCAATCCAGAGTCACCGTCAGGGTGTCTGTGTAGATGCCGGCCGGTAGGGCCCTGGTATTCGCCACCACCGAGCCGAATACCGGGATCGGTACTTGTGCGCCCTTGGTCACGACGAAATTGCGTTGCTGGCCGATGCTGTAGGTGTTCCGGCCTGCGGGGTCGGCCGACAGCCGATACGGTATGGTTTGGCGGCCATTGCTCAGGCGCCGGGTGGTGCCGTCGCCATGAGCGCCGCCGTCGATGGTCACGGTGAAGCTGCTCACCACCGACGGGTTGCAGGAGACCGCCAGCGCCGCCTTGTCGCCGTCACTGACACTGGCACCCAGGCGGTTGTCCCAGGTGGGCCCGTGGCTGCCAAAGTCCAGCAAGGCCGAGCCTCCGTCGGGGCTGACCGGCGCGCTGTCGGCGCCTTTGCTCACCTGGCAACTGGCAGTAATCACCAGCCGCGCGTGAATCTGACCGGTGACCGCCGCCGCCTGGGCGTCCTCCGCCAGGAGCAACAGGCCGCCCAGCACGATGCAGGCCAGGGCCCGGCTTACCATGTCACCGTCACTTTGAGCAGGTCGGAATAACGCCCCACCGCCGGGACTTCCTTGAGCGGCTCAATGCGCCCATAGAGCGGCAGGTCCACCGTGCCGGAATCAGGCACGCGGCCACTCACCGGTACGTCCACGGCCAAGGGGATACGACGCGCCGCGTCGGCATAAATGCGGTAAGGAATGGGTTTGATCGAAGGGGCGGCGGCGCCCAGGTAACGCACGTCACCCACGCCGCCATGCAGGCCGCCGTCGACACGCACCTGATACGGCGTATCCGGGTTGCACTCCAGGCGTGGCTGGCGCTGGCTGATCAAGGCAGCACTCAACGGGCCCGCCGGGTCATCCAGACGGGAACTGCTGCCAAAATCCAGCACGCCGAGTTGCTCGATGCCGGCCTCGCGGGCGGTGCCCACCAGTTGGCAACCGCGCTGCACGTCGATGCGCACTTCAACCTGGAGCTGAGCGCCATAAACCGTGTTGCAGAGCATCGCGCTCATGATTGCCAAGACTGCGTGTCCCTTCACTGCCCCAAATCCTTATACAGGGGTGACTGCTTTGTATGAGGGTAGTCACTCAAGGGGATTCCGCCAGTCAGGTCACTGGTTTGGATCCCATTGAGCCATGCCTTTTCCAGATAGCTCGCGCCGCGCTTCCCTATTGGTCAAACCGCAACCGGCGCTCTAAAGTGGGCGACCACCGAAACACAGAGTGACTGACATTGGCTGCGTTACCGCCCCTGCTCAAACGGTTGCTGGGTAAACCTGCGGCGCCTGATTCCGCCCCCGGCATTACGACTTTTTTCCAGGACAAGGCCCGGCAACAGGGCTACACCCTCAGCGCCAGCCAGCTGCAGGTCATCGCGTGCATGGCCCGGCAAACCGCCCACCTGCTGGCCGGCCGTCCAACCCGCAGCCTGTACCTGCACGGTGCCGTGGGCCGGGGCAAAAGCTGGTTGCTGGACGGTTTTTTCCAGGCGCTGCCGATTGCCGAGAAGCAGCGCGTGCACTTTCACGATTTTTTCGCCCGCCTGCACCGCGGCATGTTTACCCATCGCCAGCAGCGCGACGCCCTGGCCGTGACCCTGGACGAACTGCTCGAAAGCTGCCGCGTGCTGTGCTTCGACGAGTTTCACGTGCATGACATCGGCGACGCGATGCTGATCAGCCGTCTGTTCAAGGCCCTGTTCCGGCGCGGGGTGTGGGTGCTGGTTACCTCCAATTACCCGCCCGCCGGGTTGTTGCCGAACCCGCTGTACCACCAGCGCTTCAAGCCGGTGATCGAGCTGATCAGTGCGCGCATGGACGTGATGGAAGTCAGCGCGCCCCAGGATTATCGCGGCCTGGCCCAGGCTCACGGTGAGCAGCGTTTCACCACCGGCCAGTTCGTCTGGCCGGGTACACCCGCGCAACGCGAGGCTCTGGATCTGCCGTCAGCGGATCACGCCCCGATCAGCCTGGCCGTCGGTGCCCGGAAACTGATTGCCCGCAGGCACCAGGGCCGCAGCATCGCCTTCACCTTCAGCGACCTGTGCGAGCAACCGACCGCCGTCATGGACTATCTGCAACTGTGCCGCGACTACGACCGCTGGATCATCGATGGCCTGCCACACCTGGCGGATTGCCCGATTGCCGCCCAACAACGCTTTATCAACCTGGTGGACGTACTTTACGACCAGGACAAGCAACTGACGCTGATCGGCGAGCAGCCGCTGGAGCAATCCCTGGGTGGCCAGGCCATCGACCTGGCGCGCACCGCCAGCCGCCTGGGGCAGTTGCAGAAGATCGGGCCACAACCCGCTATCATGAGCGCCATTCACGCCCCTATTGCCGAGTGACGCGCTGTTCATGGATACCCTTGCCCAACTCAAGGCCGGCCAATTGGCCGGTATCAAACGCCTGGACCTGCGCTGCGGGCTGACCGAGTTCCCCCGGGAAATCTTCGACCTGGCCGACTCCCTGGAAATCCTCAACCTCACCGGCAACGCCCTCAGCAGCCTGCCGGATGACCTGCACCGCCTGCCCCATTTACGCGTGCTGTTCTGTTCGGAAAACGCCTTTACCGAGCTGCCGGAATGCCTGGGCCAATGCGCACAGCTGAGCATGATCGGCTTCAAGTCGAACCAGATCAGCAGCGTCCCGGCGGCCGCCTTGCCGCCCCTGCTGCGCTGGCTGATCCTCACCGACAACCGCATCAGCCAGTTGCCGAGCGAACTGGGTGAACGGCCATTGCTGCAAAAACTGATGCTGGCCGGCAACCACCTGGAGCACCTGCCGCCAAGCCTGGCCCAGTGCAAAAACCTCGAACTGATCCGCATCGCCTCCAACCGCATGACCCGCCTGCCGGACTGGTTGCTGACCCTGCCGAGCCTGACCTGGCTGGCCTACGCCGGCAACCCGGTGGAAATGGCCGTGGAAGTGGCTCGCGATGACGCGACGCCGAACATTCCCTGGTCAGAGTTGGCACTGGGCGAGGTGCTCGGCGAAGGCGCTTCGGGGATCATCCGCAAGGCGTCCTGGACCCCGCCCACCGGGCCGGCCAAGGCGGTCGCGGTCAAACTGTATAAAGGCAGCATCACCAGCGACGGCTCGCCGTTACACGAAATGCACGCCTGCATCGCCGCCGGGTTGCATGCCAATTTGATCAAGGTAGAAGGCCGGGTCGTCGGCCATCCCGAAGGCCAGGCGGCGCTGGTGATGCAACTGATCGAGCCGAGCTACCGCAACCTCGCGGCCCTGCCGAGCCTGGCGTCGTGCACCCGTGATATCTACGAACCCAGCACCCGCTTCAGCGCGGACGTGGCGTTGCGCATGGCGCGAGGCATTGCTTCAGTGGCGGCGCACCTGCACGAGCAAGGCATCACCCACGGCGATCTGTACGGCCATAACATTCTGTGGAATGAAGCCGGCGAGTGCCTGCTTGGGGACTTTGGTGCCGCGTCGTTTCACGCCAGGGTCGACAGCCTGGAAACCCGGGCGTTGCAGCGTATCGAAGTGCGGGCGTTCGGGGTGTTGCTGGGGGAGTTGCTGGAACGGATTGATGCGGGGTTGAGCGAGGAGAAACGCGTGGCACTGGAAAGCTTGCGGGATAACTGCTGCCAGCCGGAGGTGCTTGCCCGGCCTGGGTTCGAGGAAATCACAACTCTGTTGCGGTCTTCCTAACTCCGCTAAACCAAATGTGGGAGCAAGCCCGCTCCCACATTTAGATCGGGTTCTCACATCAAATGAGCGTTAACCCGCCAACCCGACAAACATATCCTGCACATCGTCATGGTTGTCCAGACCTTCCAGGAAGGCTTCGACTTCGGCCATCTGCTCATCGCTCAAACCGCTCACCGGGTTTTTCGAGATGTAGCCCAGCTTGGCCGACAATACGGTGAAGCCCTGCTCCGGCAACGCTTTCTGTACGGCGTCCAGGTCGGTGGTTTCGGTGATGAACAAGGTGGTGCCTTCTTCCTCGCCTTCCTCGAAATCCTGCGCACCGGCTTCAATCGCAGCCATTTCCGGATCGGCGTCCGGGCTGTCCGGCGAGGCTTCGATCAGGCCCACATGGTTGAAGTCCCAGGCCACGGAGCCGGAAGCGCCGAGCTGGCCCTTGCGGAACGCCACGCGGATTTCCGCCACGGTGCGGTTGATGTTGTCGGTCACGCATTCAACGATCAGCGGCACCTGGTGCGGGGCAAACCCTTCGTAGGTCACGCGGTGGTATTGCACGGTCTCACCGAGCAGACCGGCGCCTTTCTTGATCGCGCGTTCCAGGGTTTCCTTGGGCATCGAGGCCTTTTTGGCCTGCTCCACCACCAGGCGCAAATGTGCGTTGGTGGCAGTGTCGGCACCGTTGCGGGCGGCAATGGTGATCTCTTTCACCAGCTTGCCGAAGATCTTGCCCTTGGCATTGGATGCCGCTTCTTTATGTTTGACTTTCCACTGTGCGCCCATGACTCACTCTCTTCTGTCCATCGCGCCGAGACGTCTACTGGCCGGCGCTTTGGGGGCAGAGTTTATAGCGCTGAAACACTCTAATCCACCAAAAAACCGGCCATGCCCCTCAGGTGCGCAAGGGATTGATTGCGCGCTCACGGTCCGGCACAAAGTCGCCCACCTGCGCCAGCACTGCGGGCCTGGCATTCCAGTAGGGCATCAACACCAGCGAGGAAAACAGCGCGGCGCCGGCAAACACGATAAACACCGTGACCGTGTCAAAGTAGCCCGGCAGCAAGCCGCCGAGGATCGCCCCCACCGAACCGCAACCGTTGACGAACCCCGCCGCCGTCGCGCCGGCCTTGGCGGTGCCGAAGTCAATGGCGGCGGTGCTGCTGATCATCGAGTCCGGCCCGTACAGGGTCAGGCCCATCACAAACAGCAGCGCCATCACCAGCGCCACGCTGCCAGTGTGCAAGGCGCCCATGAACAGTGCCAGGGCCACGGTCAGCGCCAGCAGGCTGAGGACACAGGCCGGCATGCGCCGCGCACCGAACAACTTGTCGGAAGCCATGCCGATCATGATCGGCCCCAGCAATCCCGCCAGCTCGAACGCCGTCGGCACAATCGCCGCGCCGACCTTGCCCACCGACGGCATCTGCTCATACACAATCACCGGCCCCCACAGCAGGATGGCGTAACGCGCCGGTTTCAACAGAAAGTACGCCAGCCCCAGGGTCAACACGGTGCGGTTGCGCAAGATGGCCCGCAGCGGTTCCAGCACGCTGGCGTTCTTCTCGGCGGCCGTCTGTTCCGGTTCGGGTTCCACTGCCGGCAACCCCACATCCTGTGGCGTGTTGCGCTGGAAGATGAAGAACAGCGCCGCCACCACGAAGACCACGGCGGCACTGGAGATAAACGCCGCATGCCAGGTGCCGATCAGCGTATAGGCCCACCATCCGGCAAACGGCGACGCCACCAGGCCACCAAAGGCGTAACACGAACTCCACAGGCCCAGCACCCGCCCCCGCTGCTGTGCCGGGAAGAAGCTGCCAAGGTTCTTGCACAGCCCCGACCAGCCGGTGGACTGCGCCAGGCCTTGAATCAGCATGCAACTGATAAAGATCGGCAACGTGGCGAACGTGCCCATCACCAAGGCGGCAGCGGCGGAAATCAACAACCCGCCGAGCACCACCACACGCGGCCCGAAACGGTCGGCGAGCATGCCCCAGGTGAACTGGCCGACGGCATAGGCCGCGAGGTAGATGCCATCCAGGTTGGCCATCATCATCTTGTCCAGCGGGAAACTCGGGTCGTCGACGATCCCCGGTTTGGCCACCGAAAAGGCTTTGCGGGTGAAATAGAAGGCCGCGTACGCCAGCCAGGTGATAGCGAAAATCTGCACGCGCCAACGCTTGATGCTACTCAAGGGAGTATTCATGGTGGTTCTGACCTCGGGTGTGAGTGTGCCGGCAGAATGAAAAGCAGACGCCTGTATTTTTATTGTTGAGCACTGCAATACCGACGCCTCGGAGGGCGCGGTACTGGTCAGATGAGCCCTGCTGGTAAGCACGCAAAGACCCATGGCCGCCTTAGGTGCAGGACTCGACCCGCGGCGACTGAGGGCTATCAAAGCAATGGCTGACTAATAGGTAAAATCGATTTATCGTATTTCAAATATAAGCTGAGCTTGTAAGAGGATTCGCGATGTCGGTGTCCCACGCCCAACTCAAAGCCTTCCATGCGGTGGCCGTGCACGGCAGTTTTACCCAGGCCGCCGAGCGCTTGTTCCTCAGCCAGCCGGCCATTTCCGACCAGGTGCGCAAGCTCGAAGAGCGCTTCGGCGTACTGCTGTTTCATCGCAACAAACGTTCAGTGCGGTTGACCGACCTGGGGGAGCGGCTGTTAAGCGTCACCCAGCGCCTGTTTGCGGTCGCCGCCGAAGCCGAGGAGCTGCTGCAGGATTCCCGCGCCTTGCAAACCGGCACCCTGACCCTGGCGGTGGATGCCCCCGTGCATGTGTTGCCGCAGATCGCGCGCTTCTGCCAGTTGTATCCGGGCATCAGCGTGAAGATCGAAACCGGCAACACCGATGAATCGCTGTTTCGCCTGTACCACTACCAGGCCGACCTCGCGCTGCTGGGCCGCGATGTGGACGACGAGCGGCTGCTGTCACTGCCGTTGCCCGATGATCAACTGCTCGCGTTTGTTTCCCGTAACCATCCGTGGGCGGGCCGCGAATCCATCTGCCTGGCGGACCTGGACGATACGCCGCTGGTGTTGCGGGAAATCGGCTCGGTCACCCGCCAGACCCTGGAGCAGGAAATGCACCAGGCCGGGCTGCGGATTCGCCCCGCCATTCAGGTAGAAGGCCGGGAAGCCGCGCGGGAGGCGGTGGTGGTGGGGATTGGCGTGGGGGTGGTGTCGGCCGCGGAATTTGGCGCGGACTCGCGGGTGTATGCGATGCCGATCCGCGACTGCACCCAGCGGATGAAGGAAACCCTGGTGTGCTTGAAAGAGCAGAGCTCGCGGCGGGTGGTGGCGACGTTTCTGGAGATTGTGCGGGAGAGTTTGCGGTGAACTCACGGGCCTCATCGCGGGCAAGCCCGGCTCCCACATGTTGATTTGTGAACATCGGTCCACTGTGGGAGCGGGCTTGCCCGCGATGGCGCCAACTCGATCTTCAGCCAACCCCCACTCAGGGCGCCAATTCGAAAAACGCCTGAATCAACCGCAACTCCCGGCGCCGCTCCATGCACCCGATCACATGCCGGTTCACCAGCCCCTCCCCGTGGATCGGAATCGCATGCACCCGTGGGTCCCGGCTGACCTCCATCGACGACACCACGCCCACCCCCAATTCAGCCGCCACCGCTTCCGTCACCGCCTCACGGCTGTCCAGTTCCAGCAACACCTTGGGCTGCACGCTCGCCAGGGCGCAGGCATCGTCAAAGGTGCGGCGGGTAATCGAGCTGGGCTCACGCAGCACCATGATCACCTGATCCAACTGCTCCAGCCGAATCCCCGCAGGCTCCGCCAGCCATGGATGCCCGGCCGGCACCAGCGCGCAAATCCGTGACTCGATCAATGGCTGCAGGTGCAGGCCCTTGCGCGGTTCCACCTCCGTCAACACCGCCACATCGGCCCGCTCCGACAGCAGCGCGGCGAGGGTTTCCTGAGCGTTGCCCAGGCGCAGATTCACGGTAATCCCCGGGTACCGCTCCCGCAGGCGGGCCAGCATCGGCATGACCATGTGCGGTCCGTCCGCCGCCACTTCCAGGCGCCCAGTGAGCAGTTGCCGGTTGGCTTCCAGCAAGGTCTGCGCCTCTTCCACCAGGCCGAAGATCGCCCGGGTGATGGCCGCCAGCTTGGTGCCCTCCTCGGTCAACGCCACCTGCCGTGCGGTACGTCGGAACAGCGCGATCTGGTAGTGCTCCTCCAGCGCCTTGATATGCCCGGTCACCGCCGGCTGGCTGATGAACAGCCGCTCGGCCGCCCGGGTAAAACTGCCCTCGCGGGCCACGGCATCAAACGCACGCAGTTGAAACAGGTTCATAGTTATCGGCCTCACTGATAGCTCGCATAACAACAAACAATTTGATTGATGACAAGCCAAACTGCAATTTATGCCCCGTAGCTTCATCCCAACGTTTTGCGAGGACATGAGAATGAGTACTGCCGCGCCGATCCTGCTGACCCCCGGGCCCTTGACCACTTCGGCCCGCACCCGCCAGGCCATGATGGTCGATTGGGGTTCATGGGATGACCGCTTCAATCAACTGACCGCCAGCCTGTGCGAGCAACTGCTGGCGATCGTCAACGGCACCGACAGCCACCATTGCGTGCCGTTGCAAGGCAGCGGCACCTTCGCGGTAGAAGCGGCCATCGGCACCCTCGTCCCGCGTGACGGCAAGGTATTGGTGCTGATCAATGGCGCCTACGGCAAGCGCCTGGCGAAGATTTGCGAAGTGCTCGGCCGCGCGTTCAGCACCTTTGAAACCGCCGAAGACGAACCCACCACCGCCGCCGACGTCGACCGCCTGTTGCACGCTGACAAGAGCATCACCCACGTCGCGCTGATCCACTGCGAAACCAGCACCGGGATTCTCAACCCGCTGCCCGAGATCGCCCAGGTCATTGCCCGTCACGGCAAGCGCCTGATCATCGACGCCATGAGTTCCTTCGGCGCGCTGCCGATCAACGCTCGTGAAGTGCCGTTCGACGCACTGATCGCCGCCTCCGGCAAGTGCCTGGAAGGCGTACCGGGCATGGGTTTTGTGTTCGCTGAGAAACAGGCACTGGCCGCTGCCCAAGGCAACAGCCATTCACTGGCGATGGACCTCTTCGACCAGCACAGCTACATGGCCAAGACCGGCCAATGGCGCTTTACCCCGCCGACCCACGTGGTGGCGGCGCTGCACGAAGCCCTGCTGCAATACAACGAAGAAGGCGGCCTGCCCGCCCGCCACCAGCGCTACGCCGACAACTGCCAGGCGCTGCTGGACGGCATGGCCGAACTGGGCCTGCGCAGCTTCCTGCCCGCCGCGATCCAGGCGCCGATCATCGTCACCTTCCACGCGCCGAAAGACCCGCGCTACCAGTTCAAGGAATTCTACGAGCGGGTCAAGGCCAAGGGTTTCATCCTCTATCCCGGCAAATTGACCCAGGTGGAAACCTTCCGCGTGGGCTGCATCGGCCATGTGAACCAGGCCGAAATGCAAGCAGCTGTCGCGGCAGTCGCCGAGGTGCTGCAAGAAATGAACGTGCTCGACATCTGATTGCCAACTTCCAACAGGATCTGAACCATGAACTACGCAAACCCAACCAAGCTTCAAGCCGCGATCCTCGACTGGGCCGGCACCGTGGTCGATTTCGGCTCGTTCGCACCGACGCAGATCTTTGTCGAAGCCTTCGCCGAGTTCGACGTACAGGTCTCCATCGAAGAAGCCCGCGGCCCGATGGGCATGGGCAAGTGGGACCACATCCGCACCCTGTGCGACCAGCCGCAGGTAGCCGAGCGTTACCGCAAAGCCTTTGGCCGCACGCCCACCGATGATGACGTCACCGCCATCTACCAGCGCTTCATGCCGCTGCAGATCGAGAAAATCGCCGAGCACTCGGCCCTGATCCCCGGCGCCCTGGACACCATCGCCAACCTGCGCCGGCAAGGGATCAAGATCGGCTCGTGCTCCGGCTACCCCAAGCAGGTGATGGACAAGGTCGTCGAACTGGCCGCCACCAACGGCTACGTGGCCGACCACGTGGTGGCAACCGACGAAGTGCCCAACGGCCGCCCATGGCCGGCCCAGGCCCTGGCCAACGTGATCGCCCTGGGTATCGATGATGTGGCGGCCTGCGTGAAGATCGACGACACCGTGCCGGGCATCCTCGAAGGCCGTCGCGCCGGGATGTGGACCGTGGCGCTGACCTGTTCGGGCAACGCCCTGGGCCTGACCTACGAACAGTTCCGCGCCCTGGACGCCGGCACACTCGCCAGCGAACGCAAGCGCATCCAGGCCCTGTTCGAAGGCTCGCGCCCGCACTACATGATCGACACCATCACCGACCTGCCGGCAGTGATCGACGACATCAACCAGCGCCTGGCACGGGGCGAAATGCCGCAGGGCAACTGATCGAGATCAAAAGATCGCCTCTGCACCCTCCTCCCACGGGCAAACCTCGTAAAACAGGCTTACATTGAAAGGACTCCGTCGCGAAAGAACGGAGGTTTGCCCTGATGAGTGAGGAAGAAAGCGATGCCCTGGAAAAATTCCGATACGCGTTACAGCACCATGTCGATTGCGTTGCACTGGCTGATGGTGGTGCTGCTGGCGGTGGTTTACGCCTGCATTGAGTTACGCGGGCAGTTTCCCAAAGGCAGCGGCGGCCGTACGTTGATCGTGGAAATGCACTTCATGTTCGGCCTGACCGTGTTTGTGCTGGTGTGGCTACGGTTGTTCGCCCGCAGCCTGGGCGTGGCGCCGAAGATCGTGCCGGCGCCGCCACAATGGCAAACCCTCCTCGCCACCCTGATGCACATGGCGCTGTATGCCTTGATGATCGGCATGCCCATCGCCGGCTGGCTGATTGTCAGCGCCGAGGGGCATTCGGTGATGTTCTACGGTATCGAGTTGCCGCCGCTGATTGCCGAAAACAAGGCCCTGGCCAAGGAGATTGAGCACTGGCACGTGCTGTTCGGCAAGATCGGTTACTGGCTGATCGGGCTGCACGCGTTGGCGGCGATCGTTCACCATTACATCCTGCGCGACAACACGGCGCTGCGGATGATGCCTGGCAAGAGAGGGAGCATTCAGTAACCCCCCCAGGAGCGACACAGCTCCAATGTGGTCGGCTTGCTGTGGTGAGCGGGCTTGCTGTGGTGAGCGGGCTTGCCCCGCGCTGGGCTGCGAAGCAGCCCCATCAATCTGTGGTGAACCCGACGGGGGGCAAGCCCCCTCACCACAGGGCAAGCCCCCTCACCACAGGGCAAGCCCCCTCACCACAGGACAAGCCCCTCACCACAGCAAGCCAGCGCCTACATTAACCGGGCGCAACAGGGAATCCCCGGCGGCCCTGCAAGCCGCCGGTATGAACGAAGATCAGGCGGGTGCCGGGAGCGAAGTACCCCGCCTCAATCCGCTGCTTCAACGCCAACAACGCCTTGCCGGTGTACAGCGGCTCCAGCGGCAGGCCACAGGCTTGCTCGGTGGCGGCGATAAATTCCAGCAACTCTGGATCCACCTTGGCGAAGCCGCCCCGGCTGGCGTCCAGCAATTCATAACCCTCCTGCACCAGCGCCTGTACCTGCTGCGCCACCCCGTGGTCATCGGGCACTGCCAGCGCGCCGTACACCGGATGCGCGCCCGCTTCGGCCAGCACCAGTCCCGCCAGCGTGGTGCCCGTGCCGGCTGCCAGCCACCAACCGTGATAGTCCGTCCAGCCCAGGCCCTTCAATTGCGCCTGCGCATGACTCACCAACACCCCGCAGCCCAACGCCCCCGCCAGGCCACCGCCACCTTCGGGCACCGGATGCAGGTGTGGATACTGCTCGCGCCACGGCAGCCAGAAACCCGGCTCATGGCGCGCGCGATAGCCGCCATAACCCAACCAGTGCAGTTGCATGCCAAAGGCTTTGAGGTCGAGCACTGTGGGGGTGTCTTGCGGATGGCCACGCAGCAGGCCAACGGTAGGAAAGCCGAAGCGTTTCCCGGCTGCCGCCAGTGCATGCAGGTGATTGGAGTAAGCGCCGCCCAGGCTGATGATCCCGCGGGCACCCGCAGCCCGGCCTCGGGCCAGGTGCTCGGTGAGCTTGAACCATTTGTTGCCGCTGATCAGCGGGTCGATGCGGTCCAGGCGCAGCACGGCGACCTCCACCGGCCCCATCCACTCCAGCTTCAGGGGTTCAAGGGGCGCGTGGGGAAGCCAGTCGAAAGGACCCATGAGGGCAGTTCTGCACAAGAAAAGGGGCGGTAGTCTACCACCGCCCCTTGGGGCTTTTTACAGCTCGGCCGCCAGGCGCGAACCCTGGTTGATGGCGCGCTTGGCATCCAGCTCGGCCGCCACATCGGCACCGCCGATCAGGTGCACGTTCTGCCCGGCCGCCACCAGGCCGTCCTGCAGCTCCCGCAGCGGGTCCTGGCCGGCGCAGATCACGATGTTGTCCACCGCCAGCACCTTCGGTTCACCCTCGGCGCCGATGCGGATGTGCAAGCCTTCATCATCGATCTTCAGGTACTCGACGCTGTTGAGCATCTGCACCTGCTTGTTCTTCAAGCCCGTGCGGTGGATCCAGCCGGTGGTCTTGCCCAGGCCGTCGCCAACCTTGGAAGCCTTGCGCTGCAACAGGAACACTTCACGCGCCGGCGCATGGCGCTCGGGCTTGATCCCGGCCACACCACCGCGGGCTTCCAGGTGGGTGTCGATGCCCCACTCTTTCCAGAACGCCTCGCGGTCCAGGCTGGTGGACACGCCCTGGTGCACGAGGAATTCCGACACGTCAAACCCGATACCGCCCGCACCGATCACGGCCACGCGATGGCCCACCGGCTTGCGCTCCAGAATCACGTCCAGGTAACTCAGCACCTTGGCGTTTTCCACGCCGGGAATTGCCGGTGTACGCGGCGCAATGCCGGTGGCCAGGATGATTTCGTCGTAACCGCCCGCCACCAGTTGCTCAACGTCGACCCGGGTGTTCAGGCACAGCTCGACATGGGTGGTCTGCAACTTGCGCTTGAAGTAGCGCAGGGTTTCGAAGAACTCTTCCTTGCCCGGCACGCGTTTGGCGATGTTGAACTGGCCACCAATCTCGCTGGCCGAATCGAACAGGGTCACCTGGTGTCCGCGCTCGGCGGCAACGGTGGCCGCCGCCAGGCCCGCAGGACCGGCACCGACCACGGCGATTTTCTTGATCTGCTTGACCGGCAAGTAGTTGAGCTCGGTCTCGTAGCACGCACGCGGGTTGACCAGGCAGGTGGTCAGCTTGCCGCCGAACGTGTGGTCCAGGCAGGCCTGGTTGCAGCCGATGCAGGTGTTGATCTCATCGGCGCGGCCTTCGGCAGCCTTGTTGACGAAGTCCGGGTCGGCGAGGAATGGGCGAGCCATCGAGACCATGTCGGCATCGCCTTCGGCCAGGATCTGCTCGGCGATTTCCGGGGTGTTGATGCGGTTGGTGGTGATCAGCGGGATCTGCACCGCGCCGCGCAACTTCGCGGTGACCTTGCTGAACGCACCACGCGGCACCTTGGTGGCGATGGTCGGAATGCGTGCTTCGTGCCAGCCGATGCCGGTATTGATGAGGGTCGCACCGGCCTGCTCGATGGCCTTGGCCAACTGCACGATCTCTTCCCAGGTGCTGCCGCCTTCCACCAGGTCGAGCATCGACAGACGGAAGATGATGATGAAGTTCGGGCCTACCGCGTCACGCACCCGACGCACGATTTCCACCGGCAGGCGCATGCGGTTTTCGTAGCTGCCGCCCCAACGGTCGGTGCGGTGGTTGGTGTGGGCGGCGAGGAACTGGTTAATGAAGTAGCCTTCCGACCCCATGATTTCCACGCCGTCGTACTCGGCGACCTGGGCCAGCAGCGAGCAGGTGACGAAATCATTGATCTGTTTTTCGATGCCTTCTTCGTCCAGCTCTTTGGGCTTGAACGGGTTGATCGGCGCCTGGATCGCGCTCGGTGCTACCTGCTTCGGGCTGTAGGCATAACGGCCGGCGTGGAGAATCTGCATGCAGATCTTGCCGCCCGCCTCGTGCACCGCCTGGGTGACGATCTTGTGCTTTTGTGCTTCTTCGTCGGTGGTCAGCTTGGCTGCACCGCCATACACCCCGCCTTCATCGTTCGGGCCAATGCCGCCGGTGACCATCAGGCCCACGCCGCCACGGGCACGCTCGGCAAAATAGGCTGCCATGCGCTCGAAGCCGCCGGGTTTCTCTTCAAGGCCGGTGTGCATCGAGCCCATCAGGGTGCGGTTACGCAGGGTGGTAAAACCCAGGTCCAACGGGGCCAGCAGGTGCGGGTAGGCAGCAGCGGTCATGGTACAGCTCCACAACGGATCATCACGGGACGTGGAGCGCTCGAATGGCACTCCATCGGTTTATGTCCCACAGACTAAGAGTCCGCCGGCTGACGCTCAATGACCGTAAGTGACAACTTAATGATCAAAGTGCGCAGCAGAAAGCATGGCAGCGGTAATCTTCTCCTGTTTTTGCCCCTGCCCGATCATCCAGCGTTGAAACCCGCGGCACTGTTGTTTATGCAGCGTATTGGGGTGCCAACTCAGGTAGTACGGCGCCGCCAGCGGCACGGCGAACCGCCAGGGAATCACCAGCCGACCGGCCCGCAGGTCCCCGGCGATCATTGAGAACTGCGCCAGCACGATGCCTTGCCCATCGATGGCCGCCTGGATCGCGGTAATCGATGACGAATAATTACGGCGGATCACGATGGGCTGGCCGGTTTGCCCTTCCAGCTCGCTGAACCATTGGGTCCACGAAGGCGGCGAATCGAATTTGGGCCGCGAGTCGATGCCGATCAGCCGGTAATCGAGCAAGTCCCGCGCGGACGCAACCCGTTCCAGCAACTGCGGTGAACAGGTGGGCACCACACAATCGCGGAACAGCGGCACGCTATGCCCGGCATGCTCGGGGTGCTCGCCATAACCGATGCGAAAGTCGGCACTTTCCTCCCCCGATGCATCATCGAGGGTGCTGTCCAGGTAGATGTCCAGATCAGTTTCGTCCTGCCCCCATTCGTCGATCAGCGGCGACAGCCATTTGGTCATCAGCGAAGGCAGGCAACTGACATACAGGTTGTTGGGATTTTTCGCCCGCTCAGCCTCGGCCACCGCCAGCCTGAGTTCTTCGAACGCCGCGGTGCAACGGGCATGCAGGCGTTCGCCGACGCTGTTCAAGCGCAGGCGCTGGCCGTCCTTGAGCGTCAGCTTCATGCCCAGAGCCTCTTCGAGCAGTTTCATTTGCTGGCTGACAGCGCCCACCGAGATCTCCAGGCGAATCGCCGCCTGGGAGATACCGGCGCAGTGGCCCACCACTTCAAACACTTGCAACGCGCGCAACGGCGGTAAACGGCTCATGGGGGGAATCTCGCGACTTCAGTAGTTTAGATTTTCTACTAAAAGTAACAGAAAACCCCATATTTTCTTCAGTCAGTGCAACCCGTAGAGTGAAACCACTTTCCAACCCATTGCGTTGCGCCCAGCTGGAGTCACTGATGAAAACCCTGCCTGAACAAATCACCCATGTCGTGTTAGGCGACAGAGAACCCAGCATCGAAGAGTTCGTGGCGATCGCCCGCTATTCAGCCACTGTTTCGTTTGCCGACAGTTACAAGAATCGGGTTAAAAAGTCCCGTGGGTTGATCGAGCGATTCCTCGATGAAAACCGTTTGGTGTACGGCGTGACCACAGGCTTTGGCGACAACGTGCGGCACGTCATCTCGCCGGAAAACGCCAAGGAACTGCAGGTCAATATCGTGCGTTCCCACGCTGTTTCCGTCGGTGAGCCGCTGGTGCGTGAACAGGTGCGTGCGATCCAGTTGATGGTGTTGATCAGCCTGGGCAAAGGCTACTCCGGGGTGCGCCTGGAACTGCTGGAACTGATCGCCGGCCTGCTAAACCACGACGTGGTGCCCTTTGCGCCGGGCGAAGGCTCGGTAGGTTACCTCGCGGTAGAAGGCCACCTGGCCCTGGTGCTGCTCGGCGAAGGCCGGGCCAGCGTCAAGGGCGGTGCACTGGTGGATGGCGCAACCGCCCTGCAACAGGTCGGCCTGCAACCGACCGACCTGCAGTGCAAGGAAGGCCTGGCGATGTTGAACGGCACCACGTCGGTGACCGCCATCGCGACGCTGGCGCTGTACAACGCCATGCAGGCCGCCGACCTCGCGGACGTGGCGGCGGCCATGTCGCTGGAGGCGCTCAAGGGCACCATCCGCGCGTTCGACCCGCGCTACCACTCGATCAAGGCCCACCCTGAACAGGCCGCAACCGCCGCCAACATCAAGGCCATCCTGCACGACAGCCAGCTCATCGAAGAAAATATCGATTATCGCCTGCAGGACGTCTACAGCCTGCGTGCCATCCCCCAAGTGCACGGTGCTTCCCGGCAGTTCATCAATTACGCGCGGGAAACCATCGAGCGCGAAATCAATTCCTCGGGCGACAACCCGGTGATTTTCCCGCTGGACGACGGTGATGGTATCGCGATTTCCGGCGCCAACTTCGACGGCACTTACATCGGTATTTCGGCCGACACTCTGTGTGTGGCGCTGACCAACCTGGCGAAGATTTCCGAGCGCCGCACCGACCGCATGATCAACTCGCACTTCAGCGAAATGCCGGCCTTCCTGGTGCGCAACCCGGGCCTGAACAGCGGCTACATGATTGTCCAGTACACCGCCGCCGGGCTGTACGCCGAGATGAAAACCCTGTCGATGCCGTCGTCGATCGACAGCGTCTCGACCTGCGGCAACCAGGAAGACCCGGTCAGCCTGGCCTACAACGCGGTGATCAAGGCCTACAAAGTCTCGCAAAAACTCCAGTCGGTGGTGGCCATCGAAGTGCTGGTCGCGTGCCAGGCCCTGGATTTCCACGACGTGAACAAGGCATCGACCGCCACCAAGGCTGTCTATGACCTGGTGCGCAGTGAAGTGCCGGTGGCGGACAACGACCGCGCGTTTTACGCTGACATGGCCAGTGTGATTGACCAGGTGCGCAGCGGGAAAATCAACGACCTGGTGGCCCATCACCTGAACTGACAACCACGCCGTCAAACGGCCTGCCCTCCTTTTTGGACGGCGGGCCTTTGGCATTTTCGGCGCAGACAACGCGATACCGGGGACCTTGCCGATGCTTCAACCCACAGACGTTCTACACCTGCTCGACACCTGCTCCATTACCTACGAATACGTGGAACACAGCGCCGTGCGCACCTGCGAAGAAGCCGACAAACTGGACATCGGGATTAGCGGGCAGGCGGTCAAGAACATCTTCCTGTGCGATGCCAAAGGCTTGAATCCCACCCTGGTGGTGCTCAAGAGCGACCAGCGCCTGGACCTGCGCGCACTCTCGCAGACCCTTGGCCTCAAGGGCTTGAGATTCGCCTCGCCGCGCCGCCTGATGGAAACCCTGGGCGTGGAGCCGGGGGCGGTGTCATTGCTGGGGTTGTGCAATGACGTGCAGCGCGCCACCCAGGTTGTGATCGCCGAAGAGGTGTGGAACGGGGACAGGATTCTCTGCCATCCGCTGGTGAATACCGCGACTCTGTCGATCGCAGTCCGCGATATGGCGCGACTGCTAGATCATCTGGGCTTCACGCCGATACTCACCGCCGACGCCTGACAGCGCACGGGCGGGTGCAAAACGCTACCTATCGACCCAAAACAGGGCGACAAAATAGCGCGGAGTTTCTACCTCTGTTTAATTTCTTTTAAAAATCAACAGGTTATTTATTTGTAAAAGCTGGCAAATATTTTGCAATGACATGTATGTACATGTGGAGTCATGTGCAGACTGGAGAGCGAATCGACCAGTCCCCAAACCTGTATGCGTTCGAGAAAAAGTCCTAAGCCCACATCAAAACATTGGTAGGAAATAGAAATGACCGCTAAAAAATCGAATTGGTTAGGCTCTGTTGCTGTAGCGACCTTAGTGATGGCAAGTGCTTCCGGACTGCAGGCAAAGGACTGGACGTCCGTGAACATCGCGACCGAGGGCGCGTACGAGCCCTGGAACCTGACATTGCCAGGCGGGAAGATCAGTGGTTTCGAGCCTGAGCTGATGGACTACCTGTGCGCCAAGATGAAGCTGCAGTGCAAGATCACCGTGCAGAACTGGGATGGCATGATTGCCAGTCTCAACGCAGGGAAGTTTGATGTGTTGATGGATGCGATCGTTATCACTGACGACCGTAAGCAGGTCATGGATTTCTCGATTCCCTACGCGCAGACGCCGGCCAACTTTGTCGCGCAGGATGCGGCGTTGCTGCCGGGTAAAACCGGGGCGGCGAATGCGATTACGCTGAGTGCTGATCCGAAGGCGATTCACGATGCGATTGAGCCGTTGCGTCAGGCGCTGAAGGGTAAAACCATCGGGATCGCTTCAGGCATCATTTACACCAAGTTCATTGATGAGAACTTCAAGGACGTGGCGACGATTCGTGAGTACAACACGTCCGCTGATGCAATTCTTGATCTGCAATCGGGCCGTATTGACGCGATTTTTGATGACGTTACGTTCCTTGATTCGATCATGTCCAAGCCTGAGAACAAGGGGCTGGCGTATACCGGGCCGCAGATCAAAGGCCCTATCTGGGGTGATGGCGAGGGCCTGGGTTTTCGCAAGAGCGATCCGGAGTTGAAGGCCAAGTTCGATGCGGCGTTGAAAGAAGCGATTGCTGATGGGACTGTTAAGAAACTCAGCGAAAAATGGTTCAAGGTGGATCTGACGCCTAAGTCCTGAGGCGCTCTTGGTTGGGGTGGGGGCATATCCGTTATTTGGGTGATGGCTGAGATTGGTTCCGCTCTTACAGCGGGTCACTTTTGAAAAGAGCCCAAAAGTAACCAAAAGGCTCTTGCCCCACCACTCGGCACCTCGCTAAGGCTCGGTGTGCCCTCACTCCGGCTTTGGACCGTGGGCCGCCGCGATGGGCCATCCTTGGCCCAGCGCGGCTAACCCGGCGTCCTGCCGGGTTACCCACGCTCCAAAGCCTGCGTTCGGCCAGCGTGGTTTAACGGGGCGCCTAAGATCAAGATCAAAAGCAGATCAAGAACACAGCGGCCTACAGGCCGGCTTGAGTGGTAGAAGCAAATCAAAATCTAAAGCGGGCACGGTCCACTGTAGGAGCTGGCTTGCCTGCGATGGCATCTACTGGGTGTACCTGACGCACCGAGGTGTCTGCATCGCCGGCAAGCCAGCTCCTACAGAAAAGCAGCTCTGCTTTCGCTCTGGTTTTTGATCTGGCTTTTAACACTCAGGTCGGCTTTCAGGCCGCCGTGCTCTTGCTTTTGATTTTGATTTTGATCTGACTGCCCCAATAAGCCCGAGGCCGAACGCAGGTATTGCGGAGCGGGTAAACCGGCAGGACGCCGGTTTAGCCGCGACGGGGCAGGGACGCCCCGTCGCGGCGGCCCGCGGAGCAATGCCGGAGTGAGGGAACACCGAGCCTAGGCGAGGTGCCGACAGGCGGGGCAGAGCGTTTTGGTTACTTTGCCGCTTTTGCAAAGTGACTCGCTGTAAGAGCGAAACCATAAGCGGCCGTTACCGCAGCAACGGATATGTACTCAAACCCAACCAACACCCAACCACTACTCCGCACTACGCTGCGTATGACTCGATACAAACTGCCGAAACCGCTCCGTCGGCAACCCCTCAAACAACTCCGCCGGCGTGCCCTGGGCATCAATCAACCCATTGGCCATAAACACCACCCGATTCGACACATGCCGCGCAAACCCCATCTCATGGGTCACCACCAACATGGTCCGCCCTTCCTCGGCCAGCGACCGCATCACCCGCAACACCTCCCCTACCAACTCCGGGTCCAGCGCCGACGTCGGCTCATCAAACAACATCACTTGCGGGTTCATCGCCAACGCCCGGGCAATCGCCACCCGCTGCTGCTGCCCACCCGACAAATGCGCTGGGTAATAATCACGGCGGTCATAAAGCCCCACCTTGTGCAGCAGTTGCTCAGCTTCCTCCACACACTCGGCCTTCGAACGCTTGAGCACCCGCATCGGGCCCTCGATGACATTTTGCAAAACCGTCATATGCGACCACAGGTTAAAGCTCTGGAACACCATGCCCAACTTGCTGCGCATGGTCTCCACCTGCCGCGTACTGCCAGGCAACAACCGACCATTGCGCTGACGCTTGAGCTCGATGGTTTCGCCGTCGAGCACGATACTGCCCTCGTCCGGGGTTTCCAGCAGGTTGATACAGCGCAGGAAGGTACTCTTGCCCGAACCGCTGGCGCCGAGGATGGAAATCACGTCACCTTTGTGAGCCTCCAGCGAGATCCCCTTGAGAACCTGTGCCGAACCGAAAGCCTTGTGAATGTTGTTAACCGAAAGGGCGCTCTGAATGTGAGTACTCATGACAAGCTCCGCTGCAATCAGGAATGAGAAATAGGTTCGGGGGTTTGCTTGACCGGTACGTCGTTCGGCCGCTCACGCAGGTGGGGCGACAGACGATGTTCAATCCAGGCCACCACACGCACCACCAGGAAATTCAGGATCAGGTAGATCAGCGCCGCACAAATGAACACTTCCATGGTGCGGTAGGTACGCTGGATGATTTGTTGCGCCACGCCGGTGACGTCCCATACGGTGACCAGGCTGGCCAGTGCGGTGGACTTGACCAGCAAGATGGCCTCGGTGGAATAGGCCGGAAGCGCCTGGCGCAAGGTGACCGGGCCGATCACTCGCCACAACAGGGTCCAACGCCCCATGCCCACTGCCTGCCCCGCTTCGATCTGCCCTTGAGGCACGCTCAGCAGGCCACCGCGAATGATTTCAGCGGTGTAGCCGGCGGTGCACATCGCCAAGGAGACCACGGCGCAGCCATAAGGCGACCTCAACACCACCCACAGGAAGCTGTCGCGAATCGCCGGGAACTGGCCCAGGCCGTAGTAGATCAGGAACATCTGGATCATCAGCGGCGTGCCGCGAAACAGCATGATGTAGAAACGCGCCGGGTAGCTGAGGAATGGCCAGCGGCTGACGCGCATGGACACCACGCCCAGCGACAGCAGCAACCCCAGGGTCAGGGACGAAAAAAACAAGGCCAGGGTGATGGGCAAGGCACCCAGCAACTTGAGCATGGTGTCGGCAAGAAAGGCGAAATCGATCATGGCAAACGGTCCCTTCTCACGACTGTGCAGGATTGCGCCGCTGCGTACGCTGTACGCGCGCTTCGGCAATATTGAAAAGACGGCCAGAAAGCCCGGTCAGAATCAGGTAGCACACGCCGCCGACGATGTAGAACGTGAAGTATTGGCGCGTGGAACCCGCCGCCACCTGGCTGGCTCGCATCAGTTCCACCAGGCCAATCACCGAAATCAGCGCGGAGTCTTTGAGGCTCATTTGCCAGACGTTGCCCAGGCCCGGCAGCGCATACCGCCAGATCTGCGGGATCAGCACCCGGCGAATCCGCGTTGCGCGGTTCATGCCGATCGCCAGTGCCGCCTCAAGCTCACCCTTGGCCACCGCGATAAAGGCACCGCGATAGACCTCAGCCTGATACGACGCCGAGATCAATCCGACGGCGATGGCCCCCACCATGAACGGTGGGACATCGACATAGCCTTCGCCGCCAAACCAGTGATTGACGGCCGTCACCACACTGGCACCGCCGAAATAGAACAGGTAGATCACCAACAGCTCCGGGATCCCCCGGAACAGGATGGAATACGCATCACCCAGGTATCGCAAGGCACGCTTTTTGGAAAGTTTGGCCATGGCCACCAGGCTGCCGACCAGCGCACCGACCACCAGCGCCGCAAGGGTCAACAACACGGTCATGAGGGCGGCCTTGAGCAAGGCCATCCCCCAACCCGTGTCGCCAAAACTGAGCATCTGCATGAGACTCATCAAGTCACTCCTACCGAAAACACATAAAGCACCGGAACCTTGAAATCCGTCTCAACCTGCCCGACGTCCATGAAGCAAAGGGTGCAACTGCCTGACTCTTTCGCGAGCAAGCTCGGCTCCTACAACATCGGCAGGTTCAACCCCTGCTCCTTGGCGCAATCGATCGCGATCTGGTAACCGGCATCCGCATGACGCATCACGCCGGTCGCCGGGTCGTTGTGCAGCACGCGGGCGATACGCTCGGCGGCTTCGTCGGTACCGTCGCAGACAATCACCATGCCCGAGTGCTGGGAGAAGCCCATGCCCACGCCGCCGCCGTGGTGCAACGAAACCCAGGTCGCGCCGCTGGCGGTGTTGAGCAAGGCGTTGAGCAGTGGCCAGTCGGACACGGCGTCGGAACCGTCCTGCATCGATTCGGTTTCACGGTTGGGGCTGGCCACCGAGCCGGAGTCCAGGTGGTCGCGGCCGATCACCACCGGTGCCGACAGCTCGCCGCTGCGCACCATTTCGTTGAACGCCAGGCCGAGCTTGGCGCGCTGGCCCAGGCCAACCCAGCAGATACGCGCCGGCAGGCCCTGGAAGCTGATGCGCTCGCGGGCCATGTCCAGCCAGTTGTGCAGGTGGGCGTCGTCCGGGATCAGCTCTTTGACTTTGGCGTCGGTCTTGTAGATGTCTTGCGGGTCGCCCGACAGCGCAGCCCAACGGAACGGGCCGATGCCACGGCAGAACAGCGGACGGATGTAGGCCGGTACGAAACCCGGGAAGTCGAAGGCGTTTTCCACGCCCACTTCTTGCGCCATCTGACGGATGTTGTTGCCGTAGTCGAACGTCGGGATGCCTTGTTTCTGGAACTCAAGCATGGCCTTGACGTGCACCGCCATCGACTGCTTGGCGGCCTTGATCACTTCGGCCGGTTCGGTCTTGGCGCGGGCGCGGTACTCGTCCCAGGTCCAGCCGGCGGGCAGGTAGCCGTTAAGCGGGTCGTGAGCGCTGGTCTGGTCGGTGACCATGTCCGGGCGCACGCCGCGCTTGACCAGTTCCGGCAGGATTTCCGCCGCGTTGCCCAGCAGGGCGATGGAGATCGCGCGGCCTTCCCTGGTGTATTTGGCGATGCGCGCCAGGGCGTCGTCGAGGTCGGTGGCTTGCTCGTCGACATAACGGCTGTTCAAGCGGAAGTCGATGCTGACCTGCTGGCATTCGATGTTCAGCGAGCAGGCACCGGCCAGGGTCGCGGCCAGTGGCTGGGCGCCGCCCATGCCGCCGAGGCCGGCAGTCAGGACCCAACGGCCCTTGAGGTCATCGTTGTAATGCTGGCGACCGGCTTCGACGAAGGTTTCGTAGGTGCCCTGCACGATGCCCTGGCTGCCGATGTAGATCCAGCTGCCGGCGGTCATCTGGCCGTACATGGCCAGGCCCTTGGCATCCAGTTCGTTGAAATGCTCCCAGCTCGCCCAGTGCGGTACCAGGTTGGAGTTGGCGATCAGCACGCGCGGCGCGTTGCTGTGGGTCTTGAACACGCCGACGGGTTTGCCGGACTGCACCAGCAGGGTTTCGTCGTCATTGAGGTGAGTCAGGCTTTCGACGATCTGGTCGTAGCATTCCCAGTTGCGCGCGGCACGGCCAATGCCGCCGTACACCACCAGTTCTTTCGGATTTTCGGCAACCTGCGGGTCAAGGTTGTTCATCAGCATGCGCAGCGGCGCTTCAGTCAGCCAGCTTTTGGCGGTCAGCGTGTTGCCGCGTGCGGCACGGATTTCAACGTCACGGTACTTCGTAGGCTTGGTCACAAAAAAATCCTCAACGATCAATGCGCGAACATGATGGGTGCGAAGAAGATGTCCATGGACTCTTACGCACACATCTTTACTTGTACATACAAGCATATGCAAGGTTGTTGCCAACTCGACGCGTCGTTGTACAGAGAGGCCTGTAAAGCGCTGAAACACTTGAGTTACGCGGCCAGCCCTCCGCGAACCCATCGCACGAATCAACTTCGGCGAGGAACTTGCGCACGGTATTGAGGCACAAAGTAACAATCTGCCAGAAGCTGGTGCGCGCACGAGTAACATCCCACGGCGTTGACCAGCGCGCGTGCACCTGTGGCCACAACCCGTTACTGTCGACCCTGGAAAGATCCGGCCCGCGGCGAAAACACGCACTCAAGGCTTTTGAGATTTTCGTGCCAAACCACGGTTTTTCGTACCCTGCCCAGAAATTTGAGAGAAAATGCAAACCCAGCACACGGTCCGTTGTCATTTGCCCCATGCGTAAACTTCTTGCCTTCACCCTCATCATGGCCCTGGTCGCCGCCGTTTCCGCCTATCTGGTCTGGACCCAGGAGCGCCCCGTGGGCCATTACCTGTCCGACCTGCGGATCAACCTGGCTGTCGACGAAGGCGTGCCCGCCGACCGCGGCAACCTGCTGGGTATCCAGCCGGAACTGTTCCCCGCCGACTATCAGAGCCTGGAACGCCTGCACCTGAAACTCGCGGCCTATCTGCAAAAGGCCCGGGACCAGGGCCTGGTCAACGACAAGACCATCGTGGTACTGCCGGAACATATCGGCACCTGGCTGATGGTCGGCGGGGAAAAGAACGAGCTGTATCAGGCCACCAATCTCAAGGAGGCGATGAACTGGTTGTCGGCGAGCAACCCGCTGCTGTTCCTGCGGGCGCTGATCAGCGCCAAGGGTGATGACCGCATCGACGACGCCTACCTGCGCATGAAAGCCCCGACCATGGCCCGTGACTATCAGGTGCTGTTTGGCGGCCTGGCCAAGGAGTTCGGCGTGACCCTGGTGGCCGGCTCCATTGCCCTGCCCAACCCGAGCGTGAGCCAGGGCCAACTGCAAATCGGCCATGGCGCGCTGTACAACACCAGCGTGGTGTTTGATCGCGATGGCTTGCCGGTGGGCCAGCCGCAACGCCAGCTGTATCCGATTTTCGACGAGCGCGGCTTTATCGAACCGGGTGACGAAAACACCGTCAGCGTGGTCGACACGCCAGCCGGGCGCCTGGGCATCCTGATCGGCAGCGACAGCTGGTACCCCGACAACTACCGCAAGCTCAACGAGCAAGGGGCGCAATTGGTCGCGGTGCCGGCGTTCGTGATTGGCCGCGAGACCTGGGACAAGCCGTGGCGCGGCTTCAAAAGCGTGTCGACCCCGCCGGAGATCAGCCTCAAGCCCGAAGAACTCAGCGAAGGCGAAGCCTGGCACCGCTTGACCCTGATCAGCCAGCAACCCATCAGCCAGGCCACCGCCGGCATGAGCGTGTTCCTGCGCGGGCAGTTCTTTGACATGGGCAGCGCCGGGCAAAGTTTCCTCAGCAGCAACGGCCAGGTGTTTGCCGACGGCAATGCCCATGGCGCGCGCCTGCTGAACGTGTGGCTGTAAGACGATGAAGCCGGTGCGGCTGGGGGATTTGTCGGTGGGCTTCGTCCACACCTTGGCCGATGCGATCCACAGCCATGGCCTGGACCCGCAACCGTTGCTGCTGCAATACGGCCTTGACCCGGCACGCCTGGCCGAGGCTGGTGCGCGCTTGTCGATCCCGCGCTATATGCGCCTTGGCTTTGCGGCCATCCAGTTGACCGGCGACGCCAGCCTGGGCCTGCGCATGGGCCAACTCAGCCGCTTGAGCCAGGCGGGTCTCGCCGGTGTTACCGCGGCCCAGGCGCCCACCGTGCGCGAAGCCGCCCGCACCCTGACGCGCTTCGAAGCCTTGTACGGCTCCAACTATCGCGGCCAATCAAGCTTTCACGAGGATGCCGACGGCGCCTGGTTGCGCTTCTATTCCATCAGCCCGTACAACGCGTACAACCGGTTTGTGGTGGACTCGATCATCGCCGGCTGGCTGCATCAATTGTCGAGCCTGAGTGCGCAACCGGTGCAGGCGCAGCGTATCGAAATCGAGTTCCAGGCCCCCGACTACAGCGAGCGCTACAGCGTGCTGGGGGACTGCCCGATCCAGTTCGGCGCCGAGCACAATCAACTGCGCCTGAGCCAGCAGACCCTGGCGCTGCGCAACCCGGAACATTGCCCGAGTACCTGGCAATTGCTGGTGCAGTTGTGTGAACGGGAATTGGAGCAGTTGACGCGCACCCGCAGCCTGCGCGAGCGCATTACCCGGTTGCTCGGGCCGATGCTCAACGGTGGCCGGGAACCCGACCTGGAAGAAGTGGCGGCTCGTTTGAAACTGCCGACCTGGACCTTGCGGCGCAAGCTGGCGGAAGAAGGGACTCAGTTCCGGGCGATTCTCAACGACACTCGCCGCGACCTGGCCATGACCTACATTCGCGATACCGAACTGGCGTTCGGTGAAATTGCCTATTTGCTCGGTTTTGCTTCAGCGGAAGCCTTTCAACGGGCCTTCAAGCGCTGGAACAGCCAGACCCCAGGGGAATTTCGCCGCAGTCAGCGGCATTCCGCCTGACGTCTGTCTTACAGCTCGGTGGCATCATCGGCCGGATCCAGCGGATCCAGTTCAAAGGCGTGGTACTCGAGCAGTTCTTCCTGGTAATCGTCCATTGTTGACTCCTTGTTTTATGAAAAGGGGTTGCCTAGTGACCTGCACAACCAGCCTAAAGTGCCGTCATGACGAAAAAATGTCCGGGGCATGACGTTCCTGCACTTCAAGATTAAACGTAGCAGTGTTGGCTGGATTTAGCCGGAGGAATTTTAGATGCAACTGCAATCATTGCAATTGCAATCATAAGCAAGAATACATTAGGGTGGGGCATCCGTTGCCAAGCGACCCAGCCCATGACTGCCGCCACCGAACGCTCCGCCCTGATCTGTATCGACGCCTTGAACGCCGCGCAGCAGCCCCGCTGCTCACCCCTCTACAGCGTGATGAGCATGGCCAACACCCTGGAGTCCAGCCGGCAGGCGTGGGTGATTCGCGGTCAGTCGCGCTCCCGCCGCGTGGTGAGTTGGCCCACCTGGTTCGCGCGCAATACCGGGGAAAAACCGCTGCTGTATCTGCACACGGCCGCTTCGTCGGCGCAGTTGCGGGCGCTGTCCGGCGAGACCCGCCAGCGGGGCATCCTCTGCAACGACAATGCAACCCAGCCCTCCCCTTCACTGCCCTTATGGCTGGCCAGCAATCCTCACTGCACACCTTATGACCCGGCCTCCGGCGAGGAGGCCCGGGCAATTGTGCTGGCGGGTTTGCAGGCGCTCTATGTCGACGGCGAGCCGGGGTTTTACTACCTGGCACTGCACGATCAACACGAAGGGCCAGGGTTGAGCCCGCAGGAGAGTGACCATGCGCTCAGGGGCATGTACCGGGTCCGGCGCTCATACACGAGTGAATTGAGGGTGCGGTTGCTGGGGGCGGGTCGAGCGTTTGAAGAAGTCGTGCACGCCGCGCAGTTGCTCGAGACGGATTGGGGCGTCGAGGCGCAACTGTGGAGTTGCCCCAGCTATACACGGCTGGCCCGCGAGGCGCAGGCGGTGCAGCGCTGGAACCGCCTGCACCCGTTGGCACCGAAGCGCAGCTGCCATCTGCGGGATTACCTTGGAGGCAATGACGCGCCGGTGATCGCGGTCACGGGCTACCCGCAGCCAATCGTCGATCAGCTGGCGGCGCATGTGGATGCACGCTTTGTGGCGTTGGGTGCGGGCTCGGTGGAGGCGTCAGCACCGAGTCGTTACTGGATTGCCACGCTGGCGTTGAAGGCACTGGCGGATGACGGGTGTATCGAAGCAGAACACGTCGAAACCGCCCTGCATCGATATCACCTGAAATGAATCAGGTCTTGCGCCGCCCCCGGGTCTGCACACCCGCCTCCATCGCCAGCCCTGCGGTGCGTTCCAGCGCCTCGGCAAAGCCCCGGCGCTGCTCGCTGTCGAGCTGGGACAAAAACAACTCATCCACGCTGCTTTCGTAGATTTTCCACATTTTTTTACGCAACACGCGGCCCTCTTCGGTGATCGAGACAAAGGCTGCCCGCCCGTCACCATCGGAGCGCGAACGCACCACCAGGCCGTCCTTTTCCAGGCGGTCGACCAGGCGCGTCAGGTTGTAGCGTTCGATGGCCAGCACATCGGCCAATTCGTGCATGCGCCGGGTGCCGTCAGGGCCGCTTTCCAGGCCCCACAAGGCGTCGTACCAGGCGTAAGGCGGCAGACCGGCATCGGCCAGGCGCCGTTCGATTTCACGGATGACCGTCCTGTGGGCCCGAACAAAACGGAACCAGACATCAGGCTCTTTCGACGACATGCAACACCATCCGGGGAATTTCAAGAAGGTTGCAATAGTAGCTCATCCCGCGCTAGATTCAGCCATGTAGTTGCAATTGCAACTACATTCGCAAAGCTCCCACAAAGAGCCCACACGTTGAAACCCGTCCACCCTGGAGCCTGACATGACCCCGAACACTGCAGTACGCCTCGACGACGACCCACAGGAAACCCGCGAATGGCTGGAGTCCATCGAATCGGTGTTGTCCACCGAAGGCCGCCCGCGCGCGCATTACCTGATCGATCAGTTGCTGGATTTCGACGTGGCGCGGCATGGCGACTTCTACGGGCGGGTGACCACGCCTTACGTCAACACCATTCCGGTTGATCGCCAGTTGCCCTACCCCGGCAACCTGGCCACCGAGCGCCGGCTGAATGCGTTTATCCGCTGGAACGCCATGGCCATGGTATTGCGGGCCGGCAAGCACTCAGGCGTAGGTGGGCATATCGCGACGTACGCGTCGGCCGCCGTGCTGTATGACGTAGGCTTCGACCACTTCTTCCGTGGCCGCACCGACAGCTTCGATGGCGACCTGGTGTACATCCAGGGCCACTCCGCGCCGGGCATTTACGGGCGCGCCTACCTCGAAGGCCGGATCAGCGAGGCGCAGCTGGACAACTTCCGTCGGGAAGCCGGTGGCGACGGTTTGTCGTCCTATCCGCATCCACGGCTGATGCCGGACTTCTGGCAATTTCCTACGGTGTCCATGGGCCTTGGGCCGATTACCGCCGCGTATCAGGCGCGCTTCATGCGCTACCTGGAATTCCGCGACCTCAAGCGACACCAGGGTCGCAAGGTGTGGGCGTTCCTCGGTGATGGCGAGATGGACCAGCCGGAATCCCTGGCGGCCATTTCCCTGGCCGGACGCGAGAAACTCGACAACCTGATCTTCGTGGTCAACTGCAACCTGCAACGCCTGGACGGCCCGGTGCGCGGCAATGCCAAGGTGATCCAGGAATTCGAAAGCCTGTACCGCGCCGCTGGCTGGAACGTGATCAAAGTGATTTGGGGCGGCGGCTGGGATGCGCTGCTGGAAAAGGACAACAGCGGTTTGCTGCGCCAACGCATGATGGAGTGCGTGGACGGCGACTATCAGAACTACAAATCGCAAAACGGCGCCTACGTGCGGGAACACTTCTTCGGCAAATACCCGGAGTTGCTGGCACTGGTGGCGGACATGTCCGACGACGATATCTGGAAACTCTCACGGGGCGGCCATGACCCGGACAAGGTCTACAACGCCTATGCCGCCGCCGTGCGCCACAGCGGGCAGCCGACGGTGATCCTGGCAAAAACCGTCAAGGGCTTCGGCATGGGCGAAGCCGGCGAAGGACAGAACATCAACCACCAACTGAAAAAGATGGGCGCGGAGGCCGTCAAGGCCTTCCGCGATCGCTTCGGGCTGGAAGTGGCCGACGATCAACTCGCCGAAATCCCCTACCTCAAGCCCGCCGCCGACAGCGAAGAAGCCCGCTATTTCGCCGCCCGCCGTCAATCATTAGGCGGTTACGTACCGGCCCGCCACAGCGCGGTCGAGTCGTTGAAGATCCCGGAACTGGACGCCTTCGCCACCCAGCTCAAGGACACCGGCGAACGCGCTATCTCCACCACCATGGCCTTTGTGCGCATCCTCGGCACGCTGCTCAAGGACCCGAACCTGGGCAAACTGATCGTGCCCATCGTGCCAGACGAGTCCCGCACCTTCGGCATGGAAAGCCTGTTCCGCCAGATCGGCATTCACTCCGCCGTCGGCCAGCTCTACACCCCACAGGATGCCGGCCAGCTTTCCTACTACAAGGAGAGCAAGGACGGACAGATCATGCAGGAAGGCCTGAATGAATCCGGCGCCATTTCCTCGTGGATCGCGGCGAGCACCTCCTACGCCAACCACGGCGTGATGACCGTGCCGTTCTACATCTTCTATTCGATGTTCGGCTTCCAGCGGGTCGGCGACCTGGCCTGGGCCGCAGGCGATGCACGGGCGCGGGGCTTCCTGCTGGGGGCGACCGCCGGGCGCACGACGCTGATGGGTGAAGGCCTGCAGCATGACGATGGCCACAGCCATGTGCTGTCGTCGGTGATTCCGTGCTGCATTTCCTATGACCCGACCTTTGCCTTCGAGCTGGCGGTAATCATTCGCGAGGGCATGCGCCGGATGTACGTCGAGCAAGAGGACATTTACTACTACATCACCCTGCTCAACGAAAACTACCCGCACCCGGCAATGCCCGAAGGCGTCGAGGACGGGATTCTCAAGGGCATGTATCGGTTACAGGCGGCTGAGGACGCCGCACAACCAAGGGTGCAATTGATGGGCAGCGGTTCGATCCTGCGGGAAGTGATCGCCGCCGCTGACTTGCTGCGCGATGACTTTGCCGTGGCCAGCGATGTGTGGAGTGTCACCAGCCTGACCGAGCTGCGCCGTGAAGGCCATGCCGTGGAACGCTGGAACCTGCTGCACCCGGAGAGCGAACCGCGTACCAGCTATGTCGAGCAGTGCCTTGAGGGCCAGGCTGGCCCCGTGGTGGTCGCCACCGATTACATGAAGATCCTTGCTGACCAGATCCGCCCGTTCGTGCCGGGCCGGCGCTTTGTGGCGCTGGGCACTGATGGCTTCGGGCAATCGGATACCCGCGAAACCTTGCGTGAGTTTTTTGAGGTGGACCGCTACTTCATCGCGCTGGCGGCCCTGAAGGCGCTGGCGGACGACGGCCTGATCAGTCGCGCCAGGGTGGCGGAGGCGATCAGCCGCTACGGGATCAACGTCGACAAGGCCAACCCCGTAGCGGTGTAGTTACTGCACAGGCGTCGGCAGGGGCGGAATCGCTTCGGTCGGCGCCGGCAGCGTCGGCTGGGTAGCCTGCGGCGCAGGTGCCGGGGTTTCCTTGGGAGCAATCGGCGCGGGTTCTGCCGGCGGTGCAACCGGCTCCGATGCCGCAGGCTCTACCGCTGGCGTCACCGGGGCTGCCGGTGTGGCGGGCACTTCTTTCGGCGCTTCTTTAGGCGCCTCGACCTTGTCAGCCGCCGGAGCTGCCTTGGGTTCCGGGATGCCCAGGTCAGCCTTGGGCTTCTCTGGAATATGCGCAGCCTTTTTCACTTCCTGGGGCAGGAAAACGTCCACCAGCGCGAAATAACGCTCATAAAATTTCGGCGCAGACACGGTCTCGCTGGCCACCTTGACCATGGAGTCGTCGGTGGAGCCAATCGGCATCGACACCGAGCCCAACACACCCACGCCGAGGCTGGCGGAGTTGTTGACCTTCTTCAGCGCATAGCGGTCCTGCAAGGCGTTGGCGAACATCGTCGAGTGATGATCACCGCTGCCATCGTCGGCACACACCACGTTGAAACTGATTTGCAGGTGAGTCTCGCCGGTCTGCTGGAAACTCTTGTTACCCACCACCAGCTTCGGATCGCTGCTGGTGATGATGTAACCCTGGCTCAACAGCGCACGCCGCGCCGCTTCACAGGCCGCGGTGTCACTGACCGGGTAATCACGGGAAAACGTACCGGAGTCGTCGAAATTCTCATGTTCATAAATAGCGGTCTTGGGTGACGAGCAGCCCGCAGCGCCCGCCAGCACCAGCGCCAACCCGAGGCTACGCAAGTGAAATGATGTCGACATCGAAAATCCTGAGGAAAACAGTCAGGGCGGTATTGTGCAACAGAACGTGGCCTTGGCGCGCGAATTCCTGTCGGTAAAACGTCACAGCCTTACGGGACGGTGTCTGCAGGAAAAAGCCGCTCGCCCATATGGTCGATAAACACGCGCAGTTTCGCCGAGGCATGGCGACTTGATGGCCAGAGCATCCAGAAGCTGCCGCTGTGTTCCAGGTAATAGTCCAGCACCCGTTGCAGCCGGCCCTGCTCCACCGACTCCCGGACCATAAAGTCCGGCAGGCAGGCAATCCCCAGGCCTTCGTGGGCCACGTGCATCAGCGATTCGATGGTGGTGGAGACCAGTGGTGCACGCAGGACCGGCTCCGGCATGCCCGGCTCCGGGCGCAGCGGCCAGGCTTCCAGCTTGCCGGTGGCGCAGAACTTGTGGCGCAGGCAGGCGTGGTTGTTCAAGTCCCGGGGCTGACGCGGCGTTCCGTGCAGGCGCAGGTACTCGGGGGAAGCCACCAGCACCAGGCGGTAATTCCCGAGGTGGCGTGCCATCAAGCGTGAATCCTCGGGCTTGCCGGTGCGAATCACAGCGTCGAAACCTTCTTCGATCACGTCCACCATGCGGTCGGAGAAGTCCACGTCCAGCTCGATCTCGGGGTAGGCCCGCATGAAATCGGTGAGCACCGGCATCAACAGCCCGCGCACTTGCGGCAGACTAATGCGCAGCTTGCCCCGGGGCGTGGCGGATGCCTGGCTCAGCTCCTGTTCTGCAGCCTCGACCTCGGCCAGGATGCGCCGGGAACGTTCCAGAAACAGCGCGCCCTCGCTGGTCAACGTGATGCTGCGGGTGCTGCGATGGAACAGCCGCACACCCAGGCGCTCTTCGATGCGCGCAATGCTTTTGCCAATCGCCGAGGACGACACCCCCAGCAGGCGCCCGGCCTCGGTAAAGCTGCGGGTTTCCGCCACCTGCACAAACACTGAAATACTGCCGAGGCTGTCCATCGTCTCGCTCCCGAGGATTGCGGACGTTGGCGTCCGATAAGTTCGGAACCTTAGCCTGTTTTTCTCCACCGCGCAGCACCCTACTCTGGCTCCCTGCCCTTTCGTCTGAAACCCGGAGCCACGAAACATGAGCGACAGCGCCTTATCTTCCCCGAGCCTTGCGGCGAGCCGTGAGCGACTGCCCCTGGGCGGCTTGCTGGCACTGGCAACCGCCGGCTTTATCACCATCCTCACCGAGGCCATGCCGGCGGGCCTGCTGCCGCAAATGGGCGCCGGTCTTGGAGTGCCCGACGCCCTGGTGGGCCAGTTGGTAACCCTCTACGCCCTCGGCTCGTTGCTGGCGGCCATTCCCCTGACCATCGCCACCCGTGGCTGGCGCCGGCGGCCGTTACTGATGATTGCCATCGGCGGGTTTGCATTGGTCAACAGCGTAACGGCGTTCTCCAGCGACTACCTGTTGACCCTGGTGGCCAGGTTCTTCGCCGGGGTGTTCGCGGGGTTGCTCTGGGCGCTGCTGGCCGGTTACGCCAGCCGCATGGTTGCACCGCACCTGCAAGGGAGGGCGATTGCCGTGGCCATGCTTGGCGCGCCACTGGCGTTGTCACTGGGCGTGCCTGCCGGGACATTCCTGGGCACCACGGTGGGCTGGCGCCTGAGCTTCGCGATCATGAGCGGCCTTACGGTACTGCTGCTGGCGTGGGTGCGCTGGCAGGTTCCGGACTTTGCCGGGCAGCGAGCGGAAAAACGCCTGGGGCTGCGCCAGGTATTGGCATTGCCGGGGATTCGTCCGGTGCTGTTTGTGACCTTCACCTACGTGCTGGCCCACAACATTCTCTACACCTATATCGCGCCGTTCCTGGTGCCCGCCGGACTGGCCGCAGACATCGACCAAGTGTTGCTGGTATTTGGCCTGGCAGCGCTGCTGGGCATCTGGATTGTGGGTGCGCTGATTGATCAGCGGCTGCGCGCCTTACTGGTGATCAGTTGCGGGATGTTCGCGTTGTCGGCCCTGGCACTGGCGTTCTGGATCACCTCGGCGGCCGTCATCTACACCACGGTGGCGTTGTGGGGGCTGGCGTTTGGCGGACTGCCCGCATTGCTGCAGACGGCGCTGGCCAAGTCGGCCGGGGATTCAGCCGATGCGGCGCAGTCGATGCTGGTCACCGTGTGGAACCTGGGCATCGCCGGTGGCGGGCTGCTGGGCGGCATGTTGCTGCAGGGTTGGGGCGTGACGTCGTTTCCATGGGCCGTCGTCGCATTGGTCGTACTGGCCCTGCTGGCGACACTTCGTTTAAGCGATGTTTAAACAGAAACGTGACGTGATGTTTCTTAACTCTTATGATCGCACCGGGTGCGCTGCTGCATACGCTACAGCGCAGGTTAAAGGATAAGCATTGGTCGGGCCGCCAATGGAGACTTGTCGTGCCTGATAAACACCCTGCTATTCCTCGCCCCCAGGTTTTGGTTGAAGGCGCGCTGTCTGCGCTGGAACGGTTTTCACGCATCGAAGCGGTCAGTGGCATCGTGTTGCTGCTGGCGGCGATCATCGCGCTGATCTGGGCCAACAGCCCCGTCGCCGATTCCTACGAACACTTCTGGAACACCCCACTCACCATCGGGCTGGGGGACTTCACCGTCTCGCGCTCATTGCACTTCCTGGTGAACGACGGGCTGATGACCATCTTCTTCCTGGTGGTGGGCGCCGAAATTCGACAGGAGATCAGGGACGGCGCGCTCGCCAACCTGAAACTGGCCACCTTGCCCCTGGGTGCTGCGCTGGGTGGCGTGCTGATGCCGGCGCTGATTTACACTCTGCTCAACCATGGCACCGTAGCGGCCAGCGGTTGGGCGGTACCCACTGCCACCGACATCGCATTCGCCGTGGGTGTGCTGGCGCTGTTGGGTAAATCCATCCCCGCCGGCGTGCGCATCCTGCTGCTGGCACTGGCGATCATTGATGACATCGTCGCCATCCTGATCATCGCGATTTTCTATACCGCCAGCCTGGACTACATGGGCCTGGTGATTGCGGCCTGCGGGCTGGCGCTGGTGCTGATTTTTCAGCGGATGGGAATTGGCAAGGCGGTTGTGTACCTGCTGCCGGGGGCGATTGTCTGGTTTGGCCTGCTCAAGACCGGTGTGCATCCTACGCTCGCCGGCGTGATGCTGGGCCTGATGACGCCCGTCACGTCCAGGCCCACCCGGGAACGCCCTCTGGACACCATCGGGCGCACGTTCAACGAGCTGATGGAGCGGCTTTCGCAATCGGCTGAAAGTGCCCATCAAGTCGCCAAACCATTAAAGCAACTGAGACAGGCCCAGCGGGAAATGCTGCCGCCGGTGCAACGTATTCAAGCGGGCTTGCACCCGTGGGTCGCCTTTGGCGTCATGCCACTGTTTGCCCTGGCGAACGCAGGGGTGAGCCTGCAGGGTTTCAACCTGGACGACCCGCTGCCCCACGGCGTGTTCATGGGCGTGATACTGGCGCTGGTGCTCGGCAAGCCGCTGGGTGTGATGCTGGCGAGCGTGGCGCTGGTGAAACTGAACATCTGCCAATTGCCGGAGGGCGTGACCTGGAACGGCGTCGCCCTGGTGGGCCTGCTGGCGGGAATTGGTTTCACCATGTCGATCTTCATCTCGTCGCTGGCCTTCTCCGACCCGACGCTACTGTCGGCCGCCAAGCTGAGTGTGCTGACGGCGTCGTCCCTCGCCGCAGTGATTGGCCTGAGTTGGGGCAAGCTCAAGTTTGCGCGCTGACTCAATCGTGGGTTGACGGCTGTTGAGTCAAACCGGAAATCGCGGCGACGACCTTTGTCACACTCTCGGCGACCGCGATTTCCCCGTTTAATCGAATGGCCGGTGTCGTCAGTTGCTTGAGCCACCGCTCATGCCTGGGCCGGCTGCGCCCGGCCCGGTTGCCCGCCTCATAGCTCTCGGCCCATATGAGAAACTTCTGATAGTTCTCGTGCATATCCCCGCCCGGCAAGATCCGCATGCCGAACCGTTGCGACTCGCGCGACTTCAAGCGCTCTATTCGCAGTGCCGTTGGCGTATCGACGAACACCACCAGGTCCGCATCTTGAATCACCTCGGCGCCCCAGCCGTCCATTGATCCGGACAGCACCCAAGGGCCGTCTGCCAGCGCTTGAGTCAACAGCGCGACCCGTTCTTCAGGGGGGCGTGATTTCTCAAAGGGAGGATCCGTTGGGTACCAGTAGTAATCATCGACATCCACATGCGGCAGGTTAAGCCTGTCAGCCAAGGCGCCGCCCAACGTGCTCACGCCTGCGCCCGAAGCCCCGCTGATATAAATCCGTTTGCTCACTGTTTGGCCTCCTGGGTTACGTATCTGAATACTACGTAAAAAAAAGACCCCGGCCTCTTCAGGCCGGGGTCTTTTTATTCAGGCGGTAACGAGATCAGAACTTCTTGATCTCAGCCTTGGTTTCCAACTGCTTGCGATAGGCGGCGAAGTCTTGCTGGCCGACACGGGACGCGAGGAAGCGGCGGTACTGAGCCTTCTCGTCATCGGTCGGTGCAGCCGCTTCGTTGACCGCGTTCAAGCGCACGATCATCAGGCTACCGTCTGGCAGGGTCACGCTGGTGAAGGTCGGCTTGTCCTTGGCCGCAGGCTTTGGCATGCGGAACAGGGCTTGCAGCACCGCTGGCTCGACGCCTTCCTGGCCACGGGTGGCCGCTTCGGTGACTTTCCAGGCCTGGCCATCAACCGGCTGGTTGAGCGGTGTCTTGCCATCACGCAGGCTGGCAATCAGCTCGTCCGCGTGAGTCTTCGCCGCAGCGCTTGCGCGCTCCTTGGTCAACTGGGCGCGGATGGCAGTGGCAACGCTTTCCAGCGGCAGCTGGGTAGGCTTCAAGTGCTCTTTGGCACGCAGCACCACGATGGTTTCCGGATCCAGCTCGATGGCGGTGCTGTTGGCACCTTCATCCAGTACTTCAGGGCTGAATGCAGCGGTCACCACGGCACGGTTTGCCGCGATACCTTCGCCACCTTCACGGCCAAACGGCGCAGAGGTGTGCACGGTCAGCTTCAGGTCCGACGCCGGCTGGGCCAGGTCGGAAGCTTCGAATGCAGCGTCTTCCAGCTGTTTGGTTGCATCGACGAAACGCTGTTCAACCTGTTGGGTCTTGAGCTCGCGGGTCAGCTTGTCTTTCAGGCTGGCGAACGATGGCACTTCCGGTGCTTCAACGCCCAACAGCTTGATCAGGTGCCAGCCGAAGCTTGAACGCACCGGTGCCGAGACCTGGTCCTTGTTCAACGCATACAGCGCTGTTTCGAAGGCCGGGTCGTAGACGCCAGGACCCGCGAAGCCGAGGTCACCGCCGTTGTTCGCCGAACCCGGATCCTGGGAGAACTCTTTCGCCAGGGCTTCAAACTTCTCGCCCTTGGCCAGACGTGCCTGGATCTCTTCGATCTTGGCCTTGGCCTGCTCGTCCGTTGTCTTGTCGTTGACTTCAATCAGGATGTGCGCCGCACGACGCTGTTCAGCGAGGTTGGCGGTTTCTTTCTGATAGAGGGCTTGCAGCTCATCGTCCTTGACCGCGACCTGGTCAAAGAAGGAAGCCTTCTTCAGCTCCAGATAGTCGATGACCACCTGGTCCGGGGTCATGAACTCTTTGGCGTGCTGGTCGTAGTAAGCCTTGACCTCGTCGTCGGTGAGTTTCACCGCCGCCGGATCAGCCTTGACGCTGACAGTGGCGAAATCGCGGGTCTGTTTTTCCAGACGGGCAAAAGCCAGCACTTCGGCATCAGTCACAAAACCGCTGCCGGCAATGCCTGCACGAACCTGCCCGATCAGCATTTCCTGGCTCAGCATCTGACGGAATTGCATACGGCTGTAGCCCAGCTGACGGATCACCTGGTCGAAACGCTCGGCGTTGAACTGGCCATCCACCTGGAATTCCGGTGTCTGCAGGATCACTTGATCCAGCGCAGCTTCGGAGAAAGCGAATTTCGAATCGGCCGCGCCTTGCAGCAGCAGCTTGCGATCGATCAGGCCTTTGAGGGCGGCGTCGCGCAGCAGTTTTTCGTCCAGCAAGGAAGCATCGAAGTCCTTGCCCAGCTGTTGCATCAGCTGACGACGTTGCATGTCGACGGCCTGGCCCAGTTCGCTTTGGGTGATTTCTTCACCGTTGACCTTGGCCACGTCCTGCTTGTTGTTGGTCGAAGCCTGAAAAATAGCCTCGATACCGGTGAACGCCATCAATGCGACGATGATCCCGATAATGGTCTTGGCAATCCAGCCTTGTGAATTGTCCCTGATATTCTGCAGCATGCGTCCCCCAGAAACGGTTGAACTTCAAAATTAGGCAACCGTGGAGCGTGGGTAGAGTCCGGATAGAAGAAAGGCGCATCCGAGGATGCGCCTTCTCGTAACTGGCGGAGCGGACGGGGGTTTGAACCCACACCCCCGGCGTGGCGACCCGATGGATACTTGGGTCAGCTGCCGCTCCGCTGCCAGGTCAGACCTGCGTCCGACCCGGATGGGTAAGGCTTGAACGAAGCTTAGTTAACGGCTTCTTTCAGGGCTTTACCGGCTTTGAAACCTGGTTTTTTGGCAGCGGCGATTTGCAGAGCCTTGCCAGTCTGTGGGTTACGGCCAGTGCGAGCTGGACGATCGGTCACAGAGAAAGTACCGAAACCAACCAGTACCACAGAGTCGCCGGCCTTGAGAGCGCCAGTGACGGATTCGATTACTGCGTCCAGCGCACGGCCAGCAGCGGCTTTCGGGATATCAGCAGATGCAGCGATAGCATCAATCAGTTCCGACTTGTTCACTCTAAGTCCCCTTATATCTATTGAGTATGATTCTAAGTTTTTTGGTGAAAGCAAAAACCAGTGCTGAATGGCCTACAGACACTTAAGAGCCGCTTTATAACAAGGGCTCTAAAAAGCTGTCAAGGAAGCCCCCAGGCTTAAACGTATTAATGCGTGCTAATTCTTTCCTTAGAGTCAGTCTCGCGTTTTTCGTCCTTCGCGACTATCTCCGGAGCCACATCTGGCAAGGGCTCCGGCGCGTATTGCAGCGCAATTTGCAGGACCTCGTCAATCCATTTAACCGGTTTAATCTGCAGATCCTGCTTGATATTGTCAGGAATCTCCTTCAAGTCGCGAACATTCTCTTCAGGAATGATCACGGTCTTGATACCACCACGGTGTGCAGCCAGCAATTTCTCTTTGAGGCCACCAATGGCCAGTACCTGGCCACGCAGGGTAATTTCCCCGGTCATGGCCACATCGGCGCGCACCGGAATGCCGGTCAGGGCTGATACCAGTGCCGTGCACATGCCTACGCCAGCGCTAGGGCCGTCTTTCGGGGTCGCCCCTTCCGGCATGTGGATGTGAGTGTCGTGCTTCTCGTGGAAGTCCAGGGGGATCCCCAGGCTCTTGGCGCGGCTGCGCACCACGGTCTGCGCGGCAGTGATGGATTCGACCATCACGTCACCCAGGGAACCGGTCTTGATCAATTGCCCCTTGCCCGGGATAACCGCGGCCTCGATGGTCAGCAATTCGCCGCCCACCTGGGTCCACGCCAGGCCTGTGACCTGACCCACCTGGTCCTGCTGCTCAGCCAGGCCGTAACGGAATTTACGCACGCCCAGGAAGTGTTCCAGCAGGTCGGCAGTGACCTTCACCGAGAAGCGTTTTTCCAGCGCATGTTCCTTCACCGCCTTGCGGCAGATCTTCGCCAGTTGACGCTCAAGGCCGCGTACACCGGCCTCGCGGGTGTAGAAACGAATGATGTCGCGGATGGCGTCGGCATCAAATTCGATCTCGCCTTTTTTCAGGCCGTTGGCCGCAATCTGCTTGGGCGAGAGGTATTTGACGGCGATGTTGATCTTCTCGTCCTCGGTGTAACCCGGCAGACGAATCACCTCCATCCGGTCCAGCAGGGCTGGCGGAATATTCATCGAGTTGGAGGTGCACAGGAACATTACATCGGACAGGTCGTAGTCGACTTCCAGATAATGGTCGTTGAAATTGTGGTTCTGCTCGGGGTCGAGCACTTCCAGCAATGCAGAGGCCGGATCGCCACGCATGTCGCTGCCCATCTTGTCGATTTCATCGAGCAGGAACAGCGGGTTGCGCACACCCACCTTTGTCATCTTTTGAATCAATCTTCCGGGCATCGAACCGATGTAAGTCCGGCGATGACCACGAATTTCCGCTTCATCACGCACACCACCCAAGGCCATGCGCACAAATTTACGGTTGGTTGCGTGGGCAATCGACTCCGCCAGGGAGGTTTTACCCACACCAGGAGGACCGACCAGGCACAAAACCGGACCGCGAATCTTCTTCACGCGCTTTTGCACGGCGAGGTATTCGAGAATGCGTTCTTTGACTTCTTCGAGGCCGTAGTGATCGGCATCCAGGATGTCTTCGGCACGGGCCAGGTCCAGACGCACTTTGGTCTGGGCCTTCCACGGCACCTGCACCAGCCAGTCGATATAGGAACGAACCACAGTGGCTTCGGCCGACATCGGTGACATTTGCTTGAGCTTGTTCAGCTCGGCAGTGGCTTTGGTCAAGGCGTCTTTCGGCAGGCCGGCGGCATCGATGCGCTTTTTCAGCTCTTCGATTTCGTTATGGCCTTCCTCGCTGTCACCCAGCTCTTTCTGAATGGCCTTCATCTGCTCATTCAGGTAGTACTCGCGCTGGCTGCGCTCCATTTGCTTTTTGACACGGCCACGGATGCGCTTCTCAACCTGCAGCAGGTCGATTTCGGCATCCAGCAGCGCCAGGACGTGTTCGACCCGGGCAGACAAATCGATGATTTCGAGAATGTCCTGCTTCTGCTCGATCTTCAGCGCCATGTGCGCAGCCATGGTGTCGACCAGGCGGCTTGGCTCATCAATGCTGTTGAGGGAAGAGAGGACTTCTGCAGGGACTTTCTTGCCCAGTTGCACGTATTGCTCGAACTGGGACAGCAGGCTGCGAACAAACACTTCAGATTCGCGCTCAGGGGCGTCGACTTCGTCGATCAGCGCCACTTCGGCACGCAGATGGCCGTCCACTTCCATGAAGCGTTCGACCGCACCGCGCTGCTCACCTTCCACCAGCACCTTGACGGTGCCATCAGGCAGCTTGAGCAGTTGCAGGACAGTTGCAACGGTACCAACGCGATACAGGGCATCTTCGCCCGGATCATCGTCAGCAGGATTTCTCTGGGCCAGCAGCAGGATCTGCTTGTCGCCCGTCATCGCGGCCTCGAGGGCTTCGATAGACTTCTCGCGCCCCACGAACAGCGGGATAACCATGTGCGGATAGACGACGACATCACGCAACGGCAGGAGAGGCAATTCGATGGTTGTCTTCATGATTTCGCCTCTATGACAGATGAAAGTAAGCTTGAAACCAAGATGGGGGCTGCCTGCAAAAAAAACAAGCGTAATGGCATCAGTTAAACGCAGTAAAAACAAAGGGGCCCCTGAAGGCCCCTTTATTTTGTACAGCTCGGCGGTGCAACGCTTACGCGTCTGGCGCAGCCTTGGCAGCCGGCTCACTGTTTTCGTAGATATACAGTGGCTTGGACTTGCCTTCTATAACGCTTTCGTCGATCACCACTTTACTCACCTCGGACTGCGAGGGGATTTCGTACATGGTGTCGAGCAGTACGCCTTCGAGGATCGAGCGCAAACCACGGGCGCCGGTCTTGCGCTCCAGTGCCCGCTTGGCCACCGATTTGAGCGCGTCAGCACGGAACTCGAGGTCCACACCTTCCATCTCGAACAACTTGGCGTATTGCTTGGTCAGGGCGTTTTTCGGCTCGGTGAGGATCTGCATCAACGCAGCCTCATCCAGCTCGTCCAACGTCGCCAGGACCGGCAGACGGCCAACGAATTCAGGGATCAGACCAAACTTGACCAAATCGTCAGGCTCGACTTCACGCAGGGATTCACCGACCTTCTTGCCTTCTTCCTTGCTGCGTACTTCTGCACTGAAGCCAATGCCACCACGGGTGGAACGGTTTTGAATAACCTTTTCCAGACCGGAGAACGCACCGCCACAGATGAACAGGATGTTGCGCGTATCAACCTGAAGGAATTCCTGCTGTGGATGCTTGCGGCCGCCTTGTGGCGGTACGGAAGCAACAGTACCTTCGATCAGCTTCAACAGCGCTTGCTGCACGCCTTCACCGGAAACGTCCCGGGTGATCGACGGGTTGTCGGATTTGCGCGAAATCTTGTCGATTTCATCGATGTAGACAATCCCCATCTGGGCCTTTTCCACGTCGTAATCGCATTTCTGCAGCAGCTTCTGAATGATGTTCTCGACGTCTTCACCTACGTAACCGGCCTCGGTAAGCGTGGTTGCGTCGGCGATGGTGAAGGGAACGTTCAGCAGGCGAGCCAGGGTTTCTGCAAGCAGGGTTTTACCCGAACCTGTAGGACCGATCAGCAAGATGTTACTTTTGCCGAGCTCGACATCGTCACTTTTCTTGTCACGCTGGTTCAGACGCTTGTAGTGGTTGTACACCGCTACGGCCAGAACCTTCTTTGCACGCTCTTGACCAATCACATACTGATCAAGGATGCCGCTGATTTCTTTAGGCGAAGGCAATTTATGCGCGCTGCTTTCGGCCTGGGCTTCCTGCACCTCCTCACGGATGATGTCATTGCACAGGTCGACGCACTCGTCGCAGATAAACACCGAGGGGCCGGCAATCAACTTGCGTACTTCATGCTGGCTTTTGCCACAGAAGGAGCAATAGAGCAGCTTGCCGTTGTCCTCGCCGTTGCGGGTGTCAGTCATTCGTTCGATCCAAATCCGATAGGCTTGCAACACAAGATGAAGGCTATTGAGGGCTTTTTCAAGCCCACTGGTGGTCGGACCTGCCGACCAGCCCTATTTTGAGCTGCTTATATTAAGCGGGGCGCTTTTCGATCACTGCGTCGATCAACCCGTATTCACGTGCGGCTTCGGCGCTCATGAAATTGTCACGGTTGGTGTCGCGCTCGATCTCTTCCAGGGTGTGCCCGCTATGTTTGGCCATCAGCGTGTTGAGACGCTCACGAATGAAGAGGATTTCCTTGGCATGGATTTCGATGTCCGATGCCTGGCCCTGGAAACCGCCCAGTGGCTGGTGAATCATCACGCGTGAGTTCGGCAGGCAGTAACGCTTGCCCTCAGCACCAGCGGTCAGCAGGAAAGCACCCATGCTGCACGCCTGACCGATACAGGTGGTCGATACGTTCGGCTTGATGAACTGCATGGTGTCGTAGATCGACATGCCAGCCGTTACCGAGCCGCCCGGGGAGTTGATGTAGAGATGGATGTCCTTGTCCGGGTTTTCCGCTTCAAGGAACAGCAGCTGCGCACAGATCAGGTTGGCCATGTAGTCCTCTACCGGACCAACCAGAAAGATCACTCGCTCCTTGAGCAGGCGCGAGTAGATGTCATAGGCGCGTTCGCCACGAGCAGATTGCTCGACAACCATCGGGACCAGGCCGCCAGCGGCCTGGATATCAGAGTTCTGCTGAATATACGAATTACGGAACATGCTCTGCAGTTACTCCCAAATAGTCATGTCTTGAATACGCATAAGCCAGCGCGAGGCTGGCTTATGGGTGTATTTTCAAACGAGTTGAGCGATCAGTCGGCTTGTGCTGCTTCAGCCGGCTTGACTGCTTCTTCGTAAGAGACCGCTTTATCGGTCACCTTAGCCTTCTGCAGAACAGTATCCACAACTTGCTCTTCCAGCACAACCGAACGCACTTCGTTCAGCTGCTGGTCGTTCTTGTAGTACCAGGACACAACAGCCTCAGGCTCCTGGTAGGCCGAAGCCATTTCCTGGATCATTTCGCGAACGCGGGTTTCGTCAGGCTTGAGGTCGAATTGCTTGACCACTTCAGCCACGATCAGACCCAGTACAACGCGGCGCTTGGCTTGTTCTTCGAACAGCTCGGCCGGCAGTTGGTCAGGCTTGATGTTGCCACCGAACTGCTGAACAGCCTGCACGCGCAGACGGTCAACTTCGTTGGACAGCAGGGCCTTAGGCACTTCGATCGGGTTGGCAGCCAGCAGACCGTCCATCACCTGGTTCTTGACCTTGGATTTGATGGCCTGACGCAGTTCACGCTCCATGTTCTTGCGAACTTCGGTGCGGAAACCTTCGATACCGGTTTCCTTGATGCCGAACTGGTTGAAGAATTCTTCGTTCAGTTCTGGCAGCTTAGGCTCGGAAACGGTGTTGACGGTCACGGTGAACTCGGCGGTTTTGCCAGCCAGGTCCAGGTTCTGATAGTCAGCCGGGAAAGTCAGGTTCAGAACGCGCTCTTCGCCGGCTTTAGCGCCAACCAGGCCGTCTTCAAAACCAGGGATCATGCGGTTGGAACCCAGCACCAGCTGAGTGCCCTTGGCGGAGCCGCCAGCGAATGCTTCGCCGTCTACCTTGCCAACGAAATCGATGTTCAACTGGTCTTCGTTCTGGGCGGCACGATCGGCCACTTCAAAACGGGTGTTCTGCTTGCGCAGGATTTCCAGCATGTTGTCCAGGTCCGAATCAGCCACTTCAGCGCTCAGGCGCTCGATAGCGATGGATTCGAAACCGGCAACGGTGAACTCCGGGAACACTTCGAAGGTTGCGATGTATTCCAGGTCCTTGCCTTTTTCCAGCACTTTCGGCTCAACCGAAGGAGCGCCGGCCGGGTTCAGCTTCTGCTCAACCACAGCTTCGTAGAAGGAAGACTGGATGACGTCGCCTACTGCTTCCTGGCGCGCATCAGCTTCATAACGCTGGCGAATCACGCTCATTGGCACTTTGCCCGGACGGAAGCCGGCAATCTTGGCCTTTTGGGCAGTCTGCTGCAGACGCTTGTTGACCTGAGTCTCGATGCGCTCAGCCGGCACGGTGATGCTCATGCGGCGCTCAAGAGCAGAAGTATTTTCAACAGAAACTTGCATGGATATTCCTCGTTGCACAGACGTTAGCCGGCCGTTTCCGACCCCAGAATCAAGGGCATGCATTCTAGTGGGTCAAACTCAAGAAGTCACCCTACTGAAAACGGGTAAAAAAGCAGCAGGCAATTTATAGGTGCGAATGCACGAATGCACCTCGCCCCGGTAGCAAATACATCCCATCACGCCAGGGCTCTGCGCCAACCCTTCTATATATAGAAGCGGTTGCCGATCATCTCCCTGACAACCGACCCTGCGAGCAAGGCCGGCGGGCAGCGCGGCATCATCGAGCAACATAAATACGACGAAACGCCCTGCCCTTGCAGCCCAGCACCTGCGACCGCGTTGAAACTTCAAACCGCTGAAACAAAAAAGGCGCCAGACTATTAATCTGGCGCCTTTCGAAATATGGGGTGGACGAAGGGGATCGAACCCTCGACAACGGGAGTCACAATCCCGTGCTCTACCAACTGAGCTACGCCCACCATATTGCGTGACCAAAAAGCCTGTCAAAACGGCTATTTGTTGAGCCTCGCGACGACCAGCAGGCCTTCACGAAACTTATTTGGTGCGGATGAAGAGACTCGAACTCTTACGCCTCGCGGCGCTGGAACCTAAATCCAGTGTGTCTACCAATTCCACCACATCCGCATGAAGCTCTTAAAGCAAAGGCGCCAGACTGTTAATCTGGCGCCCTTTGAATATGGGGTGGACGAAGGGGATCGAACCCTCGACAACGGGAGTCACAATCCCGTGCTCTACCAACTGAGCTACGCCCACCATATTGCGCTACTTGTGCCAAAGCTGCCTAATGGCGCACCCGGCAGGACTCGAACCTGCGACCATCCGCTTAGAAGGCGGATGCTCTATCCAGCTGAGCTACGGGCGCCTTATTAATCTGTACTCTTGGAGGATTACAAACTAACCAGTGCTAGGCTGTGCCCGACAAGTGCGACGAATAGTATAGATGCACCCGAAACCCGTCAAATCCTTTTTATAAAAAATTCATTTTATTTAAGGGGTTAGGGGAATTTGCAGACCAAGCGCCTTTGCCCTCACGCCATGGCATGCGAGAATGCGCGCACTTTTCTTCCCCCTCTCGATGGTTAATCACGCGTAATGACTGCACAACTTATCGACGGCAAATCAATCGCCGCCAGCCTGCGCCAGCAGATCGCCAAACGAGTCGCCGAGCGCAGCCAACAAGGCCTGCGCACGCCGGGCCTCGCGGTGATCCTGGTCGGCAGCGATCCTGCCTCTCAGGTTTATGTCTCGCACAAGCGTAAAGACTGTGAAGAGGTCGGCTTTATTTCCAAAGCCTACGACTTGGCTGAAGACACCACCCAGCAGGCCCTCACCGACCTGATCGACAGCCTCAATGACGATCCGGCCATCGACGGCATCCTGCTGCAGCTGCCGTTGCCCGAGCACCTGGACGCGTCCAAATTGCTCGAACGCATCCGCCCGGACAAAGACGTCGACGGTTTCCACCCTTATAACGTCGGCCGCCTGGCCCAGCGCATCCCGCTGCTGCGCCCGTGCACCCCGAAGGGCATCATGACCCTGCTGGAAAGCACCGGCGTCGATCTGTACGGCCTGGATGCCGTAGTCGTGGGCGCATCCAACATCGTGGGGCGCCCGATGGCCATGGAACTGCTGCTGGCCGGCTGCACCGTGACGGTCACCCACCGCTTCACCAAGGACCTGGCCGGCCACGTTGGCCGCGCCGACCTGGTGGTGGTTGCCGCCGGCAAGCCGGGCCTGGTCAAGGGTGAGTGGATCAAGGAAGGCGCCATCGTGATCGACGTGGGCATCAACCGCCAGGACGACGGCAAGCTGGTGGGCGATGTGGTGTACGAAACCGCCCTGCCCCGTGCCGGCTGGATCACCCCGGTACCGGGTGGCGTTGGCCCGATGACCCGCGCCTGCCTGCTGGAAAATACCCTGTACGCAGCCGAAACCCTGCACAGCTAATAACCAGCCGCTCTGAAAAAGCCCTGCCTTATCGCAGGGCTTTTTATTGGCCGGATAAAAAGTACTTTTTTCTTTGTTTTTAAGGGGTTTCATCTGTTTCTAGAAGAACATTCGACAGTTTCTGATCCATACTTCTAGAATGTAACGTTATTTGTCAGAACCTCCGTTGCAGAACGGTATATCCCTACTTTTTTAGCGAGTTCATCCGCGTGAAAATTCATCTTTCCATTGTCAGCCTATTTTTTGCATTTACAGGCACCTTCGCGAGCGCAAGCGAAACCACGATCGCCCCCCGCGACATGTCCACCCTGCACATCGCCTCCGGCAGTGCGATGGTGGTGGACCTGCAGACCAACAAGGTCATCTATGCCAGCAACCCGGATGTCATCGTGCCGATCGCCTCAGTGAGCAAACTGATGACCGGCCTGATCGTGCTGGAAGCCAAGCAGAACATGGATGAATACATCGACATCAACATCAAGGACACGCCGGAGATGAAAGGCGTGTTCTCCCGGGTCAAGATCGGCAGCGAGATGCCGCGCAAAGAGATGCTGCTGATTGCCCTCATGTCTTCGGAAAACCGTGCCGCCGCCAGCCTGGCCCACCACTACCCGGGCGGTTACCCGGCGTTTATCGCGGCGATGAACGCCAAGGCCAAGGCGCTGGGCATGACCAGCACCCATTATGTTGAACCTACCGGCCTGTCGATCCACAACGTGTCTACCGCTCGCGACCTGAGCAAGCTGCTGGCCGCCGCACGCAAATACCCGATGCTCAGCCAGTTGAGTACCACCAAGGAAAAGACCGTCTCGTTCCGCAAACCCAACTACACCCTGGGCTTCTCCAACACCGACCACTTGATCAACCGCGCCAACTGGGACATCAAGCTGACCAAGACCGGCTTCACCAACCAGGCCGGCCACTGCCTGGTGCTGGTCACCAGCATGGGCAATCGCCCGGTGTCGCTGGTGATCCTCGACGCCTTCGGCAAATTCACCCACTTTGCCGATGCCAGCCGTATCCGCAGCTGGGTCGAGACTGGCAAGAGCGGCTCCGTGCCAGACGTGGCGCTGCGCTACAAGGCTGACAAGAACCTGAAGAACCGTCCACGGGCAAATGTCCAGGTGACCGAGTCCCGCTGACAGGTAAACAGCGGCATAAAAAAACGGCGCCCTTGAGCGCCGTTTTTTATTTGGCCTGACTGGCCAGGGTCTTGACCGCCTGGGCCGCTGCCTGTTCCTGGCCCGCCTGGGCCGTGGCACTGGCAGCCTGCTGCCAGCGCTGGGCGTCGACCTTGACCGGCAACTGGGTAGGCCGCTGAATCAGCACGGCCCACTTGCCGCCGTCTTTCCATGCCGACTCAAAGGCGCTGAAGTCCATCGGCATGCGACGCGCCAACCCCGACCGCAGCAGCACCATGCTCTTCTGCTTGTTGTAGCCCACCACCACGACATACCGCGGCCCCGCCCAGAAGGTCGAACCCTGGGTGATACGCGCCATCACCGGGTACCCGGCCGCGACCTGCGCCAGCATCGCCGGCAACTGCTCGTCCAGCGGGTACACCAGCATCCCGTATTCACGGGCCAGCACCTGCATGTTGCGCTCGAGGTCTGCCTCGGCGCCCGGCAAATGCAGCGGCTTATCCAGCAAGCCCGGTGTAATCACAATGCCTTGTTGAGACAGCATGCTGGCCAGAGCAGCCGGGCCACCGAGGTAAGTCTCGCCGCGAAACGCCGGCACGCCCTTGAGCTCGACGCTCTCCGGCAGGCCCGGGATGCTCGTGGGTTTTGGGTGCGAGGAGCAGGCTGCCAGCCCCATGAAACAGGCTGCGACCCACCAGGAGGTTTTAATGTTCGAGGGAAACCGCAACTTCGTCACTCACTTGATCAACGGCCGACGTGGGCCCTGATCATAGGACGCTCTTGAGCGCGGGTATAGCCTTGTACCGCAGTAAAAGGCCCGCCATAGAGCAAACAAGTTGGACGCACACGACCATTGGTCAATAGCAGGCAACCTGCGGATAGCTAGACTGTCCATTGAGAAGACAGTGTGTGCCCTGTACCGGGCGAAAGGAGGCACTTAATGAGCCTGACAACAACGATTTTGCTTTTGATCTGTGGCTGGCTGGCCGTCGCCGCCGCCATGCTCTGGGGCGTGATGCGCGTAACCCGTCGCCACCATCACCCTCAAGTAAAACCCGCAGCACCCGGCAAGCTGCACAAACCCGCCGGGCACCACGCCTGACGCCTTAGCCAGGCATGCAGCTGAAGTCTTCAGTCTGCGCCAATTCCTTGCCGTGGCTGTCCTTCAACTCGGCGCGTACCGTGGTACCGAGGCTGGATTCCACCAGGGTGTAATGCTCGCCGGCCTTGAAGTTGCCGTAGGTAACATGCCCGCGACAATCCTGCTGGTTGTCATCCCCCGCCTCTTCTTCAAACAAGGTGACATCCAGGCGATGGGCGCCGGGTTTCACTTCGAAGTAGCGACCATCATCAATGTTTTTCCCGTCTACCCGCTCGGCCATCAGGTCGTTGGGAGCCTCTTCTTGCAGGCCGATCCAGGCTTCGCTCGGGTCCGCTTTCGGAATCGGGCCGGCGCACGCCGACAACAGCAGGACCGCACTCAAGGCCGGGATCAACAACAAGGGTTTAAGAGACATGGCAGAACTCCAAATGGATAAAGAGTGAACGGGCAAAACGACTTCCGTTCGATCGGTATCCAGCTTGGTACTGTCACCATTATTGAACAAATGAATACATATGAAAGGATCTTCAGCCGTTAACTAAATCTTCCTTCACCTGGCTGAAAGGTGCGTGTTAGGTGGGTCCGTCAAGACTGCGAGCGTTTGCAATCCCACTCCTTTGGAGGTTACGGCATGCTCGGGCTGGTAAAGACCGCACTGCTCAAGCCCTACACGTTTATCGTGCTGGCAATTTTCATCTGCATCATTGGGCCCATGGCGGCCTTGCGTACCCCCACCGACGTATTTCCCGACATTGGCATCCCCGTAGTCGCGGTGGTCTGGCAGTACAACGGCCTGTCTCCGGACGCCATGGCCGGTCGCGTGATCTACACCTACGAACGCTCCCTGAGTACCACCGTCAACGACATCGAACACATTGAATCGCAGTCGTTACCCGGCATGGGCATCGTGAAGATTTTCTTCCAGCCCGGCGTGGATATCCGCACCGCCAACGCTCAGGTAACAGCGGTGTCACAAACCGTACTCAAGCAGATGCCACCGGGCATCACCCCACCGCTGATCCTCAACTACAGCGCCTCCACGGTGCCGATCCTGCAGATGGCGTTCTCCAGCCCCAGCCTGTCGGAAGCGAAGATCCGCGACCTGGTGCAGAACAACATCCGCCTGCCGCTCAGTGCCCTGCCCGGCCTGGCCATGCCAACCCCGATGGGCGGCAAGCAACGCCAGATCACCCTCGACCTCGACCCGCAGGCGCTGGCCGCCAAAGGCCTGTCGGCGCAAGACGTGGGCAACGCCCTGGCCTTGCAGAACCAGATCATCCCCGTGGGTACCGCCAAACTCGGCCCCAACGAATACACGATTTTGCTCAACAACAGCCCCAAGGCGATTGATGAGCTCAACGACCTGCCGATCAAGACGGTCGACGGCGCAATCATTACCATCGGCCAGGTGGCCCACGTGCGTGACGGCTCGCCGCCGCAGACCAATATCGTGCGCGTCGACGGCCACCGTGCCGTGCTGATGCCAGCCCTGAAAAACGGCAGCATCTCCACCCTGTCGATCATCGACGGCATCCGCCAGATGCTGCCGCGCATCAATGAAACCCTGCCGCCTTCGCTGAAGACCTCACTGCTGGGGGACGCCTCGGTGTTCGTCAAACAGTCGGTGGGCAGCGTGGCCCAGGAAGGCATCATCGCGGCCCTGCTGACCAGTGCGATGATCCTGCTGTTCCTCGGCAGCTGGCGCTCGACCATCATCATCGCCGCCTCGATTCCCCTGGCAGTGCTCTCGGCCATCGCGCTGCTGGCGGCCACCGGTCAAACCCTCAACGTCATGACCCTCGGCGGGCTGGCGTTGGCGGTGGGGATCCTGGTGGATGACGCCACGGTGACCATCGAAAACATCAACTGGCACCTGGAACAAGGCAAGGCGGTGAAGGACGCGATCCTCGACGGCGCCAAGCAAATCGTCGGCCCGGCGTTCGTGTCCCTGCTGTGTATCTGCATCGTGTTTGTGCCGATGTTCATGCTGCAAGGCATCGCCGGCTATCTGTTCCGCCCGATGGCCCTGGCGGTGATTTTCGCCATGGCCAGTTCGTTCATCCTCTCGCGGACATTGGTACCGACCCTGGCGATGTTCCTGCTCAAGCCTCATGTGCCGGAGCAGGGCGAAGGTCATCACCCGGAAGATGCATTCATCAACCACCACGAGGGCGACCAGCACAAACCCCAACGCAACGCCGTGCTGCAATCGGTGCTGAATTTCCAGCAGGGTTTCGAGCGTCACTTCTCCAACCTGCGGGACGTTTACCACAGCCTGCTGACCCTCGCCCTGGGCGCACGCAAGCGGTTCATCGTGGGGTTCCTGGCGTGCATCCTCGCCTCGTTCCTGCTGTTGCCAAGCCTGGGCCAGGACTTCTTCCCGGCCACCGACGCCGGCGCCATGGCCCTGCACGTGCGCTTGCCGCTGGGTACGCGGATCGAAGAAAGCGCTGCGGCGTTTGACCGGATTGAAGCGCGGATTCGCGAGATCGTTCCGGCAGACGAGCTGGACACCATCGTCGACAACATCGGCATCCCGCTGAGCGGCATCGACATGGCCTACAGCAGCAGCGGCACCATTGGCCCACAAGACGGTGACATCCAGGTCACCCTGAAAAAAGACCATGCACCGACTGCCGACTACGTGAAAAAACTGCGCGAAGCGCTGCCCGAAAGTTTCCCCGGCAGCCAGTTCGCATTCCTCCCGGCAGACATCAGCAGCCAGATCCTCAACTTCGGATCGCCGGCACCGCTGGACGTGAAAATCTCCGGGCGCAGCGATGAAGAAAACCGCGCCTACGCCATCGAACTGGAACGTCGCCTGAAACACATACCGGGCATTGCCGACCTGCGTATCCAGCAGTCCACCGGCTACCCGTCACTGCAGGTCAACGTGGACCGGATGCGCGCCAACGGCCTGGGCATTACCGAGCGTGACGTGACCAACAGCATGGTTGCGTCCCTGGCCGGCAGTTCGCAAACGGCGCCGACCTTCTGGCTCAACCCGGCCAACGGCGTGTCGTATTCGATCGTGGCTGCAACGCCGCAATACCGCCTCGACAGCCTGCCGTCCCTGGAAGCGCTGCCGGTGACCGGTGCCGATGGCCAGTCGCAGATCCTCGGCGGCGTGGCGACGATCTCCCGCGTGCAAAGCCCGGCGGTGGTGACCCACTACAACATCGAACCGACCCTGGACCTGTACGCCAACGTGCAAGGCCGCGACCTCGGCGGCGTCGCCAGCGACGTGCAAAAGGTGCTGAACGACATGGCCCCGATGCGCCCCAAAGGCGCGACCATCAGCCTGCACGGGCAGATCGATGCCCTCCATGAGGCGTTCAACGGTTTGAGCTTTGGCCTGCTCGGTGCAGTGGTACTGATCTACCTGCTGATCGTGGTCAACTTCCAGTCCTGGACCGACCCGTTCGTGATCATCACCGCACTCCCGGCGGCCTTGGCGGGCATCGTGTGGATGCTGTTCCTCAGCGGCACCTCATTGTCGGTGCCTGCACTCACGGGGGCCATCCTCTGTATGGGCGTGGCCACCGCCAACTCGATCCTGGTGGTGAGCTTCTGCCGAGAGCGCCTGGCCGAACATGGCGATGCACTCAAGGCGGCACTTGAAGCGGGCTACACACGCTTCCGTCCCGTGTGCATGACCGCCCTGGCGATGATCATCGGCATGCTGCCGCTGGCCTTGTCCGAAGAACAAAACGCGCCGCTGGGACGTGCCGTGATCGGCGGCCTGATCCTCGCCACCACTGCCACTTTGCTGTTTGTACCCGTGGTCTTCAGTCTGGTCCACGGTCGTCACCCTACTCGCGCTGCTGCTGGAGAAACCCCACATGTCGTCTGATCACAAACCCTCGCGCAAGCGTCTGATGCTCATGGGTGTCGGCGGCCTGACACTGGCCGCCCTGTTGGTCGCCAACGGCCTGCACGCCCGTACGATGCATGAAAAATCCGTCACTGCCTGGACTGAAACCGCCGCTGTCCCGCAAGTGCTGGTATTCCAGCCCAAACAGAACGCGGCCGGCGACACCCTGCGCCTGCCCGCGCACCTCGAAGCCTGGAGCAAGGCACCGATTCATGCACGGGTCAGCGGTTACCTGAAAGACTGGAAAGTCGACATCGGCAGCCAGGTCAAGGCTGGGCAAATCCTCGCCGAAATCGACAGCCCAGACCTCGACCAGCAAGTGGCGCAAACCCACGCTCGCATGGTGCAGGAACAGGCCAATGCACGCCTGGCGGAAACCACCGCCACCCGCTGGAAAAACCTGCTGGACAGCCATTCGGTTTCGCGCCAGGAGGCCGATGAAAAAACCTCGAATGCCCTGGCCGCCAAGGCCAACGCCCAGGCTGCCGAAGCTGACTATGCACGGCTCTCGGCGCTGGAAGACTACAAGACCATCCGCGCACCGTTCGCCGGTGTGATCACCGCGCGCAACACCGATATCGGCCAACTGATCAAGGCCGACAGCGACAGCGATCCGGAGCTGTTCGACATCGCCGACACCCACCAACTGCGCCTCTACGTGCCGGTGCCGCAGAACTATGCAGCAGTGATTCATCCGGGGCTCGCCGCACAACTGACGGTACCCGAGCATCCCGGCGAACACTTCAGCGCGAAGCTGATGGGCGACTCCACCGCCATCGACCGCCGCTCCGGCACCTTGCTTGCGCAGTTCGTGGCCGACAACCCGGACGGCAAGTTGCTGCCCGGCGACTACGCAGAAGCCACCCTGGCCATCCCGGCCGATACCCATGGCGTGAGCATCCCGGCCAGCGCATTGATCTTCCGCGCCGAAGGCACCCAGGTCGCGGTACTGGATGCAAAGAATCACGTGCACCTGCAAGACATCCACATCGGCCTCGACCTGGGCGAACGCTTGGTGATCGACCAGGGCCTGAAACCCGCCGACCGCGTGGTCGACAACCCGCCCGATGCGTTGCGCGAAGGCGACGCCGTGCAAATGGCCGACGCCGGAGGTGCCCATGCGCCCAAGGCTTAAACCCCTCGCGGCCCTGGTATTGCTGGCACTGCACGGTTGCTCGCTGGCGCCCACCTACAAGGCACCGACCCTCGACCTGCCGGCCAAGTACCGCGAACAGACCAGCGACGGCCCGTGGCACAGCGCGCAACCGTCCGATCAACTGGCGCCGAAGTGGTGGCAGCTGTACCAGGACCAGCGCCTGAACGACCTGCAGGAACAACTGCTCAAGGCCAACCCGGACCTCGCAGCGGCGCTGGCGCATTTCGATGCGTCCCAGGCCTACGCCAGCCAACTGCATGCCGGGTTGTTCCCGCAAATCACCGCCAGCGCACAACCGTTGCGCCAGCGGCAATCAGACAGCCGGCCGCTGCGGGGCGATACCCAGCCTTCGGTGTACAACAGCAACACGGCCGGTTTTGCGCTGAGTTTTGATCTGGATCTGTGGGGCAAAATCCGCAACCAGGTGGCAGCGGGTGACGCACAGGCACAAGCCTCCGGGGACGATTTGGCGGTGGCACGCCTGAGCCTGCAGCATCAGTTGGCGACGCTGTACGTGCAGCTCAACGGGCTGGATGCCCAGAGCCGGATCCTCAGCAGTTCCCTGGACGATTTTGGCCAGGCGTTGCAACTGACCCGCAGCCGGTATGAAGGGCAGATCGCCTCGGAACTCGACCTGACCCGCGCACAGAACCAGCTGGCTGAAGCCGAGGCGCAGCTGGATGACGTGCGTGGCCAGCGCAATCTCACCGAGCATGCGATTGGGGAGTTGGTGGGCGTCTCCGCCAGCGAATTCCAACTGCCGCCGAGCACGCAACTGATCGCGTTGCCGGGAATACCACACCAGCTGCCGAGCCATCTGCTGCAACGCCGACCGGATATTGCGGCGGCGGAGCGACGGGTGTTTGCCGCCAACGCGAACATCGGGGTGGCGAAGGCCGCGTGGTACCCGGACTTCAGTTTGACCGGGTTGATTGGCGGGCAGACCCAGGGTGTCGGTAACTTGTTCTCGGCGGCCAATCGGTATTGGGCGTTGGGGCCGCTGGTCAACCTGCCGATCTTTGATGGCGGGCGGTTGAGTGCGAATGAGCGCCAGGCCAAAGCCGAGTTTGAAGAGGCTTCGGCGCATTACCGTAGCCAGGTTTTGCGGGCGGTACGTGAGGTGGAAGACAACCTTGGGCAATTGCGTGACTTGCAGCAGGAAGCGATGGATGAACAGGCCGCCGCGAATGCAGCCGAGCACACGCAGGCGCTGGCGATGAACAGTTATCAGGCGGGCGCGGTGAGTTATCTGGATGTGGTGACGGCGCAGACGGCGGCCTTGCAGGCGCAGAGGACGTTGCAGGCGGTGCAGACGCGGCAATTGCAGGCGAGTGTAGGGTTGGTGACGGCGCTGGGTGGCGGCTGGAAGCCCGACGCCTGATACCCATCTCAAGAACAACGAAGATCAAATGTGGGAGCGGGCTTGCCCGCGATGACGGTGGATCAGTCAAACATATCTAGACTGAGCCACCGCCAATTTCAGCCTTCCGGCCGACTATTCAAAAAAACACTCACCACGGTGTAATCCCTGCCATTGGCATGTCGATACAGCGTACTGCTGTGATAGTCAGATACCTCTCCCGCCACGGACACAGTAATCGCAGCGCCCTGAACATCAATCTTTGCCGCTGCGTCACTCGTAACGAGAAATGGACTGGCATCCCTCAACGCAGCCAATATTTCACTATCGTCCTTCAGGTTGCGGTAAACGTAATATCGATAGCTGAACGGAACAGTTGCACCTCCACGATCATCCTTGACGCCATAAACGGCCCCGTCGCCGCCAAGTGGCACTCGCAGCACAACCTCTGCCAATTGCGGGCGACCCGGCGAAAGCAGCCATTCACCGCCGATATACACCAGGCACAGCGCCAGCAGGATCGTAGTGACAACGGAGTAAACCGACTTTCTAGTGGTTCCTGAACCTGGCATACCTGATTCCTTCCTTGATCCAATATTGGTCGACCGGATCATCACCGAAAGGTGCCTCTCCCCACCAACGACCGAACTCGGGTTTAACCGTGCCGGCTCTGGTTTGGCCAAGCCCAGCTGCGCGCAAAAGCACTTCTTCGCTGAAACCTGCCGCGATCCCCACGGCACCATAATGAAAGTTACCAAAGGCTTCATATTCTTTGGATAGTTGCCTGTAGTCCCAAGGACCGCGATTGCGGACCTGAGTATAAAACCAAGAGTACATAAACGCCGAACCAGCCTTCAGAACGTTCTTTTTGTGGAACGCGGTGGCCATGTTTTCGTCGAGCGATGCGCCGGGTGGTGGCATGGGGTTAGCCATCGAATGCTTCCTCTGCATTAGGTTTTTGCGTGGCGGAACCTAACACTGGAAGGCCGAAATGATGAGCGGCTCAAGGAACAAAAGAGACTTCGTACAAAGAATAAAGACATGCCTTACAACGCACCCTCGAAACGACATATTTCCTACGTTTCTTTCGGGTTGCTGGTGGGAACGGGGCCCACTAGTCTTCGTCGGTCGCTGCCAATTCAGCGACCGGACGTGAGAAATCCGAATGACTCCATTGGCGCAAAAGCGCCCGCCGTATACAGTGCAGGCGCTTTTTCTGTGCTCGCTGTTATGGCGGCTGTACGCGGGCACGCTTCGGCGTGGCCAAGCTCCTGGGGTCTTGGTTTTCTCACTCCGCGTACAGCTGCCACCTTCGTTCGTGAGAAAAACCTGGTGGTAGTCCCTAACTCTCCAGGAACTACATCATGATCAAAGACAGTCCAAACCCTCCTTCCGATTCAAACCTGCTCTTCACCCTCCGTCCTGGTCTCGATACCGAAACCCTGCTGGTTAACGCCTCTCAGGATCTGGAGTCCATCAATGCCATTGCCGCGCACCTGGCCTTTGAGGTTGATGGTTCGCAGCGCAGTGTGGTGCTGGGGATGTGTCGGATGCTGGAAGGCGTGCAATTGCTTGTAGATCGGGTGGTGGATGTGACGGTAGCCGCGCGCTGACCCTTTAACTGTGGGAGCCGGGTTTGCCCGGGATGACGGAGTGTCAGGCACCGCCTACTGTGTCTGAAACACTGCTATCGCGGGCAAGCCCGGCTCCCACAGTTGATCAGTGTGAAGCCGGTTGATTCAGGCGGCCAGCTTGCCGCTGGCAATCGCCTGTGATGCCGCCACCATCGCGCGCAACAACACCGCACACCCCGCCGCCAGGTCATCGGGCGCTGCGTTCTCGATTTCGTTATGGCTGATGCCGCCTTCGCACGGCACAAAGATCATGCCCGCCGGCCCCAGTTCTGCGACGAAAATCGCGTCGTGCCCTGCCCCGCTCACAATGTCCATGTTCGACAGGCCCAGACCATTGGCCGCATCCCGCACGGCATCCACGCAGCCTTTGTCGAAGTACAGCGGCGGGAAATCGGCGGTGGGTGTCATCTCGAAGGTCAGGCCGTGCTTGGCGCAGGTTTCGTCGATCACCTTGCGCACCTGGCCGATCATCGAATCCAGTCGCGCCGGTTCCAGGTGACGGAAGTCCAGGGTCATGCGCACTTCGCCAGGAATCACGTTGCGTGAACCCGGATAGGCTTGCAGGCAACCGACGGTGCCGCAGGCGTGAGGCTGATGGCCCAGCGCGGCCGCATTGACGGCGGCGACCACAGCAGCGGCGCCTACCAATGCGTCTTTGCGCAGGTGCATGGGCGTTGGGCCGGCGTGGGCCTCGACGCCGCGCAGTTTCAGGTCGAACCATTTCTGGCCGAGGGCGCCCAGCACCACGCCAATGGTTTTCTTTTCATCCTCAAGAATCGGGCCTTGCTCGATATGCGCTTCGAAATACGCGCCCACCTTGTGCCCGCTCACCGGCCGGGAGCCGGCGTAGCCAATGGCATTCAGCGCGTCACCCACGGTTACACCGTCGGCGTCGGTCTTGGCGAGCGTGTCTGCCAGGGTAAATTTCTCGGCAAACACGCCGGAGCCCATCATGCAGGGCGGAAAGCGCGAGCCTTCTTCGTTGGTCCACACCACCACTTCCAGCGGCGCTTCGGTTTCCACTCTCAAGTCATTGAGGGTGCGCAACACCTCAACGCCCGCCAGCACACCAAAACACCCATCAAACTTGCCACCGGTGGGCTGGGTGTCGATATGGCTGCCGGTCATCACCGGCGGCAATTCGGGATTGCGCCCCGGCCGGCGGGCGAAGATATTGCCCACGCCATCGATGGTCACGGTGCAGCCAGCCTCCTCGCACCACTTCACAAACAGGTCGCGGGCCTGGCGATCGAGGTCGGTAAGGGCCAGGCGGCAGACGCCGCCTTTGGGCGTAGCGCCGAGCTTGGCGAGTTCCATCAGGGACAGCCACAAACGGTCGCGGTTGATGTGCTGATGGGTGGATTGCAGAACGTCTGCGGCAGCGTTCATGGGGATCTCCTCAGGCTACTTTTTTATATGAATCGACTCGGTCAACGGTGGGAGCTGGCTTGCCTGCGATGCGGGCGACTCGGTCTTTCAGTTGCACCGGGTCGATGCCATCGCAGGCAAGCCAGCTCCCACATTGACCGTGTTCACAAGGGTGTTTTTACGGCGACTACGCGGGCGCCGCGCTTCATGCACAGGCCGTAATACAACAACCCGCCCAACGCCGAACCGGTGAACCAGCCGTAGCTGTAGAACCAGCTGAATGCGTCGCTGCCCAGGGACAGCAGGGTCAGCACCACCGGCACGCCGAAGGCCAGGAAGCCATGCCAGTTCCACGCCGGGTACACGTCATCGCGGTACAAACCGGCGAGGTCCAGTTGCTGTTTCTTGATGATGAAATAGTCCACCACCATGATCCCGGCTATCGGCCCCAGCAGGCTTGAGTAACCCAGCAACCAGTTGGAATACACTGTTTCCAGGCTCACGTCGGAGATGATCAGCCCGAGTTTTTTCAGCAGTTCATGGGCCATCAATGCGAGGCCTACCAGGCCCGTCAATACCACCGCCGTGGTGCGGTTGATCAGCTTCGGCGCGATGTTCTGGAAGTCGTTGGTGGGCGAGACGATGTTCGCCGCGGTGTTGGTGGACAAGGTGGCGATGATGATCAGCGCCATCGCCACGGCCACCCACACCGGGCTCTGGATATGGCCGATCAGGGTCACCGGGTCGGAGACGCTGACGCCCACCAGTTTCACCGAGGCAGCGGTCATGATCACGCCGAGGGCGGCGAACAGGAACATGGTCAGCGGCAGGCCGAAAATCTGCCCGAGTATCTGGTCTTTCTGACTTTTGGCGTAGCGGCTGAAGTCGGGAATGTTCAACGATAAAGTGGCCCAGAAACCCACCATCGCGGTCAGGCCCGCCATGAAGTAGCCGGTGAGGCTCGCGCCTTCGGGACGCTTGGGCGGGATCGCCATCAGTTCGGTCAGCGAGACGTTGGGCAAGGCCCATACCAGCAGGCCGATGCCGACCGCTACCAGCAGCGGTGCCGACAAGGTTTCCAGCCATTTGATCGACTCGGCGCCGCGCAACACCACCCACAGGTTCAGCGTCCAGAAGATCATGAAGCCGATTACTTCACCGGTGCCGCCGAGGGATTTCCAGCCCTCGAAAATCGAGCCCAGGAACAGGTGAATCGCCAGCCCGCCAAACATCGTCTGGATGCCAAACCAGCCGCACGCCACCAGCGCGCGGATCAGGCACGGCACGTTGGAGCCCAGCACCCCGAAAGAGGATCGTAGCAATACCGGAAACGGGATGCCGTACTTGGTGCCGGGGAAGGCGTTGAGGGTCAGCGGGATCAGCACGACGATATTGGCCAGCAGGATCGCCATCAGCGCCTCGCCCACCGACAACCCGAAGTACGCGGTGAGCACGCCGCCCAGGGTGTAGGTCGGCACGCAGACCGACATGCCGATCCACAGCGCGGTGATGTGCCACTTGTTCCAGGTGCGTTCGCGCACCTTGGTCGGTGCCATGTCGTGGTTGTAGCGAGGGCTGTCGAGGACGTCGGGGCCGGCGTCGAGTTCGTACAGTCCGTTGCGCTCAATGACTTGCGATCTGTTCTGTTGCATGGCCGCTCCACGGTTTTTTCGAATTATTTTTGCTCATCCCGTGACACGCACAGGATGGCCGGAGTACCTCGTTGACAACATGACATCCGGGACCCGGCCAACCGCCACTGCACTCAATAACCGTGCCGTAAACCGTTACCTTGCCCGCACCGCTTATATAACTCGCTGATGTTTATCAGCTTTATTGTCTCGACCGAAAAGCCCTTCGTTACTTTCAGCGTTACTCAGGCCAAATAACGCAGAAGTTGTCCGAACCCTCAGGACTCAATCTGGTGCAACACAATTATTTTTATTTACCGGCCCCGTCAAGAGGCATGTCTCAAGCGTCTGATTTGCAATAAGAAATGTTGCTCATATTGGGAACCTGTCAAGTGCGTCAAAATGGTGAGAGGTCGCAACATTTTGGTGATTTTGATTTTTTATCGTTTTAATTCAATAAGTTAATACTGATATAAGCTTATGAAAAATATTCTTGCTCATTCGAAAAACTCAGGCTAGTTTCTATTCCTGTCACCGCTGACAGGAATTAACTCTCCAGCGGCGCGATGCATTACAACACTTAGAACTGGCACAAGCCGGTCAAGCCTGTGAGGAACTCGACATGTCGCTGTTGATCCGTGGCGCTACCGTTATTACCCATGATGAAAGTTACCGAGCCGATGTTTTATGCGCAGACGGTCTAATCCGCGCCATTGGCACTGATCTGGATATTCCCGCCGGCACCGAGATACTCGACGGCAGCGGTCAATACCTGATGCCCGGCGGCATCGATCCCCATACCCATATGCAATTGCCCTTCATGGGCACCGTGGCCAGTGAAGACTTTTTCAGTGGCACGGCCGCCGGGTTGGCGGGCGGCACCACGTCGATCATCGACTTTGTGATTCCCAACCCGCAGCAATCCCTGCTGGAAGCTTTCCATCAGTGGCGCGGCTGGGCCGAGAAGTCGGCGTCGGACTACGGTTTTCACGTGGCCATTACCTGGTGGAGCGAGCAGGTCCGCGAGGAAATGGCCGAGCTGGTCAGCCACCACGGCATCAACAGCTTCAAGCACTTCATGGCCTACAAGAACGCGATCATGGCCGCCGACGATACGTTGGTGGCGAGCTTCGAGCGTTGCCTGGAGCTGGGCGCGGTGCCGACGGTGCATGCCGAAAACGGCGAGCTGGTGTACCACCTCCAACGCAAGCTGATGGCCCAGGGCATTACCGGGCCTGAAGCGCATCCGTTGTCGCGGCCTTCGCAAGTGGAAGGCGAAGCCGCCAGCCGGGCGATACGGATTGCCGAAACCATCGGCACGCCGCTGTACCTGGTGCACGTGTCTACCCAGGAAGCGCTGGACGAAATCACCTATGCCCGCAGCAAGGGCCAGCCGGTGTACGGCGAAGTCTTGGCCGGGCATTTGTTGCTGGACGACAGCGTGTATCAACACCCCGACTGGCAGACCGCTGCCGGCTACGTGATGAGCCCGCCCTTCCGCCCGCGCGGGCATCAGGAGGCGCTGTGGCACGGCCTGCAATCGGGCAACCTGCACACCACCGCCACTGACCATTGCTGCTTCTGCGCCGAGCAAAAAGCCGCCGGGCGTGATGACTTCAGCAAGATCCCCAATGGCACCGCCGGTATCGAAGACCGCATGGCGCTGCTGTGGGACGAAGGCGTGAACACCGGGCGTTTGTCGATGCAGGAGTTTGTGGCGCTGACGTCGACCAACACCGCAAAGATCTTCAACCTGTACCCGCGCAAAGGCGCGATTCGCGTGGGTGCCGATGCCGACCTGGTGCTGTGGGATCCGGCAGGCACCCGGACCATTTCCGCGAAGACTCACCATCAGAAAGTCGACTTCAACATCTTCGAAGGCAAGACCGTGCGCGGCGTGCCAAGCCACACCATCAGCCAGGGCAAGCTGGTCTGGGCCGATGGGGATTTGCGCGCCGAACGTGGTGCGGGGCGGTACATCGAACGGCCGGCGTATCCGGCGGTGTTTGAGCAGTTGAGCAAGCGGGCGGAGCGTTCCAGGCCGGTTGCTGTGAAACGCTGAAAGCGGCCTTCGGCCTATCGCGGGCAAGCCCGGCTCCCACATTTTTGAGCGGTGAATACTTCCAAATGTGAGAGCTGGCCTGCCTGCGATGAGGCCGGTACAGGCAATAAAAAAAACCACTGCCCACCAGAGGCAGCACCTCAAAAACCGTGAGGCCAATACCGTGATCCAGACCCTGAACCATCTTCCACACCCCCCTGAAGATGCGGCCGCACTCGCCGCGCATTTCACCGACCTGGCGCCGCCGCTCAATGCCCGGCAAGCCCAACTGGAAGCCTCGCGCTGCCTGTACTGCTACGACGCCCCGTGCGTCAACGCATGCCCCAGCGAGATCGATATCCCTTCGTTCATCCGCAATATCCACACCGAAAACGTCCAGGGCGCTGCGCAGAAGATTCTCTCGGCGAATATCCTCGGCGGCAGTTGCGCCCGGGTCTGCCCGACGGAAATCCTTTGCCAGCAAGCCTGTGTGCGCAACAACGCCGAAGAATGCGCCCCGGTGCTGATCGGCCTGCTGCAGCGTTACGCCGTGGACAACGCGCACTTCAGCGAGCACCCGTTCCAGCGCGCCGCGCCCACCGGCAAGCGCATCGCCGTGGTCGGCGCCGGCCCTGCGGGGTTGTCCTGCGCCCATCGCAGCGCCCTGCACGGTCACGACGTGGTGATTTTCGAAGCCCGGGAAAAAGCCGGTGGCCTGAATGAATACGGGATCGCCAAGTACAAACTGGTGGATGACTTCGCGCAAAAGGAACTGGATTTCCTTCTGCAAATCGGCGGCATTGAAATCCGCCACGGCCAGCGTCTGGGCGACAACCTGACCTTGGGCGAGTTGCACCAGCAATTCGATGCGGTGTTCCTTGGCCTCGGCCTGGCCGCCAGCAAACAGCTCGGCCTGCCTCACGAAGATGCGCCGGGCCTGCTCGCCGCCACCGACTACATCCGCGAACTGCGCCAGGCCGATGACCTCAGCCAACTGCCCCTGGCCGACCGCTGCATCGTCCTCGGCGCCGGCAACACCGCTATCGACATGGCCGTGCAAATGGCCCGCCTCGGTGCCCGTGACGTGAATCTGGTGTACCGCCGTGGCCTGACCGAAATGGGCGCCACTGGCCACGAACAGGACATCGCCAAAGCCAACCAGGTTCGCCTGCTGACCTGGGCCCAGCCCGAAGAGGTGCTGCTCGACGATCAGGGCCATGTGCGCGGCATGCGTTTCGCCCGCACCCGCATGGTGGATGGCCGCCTGCAAGCCACCGGCGAGACCTTCGAACTGGCCGCCGACGCGATCTTCAAGGCCATCGGCCAGGGCTTCGATGACGCGGCGCTGCACGACCCGCTGGCGCACCAACTGCAACGCCAGGGCGATCGTATCTTCGTCAACGAACAGCTGCGCACCAGCATCCCCGGTGTGTATGCCGGTGGCGATTGCGTCAGCCTCGGCCAGGACCTCACCGTGCAGGCCGTGCAACACGGCAAGCTGGCCGCTGAAGCCATGCACGCCCAACTCATGCTGAATGTGGAGGCTGCGTAATGACCGATCTCTCGATTGTGTTCGCCGGCATCAAAGCCCCCAATCCATTCTGGCTGGCCTCCGCGCCGCCCACCGACAAGGCCTACAACGTGGTCCGCGCCTTTGAAGCCGGCTGGGGCGGCGTGGTCTGGAAAACCCTCGGCGAAGACCCGGCCGCGGTCAACGTCTCGTCGCGTTACTCGGCGCACTTTGGCGCCAACCGTGAAGTGCTCGGCATCAACAACATCGAGCTGATCACCGACCGTTCCCTGGAGATCAACCTGCGGGAAATCACCCAGGTGAAAAAGGACTGGCCCGACCGCGCGCTGATCGTGTCGCTGATGGTGCCGTGCGTTGAAGAGTCGTGGAAACACATCCTGCCGCTGGTGGAGGCCACCGGTTGCGACGGCATCGAGCTGAACTTCGGCTGCCCCCACGGCATGCCGGAACGCGGCATGGGCGCGGCGGTGGGCCAGGTGCCGGAGTACGTGGAACAGGTGACCCGCTGGTGCAAGACCTATTGCTCGCTGCCGGTGATCGTCAAGCTCACGCCAAACATCACCGACATTCGCGTGGCGGCCCGGGCGGCGTATCGCGGTGGTGCGGATGCGGTGTCGCTGATCAACACCATCAACTCCATCACCAGTGTCGACCTGGAGCGCATGGTTGCCCTGCCAATGGTCGGCACCCAAAGCACTCACGGTGGCTATTGCGGCTCAGCGGTGAAACCGATTGCCTTGAACATGGTGGCGGAGATTGCCCGGGACCCGCAGACACAAGGCTTGCCGATCTGCGGGATTGGCGGGATCGGCAACTGGCGCGATGCGGCGGAGTTCGTAGCGCTGGGCTGCGGCGCGGTGCAGGTGTGCACGGCGGCGATGCTGCACGGGTTTCGGATCGTCGAAGAGATGAAGGACGGGCTGTCGCGGTGGATGGACAGCCAGGGCTACAGCAGCCTGCAGGAGTTTTCCGGGCGGGCGGTGGGCAATACGACGGATTGGAAGTACCTGGATATCAACTATCAGGTGATCGCCAAGATCGATCAGGAAGCCTGTATTGGCTGCGGGCGCTGCCATATTGCCTGTGAAGACACATCGCACCAGGCGATCGCCAGCTTGAAGCAGGCGGATGGGACGCATAAGTACGAGGTGATCGATGATGAGTGCGTGGGGTGCAACCTGTGCCAGATCACCTGCCCGGTGGCGAACTGTATCGAAATGGTGCCGGTGGACACCGGGAAGCCGTTTTTGAACTGGACGCAGGATCCGCGCAATCCCTACCGGGAAGCGGTGTAGGCCTTTAGATCGCTATCTCAGGCAAGCCAGCTCCCACAGTAGGAATGCATTCCCCTGTGGGAGCTGGCTTGCCTGCGATGAGGCCCTCAAGGTCACGCTAAGGCTCAAGGCTCCAACCCGATCCCCCGCAGGATCACACTCGTCACCGTCTGCACCGCCCGCTCAAACTGCATGTCCGACAACGGCTGATGGTCATTCAGGATTTTCACCTGATGATCAAAGTCAGCGTAGTGCTGGGTCGAGGCCCAGATCATATACAGCAGGCTCGACGGTTCCACCGGCAGGATGCGTTTGTCTTCCACCCACTGGCGAATCTTCGCTTCCTTCATCTTGGCCCAGTCGTACAGGCTCACGTCCAGCGCCTCACCCAGGGTCGGCGCGCCGTGGATGATTTCATTCGCCCAGACTTTCGAACCGTAAGGCCGGCTGCGGGAGTGCTGCATCTTGGCGCGGATGTAGCTGCTGAGCACTACCCGTGGGTCATCGAACATCTCGAAGCACAAGGCGTCCTGCTTCCACACCTCCAGCAGGTCGAACAACACCGCGCTGTACAGCTCGCTCTTGGTGCTGAAGTAGTAATGCAGGTTGGAGCGCGGCAGCTGCACTTCTTCAGCGATGTCGGCCATGGCGGTGCTGCCATAACCCTTCTCGGCGAAGACCTTTTCAGCCGCCAGCAGAATCTTTTCGACGTTGACCCGACGAATACCGATCTTGTGATTGCCCATACGGGCTCCCTGACAACAACATGGCCTCAAGACTACCATCCGCTCCAGTCCGCGCGACACGCCACTGTGAAACTTCGTACAAGAACCTTCCCCGTGGAAACCGGATTGGTTAGCATCGCCATCCCCTCGAAGGATCCTCTCCATGACTATCCGACAGCGAGACGCGTGCGACGACCCGGTGCTTGGCGCACTGTGGGAACGCTCGGTGCGCGCCACCCACGACTTTCTCAGCGAAGACGACATCCAGCGCCTGCTGCCCCTGGTGCGCGACTGCTACCTGCCGATGCCCGCACTTGAAGTGTGGGTGTACGAAGACGCCCAGGGCATTGCCGGCTTTGTCGGCACCGGCGGCAATAACGTAGAGATGCTGTTTATCGACCCGAGCCGGCGCGGCCAGGGCATCGGCCGCCAGTTGCTGGACTTTGTGCGTGCCCGCCACGACACCTTGCGGGTGGATGTGAACGAACAGAATCCACAAGCCGTGGGTTTCTACCTGCACTATGGTTTTACCCGGACCGGCCGCTCGCCCGTCGACGGCGAAGGCAAGCCCTTCCCCTTGTTGCACATGGCTCTACCGAACGACTGACTCTCACCTGAAGGTATTGAACAATGTTGATCAAGAAGACCCTCACCACCGTCGCCCTGCTCGCCTCCCTGCTGGGCGCCTCGGCCGCGTTTGCCCACGCCCACCTGAAAAGCGCGGAGCCTGCCGCCGACACCAGCGTCACCGCCCCCAAGGACCTGCGCCTGACTTTCTCCGAAGGCGTTGAAGCGACCTTCACCAGGGTGTCCCTGAGCAAGGACGGCACTGAAGTGGCGATCAAAGGCCTGGAAACCCCGGACGCCGACAAGAAAGTGCTGGTGGTGACACCGGCCGCACCGTTGGCCGCCGGCACCTACAAAGTGGTGTGGAACGCCGTCTCGGTGGATACCCACAAGAGCAACGGTGAATACAGCTTCAAGGTCGGCCAATAATCCATGGCCACCCTGCTGGTGCTGTGCCGCTTCCTGCATTTCATCGTGGTGCTGTTGATGTTCGGGGCCTGTGTGTTCAGGCCCTGGTTGCTGGGCGCGGGACCGCAACCGGTGCTGGACCGCCAACTGTCGCGCATCACCCAAGGGTTGGCGTGGCTGGCACTGGTGTCGGGGGTGGCGTGGCTGCTGTTGATCAGCGCGAGCATGGCCGGTGTCGGGCTGGGCGGGCTGGAATGGTCGACGGTGCAGTTGGTGCTGGGTAAAACCTTTTTCGGCCAGGTCTGGACCTGGCACCTGGTGCTGAACGTGCTGCTGGTGCTCGGCCTGATGACGCCGTGGAAGGCGGTGCGCCTGCCGCTCTGCGCATTGTTGCTGGCGACGCTCGCACCGGTGGGCCATGGCGCCATGCTCAATGGCCTGGCCGGGCAATTGCTGATCCTCAACCAAGTGGTGCACCTGGTGTGCGTCGGTGCCTGGCTGGGTGGCTTGCTCATGCTGGTGTTGATCCTCAGGCAATCGCCCCGCTATCCATTGGAGCCGATCCTGCAGCGCTTCAGCGGCGTCGGTTATGGCCTGGTCACGGGATTGCTGGTGACCGGCCTGATCAACGTGCGCGTCCTCACCGGGCAGTTCTGGCCAACGCCATTGTTCAGCGGGTTCGCCCTGATCCTGCTGATCAAGGTGCTACTGGTATTCGGCATGCTCGCGCTGGCGCTGTTGAACCGCCTGCGGATCCATAACTGTGAGCAGCGACTGCCAGCGTTGAAGGCCAGCGTGAGGCTGGAACTGTTACTAGGTGTTTCAGCAGTAGCCGCCGTTTCGTTGCTTGGCACCTTGCCGCCCATGGTTCTGAACGGCTGAAAAAAATAGCCCGGGCACGCTCAATGTGGGAGCTGGCTTGCCTGCGATACAGGCAACTCGGTCTTTCAGGTACACCGAGGTGATGCCATCGCAGGCAAGCCGGCTCCTACATTTGATCGGTGGCGCGACCAAAGTCATCGTATAACTTTCGATTGACAACCCCCTGAAACCCCGCAAATATCGCCCCCAATGTTGTACGACAACGTATAACAAAAAATAAAAACAACAAAAGACAAGGGAGCGTCACTGTGAGCCAACACGTCCGCCATTTCTCCTGCACCACCCGCTTCGCCGCCATCGGTTTGAGCAGCCTGGCCTTCACCCTCCCCGTTACCGCCTCGGCAGAAGGCTTCATCGACGACGCCAAAGCCACGCTCAACCTGCGCAACGCTTACTTCAACCGCAACTTCACCAACGCCGCTCACCCGCAGGCCAAGGCCGAAGAGTGGACGCAAAGTTTTATCCTCGACGCCAAGTCCGGCTTCACCCAGGGCACCGTCGGTTTCGGCCTGGACGTGCTGGGCCTGTACTCGCAAAAACTCGATGGTGGCAAAGGCACCGCCGGTACCCAATTGTTGCCGACCGGCAGCGATGGCCGGCCCGTCGACAATTTCGGCCGCCTGGGCGTGGCGCTGAAAACCCGGTTGTCGAAGACCGAATTGAAAGTCGGCGAATGGATGCCGGTGCTGCCGATCCTGCGTTCGGATGACGGCCGTTCGCTGCCGCAAACCTTCCGTGGCGGCCAGGTCACTTCCAGCGAGATTGCCGGCCTGACCCTGTACGGCGGCCAGTTCCGCGGCAACAGCCCGCGCAACGACGCGAGCATGGATGACATGTTCCTCAACGGCAAAGCCGCGTTCACCTCCGACCGCTTCAACTTCGGCGGCGGCGAATACACCTTCAACGACAAACGCACCCAAGTAGGCGTGTGGTACGCCGAACTCAGCGACATCTACCAGCAACAGTATTTCAACCTGACCCACAGCCAGCCCGTGGGCGACTGGACCCTGGGCGCCAACCTCGGTTACTTCACCGGCAAGGAAGACGGCAAGGCCCTGGCCGGCGACCTCGACAACAAAACCGCGTTCGCCCTGCTCTCGGCCAAATACAAAGGCAACAGCTTCTATATCGGCCTGCAGAAACTCACCGGCGACAGCGCCTGGATGCGGGTCAACGGCACCAGCGGCGGCACCCTGGCCAACGACAGCTATAACGCCAGCTACGACAACGCCAAGGAAAAATCCTGGCAGGTGCGGCACGACTTCAACTTCGTGGTGCTGGGCATTCCCGGGCTGACCATGATGAACCGCTACATCAGCGGCGATAACGTGCACACCGGGGCGATCACCAATGGCAAGGAATGGGGCCGCGAGTCGGAACTGGCCTACACCGTGCAGAGCGGTGCGCTGAAGGACCTGAATGTGCGGTGGCGCAACGCGACGATGCGTCGGGATTTCAGTACCAACGAGTTTGATGAAAACCGGATATTCATCAGTTACCCGTTGTCGTTGTTATAGCGGCTTACAAACAACAGGAAAGGCTTTTGTGGTGAGGGAGCTGGCTGTAGTGAGGGAGCTTGCTGTGGCGAGGGAGCTTGCTCCCGCTGGAGTGCGAAGCGCTCCCAGGATTTTGGGGCTGCTGCGCACCCCAGCGGGAGCAAGCTCCCTCGCCACAGGAAGCGATGACCCTCTATCAACTTCGACCAATAGCGCGTTGACAAGTGTAGGAAACCCTAACGATACTTCGGATTAGTCATACGACAACCTACAACAATAACGGGACCACCATGACCACCACAACCGCTCCTACCCCGTTCAACCGCCTGCTGCTCACCGGCGCCGCCGGTGGCCTGGGCAAAGTCTTGCGCGAACGGCTGCGCCCTTACGCCAAGGTGCTGCGCCTGTCGGATATCGCCGACATGGCCCCGGCCACTGATGACAGCGAAGAAGTATTGCCTTGCGATCTGTCCGACAAACAAGCGGTGCACCAATTGGTGGAAGGCGTCGACGCGATCCTGCATTTCGGCGGCGTGTCGGTGGAGCGCTCCTTCGAGGAAGTGCTGGGTGCGAACATCTGCGGGATTTTCCACATCTATGAAGCCGCCCGCCGTCACGGGGTCAAGCGGGTGATCTTCGCCAGCTCCAACCACGTGATCGGCTTCTACAAGCAGGACGAAGCCCTCGACGCCCACTCCCCCCGCCGCCCGGACAGCTACTACGGCCTGTCCAAGTCCTATGGCGAGGACATGGCCAGTTTCTACTTCGACCGCTATGGCATCGAAACCGTCAGCATCCGTATCGGCTCCTCGTTTCCGGAACCCCAGAACCGCCGGATGATGCACACTTGGCTGAGCTTCGACGACCTGACCCAATTGCTCGAACGCTCGCTGTACACACCGAACGTCGGCCATACCGTGGTGTACGGCATGTCGGACAACCTCGATGTGTGGTGGGACAACCGCTTCGCCGCGCACCTGGGCTTCACCCCGCGGGACAGCTCCGAAGTGTTCCGCAAACAGGTGGAAGCCCAACCGCTGCCCGCGGCCGACGACCCGGCGCGGGTCTACCAGGGCGGCGCGTTTTGTGCGGCCGGCCCGTTCGGCGACTGACCACAGACCAACCCAAGGGAATGAGTGGCCATGCAAGCAGAACTGATTGTCGACGCCCGCAACGCGGTGGGTGAATGCCCGGTGTGGGTGCCCAGGGAAAACGCTCTGTACTGGGTGGACATTCCCAACGGCGAACTGCAACGCTGGAGCGCCGCCAGCGGCCAGGTGCAGGCCTGGAAAACCCAACAGATGCTCGCCTGTATCGCGCGTACCGACGCAGGCAATTGGGTCGCAGGCATGGAGACCGGCTTTTTCCAGCTGACGCCCCACGACGACGGCAGGCTCGACACTGCGCTCCTGGCCAACGTCGAGCACGCCCGCCCGGACATGCGCCTGAACGACGGCCGCTGTGATCGCCAGGGCCGGTTCTGGTCCGGCAGCATGGTGCTCAACATGGGCGCCAATGCCGCCGAAGGCGCCCTGTACCGCGTTGAGCACGGCCAGCCCGTGCACACCGCACTCAACGGCTTCATCACGCCCAACGGCCTGGCCTTCAGCCCCGACGGGCGCACGATGTACCTCTCGGATTCACACCCGCTGATCCAGCACATCTGGGCCTTCGACTACGACATCGACAGCGGCACGCCGTCCAACCGCCGGTTGTTTGTGGACATGCACCAGTTCCTCGGCCGCCCCGACGGTGCTGCCGTGGACGCCGAAGGTTGCTACTGGATCTGTGCCAACGACGCCGGGCTGGTGCACCGTTTTACCCCCGACGGTCGCCTCGACCGTTCCCTGGCCGTACCGGTAAAAAAACCCACCATGTGCGCCTTCGGCGGCAGCCGGATGGACACCCTGTTCGTAACCTCGATCCGCGACGATCACAGCCCGCACTCCCTCGCCGGCGGCGTCTTCGCCCTCAACCCTGGCGTACAAGGAATGCCGGAACCCAGCTTCATCCTCTAGCTGCATCGCTGTGCCTTGAACAAAACAATAACAAGACTGGAGAGACACCCCATGGACTTCAAACGCACCTTGCTCGCCGCTGCACTCCCGTTCGTTTTTACCCTCGGCAGCGCCGCCCACGCGCTGGAAATCAAATTCGCCGATATCCACCCCGCCGGCTATCCCACCGTGGTAGCCGAAGAGCAACTGGGTAAAACCCTGGTCGCTGAAAGCAAGGGCGGCCTGACCTTCAAGATGTTCCCCGGCGGCGTGCTGGGTTCGGAAAAGGAAGTGGTCGAGCAGGCCCAGGTCGGCGCAATCCAGATGGCCCGGGTCAGCCTCGGCATCGTCGGGCCGGTGGTGCCGGACGTGAACGTTTTCAACATGCCGTTCGTGTTCCGTGACCAGGTGCACATGCGCAAGGTCATCGACGGTGAGATTGGTGATGAGATCCTCGCCAAGATCACCGATTCGGAATTCAACCTGGTGGCTCTCGCCTGGATGGACGGCGGCACGCGCAACATCTACACCAAGAAACCAGTGCGCAAGATCGAAGACCTCAAGGGCATGAAGATCCGCGTGCAGGGCAACCCGATCTTCATCGAAACCATCAACGCCATGGGCGGCAACGGCATTGCCATGGACACCGGCGAGATCTTCAGTGCCCTGCAGACCGGGGTGATCGATGGCGCGGAAAACAACCCGCCCACCCTGCTGGAACACAACCACTACCAGAACGCCAAGTTCTACAGCCTCACCGGCCACCTGATCCTGCCCGAGCCCATCGTGATGTCGAAAATCACCTGGAACAAGCTCACCCCCGAGCAACAGGTGCTGGTGAAAAACACCGCCAAGGCCGCGCAGATCCAGGAGCGTGAACTGTGGGACGCCAAGTCCGCCAGCAGTGAAGCCAAACTCAAGGCCGCCGGTGTGGAGTTCATCGACATCGACAAAAAACCGTTCTATGAGGCCACCGCCTCGATCCGCGACAAGTACGGCGCACCTTACGCCGACCTGATCAAGCGCATCGAAGCCGTCGAGTAACCCGCCCTCCCCTCATAGACAAGGCCCGGCGCGGTCAGCACCGACGCGCCCGGTCACGGTGAACGCCATGAAGAATTTACTGCTGCGCATCAACGACCGCATTTACATGAGCTGCATCTGGGTCGCCGGCCTCGCCGTTCTCGGTGTCGCCCTGATCATCCCCTGGGGCATCTTCGCCCGCTACGTGCTCGGTACCGGCTCAAGCTGGCCGGAGCCCACCGCCATCCTGCTGATGCTGGTGTTCACCTTTGTCGGTGCCGCGGCCAGTTACCGCGCCGGGGCGCACATGTCGGTGGCCATGGTCACCGACCGCCTGCCGCCGGGCCAACGCAAAGTCGTTGGCATCGTCTCGCAACTGTTGATGGGCACCATCTGCCTGTTCATGGCGATCTGGGGCACCAAGTTGTGCCTGTCCACCTGGAACCAGTTCATGAGCGCCATGCCGACTTTGCGGGTGGGCATCACCTATATGCCGATCCCGATTGGCGGCTTGCTCACGCTGATTTTTGTGCTGGAAAAACTCCTGCTCGGTGACCAGAGCAACCGTCGGGTCGTGCGCTTCGACCTGGTTGAAGAAAGTGAAGGGGCTGCCTGAATGGACGCATTGATTCTGTTGGGCAGCTTTATCGCCTTGATCCTGATCGGCATGCCGGTGGCTTATGCCCTGGGGCTTTCTGCGCTGATCGGCGCGTGGTGGATCGACATTCCGTTCCAGGCCCTGATGATTCAGGTGGCCGGCGGGGTGAACAAGTTTTCGCTGATGGCGATCCCGTTCTTCGTGCTGGCCGGGGCGATCATGGCCGAGGGCGGCATGTCCCGCCGGCTGGTGGCGTTTGCCGGGGTGCTGGTGGGGTTTGTGCGCGGCGGCTTGTCCCTGGTGAACATCATGGCCTCGACGTTTTTCGGGGCGATCTCCGGCTCGTCGGTGGCCGATACCGCCTCCGTGGGTTCGGTGCTGATTCCGGAAATGGAACGCCAGGGGTATCCCCGCGAATTCGCCACCGCCGTCACCGTGAGCGGCTCGGTGCAGGCGTTGCTGACGCCACCCAGCCACAACTCGGTGCTCTATTCCCTGGCGGCCGGCGGCACGGTGTCCATCGCCTCGCTGTTCATGGCCGGCGTGGTCCCGGGCCTGCTGATGAGCGCCTGCCTGATGGTGCTGTGCCTGATCTTCGCGAAAAAGCGCAACTACCCCAAAGGCGAAGTGATCCCCCTGAAACAGGCGCTGAAAATCTGTGCCGACGCCCTGTGGGGCCTGATGGCCATGGTGATCATCCTCGGCGGGATTCTGTCGGGCATCTTCACTGCCACCGAGTCGGCGGCGATTGCGGTGCTGTGGGCGTTCTTCGTGACCATGTTCATCTACCGCGACTACAAGTGGAGCGAGTTGCCCAAGCTGATGCACCGCACGGTGCGCACCATTTCCATCGTGATGATCCTGATCGCGTTCGCCGCCAGCTTCGGCTACATCATGACCCTGATGCAGATCCCGGCGAAGATCACCACGATGTTCCTGACCCTCTCGGACAATCGCTACGTGATCCTGATGTGCATCAACGCCATGCTGCTGTTGCTGGGCACGGTGATGGACATGGCGCCGCTGATTCTGATCCTCACGCCGATTTTGCTGCCGGTGGTCCTGGGCATTGGCGTCGACCCGGTGCACTTCGGCATGATCATGCTGGTAAACCTGGGAATCGGCCTGATCACCCCGCCGGTGGGCGCGGTACTGTTTGTGGGGGCGGCGGTGGGCAAGGTCAGCATCGAGAAGACCGTGAAGGCATTGCTGCCGTTTTATGGCGTGCTGTTCCTGGTGCTGATGGCCGTGACCTACATTCCGGCGTTGTCGTTGTGGTTGCCGCGGTTGGTGCTATAAGCCCCACACTGTGTGTAGTGAGGGAGCTTGCTCCCTCACCACAGCACGCTCACCTGCCACAGACGCATTCATCATCCAATAGGTCTGCTGACACTCATGATGCTTGAACTCGAAGACAACCTGACCCACCTGACGCTCTCGCCAGCGTTCGGTGGGAGTATCGTCAACTGGACCGTGCGCAGCAGCGGCCAGCCCTTGCTGCGCCACACCGACCAACAGGCGTTGGCCAGCGGCCTGCCGGGCAAGCTGGGGTGCTTCCCGCTGGCGCCCTGGTCAAACCGGGTGGCCGAGGGTGGCTTTGATAACCCTGCCGGATGGCTGGCCCTTGAGCCCAACAGCCTGCTGGACCCGTTGCCGATTCACGGCAGTGCCTGGCAGCAGGCGTGGCAAGTGGTCCGTCAGTCGACAGACGAGGCGGTGCTGCAACTGGACAGCCCCACACCGTTTGCGTATCGCGCCGAGCAGCGCTTTCAGTTGAGGGACGGCAGGTTGAGCATCACCCTGCGCGTCACGCACCTGGCGGAAAAAGCCGCGTGGCACGGGCTGGGATTGCATCCGTATCTGCCCCGCAGGCCGGGAACGCAGTTGCAGGCCAAGGCTTCGCAGGTGTGGATGAGTGATGCAACGAAACTGCCGACGGAGCTCGCTACCGTGCCCATCGAGTGGGATTTCCAACGCCTGAAGTCGTTACCCGAGGCGCTGGTGGACAACGGTTTTGGCCAATGGGACGGGCTTTGCCTGATCCAGCAGCCAGACCTGGGTTACACCCTGGAATGCCAGGCCACCGGCAGCGACTACTACCTGCTGTATTGCCCGCCGGGGCTGGATTTTTTCTGCTTCGAGCCGGTGAGTCATCCGGTGAACGCCCATCACCTGCCGGGCAGGCCTGGGCTAAAGCTGTTGGAACAAGGCCAGTCGGCAGAACTGGGTTTCAGCCTGCAATACAGCCCCCTCTAACCACACAAAACCCCATGTAGGAGCTGGCTTGCCTGCGATGCGGGCAACCCGGTCTTTCAGGTACACCGAGGTGATGCCATCGCAGCGATGCGGCGACCCGACAAGCCAGCTCCTACATTGAATGCATTCCACAATGGAGACTTTCGGCGTGTCAGGGAGGGGTGTTTTTCAGGCGCCCCGCCGTGTCGATACTCACCACCACCGACAACCCCGGCCGCAGCCGCTCACTCTGCTCCTGGCCCGGGTCCACGGTGATCCGCACCGGCACGCGCTGGGCGATCTTCACGAAGTTGCCGGTCGCGTTATCCGCCTGCAACAAGCTGAATTCAGACCCGGTGCCCGGTGAAATGCGCTGCACCGTGCCGTGAAACTTGCGGTGGTTCAGGGCATCCACCGTGAAGGTCACCGGCTGGCCGACCTGCACGTTGTCCATCTGGGTTTCTTTCATGTTGGCGATCACCCACAGCTGGTTCGGCACCAGCGCCATCAACTGCGCACCGCTGTTGACGTAGGCCCCGAGGCGCACGCCAATCTGCCCCAGTTGCCCGTCACGCGGGGCGATGATGCGGGTGTTCGACAGGTCGATGCGCGCCAGTTCCACCGCCGCATCCGCGCTGGCCACCGCCGCCTCCAGCGAACCGCGATTGACGATCACCGTCTGCAAATCCTGCCGGGCGATTTCCAGGCTGGCCTGGGCCTGGGCCACGGCCGCAATGGTCTGCGCGTTGGCGGCGCGAGTCACGTCCAGCTCGCGCTTGGACACCGATCCGTCGCTGATCAATTCTTCGTTGCGGCGCAAATCTGCGGTGCTCTTGCGGGCCTGGGCCTGGCTGTCCATCAAGGCCGCCTGGCGCAGCTTGATGGTAGCCTCGGCGCTGTTGCGTTGCTGCACCACATTGGCAAGGGACGCCTGCTGCACCGCCAATTGCGCCAGGGCCTGATCGAGGCGCTGCCTGTAGATGCGGTCATCGAGGCGCACCAGCAAATCCCCGGCCTTGACGTACTGAAAGTCCGTCACCGGCACTTCATACACATAGCCACTGAGCTGCGGCCCGATAATCGTCACCTGGCCACGCACCAGGGCGTTCTCGGTGGTTTCCACGGCGCTGCTGAAGGGCGGCAATTGCCAGGCGTAAAGCACGATCAGCACGCCGACAATCGCAATCGCGGCAAAGCCCATCGAGGAGATGATGCGCACCCGCAAAGAGCGCGGTTCGGTGGCCGGCATGCTCGGCGGTGCGGTGCCTTCCGGCGTGGAAGCGATGGCGTTGGTGGTGGTCGTGGTCGGTTCGGTCATGAAGAAAGTGCGCCGCTGGGTTGAACGGGAGGCGCTGCACTGGCGGCAGCTTTAGTGGTACTCATCAGCCAGAGGCTGCGGATAAAAATCCAGATCATGGTGAGGATGGCGATGATCGCGATCAGCATGAACACATCGTTGTAGGCCATCACATTCGCCTCGCGGGTGGCCGCCGTGGCCAGGCTGCGAATGCCCATCAGGTTACGCAACTCGGGGTCGGCAATCACCCCGCCATAGGCCGAGCCGCCGCTGGCCACCCGCGCGGCCACACGCGGGTCGAGCAAGGTCAGGTGTTCGACGATCATGCTGGAATGGAATTTCTCCCGCACGATCTGGAACGTGCCCAGCAATGCTGCGCCTATCAGGCCGCCGAGGTTCTGGCAGATCCCGAACAGCACCGAAAAACTCACCAGGTTCCTGGGGTTGGTCAGCACGTTCTTCGTGCCCAACACCATGGTCGGCCCGAGGAAGAACGTGCCGCCAAAGCCTAGCAGGAACTGGCTGATGTACATGTTTTGCGGGCGCGTGAGGTTGCTGGAGAAACTGTCCATCACCGAGCCCACGGCCATGAAGGCCAGGGAGATGATCAGCGGCATCAGCAAATGCGCCGGGTTGATGGTCAGCGCACTGACGGCCAGGCCGGCAATCGCCCCCGCCAGCATCACCCAATACAGCGTGCGCATCTGCTCGTTGCTCATGTTCAGCATCTGCATGAAGCCCACAGCGCCGGTGGACTGTTCCGAGAGCACCATGCGAATCAGGATCACCGCCAGCGCGAGGCGAATCATCGCCCCACTGCCCAGCCAGCGGGTCATCAGCAACGGGTTGGCGCGGTTATGCTCGATGGCCAGGCCGGCCATGATCAGCACCAGCGAGCAGGCGGAGGCGATGCCGATCCACGGCGCTTCCAGCCACCAGTCGATACGGCCCAGGGACAGCACGGCGCAGAGCAAGGCGACACCGGTGGCGAGGATCGCGAAGGTGAGGAAGTCGAGCTTTTCGAAGGTCTTGAAGCGATCGCCCGGAGGCAGCTTGAGCAGAAACACGCAGCCCAGGCAGGTCAGGGCCATGCCCAGTTCGAACAGGTACAGGCCGCGCCATTCGGCGATTTGCAGCAGGTCTTCGGAGAATAACCGGGCCAGGGGCAGCGCGAGCTGTGCGGTGCCCAGGCCGAGAACCAGGGCTTTCATCCGCCATTTTGCGGGGAATGCCTGGATCATGTAGTACAGGCCCAGGGAACTGAGGGCGGCGCCCACCATGCCGTGGGCGGCCCGTACGGCGATGGCCGAGCTGAGGTCATTGACGAACAGATGGCCGAAGGTGACCAGGGCGTAGAGCACCAGGAACACTTCGGTGAAAGCGCGCAGGCCGAATTGCTGGCGGAATTTGACCAGCAGCAGGTTCATGGAGACGTTGGTCATGACATAGGCGGCGGGGAGCCAGGCCATTTCTGCGGTGGTGGCGCCCAAGGCGCCTTGCAGGTACACCAGGTTGGCGATCACCAGCGAATTGCCGAGACCGCCGGTGATTGCCACCAGCACGCCGACCAGGGCGTATGCCCAGCGTTTGCGGGTGGAATGCAGCGGCGTCGACGGCGAGCCCGGCAGGCTCGGGCGTTCGTGGGGCTGCCAGGTGTGGGGGGTGTATTTGTCCATTCAGTGACCTTGATGACCGACGTGCAAGGCCGGTAAAACCCTTACTCAGAGAGTAGTTAACCTGAGTCCGGTTCATCTTGCCATCTTGGGAGGGGGTTTGGTGGGTGTGTATATCCGTTGCTGCGGTCAGGGCGGCTATTGATTCCGCTCTTACAGCGGGCACAGTCAAATGTGGGAGCTGGCTTGCCTGCGATAGCATCGCCTCGGTGTACCTGAAAGACCGAGTTGTCTGCATCGCAGGCAAGCCAGCTCCCACAGAAAAGCAGAGCTGCATCCGTTTCAGATTTGGTTTTCGCTTTGGCTTCTACCACTCAAGCCGGCCTGTAGGCCGCTGTGCTCTTGCTTTTGATCTTGATCTGACTGCCCCAATAAGCCCGAGGCCGAACGCAGGGATTGAGGAGCGGGTAAACCGGCAGGACGCCGGTTTAGCCGCGACGGGGCAGGGACGCCCCGTCGCGGCGGCCCGCGGAGCAATGCCGGAGTGAGGGAACACCGAGCCTAGGCGAGGTGCCGACAGGCGGGGCAGAGCGTTTTGGTTACTTTGCCGCTTTTGCAAAGTGACTCGCTGTAAGAGCGAAACCATAAGCCGCCGTTACCCAACTAACGGATATGTACACCGCCCCCCACTCAAATCCACCCCAACCAACTCCAATACGTAGCCGCAAACACCAACATCAACCCATACCCAATCAACGTCACCAAAATCCCAACCTTGGCAAACTGCCGCGCCGTGAACGTCCCAGTCCCCAAACACACCATATTCTGCGGGGCGTTGATCGGCAGGATAAACCCGTAACTCATCACAAACCCCAGCAGCATGGTCATCCCCAGGCGACTGAACTCCCCAGGCAACGTCTGCAACACCGCAATCAAAATCGGCAACAGCGCCGAGGTCAACGCCGTGGCACTGGCAAACCCCAAATGAATCACAATCAAAAACGCCCCCAGAATCGCAAACACCCCCAGCGGCCCCACCTGATCCAGGCCGGTGTGCGCCACCACCTGCGACCCCAACCACTGCCCCGCCTGCGTCGTGAGCAACGCCGTCCCCAGGCTGATACCCACACCAAACACAATCACCGTGCCCCACGGAATCCGCGACTGCACATCCTTCCAGGTCATCACCCCAATCCCCGGCATCAGCAAGAACACCAACCCGGCATACGTCGTCGAGGTCGTATCAAAGCTGTGCAACCGCCCTTCCGTGGCCCAGGCCAACAACAGCAACACCGACACCGTCAGCAAGCGCTTCTGCGGGCCGGTCATCGGCCCGATGTCCACCAGCGACTGCGCCACGGCCTCCTTGCCGCCGGGAATGCTGTCACTCTCCGGCGGCAACAGCTTCAGCACCAGGAACAACAACACCGCCGACATGATCAGCGCCCACGGCGCACCGGCGATCAACCAGTCGATCCACGACACGCGCTGACCCAGCATTTTGTCCATGAAGCCGACAGTCAGCAGGTTCTGCGCCGCCGCCGTCTGGATGCCAACGTTCCAGATGCTGGTGCCCTGGGCCACGACGATCATGATCCCGGCCGCGATATTGGAGCGTTTGTCCACGCCAAACGCGGCGATCACCCCCATCATGATCGGCACCACACACGCGCTGCGAGCCGTCGCGCTGGGCACCACCAGGCTGAGGAGGATGGTCACGGCAATGGCCCCGACAAGAATGCCCCGGGTGCTGGTCCCCACGCGGGTCAGCGTGACCAGCGCGATGCGCCGATCAAGACCGGTATGGGTCATGGCCGCCGCGATAAACAGCGCGCCGGCTACCAGGGCCAAGGCGGGGTTGGAAAACCCGGTCAACGCCATGCTGATGGCTGGGCTGGAACCGATCAGGTGCGTGGGGTCTTGCAGCGACGGCGCAGTGCCGAGCAAAAACGCCATCAGGGAAGTGATCATGATCGCGCTGGCCTCGTACGAGACCGCCTCGGTGATCCACACCACCACGGCAAACGCGAGGATCGCCAGCATTCGGTGCCCGGCCACCGGCAAGTCGGCCGGCAGGGGCAACAGCAGCACGCCGACCATCACCAGCACGCCGACGACCAGGCCCAAGGGCAACTTGAAAGAAGCAGCAGGTGTTGCGGGGGCGCTCATGGGGTTCTCCGTCGGCCTATAAATCAGGCCGACAGCATGAGGCAAAGCGTCACGGCGGGTGTTGACGGGTATCAAGGTGCCGCCCGCTTAGAAGGCCGCCCGCCACAGCATGCCCACCGCCACCAGCACGCACAGGGTGGCAAAACCCACCTGCAGGGTGCGCGCCTTGATCACCGAGCACAGGCGCCGGCCCGCCAACATGCCGACAATGCTCGAACCGATAAACACCCAGCCCACCGGCTCGATACTGACCCCGGCGTGAAACGCGCCGATCACGCCGATCAACGAGATCAGGCTGATCACCATCAAGGAGGTGGCGACGATGCCGCGCATTTGCACGTCGGTCAGTTGCTTGAACGCCGGCACGATCAGAAAGCCGCCGCCCACACCGAGCAAGCCCGATACCGCGCCGGTTACCGCGCCCAGTGCCGCCAGGGTGGCGGTGCACTTGGCCGTCCAGGAAAAGCGCCCGGTCTGTTGGTCGAGCATGCAGTTCTTCTGGCCCCAGGACGCGGCGCCGTGATCACTCGGGCCGGCCTCCAGCTTCTCGCGCCGCAACATGCGCCAGGCCACCAGCACCATCAGCGCACTGAACAGGCCCATCAGGACCTTCTCCGGCATCTGGTGGGCGAAGAACACCCCCAGCGGCGAAAACAGCGCGCCGAGCAGCGCAATCAGCAGCGCCGCGCGGTAACGCACCAGGCCATGGCGCAACCCATCCAGGGCCCCCACGGCGGCGGCGGCACCCACCGCGAACAACGACACGGGCGCGGCCTGGGTCATGGTCAACCCAAGCCCCAACACCAGCGCCGGAACGCCAAGAATGCCGCCTCCGGCACCGGTCAAGCCCATCACCAACCCCATCAACACGCCCAGAACACTTGCCAGCAGCATAGGGTTGCCTCAATCCACCTTGGCCAGACGGGTCAGCCACTCGCGCCCCTTGAGCATGCCGTTCCAGTAGAACCACGGCAGGAAACTCGCCTTGAGGAACCACGCCGAACGCCGCGCCACGGTCGGGTCGAGGGGGAACGTCGGCAGCAGCTTGCCGCCATACCCGAACTCGGCCAGCACCACCTTGCCCTTCTCCACCGTCAGCGGGCAGGACCCGTAGCCGTCGTATTTGAGGGGCATCGGCGCCTGTTTGCGCAGGGCCAGCAGGTTTTCCGCCACCACCACGATTTGCTTGCGCACCGCGGCGGCGGTCTTTGCGTTGGTGGTGGAGCACACATCGCCCAGGCCGAAGATGTGCGGGTAGCGCAGGTGTTGCAGGCTCTGGGGATTCACTTCGCACCAGCCGGCAGCATCGGCAAGAGGGCTCTGGCGGATAAAGTCCGGGGAGACTTGCGGTGGGACGACGTGCAGCAGGTCGAAGGTTTTCTCTTCGACCCGCACGTTGCCTTCGGCGTCCTTGATTTCAAACCAGGCTTTGCGCGCCGGGCCGTCGACCTTGATCAGGTTGGCGTTGAATGCCAGTTGCGCCGAGTACTTTTCAACGTACTTCATCAGCGGCGGAACGAAGGTCGGCACGCCAAACAAGGCGGCGCCGGCCAGGTTGAATTCGACCTCGATGTTTTTCAGGTCACCCTGCCTGAGCCAGTGATCGCAGGACAGGTACAGGGCCTTTTGCGGGGCGCCGGCGCATTTGATCGGCATGGCCGGTTGGGTAAACAGCGCCTTGCCGTGCTTGAGTTGCTGCACCAGTTGCCAGGTGTAGGCGGCGTGCTCGTAGCTGTAGTTGGACGTCACGCCATGCTGGCCGAGGGTTTCCGGCAGGCCTTCGATCTTTTCCCAGGCCAGGCGCAGGCCCGGGCACACGATGAGGTTTTTCCAGGTGACGCGCTGGCCGCTGTCGAGCACCAGGGTGTGCTCCTCGGGCAGCAATTCGCTGACCGCTGCCTGGATCCAGGTGACGCCGTTGGGCAGCACGTCGGCCATGGGCCGTACGGTCTTGGTCACGTCATACGCGCCGCCGCCGACCAGGGTCCAGGCCGGCTGGTAGTAGTGCTGGTCGCTGGGTTCGATCAGGATGATGTTCAGGTGCGGGTCGCGCTTGAGCAGGCTGGCCAGCAAGCCGATGCCTGCCGAGCCGCCACCGATGACAACGATATCGCCACTGATGGTAGGTCCCCAGTGTTGGTCGTTCATGGTCTATGGCCTTTCGTTTAAAAGTGCACACAAGGGTCGTTGCCGTACGGCGTCACGCCCAGCTTTTTATCACTGCGCCGCAGTACAGGCCGGACAGCGTCTTCATCACTTGAATCACTTCGTGGCTGGCCAGCCCGTAGAAAATGTATTTGCCTTCCCGACGGGTGGCCACCAACCCTTCGTCCCGCAGGATGCCCAACTGTTGCGACAGGGTGGGTTGGCGCACGCCGGTCATGGTTTCCAGCTCGCCGACGTTGCGCTCGCCCTGGGTCAACTGGCAGAGAATCAACAGCCGGTCTTCATTGGCCAGGGCCTTGAGCAAGGCGCAGGCCTTGGACGCGGAGGCACGCAATTGCGCGACTTCGCCTTCACTCAGGTTCGATTCCATTTGCGTGTGGCTCTCTCTGTCACTTAAGCTCAAAACATTATGTGTAAACGTAAAGTGATTGTAACTACTTATTTGGGACAACCGTCATGCCAGCGTTGATTCAATCCTTTCTGGACGAGGCGTCGTCGACCTACACCTACGTCGTCTATGAAACGGACGGTGGCCCCTGCGCCATCGTTGACTCGGTGCTCAATTACGACCCGGCCTCCGGACGCACCGGCACCGGCCAGGCGGACAAGGTGATCGCGTTTGTGCGCGAGCACGGCTTGCAGGTGCAGTGGCTGCTGGAGACCCACGCCCATGCGGATCACCTGTCGGCGGCGCCTTACCTGCGCCGACAGCTGGGGGGCAAGATCGCGATTGGCGAGTCCATCAGCAAGGTGCAGGGGGTGTTCAAGAACCTGTTCAACCTGGAGCCGGAGTTTCGGGTGGACGGGTCGCAGTTCGACCATCTGTTCGCGCCGGATGAGGTTTTTCATATCGGCACCCTGAAGGCCCAGGCGCTGCACGTGCCGGGACATACGCCGGCGGACATGGCTTACCTGATCGATGAACAGTTGATTCTGGTGGGGGACACGCTGTTCATGCCGGATGTGGGAACCGCGCGCTGCGATTTCCCCGGTGGGGATGCGCGCCAGCTGTTTGCGTCGATGCGCAAGCTGTTGGCTTTCGCGCCTGAAACCCGCCTTTATGTGTGCCATGACTATCCGCCCGAAGGCCGCGCAGCCAAGTGCCTGACCACGGTGGCTGAACAACGGGCGGGCAATATTCATGTGCATGACGGGGTGGATGAGGCGGCGTTTGTAGCAATGCGCACCACGCGGGATGCCGGGTTGGGCATGCCGACGTTGTTGCTTCCGGCGATCCAGGTGAATGTGCGGGCCGGGGTGATGCCGCCGGCGGAAGAAAACGGTGTGGTGTATCTGAAGATTCCGCTCAACCAGCTTTGAAATGCACTGCCAATTGTGGGAGCTGGCTTGCCTGCGATAGCGGTGTGTCAGACAGCGCATCGGGTGGCTGATACTCCGCCATCGCGGGCAAGCCCGGCTCCCACAGTTGGGCTGTGTTGTTTATGAACAGGGTGTACTAACCGAGGTTGATGCCGTTGGCCGGCAGCGGCAGTGCCGTCTTGTAGCGCACCTGCTTGAGGGCAAAACTGGAGCGGATGTTGGCGACACCCGGGACTTTGGTCAGGAAGTCCATCATGAAGCGCTCCAGAGACTGGATGGTCGGCACCAGCACCCGAATCAGGTAGTCGGGGTCGCCGGCCATCAGGTAGCACTCCATCACTTCGGGGCGATCCGAAATCGCCCCTTCAAACTGCTGCAAAGCCAGTTCGTTCTGTTTTTCCAGGCTGACATGGATGAACACATTGACGTGCAGCCCCAGCAGGTCGGCGTCCAGCAGCGTCACCTGGTCGCGAATCAGCCCCAGTTCTTCCATGGCCTTGACCCGGTTGAAACACGGCGTGGGCGACAGGTTGACCGAGCGGGCCAGGTCGGCGTTGGTGATGCGGGCGTTCTCCTGAAGGGCGTTCAGAATGCCGATATCGATACGGTCCAGTTTGCGCATGAGACAAAACCACCTGTTTATTATGTTTATGCAGTTTTTTTATCCCCAAATGATCTCCAACGCAACGAAACAGAGATAAATATTCTCCTGAGCCGAGCCTATGATTGTTGTAGGACAAGATTTCTTCTACCCGAAGAAGGACTGTCAGCTACCGCGCCCACTACAAGAAATTCACAAGATAGAGCGTAGAAAGCCATGACTCAGCAGTATGAACCACTGCGCCTGCACGTCCCCGAACCCTCGGGCCGCCCAGGCTGCAAGACCGACTTTACCTACCTGCGCCTGACTGACGCAGGCACCGTGCGCAAACCCCCAATTGACGTAGAACCCGCCGACACCGCCGACCTGGCCAAGGGCCTGATTCGCGTGCTCGACGATCAGGGCCAGGCCCTGGGCCCATGGGCCGAAGGTGTGCCCGTCGAGATTCTGCGCAAGGGCATGCGCGCCATGCTCAAGACGCGAATCTTCGACAACCGCATGGTGGTCGCCCAGCGTCAGAAAAAGATGTCGTTCTACATGCAAAGCCTTGGCGAAGAAGCCATCGGCAGCGCCCAGGCCCTGGCCTTGAACATCGACGACATGTGCTTCCCCACCTACCGCCAGCAAAGCATCCTGATGGCCCGGGAAGTGCCGCTGGTAGACCTGATCTGCCAACTGCTGTCCAACGAGCGTGATCCGCTCAAGGGCCGCCAGTTGCCGATCATGTACTCGGTAAAAGACTTCGGCTTCTTCACCATTTCCGGCAACCTCGCCACCCAATTCGTACAGGGCGTGGGCTGGGGCATGGCCTCGGCGATCAAGGGCGATACCAAGATTGCCTCGGCCTGGATCGGCGACGGCGCCACCGCCGAATCCGACTTCCACACCGCCCTCACCTTCGCCCATGTGTACCGGGCGCCGGTGATCCTCAACGTCGTAAACAACCAGTGGGCGATCTCCACCTTCCAGGCCATCGCCGGCGGTGAAGCCACGACCTTTGCCGGACGCGGCGTAGGTTGCGGCATCGCTTCCCTACGGGTAGACGGCAACGATTTTGTCGCGGTGTACGCCGCCTCTGCCTGGGCCGCCGAACGCGCCCGCCGCAACCTGGGGCCGACCCTGATCGAGTGGGTGACCTACCGCGCCGGCCCGCACTCCACCTCCGATGACCCGTCCAAATACCGTCCCGCCGACGACTGGAGCCACTTCCCGCTGGGCGACCCGATTGCCCGCCTCAAGCAGCACCTGATCAAGATTGGCCAGTGGTCCGAAGAGGAGCACGCGGCGGTCAGTGCCGAGCTTGAAGCCGAAGTGCTCAAGGCCCAGAAAGAAGCCGAACAGTACGGCACCCTGGCCGGTGGCCAGATTCCAAGCGCCGCGACCATGTTCGAAGACGTTTATAAAGAGATGCCGGAGCACTTGAAGCGCCAGCGTCAAGAGTTGGGGATCTGACATGAACGATCACAACAACAATATCCAGCTGGAAACCGCCATGACCACCACGACCATGACCATGATCCAGGCCTTGCGCTCGGCCATGGATGTGATGCTTGAGCGAGACGACAACGTGGTGGTGTTCGGCCAGGACGTCGGTTACTTCGGCGGCGTGTTCCGTTGCACCGAAGGCTTGCAGAACAAGTACGGCACCTCGCGGGTGTTCGACGCACCGATCTCCGAAAGCGGCATCGTCGGTGTGGCGGTCGGCATGGGCGCCTACGGCCTGCGGCCGGTGGCCGAGATTCAGTTCGCCGACTACGTATACCCGGCGACCGACCAGATCATTTCCGAAGCCGCCCGCCTGCGTTATCGCTCGGCCGGCCAGTTCACCGCACCGTTGACCATGCGCATGCCCTGCGGCGGCGGTATCTACGGCGGCCAGACCCACAGCCAGAGTATTGAAGCGGTGTTCACCCAGGTCTGCGGCCTGCGCACAGTGATGCCGTCCAACCCTTACGACGCCAAGGGCCTGCTGATCGCCTCCATCGAAAACGATGACCCGGTGATCTTTCTCGAACCCAAGCGCCTGTATAACGGCCCGTTCGACGGCCACCACGACCGCCCGGTAACCCCGTGGTCCAAGCACCCCCAAGCGCAAGTGCCGGACGGTTACTACACCGTGCCGCTGGATGTGGCCGCCATCGCCCGCCCGGGCAAGGACGTGACCATCCTCACCTACGGCACCACGGTGTATGTGTCGCAAGTCGCCGCTGAAGAAACCGGCATCGATGCCGAAGTCATCGACCTGCGCAGCCTGTGGCCGCTGGACCTGGAAACCATCGTCAACTCCGTGAAGAAAACCCGTCGCTGCGTAATCGTTCACGAAGCCACCCGTACCTGCGGGTTCGGCGCCGAGCTGGTGGCGCTGGTGCAGGAGCATTGCTTCCACTACCTGGAAGCGCCGATCGAGCGCGTTACCGGCTGGGATACCCCGTATCCCCACGCGCAGGAGTGGGCGTATTTCCCTGGCCCGACCCGAGTGGGCGCGGCTTTGCATCGGGTTATGGAGGTCTGAATGGGCACGCACGTTATCAAGATGCCGGACATCGGCGAAGGCATCGCAGAAGTTGAATTGTCGGTGTGGCACGTCAAGGTCGGCGACCTGGTAGTAGAAGACCAGGTGCTGGCGGATGTGATGACCGACAAGGCCATGGTGGACATTCCTTCGCCGGTGCACGGCAAGGTGATTTCCCTCGGCGGCGAGCCGGGCGAAGTCATGGCGGTGGGCAGTATCCTGATCAGTATCGAAGTGGAAGGCGCGGGCAATACCCGGGAATCGGCAGTGGTTGAAGACCTCGCGCCCGCACCCGCACCCGCACCGGCGCCGAAAGTTGAAGCCAAGGCCGCGCCCGTGGTTGAGCCCAAACCGGCCGCCAGGCCTGCGGTGGCGGCACAGGCCCCAGTGGCCCGCGAGGCCGATGACCGTCCGCTGGCCTCCCCGGCCGTGCGCAAACATGCGCTGGATGCTGGCATCCAGCTACGACTGGTCCAGGGTTCCGGCCCGGCCGGCCGGATTCTGCATGAAGATCTGGACGCTTACTTGCTCCAGGGTCCGGCGAAAAATTCCGCGGCCTCCAACCCGTACGCCGAACGCAACGACGAGCAGCAAATCCCGGTGATCGGCATGCGCCGCAAGATCGCCCAGCGCATGCAGGACGCCACCCGGCGTGCCGCGCATTTCAGCTATGTGGAAGAGATCGACGTCACCGCCCTCGACGAGTTGCGCGTGCACCTCAACGAGAAACACGGCGCCACCCGCGGCAAGCTGACCCTGTTGCCGTTCCTGGTACGGGCCATGGTCGTGGCGTTGCGGGACTTCCCGCAGATCAACGCGCGTTATGACGACGAAGCCCAGGTGATCACCCGCCTCGGCGCGGTGCATGTAGGCGTCGCCACCCAGAGCGATGTCGGCCTGATGGTGCCGGTGGTGCGTCACGCCGAAGCCCGCAACCTGTGGGGCACGGCGCAAGAAATCAATCGTTTGGCGAGTGCGGCGCGCAATGGCAAGGCCAGCCGCGATGAGCTGTCGGGTTCGAGCATTACCCTGACCAGCTTGGGCGCGTTGGGCGGGATCGTCAGCACACCGGTGCTGAACCTGCCGGAAGTGGCCATCGTGGGGGTCAACCGGATTGTCGAACGGCCGATGGTGATCAAGGGCCAGATCGTGATTCGCAAGATGATGAACCTCTCCAGCTCCTTCGATCACCGGGTGGTCGATGGCATGGACGCGGCGCAATTCATCCAGGCCATCCGTGGCCTGCTCGAACAACCCGCCAGCCTGTTCCTGGAGTAACCCATGTCTCAAACATTGCACACCACGCTGCTGATTATCGGCGGCGGGCCTGGCGGTTATGTGGCGGCGATTCGCGCTGGCCAACTGGGCATCCCGACCATCCTCGTGGAAGGCCAGTCCCTGGGCGGCACCTGCCTGAACATCGGCTGCATTCCATCGAAGGCGCTGATCCATGTGGCCGAACAGTTCCAGCAAACCGTGCAACACAGCCTGGGTTCACCGTTGGGCATCGAAATCGATGTGCCGACCCTGAACATCGGCAAAAGCGTGGAATGGAAAGACGGCATCGTCGACCGCCTGACCACCGGCGTTGCGGCGCTGCTGAAGAAACACAAAGTGCAGGTCATTCAAGGCTGGGCCAAGGTCGTGGATGGCAAGACCGTCGACGTCGGCGACCAGCGCATCCAGTGCGAGCACCTGCTGCTGGCCACCGGTTCGAAAAGCGTCAACCTGCCGATGCTGCCAATTGGCGGGCCGATCATCTCCTCCACCGAAGCCCTGGCGCCGAAACGCATTCCTAAACGCCTGATCGTGGTGGGCGGCGGCTACATCGGCCTGGAGCTGGGGATTGCCTATCGCAAGCTCGGCGCCGAGGTCAGCGTGGTCGAAGCGCAGGATCGGATCCTGCCGGCCTACGACGCCGAACTGACCCAGCCGGTGGCCGAGTCCCTGAAGCAACTCGGTGTGAAGGTGTTCCTGAAACACAGCGTCACCGGTTTTGAGCACAACACCCTGCAAGTGCGTGACCCCGGCGGCGAGACGCTGTCGCTGGAAACCGACCAGGTGTTGGTTGCCGTTGGTCGCAAACCCAATACCCAGGGCTGGAACCTCGAAGCCTTGAACCTGGACATGAACGGCTCGGCGATCAGGATCGACAGCCGCTGCCAGACCAGCATGCGCAATGTGTGGGCGATCGGCGACCTGAGTGGTGAACCGATGCTCGCCCACCGCGCCATGGCCCAGGGCGAAATGGTTGCCGAACTGATCAGCGGTAAAACCCGCGAATTCAACCCGGCAGCGATCCCGGCGGTGTGCTTCACCGACCCGGAACTGGTGGTGGTCGGCAAGACCCCGGACGAGGCCAAGGCCGCCGGGCTGGACTGCATCGTCTCGAGCTTCCCGTTCGCCGCCAATGGCCGGGCCATGACTCTGGAGTCGAAAACCGGCTTCGTACGGGTGGTGGCGCGCCGCGACAATCACCTGATCGTCGGCTGGCAGGCGGTGGGCGTTGGCGTCTCGGAACTGTCCACGGCCTTCGGCTTGAGCCTGGAAATGGGTTCGCGCCTGGAAGACGTGGCGGGCACCATCCACGCCCATCCGACCCTCGGCGAAGCGGTACAGGAAGCGGCGCTGCGGGCCCTGGGGCATGCATTGCACATGTGAAGGGGGATGCGAATCCCCCCGCTAATGAAGTATTGTTGCGCCCATCCAGAAATAAACCATAAGCCTGCCTTCGACCAGGCGGTTGACAAAAGATAGAGGGTGTCATGGGTAACGAAAGCATCAATTGGGACAAGCTGGGTTTTGACTACATCAAGACCGACAAGCGTTTCCTCCAGACCTGGAAGGACGGCGAGTGGCAAAAAGGCACCCTGACCGACGACAACGTGCTGCACATCAGCGAGGGCTCCACCGCCCTGCACTACGGCCAGCAATGCTTTGAAGGCCTCAAGGCCTACCGCTGCAAGGACGGCTCGATCAACCTGTTCCGCCCGGACCAGAACGCCGCGCGCATGCAGCGCAGCTGTGGCCGCCTGCTGATGCCGCAAGTGCCGACCGACGCCTTTATCGAAGCCTGCAAGGAAGTGGTCCGCGCCAACGAACGTTTCATCCCGCCGTACGGCACCGGCGGCGCGCTGTACCTGCGCCCGTTCGTGATCGGCACCGGTGACAACATCGGCGTGCGCACCGCGCCGGAGTTCATCTTCTCGATCTTCTGCATCCCGGTAGGCGCCTACTTCAAGGGCGGCCTGACCCCGCACAACTTCCTGATCTCCGGTTACGACCGTGCGGCGCCAAACGGCACCGGCGCGGCCAAGGTCGGTGGCAACTACGCCGCCAGCCTGATGCCCGGCTCCCTGGCCAAAAAAGCCAACTTCGCCGACTGCATCTACCTCGACCCGGCCACCCACTCGAAAATCGAAGAAGTCGGCTCGGCCAACTTCTTCGGGATCACCCACGACAACAAGTTCGTCACCCCGAACTCGCCGTCGGTGTTGCCAGGCATCACCCGCCTGTCGCTGATCGAGCTGGCCAAATCGCGCCTGGGCCTGGAAGTGGTTGAAGGCGACGTGCTGATCGACAAGCTGTCGGACTTCAAGGAAGCCGGCGCCTGCGGTACCGCGGCCGTGATCACCCCGATCGGCGGCATCGAGTACAAAGACAAGCTGCACGTGTTCTACAGCGAAAAAGAAGTCGGCCCGGTCACCCAGAAGCTCTACAAAGAGCTGACTGGCGTACAGTCCGGCGACGTCGAAGCGCCTGCGGGCTGGATCGTCAAGGTCTAAGCAACACCGCAAAACAAAATGTGGGAGCGGGCTTGCTCACTCCCACATTTGATCTCCAGTGTTTTCAGAATCAAGCTCAATCTTGCGGAATATTTTCCAGGATCCTCTTGCCCATGCTGATCCTCGGCTCGGCGCCATAACCCAGCGCCTCATAAAACCCCATCACCGCGTCATTGCCGCTGGTGATCTGCAGGTTGATCTTCATACAGCCCAAGGCGGTCAACGCCTGCTCCGCATGCCGCACCAGCGAGGCACCCAGGCCCTGGCGGCGATAGTCGTTGTGCACCGCCACCGAATACAGCCAGCCACGATGCCCGTCGTAGCCGGCGAGGATGGTGCCGATCACCGCCTTCTTGTCGGTGGCCACGAAGAACAACCCATCGTTGACCGCCAACTTCTTGTCGATCGCCAGGCCCGGCAGGTTATGGGCCGCGTCATAACCAAACGCCGCCTGCCACAGCGCCACCACCTGCGCCCGATGCGCACGGTCGCGATAGGCGCCGATGGGATGGCGGGATGACAACGCCTTCTCCATCACCAGCGTGCGCTCATTGCCATGGTAAACGTCGCGCACCGTGTGGAAACCCAGCTTGGTGTAGAACGGTTCGGCGGTCAGGGAAGACGGCACATGCAGCGAGGTCACCCCGGCTTCCCGGGCACGCAACTCGATCTCAATCATCAGCAAGCGCCCGATACCCTGCCCTTGCAGCACCGGATTGACGAACACCGAGCGCACCACATTGGCATCCAGCGCGGCAGTGGCCACGATCACCTCATCCTGGATGGCCACCAGCACCGTTCGACGCCCGAGCAATCCCACCACAGCCTCGGGGGTAAAGTTGCTCGCCACCCGCGCAATCACGTCAGCCGGATAATCCCGGGCGTTGCTGTCATGCAGGGCCGCCAGGATGACCTGGCTGATGCCCTCGGCATCGGTGGTTTGGGCGAGACGAACTTCAGTGGGCATGGGCACTCCTTAATGACGGACTCAATTCCTGCAGCGCCCCCATACTAATGTGGGAGCTGGCTTGCCTGCGATAGCGGTCTGTCAGTCGATACTTGATTGACTGTCAGACCGCTATCGCAGGCAAGCCAGCTCCCACAGTTGACCAGCTTTGTTCCTTCAACCGCACCCAACAGCCGATTCGGCTGCCCCACCCCACTTTTCAGCTTTCCCGGCTGAGCCACCCCCTCACTTCAGCCGGGATTCTTCCTTCACACCGCACAAAATAGCCTCACTGCCCAACCCCATGGACCCATGCACCCATGCAAACCACCAACACTGTCCTGATGATCCGCCCGGCGCACTTCGCCTTTAACCCGGACACCGCGATCAACAACCGCTTCCAGCGCGCGCCCCTCGACCCGGTGGCCGCACAGCGGAAAGCGCTGGAAGAGTTCGACGGCTACGTCGACACCCTGCGCCACCACGGCGTGGAAGTGCTGGTGGTTCAAGACACCCCCGCCCCTCACACCCCGGATTCGATTTTCCCCAACAACTGGTGGAGCAGCCACGCCGACGGCAGCCTGGTGCTCTACCCGATGGAAGGCCAGAACCGACGACTGGAACGCGACAAAGGCGTACTGCAAGTGCTGGAGCAACGCTTTGCGATCCACAACACCATCGACTTCAGCCACCTCGAACAACAGAACATGTTCCTGGAAGGCACCGGCAGCATGGTCCTCGACCGCCAGCACCGCATCAGCTACGCCTGCCACTCCGGGCGTACCCATCAGGATGCCCTGCGCCAGTTTGCCGAACGCCTGGACTATCAGGTCTGCGTGTTCCACGCCGTCGACCGCCACCAGGCGCCGATCTACCACAGCAACGTGATGATGAGCGTCGGCCGCGACCTCTCTGTGGTGTGCCTGCAAGCCCTGCCCGACGACCACGAGCGCCAGGCCCTGGAACGTTCCCTGCGCGACACCGGCAAAGACATCGTCGCCCTGGACTTCGACCAGCTGGAAGCCTTCGCCGGCAACATGCTGGAAGTCCATGACCGCGACGGCCAGCCGCTGCTGGTGATGTCGGCCAGCGCCTGGGGCTCGCTCAAGCCGGCCCAGCGCCAGCACGTGGAGCGCCACACCCGGCCGGTGGTGGTGAACATCGACAACATCGAACGCATCGGCGGCGGCAGTGCCCGCTGCATGTTGGCGGAAGTGCACCTGCCCGCCCGCCCCTCATTTCAATAAGGAGTCTTCCCATGACCCGCTATATCGACGTCAACGACTTGAGCTACCTGGTTTCGCAAAAAGGCCTGCAAACCTGCATCACCGAGATGGCCGAGTACATCCGCGCCGACTACCTGCGCTGGCAGGACTTTGAAAAATGCGCACGCCTGGCCAACCACTCCCCCGAGGGCGTGATCGAGCTGATGCCGGTGTCCGACGCGTCGCTGTACGCCTTCAAATACGTGAACGGCCACCCGAAAAACACCCAGAGCGGCATGCTCACCGTCATGGCCTTCGGCGCCCTGGGCGATGTGGACACCGGCAAACCGGTGCTGCTGGCCGAAATGACCCTGACCACCGCGATCCGCACCGCCGCCACCTCGGCGCTGGTAGCGCGCTACCTGGCCCGGGACAACAGCCGCAGCATGGCGCTGATCGGCAACGGCTCCCAGAGCGAGTTCCAGGCCCTGGCCTTCCACGCCATACTGGGCATCAATGAAATCCGCCTGTTCGACATCGACGCCAAGGCCACCGCCAAGCTGGCCGCCAACCTGAAAGCCTTCCCGGCGATCAAGGTAATCCTGGCGGGCAGCGTGGCCGAAGCGGTGAAAGGCGCCGATATCGTCACCACCGTGACCGCCGACAAGGCCTACGCCACCATCCTGACGGACGAGATGATCGAGCCGGGCATGCACCTGAATGCCGTGGGCGGCGACTGCCCGGGCAAGACCGAGCTGGACCGACGAATCGTCGAACGTGCGCGGGTGATCGTCGAGTACGAACCGCAAAGCCGCATTGAAGGCGAGATCCAGCACATGCCGGAAGATTCGCCGGTCACCGAGCTGTGGCAAGTGATCAACGGCCAGGCCCCGGGCCGCGAAAATGCGCGCCAGGTCACCCTGTTCGACTCGGTGGGTTTTGCCATCGAAGACTACTCCGCCCTGCGTTACGTGCTGGACGTGGCCAAGGCACTGGACGTGGGCAGCGAACTGGAACTGGTGCCGGACTTGGCCGACCCCAAGGACCTGTTTGCCCGCCTGGCTCAGGCACCGGTGGCACAGCAGAAAAAGCGCGCCTGAGACCGCTCTGGCCTGCCGCTTTGCGTGAGGGGCAGGCCGGAAAAAGTCGACTGACAAGCCGATTTAGCGGGTGCCGCAGCCGTTTCCGCTGTGACCCGCGTTTTAACAGCACATTCCGCCCGCCGCGGCAGGGGTAAACGACACAAAAAACGCACCATCTTGAAGCATTCTCTCTGACAAGAAACATCCCAATGTGGCGAGGGAGCTTGCTCCCGCTGGAGTGCGTAGCGCTCCCGGGATTTTGGGGCCGCTGCGCAGCCCAGCGGGAGCAAGCTCCCTCGCCACAAAAGCCAGCTCGCCTTAGCTTTCAGCTTTCTACTGCCCTGACATCAATTACAAAATATAGGGAATACACATGACTCCGCTCCGATCACTTTTCGCTGCGCTGCTCCTGCCATTGGCCGCCACGGCTGCCCAGGCTCAGGAATGGAAAGAAATCCGCTTTGGGGTCTTCCCCGAATACCCACCGTTTGAATCGGTCGCCGCCGACGGCAGCCTGCAAGGCTTCGACATCGACCTGGGCAACGCCATCTGCGCCAAGCTTGAAGTCAAATGCGTGTGGGTCCACAACGAATTCGACGGCATGATCCCGGCGCTGCGGGCGCGCAAGTTCGACGCCATCATGTCTTCCATGGCCGTGACCCCGGCCCGCCAGAAAGTCATCGACTTCAGCGACCGGCTGTTCCTCAGCCCGACCTCGGTGATCACCCGCAAAAGCGCCGACTTCGGCGACACCCCCGAATCCCTCAAAGGCAAACAGGTCGGCGTGCTGCAAGGCTCGCTGCAAGAGGCCTATGCCCGTGCGCACCTGGCAAAACTTGGCGCGCAGATCAAGGCGTACCAGTCTCAGGAACAGAACTACGCCGACCTGCAAAACGGTCGCCTCGACGCCACCCTCACCGACAAGCTCGAAGCCCAGCTCAACTTCCTGTCCAAACCTGAAGGCGCCGACTTCAAGACCGGCCCGGCCTTCAAGGACCCGACCCTGCCGCTCGACATCGCCATGGGCCTGCGCAAGAACGACAAGGACCTGGTGGAACTGATCAACAAAGGCATCGCCGCCGTCCAGGCCGATGGCACCTACGCACAGATCCAAAAGAAATACTTCGGCGATCAGGATATCTACAACGAGTGATATCCATCCCACCCCTGTAGGAGCTGGCTTGCCAGCGATGGCTGCCTGAAGCATTGCGCTGAACTCGACGGCCCCATCGCCGGCAAGCCGGCTCCTACAGGGGACGTCTGAGCCCCACAGAGATCTCCCCTCCATGAATGAATTCCTCAACTTGCAAGGCTTCGGCCCGTTGCTGGCTCAGGGTGCCTGGATGACGGTCAAGCTGGCGTTCCTGGCGCTGGTGCTGAGCCTGTCGCTGGGCCTGATCGCCGCCGGTGCCAAGCTGTCCAGCGTCAAGCTGCTGCGGGTTCCGGCCACGCTCTACACCACGCTGATCCGCAGCGTGCCGGACCTGGTGCTGATCCTGCTGATTTTCTACAGCCTGCAACTGTGGCTGAACGACCTGAGCGAAATGCTCGGCTGGGCCTACTTCGAAATCGACCCGTTCACCGCCGGTGTCATCACCCTCGGTTTTATCTACGGGGCGTATTTCACCGAGAACTTTCGCGGGGCGATTCTCAGCGTGCCGGCCGGCCAACTGGAAGCCGCGACCGCCTACGGCCTGAGCCGCTGGCAGCGCTTTCGCCTGGTGCTGTTCCCGCAGTTGATGCGCTTTGCCCTGCCGGGCCTGGGCAATAACTGGCTGGTGCTGCTCAAGTCCACGGCACTGGTGTCGATCATCGGTCTGTCGGACCTGGTCAAGGCCGCGCAAAACGCCGGCAAGACCACCAACGACCCGCTGTACTTCCTGATCCTCGCGGGCCTGGTGTACCTGGTGATCACCACCCTCTCCAACCGCATCTTCAAACGCCTGGAACGGCGCTACAACGTCGGCATCAAGGGGATGGCGCGATGATCGAACTGATCCAGCAATACGGCCTGGCCTACCTGTTCACCGACGGCAACGGCTTTTCCGGGGTGGCGATGACCCTGTGGCTGTTCATTATCTCGGTGGTACTGGGCTTCTTCCTGTCGATCCCGCTGGCCATCGCAAGGGTGTCGGAGCACTTCTGGATTCGCTGGCCGGTGGAGGTCTACACCTACCTGTTCCGCGGCACGCCGCTGTATATCCAGCTGCTGATTTGCTACACCGGCCTCTACGGCCTGGACGTGGTGCAGGACAACGCCCTGCTCAACCAGTTTTTCCGCAATGCACTGAACTGCACGTTGCTGGCGTTTGTGCTGAACACCTGCGCCTACACCGTGGAAATCTTTGCCGGGGCGATCCGCAACATTCCCCACGGCGAAATCGAAGCAGCCAAGGCCTACGGCCTGCACGGCTGGCGCCTGAACCTGTTTGTGGTAGTGCCCGCCGCACTGCGTCGTGCGCTGCCGGCCTACAGCAACGAAATGATCCTGATGCTGCACGCCACCTCCCTGGCGTTCACCGCCACCATCGCCGACATCCTCAAGGTGGCCCGCGACGCCAACGCCGAAACGTTCCTGACGTTCCAGGCCTTTGGCATCGCGGCCCTGTTGTACATGCTGCTGTCCTTTGCACTGGTGGGCCTGTTTCGACTGGCCGAACGTCGCTGGATGCGTTTTCTTGTTCCTACCCGAGGCTAACCCATGAATCAGTCCGCGCAGGCCCTGGCCGCTTATCCCACCGATGTACGCCCTGCCGCCAAACCGGTTGCCGTGGCCGAGAACGCCAACGTCAAACTCCAGGTCGAAGGCCTGCACAAACGCTATGGTGAGCATGAGGTGCTCAAGGGCGTCTCGCTGAACGCGCGTAATGGCGACGTGATCAGCCTGATCGGCGCCAGCGGCTCCGGCAAAAGCACGATGTTGCGTTGCATCAACTTCCTCGAACAGCCGGACGCCGGGGTCATCACCCTGGACGGCATCAGCATCGAAATGCAGCAAGGCCGCGCCGGCACCCGTGCACCGCATCAGGCGCAATTACAGAACCTGCGCACCCGCCTGGCCATGGTGTTCCAGCACTTCAACCTGTGGAGCCACATGACCGTGCTGGAAAACATCACCATGGCCCCGCGCCGCGTGCTGGGGGTGAGCGCCGCCGAGGCAGAAAAACGCGCACGGATGTACCTCGACAAGGTCGGCCTGCCGGGCCGGGTGGCGGACCAATACCCGGCATTCCTCTCCGGCGGCCAGCAACAGCGCGTCGCCATAGCCCGGGCCCTGGCGATGGAACCGGAGATCATTCTGTTCGACGAACCCACCTCGGCCCTCGACCCTGAACTTGTAGGAGAAGTCCTTAAAGTCATACAGACGTTGGCTGAGGAAGGTCGTACCATGCTCATGGTCACCCACGAAATGGGCTTTGCCCGGCAGGTGTCCAGCCAAGTGCTGTTTCTGCACCAGGGCCGTGTCGAGGAGCAAGGCGGAGCCGAAATCCTCGACCAGCCGAACAGCGAACGCTTGCAGCAATTTCTTTCCAACCGATTGAAGTGAACACCAGACCCCATGGATACCAAGGCCACCGGACCGAACGCTTCCCCTGTGCTGGACCGCATCGATGAAGCCATCATCGACGTGTTGCGGCACCAGGGACGCATCACCTACGAAAAACTCTCGTCGCTGGTGCACCTGACGCCCAGGCCGTGCCTGGAACGGGTGCGCAAGCTGGAGCGACGCGGGGTCATCCGGGGGTATGGGGCAATCATCGATGTGCAGATGGTTTCGCCGGGGCTGTCACTGCTGGTGCTGGTAGCCCTCTCCAACCAGAGCGGGCGCTCGGCGCAGAAAGCGTTCGAGGCGTGCGTCAAGGCCTGCCCGCAAGTGTTCGAATGCCAGTTGATCAGCGGGCCGTTCGACTACAGCCTGCGCATGCGCTGCCGGGACATGGAGCACTATCGGGTGCTGACGGAAACCTGGTTGAACAATGACGAGTTGCACATTGATAAATTGGTGGCGCATCCGGAGTTGGCGGTGGTGAAAAATACCGCCACGGAACTGGCCTGAACACCACCCGCCAAAACCGCACACATCACTGTGGTGAAGGTGCCTCTGTGGTGAGTGGGCTTTTGTAGTGAAAGGGCTTTTGTGGTGAGCAGGCCTTTGTGGTGAAAGGGCTTTTGTGGTGAGCAGGCCTTTGTGGTGAAAGGGCTTTTGTGGTGAGCGGGCTTGCCCCGCGCTGGGCTGCGAAGCAGCCCCAACAAAGTCACCGAGTTCTTTCAGATGGAACCGGAGCGCAGGTTTTGGGGCCGCTTCGCAGCCCAGCGCGGGGCAAGCCCGCTCACCACAGAAGCCTGCTCAACACAGAAACCCACTCACCACAGAAGCCCGCTCACCACAGAAGCCCACTCAACACAAATGCCCGCTCTCACATTTAAATGTGCCCGCTTGAGATTCTCTTACCCTGTTTGGCCCCAATCATCTTCGCCTGCCCATCCCGCTGCTTGCCCGTGCGCGCTTCGCTGATCAACCCCGGAATCAACTTGCCCTCCGGCAGATTCTTCCAGAATCGGCTCGGCAAATGCCCTTCCATCACCTTCGGGTTCAGCCGCGCCGGGTTAAAGATATGGCTGTAATACGTCAGCCACATCGCACTGTGCGGGTCCTCGACATTCTGCGCCAACTGCTGCCACTCCACCGGGCAGTGCCGCTGATGAATCAATTGTTCCCCATCGTAATAAACCCCATCCAGGGGCGTCGCGATCATCCAGCGATGGCGCCCCATGCGCCCGACAAAATGCTGGCTGGCCACCTTCAGGATATCGTGGGCCGGCTCGTGCCAGGCCACATACTCCGGCAACTCCGGCCCCGCCTCGGCCGGCAACGCGATAAACCGCACAAACGCATGCAGGTGATGGGCCTCGCGCTGCACCTGCTTGATCCGGCGCTGCAACTCGCTGCCCAGCTTGTCCCCCGACATCATCGCCGTGCGGTCCCCATGGCTGACGCGCCACAACACCTCATACAACAGGCTCCAGCGCTGCTCACCGTGGTAACACGCGGCAGACTCCAGCAGCTCCAGCAGCGCCTTGGGGATCCGCGCCTGGAACGGCCCGCACTCGGCCGGGTACTGCTCGTCAGTGGCAAACAGGTCCGCCACCTCGGCCACGCCCCAACTCACATGGCTTGGGTCAATCTGATGGCTGAGCAGCCAGCGCGCCTGCTCGCGCCAGGTGCTGAACAGGTTGTCGCACTCCAGGCTGATCATCCCCACAGCCCCATTTGCTGCGGCTGCGGACGGTCGCGCAGTTGTTCACGCAGCAGCACGCTGGTGCTTTCCGCCTGCTGCGGGTGGTAGTCACTGGTGATGAAAAACGGCTTGGCCTTGGCCAGCACGCAACGCATGCGCGCCAGGTCTTCGAAGCGGATCTTGCGCTGGCGGCGCAGGTCCACCAGCCGCTGGGTGGTGCGCAGGCCAATCCCGGGAATGCGCGCAATCAGTGTCGGCTCGGCGCGGTTCAGGTCCAGCGGGAACACCTCGCGGTGCTCCAGGGCCCAAGCCAGTTTCGGGTCGATGTCCAGGGCCAGGTCGCCCGGCCCTTCGAACAGTTCATTGGCGCTGAAACCGTAGCTGCGCAACAGGAAATCCGCCTGGTACAAGCGGTGCTCGCGCATCAGGGGCGGCGCGGCCAGGGGCACGCTTTTGGGGCTGTTGGGAATCGGGCTGAACGCCGAGTAATACACCCGGCGCAATTTGAAGTTGCCGTACAACGCCTCGGCGCTGTGGAGGATGGTGCTGTCGTCGGTGTCATCGGCGCCGACGATCATCTGCGTGCTCTGCCCCGCTGGCGCGAAACGTGGTGCACGGGGTTCGTTGAGCACGGTCTGTTCACCGGTGTAGATGGTTTGCATGGCCTGCTTGATCGAGAAAATCTGCTTCTCGGGCGCCAGGGTCTGCAGGCTCTTGTCGGTCGGCAACTCGATGTTCACGCTGAGGCGGTCGGCATAACGCCCCGCCTCGGCAATCAGCGCCGGGTCGGCTTCGGGAATGGTCTTGAGGTGTATGTAGCCGCGAAAGTCATGCTCTTCGCGCAGGAGCTTGGCGACCCGCACCAACTGCTCCATGGTGTAGTCGGCCGAACGGATGATGCCGGAGCTGAGAAACAGCCCGCTGACGCAGTTGCGCCGGTAGAAGTCGAGGGTCAGGGTCACCACCTCCTCCGGGCTGAAGCGTGCACGGGGCACGTCGCTGGAGCGGCGGTTGACGCAGTATTGGCAGTCGTAGAGGCAGAAGTTGGTCAGCAATACCTTGAGCAGGGACACGCAGCGACCATCGGGCGTATAGCTGTGGCAGATGCCCATGCCATCGGTGGAACCCAGCCCCGCCTTGCCTTCCGAGCTGCGCTTGGGGGCGCCGCTGCTGGCGCAGGAGGCGTCGTACTTGGCGGCGTCGGCGAGGATGCTGAGTTTTTCGATCAACTGCATGGGGCTTCTACCGATACTGGTTTTTTGTACAGTATCAGCAGCAAGCCCCGGGGTTCAAGTGCAGCCTGTCAGCTGGCGGTGGCCAGCAGCAAATCCTGCACCGAACGCCCCTTGCCGCGGCTGCGGTCGTGCTCGTACAGCGACGCGGCAATCTCGTCGGCACGGATCGGCAGGATCGACAGCAACGTATCGCTCAAGCCATGGCTGGCCTGGCTGAAACCCTGCATGTAGATGCCGGCCTTGCAGCGCTCGTCGGTGACGATGCGGTAGTCGCGGCTGACTTCGAAGTCGCCCATGTAGTCCGCCAACGGTGCCAGCAACTGGCGATGCATCTGGCGTTCATACCCGGTGGCCAGCACCACGGCGTCGTAGTGGTTGAGGCTGGTCTCGCCGGTGGCGTTGTTGCGCAACGCCAACTCGACACCCAGCGGCCCGGCCGTGGCTTTTTCCACGGTGGTCAGGGTGCGGAACGCATGACGGGCAATGCCGGAGACTTTCTGGCGGTAGAAAATCCCGTAGATGCGCTCGATCAGGTCCAGGTCCACCACCGAATAGTTGGTGTTGTGGTACTCGTTGACCAGCCGCTCGCGCTCACTGCCGTTCTGCTGGAACACCAGGTCGGTGAATTCCGGCGAGAACACTTCGTTGACGAACGGGCTGTCATCGGCAGGCTTGAGGGCCGAGCCACGCAGGATCATGTCGACCTGCACCGACGGAAAACTGTCGTTCAGATCAATGAAGGCCTCAGCCGCACTCTGCCCGCCGCCGATGATCGCGATGCGCATCGGCTTGCCGTCCACACATGGCTGCTTGGCCATGCGCTCCAGATACTGGGAATGATGGAACACCCGCCCGTCCTCCTTGAGCCCCTTGAAAGACTCGGGAATACGCGGCGTGCCACCGGCGCTGACCACCACCGAACGGGTGGTACGCACGTGTTGCTCACCCTGGCCATCCCGGGAAATCACCCGCAGCGCCTCGACCTGCTGCTGATGCAGGATCGGCTCGATGGCCAGCACTTCCTCACCATAACGGCTCTGCGCCTGGAACTGCCCGGAGACCCAGCGCAGGTAGTCGTTGTACTCCATGCGGCACGGATAAAAAGTGCCCAGGTTGATGAAATCCACCAGGCGACCGTGGGCTTTCAGGTAATTGACGAACGAATACGGGCTGGTGGGGTTGCGCAGGGTCACCAGGTCCTTAAGGAACGAAATCTGCAATTCACTCTGGGCGACCAGGGTGTTGCCGTGCCAGCGGTAGTCGGCCTGCTTGTCGAGAAACAGAACATCCAGCTTGCCCTGGGCTTTCTCGCGTTCCTGCAGGGCGATGGCCAGCGCCAGGTTCGAGGGGCCGAACCCGATACCGATCAGGTCGTGAACGGCGGGCGATGCAATTGCCTGTGTCATTCCAGTGTCCTCTGGATAAGCCCTCTGCTACAGGAGGGAAAGCCTGGTTAACCTGGCGGGCACACGGGTCAATTACACACGTGTAATCCCGGCACAGGTCGTCTGTTGAATAAGAACGAGGACAATGAAAAGAAATTTAACTGGCTGCCAGGTTGCCGGTCAGTTTGCGTCCCACTCACGCATGCGAAGCCGGCAATGTTTCATGGCATTGACGATGTATTTCTCCACCATGCCTTTGGAAATACCCAGGCGGTCGGCGATCTGCGGATGGGACATGCCCTCAAGCTTGCGCAAGTAAAAGCTCTCGCGGCAGACAGGAGACAGCTCATCCAGAGCCTGGCGCACCAGGTCCAGGCGCTGCTTGTGGTCAATGTCGGCCTGGGGGGGCGGGCTGAAAAAACGCTCATCGCCTTCCAGCACGTCTAAAGATTCCATCTGACGCAGCGCCGTGTAGCGCTTGCCGTCAATCACCAGGTTCATCGCGGTGCGGTAGAGAAAGGCACGGGGCTGCTCGATCGGCGTTTCGCTGGAACGCTCCAGCACCCGCAAATAAGCATCGTGCACCACATCTTCGGCCTGCTGCGGGTTGCCCAGCCTGGCACGGAGAAAATACACCAGCTCCCGATAGTAGCTTTCCAACAGGCTTCTCCACCGTGGATCAGACGGCACGTCTCTGACAAATCGATGTACCAAGGAGTTGGTCGCACGATGATGGCAGTTTGAAGCGCGTAATTTATAATAATTCTCATGTAGAGTTAAAGCGCTGGTTACATATTGCCCACGAAACAACTTGTAATCTATCCCTGCCCAGCCACCGAAAACCGTCTTAAATTCCCCTTCCGCCTCCTCGTTTACAGGACAGCCCCCGTGCCGACAGACCGCTGCCCGCGCCCCACCTGCGTGCACCAGCGGACCGAATTCCCTTGGCTGGAACCCTGCATGAAACGTCCCCGAGTTAACCGATACGCCTGGCTGGCAGCGATGTGCCTGGTCCCTATGATTGCCCTGGCCACCTGGCAGGTTCTACCCGCAGGGCGCGACAAGCTGTCCACTGTCCAGGTCACTCGAGGCGACATTGAAAGCAGCGTGACCGCGCTGGGCACCCTGCAACCACGGCGCTACGTCGACGTGGGCGCCCAGGCGTCCGGGCAAATCCGCAAGATCCATGTCGAAGCCGGCGACCAGGTCCAGGAAGGCCAACTGCTGGTGGAAATCGATCCCGCCACACAAAAGGCCAAGCTCGACGCCAGCCGTTTTGCCATCGAAAACCTCAAGGCCCAGTTGCAGGAGCAGCGCGCCCAGCACGACCTGGCGCAGCAGAAATACAAGCGCCAGCAAAACCTCACGGCCGCCGGCGCCACGCGCGAGGAAGATGTACAAACCGCCCAGGCCGAGTGGCGCGCCACCCAGGCCCGGGTCGAGATGTTTCAGGCGCAGATCCGCCAGGCCCAGGCCAGCCTGCGCAGCGACGAAGCGGAGCTTGGCTACACGCGCATCTATGCGCCGATGTCCGGGACGGTGGTGGCAGTCGACGCCCGGGTCGGCCAGACCCTCAACGCACAGCAACAGACCCCCCTGATCATGCGCATCGCCAAGCTTTCACCGATGACCGTTTGGGCGGAGGTCTCGGAAGCCGATATCGGCCACGTCAAACCGGGCATGAGCGCCTACTTCACCACCTTGAGCGGCGGCAGCCGGCGCTGGGCCAGCACCGTGCGACAGATCCTGCCGATCCCGCCCAAGCCGCTGAACGAAACCAGCCAGGGCGGCGGCAGCCCCGCCAGTTCCAGCAAGAGCGGCAGTGGGCGAGTGGTGCTCTATACCGTGCTATTGGATGTCGACAACACCGACCACGCCTTGATGGCAGAGATGACCACCCAGGTGTTTTTCGTCGCCAACTCGGCGAAGAACGTACTCACTGCACCGATCTCCGCGTTGCAGGGCGGCAGTGCCCCGGACCAGCAACTGGCGCGGGTAGTGGCCGCCAACGGCAGCATCAAGACTCACGAGGTGCGCACCGGCATCAGTGACCGGCGGCGGGTCCAGGTGCTGGAAGGGCTCAAGGAAGGCGACCACCTGCTGACCGGCCCGTCCGACGGCAGTGGTGGTTGAATGCCCACCCCACTGATCGAGCTGCGGGACATCCGCAAATCCTACGGCGGCCATGACACCCCGCAGGTCGATGTGCTGCGCGGCATCGACCTGTCGATCCATGCCGGCGAATTCGTCGCCATCGTCGGCACCTCGGGCTCCGGCAAATCCACCCTGATGAACATCCTCGGCTGCCTCGACCGCCCGACCCGGGGCGACTACCTGTTCGCCGGGGAAAATGTTGCACAACTGGGCAGCGACGAGTTGGCCTGGCTGCGCCGCGAAGCCTTTGGTTTTGTGTTTCAGGGGTACCACCTCATTGCGTCCGGCTCGGCCCAGGAAAACGTCGAGATGCCCGCCATCTACGCCGGCCTGCCCGCCGGCGAACGCCATGCCCGCGCCGCAGCGCTGCTGGATCGGCTGGGCCTGGCCAGCCGCACCGGCAACCGCCCCCACCAATTGTCCGGCGGCCAGCAGCAACGAGTGTCGATTGCCCGCGCGCTGATGAATGGCGGCCATATCATCCTTGCCGACGAACCCACCGGCGCCCTCGACAGCCACAGCGGCGCCGAAGTGATGGCACTGCTCGACGAACTGGCGAGCCAGGGCCATGTGGTCATTCTGATCACTCACGATCGGGAAGTGGCCGCGCGGGCCAAGCGCATCATTGAGATCCGCGACGGCCAGATCGTCAGCGACTCGGGCCCGGACAACGCCCCGGCGCAGGCCGTGGAGGGTACGTTGCAGGCCGTAGATTTGCGCCAGCGCCTGGCCGATGGCAGCGAACACACCGGCGCCTGGAAGGGTGAGCTTGTGGATGCGGTGCACGCGGCCTGGCGCGTGATGTGGATCAACCGCTTTCGCACGGCCCTTACGCTGCTGGGCATCGTCATCGGCGTGGCTTCGGTGGTGGTGATGCTGGCCGTCGGCGAAGGCAGCAAGCGCCAGGTAATGGCGCAGATGGGCGCATTCGGCTCCAACATCATCTACCTGAGCGGCCACACCCCCAACCCGCGTACACCGCCGGGCATCATCACGCTGGATGACGTCGCCGCCCTGGGAGACCTGCCACAAGTGCAACGCATCATGCCGGTCAACGGTGCCCAGGCGACCGTACGTTTCGGCAATGTCGACCATGCCGCCTACGTCGGCGGCAACGACACGCACTTCCCGGCCATTTTCAACTGGCCGGTGGTCGAAGGTGACTACTTCACCGACGCCGACGAGCACAGCGCCGCTGCGGTGGCAGTGATCGGCCAGAAAGTGCGTGACACCCTGTTCAAGGACCTCGCCAATCCCATCGGCCAATACATCCTGATCGAAAACGTGCCTTTCCAGGTGGTCGGCGTATTGGCTGGCAAAGGTGCGAGCTCCGGCGACCAGGACAGTGACGACCGGATTGCCGTGCCCTACTCCGCCGCCAGCATCCGCCTGTTCGGCAGCTACAACCCGGAATACGTGGTGATTGCCGCCGCCGATGCGCGCAAGGTCAAGGAGACCGAACAGGCCATCGACCAGTTGATGCTGCGCCTGCACGGTGGCAAACGCGATTATGAACTGACCAACAACGCCGCCATGATCCAGGCCGAGGCCCGCACCCAGAACACCCTGTCGCTGATGCTCGGTGCCATAGCCGCCATTTCATTGCTGGTGGGCGGCATCGGCGTGATGAACATCATGCTGATGACCGTGCGCGAACGCACCCGCGAGATCGGCATCCGCATGGCCACCGGTGCCCGCCAACGGGACATCCTGCGCCAGTTTCTGACCGAGGCCGTGATGCTCTCGGTGGTGGGCGGCCTGGCTGGAATTGCCCTGGCATTGATCATCGGCGGCGTGCTGATCCTCAGTGACATTGCGGTGGCCTTCTCCCTGATGGCCGGGCTCGGCGCCTTTGGTTGCGCCTTGGTCACCGGTGTCCTCTTCGGCTTCATGCCGGCTCGCAAGGCGGCCAGGCTGGACCCGGTCACCGCCCTTACCAGTGAATGATCGCCCTATGAACGTGCAATTGACCGTGATCGCCGCCAGCCTGTTGCTCGCGGCCTGCAACAACCTGGTGCCCAACGTGGAGAGCGGCCTGGCGCCGCCCTCCTCCTGGCAGTCACCGAATACCGAAGGTGCGCGGCAAGACAATCAACGTTGGTGGACACAGTTCGCCAGCCCCGAGCTTGATCAGTTGATCGCCCAGGCCCAGGCCGGAAGCCATGACCTGGCTGCGGCAATGGCCAGGGTTCGCCAGGCCCAGGCCAGCGCAGTGATCGCCGGCGCGCCGTTGCTGCCGGCGCTGACCGGCGGCTCGAACGCCAGCCGCCAGAAATTGCTGCGCGGCAAAGGCTACAGCCAGTTGGACGCCGACAGCGACAACAAGGCGGTGGACTACTTCGACGCCAGCCTCACCGCCAGCTATGAAATCGATTTCTGGGGCGGCCGCCGCGCCGCCCGCGATAGCGCCGTCGAAGGGCTGCGCGCCAGCGAGTTCGATCGGGCCACCGTCGAACTGACCCTGCTGAGCAGCGTCGCCAACAGCTACACCCAAGCCCTGTCCCTGCGCGAGCAAGGGCGCATCGCCGAACTGAACCTGGCCAATGCGCAAAACGTGCTGGACCTGGTGCAGAGCCGCTACAACGCGGGCTCCGCCACCGCCCTGGAGCTGGCCCAACAGAAAAGCCTGGTGGCGGCCCAGCAGCGCCAATTGCCACAGGTGCAGCAACAGGCCCGCGACGCGATGATCACCCTGGCGGCCCTGCTGGGAGAGCCGGTGCAAAACCTCACATTGGGCCAACAGTCGTTCGATGCACTGCACTGGCCGCAGATTACAGCCGGTGTGCCCAGCGACCTGCTGCGGCGCCGGCCGGACATTGCCAGCGCCGAAGCCCGCCTTGCTGCGGCCAAGGCTGACGTGGTCGTCGCCCGCGCCGCGATGTTACCCACCGTGACCTTGGGGGCCAGCCTCGGCTCGGGCGCCAGCACCGCCTCGGACATCCTGCGCAGCCCGTTCTACAACCTGACGGCCGGGCTTACCGCGCCGATCTTCAACAACGGCCAACTGAGCGCCGAACGCGACCGCACCACCGCCCGCCAGGATGAACTGCTGCAAACCTACCGCAGCGCGATCATCAATGGTTTTGCCGATGTCGAAAAAGCCTTGAACACTCTGCATGGCCTGGACCAGCAACGGAGGTGGCAGGGCCAGGAACTGAGCGAGGCGCAAACGGCCTTCCGGATTGCCCAAAGCCGCTATCAGGCCGGCGCCGAGGACTTGCTGACGGTACTGGAAACCCAGCGCACGCTGTACGCGGCCCAGGACCTCAATGTGCAACTGCGACTGGCGCGAGTGCAGGCCAGTATCGCGTTGTACAAGGCACTGGGGGGCAGCTGGCAGGCGCCGACCGTCGCGGATATGCGCTGAAACCGGCGCTATAAAAAAACCGCCTTCACGGCGGTTTTTTGTTGCGTGGAGGGCGCAAGCTCAACTGCCGGCGCCCGGTGTCTCACCGACTCAGAAGGTCCACTTGGCGTTGACCACTGCGTTGCGGGGCTCGCCGTAGGAGCCCGAGTTAAACGTGCCCATGCCGTCGTAGTATTTCTGATCGAACAGGTTGTTAACGTTCAGGCCCACGCTCAGGTGTTCGTCCACCTGGTATTTGGCCAGCAGGCCAACCACGGCGTATGGATCCTGCGTTGCCTTGTAATAAGGGCCTGAGTAGTTGATTTGCGAAGAGGCGTACATCTCGCTTTGCCAGGTAACGTTGCCGCCGACGGTCAACTTGTTCCACTCACCCGGCAGGCGGTACGTAGTGCCGAACTTGAACAGGTTGATCGGCTGGTTGGTCTGGACCCGAGCGCCGTCCTTGTCATGGGACTCACGATAGGTATAGCCACCAAACACATTCCAGCCGCTGGCAACTTCGCCAGAGATTTCCGTCTCGACACCACGGGTATTGGTACCGCTGATGGCCTTGTACACGGCCCGGCCCGAAGAGTCCTGGCCAGACTGCGCCGGCGTGTTCTTCTGCTCGATATCGAATACCGCGATGCTCGCGTTCAGCGCGCCGTTGAAGAACTCACCTTTGAGGCCAATCTCGTAGTTGTCACCTTCAAGAGGAGCGAGTGAGCCACCGGACTCTGTCTTGTAGAACGTCTGCGGCAAGAAGATGCTGGTGTAGCTGGCGTACACCGAGTAAGTGTCATTCAGCTCATAGACGATACCCGCGTATGGCGTAACCACCCCGGTTTTTTTGGTCTTGTCAGTGGCTTTGGTGTCGTTGAGGTAGTTGCTGACTTCGTCTTCCTGGTTCCACCAGCTGAGCCGGGTACCCAGAATGATCGTCAACGGATCAAACGGTTTCAGACGCAGGGCGCCGTAAATGCCGGTCTGCTGCAAGGTCGTGACGGTGCCGCCATCCTTGTAGTACTGACGACGTGGGTACTCGCGACCGTCCCAGTTGAAAATATCCGCCGAACCATAGTCACCATCGTCTTGGTGGCTTGCGTAGTTGGGGAAGTTCAGGTGAGTGCGCGACGTACTGGCCCCCACCACCAATTCATGTTCGCGGCCACCCAGTTGGAACGGACCGGAGGCATAGGCGTCGAGCGTGTCCTGGGTCTGGTAGCTGTCCAGGCGATAGATAAATACCCCTGTGCCTTGCCCAGTCACCGGATCAGGGTAACCACCACTGGCTGAGGCGCCCTGACCTTTACGGTAAGAGTATTGATGGCTGTAGGCGGTCTTCAGGCTCCAGTCATTGTCCAGCTTGTGGTCAAGCATGGTGGTGAAGTTGTAGCTGGTATTGTCCATGTAACTCGAGCGCGAGGCTGGGTTGAATGAACGGGACAGATTGGTTTGCGTACCGTTGCTGTAGAACAAAGGGATATGCCCGTAGCTGCTGCCATTGGCATCATTATTCTGGTAATCGAGGCTCGTTCGCAGCGTAGTGCTGTCGTTCAAGTCGATATCCAACGCGCCGTACATCACCCGCTTTTCCTGGCTGTACCAGTCGATGAACGAGTTCTGCTTCTGGTAGGCCGCGACGAACCGCCCACGTACATTGCCTGTCTCGGTCAGGGGGCCGGAGACATCGACTTCGGAACGGTAGCGGTCCCACGCGCCGGCTTCCCCGGAAACGTAAGCCTGGAAGTCCTTGGTCGGACGCTTGCGCACCAGGTTGATAGTGGCCGATGGAGTCCCCGCACCACTCATCAGGCCAGTAGCGCCTCGTACCACCTCGACCCGGTCATAGATGGCCATGTCCGAGATTGCACCCACGTACTGCTGGGACTCGTTGGCCACTTGCGACGGAATGCCGTCGTACTGGAAATTCTGGATCTCGAAGCCACGGGAGTAGAAAGAATAACGTTCACTGTCGCGATGATTCGCGCTGATACCCGGCGTAAAGGTCAGCACCTCGTTGAGCGTTGAAAGGTGTTGGTCGTCCATCAGTTGCCGGGTAATCACACTCACCGACTGCGGAGTTTCACGCAACGACAACGGCAGCTTGGTTGCAGTGCTGGTGGCTCCCGTAGTGTAGGAGCCGGTGTTTTCGGTGGTAGCCCCCAGCCCTTCGGCACTGATATTGGTCGCCCCCAACGTCAATGCCGAACCACTGGCAGGCGGCATCACAATATAGCTGCCGTTGGCTTCTCGACTGGCCTGCAGGCCACTGCCCGACAACAGCCGGGACAGGCCTTCATCCACGCTGAACTGCCCCCTCAACCCTTGGGTGGTGCGCTGGCTGGCCAGGGCCGGGTCGTAGGAAATCGACACGCCTGCCGCCGAGCCGAACTTCATCAAGGCCTCCGACAACTTGCCGGCCGGAATCGCGAACGCAACCTTGCCCGCCTCGCTCTGGGCGAATGCTGCGCCCGGCGCCAATGCGCCAGCGGCCGGCACGGCCAGTGCAGCACCCAGCATCATCAGGCGAACGGTCTGCGGCAGTTTCTTCAACGCGTAATGCTTGGGTGTGGACAACCAAAGGGGATAAGGCATCGACAGCAATCCTTGAACGATGAGGTGTGTGATTGGCAGGAAGTGATGGCGTCTTTCAGCGCCTCTGGTTAATAAGACGGCCCACTAATGAAAACCATACTCATTTACGAAAATCTTTTTTCGACTATCCATCGACGCGTGAAAGCCCCACCATCAGCCGGGTTTCGGCGTGACCGAAAGGTGCCGTGCATACCAGGGTCGTCGCGGCACACGCCGCCACAGATCGGTCAGTGTGTCCTCCTCGCCAAACGTGATACGCAGTGCCAGCTTCATGGTTTCCGGGTCCATCTCCACCGACTTGCCGACCGCCAGGCCTGGCGTGGTGCTGCAGCCATGGGTCGTCGGGCCCAGCCACGGGTCACTGACCTCGACCCAGCGCCCGGGCGCAAACCAGGGCACGTTATTGACGGTCAGGCGCGTCAGCTCGCCGGGATGGAAACGCTCATGGGCGCGAAACCAGTCCTCCAGCCGATCATCAATCCAGCCATGGAAATGCCAGAACACCGGGTTCACGTGGGAGGAGAACGGGTCGCCGAGAAAGTCGTTTTCCGGCCGGTACCAGCGCGCCGCGAAATCCGCCGGATCGCGCGCCATGGGCACGGCCGCACCGTTGGAAGGGTCGCGGGGCACCGAGGCCCAGCGCATGTGCAGCCAGTCATGCAGGCCCAATTCGATTTCCGAGCCGAACTGGCCCAGGGTCAACCTGGCCAGGTAAGCCGGGTTGCGGTAGCGCGATTCCCAGACTTCAAAATTGCCATGGTAGGTTTCGGCGCTTTTTATATCGCCCACCCACTGCGAGTACTCATCATCGCCTTCTGCCAGCCAGGCAGGTGGTAAAGCGAAACCGTCATGGTTGTCGAAGTACCGCGCAAAGCCCTGGCGGTCGCGCTCCAACTCCGGCTGCGGCAGGGGGAAACGCGGCCATGACGGCAAATCCTGCATCAACCGGGCCGTGCCGAGCATGTGCCGGTGCATGAAGAAGAAGTCCACCCCCGAACCATTGCGATCCTTGCGCGGGCCACGGGCGTCGCGCTCCTGGTCACGCGGCCCGGGCTGCCAGCCGATGCCGCGCAAGGCGTCGCGTTTTTTTTCCGACAGTTTGTGCCAACGGTCACGGGATGCGTGCCATAGCTGATGAAACAATCGGTGCTCCGGGGCGATCAGCCAGGCCAACAGCGTCGGATTCAGCCCGATACGTTCACGCGCCTCAGGGAACACCCGCTTCACCGCAACAAAACGCGCGTCGAGTTGCGGCAGACCCAGGGGACGACTCAGATCCCACACCCGTCCACTCAAGGTGCCACTGCCCGCGTTGCCATGTTCGGCCCAGACCTCATCCAGCACCGCTTCGCACTCATATGCCGGAGCACCGTCAAGGGATTCGCGACTTACCAGACGCCAGGTCAGATGCCGGGTGTCCGCCTCCGCCAGATCACCCTGCACCTGATAGCGCGGTTCGCCCGGCCCGCGCAGAACCTGCGATGTATCCACGCAACCCCGCAGGCCACGCCCACGCGGGGCAATGTCGAGGAACATTTCCAGGCCGTTGACCGGCAATCCCGCCAACGCGGCATCGCGCCCCTGCAGGCGAATGTCCCAGACACCCCGCAACTTGTCGGCCAGGTGCTGGCCGCTGGCATCCGCCAACTCCACGGTCGCCTCGCCGGGGGTTTCCGGCTCCTTGTCCCGCACCCATTCACGGTGGGCGTACCACGCCGCAGGCACCGCCGCCCCCGTCAGGGCCAGGCCCGCCACAAACCCTCGTCGAGAAATCGTCATTGCCCTACCTGTGTCAGCCATGGAGCAGGCCGTATCCAAGCTAGAACGTTGGGTTGCCGGACAAATTTAGGCCCTGCGGCGGTACTCGCTAAATTTCTACGCGCTGCGCTCGTTCTTCCCAGATAGCCAAGGCCACTGCGCCCGACCTCGACGGCAACCTGACTGAGATGGCAATGACAAAATCGCGCTCCAAAAAAGCTCTGTTAATTGGCCTGCCACTGGCCGTCGCCCTCACCGCGGGCGCTGGGTGGCTGGCGTGGGAACAGTGGTTCGCCAACCCCGGCTACCCGATAAAACTCATGCAGCAGGCCGAAGAACTGCAAGACCGCCTGCTCTCCTTCGACAGCCACATCACCGTGCCCCTGGATTTTGGCAGCGCCGGCAATGAAGCCGACAAGGATGGCAGCGGCCAGTTCGACCTGGTCAAGGCCAATCGCGGACGTCTCTCGGGGGCTGCGCTGGGCGTGTTTGGCTGGCCGGAAATCTGGAACGGCCCGAATGCCCCTCACCGCCCTACGGCAGGGTTTGTCGACGAAGCCCGCAAGGAACAGGAAATACGCTACAAGATCATCACCGGCATGGTGCGCGACTTCCCCAACCAGGTCGGGATCGCCTACACGCCGGACGACTACCGGCGCCTGCACGGTGAAGGCAAGTTTGCCGTGTTCATCAACCTGTCCAATGCCTACCCCCTGGGCAACGACCTGAGCCTGCTGGATCTGTGGGCCGCCCGTGGCATGCGTATGTTCGGCTTCAGTTATGTGGGCAACAACGACTGGGCCGACTCCTCGCGCCCGCTGCCGTTCTTCAATGACACGCCCGACGCCTTGGGCGGGTTGTCGGGGATCGGCAAGCAAGCGGTGCAGCGCCTGAACGACCTCGGCGTGATCATCGATGTGTCGCAGATGTCATCCCTCGCGCTGGAACAAGTGGCACAACTGAGCCGCACTCCCATGGTTGCCTCGCACTCGGCCCCCAGGGCGCTGGTGGACATTCCGGTAAACCTCAGCGACAAGGAGCTGCAACTGATCAAGAACAGCGGCGGCGTGGTGCAGATCGTCGCCTTCTCGCCGTACCTGCGACCGCTGAGCCAGCCTACCCAGAACAAACTCAACAAACTGCGCGCGCGCTTCGACCTGCCCCCACTGCCCAACCTGGCCATGGCGCTGATGCCGGGCGACGCGGTGATCACCGTCTGGCCGGAGCAGCGTTTCGGCGAGTACGCCAGCGCTCTCTACGCCATCCTCGATGAAGAGCCCAAGGCCGACCTCAAGGACCTGGGCAATGCCATCGACTACGCCGTGAAAAAAATCGGCATCGACCATGTGGGTATCAGCTCGGACTTCAACGACGGCGGCGGCATCAAGGGCTGGAAGGATGTCACCGAAATTCGCAACGTCACCGCCGAACTGCTGCAGCGGGGTTACTCCGAAGCGGACATCGCCAAGCTGTGGGGCGGCAACTTTCTGCGCGTCTGGGACCAGGTGCAACGCGCCGCCAAACCTGACGCCCCTGTCACTCAACAGAATTGAAGCCATGGCCGACCGTAGAACCTTTCTCAAACAAGCAGGCGTCCTCGCGGCCAGCCTGCCGATCGGCTTCAAGCTTGGCGAAGCGCTGGCCAACACCCCGCCGCCAGCAGCTTCCGGCGACAAGTGGGTGCAACTGCGCCAACTGTTCAACCAGGACCCGGCCTACATCCACTTCTCCAACTTCCTGATCACCTCCCACCCCAAACCGGTACGCGAGGCCATCGAGGCCCATCGCGACCGGCTGGACCGCAACCCCGGCCTGGCGATGGATTGGGACCTGGGCGAAACCGTCAAGCGCGAGGATGAAGTGCGACGCTGGGCCGGCCGCTACCTGGAGGCCCAACCTGGCCAGATCGCCCTCACCGGCAGCACCACCGAAGGCCTGGGCATCATCTACAGCGGCGTGCACGTACGCCCCGACCAGGAAATCCTGACCACCGAACACGAACACTATTCGACCCACAACATACTGCAGTACCGCACCCTCAAGCAGGGCACATCGGTGCGCAAGATCCGCCTGTTCAACGATCCCCATACGCTGTCCACCGACGAAGTGCTGGGCAACATCGACCAGGCCATTCGTCCCAAAACCCGGGTTCTGGGCATGACGTGGGTGCATTCAAGCAGCGGAGTGAAACTGCCCATCAGCGACATCGGCAGCCTGGTGCAGCATCACAACCGCAACCGCGATGACCAGGACCGGATCATTTACTGCGTCGACGGCGTGCACGGCCTGGGCATCGAGGACCTCAGCTTCCCCGAGATGAACTGCGACTACTTCATCGCCGGCACCCACAAATGGCTGTTCGGCCCCCGGGGCACGGGCATTATTTGCGCCCACAGCGAGCAGGTCAAAGACCTCACTCCCACGCTGCCAACCTTTTCCGAGACCACCGATTTCGCCAACACCCTGACACCCGGCGGCTATCACGCCTTCGAGCATCGCTGGGCACTGGACAAGGCCTTCGAACTGCACCTGCAACTGGGCAAGGCCGATGTGCAGGCCCGCGTGCATCAACTCAACAGCTACCTGAAGGAGCGCCTGCTGGCGCTGCCCAACATCGACATGGTGACCCCCACCAGCCCCGACCACTCCGCCGGTTTCAGCTTTTTCCGGCTCAAGGGCCAGGACAGCGATGAAGTCGCCGCCTACCTCATGGCCAATCGTGTGGTGGCAGACGCTGTGGAGCGTGACGTGGGCCCGGTCATCCGTACCGCCCCGGGGCTGCTCAATACCGAGGACGAAGTCGATCGCGTGATTGCCCTGCTGGGCAAACGGCACTGACGAGCCCCCCCTATTTTTTGGCTTATCGATAGAGAGCACCATGACCCCTGTATCTGCTGCCGCACCCAAGCATCTGCGCCCATTGATCAGCGCCCTGGCCCTCACCGCCCTGGCCGCCTGTGCGCTCCCCGCCACGGCGATGGCCGCTGCCGCCCTGCCACCGGGCAAGGTATTCAAGGACTGCAAGGACTGCCCCGAGATGGTCGTGCTGCCTACCGGCACGTTCATCATGGGTACCCCCGAGGACGAACTGGGCCGCCAACCCGACGAAGGCCCGCAACACCCGGTGACCTTTGCCCACCCCGTGGCGATCAGCCGCTTCCAGGTGCTGTCCGGCGAATGGGACGCCTATATCCGCTCCAGCGGCTACGTGATGCCCGACGGCGATACCCGCCCCGGCCGCGAATGCAAGGCCGGCAAACCACGCTACCCCATGGGGCCCAAACAACCGGCGGTGTGCATGGACTACGCCGAAGCCGAAGCCTACGTGGCCTGGCTGTCGAAAAAGACCGGCAAGCACTACCGACTGGTAAGCGAAGCGTTGCGTGAATATGCGGTACGCGGTGGCAGCACCGGGCCCTTCCCGTTCCCGTTCGACGAGGGCTCGGAATACGGCATTTCCAAGCACGCCAATACCTACGGCCCCACGGACGGTTTTACCTACACCTCGCCTGCCGGCAGCTTCGCGCCCAACGCCTTTGGTGTGTATGACGGCCACGGCAACGTCTACGAATGGGTGGCCGACTGTGAGAACGACAGCTACGTCGGCGCCCCGAGCGATGGCAGCGCATGGATGACCGGGCAATGCCAGTACCGGCAGATCCGTGGTAACGACTGGACCGAAGCACCGATTTTCTCGCGCTCCGGCAATCGCAATAACCTGGACCCGGCCGACCGTGGCGACTGGCTGGGATTTCGTGTCGCGCGGGATCTCTGACCCACCGTAATAAAGCTAAATCCCGCCCCACTCGAAACGTCTCCTACAAAAGCCCGCCAGCGATCAAATCGATCGCCGGGCCTCCACTCGCCCTTAGCACGTAGCCACGTCGCGACCGAGGTAGTTTCATGACTGCAAAACCGCGTAGCGCCCTTCGCGAACTCTTGAGCCTGCTCAAGCCCTATCGCTACACCGTCATTCTGTCGATCCTGTTCGGGATTCTCGCAGGCCTGGGCGTCACCGCGCTGCTGGCCACGGTCAACCAGGGCCTGCACAGCGAGTCCGGCCTTACCGCTTCGGTGGTGCTGGCGTTTGCCGGTCTGTGTGTACTCGCCCTGCTCAGCAGCATTGCCGCCGACATCGGCAGCAACTTTGTCGGGCAAAAAGTGATTGCCAAGCTGCGCAAGGACCTCGGGGCCAAGGTGTTGTCAGCGCCGATCGAGCAGATCGAACGCTACCGCAGCCACCGCCTGATTCCGGTACTGACCCACGACGTCGACACCATCAGCGATTTTGCCTTCGCCTTCGCCCCACTGGCGATCTCCATCACCGTCATCCTGGGGTGCCTGGGCTACCTGGCAAGCCTCTCGCTGCCGATCTTCGTCATGACCCTGCTGGCCATCGGGATCGGCTCGGCCATTCAGTTCATCGCACAAAGCAAAGGCATCAAGGGTTTCTACGCCGCGCGGGACGCTGAAGACAACCTGCAAAAACACTACTCGGCCATCGCCGAAGGCGCCAAGGAGCTGCGCATCCATCGCAAGCGCCGTCACGCCATGCTGACCCACCACATCCAGGCCACCGCCGATCACATCTGCGACACCCACGTGCGCTCGATCAATATTTTCGTGATTGCCAAAAGCCTGGGCTCGATGCTGTTCTTCGTGGTCATCGGCCTGGCGCTGACCCTGCAATCGTTCTGGCCCAGCAGCAACCCGGCCATGATGAGCGGCTTTGTCCTGGTACTGCTCTATATGAAAGGCCCGCTGGAAAACCTGATCGCCAACCTGCCGATCATCAGCCGCGCGCAAATCGCCTTCCGCCGCATTGCCGACCTGTCCGAGCGCTTCTCCTCGCCGGAGCCGCACCTGCTGCTCGACGCTGACGAGAGCCGCACACCGCCCATGAAGCACCTGGAACTGCGCGACGTGCAATACGCCTTCCCACCCGTCGAAGGCAGCGAACCGTTCAAGCTGGGCCCGGTCAATCTGACCATCGAGCCCGGGGAAATCCTGTTTATCGTCGGTGAAAACGGCTGCGGCAAGACCACCCTGATCAAATTGCTGCTGGGCCTGTACACCCCGCAACAGGGTGAGATCCGCCTCAACGGCGCCACGGTCGACGCTCTTGGCCTGGACGATTACCGGCAGATGTTCACCACCATTTTTGCCGACTACTACCTGTTCGACGAACTGGTGCAAAGCGATAAAGCACTGCCGGACGATGCCAACCAATACCTGGAACGCATGGAGATCGCCCACAAGGTCAGCATCCGTGACGGCGCGTTCACCACCACCGACCTGTCCACCGGGCAGCGCAAGCGCCTGGCCTTGATCAATGCCTGGCTGGATGAACGGCCGGTGCTGGTCTTCGACGAATGGGCGGCCGACCAGGACCCGACCTTCCGCCGCGTGTTCTATACCGAACTGCTGCCGGACCTCAAGCGCCTGGGCAAAACCATCATCGTGATCTCCCACGACGACCGTTACTTCGACGTCGCCGACCAGTTGGTGCGCATGGAAGCCGGACGCGTCATCACCGAAAAGGCGTTCGCCTGATCCCCCTCCGGCGAGCACCCTGCCGCTCGCCGCCTGCCCTCAAGTCCCCGCCCACACCTAAATCTCGTCGGCCACGCTTCGTCTTTCTGACAACGCATATTTACGCAGCCGATGGCGACGAGACCGAACATGAACCCACTGAATCAACTCCCCGACGACGACCTGCTGGCTTTGTTGATGGCCGACGACGTCGGTTCAGAGCATTCCATCAAGGCTCACACCCATCGCGGCCCCACGCCCCTGTCCTTCGCCCAGCAACGCCTGTGGTTCCTGCAACAGCTGGCGCCCGACAGCAGCGCCTACAACCAGCCCAACGCCCTGCGCCTGCGCGGCCCGTTGAATACACCCGCGCTGGGCACTGCCTTGCAACAGATCATCGACCGGCACGATGTGCTGAAAACCGCATTCCAAACCATCGACGATGAACCCCGGCAAGTGGTGGACACACAAGCCCGGATCCACCTGCAGGAAGAGGACCTGTCGGGCCTGGCGCCCGAATCACGTAGCGCCGCCGTGGCGGATCGCCTTGCCACCGAGGCCGGTACACCGTTTGACCTGGACCGTGCCCCGCTGATTCGCGCCACCCTGATCACACTCGAGCACGACGACCATATCCTGCTGTTGAACATGCACCACATCGTCTCGGACGCCTGGTCCAATCCGATCCTGATGCACGACCTGACACAGGCCTACCAACGCGCCTGCCTGGGCGATACCTCCCCGTTGGCGCGGCCTTCCATCCAGTACGCCGACTACGCACACTGGCAGCGCGAAGAATACCCGCACACCCCCGTGCACCAGCGTGCTGACGACTATTGGGCGGATTACCTGGGACACGAGATTCCCACGCTGAACCTGCCCACCGACCTGCCCCGCTGTGCCGAGCAACAGCACCGCGCCGGCAATCTTCACCTGCCATTGCCCCAAGCCCTGTGCCAACAGCTACAGGATTTCTGCCAGCAACAGGACTTGACGCCGTTTATCGTGCTGCTGGGTGCCTGGCAATTGCTGCTCAGCCGCTACAGCGGTCAGCAGGATTTCACCGTCGGCGTTCCGAATGCCAGCCGCAATCAGAGCGAGACCCAGGACCTGGTGGGGTTCTTCGTCAGCAGCCAGATCTACCGCACGCAACTCACCGACAGCCTCACCACAGGTGAGTTTCTCCAGGCACTGCGCCAGCAATCCCGGGCGGCCATGGAACATGCCGACTACCCGATTGAACTGATCATCGAGCGTCTGCAACTGCAACGCAGCACCCAGGCCAATCCGCTGTTCCAGACCCTGTTCAACTGGCGTGTGAGCCAGGACCAGCCAGGTGCGCTGAAGCTCGGTGAGCTGACTCTGGAGTTGCTGCCGGTGGCGCAACATGAGGCCAAGTTCGACCTGTCGATGGACGTGGACTACTCGCCACGGCACATCACGGCGAACATCGAATACAGCACCGCGCTGTTCAGCCTGGCAACGATTGAACGCCTGGGCCAGCATTGGCTGAGTTTGTTGCAGAGTCTCATGCAAGGCCCACAGCAGCGGCTGGCCGAACTGGCCATGCTGGACCGCGCCGAGCAGCAACAGATTGTTAGCGCATGGAACAACACCCGCACCCAGTACCCGCTGGACCACAGCGTGCAACAGTTGATCGAGGCCCAGGTGGCCGCCACGCCGGAGGCACCAGCCCTGGTCTTTGGCGAACATCAACTGAGCTATCGCCAGCTCAACCAGCACGCCAACCAGCTCGCCCACAAACTGATCGAACTGGGCGTCGGCCCGGATGGGCTGGTGGGCATTGCCACCGAACGCAGCCTGGAAATGGTCATCGGCCTGCTGGCCGTGCTCAAGGCCGGGGGCGCCTACGTACCGCTGGACCCGGAATACCCGCAGGACCGCCTGAGCTACATGATTGAAGACAGCGGCATTGGCCTGCTGTTGACCCAGCAGCACCTGCTTGCGCAGTTGCCGATTCCGGCTACGCTGCCGACGTTGGCGCTGGATCAACTGGACGTCAGCGGTTATGCCGAGGTCAATCCTGAGGTTGCCGTCGAGGGCGAAAACCTCGCCTACGTCATCTACACCTCCGGCTCCACCGGTAAGCCCAAAGGCGCCGGCAACCGCCATTCGGCGCTGACCAACCGCCTGTGCTGGATGCAACAGGCCTACGCATTGACCGATGCCGATACCGTGCTGCAAAAAACCCCGTTCAGCTTCGACGTGTCGGTGTGGGAGTTTTTCTGGCCGCTGATGACCGGTGCTCGTCTGGCCGTCGCCGGGCCTGGCGACCATCGCGATCCGGCCACACTGGTGAGCCTGATCCAGCGCTACCAGGTCAGCACCCTGCACTTCGTGCCGTCGATGCTGCAGGTGTTTTTGCTGGATGAAAACGTTGCCCGATGCACCAGCCTTACGCGCATCGTCTGCAGCGGCGAAGCCCTGCCCGTGGACGCGCAACAACAGGTATTCGCCAAGCTGCCGAACGCCGGCCTGTTCAACCTCTACGGCCCCACCGAGGCCGCCATCGACGTGACCCACTGGACCTGCCGCGAAGAAGGCAAGGCCAGCGTGCCGATCGGCCAGCCGATCGCCAACCTCACCACCTACATCCTCGATGCCGAACTGCAGCCGGTACCGGCCGGGGTCATCGGCGAGTTGTACCTGGGCGGCGAAGGCCTGGCCCGGGGTTACCACCGCCGCCCGGCCCTCACCGCCGAGCGCTTCATGACCAGCCCGTTTGGTGACGGCCAACGTCTGTATCGCACCGGCGACCTGGCCAGTTATCGCACCGATGGCGTGATCGAATACCGCGGCCGTATCGACCACCAGGTAAAAATCCGCGGCCTGCGCATCGAGCTGGGGGAAATCGAAACCCGCCTGATGGAACTGGACTGCGTGCGCGAAGCCGTGGTGATCGCCGCTGATGGGCAGTTGGTCGCCTATGCAGTGCCGACCGAAGCCCGTGACGCCGGTGAACTGCGCAGCGAAATCAGGCAACGCCTGGGCGAACACTTGCCTGATTACATGGTGCCCGCCCAACTGATCTTCCTCGATCAATTGCCCCTGAGCCCGAACGGCAAACTGGACCGCAAGGCCCTGCCAAAACCCGATGCAAGCCTGCTGCAAAAAGCCTACGTGGCACCACAAAGCCCGTTGGAGCAGCAAATCGCAGCGATCTGGCAAGACGTGCTCAAGCGCGAAACCGTCGGCCTGCACGACGACTTCTTTGAGCTGGGCGGCCATTCACTACTGGCCACCCAGGTCGTCTCCCGGGTACGTCATGCCCTCAACACCAATGTGCCCCTGCGCAACCTGTTCGAGAGCAGCACCTTACAGGCGTTCGTCGCTACCCTGGAGCAGCAACCGGCCCGCCAAGAGCCGCCGTTGGTAAGGGTCGAGCGTGATCAGCCGCTGCGGTTGTCCTACGCTCAGGAACGCCAGTGGTTCCTCTGGCAACTGGATCCCCAGAGCACCGCTTATCACATCCCGGCGGCCTTGCGCCTGCGGGGCAACCTGGACACACAGGCGCTGCAACGCTGCTTTGACCGGCTGATTGCCCGCCATGAAAGCCTGCGCACCTCGTTCATCCAGGACGGCGATCGCACCCTGCAACGAATTGCCACTCACACCCACCTGGCAATCACCGTCGAGTCGCGGCCGGGGGCCGACGAGCAGGCGATCCAGGCGTGTGTCGAACACGAAATCCAGCAGTTGTTCGATCTGCAGCACGGCCCGTTGTTACGGGTCAAACTGCTGAAACTGGCGGATGACGATCACGTCCTGATCATCACCCAGCACCATATCGTCTCCGACGGCTGGTCGATCAACGTGATGATCCAGGAGTTGATTGCCCTATACACAGGCTTCAGCCAGCAACAGGACGTCAGCCTGCCAGACCTGCCCGTGCAGTACGCCGACTATGGCGTGTGGCAACGCCAGTGGATGGAAGCCGGGGAGCGCGAGCGCCAACTGACCTACTGGACGGGGCAATTGGGCGATGAGCACACAGTACTGGAACTGCCCACCGACCACACTCGGCCGTCCGAGCAAAGCTATCGTGGGGCCCAGCTGGAACTGGCGTTGGGCAGCGAGCTGAATCAGTCACTCAAACAATTGGCCCAGCAGCAAGGCGTGACGCTGTTCATGCTGTTGCTGGCCTCGTTCCAGACCCTGTTGCATCGCTACAGCGGGCAAACCGATATCCGTGTCGGCGTGCCGATTGCCAACCGCAACCGCGTGGAAACCGAAGGGCTGATCGGATTTTTCGTCAACACCCAGGTGCTGCGCGCAGAGCTCAACAGCCAGTCCCGGTTTGTCGAGGTGCTGCAACAGGTCAAGCATCATGCCTTGCATGCCCAGGCCCACCAGGACCTGCCCTTCGAACAACTGGTGGAGGCGCTGCAACCGGAACGCAGCCTCAGCCATAGCCCGCTGTTCCAGGTGATGTACAACCATGCCAGCGTGCAGCCTCAAAACAGCGTCACACTTCCCGGCCTGAGCCTTGAAGTACTGGAAGGCACGCTGCCCAGCACTCAGTTCGACCTCTCCCTGGATACCACCGAGTCTGCCGATGGGCTGCTTGCAACCCTCACCTATGCCATCGACCTGTTTGAAGCCCGGACCATCCAGCGCCTCGCCGGGCATTGGCAAAACCTGCTGCAGTCCATCGTTCGCAATCCGCAGCAACGCCTGGGTGAACTGGAGATGCTGGGCCGTGAAGAACGGCACCTGATGCTCCATGACTGGAGTAGCGCCCGCCTTGATTACCCGAGCGAACAGCGGGTCCATCAGCTGTTTGAAGCCCAGGTCGCGAAGCAACCTTGCGCACCGGCCTTGCTCTTCGAAGACCGCCAGTTGAGCTACGCCGAACTCAATACCCGGGCCAATCGCCTGGCCCGGCATCTGGTGAGCCTGGGCGTCGGCCCCGACGTGCTGGTGGGGATCGCCGTGGAGCGCGGCCTGGACATGATCATCGGCCTATTGGCGGTGCTCAAGGCCGGCGGCGGTTATGTGCCGCTGGACCCGGAATACCCCCAGGATCGCCTGCTGTGCATGGTCGAAGACAGCGGCACCCGGCTGATACTGACCCAGAGCCATTTACGTGAACGACTGGCGATTCCCGCCTATGTCGAACACCTGTGCCTGGACCACGAGCAGGCCTGGATCGACCTGGACGACAGCAACCTGCTCAACCGCGCCCACGCCGAGAACCTCGCGTATGTGATGTTCACCTCGGGCTCCACCGGGCGGCCAAAAGGCGTGGGCATCAACCAGTCTTCGCTGACTCGGCATGCCTATGTGTCCCTGGAGTTTTTCAATCTCAACGGTGCCGACCGCATCCTGCAGTTCTCCACTTTCAACTTCGACGGCTTCGTCGAGCAGCTTTACCCGGCGCTGATCTGTGGCGCCTCGGTGGTGCTGCGCGGCACCGAGATCTGGGACACCGAGACCTTCTACCGCGAACTGATCCGGCACCAGATCAGCGTGGTCGACCTGACCACCGCCTACTGGAACCTGCTGGCCAAGGACTTCGCCGTGGCCGGCCCGCGGGATTACGGGCGCCTCAAGCAAGTGCATGCCGGCGGTGAAGCCATGCCGCCCGAAGGCCTTGCCGCGTGGGGCCAGGCTGGCCTTGGCCACGTCAAGTTGCTCAACACCTACGGCCCCACCGAAGCCACCGTCACCGTCACCGCGCTCGACTGCACCGACTACGTGACCGGCGCACGCCCCACGCCGTTGACCATGCCCATCGGCAAGGTCTTGGCCGGGCGCAGCATCTACCTGCTGGACGACAGCGGCGCCCCGGCCCCGATAGGTGTGGTGGGTGAACTGGTGATCGGCGGCGAGTTGCTGGCCCGTGGGTATTTCAATCGCCCGGACCTGACCGCCGAACGCTTCATGCCCGATCCGTTCAGCCAAAGTGGCGGCCGGCTGTACCGCACCGGCGACCTGGCGCGCTACAACGCTGACGGGGTGATCGAGTACGTGGGGCGGATCGACCATCAGGTGAAGATTCGCGGTTTCCGCATCGAACTGGGGGAAATCGAGGCCCGGTTGCTGGAGCAGGACGCGGTGCGAGACGCCATTGTCCTCGCGCAACCGGCAGCCAGTGGTTTGCAACTGGTGGGTTACGTGGTGCCCCACGCCAGCGCCGTGCCGCAAGCGCAGTTGCGCCAATCGATCAAGGCTGCCTTGGCGGTGGTGCTGCCGGACTACATGGTGCCGGGTTTCCTGATGTTCCTCGATGTGCTGCCCCTGAGCCCGAATGGCAAGCTGGACCGCAAGGCCCTGCCCAAACCGGATGCCAGCCAACAGCAAAACCACTATGTGGCGCCGCGGACGGCGCTGGAAATCCAGGTCGCCGGGATCTGGCAAAGCGTGCTCAACCTTGAGCAGGTAGGCCTTACGGATGACTTTTTCGCCCTGGGCGGCCACTCGCTGCTGGCGACCCAGATTATCTCCAGGGTGCGCCAGGCCCTGAGCCTTGACGTCGCACTGCGCAGCCTGTTCGAACGCAGCGTGCTCGGTGATTTCGTTGCAGGCCTGGAAGGCCGCTCCCGGCAGCATGAGCGGCCCCTGGTGCCCGTCGAACGCAATCAACCGCTGCCCCTGTCCTACGCACAGGAGCGCCAGTGGTTCCTCTGGCAACTGGACCCGCACAGCGCCGCCTACCACCTTCCAGCCGCCCTGCGCCTCAAGGGCAAGCTGGATGTGGCGGCGCTGGAGCAAGCCTTCAACCAACTGATCGCCCGCCACGAGGCCCTGCGTACGACTTTCGTGGTGGACAACGAACAACCCCGGCAAGTCATCGGCGCCCAGGCGCCCAGGCCCCTTGTGGTTGAGACCCTGAACGGCACGCCGGACGATGCCACGATCAAGGCCTTTGTGGAGCACGAAACCCGGCAACTGTTCGACCTGCAACAGGGCCCACTGCTGCGGGTCAGGCTGCTGCGCCTGGCAAACGATGAGCATGTGCTGGTGCTCACCCAGCACCATATCGTCTCCGATGGCTGGTCGGTGCAGTTGATGGTTGAAGAACTGATCACCCTGTACAGCGCCGCCCAGGCCGGGCAGCCTCACTCGCTGGCACCCTTGCCGATCCAGTACGCCGACTATGCCGTATGGCAACGGCAATGGATGCAAGCCGGCGAGCGCGAACGCCAGTTGGCGTACTGGACCAGCCAATTGGCCGGCGCAAACAGCGTATTGGAGTTGCCGACAGATCGCCCGCGCCCGGCTGAACAAAGCTACCGTGGTGCCCACTTGCCACTCACCCTGGCGCCTGGCCTGGGCGACGCGGTGCAACAGTTGGCCCATAGCCTCGGTATTACGCCCTTCATGCTGTTGCTGGCGTCATTCCAGATCCTGTTGCATCGCTACAGCGGCCAACACGATATCCGCGTCGGCGTGCCGATTGCCAACCGCAACCGGGTCGAAACCGAGGGGCTGATCGGCTTCTTCGTCAACACTCAAATCATGAAGTCCGAGTTCAGCGCGCAACTGCGGGTCGAAGATCTGCTGCAACAGGTCAAGCAACATGCACTGGATGCCCAGGCGCATCAGGACCTGCCGTTCGAACAACTGGTGGAGGCGTTGCAACCGGAGCGCAGCCTCAGCCATAACCCGCTGTTCCAAGTGATGTTCAACCACCAGAGTGCCGACAAACGCAGCGCTACCGAAGGCCAATCACTGCCTTCGGCGCTGCAGGTCGAGGGGTTGGACTGGGAAGGCAATACCTCGCAATTTGACCTGACCCTCAGCACCATCGAATCGGCCGAAGGCCTGGGCGCAACCCTGACCTACGCCACCGACCTGTTCAACGCCGCCACCATTGAGCGCCTCGGTCGGCATTGGCAACAACTGCTGCAAAGCCTTCTTGAGAAACCACACCAGCGGGTTGCAGACCTGCCGATGCTGGACCGCGCCGAGCAGCAACAGATCGTCAGCGCATGGAACAACACCCGCACCCAGTACCCGCTGGACCACAGCGTGCAACAGTTGATCGAGGCCCAGGTGGCCGCCACGCCGGAGGCACCAGCCCTGGTCTTTGGCGAACATCAACTGAGCTATCGCCAGCTCAACCAGCACGCCAACCAGCTCGCCCACAAACTGATCGAACTGGGCGTCGGCCCGGATGGGCTGGTGGGCATTGCCACCGAACGCAGCCTGGAAATGGTCATCGGCCTGCTGGCCGTGCTCAAGGCCGGGGGCGCCTACGTACCGCTGGACCCGGAATACCCGCAGGACCGCCTGAGCTACATGATTGAAGACAGCGGCATTGGCCTGCTGTTGACCCAGCAGCACCTGCTTGCGCAGTTGCCGATTCCGGCTACGCTGCCGACGTTGGCGCTGGATCAACTGGACGTCAGCGGTTATGCCGAGGTCAATCCTGAGGTTGCCGTCGAGGGCGAAAACCTCGCCTACGTCATCTACACCTCCGGCTCCACCGGTAAGCCCAAAGGCGCCGGCAACCGCCATTCGGCGCTGACCAACCGCCTGTGCTGGATGCAACAGGCCTACGCATTGACCGATGCCGATACCGTGCTGCAAAAAACCCCGTTCAGCTTCGACGTGTCGGTGTGGGAGTTTTTCTGGCCGCTGATGACCGGTGCTCGTCTGGCCGTCGCCGGGCCTGGCGACCATCGCGATCCGGCCACACTGGTGAGCCTGATCCAGCGCTACCAGGTCAGCACCCTGCACTTCGTGCCGTCGATGCTGCAGGTGTTTTTGCTGGATGAAAACGTTGCCCGATGCACCTGTCTTACGCGCATCGTCTGCAGCGGCGAAGCCCTGCCCGTGGACGCGCAACAACAGGTATTCGCCAAGCTGCCGAACGCCGGCCTGTTCAACCTCTACGGCCCCACCGAGGCCGCCATCGACGTGACCCACTGGACCTGCCGCGAAGAAGGCAAGGCCAGCGTGCCGATCGGCCAGCCGATCGCCAACCTCACCACCTACATCCTCGATGCCGAACTGCAGCCGGTACCGGCCGGGGTCATCGGCGAGTTGTACCTGGGCGGCGAAGGCCTGGCCCGGGGTTACCACCGCCGCCCGGCCCTCACCGCCGAGCGCTTCATGACCAGCCCGTTTGGTGACGGCCAACGTCTGTATCGCACCGGCGACCTGGCCAGTTATCGCACCGACGGCGTGATCGAATACCGTGGCCGTATCGACCACCAGGTAAAAATCCGCGGCCTGCGCATCGAGCTGGGGGAAATCGAAACCCGCCTGATGGAACTGGACTGCGTGCGCGAAGCCGTGGTGATCGCGGCTGATGGGCAGTTGGTCGCCTATGCAGTGCCGACCGAAGCCCGTGACGCCGGTGAACTGCGCAGCGAAATCAGGCAACGCCTGGGCGAACACTTGCCTGATTACATGGTGCCCGCCCAACTGACCTTCCTCGATCAATTGCCCCTGAGCCCGAACGGCAAACTGGACCGCAAGGCCCTGCCAAAACCCGATGCAAGCCTGCTGCAAAAAGCTTACGTGGCACCACAAAGCCCGTTGGAGCAACAAATCGCAGCGATCTGGCAAGACGTGCTGAAACTGGAACGCGTCGGCCTGAGCGACAACTTCTTCGAGCTGGGCGGTGACTCGATCATCTCTATCCAGGTGGTCAGCCGCGCCCGCCAGCAAGGCATCGCGTTTACGCCCAAGGAGCTGTTCCAGCACCAGACCGTGCAGGGCCTGGCCAGCGTGGCCCGTAGCGGCGCGAATGCCCAAGTGATCGACCAGGGCCCCGCCACCGGAACCCTGCCGTTGCTGCCGACTCATCAGGTGTTTTTTGAAACTGCGATCCCTGAGCGCCATCACTGGAACCAGTCGGTACTGCTCAAACCTGCACAACCGCTCATGGCCGATGCGCTGCAGCAGGCGTTGCACGCAGTGATTGAGCATCACGACGCCCTGCGCTTGAGCTTCGAACAGCGAGCCGGTGACTGGAGCGCACATTACCGGCCGCTGGGCGACTGGCAGTTGCAACAGGTTGAAGCCACCGCCGAGCAACTGTCGGACCTGTGTGATAAGGCCCAGGGCAGCCTCGACCTGCAACAAGGCCCGCTGATCCGCGCGCTGTTGGTCCACCTGGCCGATGGCACTCAGCGCCTGCTGCTGGTGATCCACCACCTGGCGGTGGATGGCGTGTCCTGGCGGATTCTCTTTGAAGACCTGCAAAACGCTTATCAACAGGTGAGCAACCAGCAGCCGGTGCAACTGCCGGCACGCACCAGTTCGGTCAAGGCCTGGGCCGAGCGCCTGCAACACCGCGCCAGCGGCAACCAGGACGAACTCAGCTACTGGCAGGATCAACTGCGCGACGCCATGGTCGACCTGCCATGCGAGCGCCCGAATGGCAGCCTGGACAATCGCCACAGCCACACGCTGCATACCCACCTTGATGCCCGGCAGACACGACACTTGCTGCAGCAGGCGCCGAAGGCATATCGCACGCAGATCAACGACTTGCTGCTGACCGCCCTGGCGCGCGTCATCAGCCGCTGGACCGGCACCCCACATTGCCTGATCGAGCTCGAAGGCCATGGTCGCGAAGACCTGTTCGACGACGTCGACCTGACCCGCACGGTGGGGTGGTTCACCAGCCTGTTCCCGGTCAAGCTGGTGCCGGCGGTGAGCCTTGGCGACTCGATCAAACAGATCAAGGAGCAACTGCGGGCAATCCCCGATAAAGGCCTGGGTTATGGCGCCCTGCGCTACCTAGGCGCACCGCAGGTCCGGGCCAGTCTCGCCGCACTGCCAACCCCACGGATCACGTTCAACTACCTGGGTCAGTTCGATGCCAGCTTCGATACCGAACAGGGCTCGTTGTTGGCACCTGCCACCGAAGGCAGTGGCCGCGAGCAGGCATTGGACGCGCCACTGGGCAACTGGCTGAGCCTCAATGGCCAGGTGTATGGCGACGAGCTGACCCTGGGTTGGCAATTCAGCCGCGAGATGTTCGACGAGGCGACCATCGCCCAACTGGCCGATGACCTCAAGCAAGAACTGCTGGCGCTGATCGAGCATTGCTGCGACGACGCCAACATGGGCGTGACGCCGTCCGACTTCCCGCTGGCGCGTATCAGCCAGGCGCAACTGGACCGCTTGCCGGTACCATTACCCCAACTGGAAGACCTCTACCCGTTGTCGGCGATGCAACAGGGCATGCTGTTTCACACACTGGAAGCGCCGGAAAGCGCGCTGTACGTGAACCAGATGGCCGTCTCGGTCAGCGGCCTGGACGTTGCACGCTTCACCGCGGCCTGGAATGCCGTGATCGAGCGCCATGAAATCCTGCGCACCGGGTTCTGGGCCGACAATCAGTTGGCCGAACCGCTGCAAGTGGTGTATCGCGCAGCGACCATGCCCGTCGAAGTACTCAACTGGCAGCAGCGCGAGGTCACCGCGCACGACCTGGAGGCTCTCGCGAGTCAGGATTGCGCCCGTGGTTTCGAACTGCTGCGTGCACCCCTCACGCGCCTGACCCTGGTACACCTCGCCCCCCAGACCCACTACCTGATCTGGACCAGCCACCACATTCTTATGGACGGCTGGTCCAACTCGCGGCTGCTGGGCGAAGTCTTTGCGATCTACAACGGCCAGGCCGCACCGGCCAAGCGCGGGCATTACCGCGACTACATCCGCTGGCTGCAGGAACAGTCCCAAGCGGTACTGGAGCAGTTCTGGAAGACCAAGCTCCAGGATTTGAGTGGTACCTCGTCCCTGGCCAACAGCCTGTCGCCCAAACCGTCGATGGAACTGGAAGGCCACGCGGCGCTGTATCTGAATTGGGATGCCGCGCAAACCGCTCACTTGCGCGAGCAGGCCCAACGCCTGCGTGTCACCCCCAACACGCTGATCCAGGCCACCTGGCTTTTGCTGTTGCAGCGCTACACCGGCCAGGACACCGTGTGCTTCGGCGCCACCGTCGCCGGTCGCCCGTCCAGCCTGCCAGGCGCCGAGGACATGCTCGGGCTGTTTATCAACACCTTGCCCATCATCCAGACCCCACAACCGCAAATGCCCGTCGCCCAATGGCTGCAAGCGCTGCAAGCCTACAACCTGGAAGTGCGCGACCACGAGCATGCGTCCCTGGCCGACGTACAACGCTGGTCAGGCCAGGGCGGCCAGCCGCTGTTTGACAGCATTCTGGTGTTTGAAAACTACCCGGTTGACGAACGCCTGCAGGAAGCCGGGCAGGAACGCCTGAGCTTCGGCGAAGTCAGCAGTCGCGATGTCACCAACTTTGCGATGGACCTGGCAATCAACCTCGGCGACACCCTGAAGATCGAGTTCCTGTACCTGCGCAACCGCTTCACCGAAGCGGCCACCGCACACGTTCGCCGCAGCTTTGAAACCCTGCTGCTGGAACTGCTGGACAACAGCCAGACGAACGTCGGTAACCTCACGATGCTGGCCGACACCGAGCAGCAACTGTTGCAGCAACGCAACGTACTGAGCCCCGGCACGGCACCGCGCGCCCACCTGGCACAGGTGATCCGCCAGCACGCACTGCAGCGTCCTGACGCAGTGGCGGTGGTGTGCGACGGTATCGAGTTGAGCTACGGCGAGCTGGATGCCCGTGCCAACCGCCTGGCGCATTACCTCATGGCCCAGGGCATCGGCCCGGAAATGTTCGTCGGCGTCGCCCTCGAGCGCTCCGTCGACGTCATCGTCGCCTTCTACGCCGTGATGAAAACCGGCGCCGCCTACGTGCCACTGGACATTGATTACCCGCAAGACCGCGTGCAGTGGATCGTCGAAGACTCTGCCATGAGCGCGCTGATCAGCCAGCACTCACTGCGCTCGCGCTTCGACAGCCTCGGCGTGGCAACGCTGATCGAACTGGATCGCCTGCCGCTGTCGAACTGGCCGGCGAGTTGCCCGGTGCGGGAGGTGCACGACGATAACCTGGCCTACCTGATCTACACCTCCGGCTCCACCGGTAAACCCAAGGGCGTGGCTGTGGCGCACGGGCAAATCCGCATGCATTGCCAGGCGATTGCCGAACGTTACGAGATGGACGCCAGCACACGTGAATTGCTGTTCATGTCCTTCGCCTTCGATGGCGCCCAGGAACGCTGGCTGTCGACCCTGCAAAGCGGCGGGTGCCTGGTGGTGCGTGGCAACCCTCTATGGACCCCGGAAGAAACCTGGCAGGCGCTGCACGCCCACAGCATCAGCATCGCCTGCTTCCCGCCGGCGTATCTGCAGCAGTTGGCCGAGTATGGCGACAGCCAAAACGACGCACCGCCGCCCGTGCGTATCTACTGCTTTGGCGGTGATGCGGTGGCCGAGGCCAACTTCGAATTGGTCAAACGCGTGCTCAAGCCGCAGTTCCTGACCAACGGATACGGCCCTACCGAAACCGTCGTCACCCCGTTGCTGTGGAAAGTGAGTGTGGATCAAAGCTGCGCGGCGGTGTACGCGCCGATCGGCACACGCATCGGTGAACGCACGCTGTATGTGCTGGACGAACACCTCAACCCGGTGCCCGATGGCGTGGCGGGCGAGTTGTACATTGGCGGCGAAGGCGTTGCCCGTGGCTATCACCAGCGACCCGGCCTGAGCGCCGAGCGGTTTGTGGCCGATCCGTTCGCGGCCAACGGCACACGCCTGTATCGCACCGGCGACCTGGTACGCCAACGTCCCGACGGCGTCATCGACTATCTAGGTCGCCTGGACAACCAGGTGAAGATCCGCGGCTTCCGTATCGAACTGGGGGAAATCGAATCGCGCTTGCGCGAAGTCACCGACGTACAGGACGCCGTGGTCGTCGCCCGCGACACCACCGGCGGCAAGCAACTGATCGGTTACGTGGTGGCCGAGGCTTCGGCCGGCCTGGGCGAGCGCCTGCGTGCGGCCTTGCAGGTGGAATTGCCTGACTACATGGTGCCGGCGCAAATCCTCGTGCTCCCGGCCTTCCCGCTCAACCCCAACGGCAAGCTGGACCGCCACGCCTTGCCCGACCCGGACTTCAAGGGCCGTGCCTACGTTGCGCCGCGCAATCCGCTGGAAGCGCAACTGGCGGCGATCTGGCAGGAGGTGCTGGACCTGGAGACTGTGGGCGTCACCGACAACTTCTTCGAACTGGGCGGCGACTCGCTGCGCATTCTCAAGGTGCTGTCCAAGGTACGCAGCCAGCCGGATATCGGCATCGAACTGAAACTGCGGGACATGATCGGCAAGCCGACCATCGCCGAGCTGTCCGGGTTTGCCGAAGACGACGCACGTCTTAATCCGCTGCTGTTGCTTAACAGCGAAACGGCTCATCACTCACCGCTCTTCTGCCTGCATGCAGGGTTCGGCACAGTGTTCGACTATGAACCCCTGGCCCGTCGCCTGGATGGACAGCGCAGTGTCTACGGCCTGCAGTGTCGGATGTTGCTCGACCGCCAGTGGGACGATGAGTCCCTGGCGTCCATGGCCATCGATTACAGCCAGTACATCCGCCAGCAGCAAGCCAGCGGCCCGTATCACCTGATGGGCTGGTCGCTGGGTGGAACGCTCGCGGTGCTGGTGGCCCAGGAGCTGGAAAGCCAGGGCCAGCGCGTGGCGTTTCTCGGCCTGGTGGACAGTTTTATCCCCACCGGCGAGGACGTTTTGAGCGATGACTGGAGTGAAGACTTGCGCGGGTTCCTGGCGGTGCTGTTCGGCCTGCCGGCCGAGAGCCTGCCCACCTTTGAGGTCAAGGCGACAACAGGAAGCACGGTCCTTGAGCACCTGATCGAGCAGGTCCAGACGGGCGCAGCCGCGCAATCGGTGTACGCCGGGATCAGTCCTGAGGAACTGGCCCACACCTTCCAGGTGGCGATGAAACTCAAGGCGTTGTCGCAGCAGATAAGCGGTTTGCCACCAACCCGCGCGCAGGCCGATTGCTGGTGGGCCCGGCAGACGCCCGACCTGCCCGCATCGAACCTGGCCTGCGCCCGGAGCAACGAACAGATCCCGGCCGGCCACTACGACATCCTCAACCATCCGGACCTGCTGCACCGGCTGTTGCAGCACCTGGCGCTGCAACCCGTCGCCAGTTGAAACCGTCGCCGCCCCTGATGGTCAGGGGCGGCGCTTCACCCTATTTCGCAAGGAACATGCAATGCCCCTGGACCCTGATCTCGAAGGCTTTCTGGAACTGGCACAGATGGGTCGCCTGACCGGCAAAAGCCAACCCATGCACGCGCTGAGTGTTGAACAGGCACGACGGGAGTTCGAGCAGACCTCGGCGATTCTCGACCCCAGCCCGCCGGGTTCGGTGGCGGTCACTGCGCTGACGGTCACCGCCCGCGATGGCCGTGCATTGCCCGCCCGCCTCTACCGGGCGCCGGGCACGGCGCAACTGCCGGTGATTGTGTATTTCCACGGCGGCGGCTATGTCGTGGGCAGCCTCGACTCCCACGATTCCATCTGCCGCAGGCTCGCGGCCAGCGGTCAGTACGCGGTGTTCGCCCCCACTTACCGCCTGGCGCCAGAGGCGCGCTTCCCAATAGCCGTGAACGACACGCTCGACGCTGCCAACTGGCTGGCCGAACAAGCCGGCAACCTGCAACTGGACAACCGCCGGATGGCCCTGGCGGGTGACAGTGTGGGCGCGACGCTGGCGACGGTATTGGCGATCACCGCAGTGAAGGCACCGCAACAACTGGCGTTCAAACCCTGGGCCCAGTTGCTGTTTTACCCGGTCACCGATACCTCGCGGCAACGGGATTCCCACAGGCAATATGCCGAGGACTACCTGCTGGAAACCGCCACGCTGAAATGGTTCTACCAACACTATTGCCCGGACGCCCAACAGCGCCTCGACTGGCGGGTCTCGCCGCTGCTGGCCGAAGGGCTGACAGCACTGGCACCGGCCTATATCAGCCTGGCCCAGTACGACCCGCTGTATGACGAAGGGCAGGCCTATGCCCGGTTGCTGGCAGCGAGCGGCACCGCCGTCAGCCTGCATGTGCAGCCGGGGCTGACCCATGACTTCTTGCGCATGAACGGGATCACAACCGCCGTTGCCGGTATTTATGAGGAGGTTTTGAGCTGGTTGGGGGAACAGCGCTGAGTACCGCCTGAGCGTTCCCACTATTTAAAACCGGGGCTGATTGCCAGCCCCGGACACTGCAACTATCCCTGCTGTAACTGGCGAGCCTTTTCCATCAGCGCGGCCTTCTCTTCAGGACTCATTGCATCCAGGCGCAAACGCGCCTGGGCAATCTTCTCCAACTGCCCCGCGACACTTTCACGCTCACGCAGCACCCGCGCCAGTTCCGCCACGCTTGGGTGATCAAACACCACACCGGGATGAATCTCGCATTGCAGCAGCTTGCGAATACCCGCCACCAGTTTGATCACCAGCAAGGAATGCCCACCTGCAGCAAAAAAGTCCTCATCGATGCTCAGCCGTTCCAGCCCGACCAACTGGGCCATGCGCGTAGACAACAACGCTTCAAGCGCATCACGTGGCGCTACGTAAACCGCCCTGGAAACCACCGGCTGAGTGTTCTGCAAGGCCTTGCGGTCAACCTTGCCGTTCGGCAGGCGCGGCATGCGTTCGAGGCTCAGTATCAGGCGCGGCACCATGGCCGCCGGCAGGCGTTGAACCAGTTGGGTTTTCAGGTGAGTCAGTACACTCTCATCCATCGCTGCTCGCAGTACCACGAACGCCTGCGGCTCCTCTTGTACCAGCACCACCACCGCTTCGCTGACCTCAGGCAAACGCAGCAACTGTGCCTCGATCTCCGCCAGTTCAATGCGAAACCCCCGTACCTTGACCTGGTGATCACGGCGGCCAGACAGCTGCACGCCCCCGCCGACCCGATAACGGGCCAGGTCGCCGGTGCGGTACAGGCGCTCGCCGCCCACCAGCGGGCTGTGGATAAATGCGTCGGCGTCAGCCTCGGCATTCAGGTAGCCCCGGCACAGTTGGCGGCCACCGATGAACAACTCGCCCAGTTCGCCCGTCGCCAGCAGTTGCGCATCAGCACCGAGTACAAATACCTGGTTGCCGGGAAGCACCTGTGTCAGCGGGACGCCATGGGTCACGTCGTCACCGGGCAGCAACGCATGCACCATCACCCCCACCGTCGCTTCGGTAGGACCGTAATGATTGAACACTCGGCAGTCGGGGCGCAGTTGATGAATCCGCTGCACCAGGCCTGCGCCGATTGCTTCACCGCCCAGCACCAGCGTGCCAGGCAACACAGCGCTCTGGGCCTCAAGCAAGGCAGCCAGATGGGAAGGCACGATTTTCAGGCAATCGATGCGGTGGTCTCGCAGGAACCCGGCAAAGCCCTGCGGGTCTTGCAGGGTCGCGTCGTCAGCGATATGCAGGGTCGCACCGTTGTACAGCGCGCCGAACAAGGCGGTGTTGCCCAGGTCGGCCGCTACCGTGGAGCTGAAAGCAAAGTGACGGCAGGCAGACAGGCCCAATTGCTGGCTGCTGCCCGCGGTGTAGTTGAGTAACGCGCCATGTTCGATCACCACGCCCTTGGGCTGCCCGGTGGAGCCGGAAGTGAACAGCACATAGGCCACGTCCCGCGCCTGCACGGATGCGGCGATTGTCACCGGTGCATCAAGGCTCAGCCCCGCGAGGTTGAGGACCTTGAGCGAGGCCATCGGGTCGCCCGGGCTCGGCGCTTGTGCCGCCAGTATCAAGCTCGCGGCGGCATGCCGGGCGATTTCGGCCTGGCGCGCCGCTGGCCATTGCGGGTCCAGCGGCAGGTAGGCCGCACCCGCACGCCAGGTGGCAAGCATCGCGACGACCAGTTCTACTGAGCGCGGCAACGCCAGACCGACGATCGACCCTGCCCCTGCGCCCTGACGCAGCAACTCGGCACTCAACTGCGCGGTGCGGGCTTCAAGCTCGGCGTAGCTGAGGGTCTGGCCCGCATGGGCCAGGGCCATCGCCTGCGGCGTCTGATGCGCCCAACCGGCGATACGCTGCGGCAACAGCAACGATGCATCCATCGCTTGCGGTGGCGGATTGAGCGCCAGCAGCCAGCTTTTTTCGGCGGCATCCAACAGATTCAAGCGTGCAACGGTTTCTTGCGGATTGTCGGCAATGCTATGGAGCAGTTGACGGTATTGGGCCAACAGGATCTCGACGGCTTGCGGGGTGTAGCACGCAGGGTTGAAGTCGAGTGACACGCCCTGAGACTCACCATTCGCGGCGACTTCCAGCTGCAGTGCCAACTCGAACTCCGGCACGCCCGCCGGCAGGTCACTGCCGGCCCAGACCAGCCCTGCTACTTCACGCGGCGCCGAAACCCGTCGGCGGCCAAAGCTGATTGCTGGCCTGGCCTGCTGCGGGAACGACAAGGGCGTCCAGTATTCCTGCCAGGTACGGTGCTGATCCAACTGCGCCGCCACGCTCGCAACCAGGTCACGCAAGGTACTCGCCGGATCGATACGAATCGCCAGGGGCAAGGTTTTCTCGAACAGGCCCAGACTGTGGCTGAAGAAATCATAATCCTGGCGCGCGTCATGCCGCCAGCCGGCCAGGAACGTCTCACGACCACTGATGCGCGCCAGCAGTATCCACCAGGCGGCTTGCATCAATACGTCCAGCGGCTGTCCCGACGTGGCCAGACGAGCCAGCAGGGCTTGATCCAGCGGCACGCTCAAACGCTCGGCCGGTGCGGTGCCGCCGGGTGTCAGGCGGTACGGCAGGTCGGGGCCGCTGACCAGCGGCTCGGGGCCTTGCAAATACTGCTGCCAGTAAGCCTTGGCCGTGTCTGCGTCTTCATCGAAGATCACCTCGCCGCGCCATTCCAGGTACTGGGAAAACTGCCCGGGCTCGTCCTCTTCAAACCCTTGCTGCCCATAGGCTGCCAGCAACTCCTGCTGGATCAGGGCCAGGGTCGCGGCATCGGCCGCGTAACGCGCCACGCCGACCAGCAGTTGCCAATGATCCGTTTCCAGGCGTTGCAACAACGCGCCGAACGGCGGCAGTGGTTGCTGCAACCATTGCTGCTGACGGGCGCTCACCTGCTGCGGCGAGCCCACTTCGGGCCACAGGGTCAAGCTTACCGCCTCAGCCGCCACGACCCGCTGACGCAGTCCGTGATAACCGCTGACAGGGGCAAACTGCGCCACCAATGCTTCGTGCCGCAGTGCCAGGCTGTCCAGGGCGTGCTGCAGACGCAACGGGTCCAATTGGCCGCGGATATCCAGTTTGAGGCAGTGGGCCAAATCGCCCCAGCTCGCCCCCTGTTCCCGAGCGTCCAGGTGTTGTTGCTGCTCGATCAGCAGCGCCAATCCTGGGTCCACGATTCCCTGTTGTGCAGTACTCATGCTCCGGCCTCTTCCTTTTCGGTCTCGCCGTGCGCCACTTGCAACGCACTGCGTTCAATCATTTCACCCATGGCCACGACAATCTTGCGCGGCCCTTCGAACGGGTCGCGGGCGTGGGCAGCCAACATGTTGTCCAGCAGGATCACGTCGCCCTTTTGCCAGTCGAACCGCACCGCGCAGGCTTCGTACAGATCGCCCACCAACGCCATGACCTCGTCTTCGATCGGCGAACCATCGCCGTAGTACACATGACGAGGCATGCGGTGCTCGCCGAACAGCGCCAGCAAGTCCTCGCGCACATCCGGGTCCAGGCAGTAGATGTGATGCAGTTGAACCTGGTTGAAGAAGGTTTTTTCACCCGTCACCGGGTGCCGGATAATCGCCGGGCACGGTGTGCGGATTTGCAGCTCATCGTTGTCCAGCCAGGTCCACTCGATGCCCGCAGCTCGGCAACGCGCCTCGACGTCGGCACGCACATCGGTCTTGAAGAAGTGCTGCCAGGACACGTCCAGCTTGTCGGCAAAGGTGCGTACGTACAGCAAGCCCCTGTCTTCGAAACGCTCGCGTATTGCCACCGGCAGCTTGAGGTACATCTGCCGGCAATCCACCACTGGTGTGGCGCCGCCCACCGGCGATGGCTGCTCGCAGAAGAACAGTTGCTTGCGCGGCCAGCGGTCCTGGTGGGAGCTTTCGTTATGGAACAGGATCATTTTCTTTTCAGGGTACGGCGTGGAACGGTAGGTGTTCTTGCCGCCCTCCTTTTTCGGCAAGTCGCCGTATTGGCCATACAGGCCAGGCTGTACGGCCTCGGCAAATGCTTCAAAGTCATGAATGTCGCGCAGCGCAAACCCGCGGAACAGGATCCCCGCGTGGCGAGCCAGCTTGGCCTCCACCAGCGCGCGGTTTTCCTTGATCCACGCCACCAGGTCCAGGCCTGGATCGGTGGGTTCCATCAGTAATGGGAAGTCCTGCTCCGGGACCAGCAGCGATTCACGCATCAGCGCGCCGGCTGGCTTGTCGGTGCGGCTTTGGGACTTTTTCAGGAACTTGCCCAGCTTGTCGGCCTTGATGGCAGGCGGTACGGGCGCGGCGTTTTGCTCAAGGGTGTTGGTAGGCATGGTGATATCCCCTAATTGAATGTTCGGATCACACACAATCTGTTCAAGAATTCCTGTCCAGGCGTTGACGAATGACTCAATGCGTTGTGGTTCAAACAGGTCGCTGGCGTACTGCCAGGTACCGTGCAGGCGGCCGGCATCCTCATCGATGAACAGGGCCATATCGAACTTGGAGTAACCGCCACGGGTTGGCAGCACCTCAACCTCGACCCCCTCCATCTGGCCGCCCTGCACCGGCAGGTTGTTCATCACGAACAGCACCTGGACCAGTGGGTTGAAACCGCGCTGGCGCACAAGTGACGAGGCCTCGACGATCATGTCGAAGGGCAAGTCCTGATGATCGAAGGCGTCCAGTGCAGTGCCCTGGGTACCGGCAAGGAAAGCGCTGAACGGCTGCTGCGCCGTGAAGGTCGAGCGCAGCGGCAGGATATTCACGAAAAAGCCGATCAAGCCTTCCAGCTCCGGCTGCTGACGCCCGGCCACGTCGGCGCCCACCAGCACATCGTCGCAGCCAGTGAGCCGATGGAGCATGACCTGGAACGCCGCCAGCATCGTGCTGTAGAGCGTGACGCCGGCGTTGGCCGACAGCGCCTTCAAGCCGTCATGCAAGGTGGCGGGCAGCGTGAAGCCAAGGTCCCGGCCTTCGTAGGTGGGTGCCTGGGATCGAGGCTTATCGGTGGGCAGTCGCAATACACCGCTGTGCCCGGCCAACGCCTGTTCCCAATAACGCGCCTGCGCTGCCAGCACGCCGGCCTGTTGCAACTGCTGCTGCCACAGCGCGTAGTCGGAGTACTGGATCGGCAAGGGTGGCAGCGGTTCAAGGACACCGGCCTTGGCGCGTCCATAAATCCCCACCAGTTCATTGACCAGCACTGCCATCGACCAGCCATCGGAGATGATGTGGTGCATCGAATACAGCAACACGTGTTCAGTGGGGCCCAGCTTGAGCACCTGCCCGCGCAACAACGGCGCCTGCAACAGGCTGATGGGCTGGCGGGTGTTGGCTACCACGGCGAGGGTAACTCGGCGCTGCTGCTCCGCCGGGTCCAGGGCCGACAGGTCGAGCAGCGGCAGATCGACATCCACGTGCCCGGCGATGATTGCCAGCGGATCGCCCTCCTCGTCAGTGATGTAGGCGGTGCGCAGGGTTTCGTGGCGGGCAATCACCTGCGCCAGGCTGCTGATCAGCAGCGGCAATGACAACTCGCCGCGCAGGCGCACGGCCAGCGGCATGCCATAGGCGCCGCTGGCATCCGAAAGCTGCTCCACAACCCACAGCCGGCGTTGTACCAGGGACAGGCTCGCGCTGGTTTTTTTACCGTGGGCCACCAGCGGAATCTGCACCACCGGCTCGTCCCGCCCGGTTCGGGCTGCCACCGCCGCCACAAAGTCTGCCAGGCGCGGCGCGCCAAACAGGTCGCGCAGGGTAAGGTTGCAGGACAGCAACGTCTTCAGGCGCGCGACCACCTGAGTCGCCAGCAGCGAGTGGCCGCCCAGTTCAAAAAAGTGATCGTCCAGCCCGACCTGTTCCAGCTCCAGCACGCTTTGCCAGATCCCGGCGACCTGGATTTCCAGCGCCGTTCGCGGCGCCACATAGTAATTTTGCTGTTGGCTGGCATCCGGTTTGGGCAGGGCCTTGCGGTCCAGCTTGCCATTCGGGCTCAGGGGCAGCACATCGAGGAACATCAGGAAACCCGGCACCATGTAGTCCGGCAGCACCGCCGCCAAGGCAGCCTTGATCGATTGGCGCAACTGCGCTTGCGGCACGGCACTGGCGTGGGGCACCACGTAACCCACCAGTTGCAAACCACTGGCTGCCGGTTGCGCGAGGACAATGGCGTCTCGCACCGCGTCCTGCTCCAGCAACCGGGCCTCGATTTCCCCCAGTTCGATGCGGAAACCGCGAATCTTCACCTGATGGTCGATCCGCCCCACGTACTCGATCACCCCGTCAGCGTTGTAGCGCGCCAGGTCGCCGGTGCGGTACAGCCGGCCGCCACTTTGGCTGAACGGATCGGGCATGAAGCGTTCGGCGGTCAGGTCCGGGCGATTGAAATACCCACGGGCCAGCAACTCGCCGCCGATCACCAGTTCACCCACCACACCTATCGGGGCCGGGGCGCCGCTGTCGTCCAGCAGGTAGATGCTGCGCCCGGCCAAGACCTTGCCGATGGGCATGGTCAACGGCGTGGGGCGTGCGCCGGTCACGTAGTCGGTGCAGTCGAGCGCGGTGACGGTGACGGTGGCTTCGGTGGGGCCGTAGGTGTTGAGCAACTTGACGTGGCCAAGGCCAGCCTGGCCCCACGCGGCAAGGCCTTCGGGCGGCATGGCTTCACCGCCGGCATGCACTTGCTTGAGGCGCCCGTAATCCCGCGGGCCGGCCACGGCGAAGTCCTTGGCCAGCAGGTTCCAGTAGGCGGTGGTCAGGTCGACCACGCTGATCTGGTGCCGGATCAGTTCGCGGTAGAAGGTCTCGGTGTCCCAGATCTCGGTGCCGCGCAGCACCACCGAGGCGCCACAGATCAGCGCCGGGTAAAGCTGCTCGACGAAGCCGTCGAAGTTGAAAGTGGAGAACTGCAGGATGCGGTCGGCACCGTTGAGGTTGAAAAACTCCAGGGACACATAGGCATGCCGAGTCAGCGAAGACTGGTTGATGCCCACGCCTTTTGGCCGCCCGGTGGAGCCCGAGGTGAACATCACATACGCGAGGTTCTCGGCGTGGGCGCGGTTGAGCAGGTTGCTGTCGTCCAGGTCGATCCAGGCCTGCTCGTGGTCCAGGCACAGGTGTTCGACATAGGCGGGAATCGCCAGTCGTTCACGTAAATGGCTCTGGGTCAGTATCAGCCGGGTGCCGCTGTCTTCGACCATGCACAGCAGGCGATCCTGGGGGTATTCCGGGTCCAGCGGCACATAACCGCCGCCGGCCTTGAGCACCGCCAATAGGCCGATGATCATGTCCAGGCCGCGCTCCACGGCGATCCCCACCAGCACGTCGGGGCCGACGCCCAGGCTCACCAGATGCCGGGCCAGGCGATTGGCCCGGGTGTTGAGTTCGGCGTAGCTCAACTGGCGGTCTTCGAAGAGCAAGGCCGGTGCGCAAGGTTGCTTCGCGACCTGGGCTTCAAACAGCTGATGGACCCGCTGTTCGCTCGGGTAATCAAAGCGGGCGCTGCTCCAGTCATGGACCAGCGACTGGTACTCCTGGGTATCCAGCAGGCTGATTTCTGCCAGCGGCAGCTCGGCCGCACCGAGCACATGGTTGAGCAGATTGCTCAAATGCATACCGAGACGCTGCACCGTCGACGTTGAAAAGTGCGCGTGGGCATAGCTGTAATGCAGGGTCAGGGTATCGCCCAGATTGACCGTCAGGGTCAGCGGGTAGCTGGTCTGCTCATGAGTGTGCAATGCCTCGAATTGCACGCCTTCGGGAGCCCCTTGCTGCAGCACCTCGGAGACCGGATAGTTTTCGAATACCAGGATAGTGTCGAACAGTGCCTCGCCACCACGACCGGCCCAACGCTGGATTTCGTAAAGCGGTGCGTGCTCGTGCTCGCGCAGGCTCAGGTTCAGCATCTGTACGCTTTGCAGCCAACTGCTGACACTTTGCTCCGCCAGCGGGCTGGCCACTACCGGCAAGGTGTTGATGAACAGGCCTATCTGCTGCTCGACTCCGGGCAAATGCGCCGGGCGCCCCGCCACCGTGGCACCAAACGCTACCGTGGCCTGTGCGCTGTAGCGTTGCAGCAGTAACAACCAGGCGGCTTGTACCAGCGTGTTGACCGTGACTTTCTGCTGGCGGGCAAACTCATGCAGGCGCCGGGTCTGCGCGGCTTCCACAACGCAATAGTGTTCACCATAGGCCGGCCCCGATATAGCCGGCATCTGCGTTTGGGCCAGGCGGGTCGGCTGCTCCAGGGGCAGCAACTGCGCCTTCCAGAATGCTTCACTGGCGGCACCATCCTGCTGTTGCAGCCACGCGATGTAATCGCGGTAGCGGCCAACGGCGGCCGGCGGGTTTTGGCCGCTGTAGCGCTGCAACACTTCGCCGAGCAACTGCGAGTTGCTCCAGCCGTCCATGAGGATGTGATGATGGGTGTAAATCAGGTGCCAGTCAGTGTCCGTCAGTTGCACCAAAACCAAGCGTAACAATGGCGGCCGGGCAAGATCAAAAGGTTCGCGGGATTGCGCCTGGGCCAGCGCCTCCAGGGCGGCCGGCACGTCATCACGGTTACGCCAGTCGAGGACGCTGAACGGCAACTGCACCTGGCGGTGCACCACTTGCTGCGCTTGCGACCAGTCGCCGGGCCAGATGAAACCGGTGCGCAGGATGTCCTGGGCGTCGACGGTAGCCTGCCAGGCGGCACGAAAGCGCGCCGCGTCCACCCCCAGCACATTGACGCGCATCTGGTTGATGTAATCGCCGGCGTCCTGCTCGTACAGGCTGTGGAACAACATGCCCTGCTGCATCGGCGACAACGGATACAGGTCTTCGGCCTGGGCCCCCAACTGCGGCAACGCATCCAGCTGGCGCTGGCTGATACCGGCCAACGGGAAATCCGACGGCGTCGCCTGTCCGGCCTCAAGCGCACAGCAATGGGCAATCAACGCCTTGAGTTCGCGGGCATAGTCGTCAGCCAATTGCTGGACGGTCGTGGTCAAGAACATCTCACGGCTGAAACCCCATTGCAGGAACAGTTCCCCGCCGTAGACCTGCCCTTCAACCGTCAGCCAGTTGGCCAACGGCGCCAGGGGGTCCTGGGCCAGGCCATTGCCTTCGGTGGAAGGCACGAACAACGCCGCTTCGTCGAACTGGCGGTCGAATTGCCCAAGGTAGTTAAACGTGATGCGCGGCTGAGCCAGAGCGGCCAGGGCCGCGACCACGGCAGGCTGCGCCAGGTAGCGCAACACACCGTAGCCAATGCCCTTGTCCGGCACCTCACGCAATTGCTCCTTGACCGCCTTGATCGAGTCCGACAGTTCCTGGGCCGGGGTCAGGTTGACCGGGAACAGGCTGGTGAACCAACCAACGGTACGGGTCAGGTCCACGCCGTCAAACAGGTCCTCACGACCATGGCCTTCCAACTGAATCAGGGTACTGCCCTGCCCGCTCCAGCGGCACACCACACGCGCCAGCGCGGTCAGCAGCAGGTCGTTGACCTGGGTTCGATAAGCGGCCGGCGCAAGGGTCAGCAGTTGGCGGGTGGTGTCGGCATCCAGGGTGCAACTGACCTTCTCCTCCAGGTATTGATGCAAGCCGCCGTGGGCATTATCGCAAGGCAAATCCGCCATCGACGCCGCCCCAAGCCGCGCCTGCCAGCCTTCAAGCTGGGGCAGGAAGCGCGCAACGGCGTCTTGCAGCCGGGCGGTCCAGGCTTGATAGGAGGTGGTCTTGCCTGCCAGTTTCGGCACCGTGCTGTCACGCAAACCGGTGTACAGCTGCTGCAAATCATCCAGCAGCACGCGCCAGGACACGCCATCCACCACCAGATGATGGACCACCAGCAGCAAGCGCTGGCTGTGGTCGGGCATCTGCACCAGCAGCGCTCGCAGCAACGGGCCGTCTTGCAGGCTGAGGCTGCGCTGGGCCTCATCACACAGCTCGGCCAGGGCCGCGTTGCTGTCAGCCTGGCGCTGCCATAACACGGATTCAACCGCGGCCTCGCCGTAGTGCTGCTGCCATCCCTCGGCACCCGGCTGATAGCGTAAACGCAGGCCGTCATGGTGGTTGACCATCTGCTGCAACGCGGCATCCAGGTGCGCCGCCATTATCGGCTCGCGCGGCACCAGCAACAGCGACTGATTCCAGTGCTGGCGCTGGGGGATGTCCTGAGCGAAAAACCACTGCTGCACCGGGCTGAGGGCCGCCGGACCGTGGGCAGCACCCTGGTCGATCGCGGTGTGCAGGCGCAGGCTGGCGACTTGTGCCAGGCTACGCAGGGTCTGGTGCTGGAACACGTCCTTGGGGCTCAGGCTGATCTCGGCCTGGCGTGCCCGGCTGACCACTTGCATGGAGACGATGGAGTCGCCGCCCAGTTCGAAGAAGTTGTCGTCCAGCCCCACGCGTTCAATCCCGAGTAACGTTTGCCAGATCGCCGCCAGCGCTTTTTCCGTGTCGCTGCTCGGCTCGACGTGTTGCCGTGCCGGTTGTGAACTGTCGATGGCCGGCAGGGCCTTGCGGTCGAGCTTGCCGTTGGGGGTCAACGGCAAGTGCTCCAGGAACAGCAAATGTGTGGGCACCATGTACGCCGGCAGCACCTGCTTGAGAGCGGCCTTGAGGGTTTCGCGCAAGGCGTCCTGAGCCTCGGCATCGCCAGATAAATCCGGGTTGGTGGGCACCAGATAAGCCACCAGTTGCTGGCCACTTGGGCTGTCCTGGACCAGTACCGCCAACTCACGTATCGCGGGCTGGCGCGACAGTTGCGCCTCGATTTCCCCCAACTCGATACGGAAGCCGCGCACCTTGACCTGATGGTCGATGCGCCCCTGATATTCCAGCACGCCGTCGTCCAGGTAACGCACCAGGTCGCCGGTGCGGTACAGACGTTCACCACTGGTGGCAAACGGGTTGGGTACATAGCGCTCGGCGGTCAGGGCCGCACGCCCCAAATAGCCACGGGTTATCCCCGCGCCCGCCAGGTAGAGTTCGGCGCACACACCCTGGGGCACGGCCTGCAACCGGGCATCCAGCAGGTAGCTGGCAGTATGGTTGATGGGGCGGCCAATACTCGCGCGACCACCGGTAGCACGCCGGGTATAGGTGGAATAAGTGGTGTCTTCAGACGGGCCATAAAGGTCGTAGACATGCTCGATACCCGGCTGTTGATACAACGCCTCCACCAACGCCTGCTTCAGTGGTTCGCCGGCCAGGTTGATGACGCGCACCCCGGGAGGAATCTGCCCGGTGCGCTGGAGCGCGGCAATCGCCGATGGCACCGTGTTGATCAAGCGCACCCGGTCACGGGCCGGCAGGTCGGGCAACTCCAGGGCGTTGCGGGCGATGATCAGCGAACCGCCGGCGGCCAGGGTCACAAACAACTCCCACACCGAGAGGTCGAAACACACCGAGGTCGAGGCCAATACACCCTGCACATCCTCACGGCTGAAGACCCGCTGCGACCAGTCGATCAGCGCCAGCACGTTGCGATGGGCAATTGCCACGCCCTTGGGCTTGCCGGTGGAGCCCGAGGTGTAGATCACATAGGCCAGGTTGTCCGGGGTTACCGCCGTGACCGCTTCGGTGACAGGCCATGGCGCCAGCAGTGATACCGGATCGTCGAGCAAAATCACTTGGGTATCGGGGATGATCGGCAGGGTTGCCGCCACCGCCTGTTCGGTCAGCAGCAGCAAGGCGCGGCTGTCTTCGAGCATGTAGGCCACGCGCTCGGCCGGGTAGTCCGGGTCCAGCGGCACATACGCGCCACCGGCCTTGAGCACCGCCAGCAGCGCCACCAGCAACGCCTCGGAACGGACCATCGCCACGCCGACGCGCACCTCTGGCCCCACACCGTGCTTGATCAGCAGATGGGCCAACTGATTGGATTGCTGATCGAGTTGCTCATAGGTCAGCTCACGGACGCCAAAGGTGACCGCCAGTGCCTGCGGGGTTTGCCGCGCCTGCTCGGCAATGCGCTGATGGATGCACAGCGCCTCGGGGAAGCTGTCGTGACGGGGATTCCAGTCATGCACGATGCGCTGGTATTCGTCTTCGTCCAGCAGCGGCAAATCGCCGACCGCCTGACGGGGATCGGACACCATCCCCTGCAACAGTCGCAACCAATGGCGCGCCATGCGCTCGATGGTGGCCGGGTCGAACAGGTCATCGGCGTAAGTCAGTGCGGCATGCAGGGTGCCGGACTGTTCATAGGTGTCCAGTGTCAGGTCGAATTGCGTGGTACGGCCTTGCCCTTGCACCAGGCTCAGTTCCAGACCTGACGCGGTGCTGACCGTGGAAATATCCGCCACCTGCGGCTGGTGGTTGTACATCACCTGGAACAGCGGTGTGTGGCTCAAGCTGCGCTCGATATTCAGCGCCTCCACCAGCCGTTCGAAGGGCAGATCCTGGTGGGCCTGAGCGCCAAGGGCCGCTTCCTTGATGGCTGCCAGCAGTTCGTCGACAGGGGTTTGCCCGTTCAATTCAGTGCGCAGTACTTGGGTGTTGACGAAGAAACCGATCAGCCCTTCGATCTCGCTGCGGTTACGGTTGGCAATCGGCACGCCAACCCGAATATCGCCCTGACCGGTGTAGCGGTGCAGCAGCACGTTGAACGCGCCCAGTAGCAGCATGAACAGGGTCACTTGATGCAGCTGGGCACAGGCGCGCAATTGCTCTACCAGCCGGGCGTCGACTGCGAAGGTATGACGTGTACCGCGATAGCTGGGCATGGCCGGACGAGGGTGATCCGTGGGCAGTTCCAGCACCGGATGCTCATTACCCAGGCGCGCCTGCCAGTATTCCAGCTGGCGGGCCTGCTCCCCCGCTTCCAGCCAGCGGCGCTGCCACAGGGCGTAGTCGCTGTACTGGATCGGCAGGGCCGGCAACCGTGGCTGCTCATTGCGCTCATGGGCGTCATAGCAGCGAATGAACTCGTCGATCAGCACGTTCATCGACCAGCCATCGGAAACGATGTGGTGCAAGGTCAGCAGCAGCACGTGTTCCTGCTTGGCCAGCTTGAGCAAGTGCACCCTCAGCAAAGGGCCGTTGGCCAGGTCGAAGGGCAGCAGCGACTGGCGGGTGGCGGCCTGTGTCACCGCCTGCTCGCGCTCGGCTGGCGCCAGGGCGCTGAGGTCTGATTGCTCGATGGCCAGCGGCGACTGTGCGGCCACTTGCAACAGACTATCATCCGCCTGGCGCTGGAACACCGTGCGCAAAGTCTCATGGCGGGCCACCAGGCTGGCGAACGCCTGCTCAATTGCCGGCAGGCTCAACGCCCCTTTCAGCCGCACCGCCCCCGGCAGGTTATAGGCGCCACTGGCAGGATCCAGTTGCCACAGAAACCACATCCGCTGCTGCGCGTAGGACAGCGCCTGCCGGTCCTCGGCCTCCACTCCTGCAGGAATCGGAAACCGCGAGAACTCCACCCCTTCCCTCTGCAGCGCCTGGAGGAACATCTGGCGTTTTTCCAGGGGCAACCCGATAAACCGGCGAGCAAGTTTCAAGGAGTCTTCAGCGTTCATTTCTTGGGATCCGGGGCAATAGGCAGGAAGCACAAAGGCACGTCGTCCCTATAAAACGAATCCGGAGGGGAAAAATTAGCGAGGGATTTGGAGCGCAGACAACGGCGTCATCAAGGGTTACATCAAACACCGAGAGCCTCGGCGAGGCTGTCCTATCATTGACGCACCCCATCAATTGCAACTACATTTAGTTACAGGCAAGGATCGCCGTGTCGAAAAATGAAAAGCTGCTGGCCAAACTGCTCAATGAGCACTCGGCCTTTACCTGGCCCGAACTCGTCACACTGCTGCGGCGCCTGGGATACACGCAAATCGAAGGGGCGGGTAGCCGGGTCAGGTTCGACAGGGGGACCCCAGTGCAATGATTACCCTGCACAAGCCTCACCCCGGCAACGAACTGAAACACTACATTCGGCGCCAGATCATCGAACAATTGAAATCAGGAGAACTGATTCAGTGAACAACCAGCTGAAACACAAAAGCTACATCGGCTCCATCGAAGCCAGCATCGAAGACAATTGCCTGTTCGGGAAGCTGCTTTTCATCAAGGCCCTGGTCAGCTACGAGGGAAAAACCGTCGCCGAGTTGGACGCGGCTTTTTGCAGCGCCGTAGACGACTACATCGAGACCTGCCAGGCCCTTGGGCAAACACCGGAAAAGCCTTGCAAGGGCTCGTTCAACGTCCGTGTCGGCCATGACCTCCACTTGGCCGCCGCCCTCGCGGCAACCCGGCAAAAAGTCACGTTGAACGATCTCACGCGGCAAGCGCTGAACGAATTCCTGCAACATCGCGGCGCACTGGTGACAGGGTAATCACCCCAACCGCCGATACCCCAACACCGCCGCACCCAGCACCACCGCACCCGCCGCCAGCGCCACCCAGAACCCGCTGGGGGCGCCGAAGCGGTCGATCATCCAGCCCGAGCTGGCGGCACCAATGGCCACGCCGATGCTCAGGCCGGTGATCAGCCAGGTCATGCCTTCGGTCAGGCGGCTCGGCGGGACGATTTGTTCCACCAACGCCATGGACACGATCAATGTCGGGGCGAAGAACAGGCCGGAGATGAAGATTGCCGCCGCCAACCCGGGAATGTTCGTCACCAGCAACAACGGCAGCGTGGTCACCGCCGTGGCCACGCCGCAGTACAGGAACTGGCGAGGCAACGGGGCTTTCAATTTCAGGGCGCCAAATGCCAGCCCGGCCAGGCACGAACCGATCGCGTACACCGACAGCACAATGCTCGCGGCAGCCGGCTGGCCCTGATGCTGGGCGAAGGCGACGCTGACCACATCCACCACGCCGACGATGACGCCCATGGCCATCAACAGCACCATCAGGATCAACACCGAAGGCGAGGCAATCAGCCAACGGCCGTGTTCGGCGTGGTGCTCGTGCACCGGTGGTTCGGTCTGGCGTTGCAGCACGAAAGCGGTGACCCCCACTGCCAGGAACAGCGCCGCAATCAACGGCCCCGCTTCGGGGAACAGCAACACACACAAACCCACCGAGACCGGCGGGCCGATAATGAACACCACCTCGTCGAGCACCGACTCCAGGGCAAACGCGGTTTGCAGTTTGGGCTGCCCGCGATACAACTCGGTCCAGCGCGCCCGCACCATGGCCGACATGTTGGGCATGCAACCGGCCAGGGCGGCGAAGATGAACAGCGTCCAGGTCGGCGCCTGCATGCGGGTGCAGAGCAACAGCAGCAACAGCGCGCCACCGCCGAGGGAAGCGGCCACCGGCAACACCCGGCCCTGGCCATAACGGTCCACCAACCGCGAAACCTGGGGCGCACAAAACGCGGTAGCCAGGGCGAAGGTGGCGGTCACGGCGCCGGCCAGTCCATAACCGCCGTGCACCTGCGAAAGCATGGTGATCAAGCCGATCCCGGTCATGGAGATCGGCATGCGGGCGAGCATGCCCGCCAATACAAAAGCCCTGGAACCTGGCGCCTGGAACAGCTCGGCGTAGGGGTTTGCCATGGTGTGTCACCTCTTCCTGAGCGCCCTGAAACTTGCTATTCGAGGTTTTCGGGGCAAAATACATACGGTGCGTATGTAACAAATCATGCGTAACATACGCGTCGTATGTCAATCATCTATTGTGAGCCTTATCCATGAGCCGAGCCCGCGCCGACATGATCGAAGACACCCGCGCCCGCCTGATCGCCAGCGCCCGCCAGGCCTTCGCCACGCAAGGTTACGCCCAGACGTCGATGGATGATTTCACCGCGCGCGCCGGCCTGACCCGGGGTGCGTTGTACCATCATTTTGGCGACAAGAAAGGCTTGCTGGCGGCGGTGGTTGCGCAGCTCGACGGTGAAATGGACGCGAGCCTGCACCTTATCTCGGAGCGGGCCGAGAACCCTTGGGACGGGTTTTGCGAACGCTGCCGGGCCTATTTGCGTATGGCCCAGGATGCCGAGGTCCAGCGCATTGTGCTGCAGGATGCGCCGGCGGTGCTGGGGGCAGCCGACCAGCAGCAATGCGTGGACTCGCTGCGCCGGTTGCTTGATGAGCTGATGCACGCGGGGTTCATCGAGCATGCGTGCAGCCAGGCGTTGGCGAGGCTGGTCAATGGCAGCCTGGTGAGCGCATCGCTTTGGATCGCCCAGGATGAAAACCCGAGCGAGCGGTTGGAAGAAGCCTTGCGAGGGCTGGAGTTGTTATTGCGTGGTTTGAAGCTTAATGCGGTTTGCTGAACGAGTTCGGTCGGGGTTTTCAGGGTCAGATGGGGTACATATCCGTTGCTGCGGTAACGGCTGCTTATGGTTTCGCTCTTACAGCGACTCACTTTGGAAAAGCCCCAAAGTAAGCAAAAGGCTCTGCCCCGCCTGTCGGCACCTCGCCTAGGCTCGGTGTTCCCTCACTCCGGCATTGCTCCGCGGGCCGCCGCGACGGGGCGTCCCTGCCCCGTCGCGGCTAAACCGGCGTCCTGCCGGTTTACCCGCTCCTCAATCCCTGCGTTCGGCCTCGGGCTTATTGGGGCAGTCAGAGCCAGATCAAGATCAAAAGCAAGAGCACAGCGGCCTACAGGCCGGCTTGAGTGGTAGAAGCCAAATCAAAAGCGAAAGCCAAAGCGAAAACCAAATCTGAAACTGCTGCGGCTCTGCTTTTCTGTGGGAGCTGGCTTGCCTGCGATGCAGACACCTCGGTTTTTCAGGTACACCGAGGCGATGCTATCGCAGGCAAGCCAGCTCCTACAGTTGGACCGTGCCCGCTGTAGATTTTGATGTTGCCTTTGCTTCACACCACTCAAGCCGGCCTGTAGGCCGCTGTGCTGTTGATCTGCTTTTGATCTTGATCTTAGGCGCCCCGTTAAACCACGCTGGCCGAACGCAGGCTTTGGAGCGTGGGTAACCCGGCAGGACGCCGGGTTAGCCGCGCTGGGCCAAGGATGGCCCATCGCGGCGGCCCACGGTCCAAAGCCGGAGTGAGGGAACACCGAGCCTAGGCGAGGTGCCGAGTGGTGGGGCAAGAGCGTTTTGCTTACTTTTGCGCTGTTCAAAAGTGAGCCGCTGTAAGAGCGGAACCCATATCAGCCATCACCCAAATAACGGATATGTACTCAACCCTCAGACACCCAAAGTCAACCCCAGAATTGACCACCCTAGGTACGCCGCAACATCAACGCCGCCACAGAGCACGCCGCCAACGCCACACACGCCAGAAAGAACGCATCACTGTAGGCCATCAAAAACGCCTGATGGCGAACACCCTGGTCCAGCACAGTCAGCACCACCTGGTGATCCGGCAACTGCTCCTGCAGCACCCCGCCATCGGGCAAACGCGCTTGCAGGGCCGGGTCAAACAGCGTCACCGACTCGCCAATACGCGCCGAATGCACCCGCTCGCGCACCACCACCAATTGCGCCAGCAGCGCCGTACCGACCGCACCGCCAAGGTTGCGCAACATCGAGAACACCGCCGACGCCGACCCGGCCTGAGCCTTGGCCAGCCCATGGACCGCCAGCACCGACAACGCCACCATGATCAGCGGCTGCCCCATGCCACGCACCACGATCGAAGGCACGATCACATTGCTGGCGCTGTCTGCCGACAGGTGCGCGCCCATCCAGCAGCCCAACGCCATGATCGCGAACCCCGAGGCCACCAGCATCTTGGCACTGACCCACTTCATCAGGCGCGGCAGAAACGGCGCCATGATCAGTTGCACCAGGCCGTAGGCGATCAGGCTCACGCCGATTTCGCTGGCGTTGTAGTGCTGCAACTGCGACAGGTAATTGGGCACCAAAAACACCAGGCCGTAGGTGCTGGCACCGAAGATAAACATCGCCACGCTGGCCACGCCAAAGTTGTAGTGCCCCAACAGCCGCAGGTTGATAAAGCTGTGGGCGCCCCACAATTGGCGCACCACAAAACCGATCAAACCGATCACCGCCAGCAGTGTCATCCACACGATAAAGGTCGAGCCGAACCAGTCCTTGCGCCCGCCCTCCTCCAGCACGATCTGCAACGCACCCAGGCCCAGCACCATGCAGCCGATACCCAGCCAGTCACCCTGGCGCAGCAGGCTCAGTTGCATCGGCTGGCGGTCGATGGACCAGGCCACCGCCGCCAGCAACGCGATCCCCGGGAACAGTTGCAGGTAGAAGATCCAGCGCCAGGAATACGCGTCGGTCAGCCAACCGCCAATCGACGGCCCCGCCGCCTGGGCGACGCTGTTGGCGAGGCTGAATAAGGCCATGCCCAGTGGGATCTTGCTGGCCGGCAGCTCCGTGATGATCAGTTGGAACGACAAGGGAATCAGCACCGCCCCGGCCGCGCCCTGCACCACCCGAATGAAGATCATCACTTGCAGGTTCGGCGACAGCGAACACGCCACCGAAGCCACAAGGAAGATCCCCGAGCCCCACAGCATCACCCGGCGCAGGGAAAACACCTGCACCAGCCACGCCGTGAGAGGAATCATGATGATTTCGGCCACTAGGTAAGCGGTGGAAATCCACGAGCCTTCCTCAAAGGTCGCGCCCAGTGCGCCTTCGATTTCCGGCAGCGCGGCGCTGGTGACGTGCACGTTCATGCCGGCCATGAAGCAGCCGAACAACCCGCCGATCACCGCGACCCAGGCGCGAAACGGCACACGCCCTTCAACCTCCATGGACAGGCTCCTGGCGGGCGGCCGGGCGGGTGTCGACCGTGGCGATCACCGACATGCCCGGCAGAATCCGCGACTCGCCGGGCTCCAGGCGGATCTTCACCGGGAACCGCTGGACGATCTTGGTGAAGTTGCCGGTGGCGTTGTCCGGCGGCAACAGCGCGAACACCGCACCGGAGCCGGGGGCGATGCTCTCCACTTGGCCGTGCCAGTGCGCGCCGGAAAAGCTGTCCACCGAGATGTCCACCGATTGCCCGGGCGCCATGTGCTGCAACTGGGTTTCCTTGTAGTTGGCAATCACATACGCCTGCTCCACCGGCACCACCGCCAGCAGCGGCAGGCCGGGCATCACGTATTGCTGGCGACGGACCTTGCGCTGGCCCACCACCCCGTCGAAAGGCGCGCGAATCTCGGTGTCCTTCAGCGCATTGCGGGCCAGGGACAGGTTGGCCTGGGCCTCGCCGATGCGCGCCTGATGCTCGACGACTTGCGCCTGCGCCTGCTGCCGACGCGCCTGCAAAACCTGCAACTGCGCTTGTTGCCGGGCGACCTGGGCGCTCGCTTGCACCAGCGCTGCCTGGGCCTTGGCCTGGCTGGCGCTGACGGTTTCCAGATGCTGGGCGCTGGCAACCTGCTGCGCGACCAATTCGCGGTAACGCTGATAATCGAGCCGCGCGCGCCGGGCTTCGGCCTCGCCACTGCTCAGCTGCGCCCGGGCCTGGGCGATGCGTTGCTGTTGCTCGCTCATTTGCGCGTCGAGGGTTTGCACGCTGGCCTGTTGCGCGGTGGCGGCGGCCTGCGCCTGTTGCAGTTGTGCCTGGGCGCTGTTGAGGCGCTCGGTGAAGTCCCGGTCGTCGATACGCACCAATACATCACCGGCCTTGACCGCCTGGTTGTCCTCCACCAGCACCTGGGCGACATACCCGGCGATGCGCGGGCTGATGGCGACCCAATCGGCGCGCACATAGGCGTCGTCGGTTTCCTCAAGAAAGCGCCCCCATTGCCACCAGTACCCGGCAAAGGCGGCGAGCCCCACCAGCGTAGCCAGAGAAGCAGTGGTCACCAGGGCACGACGATGACGTTGCATTACAGACAGGCGAATGGGTTCAACAGCCTGGTTCATGGTGTGGCTCCATTGACTACAGCGACAGATAAGGGGGCGGTTTGATCGTCACGCTGCCAGCCGCCACCGAGGGCCTGGAACAGGTCGATCTGGCGATTGATCAAGCGCAGGTCGGACTCGGCCACGCGGGCTTCAAGGCCTACCAGGCTGCGTTCGCTGTCCAGCAGTTGCAGGGCATCCAGTGCACCGGCGTGGTAGCCGCGGGAGGCCAGGTCGAAGGCACGGCGGTTGTTGTCCAGGGCTGCGGTCAACGCCTGGCGACGCTGCTGCTCGCCCTGATACAAGGCCATGGCTTGCTCGACCTGCTTCAACGCGTTGAGCACGGTGCCGTCAAACCTCGCCAGGGCCTGGCGGGCTTCGGCCTGGCTCTGCTTGACCCTCGCCTGGGCGATCTGGCGGTTGGGAAAACGCCAGGACACCAGCGGGCCCACGGAATACACCGTCGCGTAGTGGTCCCCCAGCTTGCCCAGGCTGCTGGCAGACGAACCGAGCATCGCGCCGAAGGTAATGCGCGGATAAAGCTCGGCCCGGGACAGGCCCACTGTCAAGGTGGCAGCGCGCAGTTGCCCCTCGGCGCGGCGGATATCCGGCCGGCGTTGCACCAGCGCCCAGCCCTCGCCCACCGGCAACGGCGCTTGCAACTGCGGGCTTTGGGCACAACGGTGTGGCGTCACTTGTTCCGGCGGTAAACCGCTGAGCACCGCCAACTCAAATAAGGCGCTGCTGCGCCGGGCCGTGAACATCGGCAAGGGCGCGCGGGTTTCTTCCAGCAGGCCTTGCAAACGCGTCAGGTCCAGGTCCGTCGCCGCGCCGGCCTTTTGCAGCTTTTGCGTGACCGCGACGCTTTGCTCCAGCACCTGCACCGAGTGCGCCTGCACCTGCGCTTGCAACCCATAGACACACGCCTGGGCATAGGCACGGGCGGTCTGCGCGGCCACCGTCACCCGCAACTCGTCCTCCAGCGCCCGGGCCACCTGGGCATCCGCCCGTGCTGCGGCGATGCGGTAGCGTACCTCGCCCCACAGGTCGAGGGTGTAGCTCAGGGAAAACTCTGGGGTGTGGCTCCATTCGGCACCGGCATGGCCGTGGGTGGCCTGGGCCAGGGTCTGGTCATCACGGCTGCGACCGTAGGCCAGGCCATAGTCCAGGGAAGTGGACGGCAGGCGCTCGCCATCTGCCTGTTCCAGCCGCGCCAGCAAGGCGTCGACGTGGGCCGCAGCGGCCTCAAGGTCTTTGTTCTGGTGCAGGGCCCGTGCTACCAGGGCGTCCAGCTGCGGGTCGCGGTACAGCTGCCACCAACGGGCGGCCAACGGCTCGGCTGACTCGACCGAGAGCCGCGGCGGCACCTGCGCCGTGACGGTCGACGGCTTGCCGGCCACGCCACTGCACCCGGCCAATACGCTCAACAGGGCGATGGGTATCCATGGATGAAAAGAAGGGCTGTGCATCACAAGGCTCGCTCAAGAAGGAGCCTTGCAGGTTAGGCAGGTGGCCTGTCCGATTCGCCCGCGTCAGGGCCATGTATCGTCGCTAAACGGACAACAACGTTACATGACGCAACACTACGCCCCCGGCCGGAAATGACTCGGCGGATAACCCAGCGACCGACGAAACATCGCACTGAACGCACTCGGGCTCTGATACCCATGCTCCAGCGCCACCTCCAGAATCGACACGCCCTGGGCCAGCAGCTTCAAACTCAAGGCCAGCCGGGCACGCTTGCGCCATTCGCCGAAGCTCATGCCCAACTCGCGCTGGAACACCCGGCTCAGGGTACGGGCGCTCATGTTCAGGCTGTCGGCCCAGGATTCCAGGCTGCTGTCATCAGAGGGGTTGCGGATGAAATGCGTGCACAGCCGGGCCAGCCGCGTCTCGCCGGGCACCGGCACGTGCATCGCCACCACCGGTGCGGCCAGCAATTCCATGCGGATCAACTCGACCATGGCCTGCAACCGCGGGCTGTTATGCCCGGCGATCAGGGTGGCGGCAACGATCAGTTCCCGCAGCAACGCCGACACCTCGATCACCTGGCAGGTACGCCCCAGCCCCGGCTCGGCCTCGGGCATCAGGAACAGCGTGCGCATGTGCACTTCGCCAGCCATGCGGATTTCGTGCGGGGTGCCGGCAGGCACCCACAGCGCATGCCCGGACGGCACCAGCCAACTGCCCTGGGCGGTGCTGACCACCATCACCCCGGACACCCCGTGGATCAGTTGTGCCTGGGCGTGGCAATGGGGATGCACCACGTCGTCGTTGCGGTAGTTGTCGGCATAGGCTTCAAGCCATGGGCGGGGTTGGCTGTTCATCGGCTCAGGTCTCGCGTCAATCAGGCATTGATTCTAGCGAAAAGCCCCGTGGCGAAAACGATAGATATAGACAGCCATCGTCGCATTCCAGACAGCCGGTGAACTTGTGAGCCGCCCCGTCAGTCAGCTAATGGGGCACTCTGAAAAAGGTTGGGTGGGCGATGCGTATTTCGTTGGAGCAACAAGTGGCGCTGGTGACGGGCGCCAGTTCCGGGATCGGCGCGGGGGCAGCCAAGGCCCTGGCAGAGGCCGGTGCCGCCGTGGTGCTGAACTACAACGCCCAGGCCGCGCCGGCTGAAGCCTTGGCGGCGCAGATCAATGCCAACGGCGGCCGGGCGATTGCGATTGGCGCCGATGTGTCGAAAGAAGCCGATGTGGAGCGGCTGTTTGCGCAAACCCTTGAGGCGTTCGGGCACCTGGACATTCTGGTGGCCAACTCGGGCATGCAAAAAGATGCCGCCGCCGTCGACATGACCCTCGACGACTGGAACGCCGTAATCGGCGTCAACCTCACCGGCCAGTTCCTGTGCGCCCGTGCGGCCCTGCGAATCTTCAATCGCCAGGGCATCCGCGAAGGGGTGTCCCGGGCCGCCGGAAAAATCATCCACATGAGCTCGGTGCACCAGGTGATTCCCTGGGCCGGGCACGTGAATTACGCCGCGTCCAAGGGTGGCGTTGAAATGCTGATGCGCACCCTGGCCCAGGAAGTCAGCCAGCAGCGCATCCGCATCAACGGCGTCGCACCCGGCGCGATTCGCACCGCGATCAACCGTGCCGCCACCGAAGGCGCGGCCGAGGTGGAACTGCTCAAATTGATTCCCTATGGCCGCGTGGGTGACGTCGAAGACGTGGCCAATGCGGTGGTGTGGCTGGCCAGTGACGCCTCCGACTATGTGGTGGGCAGCACCCTGTTTATTGACGGCGGCATGAGCCTTTATCCGGAGTTTCGTGGCAATGGTTGATTTGAAAAACGAACCACAAAGTGCAATCGATGCCCACGGCATCATTGGCGACATGCGCAGTGCGGCGCTGGTCAACGACAAGGGCAGCATCGACTTTTTCTGCTGGCCGGAATTCGACAGCCCCTCGATCTTTTGCTCATTGCTCGACTCCCCCGCCGCCGGGATATTCCAGCTCACACCGGACCTGCCCGACGCCCGCCGCGAGCAGATTTACCTGCCGGACACCAACGTGCTGCAAACCCGCTGGTTGAGCAATGACGCGGTGGTGGAAGTCACCGACTTCCTGACCATCAGCGAAGAAGCCGACGACCTGCCCATCCTGATCCGTCGGGTGCGGGTGGTCAGCGGCAAGGCGACCATTCACCTGCGCTGCGCGGTTCGCCATGACTATGCCCGCGCCCCCACCCGCGCCACGCTGGATGACGCCGACGTGTGCTTTGAGGCACCAGGCCAACCCGGCCTGCGCCTGACCGGCAGCCACGCCATGCAGCTGGAAGGCGACGCCGCTGTGGCGACCTTTGAACTGGGCCACGAAGAAGGCGCCGAATTTGTCCTCGGCGGCGTGGACGATGCCCGGGTCAAAAGCGACTGCACCGACCTGTGCCTGGAACGCACCCTGAAATTCTGGCGCGGCTGGATCGCCCAGTCCAACTACCGTGGGCGCTGGCGCGAGATGGTCAATCGCTCGGCCCTGGCCCTGAAGCTTCTGACCTCGCGCAAACACGGCGCCATCCTTGCCGCCGCCACCTTCGGCCTGCCGGAAACCCCCGGCGGCGAGCGCAATTGGGACTACCGCTATACCTGGATCCGCGACGCCTCGTTTACCGTCTACGCCTTTATGCGCCTGGGGTTTATCGAGGAAGCCAACGGCTACATGCGCTGGCTGAAAGGCCGCGTCGGTGACTGCAGTGATCAGCCGATGAAAATCAACATCCTGTATGGCATCGATGGCCGCCAGGAACTGCCGGAAACCGAACTGAGCCACCTCAGCGGCCACGGCGGTGCGCAACCGGTGCGCATCGGCAACGAAGCCTACGACCAGGTGCAGCTGGATATCTATGGCGAGCTGATGGACGCGGTGTACCTGGTCAACAAATACGGCGAAGCCATTTCCCACGAGGGCTGGAAACACACCGTGGAAGTGGCCGATCAGGTCTGCGAAACCTGGAACCACAAAGACGTCGGTATCTGGGAAATGCGCGGCGAGCAGCATCACTTCCTGCATTCGCGGCTGATGTGCTGGGTGGCCCTGGACCGGGCGATCCGCCTGGCGTCCAAGCGTTCGCTGCCGGCGCCGTTTGCGCGCTGGGACCAGACGCGCCAGGCGATCTACGCAGACATCTGGAGCAACTTCTGGAACGAAGATCGCGGGCACTTTGTGCAGCATATCGGCAGCACCGCACTGGATGGCTCGATGCTGTTGATGCCGCTGGTGCGCTTTGTGGCGGCGACGGACCCGCGCTGGTTGTCGACACTGAAAGCAATCGAGAAAAGCCTGGTGCGCGACGGCATGGTGTACCGCTACCGCAACGACGACAGCCAGATTGACGGTTTGCAAGGCACCGAAGGCGCGTTTGCCGCGTGTTCGTTCTGGTACGTGGAATGCCTGGCGCGGGCCGGCCAAGTGGAAAAGGCCCACCTGGAGTTTGAGCAGTTGCTGCGCTATGCCAATCCGTTGGGGTTGTATGCCGAAGAGTTCGATAACCAGGCCCGGCATTTGGGGAATACACCACAGGCGTTGAGCCATTTGGCGTTGATCAGCGCGGCGACATTCCTGGACCGGAAGTTGAGCGGGGTGAAGACGGTTTGGCAGCCGTGAGGCCTTACCCCCTCTGACCACAACAGATTAACCCTGTGGGAGCTGGCTTGCCTGCGATAGCGGTGTTTCAGTTATTGATGCATGAGCTGATCCAACGCTATCGCAGGCAAGCCAGCTCCCACAAGGACCGCACCAGACTTGGAGGCCAGGTATTCCCGATGCACAATGCGTAGCCCTTCGATCCATGCCAGGACTCCAATGCGCCAGGTTCTACTGATCATCGACGTACAACCCTCCTTCGCTCCGCCCGACTGGCTGGTGGACGGCATCAACGCCCTGCTGGGCCGCATGCCGTCAGTGGCCACCGTCGAGCGCCACGACGAAAGCATCACCCCGTTCGCCCGCCAACTCGGCTGGCAGCCAGCGCCCGACGACAACAGCCTGATTGCCGCCGACCATGTCTTCATCAAACACGGCTACGCCCCCACGCCTGAAACCATCAGCCACCTGAAAAGCCTCGCGCCGGAGCGGGTACTGGTGTGCGGCATCCAGACCGACACCTGCGTACTGGCGGCCGGGTTTGCGTTGTTTGATGCGGGCTTGCAGCCCACCCTGATCAGCGACTTGACCCTGGGCTCATCGCTGGATCGCTCGGGGAAACTGGGGGCGGACTTGTGGCGGCATCACTTCAAACACATCGTCACCCGCGCAGAAATTTGACCCGCCCCCCACTGTGGCGAGGGAGCTTGCTCCCGCTGGGGCGCGAAGCGGCTCCAAAAAGCTCACCGCAACCTGCCAGAAAGCACACAGTTAACAAAGCGGTCTGCTGCGCAGCCCAACGGGAGCAAGCTCCCTCGCCACAGGTGATCGTCTAGACAAGTAAAGCAATTGCAGCCTTTCGGATGACGTTCGGTAACCCGTTTGGTCTACAGTTCCACCACGTTCTCTCCACCCTCGGAGGCTCCATGCCCGCCCTCGCCCCATTGCTGCACGTGCGCACGCCCATGCTCGATATCGCCTACGAAGCCCATGGCCCGGAAGGCGGCGAGGTGGTGATTCTGCTGCACGGTTTTCCCTACGACCCGCGCGGCTATGACGAGATCGCTCCGGTGGTCGCCGAGCGTGGCTACCGGGTGCTGGTGCCGTACTTGCGCGGGTATGGCCCGACGCGTTTTATCAATGCCGGGGTGATGCGCTCCGGCCAGCAAGCGGCGCTGGCCAAAGACTTGCTGGATTTCATGGACGCCCTGTCCATCGAGACCGCCACGCTGGTGGGCTATGACTGGGGTGGACGCGCCGCGTGTATCGTCGCCGCGCTATGGCCTGAGCGGGTGCGTGGCCTGGTGACGGGCGATGGCTACAACATTCAGGATATTGCCGCGTCGACCCGGCCTCGGGCGCCGGAAAAAGAGCATCGGCTGTGGTACCAGTTTTACCTTCACACCCAACGCGGCGTCGACGGTTTGACCGCCAACCGACGTGAGTTCTGCCAGTTGCTGTGGGCGCTCTGGTCGCCGTCCTGGGCCGAGGGGCCGAGCCTGTACGGCAACACCGCGCCTTCGTTCGATAACCCGGATTTTGTCGAGGTGGTGGTGCACTCCTACCGTCACCGCTTCATGTACGCACCGGGTGACCCAGCGCTGGAAAGCATCGAACAGGCGCTGGTGCAGCCGCCGCCGATTTCGGTGCCGAGCATCTCGCTGTGCGGCGCCGATGACGGCGTGGGCCCGGCCCCGGTGGAAGATGAAGACCTGGGGCTGTTCAGCGGGTTTTATCGCCGCGAGGTGCTGGCCGGTGTGGGCCACAACATTCCCCAGGAGGCGCCACAAGCCACCCTTGGGGCGATCTTCGAATTGCTGGCGCTCAGTCCCCGGCCGGAATCCTGAAGCTGAACACACTGCCCTGCCCCGCCACGCTTTCCGCCCACAGGCTGCCGCCGTGGGCTTCGATAATGCCGTGGGAAATGTACAGCCCCAAGCCGCTGCCGGTGGGGTTGCCTTCGCGGGAGGTCCAGTAGCGATCGAAGATATACGGCAGTTGCGCCGGGTCGATGCCCACGCCGTTGTCACACACGCGAAATAACACCTCGTCCCCCGCCGGCTCGGCAATCACCTCGATCACCCCGCCCACCGGGGTGAACTTCAAGGCGTTACCCAGCAAGTTGGAAAACACCTGGAACAAACGCTCAGGGTCAGCCTGCACACACAACGCCGCAGCAGAACGCCACGTGAGGTCAACGCCCTTGGCGGCTCCCAGCGGCTGCCACATCGAGCAGATTTGCTCCAGGGTCGCCGCCACATCGAGCGGTTGCAGGGAAACGCTGTAGCGCCCGGCCTCGATGCGCGAGATATCGAGCAAGTCTTCCAGCAAGGTGTTCATGCGTGAAGTGGCGTTCTGCATGGTTTCAATCGCGGTGGAAAGGCGCCGGTTCGCCTTGTTGTCGTCGGCAGGCAGCATGCTGCGCATCATGCCGCATTGCATCAGCAGGATGGTCAGCGGGCTGCGCAGGTCGTGGGAGACCACCGCCACCAGTTCATCACGCGCCCGTACGGCTTCGTGCTCGCGCTGGACCTGCCGCGCAAGGTCGTGCTCCAGGGCATTGCGCCGCAGGTTTTCCACCGCCTGCAATTGCGCGAGTGTCCAATACAGCGCCTTGCCGTCGACCTGCTGCTTCCACAGTTCAAACGACAGGCGCGGGCTCAGGGACGTGGCGCCGGGCTCCTGATGTTTGACGGGCTGGCCGCTCCACTCCACCGTGGACTGAACCTGCGGACGAAACCACATCACCGCGTTGTCCACCGGCTTGGGCAGGCAGAACGCCAACAGGCCACTGGCATGAGCCTGATAGGCCGCCGCCGGGGGAAAGTCCACGGACAACTGATGGCTGTGGACCACGCCTTTGCCCTGCTCGCGCACCCACCGGTACAACCCGTGGATTTCTGCGCGTGTGGGGCAAACACCGAACACGTGCAGGCGCCCTTCCACCAGAATTGCCAGGCCACCGGCATCGGTCAGGTTCAGCAGTGTTTGCGCATAGGGCAACAGGCTTTCCATCACGTCGCACTGGTCGGCCGACATGGCCGCCACCAACTCTTCGACCATGGCGGCCTTGTCGAGCTGGTGGCGGCGCTCCTGCCGCTCCTGAAGCAAGGTGATCTGCATCGACAACAACTGGCCGATGCTGGTGCACGCGGTGCGCAGTTCATGGGGCACGCGCAACGGCTCGCGATGGCCACAGGTGATCAGGCCCCAGAGCTGGTCGTCCTTGAGCAGCGAAATGCTCATGGAGGAACGCACGCCCATGTTCTTCAAATAGTGGCAGTGCACCGGGGACACGCTGCGCAACACGGCGAAGCTGAGGTCCAGGGGCGCGCCGGTATCGGGGCGCAGGGCCGGCAGGATAGGCACCGGTTGATATTGGGCATCGGGAATCACCCGGACCCAGTTCAGCCGGTACAGCTCGCGGGCCTGGGGCGGGATGTCCGAGGCGGGAAAACACAACCCCAGGTACGGCTGCATGCCGTCGCTGAGGGCTTCGCCGATGACCTTGCCGTGACCTTCCTGCTCGAAACGGTACAAGGTGACCCGGTCGTAACCGGTCAGGGCGCGAATCTCGGTGACGCTGGTCTGGTACAACCCGTCAAGCGTCTTGGCCGACTGCAAGCGGCGCAGGGTGCGGCCGAGCTGGCCGACGGCGCTGTGCTGAACCGTCATGGCGTGCTCGAGTTCGAGCACCAGCAGGCCCTGATGACGATGCAGCAGGATGTCGTAGGCGTAGCCCTCCAGCGTCAGTTGATGCAACTCGTCTTCGTCGGCGTCCAGGTCTGCCAAGGCCTGAATGACCTTTGCCGCCGCCTTGCTGCCCAGCACACTGGCCAAGGCCTGGCCCGACACGCGCTCTGCGTCCAGGCCCAAGGCGACGCTCAGGTTGCTACTGGCCTGCAGCACCTCTAGCGCCGGCTCGCTCAACGTCAACAGCAGCCCGTGGGGCTGGATCGAGCCGGGAATGTGGATGGGTTCACTGGCGCAATCGTCCAGCGGCGTATCGACCGTGGTCATCGCAGCACCCCGCAGCGTTCCAGCCACTGCTCGAAACGCACAAAGGTCGACTCGGCGACGTTCACCGCCGCCACGCGTTCGGCCGCAGCCTGCAGTGGGGAAAGACACTCAAGGAAGCGTTGCCACAGCGCACTGGTCTCAGCACCGTACACATTCATGAACGCGCCGCCGTTGACCGAGCCGACACCAATTTTGATCTCGATCAGGTTGCGCAACACCTGGCCACCGAGGGTGGCGCCTTCCAGCACATACAGGGCGCCGAGGGCCTGGGCCACGTTCGTGATGGCCGGCAACTCGGAGCAAAGAGGCAAGGCGTCGATTTGCGGGGCACTCAGGCCCAGCGCCAGCAAATCTGCCTGCAAATACGGGGTTTTGCTACGCCGTCCCCATTCCAGCCCAGGGATGATTTCGCCCCAGGGTGCCAGCGCTCGCTCCAGCGGTTGGTAGAAGCCGTAGTAGGCGCTCATCAGCTCGCGGTAGAGCGCCAGGTCCATGCGGGAAAAAGGCAGCCGGGTATCGAGGCGTCGATGCAGGGCAGCGGTCGCCGCGCGCAATTCAACAAGGACAGGAGGTGGTGAATTCATAAGCAGTGCGTACGCCGGAAGGGTCGAAACCGCGACGTAGAGGCCTGGGATCAAGTCACTGCGCAATGGACTGTGGGTAACATAGCACCTTGATACAAAAACATTCCTATTCGTTCATTTCCGATCAGTTCTAACAAGGCGAGGAAAACCGCTCGCGGTAGGCCTGGGGCGTGATCGACACCGCCCGCAGGAAGCTGCGGCGCATGGTTTCCTCGCAACCAAAACCGCAGTGCACGGCAATGCGCTTGATTGACGCGCTGCTGTCCGCCAGTTGCCGGCGGGCGGTTTCCACGCGGATCAGCTCGACGGCCCGCGCGGGCGTCTGGCCGGTTTCGGCGCGGTAGTGGCGCACAAAACTGCGCTCGCTCATGCCCGCCTGGGCGGCCAGCGTGGCGATGTTCAAGTCCAGGGTCAGGTGTTCGGCGATCCAGGCGTGCAACTCAGCAAAACGGCTACCGCCCTTTTGCAGGGACAACGTCACGCTGAATTGCGATTGCCCGCCGGGCCGCTTGAGAAACACCACCAGGTGCCGCGCCACTTCCAGGGCCACGGCGCGGCCCAGGTCCTCTTCCACCAGCGCCAGGCACAGGTCGATGCCGGCGGTCACACCCGCCGACGTCCACAGGTTGCCCTGCTGGATGAAAATCGGATTGGCCTCCACCGTCAGGTGCGGGTATTTGCGTGCCAGTTCTTCGCACCGGGTCCAGTGGGTCACCACGCGGCAGCCGTCCAGCAGACCGCTGGCCGCCAGCAGAAACGCGCCGGTGCACACCGAGGTCATACGCCGCGACTGTGCGGCTTTTTGCCGAACCCAGTCCACCAGCGCTGGGTCTTCGGCGGCACCGTACACGCCCCAACCGCCGGCGATCACCAGCGTGTCGCAGGGCGCGTCGGCGGCCGGCAACGGCTCGGCCACCAGCGCCAGGCCCGCCGAGGTCATCACCGGCTCCGATTGCGCAGCGATCACGCTCACCGCATAGGGCAACGGCAATTCCCGCTGGCGCGCCAGGTCATTGGCCGAGGCAAACACCTGCAAGGGCCCGGTGACGTCGAGCACTTGAACATTGGGAAACGCGAGCACGTTGATGATTCTGGGCATGATTGGCGTAATTCGTGGGTTTAATGGCGTATGCGCCAAAGCCTAGGTGACTAGAGTGAAGCCGTCCATCCCTTTATCAGGCGTATTCCCCATGACTCTACAGATCGGCTTTTTGTTGTTCCCCGGCATCCAGCAACTGGACCTCACCGGGCCCTACGACGTATTGGGATCGCTGCCGGATGTGAAGCTGCATCTGGTCTGGAAGGACCTGGCGCCGGTCACCTCCAGCACCGGCCTGGTGTTCAGCCCGAGCACCACCTTTGAGCAATGCCCAACGCTGGATGTGATCTGCGTACCCGGCGGCTCGGGTGTCGGCGCGTTGATGGAAGATGAGCAAACCCTGGCGTTTCTCAAGGCCCAATCGCACACCGCGCGTTATGTGACGTCGGTGTGCACCGGCTCCCTGGTGCTGGGTGCGGCGGGCTTGCTGCGCGGGCGTCGGGCGACCACCCACTGGGCCTACCACGACCTGCTCGCCCCGCTCGGCGCGATCCCGGTGCAGGAGCGTGTGGTGCGTGACGGCAACCTGTTGACCGGTGGCGGGATTACCGCCGGGATCGACTTTGCCCTGACCCTGGCGGCCGAGCTGTACAGCGAGGCGGCGGCGCAACTGGTGCAGTTGCAGATTGAATACGCCCCGGCCCCGCCGTTCAATGCAGGCCGGCCGGAAAGCGCCCCGCCCCACGTGCTGGAAGAAGCCCGCAAGCGCACCGCCGAGTCGCGCAAGACCCGGAGTGAAATCGTGGCACGGGCGGCAGCGCGATTGGGTTAAGCGCTCGCGTGCCCGTGGCGGTCGGCGGGCACCAGATGCCCGATCGTGCCGTCGCCATACGCCCGTTCCACCTTGGAAATCACCACGTGATAACCGCCGTACCAGCGGCGGTACAGGCGCTTGGCTTCCAGGTGGGTCGGGTGGCTGGCAAAGGCGCGGATTGACGCTTCATCGCGCCAGTAATAACTGGCGTTGATCAACCGGCCATCCACCGAGCGCCACGACTCGGCCCCCACATATCCCGGCAGCCTTGCCGCCAGTGCGTCGATCAAATCCGTGAGGCGCTGGAACTCATCATCCCGTTCACCGGGCTTGTAGATAAAAGCTGCGATGTACATGCGTAACGTCCTTTTATGAGTGGTGTTTCACGTCGGGCGAGCCATCAGCGCCAACCGCACGGCCAGTAACATCAGCACAGTCGCCAGGCCCCATTTCTGTATGCCTGAGCTACCCGATTTGCCGGCAAAAAACCGGCTCAGCGCCCCGCCAAAAACCCCCAGCACGGTATGAAATACACCACTGATCAGCGTCAGGATTATCCCCAGCACGACCAATTGCAACGCGATGGGCCCGGCTTCAGTGCTGACGAACTGCGGCAGGAACACCATGAAAAACAGCAACGCCTTGGGGTTGAGCAGACTGTTGAGCATCGCCCGTACAAACACCCGGCCCAGCGGCACGCGGGTGACATGGGCCGTGTCCAGGGCGGGCGTTTTTTGCAGGGTCTTGAACACCAGCCACAGCAGGTACAACACCCCAGCGTAGCGAATCAGGTCGAAGGCTGGCGGCCAACTGGCGACCAGTGCTGTCACCCCGGTTGCAGTGAGTGCCGTGAGCAGCAGGTCCGCCACGCTGATGCCCAACCCCGAGGCCACCCCGCCACGCCAGCCATAGCTCACGCCGTGGCTAATGACGAAGGCCATGTTTGGTCCCGGGGATAACAACAGCAGTAGAACTGCGCCAGAGAAAACAGCCAGGGTTGCGAGGTCGATCATGCTCAAGCCATCCGCCGGGAAAGCCTGTAGATTAATCAGCTCACCTGATACAAACAAAAAATTGATCTAGATACACTTTGCACGGGAACGCGCCATGGCTCAGGTCCGCTACAAACTGATCGTTGATGAACTGGCTACGCGGCTTCGCGCCGGAAAATTGCCGCCGGGCACTCAGTTACCGACCGTCCGCAACCTGATGAATAGCCATCGCATCGCCCTGGCCACGGCGTTACGTGTGTACAGCGAACTGGAGGCCTGCGGCCTGGTGGTGGGTGAACCGGGCCGCGGCACTTTTGTGCGCGACACCACGTTGCTGCGGGGCATGGGCCTGGTGCAGCAACCGCTGCAACCGGGCACCGTGGACCTGAGCCTCAACTACCCCTCACTGCCCGGTCAGGCCGAGATGCTGCGCGACGGTTTGCGCGCCATTGCCGCCTCGGGAGACCTTGATGCCCTGCTGCATTCTGCTCCGCAAGGTGGCCGCGCCCATGAACGGCAGGCAGCGGCGCGGCACCTGCGCAATCGGCAGATTCGAGTGGGTGGCGAGCAGGTGCTGATCGTCAATGGTGCGCAACAAGGCCTCGCCGTCAGCCTGATGGCGCTGCTGCTACCGGGGGATGTGCTGGCGGTGGACGCGCTGACCTATCCCGGCCTGAAAACCCTGGCCCAGTCCCAGCGCATAGACCTGGAGCCGCTGCCGCAACCAGCTGGCCATACGGATCTGGATGCGCTGGAGGCCCTGTGCAAACGGCGCCCGGTGCGGGCATTTTATTGCATGCCCACGTTGCACAATCCGCTGGGCACGGTGATGGGTGAAGCTGACCGCGAACGCCTTGCAGCGATGGCTGAACGCTACGATTTTCTACTGATCGAAGACGGCGCCTACGCCTTTCTGGCCGAACCCGCGCCCAAGCCGTTGTTCACCTATGCGCCGTTGCGAACGGTGTATGTGTCCGGCCTTTCGAAGAGCGTGGCGTCGGGGTTGCGGGTGGGGTTTATCGTGGCACCCAACGCGTTGGTGCCGGCGTTGGAGCAAGCCATTCGCGTCTCGACCTGGAGCACGCCGACGCTCACGGTCAACCTGGCGTGCCGCTGGATAGAATCCGGCGCAGTGGATGTGCTGGAAGAACAAAAGCGCAAGGATGCGCGCCAACGTCAGGCGCTGGCCCGGGAGGTCTTGCAGGGTTGCGAGATGATTGCGCATACGGCGTCGTATTACCTGTGGCTGGTATTGCCCGAAGGCCTGCGGGCGGATGCGGTGGTGGCTGCGCTTGAGGGCCAGGGTGTGCGTGTCACCAGTGCCGAGCCGTTTGCCTGTACGGCGCATGTGCCGCATGCGTTGCGGGTGGCACTGGGGTCGATTGATTTGGCGACATTGCGGGTGGCCTTGGCGAAAATTCGCGAGGCAATTCGGATATGAATAAAGGGCCAGCAGGGTAAATCCCTTTAATTTGCAGGACGTTTCCGAGACAATCTTTCGGCCTTGTGCCTGCCGGAACCGGTGGCTAGTCTTCGCCGCTTCACTGCTCATCAGTGAACGGGTTTAGTCGCCCGGTTCTGAAAAGGCGCATGGTTTCATCATGAGGTTTTATGGTGGCTGTGCGCAGGGCACCTTCGGGTGCGCCGGGTTTTCCTTTTCAGCCGGTCGACTAACCTGCGTACAGCCGCCACCCTACGTTTAGTCGCGAAGGGCGCCGGCTCCTTACCCGAAAAGGAGTTACACCATGAATAAACCCGTCCCCGACCCACCCCTCGACCAGCTTAAAAACCGCGCCGCGTTCAATCGCGCACTTGAACACTACCTGCCGTCCCAGGGTTTCCACACCGTGAACGAAGACCTGAGCTTCGAAGACTCCCTGCTCTACACCGCCAGCCTGCTCAGCAGCGCCTCCGCCACCGCGCTCGACTGCGGCGAACTGCTGCAAAGCCCCGAGCGGGCGAGGTTGTTGGCGGTGTGGCATTTGCTGGAAATTGCCAAGACCACGGTCGACCGGTCGATTGAATGTTTGCACGTGCGCAGGCCGTAAAAACACACAACGTGACTGTCAGTTTCAAAGGCAACTCCCAAGCCTAGTAGCGCCCCGAGGTGGTGAAGGACCCGCGCCCTCACCACTCGTCGGTTGTCCCCCAAAACCCCCGCATCCTGCACCCGTCAAAAAAAGGTTTTCCTCAGCCGCAGGAAAATTCTCAATTTTGTTCCTACACTCCAAAACGCCAGCATTTTGTTCTCGATAAACCCGAGAACCCGAACATGAAAGTCAACAATTTGTCACGGACAATAATACCTGGAGCGTCTAGCACAGCACTCTTATAAAAAAGTCAAAACCTTGACGAATCGAAGAAAGAGAACCATCATTTAGCCATTACCCCGCAAATTCCCTGCAAATAGATAGGTAATTGCGTTTTACCCAGCGAAGCAGCTGTTCGTCTGGCGCCACTTATAAAGCAAGCCCTGCCTTTATGGATGAGCAGCCGAACAAGGAAGCCCTGGTGTGCAATGAGGGATGTTTTTATGCGCGAGAAGTCGTCAGTCGACAGCCTGTTTTTGACCCGGGCCGGTTTCATTGAGTTTTTTGTTGTTTTCGTAAAGTTGATGCACGGCCTCACCGCCGTTTTACCAGCACTGATCCTGCTGTTTTATCCAGACCCGATGGCCACCGAGCTGCGCGCCCACTTTCTAGGCTTGCTGCTGTTTTTCGCGATCCTGACGATTATTCTGTTTCAGGCCATGGGGGTGTACTCCGAGGAACTGTTCAGCAACCGCCTGCGGTTTCGCACCATGCTGGTGGCCTGGTCTTCCGCGTTTTGCATCCTGCTGTTCATGTACCAGATCCTGCAGATGTTCCCGCAGTTGAGCCCACGCAACCTGGCGTTCTGGTTTGTCACCAGCCTGGGGCTGTTCGGGCTGGAGCGGATGGTGATGCTGCGCCTGTTCCGCAACCTGATGATGAACGGCAAATACCTGCAACGTACGGTGATCCTCGGCTTCACCGACACCGCCGTGCACGTCGCCGACCACTTGCAGCGCAATGGCGATATCCGCTCCGGCCTGATCGGTTTTATCGACGACCGCACCGAACGCATTCCCAAGGAACTGAGCAACCTGCCGCTGCTGGGCAATACCCGCGACCTGGAAAAACTGATCCGCTCCGAGCAGGTCAACCAGGTGATGATCACCCTGCCCTGGGCCGCCGAACAGCGGATCAACGGGCTGGTGAAGCGCCTGCGCCAGATGTCGGTCAACGTGATGCTGGTGCCCGACATGGCCGCCCTGCGCTACGGCCACAGCCGCATCACCGATGTGGGCGGCATCCTGATGTTCAACACGTCCCATGTGCCGCTGCGGGGCTGGTCGCCGTTTATCAAGCGCTGCGAAGACCTGATCCTGGCGGCCCTCGGCCTGGTGGCGCTGTCGCCGATCATGCTGATCACCGCGATCGCCATCAAGCTCGATTCCAAGGGCCCGGTGCTGTTTCGCCAGAACCGTTTTGGCTACAACGACAACGTGATCCGGGTGTTCAAGTTCCGCTCGATGTACGCCGAGATGAGTGACTTCAACGCCGATCGCCAGACCACCCGTGGCGACCCGCGCATCACCCGCGTGGGCCGCTTTATTCGCAAGACCAGCATCGATGAGTTGCCGCAGCTGTTCAACGTGCTGCTGGGCAACATGTCGATGGTCGGCCCGCGCCCCCACGCCACCGCGACCAAGGCCGCCGGGGTTCCCTACGAAGTGGCCGTCAGCGAGTACAGCTCGCGGCACCGGGTAAAACCGGGCATCACTGGCTGGGCGCAAATCAACGGCTATCGTGGTGAGACCGACACCCTGTTCAAGATTCAGAAACGCGTTGAGTACGACTTGGAGTACATCTCGAAGTGGTCGGTGTGGTTCGACTTGTACATCGTTTTCATGACGGTTCCGGCCGTCCTTTCGACCAAGGAAGTCTATTGATGAATACCCTCAACGGATTAATTCCCTGCATCATTTCCGGTGGTTCGGGCACCCGCCTGTGGCCGGTGTCGCGGCAGAACATGCCCAAGCCCTTCATGCGCATGCGTGACGACCAGAGCCTGTTGCAGAAGACCTTCCTGCGGGCCAGTCACTTGCCGGGCGTGGAAAGCGTGCTGACGGTGACCAACCGCGACCTGCTGTTCCGCACCCTCGATGATTACCGCGTGGTCAACAAGACCCACCTGGCCCTTGACCTGCTGCTGGAGCCGTTCGGGCGCAACACCGCCGCCGCGATCGCCGTGGCCGCCCTGCATGTGCAGGAAAATTTTGGCGGCGAAGCGCAGTTGCTGGTGATGCCAGCCGACCATTTGATTCTGGATGAAAGCGCCTTCGCCGACGCCGTCACCCAAGCCCGCGAGCTGGCGGAAGCCGGCTATCTGGTGACCTTCGGCATCCAGCCCGACCACCCGGAAACCGGCTTCGGCTACATCGAGCAAGGCGACGCACTGGGCCAGGGATTCCGGGTCAAGCGCTTCGTCGAGAAGCCTGACCTCGCCACTGCCCAGGGTTATCTGGACGGCGGCAAACACCTGTGGAATGCCGGGATGTTCTGCTTCAAGGCAAACGTCCTGCTGGAGGAACTGGCACTGCACGCGCCTGCGGTACTGGACGCTGCAAAAGCCGCCCTCGACCACAGCCACAGCCTGAATAACAACAATTGCCGCCAGCGTGAATTGAACGCTGAAGGTTTCGGCACCGCGCCCGATATCTCGATCGACGTGGCGCTGATGGAAAAATCCGCACAAGTGGCCGTGGTGCCCTGCGACATCGGCTGGAGTGATATCGGTTCCTGGGAGGCCCTGCGCCAGCTCACGCCGAGCGACGCCAACGGCAACCAGGTCAATGGCGAAGCGATCCTGCATGACGTGCACAACTGCTACATCGACTCGCCCAAACGCGTATTGGGCGCGGTGGGCGTGAGCAACCTGATCGTCGTCGATACCCCGGACGCGATCCTGATTGCCGACGCCCGGCGCAGCCAGGACGTGCGCTACATCGTCGCCGAGCTCAAGCGCCAGGACCATCCGGCGTTCAGCCTGCACCGCACCGTCACCCGGCCGTGGGGCACCTACACGGTGCTGGAAGAAAGCAGCCGCTTCAAGATCAAGCGCATCGTGGTCAAGCCACGGGCCTCGCTGTCGTTGCAGATGCACCATCACCGCAGCGAGCACTGGGTAGTGGTCAGCGGCGCGGCAATGATTACCAACGGTGACCGCGAGTTCCTGATCAACGCCAACGAGTCCACCTACATTCCGGCCGGGCACAAACACCGCCTGACCAACCCTGGCATCATCGACCTGGTGATGATCGAAGTGCAGAGCGGCGAGTACCTGGGCGAAGACGACATTGTGCGGTTTGACGACATCTACGGCCGGGCTCCGGCCGAAGTGAAGAAGTGATGCGTACCGCCCTGATCATCCCGACCCGCAACGCGTCCAGCCACCTCGACCGGCTGCTGCCGGCGCTGCGCATGCAAACCCTGCAACCGGACGAAACCCTGGTGGTCGACAGCGCCTCCAGCGATGACACCGTGGCGCGTTTTCGCGAGTTCGGCGTACGGGTCGAAGTGATCGACGCCAAGGATTTCAACCACGGCGGCACGCGCCGCTGGGCCAGCGAGCAAGTCGACGGCGACGCGCTGATCGTCATGACCCAGGACGCGATTCCCGCCGAACCCGAGACCTTCGCCAACCTGGTGGGCGAGCTGGAACTGGACCCGCTCAATGGCGTTGCGTATGGCCGCCAACTGCCGCACCCGGATGCCGGCGTGCTGGGCGCCCAGTCGCGCCACTTCAATTACCCGCCGCAAAGTCGAAGCAAAAGCCTGGCGGATGCGCCGGAGCTCGGGATCAAGACCTGCTTCAGCTCGGACTCTTTTTCGGTGTACCGGCGCAGCGCCCTGCAAGCCGTCGGTGGCTTTCCCGCGGACGTGATCGGCAGCGAGGACGCCTACGTCGCCGCCCGCATGCTGCTGGAAGGCTACAAGGTGCGCTATGCCGCCACCGCCCTGGTCTATCACTCCCACGATTACCGTCTCATGGATGAGTTTCACCGCTACTTCGACATTGGCGTGTTCTACGGCCGCGAGCCGTGGATTCGCCAGGCTTTTGGCGATGCCGGCGGTGAAGGTAAACGCTATTTACTGGCCGAGCTTCGAGCATTACGCGAAGCCGGTGCATTGCACCGCGTACCCGAAGTACTGGTGCGCAGCGCGTTCAAATTGCTCGGCTACCGGCTGGGCCATCTGGAGCGCCAGCTCCCCCTCGCCCTTAAGCGGCGCATCAGCATGTTCCCCGGTTATTGGAGGTGAGCATCATGACCTACAGGAAGACCCCTTTGATGAAACGAACCTTGCTCGTCCTGGCCATGATGGCATTGGCCGCCTGCAATACCCCGGCGCGGATCGTCGCGCCCGACGGGAAAACCGTGGATGAGGGCAAGCAAGCCCTCGACCGCATGGCGCAGTTGCCACCCGCGGTGGAGCGGATCCGCATCGGCGACCAGCTGCGGATTGTGCGCGATGCCGGGGAAATGCCGACCCTGTCGGCGTTCAACGTCAGCACGATTTATGAGCTGACGCTGTACACCGTGCAGAACGACGGCAAGATCAACTACCCCTTCCTGGGGCCGATCCAGGTGGCGCGACGCACGCCGGCGGAAGTCGCCGCCGAGCTGAGCCAGAAGCTCGCACCGGTGTATCGCGAACCCCGGGTGACGGTGAACATCAACCAGGCACCGGGTAACACGGTGATCGTCGGTGGCGCGGTGTTCAACCCGTCGGCAATCTCCATCGCCACGGCGCCGACCATGGAACAGGCCATTCTCGGTGCCGGCGGCGTGAGCCCGGTGGGCAACGCGAGCATGGTGGCCCTGTTGCGTGAGGACGGCCAAGGCGTCTACCACGCCTACTTCCTCGATTTCAGCCAGTACCTGAAGAACGGCGCACTGGGCCGCAAGCCCGTGGCGCTACAACGCGGTGACGTGGTGTTTGTACCCAAGTCCAACGTCGGCGAACGGATCCAGGGCGTGGACACTTACCTGAACCAGCTGATTCCCTTCACCAAATCCATTGGTGTGGGCTACAGCTACACCACGAACCACTAAAGGAGCGACATCCCATGATCGAGATCCGTTCTTTTCGTGATCTTCTGCGTCTGTTCTTCATCTTCAAGCACGAGTTCAAACTGGCGGCGATTGCCGCGCTGGTGATCATTTTGCTGGGGGCGTTTTTGCTGCCGGCCAAGTATGAATCCACCGCGCGACTGCTGGTCAAACCGGGCCGTGACTCGACGATGCCGATCGAGGTCGACAACCGTCAGCCAATCGTCATGCCGAGCACCCAGCGCGACCCGATTGTCGACGAAGAACGCCTGCTGACCGGGCGTCCTATCGTACGGGCAGTGGCCGAGCATTACCTGGACGTGATGGACAAGATGCAGCCGCCGGAAGGCGTGTGGAAGCGCACCAAGTGGTACGTCAAAAAAGGCATCAGTGCCGTGTTTGACGGTGTGCGAGTGGTGCTGGAAACCGTCGGGATCGTCGAAGAAACCACCCCGGTGGAACGCCTGGCGAAAAGCCTGGAGAAAAACTTCGAAGTGACCCACGCCGTCGGCTCTACGGTGATGGACATCAGCTTCCGCTGGGATGACCCGCAAATCGCCCAGGCGGTGGTCAAGGATTGGGTCGAAACCTACATCGACGAACGCACCCAGGCGTTGGGCCGCAAGAGCCTGTACGCGTTCTATGAAGGCCAGGTGTCTTCCAGCGCTGCCCAGATCAAGAGCTACAAGGACCAGATCCTTACGCACTTGAACGAGATCGGCGCGTCGAGCATCACTGATCGCCTGGAAGACTTGTCCGAGCGAATCAACGTGCTGCGTGGCGAAGTGTTCAACTCCACTCGCCTGATCGCCTCCTCCGACGTGGCGTTGCAGAGCACCCGTGACCAACTCAAGGGCCAGCCCAAAGAGGTGACCACGGTTCGCCAGATCGCGCTGAACCCGCAGCAACAAGACTTGCGTCGCCTGCTGAACCAGAAGCTTCTGGAAAAGGCCGACATGATGCGTACCTACACGGATAACGCGCCGCCGGTCAAAGCCCTGGACGCCTCGATCCGTGCCATGCAGGCCCAGGTGGCCGGTGAAAGCGACACGGTGCAAAGCTCCGAGAACCGCGCGCCGAACACCCTGGAAATCCACCTGCAACGGGTACTGCTGGATGAGACCAGCCGCAACCAGTCCCTGCGTACACAGTTGGTGCAACAGCAAAAACAACTGACGGAACTGGAAGCCCAACGCAAGGAGGCCCTGGCCATTGAGCCGGAACTGGCGCGCCTGGCCCGTGAGCTGAACGGCACCGAGAAAAACTACGCGCTGTATGTGGACAGCCTGGAAAAATCGCGGATCGACCGTGAACTGGACAAGAGCCAAATCAGTAACATCGCGGTGATCGAAGAAGCCACCCTGAACCCTGGGCGCGTATTCCCGAAAACCCTGCTGATGCTGTTGCTGGCGATCCCGTTCTCGATCGTGGTGGGGCTGCTGGTGATCTACCTGTGCTACCTGCTGGATCAACGGATCCACGACGGCGGCCTGGTGGAAGGCAAGTTCGGCCTGCCGCTGTGGACCACGCTGCCGGAGCTGGACACCAGCACCGCGCAAAGCACCAACGCCTTCAACGCGAGCATCTATCGCCTGTACGGCTTGCTGCCGCTGGAGCGCATTGCCGAACAGGGCCTGACCCTGGGGCTGACCTCCGCGCGACATGGTGAAGGCGTGAGCTTTATCGTCGAGCAGTTGCGCCAGTTGCTGGAAGAGAACGGCGTGCGGGTGCGGGTCGGCGGGATTGAGCCCGCGATTCCGGGCCAGGTGGTGTTGCTGGATGCCTCGGCGTTGCTGGACAACCGCGATGCGTTCATCAACCTGCGCCGTGCCGACCTGATTGCACTGGTGGTGGAAGCGCAAAAAAGCACGGTGCCGGTGGTGGAACACGCGCTGTCGATCCTCACCACGGCGTTCGGCAAGGTCGATGGCATCATCATCAACCGCCGCAAGTTCGAGGTGCCGGTCAAGGTGCTGAAAACCATCGCCAAGTACCGGGGTTCGTTCTGATGCGCATTGCCCTGCTCGCTCCCCTGCCACCGGAAAAGAACGGGATCGCCGACTACGCGAACCACTTCAAGACGGCACTGGAGCAACTGGGCGTCGAGGTGGCTACACCCTTGACGGGTGTGGTCGGCAGCACGGCGTCGATCAAGCAAGCCCTTGCCGGTTTCGACTGGCAGGGTGTTGACCTGGTCCACGCCGAGCTGGGCGGTGGGCGGCTGGGGGAGTTTCTGGCCCTGCGCGAGTTGCGCAAGGCCTTCCCTGCCCTGCCGTTGACGGCCACGGTGCATGACCCGGAACGCATGGTCTGGCGGCGCGAGCAATTGCCCTTTCCGCTGAACCTGCTGGAATCCTTGCCCAGCCCATTGCCCCAGGCGGCAGTGGTGCTGGCCGATCCCTTGACCCTGCGCGAAGAACGTCACGTCGCCCAGGGGCTGACCCGGCTGGTGACCCTCACCCGCCTGGGCGCCGACTGCCTGACGGCGCGCATGCAATTGCCCGCTGGCAAGGTGGCGGTGATCAACCACGCCAACCTGGATATTGCGCCCGTGGCGTTGCCGCCACTGGACACGCTGCACCTGCTGTATTTTGGTTTTATCTACCGTGGCAAAGGCATCGAAGACCTGTTGCAGGCACTGGCCGCCGTCTTCGAAAAAGCCCCCGAATTGCGTGACCGTGTGCGCCTGACCCTGGCCGGTGGCACTGCCGCCGAAATGGCGTTTGGCGCGGGCGGCAATTACCTGGAGCAGTTGAAAAGCCAGATCGCCGAACTCGGCCTGGCAAGCTCCATCGACTGGCGGCTGAATTTACCGGCCAGCGACATTGCGCAGACGATCCAGGCGCACCATGTAATGGTGCTGCCGTATCGCGAATCGAAAAAACTCGGCCTGCTGGGCCGCCAGCGCGGCACCAGCGGCGCGCTGTCGTGGGCAGCGGCTTGCGGGCGCGGTGCGATTACGTCCGATGCCCGGGCGTTTGCCGAGGAAGTAGCCACCGGCAACGGCGCCATCTATGCACAAGGCGACGTGGCTGCGCTGAGCGAACAACTGCTGTTGCTCGCGCGCAACCCGCAACGGGCCAGGGACTGGGCCGAACGTGCCGCCGCGATTGGCCGTGAACGGCTGTGGCCGTTGACCGCACAGAAGTTCGCAAGCCTGTTTGAACACGCCATTGCAGGAGGCAACCATGGCACGTAAACGGACTTACCTGGCCACCCTGGCGGTCGTCGCCGCACTGGGTTTGACCGCCTTTCTCTGGGGCCGCCCGGCCGACGCCGAGAGCCATGTGCTCAAGAGCAACAAAGAGATCGTGTGGAAGGATTTCCTGGGGGTGAACGCGCAGTTCCTGTGGTTCAGCCCCGAGCGTTATCAGAAGCAGATTGACCGCCTCAAGGCCCTGGGCCTGGAATGGGTGCGCCTGGACCTGCACTGGGACCAGCTGGAAACCGCCGAGAACCAGTACAACGTCGCGACCCTCGACGAACTGGTGAACAAGCTGCAACAGAACCAGATCAAGTCGGTGTTCTACCTGGTGGGCTCGGCGAAGTTCGCCACCACTGCGCCGGCCTCCTCGCCGTATCAGGACCAGTTCCCGCCCAAAGACCCGAACATCTTCGCCAACCGCATGGCGTTGCTGGCCCAGCGTTACCCCAGCGTGGAAGCCTGGCAGGTGTGGAACGAGCCGAACCTGCTGGGGTTCTGGCGCCCCGTCGCCGACCCGGCCGGCTACGCCAACCTGTTGCAAGTCACCGCTGCCGCGCTGCGGGTGGTGAACCCGAGCAAGCCGGTGGTGGCCGCCGGCATGGCGTTCTTCAGCGAAATGCCCAATGGCCAGAACATGCTCGACGGGCTGCTGCAACTGGGCGTGCCGAGCCTGAATACTGTCATGTCGTATCACCCTTATACCCAATTGCCCGAGGGCAACACCCCGTCGACCCTGGACTTTGTCGCCAAGACCAGCGCCCTCAACCAGAAACTGCGGGCTGCCGGGGTGACGACCCTGTGGAGCACCGAGTGGGGCTGGTCGACCTATAAAGGCCCGAAAGAGGTCCAGGATTTCATCACCCCGCAAGGCCAGGCCGACTACATCGTGCGCCGCATCGCGCTGATGAGCGCGCTGGATTTCGACAAGATTTTCCTGTTCACCCTGAGCGACCTGGACCAGCGCGCCAGCGTACGCGACCGGAGTTACGGCTTGCTGGATATCGACACCAACCCCAAGCCGTCCTATACCGCGTTGCAGAATTTCCTCCAGGTGAGCGGGCCAAAATTGACCCCCGCCGACCCACCCACCGCCGACCAGTTGCCCGACGGCCTGTTCAGCATCGGCTGGACCCGTACCGACGGGCGCAAGGTGTGGTTCTTCTGGTCGGCCCGTGGCGGCAACGCGCACTTGCCCGGCATGACCACTGCCACCTTGTATGACCCCTTGCGCGGCACCGAAACACCCTTGAGTGGCACCAATGGCCTGGACGTACCGGTCAAGCCGAACCTGCAAATTCTGTTATGGGATTGAAGCCACCCATGCGCATCCTCTGGATCCTGCCCTACTCGCCTTGGCCCGCTACCAGCGGCGGCAAGACGCGCCAGTTTCATTTGTTGCGCAGCCTGGCTGCGCGCGGGCACCGGATCACCTTGCTGTTGCATGACAAACACCCGGTGTCGCTGACGGATCGCCAGGTACTGGAAGCCTTCCTGGAGCACGTGATCATCCTGCCGCGCCGCCCGCTGCGCAGCCTGAAAACCCTGCTGGCCGGGCTGTTTGCGCCGTACCCGTTGCTGGCCAGTGTGAATGGCCTGTCGGGTGAGCTGCAGGACACCTTCGAGCGCTTGCTGGCCGAGCATTGGGACGTGGTGCAGATCGAACACACCTACACCTTCCAGCCTTACGAAGATGCATTGGCCCGTCGCTCCCAGCCGTTTGTGCTGACCGAACACAATGTCGAATCGTCCCTCGGGGCCGCTACTTACGACCGCCTGCCCGGCTGGGCGCTGCCGTTCATTCGCTACGATCAATGGCGCTACGGCCGCTGGGAACACCGGGTCATGCGCCAGGCGGCGCAGGTGGTGGCCGTGACTGACGCTGACGCCCAGACCCTGGCGCAGATTGCCGGAAAGCCGGTACCGGTGGTGGTCAATGGCGTGGATTGCGCGCATTTTGCCGCCGCCCGCCCCGACCCGACGACCCGCCGTGTGCTGTTTCTGGGCAACTACGAATACGCGCCCAACGTCGATGCCATCGAGTGGGCCCTGGATGAAATCCTGCCGAAGGTCTGGGCACGCTGCCCCGATGCGCGCATGAGCGTGTGCGGCTTCGGCATGCCCGAAAGCTGGCGCGAACGCTGGAAAGACGGGCGCATCGAGTGGCAAGGGTTTGTGCCCAACCTGCTGGCCCTGCAATCGAGCTGCTCGGTGTTTTTGGCGCCGTTGCGCCATGGCGGCGGCTCCAAGCTCAAGGTGCTGGAAGCCCTGGCCGCCGGCCTGCCGCTGGCAAGTACCGACCAGGGCGTGTCTGGCCTGGACCTGGTGGAAGGCCTGGACTACCTCGGCGGCCAGACCGCCGACAGCCTGGCCGATGCCGTGGTGCGCCTGCTGCAACAGCCTGAAGTGGCCGCCCCGATGGGCGAAGCCGGTCGCGCCTATGTGCGCCGCGCCCATGACTGGAGTGTCGCCGCCAGCCAACTGGAGCAGGTGTACGCACAACTGTCGCCCCTGAGCCAAAAGGAGCCGGCATGCGCGTAGGCCTCGATTACCGCACCGTCGGCACCTCGCCGCAATCGGGCATCAGCCGCCAGGTGTACGCCCTGGAAGATGCCCTGCGCGCCATGCCGGGCATCGAGCTTGAGCGCTTCAGCGTCGCGCCGCTCGGAGATGAGCTGCGCCTGAATGCCCATTGCCCGGACTGGGGTTGCGCCAAGACCGCCATGCACCAGCCCCATCAGCGCCTGCGTTTCGAGGCCGGATTCCTGCCCAAGGCCCTGCGCGATGAGCGTATCGATGTATACATCAGCACCTTCAACATGGGCCTGCCGCTGCCGCCCAAACCCAAAGGCCTGCGCACCGTGGTGCTGCTGCATGATCTGTTTCAGATCACCCTGGACAACTACCACGCCAATCGCCTGAAGGCGCTGATCTACAAGGCCAGCGATCGCGCGTCGATCACCTATGCAGTGCACTCGGCAGACCGGGTGTGGACGCCTTCGCAGTACAGTGCCGATGAAACGGTGCGGCTGTTTCCCAAAGCGGCGGGCAAGATTCGCGTATTGCCCAATCAGGTGGTCGGCTTTACCGGACTGCCGGCGGACCTCACGGCCCGGCAACTGCCCGAGCACTACTGGCTGTTGGTGGGCACCCGGGAATTGCGCAAGAACGTGCCGTTCCTGGTGGACGCCTGGCACCAGGCCCGCAGCCAATCGCCGAGCGTGCCTGAACTGGTGCTGGTGGGCAGCCTGGAACATTTGCCCGAAGCGCAACGCAATTACCCCGGGATACGCGCGTTGAGCGGCGTATCCGACGCCGAGTTGCACGGCCTCTACCGCAAGGCCTCGCGCCTGTGGCAGCCTTCCTATGCGGAAGGGTTTGGCTTGCCGGTGATCGAAGCCCTGAGTGTCGGCACCCCGGTTGCGGTGGCCAGCGGTACCTCGCTGGACGAAATCACCCCTCCGTTGGCGCCACGTTTTTCACCCACCGACGGTGCAGCCCTGGTGCAATTGATGTTGCACCTGGCCGACCAACCCGTTGAACAGCCACCTGAACAGTTACGCAGCTGGGCCGAACGCTTCAACCACCAGGCCTATCGTCGGCGCCTGGCCGAACTGATCGAGGAATTGAATTGAGAATCTCACTGGGTAGCCTCGTCGCCATCGTCTTCGGCCTGCTGTTTGGTGGGTTGATCCTGTTCCTTTCCCCGGTCAAGGCCTTGCTGGCGGTGATCGGCCTGGCCGCTGCCGTGACGATTTTGCGGTTCCCGTTCTGGGGACTGCTGCTGTTCGCCCTGGTGGCAACGTTCATGCCCTACTCCACCCTCAACCTGGGGATTCGCAGTACGGTCAGCGAAGCGCTGATCGCCCTGACCTGGGCGGCGGTGATCTGGCACGGTTTCCTCTCGCGCCTGCCGGCTGCGCCACCGCTGTCGCGGCGCCCTACCGACCGCATGTTGATGTGGCTGATGATCTTCACCGTGGTGCCGTTTATCGTCGGCCAGGTCAGCATCACTGCCGAGGCCAGCGGCCTGGCGAACTGGTTGCGCTGGCTGCTGAACCTGTCGGTGCTGTTCCTCGCCGCCAAGCTGCTGGTTGAACAGAAGAACCGCGAAGCCCTGGTGATCGCCTTGTTGCTGGGCACCCTGGCGATGCTGGTGATGTCCATCGGCGTATTTATCCGCTCGCGCTCCGCCTCGGGCATGTTGCCGATCCTGACCCTGATGAACTACGGCAGCCTCGACACCCTGTCCCTGGGCCTGGGTGCCATGGCCTCGCGGATGGGTTCGCCATGGATGCACCCGAATGCCACCGGCGGGATCATGGCGCTGCTGCTGCCGTTGGCGTTCTGCTACGGCATCACCAACACCGGCTGGAAACGCGGCCTCGGCCTGGGCGTTGCCTGCCTGGGTGCGGCAGCCCTGCTGTTGGCCAGTAGCCGGGGGGCGATGGTCAGCCTGGCGCTGGTACTGATCTGGATGGCGTCGCGGCGGGTGCCCTACACCGGGCGTTTGCTGATGATCGGCGTGGCGTTGGCCGTGGCGCTGGTGCTGTCGTACCCACCGCTGCAGGAACGTCTGGCGACGATCTTTTCGGCGCAGAACGCGAGTACCGAAGTGCGCTTCGACGAATACCGGATGTTCCCTCAGGCCGTGGCCAGCTACCCGCTGGGTATCGGCTTCAAGGTTGACCCTCCGGTACCCGGCACGCACTTGCTGGGGATCTCCAACCTGTGGCTGAACTTCGTCTACAAGACCGGCGTGATCAGCATGCTGCTGTTTATCGCCGTAACCTGGCGCTGGTGGCGCGAGTCCCGGCCGGAGATCGGCCCGATCCGCCTGACCAAGGACAACGCGATCTGGCTGGGCAGCACGGCGGGGATTCTGTCGGCACTGGTCAGCGGTTTTTTTGACCACTACTTCAGCTTCGCCCTGGTGATGATTGCGCTGTTCTGGCTGATGGTGGGGATCAACGTGCTGGAGGCGCGGCGGCTGTTTCCGGCGCGCCTGCCAAAGGCCAAGACCGTGTCCTACCGCAAGCCCGTGCTCGATAGCGTCGGGCCCTAGGCATGCTGGGATCGGCGTTCTGGTTGACCCTGGCGACGTTGCTGGGGCTGTGCCTCGGGTTTGCCCGTGAGTGGTTGTTGGTGGCGGCCTGGGGTGCGGGCGAGCGCAGCGATGCGTTTCTGATCGCGCTGTTTTTGCCCGAAGCGTTGCGCATGTCGCTGGCCGGGGGCGTGCTGAGTGCCGCCGCCCTGCCGCTGTACCTGCAACGCAAGGACGGCGAGCGCCTGGATTGGCTGGCGGTGTTGTTCCCGGCGCTGCTGCTGATCGCCCTGGTGACCAGCCTGCTGCTGACGTTGCTGGCGCCATGGCTGGTGCAACTGCTCGGCCCGGGGCTGGCGGCGACGGCCACCAGCCTCGCCAGCAGCAACTTGCAGATTCTTGCCTGGAGCGTGCCGGGGCTGATGCTGCATGCGCTGTTCAGTATCCCGCTACAGGCCAACGAGCGCTTTGTGGTCGCGGGGCTCGGCTCGTTGCTGTTCAACCTGCCACCGGTGACCTACCTCGCCCTCGCCGGTACCGCCACACAACCGCACTCGCTGGCACTGGCCTGCCTCACCGGCAGCCTGCTGATGCCGCTGGCGCTGTTGCCGTCGATGCTGCGCCTGGGCTGGCGGCCGTGGCGGCTGAGGGCTTCAACACTGGAATTACGCGAGCTGGGCGCACGCATAGGCCCGCTGCTTTTAAGCAACGGCGCCAGCCAGGGTTTGGCGTTGATTGAACGGCTGGTGGCGTCCTTGCTGGGTGAAGGCGCGGTGACCTGGGTCAACCTGGCCCGCAAGCTGATGAACTTGCCGTTGATTGCCCTGATGAGCCTTAACCAGGTGCTGCTGGGCATGATGAGCCGCCGCCAGGGCGATGAGCGCCTGGCCCTGCTCAAGCGCGGCGTGGAAACCGCCAGCCTGCTGACCCTGCCGGCCGGCGTCGGCCTGGTGGCGGCGGCGCCAAGCCTGGTGGCGTTGCTGCTGCCGGCGCAGTCGGTGGATTCGCCGTTGCCGCTGCTGTTGGCCTGGTTCGCCGTGCCGCTGGTGTTCGGCGCCTGGAATGCCCTGCTGGCGCGCTATGCCTATGCCGCTGGCGACACCCGCCAACCGCTGCGTTGCGAGCTGTTGGGGAGCCTGGTGAACGTATTGCTGCTGGGTGTGCTGCCGTTTGTGTTTGGCCTGGCGGGCATCCCGATCGCCGCCCTCGCCGGGGTGCTGTGCACCGCGTTGCTGTTGATGCAACGCCAGGGCTTGCTCGGCGCCCTGCCCTGGAAGTGGCACTGGGTGTTGAGTGGGCTGGTGATGGGTTTGGCCGCGTTGGTGTTGTTTCGGATTCAAGGTATTTGGCTGCAGCTGGGGTTGAGCACCCTGGCTGGGGCCGTGGTGTTGCTGGGCATGGGCCTGTGGCTCAAGCCGTGGCGCAAGGCAGATTTATAGAGTGGGAGCAGTCAGGTGAAAAAACGCTGGATTCAAATGGATATTGCCAAGGGCATTGGCATCCTGATCATCGTGTTCGGGCACGGCTGGTTCGTGGAGCATTCCCCGAACCTGCTGTACCCGATACTCGCGGTCTTCATCCTGCCGCTGTTCTTCTTCCTCTCCGGGGTGTTCTTCAAGCCCGAGCAGCCGTTTGTTGAAATGGCGGTGCGCAAGGCCGATGCCCTGCTCAAGCCGTTCTTCACCACGATGCTGGTGTACGTATTGGTGCGCGACATCCTGCGCGGCCAACCGCTGCTGCCCGACATTGGTGGCGTGCTCTACGCCTCGGTGGATACCCTGCCGTGGCAGGCCTTGTGGTTTTTGCCGCACTTCTGGGTAGCGATATTGTTTGGCTGGGTGATGCTGCGGCTGATGCAACGCCTGGGCCTGTCCCTGGTGTGGAGTTGCGTGGTGGTGGGCGTGCAGTTGCTGCTGGGGGTCTGGACCCTGGACTGGTTCTGGCAGGTACCGATCACCGTTGGCGGCCAGACCTGGACGATGCCGGGGCTGCCCTTCAGCCTGGATGTGACGCTGATCAGCAGCACCTATTTCATCCTCGGCTACCTGCTGCGGGACATTCTGCGCAAACACCAGAGTTCGCTGCTGAGCATGGTGGTGGCGCTGGTGGTGTACTTCGCGATTTTCATCCCGACCTGGGACACCATGGACCTGGCCCAACGGCGCTATGACCATTGGCTGTGGACGAGTGCCCTGGCGGTAATCGGTGTGTACATCTGCTGGGCGCTGGCCGGGTTGATGATGACGTCTGCGGTGCTGACCCGCGCCATGACTTACATCGGACAGTCGACACTGATCCTGTTGATTTTCCACGGCGAGATCCAGCACAAGACCATTGCCCTGCTGCAGCACCTGGGTTTGCCGGATGTGGCGGCGGCGTTTATCGGGCTGGTGGTGGCGGTGGTGGTGCCGCTGATGATCGGCGAAGTGATCAAGCGGGTAGCGTTCCTGCGGTTTTTCTACTTCCCGTTCCCGGTGCGCAAGGCGCCGGTGGTGGCCGGGGAAAAGCCTGGGGCATAAACCCCAGGCCTGCGGCCCCTAGAAGTCGTACTTGAGGCTGGTCATCAGGTTACGCGGCGCACCATACATCCCGTGGTTGCCCGCGTAGCTGAGGTACTCCCGGTCAAACAGGTTGTTGAGGTTGACCGACGTGCTCAGCTTGGGCGTTATGTCGTAGCGCACCAGCAGGTTGGCGATCGCATAGCTGCCTTGGCTGAAGGTGTGCAGGTCCTCCCCCACCTTGCTCTGCCAGTTCACCCCACCGCCCACGGTGAGCCTGTTCAAATCACCCGGCAGGCGGTACGTGGTGAAGGTCTTCAAACTCTGGCGCGGCAAGGTGGTGACGATGCGCTTGTCGTCGGCATCGGTGCTCACCGCGTATGCGTAGCCGGCGGAGGCTTGCCAGCCTTCGGCGAGTTCACCGCTGAGTTCCAGCTCCACGCCTTCGGTGGTGGTGCCTTTCTCGTTGCGATAGGTATTGCCGCCCGGGGTATCGATCCAGATCGCCAGGTTGTCCTGTTCCAGCTTGAACAAGGCCAAGCTGGTGTTGAGCTGCTCATCGAAGAAGCTGCCCTTGAGCCCCACCTCGTAACCTTTGCCCTCCATCGGTTCCAGGGGCTTGTTGTTGATGTCCCGCACCCACGTCGCCTGGGGGTTGAAAATCTTGGTGTAGCTGGCGTACGCCGACCAGTGCTCGGTGAGGTCATACACCACCCCGGCGTAAGGAATGTAGACCCCGGTTTGCGATTCATCGGTACGGGTCGCATCGCCCACATACGGCCGGTCCCGGGTTTCACGCTTCCAGTCGATCACCCGGCTGCCGAGGATCACGCTGAGGTCATCGGTGACCCGCAGCCGCGTGCTCAGGTACGCCGCGTACTGGCTCTCGTCTGCCGAGGATTTGCCGGTGACGTTGAAGTCAGGCTTGGCCGAATGCCCATCCCAGGTGAACAGATTGTCGATCGCGCCCGCCGGCGAGCCGGAATAGTCGTAGTGCCAGCCACCATAGCTGGGCACGCTTTCGCGGTATTTGGACAGGGTGACACCGGCGATCAGCTCATGCTCGCGCCCCAGCAAGTCGAACGGCCCGGTGGCATAAAGGTCGAGGTTGTCCTGACGCGGGGTGCCCGAGAAACGCACCGGCAACTGGGTGGTGCCGCTGCCGTCACTGTTGAGGGAACCGTTGACGTAATTGAAGACCTCGTCGAACTGGTTTTCGCTGTGGGTGAATTCGGCTTTGGCACTCCAGCCGTTATCGAACTTCTGCTCGATGGAGGTGAAGAAACTGGTTTGTTCGTGATCATTGTAGGACCAGGCCGGCGCGGTGTTCAGCGAGCGGCCGAGGTTGGTTCGCGAGCCATCGGCAAAGCGTGTGGGCAAGCCGGAACGGGCCGGCGAGTCGACGTCGGTGCGCAGGTAACTGAAGCCCAGGGTCAGCAACGTGTCTTCGCTCAAGTCGAATTCGGTGATGCCATAGAGCAGTTGGGTTTCCTGTTTGTAGCGGTCGATCCAGGCGTGTTCGGTCTTGTAGTCCGCCACCAGCCGCCCGCGTACGTTGCCGGTCTCGGTCAGCGGGCCGGACACGTCGAAGCCGCTGCCATAACGGTCCCAGTTACCCGCCTCGGCCGTCACGCTGGCCCGGGCTTGCGCCGTCGGGCGTTTGCGAATCAGGTTGATGGTGGCCGAGGGGTTGCCCATGCCGCTGATCAGACCGGTGGCGCCGCGCACGATTTCCACCCGGTCGTACATGGCCATGCTTTGGGTGTAGTTGTCCATGCGGGTGACGGTGGGCACGCCGTCGATTTCGAAGTTCTGGATCTGAAACCCCCGGGAGAAATAGCCGTCGCTTTCCGAGCCCAGGCCGTCGCGCAATACGATGATGCCAGGAGTGGCGTCGAGGGTATCGCTGAGGGTGCTCAGGCGTTGATCGTCCAGGCGTTGGCGGGTCATCACCGTGAGCGATTGCGGGGTTTCCCTGGGAGTGAGGTTCAGGCGCGTCGAGCTGCTGGAGGACTGGGTGGTGTAGGAGCCGGTGCCCTCGGTGGTCGAGCCCGGGGCCTTGCCGGAGATTGACACGGTGCCCAGTTGCAAGGCCCCGCCGGTGGGGCGCGGCTCCAGGGAATAGCTTTCACCACTGCCGCGTACGGCTTGCAGGTCGGTGCTGCCGAGCAGGATCGCCAGGCCGCTGTCCAGGTCATGCAGCCCTTGCAGGCCGGCGCTGGTCTTACCCTCGGTGAGCGCCGCCGGGTACGACAGCAGGATATGCGTGACCTGGCCAAACTGGTTCAGCGCACCCGCCAGGGAACCCGGCTTGATATCGAACCTGTATTGCTCAGCCGCCTGTACCCACGCCGGCGCCAGCAGCACCGGTGCTGCCATGGTCAGGCCGGCAATGCCCCGAACCACTGCAACGGCCAATGTCTTCTTCAATGTTGTACGTATCGGTTGCCGCGCTTGCATACCTTGCTCCCCAGTAAAGTTGGCTTCTGGGGATACGAGTCTCGTGAGAAACGCAAACGGACCACCCTCGGGCAAAAAATAAATTCAGACCGCATGACGGCGCGGCTTCAAGGTGACCCAGAAACGCGTGAAATGGGCCACGTCCAGCTTCAGGGTTTGCCCCAGTGTCGTGAGGATGCGGTCGGTGTCGCCCAACGGAAATGTGCCGGACACCCGCAGGTCACTCACGGCCGGATCACAGGCCAGGTGGCCACGCCGGTAGCGGCTCAGTTCATGGAGGAAGTCTTCCAGGCGCCGCCCCTGGGCGACCAGCATGCCGCGACTCCAAGCCAGTTCGCCGTCGCGCTGGGGCCTGCGAGCCAGCAGTGTGTTAGCGTCGAAACTGATGATTTCCCCGGGTTGCAGACTGATGGTGCCCATGGGGATTTGCGCCGAAAGCACACCCTGGTCGGCGCCCAGTTGGGTGAAGCCACCACGCTGGCGAATGCTGAAGCGACTGGCGGTGGCACGGGTCAGGCCTTCGGCGGTTTTTACCCACAGGGGGCGCGTATCCGCCGGGTTGGGCAGCACCAGGATTTCGCCACGCAACAGGCTGATCTGCCGAACGTCCTCGGTGTATTTCACGTCGATGGCCGTGTCGGTATTGAGCTGGACTTCGGTGTTGTCCGCCAGGTCGATACGCCATTGTTCGCCGACACCGGTGCTGTACTCGCTGGTCCAGTGCTGCACCAAGGGTGTATCCCGGGCCGCCCATGCCACGCTGCCGGCTGCCAGTAGCAGCGCAAGGTTCTTGATCACCCGGCGCCGCGACAAAGCCGGCAGCAGTGCCGCATTCACCAAGGCCTGGTGAGCCGGCGCACGCACGTCGTGCATGCGCTGAAAAAATCGTTGCGAATGCTGCCACGCCAGCTCATGGGCCGGGTCTTGCTGGCGCCAGGCAAGCCAGGCGGCACGGGTCTGTTCGCTGACATCCGGCGATTGCAATTCCAGTTGCCAATGCATGGCCTGCTCGGCCGCCTCCAGGGACAGTGGCGAAGGTTTCATCAGCGCTGGCTGTCCAGCAGGATGCACTGGGCGCCGGCCTTGACGATGTAGCGCTTGACCGTGGTGATGCTCGCGCCGAGGCGCTCGGCAATTTCGCCGTGGCTCAGGCCATCGAGTTGCGACCAGAGGAATGCCTGGCGCACCGGCAGCGCCAGGCGGCTGAGTACTTCGTCGAGGGCAGCCAGGGTTTCGAGGAGGATCCACTGGGTTTCGGCGCTGGGGGCCGACTCTTCCGGCAACAGGGCCAGGGCCTGCATATAGGCCTTTTCGAGTTTTTGCCGGCGAAAGTGATTGGACAGCACGCTCTGCGCGACCTTGGCCAGAAAGCTGCGGGGCGCCAGGACTTCAAGCGGCTGGTTCTTGGCGAGCAAGCGCAGGAAGGTGTCCTGGGCCAGGTCGGCGGCGCTCTGCGAGCAATTCAAGCGACGCCACAGCCACTGCTGCAACCAGCGGTGTTGCTGCTGGTAAAGCGTGGCCAGGTCAGTGGGAGTTGTCGCAGGAGTCGGGGACATGAAAGGCGCGCAGAGTGCAAATGATAACGCTTATCATATGACTCATGACGCCAGCGCTGCAAGTTTCTACCGCAAGGGCCGGCTGGCGGCCACTTGCGGGTGTTCAATCATCCAGTGCCGGTTGGGGCGCTGGATGCTTGGCGTTCTTGCCGGCCTTGGCGCCAGGCTTGGCAGCCGCCGGGGCCGCGGGTTCAGGCTCGGCCGGGGCAGCCAGGTCCTTTTCCGCCTGGGGCATCTGGTCAATCGCGCTGAAGAAATCCGCCAGGTTGAGGGTGTCCGGCGGCACGGTCTTCTCGAGTTTCTTCTCGCCGTCCTTGCCCACCAGAATCACTTTGGTGCCACTGCCGGCACCCAGCTTGAGTGCGCGGATCAGCGCGTTGGTTTCAGGCGGCGCGAGCTTCTTGTTGTCCTTTGCGTCCTTGGCGAACTTCTCGCCCTCGGCACCGATGCTGCCGAAGGACACGGTGTAGAGCACCATGTTGCGCTCTTCAAAGGACTGCTTGTTGGCAGGCTCGTCCAGCTGTTTCTTGAGGGTGGCCAACGTCGGGTTACCGGAGTCGAGTTCCACCACCACCAACGGGCGTGACTTGCCCAGGTCCTGCTTGAGCGGATTGAGATCATCCGCGGCCAGCAGCGGCCCCGTAAAAGCCATCAAGGTAGCCAGGGTCAGCGACCGGATGAGCATGCACACCTCCTTTGAATTCCATGCAGGGTTCTTGAGTTTCATGTCTGCGACAGTCAAATTCAAGGATGATTCCTACGACAACTTCAGAAAGCGTAGGTCAGGACGCCCGCGAAGCAAGGCGTTTAGCCACCTTACGCCTCATTGTTTCTTTTGATTGCGGTTGCTCACCGCGGCCAGTGTCGGGCAAACACCGGCGCTACGCCGGGGTCGGTATCCACCTGTGCCAGCACCCGGACGAACTCAGGCCGCGATTGTTGTAGCGCCTCACGCCCTCCCGCCCATCGCGACACCGCCGCAGCCATGATCCCCAGTGCATTCAGCCCCTGCGCCGGGGTGAACAGTTGATCGGCAAATTGATCGGCAAACACTTCCCAGGCCCCATGCAGGCGGCGACGGGTGCCGCTGACCAGCTGTTCATGCTGCTGCGCTTCGGCGCTGTCGGTCCAGCGTTCCGGGTAGTCGATGATGCCGATCGCCGAATAACAGTTGGCCGCGATGTACACCAGGCCACGAATGACTTGGGCAGGCTTCTGGGGCAGCAGGCCGGAGGCAGGAAATTGCAGACCGAGGTGAATCAGGATCGCCGCACTTTCGGTCAACACGCTGCCATCGGGCAGTTGCAGGGTAGGAATTTGCTTGAGCGGGTTGATCCGCGCCAGGGCCTCGCTGCCCGCGCTGTGCTCCCAGGAGCAGGCGTCAACCTGACGCCACTCAACACCGCAACGCTGCAGGGCGACTTCGATGATGCACGAGCCGGTGCCTTGGGTTCCGTAAAGGGTGTACACGGTGCCGAGCCTCCTGGCAGTGGGTTGAGGTGTTAGGCTAGGCCGTTCAATCGTTCAACGGGAAGCCATCATGCACAGTAAACGCGTCACGATCGAAGACTGGGACGGCGACGGCGCCATTCGCCTGCCAGACGAAGCCTTGCAGGAGTTGGGGCTGGATGTGGGCGACACGCTGTATATCGTCGAGACCTATGTGGGCACGCAGAAAGGCTTTGTGTTGTCGACCACACCGAAAATCGCCGACCGGATGGATGAGTTGGTGGAGGAGTTGAGCCACAAGCCCTGAGGCTTGCGGCAACCCTCAGTAAGCCAGCTTGGCCAGCAAACCCGCCTTCACCTGCGGCCATTCCGGATCAATGATGCTGAAGCGCACCGAGTTGCGCTTGCGGCCATCGGGCATGATGCGCTCGTGGCGCACGATCCCTTCCTGTACCGCACCGAGGCGCAGGATCGCGGCCCGGGATTTCTCATTCAGTTCATCGGTGGTGAACTGCACCCGCACACAGTCCATGACTTCAAACGCGTGGGTCAGCAGCAATAGCTTGGCCTCGGTGTTGACCCCGGACTTCTGCACCGACTGGCTGATAAACGTGTGGCCGATCTCCAGCTTGCGGTTGACCCGATCAACCTTCCAGAAGCGGGTGCTGCCCACTACCTCGCCGGTGTCACGGCGCACGATCACAAACGGCATCATGGTGCCTGCGTCACGCCCGGCCAGGGCGATGTCCACGTACTTGTCGACCGTGTCGGGGCCCGGCACATTGGTCACCTTCAGGTTCCACAATTGCCCGTCGGCGGCGGCCTGTACCAGGGCGGCCGAATGTTCGCGTTGCAGGGGGCGGAGTTCGACCGTGGTGCCGGTCAGGGTGATTTCAGTCATGGGAGTGCTGCGCCGTCTGGTGGTCGTCAGTGGCCAAGATTGCAGGCTCTGGCCACTGCAAGGCAAGCCGTTTTAGAACAAGCCCATCTGGCCACCCACCAGGGTGCCAAAGTCGTCGCTGACAAACGGCAGGATCGCGTCTGCCACCGGTTGCAGTTGCCGGGTGACGTAGTGGTCGTAGTCGATCGGTGCCTGGCGCACTTCCAGCGGTTCCGGGCCGTTGACGGTGATCACGTAGCTGATCCAGCCGCCGTTCTGGTACTGGCGCGGGCGGCCCTGGCGGTCGTTGTATTCGTCGGCCAGGCGCGCGGCGCGCACATGGGGCGGCACGTTGCGTTCGTAGTCGCCCAGTTGCCGGCGCAGGCGTTTGCGGTAGATCAGTAACTCGTCGAGCTCACCACTCAAGGTGCGGCGCACGTAGTCGCGCACGTAATCCTGATGGGGCTGGCGGTGGAAGATCCGACGGTAGAGCTCCTGCTGGAATTGCCGGGCCAGGGGCGACCAGTCGCTGCGCACGGTTTCCAGGCCTTTGTAGATCATTTCTTCGCTGCCATCGGCGCGGGTGACCAGCCCGGCGTAGCGCTTTTTGCTGCCCTCTTCCGCGCCGCGAATGGTCGGCATCAGGAAGCGGCTGAAGTGGGTTTCGTATTGCAGCTCCAGGGCACTCTGCAGGCCGAACTCCTTCTGCAGGCGTTCGCGCCACCAGGTGTTGACGTGCTGCACCAGGTCCAGGCCGATGCGCGTGGCGTCTTCCTGGGAGTGGGCGCTGCCGAGCCAGACGAAGGTGGAGTCGGTGTCGCCGTAGATCACTTCATAGCCCCGGGCTTCGACCAGTTCGCGGGTCTGGCGCATGATCTGGTGGCCGCGCAGGGTGATGGACGACGCCAGCCGGGTGTCGAAGAAGCGGCAACCGCTGGAACCGAGTACACCGTAGAAGGCGTTCATGATGATCTTCAGGGCCTGTGACAGCGGCGCGTTGTGTTCGCGCTTGGCCACTTCGCGGCCTTCGGAAACCCGCGCGACGATCGATGGCAGGCAATGCCGGGTACGGGAAAACCGCGCACCGCGAAAGCCTTCCACCGACTCGCTGTCTTCGGGGTGACGCAGGCCTTCGATCAGGCCCACCGGGTCGATCAGAAAGCTGCGGATGATCGACGGGTAAAGGCTTTTGTAGTCGAGCACCAGCACCGATTCGTAGAGGCCCGGGCGCGAGTCCATGACAAACCCGCCGGGGCTGGCCTGGGGCGGTTTGTCTCCCAGGTTCGGCGCGACGAAACCCTGGCGGTGCATCAGCGGCATGTACAGGTGAGTGAACGCGGCCACCGAACCGCCGTTGCGGTCTGCCGGCAGGCCGGTGACGCTGGCCCGCTCCAGGAGAAATTTCAGCAGCTCGGTCTTCTCGAAAATCCGCGTCACCAGCTCGCAGTCCTTGAGGTTGTAGCGCGCCAGTGCAGGCTTGTCCTCGGCAAACATGCGGTTGATTTCGTCCATGCGCTGGTACGGCGTAGAGATCGATTTGCCTTCGCCGAGCAAGGTCTGGGCGACGTTTTCCAGGCTGAAGGATTCAAAACTCCAGGTCGCCGACCGCAGGGCTTCGATGCCATCGATGATCAGCCGCCCGGCCGCCGCGGCGAAGTAGTGATTGCGGCTGCCGTGTTCGCGCCAGCCCATGGCATCGCCGCCACGGCCGAGCAACAGCGGCACGTTCAGGCGCTGCGCATGTTCGTGCAGGACACGCAGGTCGAACTGCACCAGGTTCCAGCCGATGATCGCGTCGGGATCATGGGTGGCGAGCCACTGGTTCAGGCGTTCCAGCAGTTCGGCGCGGGTGTCGCAGTAGTCGAGCTTGAAGTCCACCGCGTCGGTTTTGTTCGGTGGGCCGAGCATGTACACCTGGCGCTCGCCGCAGCCTTCGAGGGCGATGGAATACAGGTCGCCCTGGGCGGTGGTCTCGATGTCCAGCGATACCAGCTTGAGGGGCGGGCGGTAATCCGGCGCAGGTTTCATCTGCGCCTCCACCAGCATGCCGCCCTCGCCCGGCGTGCCGCCGAACCACACCGGTGCGGTGATGAAGCGCTCCATCATGTAGCGATCGGGTGGGCGCACATCGCCTTCGTAGACGTCGATGCCGGCTTTGCGCAGGCGTTTTTCCAGGTCCATCGATTGGCGATGCTGTTTGGTGTAGAGGCCCAGCACCGGGCGATGGTGGAAATCGCACAGCGCCAGGTCGCGCCACTCGATGCCGCGCTCACCCTTGAGTTGCAGTTCGGCGGGCTTGCGATGGGCCTGGGGGATGAACATCACGGAGGTCTGCACCGGCAAGCGCACAAACCTTGGGCCTTGATCGGTGGCCAGCCAGAAACTGACCTCCGTGCCCGCCGGGGTGTCGCGCCAATGCCGGGTCAGGACAAACCCCTGCTGTAAATCCACCTTGCCACACCTCAAGAATCACTTTCAGGGCGTGATTCTACTCGGCCTGTGACAAGGCGCGACGATTTAACGGAAATGACCTACGCCTACGGAGACCGCAACCTCACAAACTTGTTGCAGAATATTAATGACAATTACTATCATTCGCACCGGAGTCGTATCCGCGCAGCGAGGACGCGCAACGTTGTTGCCCTTTTCCTCACAGTGACGGTTCGCCGTCAGGATCGACCATGCCCACTTCCACCCGTTTGGCTGTGCCGTTTCGCCCTACCCTGCTCGCCCTTTGCTGCTCCCTGAGCCTCGCCGCTCACGCCGCAACTCCAGAAACCCCGCAGGATGCGAACAACAGTCAGGACGGCAAGGCGCTGGAATTGGGCGCCACCACCATCAGTGCCGACGCGCCTACGCCCAATGCCCTGCCCCCGGTGTACGCCGGCGGCCAGGTCGCCCGTGGCGGGCAACTGGGTGTGCTGGGCAACCAGGACATCATGGACGTGCCGTTCAGCATGTCTTCCTACACCGAAAAACTGATCCGCGACCAGCAGGCCGAAAACGTCGGCGACGTGCTGCTCAACGATTCGTCCGTGCGCCAGGCGTCGGGTTATGCGAACCAGGCCCAGGCCTTTGTGATTCGTGGCTTGCCGCTGAATGGCGACGACATTTCGTTCAACGGTTTGTACGGCATCCTGCCGCGCCAGATCATGTCCACCGACGCCCTGGAACGGGTTGAAGTGTTCAAGGGCCCCAACGCCTTTATCAACGGCGTGACGCCCGGCGGCTCCGGGATTGGCGGCGGTGTGAACCTGCAACCCAAACGCGCCGATGATGTGCCGTTGCGCCGTTTCAGCACCGACATCAGCAGTGATGGCCGGGTCGGCGAGCACCTGGACATCGGCCAGCGTTTTGGTGAAGACAACCGGTTTGGCGCGCGGGTGAATATTTCCCAGCGTGAAGGCGATACCGGGATTGATGACGAGAGCCAGCGCTCGAAGCTGTTTGCGGTTGGCCTGGATTATCGCGGTGACGCCCTGCGCTTGTCGGGGGATTTTGTCTACTCGAAACAGCAGATCAATGGCGGGCGCAACACCGTATTGCTCGGCCAGAACCTGACCCACATCCCCAACGCGCCGTCGGCCGACATCAACTACGCGCCGAGCTGGGGCACCAGCAGCCTGGAAGACACCTTCGGCATGCTGCGCGCCGAGTACGACCTGAACGACACCTGGACGGCCTACATCGCTGGCGGCGCCAAACACACCAACGAGATTGGCCGTTACTCGTCGGTCACCCTGAATGACACCCTGGGCAATGCCACCGTCAGCGGCTCGCGCATCGCCCACCAGGAAGACAACACCAGCCTGATGGCGGGCCTGAACGGCAAGTTCCAGACCGGCTCGGTCAGCCACAAGCTGAACCTCGGGCTGACCGGCATCTGGGCCCAGACGCGCAACGCCTATGACTTCGACTTCACCGGCCACGCCAGCAATATCTATAACCCGGTGGACGTTGCCGAGCCGGTCAAGGGCGGCTCGGTGGGCGGCGACCTGAACGACCCGGGTATCACCGCCAAGACCTTCGCCCGCAGTGCGGCGGTCTCGGATACCCTGGGCTTTATGGATGATCGCTTGCTGGTGACTGCCGGTTTGCGCCGCCAGGAACTGGTGGTTCAGGGCTTTGCCTACGGCACCGGCACTCGCACTGCCGACTACGACAAGTCGATCACTACACCGGTGTATGGCCTGGTGTTCAAGCCGTGGGACCATGTGTCGTTCTATGCCAACCATATTGAAGGGCTGGCACAGGGGCCTACCGCGCCTCAGACCGCCGGCACCGCCCCCATCAGCAACGCCGGGCAGGCCTACGCCCCGGCGCGCTCGAAACAGACCGAAGCCGGGGTCAAGGTCGACATGGGTACCTATGGCGCAACCCTGGGCGTGTATCGCATCGAGCAACCAACCGACGGTTACTCACAACTCAGCGCCGACGGGTTAAGCGCCACCTATGTTCGCCAGGGCGAGCAAGTCAACAAAGGCGTGGAGCTCAACGTCTTCGGCGAACCGATCGCCGGCCTTCGTTTGCTGGGCGGTGCAACCATCATCCACACCGAAGTCCACGGCACCCAGAACGGCGCCAACGACGGCAACCGCGCCATCGGCGTACCGACCTTCCAGTTGAATGCCGGCGTGGATTGGGATGTACCGGGACTGCAAGGGGTGACGGTTAACGGCCGCATGCTACGCACTGGCGGCCAATATGCCGACGCCGCCAACACCCTCAGCCTGCCCACCTGGAACCGCTTCGACGTGGGCGCGCGCTACACCTTCAAGGTGGATCAGCGTGACGTCACCCTCGGCGCCACCGTGGAGAACGTCGCCAATACCAAGTACTGGGAATCGGCACTCGGCGGCTACCTGACCCAAGGTGATCCGCGTGTGGCCAAGCTGTCGGCCAGCATCGACTTCTAACCCCAGCTCCTACAGAAAAGCAGATCTGTTTTCAGCCCTTTTGTTTGCCGGATATTGGACAGCCGCGTGCCAACTGCGTAGTTTTTCACCCACTGCGCACAAGGACCCCGGCATGTCCCCCGACCTCACTTCCATCGAGCTGTTCCTCAAGGCGGTCAAGCTGGGCAACCTGTCCCGGGCGGCCGAGCAATCCCATATCTCCCTCTCTGCCGCCAGCCGACGCCTGTCGCTGCTGGAGCAGCACTTCAAGGTCGCCCTGCTGACCCGCACTTCCACCGGCGTTTCACCGACGGCGGCCGGGGAGGTGTTGGCCCAGCATGCACAGTCGATCCTGCGGGCAGTGGACGGCATGCACGCGGACCTCGCCGACTACGCCAAGGGCGCCACCGGCCGGGTGTGCCTGTACGCCAACAGTTCAGCAATGAGCCAGGAACTGCCGCGCCAATTGACCCAGTGGAACACGTTGCACCCGGGCATCCGCCTGGACATTCGCGAGGAGCGCAGCCGGGAAATTCTCCAGGCGGTACGCGATGGCGTGGCGGATGTCGGCATTGTCACCACCCGGCACAGCGGTGAAGAACTGCGCTTTGAGCCCTACTGCCAGGACCGCCTGTGCCTGATCGTGCCCAACGACCATCCATTGAAAATGCGCCACGCGCGCTTTGAAGATTTGCTCGGCTATGACTTCGTTGGGCTGGAAGACAACGCCGCCATCACCCCGCTGATTACCGACGCCGCCGCCGCGATCGGCATGCCGTTGCGGCTACGGATGCAGGTGCGCAGTTTCGAAGCGGTGTGCCGCCTGATCGCCGCCGGCCAGGGCGTGGGCGTGTTGCCACAGGGCGCGGTGCAGATTTTCCGCAAGGAGATGGCCTTGCGCTTTATCGAAATCGACGACAGCTGGGCCGACCGGCAGATGTACCTGTGCATGCGCAAGGAACAGCCTTCACTGACCAGCCTGGCGCTGTTCGACTACCTCAGCGCCAACCCGGCATAACCCTTCGGCCTTCGAATTTCGCGAAGGCCGATTCCACAATTAGCAATTCCCCTGTTGCCGCAGCTGTGCCAAGAATGCCCCCGCCAGACCTTCCTATAAAAACAACACAGGAGACACGGCGTGTCCCAATCCCCCACCCGCTCCACCCACCGCATCGCCGTGATTCCCGGCGACGGCATCGGCCGCGAAGTGGTGCCCGAAGGCCTGCGGGTACTCGACGCCGTCAGCCGGCGCTTCGGTATTCACTTTCACTTCGACCACTTTGCCTGGTGCAGCGAGCACTACCTGGCCCACGGCACGATGATGCCCGACGACTGGGCCGAACAGATCGGCAGCCATGACGCGATCTTCTTCGGCGCCGTCGGCGCGCCAGACATCATTGCCGACCACACCGCTGTGTGGGAGTCGCTGCTGAAGATCCGCCGCCAGTTCGATCAATACGTGAATATCCGCCCGGTGCGCCTGATGCCCGGCGTGCCCTGCCCGCTGGCCGGCCGTGTACCGGGGGACATCGACTTCATCGTGGTGCGGGAAAACACCGAAGGCGAATATTCCAGCGTCGGTGGGCGCATGTGGGAAGGCACCTCGCGGGAAATCGCGGTGCAGGAATCGATCTTCTCCCGCGAAGGTGTGGACCGCGTGGTGGATTACGCTTTCAAACTGGCGCAACAACGGCCCCGGAAAAACCTGGTGGCGGCGACCAAATCCAACGGTATCTCGATCACCATGCCGTTCTGGGACGAGCGGGTGAACGAGATTGCACGGCGCTACCCGGACGTGAAAACCGCCAAGTTCCACATCGACATTCTGTGCGCGCACTTCGTGCAGCATCCCGACTGGTTCGATGTGGTGGTGGCGTCCAACCTGTTCGGCGACATCCTTTCCGACCTCGGCCCGGCGTGCACCGGCACCATCGGCATTGCGCCGTCGGCCAACCTCAATCCGGAGCGGCGCTACCCGTCGTTGTTTGAACCGGTGCACGGCTCGGCGCCGGACATTGCCGGGCTGGGCGTCGCCAATCCGATCGGGCAGATCTGGTCGGCCGCACTGATGATCGAGCACCTGGGTGACGGTGATCCGCTTTATCAGGAAGCCGCGGCGGCCATCGTGTCCGCCATCGAAACGGTGCTTGCCGAAGGCCCGCGCACCCGGGAAATGGGCGGCAGCGCCAGCACCGTCGAAGTGGGCCGCGCCATCGCCGAATGCGTCGCAGGGAACAGGAGCTGAACATGACCCACGCACATTACATCGCCAACCAATGGCGGGCGTCGACCTCGCTGGAAGACATTCCGGTGATCGACCCGAGCACCGGCGAAACCTATTCGAGCATTGCCCGTGGCACGGCCGCCGATATCGACGCGGCGATCAGCGCGGCGCGCCAGGCCCTCGGGGAAACCTTTGATGGACCGTGGGGCCAGTTGTCTGCCGTAGAGCGCAGCCGCCTGCTGGCCAAGCTCGGTGTGGCGGTGCTGGAACATCATGAAGAGCTGGCGCAGATCGAAGCGCGGGACACCGGCAAGGCATTGAAGGTCGCCCGCGCCGATGCCACCGCCCTTGCCCGCTATTTCGAATATTACGCGGGTGCCGCCGACAAGCTGCACGGCGAAACCCTGCCGTATCAGGCCGGCTACACGGTGCTGACGGTACGCGAGCCCCATGGCGTGACCGGGCATATCATCCCGTGGAATTACCCGATGCAGATTTTCGGGCGCAGCGTCGGCGCCTCCCTGGCGGCGGGCAATGCCTGTGTGGTCAAGCCGGCGGAAGATGCCAGTCTGTCGTTGCTGCGCCTGGCGGAAATTGCCACGGAGGTGGGCTTTCCGGCGGGCGCGATCAATGTGGTCACCGGTTATGGCTACGAAGCCGGCGCGGCGTTGTGCGCACACCCGGGCATCGATCACATCTCGTTCACCGGCTCCACTGTCACCGGCACGGCGGTGTCGAAAGCCGCCGCCGAACGCCACTGCCCGGTGACGCTGGAGCTGGGCGGCAAGTCGCCGCAACTGGTGTTTGCCGATGCCGACCTGGATGAAGCGCTGCCGGTGCTGGTGAATGCCATCGTGCAGAACTGCGGGCAAACCTGCTCCGCCGGCAGCCGCTTGCTGGTGGAGCGCAGCATTTACGAAACCCTGCTGGCGCGCCTCAGCCAGCGTTTTTCCGAGCTGCGCGCCGGGCCTTCAGCGCTGGACCTGGACATGGGCCCGCTGATCAACCAGAAGCAGCAACGCCAGGTGCGCGAGTTTATTCGCGAAGCCGAACAGGCCGGGATCACCGTCGCCGCGCGCGGCACGGTGGTGGCCGAGGCCGGCAGCGCCGGGTATTTCCAGGAGGCGGTGCTGTTCCGCGACGTACCGCCCGACAGTCGCCTGGCGCAACAGGAAGTCTTCGGCCCGGTACTCGCCGTAATGCCCTTCGACGATGAAGCCGACGCGATTCGCCTGGCCAACGGCACCGAATTCGGCCTGGTGGCCGGCGTGTGGACCCGCGACGGCGCACGCCAAATGCGCCTGGCCCGCAAGCTGCGCTGCGGCCAGGTGTTCATCAATAACTACGGGGCCGGTGGTGGCGTCGAACTGCCATTTGGTGGGGTAAAGGCCAGCGGTTATGGCCGGGAAAAGGGCTTCGAGGCGCTGCTGGGCTTTACCACCTTGAAGACCATTGCGATCAAACACGGTTGATTCCTCACAACAACAAGAACGGAGAACACACCATGCGTTTAGCCAATAAAGTTGCGATCGTCACCGGCGCCGGTTCGGGTTTTGGTGAGGGCATCGCCAAGACCTTTGCCCGCCAGGGCGCCAAGGTGATCGTCGCCGACATGAACGCGGTCGGCGGCCAGCGGGTGGTCAATGAAATCGCCGAAAGCGGCGGCCATGCGCATTTCATCGAGGTCAACGTGGCCAACGATGAAAGCATGGGCGCCCTGTTGCGCGGCACCCTGGAACAGTTCGGCGGCCTGGATATCGTCATCAACAACGCCGGCACCACCCACCGCAACCGGCCGATGCTGGAGGTCGACGAGGCCGAGTTCGACCGGGTGTTTGCGGTCAACGTCAAAAGCATCTTCCTGAGCGCCAGGCATTTTGTGCCGCACTTTCGCGGCCAGGGCGGCGGTGTGTTCGTCAACATTGCCTCGACGGCGGCGATCCGTCCGCGTCCGGGACTGGTCTGGTATAACGGCAGCAAGGGCGCAGTGGTGGTCATGAGCAAGACCATGGCGGCAGAGTTGGGGCCGGACAATATCCGCGTCAACTGCGTGAATCCGGTCGTCGGTGCCACGGCATTGCTCAGCGAATTCATGGGCGTGCCGGACACCCCGGAAAACCGCCAGAAGTTCATGGCAACCATTCCCCTGGGGCGCTTTTCCACCCCGCAAGATGTGGCCAACGCCTGCCTGTACCTGGCGTCGGACGAAGCGGCGTTCATCACCGGCACCTGCCTGGAAGTCGATGGCGGACGCTGCGTGTAACTCACTCTCACAGGGACCGGAATTGCTATGTGTGATCTTCATAATAAGAACGAGCCGAACACCAGACAATTGCTTGAAGGCCTGCCAAAGAACTGGGGTAAATGGGGACCGGACGACGAAGTCGGCGCCCTCAATTACCTGACTGAAGCCGAAGTACTGCGGGGCGTCGCCTCGGTGCGCCAGGGCAAGACCTTTACCCTGCAAGTGCAGATCGGCCATCCTGACGGCGACCCGATGTGGCCGGCGCGCAACCCGTCGATGCGCTTCAACACCCTGGACCACAGCCATTACCACTTCGGCAAACAGCCGCACATGACCGGCGGCGCGGCGTACTCCGACGACGTGATCTTCATGCAGCTGCAAGGCTCGACCCAGTACGACGCCCTCGGGCACGCCTGGTACGACAATCAACTGTGGAACGGCTACGACGCCAACACCACGGTCGGCGGCATGGCCAAGGCCAGTGTGCTGGCCATCGCCGAACGGGGCGTGGTGGGTCGCGCCGTGCTGATCGACATGGCCCGGTATCGCGGCAAGAAGTGCCTGGGCCGTGGCGAAACCTTCAACCACCTGGACTTGCTCGACGCCGCCAAGGCCCAAGGCGTGACCATTGAGAAGCGCGACATCCTGATCATCCGCACCGGCTCCATGGGTGCGTTTTATGAACTGGGCAAAACCGAGTTCTTCAAGGACCTGATGGAGCCGGGGCTGACTTACAGCCGGGAGCTGGTGGAGTGGTTCCACGAGATGGAAATCCCCAACCTGGTGACCGACACCATCGCCAACGAAGTGATCACCGACCCGGTGTCCGGGGTGCAGATTCCGCTGCATTGCGCGCTGATGCGCAACCTGGGGATCGCCTTCACCGAAATCGTGCTGCTGGAGGAACTGGCCGCCGATTGCGCGGACGACGGCCAATGGAAGTTCCTCTACACCGCCGCCCCGTTAAAGATTGTCGGGGGCAGTGGCGCGCCGGTGAACCCGGTGGTGATCAAGTAACCCGAGGATCAGACCTGACCTTTGTCCCATAGCCGGACTAACTCTCCAGGTGCCAACTCTTCAGGCACCTGGAGCATCAACCGGTCATCGCGATCATCCTGGCGAAAGCGCACTTCGATTTGGTAGAAGCGCTGGTCGCCCCTTCCCGACTCAACCGAGGCCAGTGGCAGGCAACCGTTGAGCAACGTGCAGATCTGTTCGCGCTCATCCAGATTGCACTGGGCAAACTCGATCTCGCGGGGCCGGCTCAACATCGCTGTTACCCCGCCTTGGCGGGACAGACGCACCGTGGCATCGCTGCCCAGGGGTGGTAGCTGTTTCATCGCATTCTCCTCATCCCGGGCTCACACCCACACCGGCCCAGGCTTTCTCCACCGCCTTGGCCTGGGTGGCGCCGAAACGCTCACGGGCATGCGCGACGGTCAAGGTGGCAAAGCCTTGGAAGTCCGCATCATTATCGAGTTGTTTATCGCAGAGGGTGTCATACCAGACTTGCCCTGCCTGCTCCCAGGCCGCCCCGCCCAAGGCCGTCGCTGCGAGGTAAAACGCACGGTTGGGGATCCCGGAGTTCAAGTGCACGCCGCCATTGTCATCCTGAGTGACGACGAAGTCCCGCATATGCGCCGGCTGCGGGTCCTTGCCCAGTACCGGGTCGTCATAGGCGGTGCCGGGATGGGACATGGAGCGCAGGCCTTTGCCATGGACCTTGTCGGTCAGCAAATCCGCGCCGATGAGCCAGTCCGCCTGCTCGGCCGTGTGCTTGAGCGCGTATTGCCGGGTAAGGACGCCGAACACGTCGGAGATTGATTCGTTGAGCGCCCCGGACTGGTTGCGGTAAACCAGGCCGGCTTCGCTCTCGATGATGCCGTGGGTCAGTTCGTGGGCGACCACGTCCAGGGACCGGGTAAAGCGCTGGAACACCTCACCATCGCCGTCGCCGAAGACCATTTGCGCACCATTCCAGAAGGCGTTGTCATAGCCTTCGCCATAATGCACGGTGCCGGTCAGTGCGAAACCGCGATTATCGATGGAGTCGCGCCCGTAAACCTGCCAGAAAAAATCATGGGTCGCGCCCAAGGCATCGTAAGCCTCATCCACCGCCGCATCGCCGCTGGCCCGCTGCCCTTCTGCGCGTACCAGGTCACCCGGGAGCACCGTCAGGTGGCCGGCGTCGTAGACATTGCGTTGCAACGCGCCGGTAACGGGCGCCGCCGAAGCCTGGCCAGGCTTGCCTGGATTGGGCAGTAACTGGCGAACGTGGGTCAGGGTATTCAGGGCTCGCGAGCGCTGCCAATCTGAACCGTGGTCGATCAGCCGATGGAGAATGTAGGGCGGGATAAATCCCGGGCACGAACCTGGACTGGGCATGGGCGTTCTCCTTGTCAGATAGCTGTCTGTCTTGTTGTGATGCGGTTTTGCCCCCGAGGTTCGATTGGATCGGGTGGCGAATTTGCGTATCGCCGACTCGCCACTAGACTCAGGACTCCTCTTACATGGAAGTCCACTCAATGAATGTCATTCGCCCTCTTCGCCAGGCCATTGCCCTGGCAATCCTGTTATCCGCCGGTGCCCTGACGGCACATGCCGCCGATATCCCGCTGTCCAAGTCGCTGGAAGCCGATGAGGTGACCACCAAGGTGCTCAAAGTGGATGCCGCCAGCCATCAGGTGGTGCTCCAGGGCGCTGAAGGCCGCGAGGTGCATGTGCAGCTCAGCGACCAGGCCAAGGACCTGGGCAACCTCAAGGTTGGCGATCAGGTCAAGGTGCTGGTGACCCATTCGGTCGCAGCCGTACTGGACACCGACATCGACAAAGGCGCGCCCGACGCCACCGAGAAAGCCGGCGTGCTGCGCGCCACGGCGGATAACCCGAACCCGGGCGGTGCTGCCTTCCGCCAGGTGCAGGTGCAACTGAAGATCACCCACATCGACTTGAAGAAAAACCAGGTGACCCTGGAAAACCCGGCGGGCCTGAGCAAAGTGCTGACCGTGGAAAAACCGGAAATCCGCGCCGGCCTCAAAGACCTCAAGGTCGGCCAGAGCGTGTTGGTGACCTACACCGACACCCTGGAAATCAGCACTGCCCACGAAGGCTGACGGCAGCGCAGGCCCTTCAGCTCAAGGCTGATGGGCCTGCGCCAAATAGTCTTCGATGTTGTTCATCTGATCGTCCCAGCCTCGGGAGTTCTTCTTGTAGGCTTTTTGGCGGCGAGCTTCCGGGATTGCGTCAAACCCTGATTCCACCACCCGCAACAAAATGCCTTCGGCGTGATCCTCAAGGGTGAACTCCACCAGCGTGGGGGTTTCCGTGTCGTAGTCCACATCCTTGTCTACGGCGTAGGGATGCCAACTGAAAGAGAACCGCGTTTGCGGCTCAAGGCGCTCGATTGTCGCCTTCCACACCACATGCTCGTAACCGGGGTAGGTGATCTGGGCTTCAATGGCCCGACCCGGTGCGAACTGCTTGCCCTTGAGGGCGATGCCAAACCAGCTGCCGAATTGCTCGGCGTCGGTCAGTGCTTCCCAGACGCGTTGACGTGGAGCGTTGAGCAGGACTTTACGTTTGATTTCATTTGATTCGTGCATGAGACACCTCCTGTATTGACAGTAGGCGACATCGACCAATGCGCAACCTTTGAGAAGGGATAGGGCATGACTCGCGTCATGCCCCATGGCCTTAAACGTGGGGATCACCCGGTGCCTTGCTGGGGGTCGCGTATTGCGGCTTCAAGTGGCCTTCCTGATCGAGCAACCAGGCATCCATGATCTGGCGCACCACCGGGCCGGCCACACGGCCACCGGCCTCGCCGTTTTCGATCATGACTGAAATCACGATCCGTGGGTGCTCCGCCGGGGCGAAGCCGACGAACAAGGCGTTGTCGCGGTTGCGCTCCAGGGTTTTCAAGCGGTTGTAGCGCTCACCCTGCTTGATCGCCACCACCTGGGCGGTACCACTCTTGCCGGCAATCCGGTATTGCGCACCGGCTGCCGCTGCCCGGGCGATACCACGTGGGTCGTGCATAACCAGCTGCATACCGTGGTTGACCTGTTCCCAATCGCGCGGGTCTTTGAGGACGACATTGGGCATCGGGTTTTCATCCACTGGCGCCACGCCATTGATGGTCTTGGCCAGGTGTGGTCGGTTCCACACGCCTTTGTTGGCGATCAGCGCAGTGGCCTGGGCCAGTTGCAACGGGGTGACCTGCATGTAGCCCTGGCCGATGCCGAGGATCACGGTTTCACCCGGGAACCACGGTTGGCGCCGCGTCGCACGCTTCCAGGCCTGGGATGGCATCAAGCCGGCTGACTCTTCGAACATGTCCAGGGAGACTTTCTGGCCGAGGCCGAACTCGGCCAGGTAGTCGTGCAGGCGATCGATGCCCAGCTTATGAGCCAGGTCGTAGAAGTAGGTGTCGTTGGAGCGCATGATTGCCGCGTCCATGTCCACCCAGCCGTCGCCGCTGTGGTTCCAGTTACGGTATTTGTGGTCGAAGTCCGGGAGTTGGTAGTAGCCGGGGTCGAACACGCGGGTCTGGGCGGTGACCACGCCGCTGTCGAGGCCGGCGATGGCCACTTCCGGCTTGATCGTCGAACCCGGCGCATAGAGCCCGCGCAGCACACGGTTGAACAACGGCCGGTCGAGGGAATCGTGAAGCGCAGCGTATTCCTTGAAGCTGATGCCGGTGACGAACAGGTTCGGGTCAAAGCTCGGCTTGCTGACCATCGCCAGGACTTCGCCGGTTGCCGGGTCCAGGGCCACCACCGAGCCGCGCCGATCGCCCAAGGCCTCTTCGGCGGCTTCCTGGAGTTTGACGTCCAGGCTCAGCACGATGTTTTTGCCGGGGATCGGGTCGGTGTGCTTGAGCACGCGCAGCACCCGGCCCTGGGCGTTGGTCTCGACTTCTTCATAGCCGACGTGGCCATGCAGCTCCGACTCGTAGAAACGCTCGATACCGGTTTTGCCGATGGACTGCGTGCCCCGGTACTCCACCGAGTCGAGGGCCTTGGATTCTTTTTCGTTGATCCGGCCCACGTAACCAATGGAGTGGGCAAAGTGCGCACCCAGCGGGTAATGGCGGACGAATTGCGGCTCGACGTCCACGCCCGGCAGGCGGAATTCGTTGACGGCCAGCACGGCGATCTGTTCTTCGGTCAACTCGTAAAACAGCGTGACGGGCACGAAGGGATGACGCGCCTGTTTGAGCGCTTTGTCGAATACACCGCGGTCTTCAGCGGGCAGATGCAGGAGGCTGACGATAGCGTCCAGTTCTCCCTTGAGGTCGGTCGTGCGCTCGCGAGTGATCGTCAGGTTGTAGCTGGGACGGTTGTCGGCAAGTACTACGCCGTTGCGGTCATAGATCAGGCCGCGCGTCGGTGTAATCGGCAGGACATGGACGCGGTTGTTTTCCGAAATCGTGGAGTGATAGTCGTACTGCACCACCTGCAGAAAGTACATCCGGCCTACCAGGGCGCAGGTGATGCCGATCACCAGCAGTGCGCAGGCCAGCAGCCGCTTGTTGACCAGGCGGTTTTCTTTTTCGTGATCCTTGATGGGTATCGGTTCAGGCATTTCTACAGCATCTCGTTGAATAAGGTCGACGCCGCATCCTGCGGAGGAAAATCAGTCCCTGTGAAAATGTGCTGCACCATACCAAAAATGCAGAAACACTTTGCATCGATTTCCCTGAACGGCGTGCATATGGGGCTGTTCATGCACTTTGGTTTGGGCCGGCGACCTTATTCATGCGTTTTTATGCTGAGAAATCAGCTCAAGACCGACTTGGGTTCCAGGAAGGCTTCCAGGCCGAATGTGCCGTACTCGCGGCCAATACCCGATTGCTTGAAACCACCAAACGGTGCCAGTGGCTCATGGGCCAGCGTGTTGATCAGGACGCGGCCAGCGTCGATGTGGCTGGCCAGCCTGCGGGCGCGTTCGGGGTTTGATGACAGGATGTACGCCTGGAGGCCGTAGGGCGTGTCGTTGGCGATGGCCAGGGCTTCGTCCTCGGTTACGTAGGTAATAATCGATAATACGGGGCCGAAAATCTCCTCGCGGGCGATGGTCATTTGGTTGTTCACGCGGCTGAATACAGTGGGTCTTACGAACCAGCCGGCGTTGATACCTTCTGGCAAACCGGGACCTCCCGCCAATAGATAAGCGCCCTCCTCAATCCCGATCTGGATGTAGCGCTGCACCCGCTCCCATTGTTTATGACTGACCATGGGGCCGACGGCGGTAACTGGATCATGAGGATCGCCGGCTCGTACGTTGGCCACCTCCTCGATCATCAGCGCTTCGACTTCAGCCAGGCGATTTTCAGGTACCAGGATTCGGGTGCCGGCAATGCACGCCTGGCCGCTGTTCATGAAGCCGGCCTGAAGCGCCATGGGCACGGCGGTCTTGAGGTCCGCATCATCGAGAATCAGCACCGGTGATTTGCCGCCCAGTTCCAGGGTGATTCGTTTCAGGGTGTCGGCGCCGGCACGCAGGATCGTTTTGCCGACAGCGGTCGAGCCAGTGAAAGAGACTTTTGCAATGTCTGGATGGGTGCTCAGCACCGCGCCTACGGTTTCGCCACGGCCGGTGACGATGTTGAACACGCCGGGAGGCAAACCCGCTTCATGAAGCGCACGGGTGACAATAGAAGTCTGGATGGCGCTCATCTCACTGGGTTTGATCACCGCGGTACAGCCGGCGGCCAACGCTGCAGCGAGCTTGCCGCAGATGAAACCGGCATTGCTGTTCCAGGGCGTGATCAATCCGGCCACGCCCAGCGGTTGCATGACCACCTCGGCGATGCCAATGCGTCGGGAGAAGTTGTAGTTCTCCAGTACCGAAGCGGCATCCTTCAGGACGCTGGCGGCATGCCTGGCCATCCATCGCGCACGGGAAACCGGCGCACCGTACTCTTCGATGATTGCCTGGGTGAGCTCGTCCTCAATCGATTCAACGGCGGCGTGCATGCGTTGGAGATAGCCGATGCGTACAGCTTTAGCGCTTTGGGAAAACTCGGCAAAAGCCTGCTTGGCAGCAGCGATGGCAACCTGGGCGTCCTGTTCATTTGCCAATCGAACCTGGCCAATACGCTGGCCTTTAGCGGGGTTGAACAGGTCAAAAAGCTCTTCGCCGTGGGGTGTCACAAAGGCGCCGTTGATGTAAATCTGGTTGATGTGTTGCATAGGTCCTCCGGGACGCTGAGCTAGTGCGTCCTACGGTAAGTCACTATGATTGAGCTGATAAGCCGTACAAATCGGCATGAGTTAATGAGTGATTCAGGACAATGAACACATCCGGGCTGAATGAACTGGAAGCCGTACTGGCCGTGGCCAGGCATCGCAGCTTTCGCGCGGCGGCGACTGAGTTGAATGTGTCGACGTCAGCGCTGAGCCACTCTATCGCAGGGCTTGAAGCGCGAATGGGGGTGAGGCTGTTCAACCGCACGACGCGCAGTGTGTCGTTATCTGAAGTGGGGGCAGAGTTTGTCGAGACGATTACCCCGGCACTGTTGAGCATCCGCACGGCTTTGGAACAGGCGGGAAATCGCAGCGCGGAACCGAGCGGGACCTTGCGCCTGAATACCTCGGCGGGTGCTGCAAAGCAGGTGATGCCACTGCTGCTGGATTACCTGCGACGTTATCCTCGGATGAAGTTGGATATCGTCACTGAAGGGCGCCTGGTGGATATCGTAGCGCAGGGATTTGATGCGGGGATTCGACTGGGGGATACCGTTCCTCAAGACATGATCGCGATTGATATCAGCCCTGCCCAGCGTTTTGCGGTATTGGGCAGCCCGGACTATTTTGCCAGCCACCCAATGCCCCTCAGCCCCATGGATTTGCGTGCTCATGCGTGTATTCGCAGCCGAATGCCCAGCGGGGCAATCTATCACTGGGAGTTTGAGCGTCATGGCGAGGCGATCGCTGTAGAGGTGCAGGGGGCTTTGACCCTGGATAACCCGACTCTGATGCTTGAGGCTGCCAGGGCGGGGCTGGGATTGACCTATCTTACGGAATGGAATGCGGCCGCTGATTTAGCGAAAGGGACGCTAGTACGCGTGCTGGAGGACTGGACGCCGTCTTTTGACTGCTTGCGTCTCTATTATCCGGGTCGGCGCCATGTTCCGGCGGGGTTAAGGGCACTGATTGAGCTGATCAGGGAGCAAGGGTTTTAAACGGGGAGGCGGAATTTATAGGCGCGGGGGCATCTGTTGGCCCGTGTAATCGTTGAAGTCTTTCGCGAGCAAGCTCGCTTCTTTTCA